>NZ_QJJM01000010.1 GCF_003201955.1 Blastomonas natatoria
ACAACCAATGTGCCCCGATCTTTAAACCGAGGGAATGGCTATCCGATTATGTTGGCGACCAGATGAAGAGCGATGCGTCAGCGCCGCGTCCCGTCCGGTGAGGCGTCATCTATGGATCGGATCGAGTCGGGTCAAACCCTTTTTTGCAGATTCTTTTCAGCCCATCCGCCTCGATCTATCACGGCCCCGCAAATGCTGGATCTTTCAGGGATCAGGGCATGTGCGGGTGCCTCCTTGTCACGGGATCAGCCGGATGCCCCCAGTCACGCCGGATCTGCATAATTGCATGCTGAAGACACTTGTCGATTCGTAGGGGAGCGTTCCGCACCACATCACAACGATCAAAAGCAGTTCTCGTTTCCTCTCCCTCGCCCCGCCGTATCGAGCAGGGCCGACGCGACGATTCACGGCCCGCACATCCGCGCTATCGGCGGACCGGCCGGCTCGCCCGGTAGATATGGCATGGAGGGATGTTGCGCCACTCCCGCGACTGATCGATCTGCCTAAACCTCGGCTCGAGCAGCGCCTCCACAGTGTCGCGCATCTGATAGGCGACCAGTTGCCCATGATCGGCAAGGAGCGCCGCGCTCGATTCCATGATGCGGACGCCCGCCGGCTCGTCGATGGTCGAGAACGGAATTCCGGTCACAATCAGGTCCACAGGCCCCAGGCCGAGATGGTCGATCACCGAGCCCGCACTTGCGGCACATCCGGTCACCGCAATGAGCCGGGGATCGGCAATCGCATCGCGCAAGTGGCGTGTGAACCGGGGACTGAGATCAATGGCAACAAGCACGCTGTCGCTGGGCATGCGCGCGAGCAGCGCACGGGTGACCGGGCCGCTGCCGGGCCCATATTCGACCACGACCCGGATATCGGCAAAGTCAATCGGCTCGAGCATGGAATCGACCAGGAAGCGCGACGCTGGAAAGGCCGATCCGACCGCAGATGGCCGATGGAAGAACTCACGAAACGAAATGATCAGACTGTTGAACCCCGATCCTGCAGGAACGGGACGAGTTGGGTGAAACAAGGTGGCCATGGAGCACTCCGGCATGAGCGACGAGCATGCTCAGATTACGTGCCCCTTTTGGCTCGGTTCCGCCAAATCCCGCGCTGCGCTTCAGCGCGGGACCCGCATGAAGCGGCGATTGCAGCCACCGCTTTCGTCTGGCAATTGGTTGCACTCTGACAGCCAGCCACGCTGGAAATGCCAATCAGGGGAGAGAGTTTGATGAATGTAGCCGAAGCCGTTGCCAGCCGTCGATCGATCCGATCGTTTCTCGACACGCCGGTACCGCTCGAGACGGTGCGCCGTGTGCTGGAGCAGGCAAGGATGACGCCTTCGGGCTGCAACTATCAGCCCTGGGAAGCCACCGTCCTGACGGGCGAACCGCTGGCGTCGCTGCAGCAGCGGCTACTGGCGAGCCAGCCCGACGATCCGCAGGAATATGATTTCGCCGCGCCCGGTCAGGTCCTCAAATATCAGCAGCGCCTCTCCAATCTGGGCAAGGCGATGTACGGCGCCATGGCCGTCGCCCGGGACAATTCGGAACAGCGTGCCGATTTCGTGAAGATGAACATGGTCTCGTTCGGCGCACCGGTGCTGCTGCTCTGCCATTTCCCCAAGCTGATGAAGGAACCGCAATGGTCGGATTGCGGCATGTGGCTGCAGACGATCATGCTGCTGCTGCGCGGCGAGGGCCTGGATAGCTGCCCGCAGGAATATATGGGCGTCTATGGCCGGACGATCAAAGACCATCTTGGCCTGGGCGAGGACATCCTGCTGTTCTGCGGCCTGGGCATCGGCTGGCGCGACCCGGACGCGCCGGTCAACAATTTCGAGCGCGAACGCGTGCCGCTCGACGAGCACGTCACCTTCCACGGCTTCGGCTGAGAGATTGGCGCCCTGCGGCTCGTCGGCCTTGCCTGGACCGACGAGCCGCGCCTCACCAGAACCGTTCGCTGGCGATCCGTGCACCGTCCGAGAGCGCTGCGAGCTTGGCCCACACGATTTCGGGGTCGAGGCTGTTGCTGCCGGCATGAACCGAAAAACCGCAGTCGACGCCCGCCATCACCCGCTCGCGTCCCAGCAGGTTCGCATAACGGCCAATGCGCTGCGCAATCAGTTCGGGATGTTCGATATAAGGACTCTGCGGCTCGACCATGCCGGGGCAAAGGATCTTGTCGTCCGGTAGCGGATGGTCCTCGAAAAAGGCAAACTCATGGGCGTGGCGCGGATTGGCGCCTTCAAGCAGGACCGTCTGCGGCTTGGCCGTCCAGACGATATCGGCAATCTCGCCAAGCGCGACATCGCAGTGATGCGGTCCGGGATAGTTGCCCCAGCACAGGTGCATTCGCAGCTGTTCTGCCGGAATGTTCCGAACCGCATGGTTGAGCGCCGCGATGTTCATGCCGATGCGCTTGCGAAAGTCTTCCAGGCTCAGATGCGTGAACTGGACATGGCGGCCCATGGCAAGGTCAGGACAATCGACCTGCAGCGTGATGCCGGCCGCGGCAATGGTCTCGTACTCATGCCGCAAACCCTCGGCGAGGGCGAAAACATAAGCCTCATCGCTTTCATAATACTGATTCGGGAAGAACAGCGCAGTCACGCCGGGTGACGCAGCCGACATGAAGGTCGCATGGCTGTTGGCGAGCCGCTGGAGACGCTCGGCATCGATCCGCGGCGCTTCCATGTCGATCACGGTGATCGGCGCGGTGCAGGCCGGGGCGGAACGCTTCGCGCGTCCCTTGTTGCCGAACACCTGTGCCTTGGCGCCGGGAAAGGCCTCGAGATCGGCAAACTCGTACTGGCCCGCCTCGCCGCCAAAGCCCGAGAGCCGGTGCTTGATATAGGTGGCATAGCTGGGCTTGGACTGCTCACCATCGTTCACGATGCTGACCCCGGCCTCGATCTGGCGCTGGATGACATGGGCCGTGGCCTGCTCGACCGCAGCTTCAAAACCGGCCTCGGACACCACTTCACCGCCTTCGCGCGCGAAAACCAGGTCGAGCAGGGCTTCGGGCCTCGGCAGGCTGCCGACATGGGTGGTGAGAAAGCGGTCAGGCACGGTCATGGGTGGAAACTCCGGCAGATCAGTCGTTGGTGGCATCGGGAATCGGCTGCAGAGGCCGGTTCAGAAAGGCGGCGAGCGCGGTGTTGAATTCGGCGGGGTGAGACAGATTGCACATATGCCCGGCATCGCGGATGAAACGAGCCTGGCCAAGTGGAGCGCTGCGGCCAATTGCTCGGGTAATGTCTCGGCGCCAGGGGGTGTCCGCAACTCCCGTGATGCCAAGCACAGGCATGCACAGGGTGGCGATCTGGTCGAGCCGGGCCGATGGACCGGCAGGTCCAGCCATCAGGTCACGCCCGTCATAATCGGCGAGCATCCGACCCGCGATATCTGCGGCTTCTCCTGCGAGACCCGCCATCAACGGATGCGCCGCCCATTGCCGCTTCATCGCGTCCAGCTGGCCCCGCCGGACCAGATCGGCAAATTCGCCAAGCGGAATGCGGTCCGAAGCGTTGGCATGGTCGGGAATGCCGGCGAGCGAGATGCCCTGCAGGACCAGCGTCGCCAGGCGGTTTCGGTGGTTCTGGGCATAGCTGATCGCGGTCGCGCCAGCCTGCGACATGCCGACCAGGTGAAAACAGTCCAGTTCCAGCCGGTCTGCGAGGCATACGAGATCTTCGACTTCGCGGGCGCGATCGGCAGGTGCGGTCGATTGGCCGAAGCCGCGCCTGTCGACCGTGATCACGCTGTGTCGCGCCGCCAGAGCGCGTGCCTGCATGGTCCACATGCGCCGGTCGAGGGTCCAGCCGTGAAGCAGGACCACAGCAGGGCCCCTGCCCAGCCGTTCGACGGCCAGATGGCCACCCTCAACGGCAAGCCACAGGGTCCGCCCGCCCAGGTGCGGCCGAGGCGCGCTGCCAGAATGGGTGCAGCCCAGCTTGCCGACCGGGCCGCCCATGAATCAAGCCGCTTCGGCGCTGCGGAAGGTGTTGTTGTTGCTGTGGTCGCCGGCCAGCCAGCGCGCGAGCTCGGCGCGGGCCTTGGCGCGGACTTCGCTTTCGATCGCCAACGCTTCAGGCGCATCGCACGTGAATTCGATGATCATGCCGTTGGGGTCCTTCACATAGACCGACCGGCAATAGCCGTGCTCGAGAATGTATGTCTGCGGCTCGACAATTCCGGCGGCGGCGATCCGGCGCTCGAGCTCGGCCTGGGCGTCGGGATCGACATGCAGCGCGATATGGTGGAACGGCGATTCCGGGATAGGCGGGCTGAACTCGGCCTGGTCGTCCTCGTTCGCGAACTGGAAGAAGGCGAGCGCGCTGCCGTCCTTCATTGCAAAGAAGCAATGGCAATAGGTGCGCTCCTTGCCGAACAGCTCGTCCTTTTCGCAATAGGTAGCGACCAGCGGAAAGCCGAGCACGTCCTCGTAAAAGGCGCGCGTCGCCTCGAGGTCGCGGGTGGTATAGGCGGTGTGGTGCAGGCGGTTGACTAGCTGGCTCATGGCTTCCTCCTCATCTTGTTTCCACGCTGGATCGACAGCCCCCTCAGGCCGTCAGTTTCAGCGTGATGCGGGCGACATGCTCGCCCTGGAAACGGGCACCTGCAAGTTCGTTTTCGGACGGCATGCGCGATCCGTCACCGCCTGCGATCGTGCTTGCGCCATAAGGCGTGCCGCCGCTGATTTCGGACATGATGGTGTTGCCGGCAAAGCTGTAGGGCAGGCCGATGACGATCATGCCATGATGCAACAGGGTCGTGTGGAACGACGTGATCGTCGTTTCCTGCCCGCCATGCTGGCTGGCGGTGGAAACGAACACGCTGGCAGGCTTGCCGATCAGCGCCCCCCTCGCCCACAGGCCGCCGGTCTGGTCGAGAAAGTTGCGCATCTGGGCCGCCATGTTGCCGAAGCGCGTGGGGGTACCGAAGATGATGCCGTCATAATCGGCGAGCTCGTCCGGGCTGGCAAAGGGGGCGGCCTGATCGACCTTCATGCCTGATCCGGCCGCGACCTCGTCGGGTACCAGTTCGGGCACGCGCTTGACTACCGCCTCGCAGCCTTCGACCGCATTCACCCCGTCGGCCACGGCGCCTGCCATGATCTCGGTATGGCCATAGCCCGAATAATAGAGGATGAGGATGCGTGCCACGGATGTCTTCCAATCGTCTGCAGGTCAGAACTTGTAGAGCGCCTCGAGCCCGAAGACGCGCGGGCGTCCCTTGAACACGAAGCCGCCCGGCGAGAATTCGGCATTATATCTTTTGTTGAACAGGTTGTCCGAAAACGCGGTCAGCGACCAGGCCCCGCCATCGAGCGTGAGGCGTGCATTGACGAGGTCCACCGGACGTCTGACGGTCGAATTGGGCACGTCGAACCAGGTCTTGCCGGTGCGGTTGTAATCCACGCGGATGCGGCCCTTGAGGTCGCTGTCGCCCAGATTGGTCTCGTATTGCGTGCCCAGATTGAGCGTATAGCGCGAGATGAATGGTGCCTCGTTGCCGATCACGGTGGGATCAGGGAATTCCTTGATCTCGCTATAGGTCACGCCAAGGCCGAAATTGATGTCCCAGCCGCGTGCCGGACGCAGCGTGCCGTCGATCTCGAAGCCCTGCAGCCGCACCTCGGGGACATTGCCCAGATTCTGGGTCGAGTTGGCGGCGAGGAAGACGAAGAAATAGCCGTTTTCCGACTTGGTGGTATAGGCGCTGGCGTTGAGCGTCAGCATCCGGTCGAACAGGTTGGTCTTGACGCCGATCTCGAACGTATCGGCCACTTCGGCTTCATATATATCGGCCACACCGACGACACCGGTGCCCGCTGCTACCGCACCGACGCCAGTCTGGTTGAACCCGCCCGAACGGAAACCGCGGCTATAGCCGCCATAGATCGTGACGTTTTCGGCCGGCTTGTAGGTCAGCGTGACCTTGGGCTGCCATTCGTCGAACGTTTCGCGGCGCACCTCGCCGGTGGTGCCGGTGGGGAAGCCGGGGACGACAGGGATGAACGCGGTCGGGGTCAGCGTGCGGTTGCGGCGCTTGTCGCGGTCATAGCGGAGCGAGGCATCGACGCGGAACGCTTCGGAGAATTCATAGCCGATATTGGCATAGACCGCCCAGGCGAAATTGTTCTGCGAGTCCGCGAGGAAGGTCGCCTGCGGGTTGCGCGGATCGGTGCTGGGGGTGCGGAACACGGGGAAGACGCCCTGGCCGGTATCCACCATGTTGCCGGTAGAGATATAGCGGTTGGTGTCGATGAAATAGCCGCCGAGCGACCAGGTGAACGCGTTATCGTCGTTCGACTGGATCCGCAGATCCTGGCTGATCGCCTCGACATCGAGGAACTGGCTCTGGTTGAGGTCAAACCCGAACAGCGCGAAGAACAGCGACTCCTGGATCGGCAGGAAGTTGAACGCATCGCCGGTCAGGATTTCGGACAAGGTGTCATAGGACGTCACCGAGGTGATCGATCCCCAATCGGCCTTGTAGTCGATCTTGGCCGAGACGTTGTAGATGTCGCGGTCGTTCTGCCCGGCATTGTTGACGCGCACGGGAAGGCTGGTGTCGTTCACGTCGGCGACGATATTGTAATAGAGCGCCTGGGTGCGCAGCAGCGACATCGAGGCTCGCAGATCGACCGTCAGCTGGTCGGTGGGTGTCCACAGCAGCTTGCCGCGCAGCGAGATATCCTCGAGCGGATCGGCATCCTCGCCCAGAAAGGTGTTGGGGATATATCCGTTGGTGTCGCGATAGGAGCCGGAAAGGCGGAATTTGAGGGTGTCGCTGATCGGACCGGAAATGCCGGCGCGCAGCGTATAGCCGAAGCCATTATCGACCCCGGCGAATACCCGCCCCTCGAACTGGTCGCTGGGCTGCTTGGTGTTGATGATGATCGCCCCGCCAATGGCGTTGCGCCCGTAAAGGCCGCCCTGCGGGCCTTTCAGGATTTCGATCTGCTCGATATCGAACAGTTCCTGGCTGAACTGGGCAGCATTGACCTGCTGCACTCCGTCAACCACCACGGCGACCGAGGGCTCGGAATTGCGGTTCTGGGTAATCCCGCGAATGATGACGAACGCGTTGCCCGCATTCTGGGTTTCGATCAGCTGGACGTTCGAGGTCAGCCCGATAAAGTCGGCGGCCTTGTCGATGCCGGCATTCTCGATCGATTCGGCGTTGAATGCAGTGATCGCGGCAGGGGTATCCTGCAGGGTGGAATCACGGCGCAGGGCGGTGACGACGATCTCGCCGGAGGCGGCCTCTTCCGTCGGCTGATCCTGTGCCAAGGCCGGCGCCGCAGCCGATAGCGCGACAACCGAAACCGAACCTGCCAGCAGCATCTTGTTCCAAATCGCGGGCATCTGCACCTGCTCCCCTCATCCAGTGGATCCCGCCGCTTCGTTCTTGCTGATGCCGGTTGAGGCTTTGCGGGCGAGTTATGCTTCGGGTAAATTGTTCGTAAAGCGAAGTCAAGTTCGATATACGAAGTTTCTGGCCGGCAGTCGAAGCATGGCGACGCGCACCATCACAGCCTGCGAGCGCAGGGGCACAGTTGGCGGGCGTTGGAAGTGAGATGCCGGGTCGTGGCGGCTTGGCAGGATCAGTTCTGCTGGAGCGAGTGCATCAATGCAGGCCAGCGCTGCAGCGCGCTGCCGATTTCGGCCGCAGCTTCGCGAAGCATTGGCAGCCGCGTGCGGACCAGTTCGTCCTGCGAGATGCGGGTGGTCGATGTCGAACAGTTGATCGAGGCAATCGCGTTGCGCTGGGCATCGAAGACCGGAACGGCGACCGAAACAATCCCGTAATCGAGTTCGTCCAATGCCGAATCATACCCGGTGTCGCGCGCCTTCTGCAGCCGCTCGGCCAACGCACCATCGGTGGTCACCGTGCGTTCCGTAAAGCGCTGCAGACTGGCCGACGCCAGATATCGCGCAACAACCGGCTCCGGCTGGAAAGCGAGCAGCACCTTGCCGAGCGAAGTTGCATGCAGCGGAAAGCGCGTGCCGACATTCGCGCCCAACCGGATGCGGCGGTTGGTCGAGACATGCGCAACATACAGGATGTCGGTGCCGGAGAGCACCGCCATCGACGAACTGTCGCCGGTATCGTCGCGCAGCTTCTGCAGCGGCGGCAGCACCACCTGCTCGACATTCATCGACGAGAGATAGGCCGTGCCGAAGCTCAGCACCTCGGGCCGCAGCAGGAACTTGCGTCCGAATTGGGCGATATAGCCAAGCTGCACCAGCGTGTTGAGGCAGCGCCGCGCAACCGCGGGGCTGAGGCCGGTGACCTGGGCCACTTCGCTCAGCTGCATTTCCGGATGTGTCGCGTCGAACGCCCGCAACACCTTGAGCCCGCGCTCGAGCGTCGAGAGATATTCGCTGTCCTTGCCTGGCTTGGCGGGTTGATCCATGCCTGATGCGCTAGCCGCTCGCCCGGTTTCAGGCAAGGCGGTGTCGTCCCAGTTCCGCAGTGCGCTCACTCGGCAGCGGCGGATGCAGGGCTGTCCACTCCCAGCACCTCGTCATTATGCTGCCCCAGCACTGGTGGTGCAGTGACTGTGGTGGCACGCTCGCCATCGAAGCTGAGCGGCGAACGGATCGTGCGGAAGGGGCCGTGCGGTCCGTGCGGGTCTTCGAGCACCAGCCCGAGATGCTTCGCCTGGGGAGTTTCGATCACCTCCGGTGCGCTGTAGACCGGCGAATGCGGGACTTCGAGCTGCTCCAGCGTTGCACACCATTCAGCGCGTGACTTTGCCGCAAAGAGCGGGGCCAGGAAGGCGGCAACCTGTTCGTAATTGGCGATGCGCGCGTCGCGGCTGGCAAATTCGGACCGCGCCAGCATGTCGGGCTGACCGACAGCGGTTGCCAGATTCTCCCAGAATTTGGGCGGCGACGACATGTGCAATGCGATCCAATCGCCGCCCTGGCACTGGAAGACATAGGATTGCGAGACATTGGGCCGACTATACGGTCCCATCACCTGGTCGTCAGAGAAATAATGGGTGAAATCATCGAGGTTGAAATGCGCCATCGCCTCGAACATCGAGACCTCGACCAACCGCCCCTTGCCGGTACTGGCACGCTCGTGCAGCGCCGCCAGCACGCCTTGCGCGCCGTAAAATCCGGTGATTGCATCGGCCAGCGCAGGCCCGACGACGCGGGGATTGGCCGGGTTCACCAGCAGACGAAGAAAGCCGCTGGCTGCTTGCGCCACGGTGTCGAAGGCGGGACGGTCGCGGTCCGGCCCGGTCGCGCCGAAGCCGGAGATCGACAGATAGATCAGCCGCGGATTGATCGCGCGCAACCGCTCGGGATCGACCTTGAGCTTGTCGGCGACGCCTGGACGGAAATTCTGGATGAACACGTCAGCCGAAGCGACCATGCGATCAAATGCCTCAAGATCGGCACCGCCGCGCGTGTCGAGCGTGACCGAGCGCTTGTTGCGGTTGTAGGTCTGGAAATGCGGGCTGTAGAAGCCGCCGCGAAAGGCGCGGAACGGGTCGCCGCCATCAGGCCTTTCCACCTTGATCACGTCGGCGCCCAGATCGGCGAGCATCATTCCGGCACATGGGCCCGTGATGAAGGTGCCCATTTCGAGCACGGTGACATTGGCGAGCGGCTTGGCCATATTGACATCTCCCTGATCGCCACTCATAGAAACTTCGATATACGAAATCAACTTCGTAAATCGAAACATTCTGGCGGGTCTCTACGCTCCCGCTCGGCCAGCACAGGAGCCCTTATGCGCATCGGCAAGCAGGACGCCCCATTCAGCTCGATCTGCACTTCGGATGCGACCAGCATTACCGTTCGCGGTCGTGATCTGTGCGGCGACATCATCGGCAAGATGGACTTTACCAGCTATTTCTGGCTGCTGGTCACGGGCGAGGAACCGACCGAGGTTCAGAAGCTGTTTGCCAATGCAGTGCTTGCGGCGATCGCCGAGCATGGGCTGGTGCCGAGCGTCGTCGCAGCCCGGATGACTTACGCTGCTGCGCCGGAAGCGTTTCACGGGGCGGTTGCGGCAGGCCTGCTGGGCTGCGGTTCGGTGGTCCTTGGCAGCGCGGAAGTGGCAGGCCGCTTCTATGCCGATCTGGTCGCCAGGCTTCGCGAAGGTGCCGGATCGGCGGCCGACATTGCCGCTGATGGCGTGCGCACCTTGCGCGCGAACCGGCAGGCTATCCCGGGCTTTGGCCATCCCCAGCATTCCGAAGGCGATCCAAGGGCCCTGCTTCTGCTGGCCATGGCAGAGGAGCATGGCATCGTGGGAGAGCATATCCGCATGCTGTACGCCCTGCGCGATTGCCTGCCCGAAACGCTGGGCAGGCCGCTGCCGATCAACGTCAACGGGGCCATCCCGGCTGTGATGCTCGATGTCGGCTTCCCGCTCGGCGCGCTCAAGGGCATCTCGCTGCTGGCCCGGACCGCAAGTCTGATCGGCCATCTGAACGAGGAAGGCCAACGCCCCATCGGCTTCATCATGTCCGGCGCAGCGGCTGGCGCTATCGCTTTCGACGCAGGCGACCCCGCCTAAACCTGCGGCTATTCGCTGCGCAGCGCCTCGATCGGCGACAGGCGCGATGCCCGGATGGCAGGATAGCCGCCGAACACCAGCCCGATCACGGCGGAAAAAGCGATGGCCATCAGCGCGGTGTCCAGCCCGATCGGGGCAGGAAAATCGGCGACCTGCTGGAAGATTGCGGCCGCGACCATCGCCAGCAGCAGCCCGATCGCCCCGCCGATAATGCACAATACCGCTGCCTCGACCAGAAACTGGTTGCGGATGTCGCTGCGCTTCGCGCCCAGCGCCATCCGCAAGCCGATCTCGCGGGTGCGTTCGGTGACGCTCACCAGCATGATATTCATGATGCCGATGCCGCCAACCAGCAGCGAGATCGATGCAATGGCCACCAGCACCGCCTGGAAGATCTGGGTGACCTGGCCTGAGGTTTCCGCGATTTCCTTGGTGGTCCGGACCGTGAACGGAGTGATCTTGCCCTTGGACACGCGGTAGCGCGCGCGCAGCAGATCCTTGATCTCGCGGTCACCGGCTACCAGGGTTTCCTCATCCTCGAAGCCGACGAACAGCAAGGTCACATCGTCAGGCCCCTGGGTCGTCGCGGTCGAAAGCCGCTGGCGAAGCGTGGTGATCGGCACGACGATCTGGTCATCATTGTCATTGCCCAGATTGCTGCCCTTGCTCTCGAGCAGGCCGATCACGGTAAAGGGCACCCGGTTGATCCGCACCTTTTCGCCAACAGGATTTCCGTCGACGAAAAGCTTGTCGGCGACCGTCTGGCCGATCACCACGACGCGCGCGGCCGAACCTATGTCGCTCTTGGTGAGGAACCGGCCATCGGACGTCCCGAGATTGGAGATGCTGGCAAAGGCTTCGGTCGATCCGACGGCCTGGGTATTGGCGCTGCGACCGCCGGTAACCAGCTGAACGCTGGTGCGCAGCTGCGGCGCCACCGCAAGGACGCCGGGCACCTGCCGGGCAATCGCCTCGCCGTCGCGTTCGGTGAGGCGGCCGCGATCGCCGGGTCGGGGCGGACCATTGGGGCGCTCAGGCTCAGGAACCACGATCGCCATGTTCGAGCCCAGGGTAGCGATCTGCTGGGTGACGGATACCTGCGCGCCATTGCCCACCGCGACCGCCAGGATCACCGAAAACACCCCGATCATGACGCCGAGCGTGGTCAGGATCGAGCGCATCAGATTGGTGCGCAAGGCGGTAAAGGCGATCGCGACATTGACCCCCCAGCCTGCCAGCGTGTTGAGAATGTCGGTCATGCCACCTCAGCCCGGCGGCGCGAGGTTACCGCAGCATCCTCTATGACCTTGCCATCGCGGAACACGATCCGGCGGGCGGCATATTCGGCAATGTCCGGCTCATGCGTGACGACCACGAGCGTGATTCCCTCGTCATTGAGCTTCTGGAAGATGCCCATGATGTCGAGCGAGGTCTGAGTATCCAGTGCGCCGGTCGGCTCGTCGGCCAGCAGGATCAGCGGATTGGTCACGAGCGCGCGCGCGATGGCCACGCGCTGCTGCTGCCCGCCCGACAGTTTGGCGGGCGTATTCAGCAGACGGTTGCCCAGCCCCATCGCATCGAGCCTCGCCCTTGCCCGCTCGCGCCGTTCGGCCGGGCGCACGCCGGCATAGATCAGAGGCACGGCGACATTGTCGAGCGCGCTGGTCCGCGCCAGCAGATTGAACTGCTGGAAGACGAAGCCGATCTTGCGGTTGCGGATCTCGGCCAGCTCGTCGCTGTTCAGCGTGCGGGTATCGATGCCGTCGAGCTTGAGCGTCCCAGATGTCGGCACGTCGAGGCAGCCGATCATGTTCATGAAGGTCGACTTGCCCGATCCGCTTGCGCCCATGATCGCGACGAATTCGCCCTGATCGATGCGCAGCGACACGCCGTTGACGGCATGCACCATCTCGCCGCCGATGACGTAATTCTTGATGAGATCCTGGGTTTCAAGAACCGGCGCTGTCATCGTCGTCCGCAGCTTCGGTTTCGGCCTTGGGCTTCAGCGATTTGGTGCGGACCAGCACCTTGTCGCCCGCCTTGATGCCGGATCGTATCTCGGTGAAATCATCGCCCTGCAGCCCGATCTGCACCTGTTTCCTGATTGGACGGTAAGGATCGGTGCCCATGATATAGACCGTCTGCACGGGAACGGGCTTGCGCTCGGGATCGGCGGGCTTTGGGTCTTCGGCAGCTTCCCGGTCAGCGGGCTTCGGGCGAAAACGCAGCGCATTGGTCGGCACGCGCAACACGTTCGGCTTCGCTCCGGTGATGATCTCCACATTCGCGGTCATTCCGGGCAGCAGCTTGCCGTCGAGATTGTCGACGTCGATGATGACCAGATAGCTGACGACATTCTGCGTTTCGACCGGCGCCTTGCGGATCTGGCGCACCTTGGCGCGGAATATATCATCAGGATAGCTGTCGACGGTGAAGGTCACGTCCTGACCCTCCCGGATCTGGCCGATATCCGCCTCGTCGACCGAGGCCTCGACTTGCATCTTGGTGGTGTCCGCAGCGATCTCGAACAGATTGGGCGTCTGGAAGCTGGCCGCCACGGTGGTGCCGGGTTCTACCAGCTTGTCGATGATGACGCCGCTCGCCGGGGCGAGGATCAGCGTGCGCGTGAGATCGAGCCGTGCCGAGGAGAGTTCGGCGCTTGCCTGCCGGATCTGCGCATCGCCGCTTTCGGTCTGCGCCAGCGCCACCTGCAAGGCGTTGCGGGCACTGTTCAGGCGGGTCTGCGCGGCATCGAGATTGGCCTTGGAAACAAAGCCCCGGTCGGACAGCGACTGCTGCCGGGCAAAGTCTCGCTCCTGAATCTTGAGTTCGGCCCGGGCGCGCTCGACATTGGCCCGGGTCTGGTCCAGCCCTGCCCGCGCGAGCGCCACCTGCGCCTCGATCTGCTGGACGCGCGCCCGCACGCGGGTCGGGTCGATTTCCGCCAGCACCTGGCCCTTGGTCACTGGCGAGTTGAAATCGACATAGACCTTGGTGATCTGTCCGGAAACTTCCGTGCCGACCTTGATTGTATTGAGGGCACGAACCTTGCCGCTGGCCGAGACGACTCGCTGCACCGTGCCCCGCCCGACCGTCTCGGCGATATATTCGTAATCATGCTGGACCGGCCGGACGACCAGATAGACGATATAGACCGCGACCAGCGCGATCAGTGCGGACCAGACCTTGTGGCGCCCTATCCAGGAACGCAGTTTCGTGAACATTCAGCCCGGCCCCATCCCGCCATCTATCACCCTGCTATAGGAGCAAGTCATGGGCGTGACCAGCGGCCATGCAACACGGAAAGGCGAAGTGACGGCTTGCAAGGCCCGGGCCCGAAAAGGAACCAGCGTGCCAGGCGGACCTGACACGCTGGTGGCCGGGAGTGCGACCCTTCAGGGCTGGTATCAGTCGTCGATATTGCGGCGGAACGTCTCCGGCAGGAAGATCAGGCCGATGACCACCGTCGCTGCAGCGACCAGAACCGGATACCACAGGCCGTAATAGATGTTGCCGGTGGCCGCGACCATCGCGAACGCCGTCGTCGGCAGGAAGCCGCCGAACCAACCGTTGCCGATATGATAGGGCAGCGACATCGAGGTATAGCGGATGCGGCTGGGGAAGAGTTCGACCAGCATCGCCGCGATGGGGCCGTAGACCATGGTCACCAGCATCGCCAGCGCCCAGAGGATGGCGACCACGGCAACCTTGTTGATCTTGGCCGTGTCCGCCTTTTCGGGATAGCCCGCCGCGATCAGGCCGGCTTTCAGCTCGTCCTGAAAGGTCTTGATCGCGGCCTTCTTGTCCTCACCCGAAAGCTTGCCGGCATCGGGTGCGGCAAAGGTCCTGTCACCGACCCTGACCATCGCGATCGTGCCCGCCGCTGCCTCCGCATTGGCATAGCTGATGCCGGCCTTGGCGAGATAGGTCTTGGCGATATCGCAGCTTGTCGTATCGAAGCTGTTCTTGCCGACCGGATCGAACTGGAACGAGCACTCGTCCTGGTGCGCGCTGATCGTCACCGGGGCCGAAGCCTGGGCCGCGGCGAGCGCGGGGTTGGCCGCCTGGGTCAGCGCACCGAACAGCGGGAAGTAGAGCATCGCCGCCAGCGCGCAGCCGCCCAGGATGATCGGCTTGCGGCCGATCTTGTCCGACAGCCAGCCGAAGAACACGAAGAACGGGGTGGCCAGAGCAAGTGCGATCGCGATCAGGATATTGGCGGTCGCGCCATCGACCCGAAGCGTCTTTTCGAGGAAGAACAGCGCATAGAACTGGCCTGCATACCAGACCACCGCCTGGCCTGCGACCGCACCCAGCAGCGCAACCAGCACCCAGCGCAGGTTGCCCCATTGGCCGAACGCCTCGGTCAGCGGCGCCTTTGAGGTCGTGCCCTCGTCCTTCATCTTCTGGAAGACCGGGCTTTCGTTGAGCTGAAGCCGGATCCACATCGACACCGCGAGCAGCACGATCGAGATGAGGAACGGCAGGCGCCAGCCCCAGGCGGCAAAAGCCTCTTCACCCAGCGCGAAGCGGAAGCCGATGACCACCAGCAGCGCCGCGAACAGCCCGAAGGTCGCCGTGGTCTGGATCCAGCTGGTATAGAGCCCGCGCTTTCCTTCGGGCGCGTGCTCGGCAACATAGGTGGCAGCGCCGCCATATTCGCCGCCCAGCGCCAGGCCCTGGGCCAGCCGCATCAGGATGAGGATGATCGGCGCCGCGACCCCGATCGAGGCGTAACTCGGCAAAAGGCCGACCGCAAAGGTCGAAAGTCCCATGATGCCCATGGTGACGAGAAAGGTGTTCTTGCGCCCGACCAGATCGCCGATCCGCCCGAAGACCAGTGCGCCGAATGGCCGCACCGCAAAGCCTGCCGCAAAGGCGGCGAGCGCGAAGATGAAGCCGGTGGTCTCGTTCACGCCCGAGAAGAACTGGGCGGATATGTACGTCGCCAGAAGCCCGTACAGATAGAAATCATACCATTCGAACACCGTGCCCAGCGAGGAAGCGGCGATGACCATCTTCTCCCCCTGGGTCGCTTGGTGATGCTTGGGTAAAGCATCCTCGTACACCGTAGCCATTGTACCCACTCCTCTGCTTGTGTCGTTAGAAGGTATATTTCGCCGCCATCTCCAGGCGATCCATCTGTCCCTTCAATCCGTTGGCCACTTCCCGCTCGGCGTGACGCACTTCGATGCCGATGTCGAGATTCTTGACCGGGGACCAGAACAGGTTGACCGCCGCGCTATAGGCGGAAACATTGGCGAGCCCCGGCACGATGACGCCGCCGGGATAGTCGGCATGCTGGTAGCCCGCCGCAATGGTCGAGCGCAGATTGCTCGTCCAGCCGAGCTTCAGCGATGCGAAAGCCGCGAAATTCTCGACCTTGAGCAGCCGGTTGCCCAGCGCGATCCGGTCGTACAGGGCATCGGGCGCATAGCCGAGGCCGAGATAGCGGCCGATGCCGTCGCCATAGGTCGCGCTGAAGCGGATATCGTGCCGCTTGTCCGGCCCGAAGGCGACTTTGCCGCCCGCCGAAATGCCCCAGCCCATCGCATCGTCGTCATTGCCGCCGTCATGCACCGAAAGCTGGCGCACCAGCCCCGCGACATGCAGGTCGAGGTTCGGCTGCTTGTAGACCAGCTTGGCGACCAGATCGGGCACGCGGTCCTGATCGTTGTCGGCCAGCGCGGCATTGGTGGTATTCACCGTTTCGGTCTGCGGATTTTCCAGCGCGAGATGCAGCTCCAGCCCTTTGGCCAGCGGCTGACGATACTGGACGATCATCTGCCGGACGAACACCGTGCCTTCGAGCGGCCCGACGAAATCGGTGCTCTCGGGCAGGAGCGCGGGGTTCTGGAAAGTGGTCCATTCCTGGCCGATCAGGAACTTGTCGAAGGTCAGGAAAGCGCGGCGCAGCGTCGGCGTATAGGCATTGGTCGCGCGCTGCGCGCCGGGCGGCGCGGTCGCCAGTGCGAAATCGAACTCGATATGGCTCTTCAGTTCCTTGCCCGCGAGCGGGGTCGAACTGGTGAAGAACAATCGCGTCTGGCGCGCATTGGCCATGAAATCGCGGGTCGATGTGCCGCCGACGGGGATCTGCTGCGGCAGGTAGAATTCCTTGCCCAGCGATCCGCCGGCCAGCATGCCGTCATCGTAACGGGTGGCACTGGCCACCGCCTTGACGAAACCGCCGAGCTTGAAGGTGGTGCTGCCGACGCGGAAACCCTCGGCGGGTGCGGTCGGCTTGGCCTCGAGCGCGGCGACCCGCGTCACCGCCTGCTCGCTGGCACTGGCGGCCTGGCTGGCAGCGGCAGCGGTTTCCGCCTGCACCGTGCGCGCAGCGACCAGGTCGGCGCGCAGCGTCTGCATTTCGGCCTCGAGCCGCGCCAGCCGCTCCTCCAGCGCCTGTTCGCGCGCGGTCTGAGCCATGGCCGTTTCCGGCGCGACCAGCGCGCTTGCGGCCAGTAACGCCGCCCCCAATGATCGATAACCCATCGGCATCGCTCTCTCCTCAGTCTGCGCCGGGTGCTCCCGGTCGCAGCCTCAGTCTTTGCCGATTGGCCTTCGCCTTCCAGAGCGACCATGGTCGGATATCTACGACCTTTGTCTAATGGCCCCATCGGGCAGCGGCGGCTTATCATCGCGCCAGCCCTGCGCCCTCAGACGCAGCTCAATGAGGAGAGTGACCATGGCCGATGCCGTCTATCCCGTGCCCGCCGACTGGGCCGAAAATGCGCTGATCACCGCGCCGGTCTACGAAGAGCGCTACCGCATGTCGATCGAGCAGCCCGATGCCTTCTGGCGGGAAGAAGCGGCGCGGATCGACTGGATCAGGCCGTTCACCCGGGTCAGCGAAGCGAGCTTCCACGAGGCCGATTTCGGCATCAAATGGTTCGCCGACGGCACGCTCAACCTCGCCGCCAACTGCCTCGACCGGCACCTCGAAGAGCGCGGCGATCAGGTTGCGATCCTGTGGGAGGCGGACAGCCCGGACGCAGCTTCGCGCGCAATCACCTATGGCGAACTGCACGAGATGGTCTGCCGCTTCGCCAACCTGTTGAAGGCGCAAGGCGTGCGCAAGGGCGAGCGGGTGACGCTCTACCTGCCGATGGTGCCCGAGGCAGCGGTCGCGATGCTCGCCTGCGCGCGCATCGGCGCGATCCATTCGGTGGTGTTCGCAGGCTTCTCGCCCGAGGCGCTCGCCGGGCGCATCCAAGATTGCGACAGCCGTATCGTCGTCACCGCCGATGAAGGGCTGCGCGGCGGCAAGAAGGTGCCCCTGAAGGCCAATGTCGATGCCGCGCTCGGCCATAATTGCGAGGCCGTCGATACCGTCATCGTGCTGAAGCACACCGGCGCCGACGTCCCGATGACGCAAGGCCGCGATATCGACTGGGCGATGGGCGTCGCCGCGCAATCCGCCGATTGCCCGGCAGAGGAAATGGGCGCGGAAGACCCGCTGTTCATCCTCTATACCTCTGGTTCGACCGGCAAGCCCAAGGGCGTGCTGCACACCACGGGTGGCTATGCCGTGTGGGCTGCGATGACCTTCCAGTATGTCTTCGATTACCGCCCCGGCCAGATCTACTGGTGCGCGGCAGATGTGGGCTGGGTCACCGGGCACAGCTATGTCGTCTATGCCCCGCTGATGACCGGCGCGACCACGGTGATGTTCGAAGGCGTGCCGACCTGGCCCGATGCCTCGCGCTTCTGGCAGATCGTCGACAAGTTCGGCGTCGAGATCTTCTATGGCGCGCCCACCGCGCTGCGCGCGCTGATGCGCGAGGGCGACGAGTGGGTGACGAGGACCAGCCGCAAGTCCTTGCGCCTGCTCGGCTCGGTCGGCGAGCCGATCAATCCCGAGGCGTGGGAATGGTATCACCGCGTCGTCGGCGAGGGCCGCTGCCCGATCGTCGACACCTGGTGGCAGACCGAAACCGGCGCGTGCATGATGACCCCGCTGCCCGGCGCGCATGCGCTCAAGCCCGGCTCGGCCGCCAAGCCGATGTTCGGGGTTAGGCCGCTGCTGCTCGACAATGAGGGGCAGGTGATCGAGGGTGCGGGCGAAGGCTGTCTGGTCATCGACCGCAGCTGGCCCGGCCAGATGCGCACCGTCTGGGGCGATCACGAGCGCTTCTTCCAGACCTATTTCACCACCTTCAAGGGCCTGTATTTCACCGGCGACGGCTGCAAGCGCGACGAGGATGGCTATTACTGGATCACCGGCCGCATCGACGATGTGATCAACGTCTCGGGCCATCGCATGGGAACGGCAGAGGTCGAAAGCGCGCTGGTTGCGCATCCCAAGGTCGCCGAGGCTGCGGTGGTCGGCATGCCGCACGCGGTCAAGGGCCAGGGCATCTATGCCTTCGTGACGACCAATGTCGAGGTCGAGCCCGACGAGCAGCTGCGCCGCGATCTGGTGCAATGGGTCCGCCGCGAGATCGGCCCGATCGCGACGCCCGACATCATCCAGTTCACGCCCGCGCTGCCCAAGACCCGTTCGGGCAAGATCATGCGGCGCATATTGCGCAAGATCGGGGAGAACGACCTGTCGAACCTGGGCGATATCTCGACGCTTGCCGATCCGCAGGTTGTCGAGCATCTTGTCGCAGGCAGACCGCAACTGGCAGATGCGACATAGAAACGATCCTGATCGCGGATGACCACCCGCTGTTCCGCCAGGCGCTGATCCTGGCGGTCAGCCGGGTCGCTCCGCAAGCGCAGATTCTGGAAACCGGAACGCTCGCCGCAGCCGCTGCCGCAGCCAGCACCGCGCAAGGACTACGCCTCATCCTGCTCGATCTCAAGATGCCGGGCGCGCTTGGATATTCGGGCATCGCCATGCTGCATGCCGAGCGGCCCGAAGTGCCGATCCTGGTCGTTTCCAGCGCGGAAGGTAATGCGGTCGCTGAGGAGGCTCGGCAGCTCGGCGCGGTCGGCTTTCTCTCGAAGGACAGCGATCTCGGTACGATCGAAGCGGCGATTGCGCGGGCCCTGGGCGGTCGCGCTCCAGCGGCTTCTTTGGCGACCGGCCCCGAGCCATTGCCACAGGATGTCGCGGGCCTCACCCCGACCCAGCTGCGCGTGCTGCGCGAGGTGATCGACGGCAAGCTCAACAAGCAGATCGCGCACGACCTCGCGATGAGCGAGGCGACGGTCAAGGCGCACATGACCACGATCATGCGCAAGCTGGGCGTGCAGAACCGCACCCAGGCCGCCCTCGTCGCCCGCTCGCTGGGGCTCGACCTCAGGCATTAGAGCATGATGACAAAAAGTGGGAACCGGTTTTTGTCAAAAAATCATGCGACAACAAACAGATAGACCGCGCTGACGGTTCAGCAAAACGTCATCGCGGTCTAGGCGGGTTCGCGGGCTCCGGCGGCGACATTGGCGAGGAAACCGCCGATCAGATCCGCCCCCGCCGGCTTGGCGATCAGCACCACGCCCATGCGCGCCGCGCGCCGTGCCAGTGCGGGCGAACCCTGCGCGGTGACGAGCGCGGCGGGAAGCCCCGGATGCTGCTCGCGCAGCGCCGCGATCAGCGCGAGGCCGTCGATCGACGCGCCGAGCTGATAATCGACCAGCGCGGCATCGAACGGCCCTGCTTGCGCCAGCGCCGCTGCCGGGCCATCGGCCCCGTGCGGATCATGGCCGAGCAGTCCGAGCAGGCTGGTCGTGCCCTCGACGATCAGCGGGTCATTGTCGACCACCAGCACCTTGAGCGCTCGATCAGGCCACATGGCGGGCGCAGGAGCGGTAATCGGGGTTGGCGCATCGATCGGCCAGGCAGCGGGCAGCGACAGGCTGAACCGGCTGCCCTTGCCCGGCACCGACTTGACCTCGATCACCCCGCCGAGCAGCCGCGCGATCCGCTCGGACAGCGCAAGGCCCAGCCCCAGCCCTTCGGCCTCGACCGTGCCCAGTCGGGTGAATTCGGCAAAGATCGCCTCGATCTGGTCCTCGGCAATGCCGACGCCGGTATCGATGATATCAATGCGGATGCGGTTGCCGCGCCGCCGCGTGCCGATCAGCACCACGCCCTCGGGCGTGTAGCGCAGCGCATTGGACAGGAAATTCTGCAGGATCGAGCGCAACAGTCCGGGATCGGTATGGACATGGCCCGATAGCGGCCCGATCCGCAGGCCCAGCCCCTTGTCCTCGGCCATCGGCACGAAGCTTTCGGCAAGATCGGTGAGGAACGGCCCCAGCGCCACCGGCTCCGGGCTCGGCTCTACCCCGCCTGCATCGAGCCGGCTGATATCGAGCAGCGCGCGAATGAGGCCGTCCGCCGCGCCGATCGCGCTGTCTATCCGCCGCGCCAGTTGCTGCGTGCCCGGTTCGGCATCGCGAGTCAGCGCGGCGGTAAACAGCCGCGCGGCATGCAGCGGCTGCAACAGGTCATGGCTCGCGGCGGCGAGGAAGCGCGTCTTGTCGCGCGTCGCCTGTGCGAGCTGGCGGTTGGCGCTGCTCAGCTCCTGGGTGCGGTCGGCGACACGCTGTTCCAGCTCGGCCAGCGTGCGCTCGAGCTCGTCGCGCATCCGCGCCTCGGCGGTGATGTCGGTAAAGCTGGTGACATAGCCGCCGCCGGGCATCGGCCCGCCCACGGTCTTGATGACGCGCCCGTCCTTGCGCTGCCGCTCGAAGCTGTGCGGCTGTCCCCGACGCATATGGCCAAGCCGCTTTTCGACATGATGCTCGATATCCTCCGATCCGAAATCGCCCAGCCGCGCATTATAGCGGATGAGCTCCGCAATCGGCGTGCCCACGCGCACCAGACCCGGCGGATAACCGAAAATGTCGAGATACTGGCTGTTCCACGCGACAAGGTTCATCTCGGCATCGACCACGCTGATCCCGGCATCGACATTCTCGAAGGTGGCGGCGAGCAGCTCGCGCGAAAAGCGCAGCGACTGGCCGCGCTCGCCGAGCAGACGCGTGACATCGGCCAGGCTCATCTGGCTGCCCGCGAGCGCCGAGGCGACCAGCGCGCGCGCCGAAGATGCGCCCACCACGCGGGCAATGAGGTCGCGCGCTCGTTGCGCAGCGGCACGGGTGATCGGCACGCCCGGCGCAGCATCGGGAAATTCGGTGCGCGCCCGCTCGGTCCCAACAAAGCTGGCGGTCAACCGCGCGAGATCGTCGAGATCGCTGATCTTCTGCGCGCCGCGCAACTGCCACAGCAAGGGCCGCGCCTGCACCTTGCGCGCCGCGACAAGGCTATAAGCGATCAGATTCGCCCCCAGGCTCCAGGCGACGCCGTGTACCAGCGGCGAGGCATTGCCGATGCCGAACAGCCGCATCGGATCGACCAGCGTGCCTTGTAGTGCCATCATCCAGCCATCGGGCAGGATCGGCGGCAGGGCGAGCGTGTAAAGCCACAGGGCAAAGCCTATGCCCAGGCTCACCCGGGCCGCCAGCGCATCGCGCCCGCCGCCCTGCGTCGCCAGGATAAGATGCGGGGTGAACTGCGCCATCGCGGCGAACGCGACGAGCCCGATCGAGGCGAGCGTATTCTCCGCCGGGATCAGCAGCGCCCAGGCGAGCGAGGCAGCGACGATGCCCAGGATCGAGGCCCGCCGCACGCGCAGCATCCGCCGCCCGAACGCGCCTTCGGCCGCATCCGATCGGTCGCGCTGCAGCAGCGCCGGAAAGATCAGGTCGTTCGAGACCATGGTGGCGAGCGCGGTCGCATCGACGATCACCATCGATGCCGCCGCGCTGATCCCGCCGATCAGCGCCAGCACCAGCACGCCGCCATTGCCCGCCAGCGCCGGAATCTGCAGCACATAGAGGTCGGCGCCCGTATCCGCCTGCACCAGGCTGGCCCCGGCGAGCGCGATCGGCAGCGCCATGATCGCCATGACGGCGAGATAGGCCGCAAGCCCGAACCGCGCGCGGTGCAGCGCGCCGGCATCCTGCGCCTCGACCAGCCCCATATAGAATTGCCGCGGCAGCGCGATGATCGCCATGGCCGAAATGAGGAAGATGACCGCGAACTCGACCGATAGCCGCTCGGGCTGAAAATTCTCGGCCAGCAACGCCGCGCCGCGATCGACAGCGCCTCCGTCAGCGCCAACCAGCAATACCGCAGCGACCGCCGCGACCGCCGTCAGCGCGACGATCTTGATCACCGATTCCAGCCCGATCGCATAGACCAGCCCCTCGCTGCGTCCCGCGAGTTCATAGCGGCGAGCGCCGAACAGGATCGCGAACAGCGCGAGCAGCACCGCCGCGCCGATCATCGCGGCATCGGCCATCGGCTTGCCCGATGCGAGCGAGAGCGCGCCGCCGATCGAGCGGAACTGCAGCGCGACATAGGGAATGGTGCCAACAAGGGCGATCAGCGTCACCAGCCGCGCGACGCCATTGTCATGCCCGAAGCGCGCGGCGATGAAATCGGACACGGTGGTCGCCTGCTCCTCCGCCACGGCCTGGGCGAGCCGCCTGAGGAAACGCGGGGCGAACAGCAACAGACAGATCGGCGCGAGATAGATCGGCAGATAGTACCAGCCGTCGCGCACGATCGACCCGACCGCGCCGTAAAAGGTCCAGCTGGAGCAATAGACGCCCAGCGCCAGCGTGTAGGCCAGTTGCCTGAGCCAGGGCCGCCGCTCGGCCTCGTCCGCGCGCCGCTCGACCAGAGCCGCCACCGCGAACAGCAGCAGGATGACCGCAAGCCCGATCAATGCCGCCGACGGCAGGCTCATAAGCTCCAGCGCTCCTCCCCCCGGCCCAACAGGGCTCGTGACGGTCAGTTTATGTCAGGGGAGCGAGCCCGGTCAATCGCGCCCGACGAACAGCTCCGCCATCGCATCGATGATCGCCTCGCGATCGAGCCGGTAGGTGCGGTAGAGGTCGGGCAGATCGCCGGTCTGGCCGAAACGGTCGGTGCCGAGCGGGCTCACGCGGTGCCCCCTCACGCCGCCGAGCCAGGAGAGCGCGGCGGGCGACCCGTCGAGCACCGTGACCAGGCCTGCGGTCGGCGAAAGCTGTCCGAGCAGCCTTGCGACATGGCTCTGCCCGCCCGGTTTGCCGGTCCAGCGCGCGGACCTCTGCGCCGACCAGTCGCGGTGCAGCCGATCGGGCGAGGTGACAGCGAGAAGACCGAGGCCGGGAATGTCACCCTTGAGCGCCTCCCACGCCTCTAGCGCTTCCGAAGCGACCGCGCCGCAATAGACGATAGCGGCTTCGGCTCCCGGACCAGGCTCACGCAGCCAGTAAGCGCCGGCGAGCGCATCGGCCTCCCACGCGCTGTCGGTGCGCGCAATCTGCTCGATCACGCGGGTCGTCAGGCGCAGATAGACCGACGCGCCATCCGCTGCCTGCATGTGCCGGAATGCGAACGCCATCATCAGCGCGACCTCATCGGCAAAGGCCGGTTCGAAGCTTTCCAGCCCCGGCTGGCCCATTCCGATCAGCGGGGTGTTGATCGACTGATGCGCACCGCCCTCGCCCGCGAGCGTGATGCCCGAAGGCGTGCCGACCAGCAGGAAGCGCGAATCCTGGTAGCAGCCATAGTTGAGCGCATCGAGCCCGCGCGCGATGAACGGATCATAGACAGTGCCCACCGGCATCAACCGCGTGCCGAAATGCGGGGCGGAAAGGCCCAGGGCCGCGAGCGCGAGGAAGAAATTGTTCTCCGCGATGCCCAGCTCGATATGCTGACCCGCCTGGTGCGCCGCCCATTTCTGCGCCGAGGGGATCTTCACGCGCTGGAACACGTCCGCCAGTTCCTGCCGCCGGAACAGCCCGCGCTGGTTGACGAACGCGCCGAGATTGGTCGTCTGCGTGACATCGGGCGCGGTGGTGACCAGACGGTCAGCAAGCGGGGCATCGGACTTGGCGAGATCGTGCAGGATCTTGCCGAACGCAGCCTGGGTCGACTGCTCCCGGCCTTCGGGCACGGGCAGCCGGTCGGGCAAGGGAATCGTGGGCGCGGCATGTTCCGCCTGCTTGCGCGCGATCGGGCTGTCGGCAACGAAGGCCTGGAGCGCGCTGGCGAGATTGTCTCCGAGCCCCGACCATTTGCCCCATTCCTCGCCCGGCGCGATGCCGAGCGCATCGCGGAAACCCTCGATCTGTCCGGCATTCATCATGCCCGAATGATTGTCCTTGTGCCCGGCGAGCGGCAGGCCATAGCCCTTGACGGTATAGGCGATCAGCAGCGTCGGGCGCTCGTCGTCCATGCTGTCGAACGCGTCGAGCAGCGTCTCGATGCAATGGCCGCCGAGATTGGTCATCAGCTGCGCAAGGCCGGCATCGTCGAACGATCCGAGCAGCTCGGCCACGCCGCGCTTCCTGCCGATATCGTGCATCAGCCGCTCGCGCCAGGCCGCACCGCCCAGATAGGTGAGTGCCGCAAAATCAGCATTGGGGCAGGTCTCGATCCAGTCCTCAAGCGCCTTGCCGCCTGGCAGCTGGAACGCCGCGCGCTGCAGCTTGCCATGCTTCAAGGTCACGACGCGCCAGCCGCAGGTCTCGAAAATGTCGTCGAAGCGGCGGAACATGCGGTCCGCAGTGGTCGCGTCGAGCGACTGGCGGTTGTAATCGACGATCCACCAGCAATTGCGCAGGTCGTGCTTGTAGCCCTCGATCAGGCATTCGTAGATATTGCCTTCATCGAGCTCGGCATCGCCCATCAGCGCGATCATCCGCCCCGACTGCTCCTCGCGCAGCTGGCCGTGCGCGATGAGGTAATCCTGCACCAGCGAGCTGAACGCGGTGATCGCGACGCCCAGGCCCACAGATCCGGTGGAGAAATCGACCGGAATGCTGTCCTTGGTCCGCGAAGGATAGCTCTGCACCCCGCCAAGGCCGCGAAACCGCTCCATCTTCTCGCGCGTCTGCTCGTCGAGCAGATAGTGGATCGCGTGCAGCACCGGGCCGGCATGCGGCTTGACCGCCACCTTGTCCTGCGGGCGCAGCGCGTGGAAATACAGCGCGGCCATGATCGCGGTCATCGATGCGCAGCTCGCCTGATGCCCGCCCACCTTCAGCCCGTCGCGCTTTTCGCGGATATTGTTGGCATTGTGGATCATCCACGAAGACAGCCAGCGCAGCCGCTGCTCGATTTCGGTGAGCAGCCGGACAGTCTCGGCGCGGCTTTCGGTAGAGACGGTATCGATGACCATGGGGGGCCTTTTCGTCAGATCGGGGGGAATCGTGACCTCTCCCATGCCCGAAAAGTCCGGGCTTCATCCAGCATTTTCGTGCGCCAGCGTTCGCTCTCGCGTCCGCGCCGGTTGAACCCCTGGCCGCTTGCTGCTAGCTGCGCGGCGGACTCGCCGGGGCCGCATTCGCGCGGCCCGATCTCGCCTCTTGCCGCAAGGACAGTATATGGTCCCCCGCTATTCCCGCCCGCAAATGACCGCCATCTGGGAGCCGGAGGCAAAGTTCCGCATCTGGTTCGAGATCGAGGCGCACGCCACCGATGCGCTCGCCGAGATCGGCGTGGTGCCCAAGTCCGCCGCCAAGGCACTCTGGGCCTGGTGGGCGACCAACCCTGTGATCGACGTCGCCGCGATCGACGCGATCGAGGCGGTCACCAAGCACGATGTCATCGCCTTCCTCACCTGGGTGGCAGAACAGGTCGGCGACGAGGCGCGCTTCATGCACCAGGGCATGACCAGCTCGGACGTGCTCGACACCTGCCTTGCGGTGCAGCTCGCACGCGCCACCGACATCCTGCTCGCCGACATGGACGCGCTGCTCGAAGCGATCGAGCGGCGCGCGATGGAGCACAAATATACGCCGACCATCGGCCGCAGCCACGGCATCCATGGCGAGCCGACCACCTTCGGGCTCAAGCTTGCACAGGCCTATGCCGAGTTCGACCGCTGCCGGGCGCGCCTGAAGGCGGCGCGCGCCGAGATCGCCACCTGCGCGATTTCCGGCGCGATCGGCACCTTCGCCAATATCGACCCGCGCGTCGAGGCGCATGTCGCCAAGAAGCTGGGTCTGGCGCTGGAGCCCGTCTCGACCCAGGTCATCCCGCGCGACCGGCATGCGATGTATTTCGCGACGCTTGGCGTCATCGCCTCTTCGATCGAGCGGCTGGCGACCGAGGTGCGCCATCTGCAGCGCACCGAGGTGCTGGAAGCGGAGGAATATTTCTCGCCCGGCCAGAAGGGTTCGTCGGCCATGCCGCACAAGCGCAACCCGGTGCTGACCGAGAATCTCACCGGCCTCGCCCGGCTGGTGCGCAGCGCGACGATCCCGGCGATGGAAAATGTCGCCCTGTGGCACGAGCGCGATATCTCGCACAGTTCGGTCGAGCGCTTCATCGGTCCCGATGCGACGATCACGCTCGATTTCGCGCTGGCACGGCTGACCGGCGTCATCGACAAGCTGCTCGTATATCCTGAACGGATGCAGAAGAATCTCGACAAGATGGGCGGGCTTGTCCACTCGCAGCGCGTGCTGCTGGCGCTGACCCAGGCAGGCGTGAGCCGCGAGGACGCCTATCGCCTGGTCCAGCGCAACGCGATGAAGGTCTGGGAATCGGATGGCGCGCTGTCGCTGCTCGATCTGCTCAAGGCCGACGAGGAAGTAACCGCCGCGCTGTCGGCCGAAGAGATCGAGGAGAAATTCAACCTCGATTATCATTTCAAGCATGTCGACACGATCTTTGCGCGCGTCTTCGGCTGACGTGCCAGGCGCGTAACGCGCGAACAGCCACGAGCGAACCGCGAGGGCCGGGCCTGGCGCCCGGCTGTCGGAGGCTCTCTCATGGCCAGTGCAGTTTCTTATGGTGCCACCTCTCCGCTGACGGTGGCTTTCCATGCCGGGTCGGCGGGCGAATGGCAGGTCGTGCGACAATCGACCCGGATCGGCGAGGACTTGCCTGCGGCCGAGCGCATCGGCACAGCTCCGACGCTCGCACCGGCTCTCTGGACGCTCACCGGCTTCACATCGAACCTGCGCTACACGACGGGGGCCGAGCGGCTGAAGCTCGATGCGCGCTCAGCGCCGCTGGGACGCAGCGAAGCGCGGATGGCCGCACTGATCCCGATCCGCAAGTCTGCGGCTTGGTGGGCAATGGCGCAGGATGAGCGCCGGGCGATCTATGAACGATCCGCCCATACGCCGATCGGGCTTGGCTATCTGCCCGGGATAGCCCGCCGCCTGCACCATTGCAGGGACCTTGGCGAACCATTCGACTTTCTGACCTGGTTCGAATTCGAGCCCGAGCTGGAGGGCGAGTTCGACGATCTGCTGGCGCGGCTGCGCATTACCGAGGAATGGCGCTTTATCGATCGCGAAATCGATATCCGGCTGATCCGCGCCGATTGCGCTGCAGCCCCTGCCGGATAGCGGACTGGCCAATCGCGATTTATCCCCCTATGCTCTCCGCTCGACCGCCGGGACGCGGGCAGAATTCAAGGAGACAGCGCGGTCATGCAGTTCCTCAAGACGCTGGTGATCATCATGATCGCCGTCGTGTTCGTCGTATTCGCCTATAACAACTGGCAGGCCGTGACGGTGGATCTGTGGGGCGGGCTGGAACTGGTGACCAAGCTGCCGGTGCTGCTGCTGATGACCTTCCTTGCCGGATTCCTGCCTCTCTGGGCCTATCACCGGACGGCCAGCTGGCGGCTGAAGCGACGGATAGCGACGCTGGAGGGCAATCTCGCCCGCAATGCAGCGCCCGTCGCCACGCCTTCGCCTGGCGCGCCCTTGGCACCTATGCCAGCTGCAGAGACGACAGAGCCGGAAACTGCGCTGCGATCGGTCTGAGAGAATTCAACAGGGGTACATTCACGTCATGTCCAATCCCATCTATCTCGCGGTCGATCTTCCCGACCTGGCGCGCGCCACCGCTCTGGTGCAGCAGGTGCGAGGCCATATCGGCGGCGTGAAGCTGGGCCTGGAGTTCTTCTGCGCGCATGGTCATCACGGCGTGCACGAGATCGCGAAGCTGGGCCTGCCGATCTTTCTCGACCTCAAGCTCCACGACATTCCCAACACCGTCGCCGCTGCGATGCAGGCAATTCATGTGCTGGAGCCGGCGATCGTCACCATCCATGCTGCCGGTGGCCGCGCGATGATGGAGGATGCCAAGGCGGCCGCAGGGGCGCATACCAGGGTTGTCGCGGTCACCATGCTGACCAGTCTCGACGACACCGACATAGCGCGGATCGGCTATTCAGGGACGGCGCATGACAATGTGCTGCGCCTTGCCGATCTGGCGCATCAGGCCGGGCTCGACGGCATCGTCTGTTCGGGGCAGGAGGTCGGCGCGGTCCGCCAGCAATGGCGCGACGGCTTTTTTGTCGTCCCCGGCGTGCGCCCTGCCAGCGCCGTCCTGGGCGACCAGAAGCGTGCCGTCACGCCGCGCCAGGCCCGCGATGCGGGGGCCTCGGTGCTGGTCATCGGCCGCCCCATCGCGCGTGCCGAGAACCCTGACCAGGCCGCGCGCGACATCATGGCGACATTGTAGAACACCCCCCATATTACCGTCACCCCCGCGAAGGCGGGGGTCCCGCTTTTGCGCCAGGTAACAGCAAAGCGGGATTCCCGCGGTCGCGGGAATGACGAGACACGGGAAACGAAGGTAACATGACCACCCTCATCAAGATCTGCGGACTTTCCACCGAGGCGGCGATCGATGCCGCCGCGCGCGAGGGCGCGACGCATATCGGCCTGGTGCATTTCGAGAAGAGCCCGCGCCATGTCACGCTTGAACAGGCCGGCGACCTGCGTCGCCGCACGCCGTCTCATGTCCAGGTCGTGCTGCTGCTGGTCAACGCCTCGCCCGAGCTGACCCAGCGCGCTCAACGCACCGTGCGGCCCGATGTCATCCAGTTCCACGGATCGGAAAAGCCCGAATGGCTGCGGATCGTGAAGCAGCACATGCCGGTCGAGGCGTGGAAGGCTCTGGGCCTGCGCAGCGCCGAGACGCTGACCAACGCCCGCCGCTTCGATGGCAGCGGCGACCGGCTGCTGTTCGATGCCCCCGCCCAGGCGCTGCCCGGTGGAAACGGATCGGTGGTCGACTGGTCGCTGCTGGTCGGGCACAGCCACGCCCTGCCCTGGGGGCTGGCAGGTGGACTCAGCCCCGACAATGTCGGCGAAGCTCTGGCTGCGACACGGGCCCCGCTGGTCGATGTCTCCTCGGGCGTGGAAAGCGCTCCGGGAGTCAAAGATATGGACAAGATCGCCCGCTTTTGCCAAGCGGTTCGCGACCATGACCAATACAGCAACCCAGCTTAACAGCTATCGCAATCAACCCGACGCACAGGGCCATTTCGGCCAGTTCGGCGGGCGCTATGTTGCCGAAACCCTGATGCCCCTGGTGCTCGATCTGGAGAAGCACTATCGCGCCGCCAAGGCCGATCCCACGTTCCAGGCGCAGTTCGACGACCTGCTCGAACATTATGTCGGCCGCCCCAGCCCGCTTTATTATGCCGAGCGGCTGACCGAGGAACTGCGGAAAGATGCCCCCGCAGGCAAGGGCGCACAGGTCTGGTTCAAGCGCGACGAATTGAACCATACCGGCGCGCACAAGATCAACAACTGTATCGGTCAGATCCTGCTCGCGATGCGCATGGGCAAGACGCGGATTATCGCGGAAACGGGCGCGGGTCAGCACGGCGTCGCCACCGCGACCGTCTGCGCGCGCTTCGGCCTGCCCTGCGTGATCTATATGGGCGCGACCGACGTCGCGCGGCAGCAGCCCAATGTGTTCCGCATGAAGCTGCTCGGCGCGGAAGTCGTCCCCGTCACATCGGGCGCAGCAACGCTCAAGGACGCGATGAACGAAGGCCTGCGCGACTGGGTCGCCAATGTCCACGACACCTTCTACATCATCGGCACCGCCGCAGGCCCGCACCCGTACCCGGAACTGGTCCGCGATTTCCAGAGTGTGATCGGCAAGGAAGCGCGCGCGCAGATGCTCAGCCGCATCAATCGCCTGCCCGACCTGCTGGTCGCGGCGATCGGCGGCGGATCGAACGCGCTCGGCCTGTTCCACCCGTTCCTCGACGATGAGGTCAAGATGCTCGGCGTCGAGGCGGCGGGCTATGGCCTCGATGGCGACCAGCATGCCGCGAGCCTCTTGGGCGGCTTTCCCGGCATCCTGCACGGCAACAAGACCTACCTTTTGCAGGACGAAGACGGCCAGATCACCGAGGGCCATTCGATCAGCGCGGGCCTCGATTATCCCGGCATCGGCCCCGAACACGCCTGGCTCAAGGACATGGGCCGCGTCGAATATACCGCGATCACCGATGACGAGGCGCTCGACGCCTTCCAGCTGCTCTGCCGCACCGAGGGCATCATCCCCGCGCTCGAGCCCGCGCATGCGATTGCGGCAGTCGCCAAGATCGCCAAGGACATGGACCGCGACCAGATCATCCTCGCCAACCTGTGCGGCCGCGGCGACAAGGACATCTTCACCGTGGCCGAGAAGCTGGGAGTGGAGATGTAGCGAAGAAATTGCCCTCTCCCCTTCAGGGGGGAGGGTTGGGAGGGGGGAATGCGATGCGGCCCGAGACATTGACCCAACGAGCAAGGGCCATGCGCATCGAAGCCACCGAAACCGAGATAAGACTTTGGCTTGAGCTTCGAGCCAAAAGATTTGCCGGAGTGAAATTTCGGCCACAGAAAGTGATCGGAAATTACATCGTAGATTTTGCCTCACGCAATCCGATGCTGGTAATTGAGGTCGACGGCGACAGTCATGATGGCCGTGAAGGCTATGATGCGGCGAGGACAAATTATCTGGAGAGCCTGGGCTATCGAGTGCTGCGCTTTACCAACTATGATGTAATGACCGCGATGGAAGGTGTATTGATGTTGATCGAAACGGCGGTTCAGGCCCCCCTCCCAACCCTCCCCCCTGAAGGGGAGAGGGCTAGATGAGCGCGCGCCTTTCCTCCGCCTTCCCCGCCGACCGCGCCGCGCTCGTGTGCTTCGTCACTGCGGGCGATCCTACGCCCGCTGCCACGCCCGCGATCCTCGACGCGCTGGTCGAGGGCGGCGCGGATGTGATCGAGCTGGGCATGCCGTTCACCGATCCGATGGCCGATGGTCCTGCGATCCAGGCGGCGAACCTGCGTTCACTGGCTGCGGGCACAAAGACCGCCGACATCCTGCAGATCGCCACCGATTTCCGTAGCCACCACCCCGATGTGCCGCTGGTTCTGATGGGCTACGCCAATCCGATGACCCGGCGCGGACCCGAATGGTTTGCCGATGCCGCGGCAGCGGCTGGCGTCGATGGCGTGATCTGCGTCGACATTCCGGTCGAGGAAGACGCGGCGCTTGGCCCGGCTCTCCGCGCCAAGGGCATCGCCCCGATCCGGCTCGCGACGCCGACCACCGATGCCGCGCGGCTGCCCGCCGTACTCGATGGCGCAGGCGGGTTCCTGTATTACGTCTCGGTCGCCGGGATCACCGGCAAGCAGCAGGCGGTGCAGGCGAGCATCGAGGAAGCGGTGACCCGGCTCAAGGCCTCGACCGACCTGCCCGTCGCGGTCGGCTTCGGCGTGCGCACGCCCGAGCAGGCCGCCGCGATCGCCCGCGTTGCCGATGGCGTGGTCGTCGGCAGCGCCATCGTCGATATCGTCGCCGAACATGGCGCGGCAGCGGCAGGCCCGGTGCGCGACTATATCCGCAGCCTCAGCGACGCGATCGCCACGGCGCGCGCCACAACGAACGCCTGATAGGAGCATCCCCCCATGAGCTGGTTCAGCCGCGTCCGCAATTCGATTCCTCTCATCGCCAAGCGTGACACCACGCCCGACAATCTGTGGCACAAGTGCAAGGCCTGCGGCGAAATGGTTTTCGCCAAGGAGTTCGAGGACAATCTCTCGGTCTGCCCCAAGTGCAACTATCATGAGCGCATCGGCGCTGCTGCGCGCTTTGCGATGCTGTTCGACGACAAGATCTGGGAAGAGCTGCCCGCGCCGGTGGTCAAGGAAGACCCGCTCAAGTTCCGCGACAGCAAGAAATATGTCGACCGCATCAAGGCTGCGCGCGCAGCGGGCACTGCCACCGATGCGCTGACCAATGCGCTGGGCCGCATCCAAGGCCACAAGGCCGTGGTCGGCGTGCAGGATTTCGCCTTCATGGGCGGATCGATGGGCATGGCGGTAGGCGAGGCGTTCATCCGCGGCACCGAGCGCGCGATTGCCGAAAAATGCCCCTATGTCATCTTCACCGCAGCCGGCGGCGCGCGGATGCAGGAAGGCATATTGTCGCTGATGCAGATGCCGCGCAGCACCGTGGCGATCAGCCGCCTGCACGCGGCAGGGCTTCCGTACATTGTCGTGCTGACCGACCCGACCACCGGCGGCGTGACCGCGAGCTATGCGATGCTGGGCGACATCCAGATGGCCGAGCCCAATGCGCTGATCGGCTTTGCAGGCCAGCGCGTGATCGAGCAGACGATCCGCGAAAAGCTGCCCGAAGGCTTCCAGCGCTCCGAATATCTGCTCGAGCACGGGATGCTCGACATGGTGGTCGAGCGCAAGGACCTGCGCGAGCGGCTGGGCAGCGTGATCGATTATCTGATGGCGGCCAAGGCGGCGGCATAAGCGCAAGGGCGGTGGCAAGGCACAACGCAACTCCTCCCCCGCCGGGGGAGGTGGCAGCCCGCAGGGCTGACGGAGGGGAAGCGGGATGGCGCTTGCCTTCATCCGGAGTTCAATCCCGCTTCCCCTCCACCGCTGCGCGGTCCCCCTCCCCGTTCCGGGGAGGATTTTGAGGTGGACCATGCCATCTCTTCCCATCCCGGCGTCCAGACCCAGCTCGACCGGCTTGCTGCGCTGTCGCCGGGGCGCGATGTGCTGGGGCTGGAGCGGATCACCGCGCTGCTCGATCGCCTCGGCAATCCGCACCTTCGCCTGCCGCCGGTCTTTCACGTCGCGGGCACCAACGGCAAGGGATCGACCTGCGCATTCCTGCGCGCCGCGATCGAGGCTTCGGGCCGCGTCGCCCATGTCTATACCAGCCCGCATCTGGTGCGTTTCAACGAGCGCATTCGCCTTGCCGGTCGGCTGATCGAGGATGAGGCGCTCGCCGATTATCTCGCGCGGGTGCTCGACATTGCCGAGGGCATCAACGCCAGCTTTTTCGAGGTGACCACTGCCGCCGCCTTCCTCGCCTTTGCCGAGACACCGGCGGACGCCTGCGTCATCGAGGTGGGGCTGGGCGGCCGGCTCGATGCGACCAACGTGCTGCCCGCGCCTGCGGTCTGCGGCATCGCGGCGCTCGGGATCGATCACGAGGCTTTCCTGCTCGCGCCGGAGGAAGGCACGCCCGAAATCCCGCTCGAACGGATCGCGTTCGAGAAAGCAGGGATTGCCAAGCAGGGCGTGCCGCTGGTCATCCAGAAATATGCCATCGGCATGATGGGCGCGATCGCGGGCCAGGCGATGCGCGCGGGTGCCTATGTCAAGGCACGCGGCGAGGACTGGGACGCGGCGCTCTATCAGGGGCGGCTGCATTATCGCGATGTCGACGGCAAGCTTGGCCTGCCCGTGCCACGCCTGCCCGGCGCGCACCAGGCGGACAATGCCGCGCTCGCCGTCGCGATGATCCGCCACCAGAGCGCACTCAGCATCCCCGACAGTGCCTTGAACGCCGCCATGGGCTGGGCCGAATGGCCCGCGCGGATGCAGCGGCTGAACGATGGTCCGCTCGTCGCGCTGCTCGGCACCGACGCGCCGGTATGGCTCGATGGCGGGCACAATCCCGACGCCGGTGCGGCGCTGGCGCGGCATGTCGCGGCGATGGGCGGCAAGGTGCATCTGATCATCGGGATGCTCTCGAACAAGCAGCCCGGCGCCCTGCTCGGCCCGCTGGAGCCGCATCTCGCCAGCGTTACCGCGCTGCCGGTGCCGGGGCATGAATGGCACGATGCCGATGCGTTTCAGCGATGCCTCTCCTCGGGGATCGAGGTGGTCGCGGCAGAGGATGTGCGCGCGGCCATGGCGCTGCTGGCCGAACGCGAGGCAGCTCCGGTGCTGATCGCGGGCTCGCTCTATCTCGCAGGCGAGGTGCTCAGGGCCAACGGGCAGGAGCCTGATTGAACGTCATTCCCGCTTTCTGGCGAAAGCCGGAATCCAGAGCGGCTGCAATGCCATCTGACTCTTGGGCTCCGGCTTTCGCCGGAGAACGGAATGGGCACAGGGCGTGACGTTCTTTCAATACCCCTTCCCGTTTGTCCCGAGCGAAGTCGAGGGACCTTTCTCAACCGCCCCGAATAAGTCCCTCGACTTCGCTCGGGACAAACGGAGGGGGCGATTGGTAGCTCTACCCCCCATTCTCCTCGGTCCCCGCCGTGCCGAGCGAGCGATCGACCAGCCCGCTGGCCATCATCCACCAGAACAGCAGTACGCCCGGCAGCGCAGCGACGGTTGTCACCAGATAGAAACTGGTGAAGCCGAGCGATTCGATCATTCCCCCTGCCAGCGTTCCAGTCAGGAACCGGCCCGTGATGCTCGCCGCCGCCGAGAGTAGCGCGAACTGGGTCGCAGTGAACTCGAGGTTGCACAGCGCCGAGAGATAGGCGACCACGCACACCCCGCCGATGCCGCTGGCGAAATTCTCGAAGCCCATGGCGCCCGCCATTGCCCAGGTGCTGTGCCCGACCGTGGCAAGCCCGGCAAAGGCGAGGTTGGAGACGGCCATCAGGATGAGGCTGATCAGCACCGAGCGTTTCATGCCGAGCCGCGCATAGAGTATCCCGCCGACGAAAATCCCCGCGAGCAGCGCCCAGAAGCCCAGACCCACGTCGTAGATCGCCAGCTCGTCATTGGTGAAGCCCAGATCCTCGAACAGCAGCCGCAGCGTCAGGTTGGCGAGCGTGTCGCCGATCTTGTGCACCAGCACGAACAGCAGCACGACGAGCGCCCCCTGGCGCTTGAAGAACTCGGCGAGCGGGCTGACATAGGCGATCGCGGCGGCGACCGGGCCCTTGAGCGGCTTGGGCTCCTGTCGGCGCGCGGGCTCACCCATGACGAGGCCGGTGATGACCGCGAACAGGCCGAAGAACGAGACCGCGATATAGGCGGTGGTCCAGTCGCTGCGCGCCGCAACGACCAGCGCCACCGATCCGGCGAGCGCCGCGCCAATGCGCCAGCCATATTGGCTCATCCCCGATCCCACGCCCAATTGGTGTGGCTCCAGAAGCTCGATACGATAGGCATCGATCACGATGTCGAAGGTCGCGCCTGCCACGCCGACCAGGATCGCCGCGACCGCGACGCTGGCAATATCGGCTTCTGGGTCGGCGAGCCCCAGGTTCATGATCGCGACCATCACCAGCACCGCACAGAAGATCAGCCACGAAACGCGCTGACCGATCCGGCCGAGCAGCGGCAGCTTCACCGCATCGATGATCGGCGCCCAGAGCCATTTGAAATTATAGGCGAGGAAGGTGAGTGCAAAGGCGGTGACGGTCGATTTCTCGATTCCCGATTGGGCGAGGCGCGTTGAGAGCGTCGCCGCGATCATTGCGAAAGGGAAGCCTGAGGAAATGCCCAGAAACAGCGCCGCCACCGGCGCGGCCTCGGTATAGGGGCGCAAGCCCGCCGGTATCGACGCGCGCCAGCCTGTGACTTCGGGCGCGATCCCGGCAGTGTGTTCGGTCATTCAGCTTCCCTTCCCGTATCCCGGATCGGGAAACTAGCGGCACGAGCGATTTACGCCAGAGGCTTTTGCGCCCGCCGCCGCGTTCAGATCACCGCCGATCCGATCACCGGCCCGCCCGGCCCCTGGCGCACCAGCAGCGCGTGCCGATCCGCACCAGCGACGCGGAGCATGTCCGGCGTGATCGTGACGGTCTGCGCGCCGCCGGTCCACGCGCCAAGATTGCGCTCCGCGAGCACGACATTGGTGTAATGCACCTTGCGCCCGCCATTTTCGCCGGCGCCGATGCTGACCGTGCGCCCGGACGCAAGCGCGACCAGTACCAGCTCGGCCTGCTGGCCCCCGGCACCATCGAGCATCACCTGTTTGCCCATGCCGGCAGCGGCGATCCGGACACTCAGCCCGGACTTGCGCCGCGCCACAGCAACGGTGGCGAGCAGGCTGCGCACCTTCGCTTCCTGGCTGCCGACCGCCTGCGCGCGCCCATCGACCACGAGTTGCGGGGTATAGATATTCGCGCCGGCAAAGGCCTTGTCGCCATATTGCCGCTGCAGCCTGGTATTCTCCTCGCGACCCAGACTGTCCTTCCATCCGAGCCGGTCCCAATAGGTCACTGGGCGGCTGATCACGAGGATGGCCGGATCGCGCGCCAGCCGCGCCGCGACCGCATCGGCAGGAGGGCAGGACGAGCAGCCCTGGCTTGTGAACAGTTCCGCAACGACCGGCCCGGCCGTGGAAGGCGTCAGCGCCGCCGGTGACGCCGCTTGCGCCGCATGCGCGGCAGAGGGCGGTTCGACCCGCGCATTGAACATCACGAACCCGGCCAGGCCTGTGACAGCCAACAAGGGGACCCAGAATTTCAGCATCGCACAACCTTTCAAGGCCGCCCGACGCGCCATGCCCAGGCATTGCTTGCCTGGGCACTCCATTGGCGCGCCGTCCATGGATGCGCGGTTCGCTGCATTGACGGCGGCGGTTACGCGGCTGAATAGAGGTTCAGCGGCTTGGGCATCGCCTTGGGAGTCTTGCCACGAATAAGCAGGTCGACCGCATGGATCGCCTTGACCAGTTCGGCCGCGCTATAGGGCTTGATCAGGCAGCCGATCGCATATTGCCTGGCATGGCCGGGGCACATGCCGGTCGCAAACAGCACCGGTATGTCGCGCTCGCTCGCCGCGCGTGCGACCTCGACCCCGCTGCCGCCGCGCGACAGGTTGACGTCCGCGAGCACCAGATGGATCGGCTCACGCTCCAGAATCGCAATGGCTTCGGCTTCCGTATCCACCGTTGCCACGACGCGATAGCCCGCATCGACCACCCGCAACTCGTTGTCAAAGGCCACCAGCGGCTCATCCTCCACGATCAATATGGTTTCGATCGACCGAGTGAACCGCGAAAACAGCATGGAGGGACTTTCTGAGAGGCGGGCAGCAGGAACAGCAATTACGCTGATTGCAATTCTTGCGTTCCCGCGCGCGCGCTTCGACGTTATAGCAGCGCGCATGCCCCCCCGGAAACCGAAATTCGATCCGCTCGACGACAGCCCGTCGCCGCTCGCCGCACAACCCAAGGCCAGGACCTCCACGCTCGGCGAGGGCCAGCGCATCGCCAAGCTGCTGGCGCGCGCCGGCATCGCCTCGCGCCGCGAAATCGAGCGGATGATCGAGGGCGGTCGCGTCGCGCGCGATGGCGTCGTCATCACCACGCCAGCGACGGTACTGACCAGCCTCAATGGCATCACCGTCGATGGCAAGCCGGTCAAGGAACCTGCGCCCGCAAAGCTGTGGTGCTTCCACAAGCCCGCCGGGCTGCTCACCGCCGAGCGCGACTTTACCGGGCGCCCGACGATCTACGAGCACCTGGCCAAGGTCGCGCCGGATGCGCCGCGGATGATGCCGATCGGCAGGCTCGACCTCAATACCGAGGGCCTCTTGCTGATGACGAATGACGGCGAACTGAAGCGCCAGATGGAACTGCCCGCCACCGGCGTCGAGCGCACCTATCGCGCGCGCGCCTTCGGAGAGGTCAGCCAGGCGCAGCTCGAGGATCTGATCCACGGCATCACCATCGAGGGCATCCGCTATGGCAAGATCGACGCCAATCTGGAGCGCCGCACCGGGCGCAACGGCTGGATCGAGATGACGCTGACCGAGGGCAAGAACCGCGAAGTCCGCCGCGTGCTCGAACATCTCGGCCTCAAGGTCTCGCGCCTCATCCGCACCCGCTATGGCCCGTTCGTGCTCGACGGGCTGGATGTCGGCGCGATCGAGGAGGTGCGACGGCACGATGTGGTCGCGTTCAGGAAGACGCTGAAATGAGGATCGAGGGTTAACATGCTCCGCATCATCTCGGGCGAATGGCGGGGGCGCAAGCTGAAGGCCCCGCCGGGCGACACCACCCGCCCCACCGCCGATCGCACCCGCGAGACGCTGTTCTCGATGCTCACCAGCCGCTTGGGTTCTTTCGAGGAACTGAGCGTGCTCGACCTTTTCGCAGGCTCAGGTGCGCTGGGGCTGGAAGCCTTGTCGCGCGGCGCGGCCAGTTGCACCTTTGTCGAACAGGACCGTCCGGCGATCGACGTGCTCAAGGGCAATATCCGGCTGCTCGGAGCGGAGGCGCGCTGCGAGGTGCGGCCCAGTTCAGCATTGTCGCTGGGCCCTGCGATCAAGCCGTTCGACCTGATTCTGCTCGACCCGCCTTATGGCACAGGCGCGGGCGCGGTGGCGCTCGACAAGCTGAACCGGCTGGGCTGGTTCGCGCCGTCGAGCTGGATCAGCGTGGAAACATCGGCCAGGGAAAAGCTCGACGTCTCCGGGTTCGAGATCGATGCAGAGCGGGTCGTCGGCAAGGCAAAGCTCACGCTGTTGCGGCCGTTGGGCGATGTGATAGACTGATCCCATGGCTAAATATTCGCCCATCGAGTCCGAATTCGCCTCGTCCGAAGAGGAAGAGGCTTATGATACGTGGTTTCGCGCCAAAGTGGAACGTGCGCTGCAATCGGGCGGGCCATATATCCCGCATGAAGAAGTCATGAGGCAGATGCGCGAAATCATCAGCAAATATGAAACCCCTGAAGCTGATCTGGACTGAGGCGGCGCTCGCCGATCTTCGGGACATATCGGAATACATTGCGTCACGGAACGTACGTGCCGCAAGAAAGCTGGAAGACGCTATCCTGGCCTGTGCTGATCGGTTGACCCAGCATCCACTCATGTACAAGGACCGGACGGGTGAATGGAACGCGGGAAGCCATTGTCCACCCTAACTACATCATCATCTATCGCGTGACCGACGATGCAGTGATCATGGCCGCTGTGATGCATGCCCGTCAGCAATATCCCTGAGCGCTATCCGGCAACCGCCCGCCCCCGTTGCGCCCATAGCCCGGCAAAGCTGACCAGGCCCGCCGCCGCCAGATACAGGCCCACGGCATCCGCGCCGCCGCGATCGGCCAGCGCCTGCGCGGCGATCGGGGCGAGCGCGCCGCCGATGATGCCTCCACCGTTAAAGGCTACCGATGCTCCGGTATAGCGCACTCGCGCCGGGAATTGCTGCGGCAGCCAGGCACCCAATGGGCCATAGACAAAGCCCATGACCAATAATGCGACCGAGAGCGCGATCCAGGCGAGCCAGAGCGATCCGGACCCCAGCAGCGGCCCGAACATCAGGCCGACACCCACCGTGGCCGCGCAGCCGATCATCAGCACGCGCCCACTGGTAGTCGCGTCCGAGCGATAGCCCGAGATGACGATGCCCAGCGCCAGGAACAGGATTGCGCCCAGCTGGACGATCAGGAAGCTGGTGCGGTCGTGCCCCAGCGCGGTCGTCGCATAGCCCAAAGCGAATGCCGTCGAGAGATAGAAGATCGCAAAGCAGGCGACGACCGCGAAGGTTCCCGCCAGCGTCGCGCGCAGATGATGGCGCAGCAGTTCGGCCACCGGGACCGGCGCGGGACGTTCTGCCTCCAGCACGCGCGCGAAATCGGGTGTCTCGCTGATTTTCAGGCGCACCCAGAGGCCGAGACCCACAAGGATGCCGCTGGCAAGAAACGGCACGCGCCAGCCCCAGGCGACAAACTGCTCTTCGGTCAGGTTCAGCCCCAGCAGCAGGAACAGCCCGTTGGCAGCGATGAACCCGACAGGCGCTCCCAGTTGTGGGGCCATGCCGAAGCGCGCCGACCAGCCAGACGGCGCATTTTCCACCGCCAGCAGCGCCGCGCCGCCCCATTCGCCGCCCAGACCGAAACCCTGGCCGAACCGCAGGATGCACAGCAGCAACGGCGCGACCCAGCCCACCATCTGCCAGGTCGGCAGGAAGGCGATCAGCAGCGTCGACCCGCCCATCAGCAGCAGCGATGCGACCAGGGTGGACTTGCGCCCGATCCGGTCGCCGAAATGCCCGAACGCGATGGCCCCGACCGGCCGCGCGAAAAAGGCCAGGCCAAAGCTCATATAGCTCAGCATCAGCTGCGCCGAGGCGCTGTCGGACGGGAAGAACAGCGGTCCGAACACCAGAGCGGCGGCGGTCGCATAGATATAGAAATCGTAGAATTCGACCGCGGTGCCGACCAGCGAGGCGGTCAGCACGCGGGCATGGGCACGATATGGATGCATCATTCTCCCCTTCCCGAGCGGGCAACCGTTAGCGCCGGACCTGCCCTTGGCAAGCAAAAGCCATGCGCCCTGTCGGGGACGAAAACAGCCAAAAGGGGCCGCGGTTGCCCGCGACCCCTTTCAGGAAGATGGGAAGAGTGAAGGGTAGTTCAGGAACGATCAGGCAGCGATCACGTCGCCATCGGCCTCCGGATCGCGCAGCACATAGCCACGGCCCCAGACGGTCTCGATATAATTTTCGCCACCGCACGCCAGCGCGAGCTTCTTGCGCAGCTTGCAGATGAAGACGTCGATGATCTTGAGTTCGGGCTCGTCCATGCCGCCATAAAGATGGTTCAGGAACATCTCCTTGGTCAGCGTGGTGCCCTTGCGCAGCGACAGCAGCTCGAGCATCGCATATTCCTTGCCGGTCAGGTGCACGCGGGCGCCATCGACCTCGACGGTCTTGGCATCCAGGTTGACGGCCAGCTTGCCGGTGCGGATGACGCTTTGCGAATGGCCCTTGGAACGGCGCACCACGGCATGGATGCGCGCGATCAGCTCTTCGCGATGGAAGGGCTTGGTCACGTAATCGTCGGCACCGAAGCCGAACGAACGCACCTTGCTGTCCATTTCCGAAATGCCGGACAGGATCAGTACCGGCGTCTGCACCTTGGCGACGCGCAGCTTCTTCAGCACGTCATAGCCGTGCATGTCGGGCAGGTTCAGGTCGAGCAGGATGATGTCGTAATCATAGAGCCTGCCCAGATCCAGGCCTTCCTCGCCGAGGTCGGTGGTATAGACATTGAATCCCTCGGTGGTGAGCATAAGCTCGATTGCCTTGGCCGTGGTCGGCTCATCTTCGATCAAAAGCACCCGCATGTGCAGCCCCTTTTCGCCCGTGCCATCGGCACCGTTCAGTCATCTGGACCCAAGAACGGATCGACGAGGAAAACATTAACCATATTTTTTTGGGCGCAAAAGGTTAATTTTGGATTAACCGGCCCGACTCCGCGAGTCGCAATGGCCTGGGCGAGCACGGACGGGTCGCAAAGACTCCTGTTTCCGGTGCTTTGACGGTCCCTTTCGGTTCGTCGCATTTGTACCGGTTAACTCCAATTGGTTTCCAATTGGTAACGGGCCGAGACACGAATTTACTCCCCCAGCCCACCTTCCGCCAGCCTGGGACGGAGCCACGCGATCAAGGCATCCACGCGTGCGGGACGATGCGGCGATGGTGGGGTGACGATGCTGAGCGTCAGCGGCTCGAACCGCCAGTTAGGCAGCAATTCGATCAGCCGCCCGTCAGACAGCCCCTCGAGGCAGAAGAAATCGGGCAAGGCCGCGATACACTGGCCGTCGAGCACGGCGGGCATCGCAGCATCGGCATTGTTGACGATCAGCGCAGGTCTGGCCCGGGCCAGCACCCGCGTGCCGTCCGGGCCGGTCAATGGCCAGAGCCCCGGCTGCGTGCTGTTGGCATAGTGGACGCCCTTGTGGCCCTCAAGATCTGCGGGATGGCGCGGCGTACCGTGGAGGGCGCAATAGCCCGGTGCGGCGATCAGATAGAGCTTGACGGTGCGCAGGCGGATCGCGCGCAGACTGCTGTCGGGCAGCACGGCGATGCGCAGCGCCAGGTCGAAGCCCTGATCGACCAGATCCACCCGAGCGTCGGACAGGTGCATGTCGATCAATATGCCTGGATGCAGCGCCATGAATTGCGCAATCAGCGGCGCGACCGCGCTGAGGCCAAAGCTCATCGGCACGGCGATCCGCACCGTTCCATTGAGCAGCACAGCCTCGTCGCGTGCGGCCTCGACCGCCGCCTCGCCATCCATGCGGATGCGCCGGGCATGATCAACAAGCGACCGCCCCGCTGCGGAAAGCGACAGCCGCCGCGAGGTTCGATGAAACAGCACGGTGCCCAGTTCCGCCTCAAGCCGCGACACGGCCTTGGAGACCTTGGCCTTGGACAGGCTGAGCGCTTCTGCTGCCGCAGTGAAGCTGCCCGTATCGGCAACGGCGGCAAAAACGGCCCAGGCCTCGAAATCCGGGAGTCGCATAATTGGAAACAATCCTTTTCCAGACTGGCTATTTCGGAAACGATAGCGCAAGCCTATCTGTTGCTCAAGCCAAGCGGTCGGCACAGGACCGATCCCGGCAAGGAGCAAGTGACATGATCGAGAAACGCGATTTTTCCACTCTGGGTCACGCCAATCACGGCTGGCTCAATGCCCGCCATCATTTCTCGTTCGGCGGCTATCACGATCCGGCCCGCATGGGCTGGGGTAGCTTGCGCGTCTGGAACGATGACGAGATCGCCCCCAAGAGCGGTTTCCCCACCCATCCGCATCGCGACATGGAAATCATCACCTATGTCCGCACCGGCGCGATCACCCATCGCGACAGCCTGGGCAATGAAGGCCGCACCGAGGCCGGCGATGTTCAGGTGATGAGCGCAGGCACTGGCGTGGCGCATAGCGAGTTCAACCTGGAGGACGAGGAAACCCGGCTGTTCCAGATCTGGATCATTCCCGATGAGGCGGGCGGTGCGCCGCGCTGGGATGCCAAGCAGTTCCCCAAGGGTGAGCGTTCGGGCAAGCTGGAAGTCCTGGCCAGCGGCCGTGACGAGGACATCCTGGCGGGCGCGCTGATGATCCGGGCCGATGCGCGGTTGTCCGGGGCAACCCTGGCCAAGGGCGACAGCATCACCCACCGGATCGACCCGGCTTATGCCGGGTATCTGGTGGTGTCTGCGGGCAGCGTCAGCGTCAACGGCGTCGAGATCGGCGAACGCGATGCTGCAGCGATCACCCGCGAACCCGAGATCACGATCACGGCGCTGGAAGATGCCGAATTCCTGATCGCGGAGACCCGCACCCACTGATCCCTCCCCCGCCCCGCCGCCTTCCCCCTTCCGGGCGGCGGGGCACCCCTTTTCATCCCCGATTTCATCAAGGAGAATTCCCATGGCAAAGGTTCTGGTGCTGTATTATTCGTCTTATGGCCATGTCGAGACGATGGCCGAGGCTGTCGCAGAAGGCGCGCGCGGCGAAGGCGCGGACGTGACCATCAGGCGCGTCCCCGAAACCGTTCCCGAAGAGGTTGCCCGTGCGAGCCATTTCAAGCTCGACCAGGCGGCCGAGATCGCCACCCCTGAAGAGCTGGCCGATTACGATGCGATCATCGTCGGCACCGGCACCCGTTTCGGCCGCATGTCGAGCCAGATGGCGGCCTTCTGGGACCGCACCGGTGGCTTGTGGGCCAAGGGCGCGCTGGTGGGCAAGGTCGGTGCCTCGTTCACCTCGACTGCCAGCCAGCATGGCGGCCAGGAGACGACGCATTTCTCGATCCTCACCAACCTGCTGCATCATGGCCTGACCATCGTAGGCCTCGATTATGGCTTCCAGGGTCAGCTGAGCAATGAAGAGGTTGCCGGCGGATCGCCTTATGGTGCCAGCACCATTGCCGGCGGTGACGGATCGCGCCAGCCGCATCAGATCGATCTGGATGGCGCACGCTATCTGGGGGCCAAGGTCGCGCGCACGGCGGCCAAGCTGACGGCATAATTCCCTAATCCCCTTCCCCTCCCCGCCCGCTCGGGAGCTTTCCGCTCGCGCCCTGCCAGACAGGGTGCGGGCGGTTTGCATTGGCACCCTGCGCTTGAGGCGCGCAGGCATCTGGTTGGCAGCCCCTGTTTCCTTCAGGATGTGCTACGGACGACACAGGGCCAGCCGCCGTCTGTGTCCGGACGGGGCGCGAGATCAGGGAGATTCACATGCCATCCATGCGTTACACATCCATTCTGTGCCTGCTGGCGCTGAGCATCGGTTCATGCCCCGCAACGGGTCATGCGCAGGACACCATGCGCCCCGGCTTCCATCCGGGCACGACGATCAAGGAATTCGGATCCGTTGCCAGCGTGGAGGGGCACGCCCCCATCCCCGCCGACGCGACCTTCAGCATTGCCTTTGATGTCAGCGAGCCTGGCAAGCCCGGGAGCATCAACCGCACCATCGATAGCGCAGCGCGGTTCATCAACATGCATGTAGAGGCGGGCGTACCGGCCGAAGCGATCCGTATCGCCGTGGTGGTGCACGGCCAGGCCTCCTTCGACCTGACCGACGCGGCCACTTATGCGGCTAAACATGTTGGCGCGGCCAATGCCAATCTGGCCGCGATCGCCACGCTGCAGCGGCATGACGTGCAGTTCATCCTGTGCGGCCAGAGCGCAGCGGCCCTCGGCATCAGGCGCGACCAGCTGGCACCCGGGGTCAGGCTGGCGCTCTCCGCGATGACCGCGCATGCGCAGTTGCAGCAGCAGGGCTATACGCTCAACCCGTTCTGAGCCGGGCACAGACAAACAAAAACCCTGCCGGAATATGCTTCCGGCAGGGTTTTGTTTTGGCTGGCTCCTCCAGGCGCACTGGAGGAGCGTAGGTCAACGCTTATTCGGCGTCGCTGTCCACCGCTTCGGCTTCGGCAGCGACCGGAGCCGGGGCGGGAGCTGCCTCGACCTCGTTCGCAGCCGCCATCGCCTTTTGCAGCGCGCGCTGCTGGGCACGGAGCGCGGCGTCGCGGCTGTTCGCGGCGATGCGGATGCGCGCCATGCCCGCACCGGTGCCCGCCGGGATCAGGCGGCCCACGATCACGTTCTCCTTCAGGCCGATCAGCGAGTCCCGCTTGCCTTCCACCGCCGCCTGGGTGAGCACCCGGGTGGTTTCCTGGAACGACGCAGCCGAGATGAACGAACGCGTCTGCAGCGAGGCCTTGGTGATGCCGAGCAGCACCGGCTTGCCTTCGGCAAACTTCTTGCCTTCGGGAAGACGGGCGTTGACCTCGTTCATCTCCTCGGCATCGAGCTGTTCGCCCGGCAGCAGCGTGGTGTCGCCGCCATCGGTGATCTCGACCTTCTGCAGCATCTGGCGAACGATCACCTCGATGTGCTTGTCGTTGATCTTCACGCCCTGCAAGCGATAGACTTCCTGGATTTCGCTGACCAGATATTCGGCCAGCGCTTCCACGCCCAGCACTTCCAGAATGTCGTGCGGATCAGGCGAGCCCGAGATCAGGTTGTCGCCCTTCTTGACATAGTCGCCTTCCTGGACGTCGATGACCTTCGACTTGGGCACCAGATACTCGACCGGTTCGCCCTCTTCCGGGTGGATCGCGATCTTGCGCTTGGCCTTGTAGTCGCGGACGAACTCGATGCGGCCCGAGACCTTGGCGATGATCGCATTGTCCTTGGGCTTGCGCGCCTCGAACAGCTCGGCCACGCGCGGCAGACCGCCGGTGATGTCGCGGGTCTTGGCGGCTTCGCGGCTGACGCGGGCGAGAACATCGCCGGCTTCGACCTTCTGGCCATCCTCGACCGAGAGCATCGCACCCACGGCGAGCATGTAGCGCGCCGCTTCGCCCGAACCCTCATCCAGCAGGGTGAGGCGGGGACGCAGGTCTTCCTTGGACTTCGCCTTGCTCGATCCGCGGAACTCCACGACCACGCGCTGCGCGATACCGGTGGCATCGTCGGTCTGCTCGACCAGCGTCTTGCCGTCGATCAGGTCCTGATACTTCACGACACCGCTGGTATCGGTGATCACCGGCATGGTGAACGGATCCCATTCGGCGATGCGATCGCCGATGTTCACCGCGCCATTGTCGTCGACCAGCAGCACCGTGCCGTACGGGATGCGGTGGACCGCACGCTCGCGGCCTTCCTTGTCGACGATCGCGATTTCGCCGTTACGGGCGAGCGACAGGCGCTGACCGCGCTTGTTCACGATGGTCGGGATATCCCGGTACTGCAGCGTGCCATCGGCCACCGCTTCGAGGTTCGACTGCTCGTTGAGCTGCGCCGCACCACCGATATGGAAGGTACGCATGGTCAGCTGGGTTCCAGGCTCACCGATCGACTGCGCGGCGATCACGCCGACAGCTTCACCGATATTGACCGGGGTACCACGCGCCAGGTCGCGGCCATAGCACTTGCCGCACACGCCCTGGGTCGCTTCGCAGATCAGCGGCGAACGGATGCGCGCTGCCTGGATGCCCAGAGCCTCGATCGACGCCACGGCGGCTTCGTCGAGCAGCGTGTCCTTGGCGACAACGACATCGCCCGACTTCGCGTCGACGATATCCTCGGCCAAGGTACGGCCCAGGATGCGCTCGCCGAGCGAGGCGATGACCGAGCCGCCCTGCACGATCGCGCGCATTTCCAGCGCCCGTTCGGTGCCGCAGTCTTCCTGCACGATGACGCAGTCCTGCGACACGTCGACCAGACGACGGGTCAGGTAACCCGAGTTCGCCGTCTTGAGCGCCGTATCCGCCAGACCCTTGCGCGCGCCGTGGGTCGAGTTGAAGTATTCAAGAACGGTCAGGCCTTCCTTGAAGTTCGAGATGATCGGCGTTTCGATGATCTCGCCCGACGGCTTGGCCATCAGGCCGCGCATACCGGCAAGCTGCTTCATCTGCGCTGGCGAACCACGCGCACCCGAATGGCTCATCATGTAGATCGAGTTGACGGGCGCCTCGCGGCCATGCTCGTCCTTGGGCGTCGCCTTGATTTCTTCCATCATGGCGTTCGCGACCTGGTCGCCGCAACGGCTCCAGGCGTCGATCACCTTGTTGTACTTTTCCTGCTGGGTGATCAGACCATCCTGATACTGCTGCTCATAGTCGGCCACCAGCGCGCGGGTCTCGTCGACCAGACGCTCCTTGCTGTCCGGAATGATCATGTCGTCCTTGCCGAACGAGATGCCGGCGCGGCAGGCGTGACGGAAGCCCAGGCCCATGATCGCGTCGGCGAACAGGACGGTGTCCTTCTGCCCGGTGTGACGATAGACCTGATCGATGACGTCGCCGATTTCCTTCTTGGTCAGAAGGCGGTTGACGACATCGAAGGGCACCTTGTGGCTCTTGGGCAGACATTCGCCGATGAGCATGCGGCCCGGCGTCGTCTGGTAGCGCTTCAGATACTGGTTGCCCTGTTCGTCGGTCTGCGGAACGCGCGCGATGACCTTCGAGTGGAGCGTCACCGCACCCACTTCGAGCGCCTGATGCACTTCGGCGATGTCCGCCATCAGCATGCCTTCGCCCGGCTCGCCTTCGCGGTCCATCGACAGATAGTACAGACCCAGCACCATGTCCTGCGAGGGCACGATGATCGGCTTGCCGTTGGCGGGCGACAGGATGTTGTTGGTCGACATCATCAGCACGCGCGCTTCGAGCTGGGCTTCCAGCGAAAGCGGAACGTGGACGGCCATCTGGTCACCGTCGAAGTCGGCGTTGAAGGCCGAGCAGACGAGCGGGTGCAGCTGGATCGCCTTGCCCTCGATCAGCACGGGTTCGAACGCCTGGATGCCCAGACGGTGCAGCGTCGGTGCGCGGTTGAGCATCACGGGATGTTCGCGGATCACCTCGTCCAGGATGTCCCAGACTTCCTTGCGCTCCTTTTCGACCCACTTCTTGGCCTGCTTCAGGGTCATCGACAGACCCTTGGCGTCAAGGCGTGCGTAGATGAACGGCTTGAACAGCTCGAGCGCCATCTTCTTGGGCAGGCCGCACTGGTGCAGCTTGAGTTCCGGGCCGGTCACGATGACCGAACGGCCCGAATAGTCGACGCGCTTGCCGAGCAGGTTCTGACGGAAGCGGCCCTGCTTGCCCTTGAGCATGTCGGACAGCGACTTCAGGGGACGCTTGTTCGCACCGGTGATGATGCGACCGCGACGGCCGTTGTCGAACAGCGCGTCCACGGCTTCCTGCAGCATGCGCTTTTCGTTACGCACGATGATGTCCGGCGCGCGCAGTTCCATCAGCCGCTTCAGACGGTTGTTGCGGTTGATGACGCGGCGATAAAGGTCGTTGAGGTCCGAGGTCGCAAAGCGGCCACCATCCAGCGGCACCAGCGGGCGCAGCTCGGGCGGGATCACGGGGATGACTTCCAGGATCATCCATTCGGGACGGTTGCCGGAATCGATGAACGATTCCACGACCTTGAGGCGCTTGATGATCTTCTTGGGCTTGAGTTCCGACTTGGTCGTCTCAAGCTCCTGCAACAGATCGGCACGCTCCTGCTCGAGGTCCAGATCCATCAGCATCTGACGCACGGCCTCGGCACCGATGCCGGCGGAGAAGGCGTCCTCGCCGAACTCGTCCTGCGCATCGAGCAGCTCGTCTTCGGTCAGCAGCTGATACTTTTCCAGGCTGGTGAGGCCCGGCTCGATCACGACGTAGCTTTCGAAATACAGCACGCGCTCAAGCTGCTTGAGCTGCATGTCGAGCAGCAGGCCGATGCGCGACGGCAGCGACTTCAGGAACCAGATATGCGCGACCGGCGCGGCCAGTTCGATATGGCCCATGCGCTCGCGACGGACCTTGGTCACGGTCACTTCAACGCCGCACTTTTCGCAGACGATGCCCTTGTACTTCATGCGCTTGTACTTGCCGCACAGGCACTCGTAATCCTTCACCGGACCGAAGATGCGCGCGCAGAACAGGCCGTCACGCTCGGGCTTGAACGTGCGATAGTTGATCGTCTCGGGCTTCTTGATCTCGCCGAAGGACCAGGACCGGATGCGTTCGGGGCTGGCGAGACCGATCTGGATCTCGTCGAAGGTTTCCGGCTTCACGGCGGGATTGTTGAATTTGGTCAGTTCGTTCATTTTTTTCGCCTTCCTGGCCCCTCTCCTTCGCAGAGAGGGGTTGGGGTGGGGAATTTTCACAGGTGGAGCCCGTATCGGCCCCACCCCCGGCCCCTCCCCCGAGGGGGAGGGGAGTAGTGGTTACTCCGCGGCTTCCGGCAGCGCGTCCGGGCCTTCGTCCGGATCGGGCAGCGCGTCGAGCGAGTTCAGTTCGACATTCAGGCCCAGCGAGCGCATTTCCTTGACCAGCACGTTGAAGCTTTCAGGGATGCCGGCCTCGAACGTGTCGTCACCCTTGACGATCGCCTCATAGACCTTGGTGCGGCCGACCACGTCGTCGGACTTCACCGTCAGCATTTCCTGCAGCGTATAGGCCGCGCCATAGGCCTGGAGCGCCCAGACCTCCATTTCCCCGAAGCGCTGGCCGCCGAACTGGGCCTTGCCGCCCAGCGGCTGCTGAGTGACGAGGCTGTAGGGGCCGATCGAACGCGCGTGGATCTTGTCGTCCACAAGGTGATGCAGCTTGAGCATGTAGATATAGCCCACGGTCACCTTGCGGTCGAACTTGTCGCCGGTACGGCCGTCGTATAGATCGACCTGGCCCGAGGGATCAAGACCCGCCCGCTCCAGCATCCGCGACACATCCGCCTCGCGCGCACCGTCGAACACCGGGGTGCCCATCGGAACGCCATTGCGCAGCAGGCCGGCCAGTTCGACCACGCCGTCATCCGAACGGTTGTCGATCTCGGCATGATATTCGGGGCCGTAGACATATTTCAGCTTCTCGCGAACGGCATCGGGCGGCGGGCCCGCTTCCGGATTCGGATTGGCCTCGCGCCATTCGTCCAGCGCCTTCGAAATCTGCTGGCCCAGACCGCGCGCAGCCCAGCCCAGATGGGTTTCGAAAATCTGGCCGACGTTCATGCGGCTCGGCACACCCAGCGGGTTGAGCACGAAATCGACATGCGTGCCGTCTTCAAGGAACGGCATGTCCTCGATCGGCAGGATGCGGCTGATGATCCCCTTGTTGCCGTGACGTCCGGCCATCTTGTCGCCCGGCTGCAGCTTGCGCTTCACCGCGACGAAGACCTTGACCATCTTGAGCACGCCCGGGGCCAGCTCGTCACCACGCTCCAGCTTTTCGCGACGGTCGTCGAACTTCTCGGTGATGCGGGTCACGGCCTCGTCATACTGGGCCTTGACCGCTTCGAGATCGGCCTGGACCGCATCGTCCTCGACCGCGAACTTCCACCACAGGTGCTTCTCGACTTCCTCGAGCAGCGCCTCGTCGATGGTCACGCCCTTCTTCACGCCCTTGGGGGCAGCCGATGCGACCTGACCGACCAGCATTTCGCGCAGGCGGTTGTAGGTGGCACGGTTCAGAATGGCGCGCTCGTCCTCGCGGTCCTTGGTCAGACGCTCGATTTCCTCGCGTTCGATCGCCAGCGCACGCTCGTCCTTGTCGATGCCGTGACGGTTGAACACCCGGACTTCGACGACGGTGCCCGAAACGCCCGGCGACAGACGCAGCGAGGTGTCGCGCACATCGCTCGCCTTTTCGCCGAAGATCGCGCGCAGCAGCTTTTCTTCCGGGGTCATCGGGCTTTCGCCCTTGGGCGTGATCTTGCCGACCAGGATGTCGCCCGGATGCACTTCTGCACCGATATAGACGATGCCCGCCTCGTCGAGGTTGCGCAGCGCTTCCTCGCCGACATTCGGGATGTCGCGGGTGATGTCCTCGGGGCCCAGCTTGGTATCGCGCGCCATGACCTCGAACTCCTCGATATGGATCGAGGTGAACACGTCATCCTTCACGATGCGTTCGCTGATGAGGATCGAGTCCTCGTAGTTATAGCCGTTCCAGGGCATGAACGCGACGAGCGCGTTGCGGCCCAGCGCCAGCTCGCCCAGATCGGTGGACGGACCGTCGGCGATGATGTCGCCCTCGGCAATCACGTCGCCCACCTTCACCAGCGGACGCTGGTTGATGCAGGTGTTCTGGTTCGAGCGCTGGAACTTCATCAGCGTGTAGATGTCCACGCCCGACTTGCCCGAATCCACCGAGCCGGTGGCGCGGATCACGATACGGGTCGCATCGACCTGATCGACGATGCCGGCGCGCTTGGCAGCGATAGCAGCGCCCGAATCGCGCGCCACGGTCTCTTCCATGCCGGTGCCGACGAACGGCGCTTCGGCGCGCACCAGCGGCACGGCCTGACGCTGCATGTTCGATCCCATCAGCGCGCGGTTGGCGTCATCGTTTTCCAGGAACGGAATGAGCGATGCCGCGACCGAGACGAGCTGCTTCGGCGAGACGTCCATCAGCGTGATGATGTCGCGCGGCGCCATCAGGAATTCGCCGGCCTGGCGGGCCGAAACGATGTCCTCGGCAAAGCTGCCATCGTCGTTCAGCTCGGCATTCGCCTGCGCGATCGTGTGCTTGGCCTCTTCCATGGCCGACAGATACACGACCTCGTCGGTCACCTTGCCATCGATCACCTTGCGATAAGGGGTTTCGATAAAGCCGTACTTGTTCACGCGGCTGAACGAGGCGAGCGAGTTGATCAGACCGATGTTCGGCCCTTCGGGCGTTTCGATCGGGCAGATACGACCATAGTGCGTCGGGTGAACGTCGCGGACTTCGAAGCCCGCGCGCTCGCGGGTCAGACCACCCGGGCCAAGCGCCGAAACGCGGCGCTTGTGGGTGACTTCGGCCAGCGGATTGGTCTGGTCCATGAACTGCGAGAGCTGCGACGAACCGAAGAACTCGCGCACCGCAGCGACCGCAGGCTTGGCGTTGATCAGGTCGTTCGGCATCACCGTCGACACGTCGACCGAGCTCATGCGCTCCTTGACCGCGCGTTCCATGCGCAGCAGTCCGACGCGATACTGGTTTTCCAGCAGCTCGCCCACCGAGCGCACGCGGCGGTTGCCCAGATTGTCGATATCGTCGACTTCGCCCTTGCCGTCCTTGAGGTCGACCAGCGTCTTGACGACGGCCAGAATGTCCTCGCGGCGCAGCGTGGTGACGGTGTCCTCGCAGTCGAGCTCCAGGCGCATGTTGAGCTTGACGCGCCCCACGGCGGAGAGGTCATAGCGCTCGGCGTCGAAGAACAGGCCTTCGAACAGCGCATCGGCGGTTTCGCGCGTCGGCGGCTCGCCGGGGCGCATGACGCGATAGATCGCATCGAGACCCATGTCGCGGCTGTCGGCCTTGTCGGCCTTCATCGTGTTGCGGATCCACGGACCGGTGGTGACATGGTCGATATCGAGCAGCACCAGCTGATCGATGCCGGCCTTGTCGAGCTTTTCCAGATTCTCGGCGGTGACCTCGTCGCCCGCCTCGATATAGATCTCGCCGGTCTGCTCGTTGATCAGGTCATAGGCGCTGTAGCGGCCGAAGATTTCCTCGGTCGGGATCAGCAGACTGGCCAGGCCATCCTTGGCAGCCTTGGTGGCGGCGCGCGGGGTGATCTTGTCGCCCGCCTTGAACGCCACTTCGCCGGTCGCGGCATCGACAATGTCGAACGCCGGCTTCATGCCGCGCCACTGTTCGGCGACGAACGGAATCTTCCAGCCGCCCGTGCCGCGCTCATAGGTCACGGTTTCATAAAAATAGTCGAGGATTTCCTCGTCGTTAAGGCCCAGCGCATAGAGCAGCGAGGTGACCGGCAGCTTGCGCTTGCGGTCGATACGCACATTCACGATGTCCTTGGCGTCGAATTCGAAATCGAGCCACGAACCGCGATACGGGATCACGCGCGCGGCGAACAGGTACTTGCCCGACGAGTGGGTCTTGCCGCGGTCATGATCGAACAGCACGCCCGGCGAACGGTGCATCTGGCTGACGATCACGCGCTCGGTGCCATTGATCACGAACGTGCCGTTCGCGGTCATCAGCGGCATGTCGCCCATGTACACGTCCTGCTCCTTGATATCGAGCACGGAGCGGCTTTCGGTCTCGGCATCGACCTCGAAGACGATCAGGCGCAGCGTCACCTTCATCGGGGCTGCATAGGTGATGCCGCGCTGACGGCATTCCTCGACATCGTATTTGGGCGACTCGAGTTCGTAATGCACGAAGTCGAGTTCGGCGGTTCCGGCAAAGTCACGGATCGGGAACACGCTGCGCAGCGTCTTTTCCAGACCCGAAACATAACCGATCGAGGGATCCGAACGCAGGAACTGTTCGTAACTCTCGCGCTGGACCTCAATGAGGTTCGGCATTTCGCTGACTTCGTGGATGTCACCGAAGATCTTGCGGATACGCTTCATCGGGGTCGGCTTGGTGGCGGCCGATGCTCGTGCGGAAGTTGCCATAAACGTGTCTTCGCCTTTTCGTGTCTGTCGATTCGGGGCGCACAAAGACGCCAAAAGGCCGCAAGCTCATGAGGACCCCATGAACCGCAGCCTATCGCGTCAGAATTATCCCTGAAGCTTCCTTCGTTCGGCAGGTCCGCGCAAACCTGTCATGTCTCGAAGCGTCCGGTGTTGGAGCGCGATATAAGCAGCGGTGTTGGACTTGTCAAACCGCAGCGCGCCGCTTTGCGACGGATGACAGCGCCCTGCCCGGCGCGCTATGCCTCTGCCATGACACGCTATCAGCGCCATCACTGGCTGCTCGCCGCCGCGCTCGCAGGGCTGGCGGGCTTTGTCGATGCCATCGGCTTTCTGGAAACGGGCGGATTCTTTACGGCTTTCATGTCGGGCAACTCGACGCGCATGGCGGTGGGCGCGGTCGGGGATGGTTCGGCAGCGGAGATCGCAGCGGCCATGATCGCGACCTTTGTGGCCGGGGTAACGCTGGGCGCGGCCCTCGGCAATCGCTGCGACGCCCGCAGGCGCCTGCCAATCACCGTGTTTCTGGTCGCTGCACTGCTCGCGACGGCGGCGGGCCTTGCAATGGCCGGATTTACGGTAGCGGCGATCGGCTGCACCCTGCTGGCGATGGGCGCGGAGAACACCGCCTTCCAGCGCGAGGGTCAGGTCAGCATCGGGCTTACCTACATGACCGGCACTCTGGTCAAGCTGGGCCAGGCGCTCGCGCGGGTGCATGTGCGCGAGCATCGCGGCGAGTGGCTGCCCTATCTGCTGCTATGGGCGGGACTGGTAACGGGCGCGCTGCTCGGCGCGCTCGCATTCCGTCACTGGGGGCTGAACGCCTTGTGGGTCTCGGCAGGGCTGGGCCTGGCGCTCGCTGGGGTTGCTGCACTGCCCCGGTTCGCGATGGAATAGGTCAGCGTACCACCCGGACCAGATACATCGCGGCGAAACTTGCCAGAGCACCCAAGGCCGCGCTGGCGATCACCTGGCTGGTCCAGTGTCCCCCCGCAGCGACCCGGCCGACGCACCCGGCAACCAGCAGGGCGACGGCACCCCAGCGCACGATCTGCGCTTCCGGCCCACGCTTGCCCGATGACGCCAGCACCAGGGCCGCCGCTGCCGCGCCATAAAAGATCGCGAAGGTCGAGGGCAGACCCGACGAAACACTGGCCTTGGCGACCTGGATCAGCGCCGGATCGGGCCGCGGGACGAAGATCAGCATCCTCAGGCCCCGCTCTGCTGCCATGGCCAGCGCGATGCCGATCAGCGCTCCTGCAGCCCCGCGCAAATTGGCGAGCGATGCGGCAAAGACCGCCACCACCAGGGCGCTGACCACGATCAGCGGCCATCCCGCAGTCGATAAAAGCCATTCGATCCACGCCGACTGTACTGGGATCAGCGCCTGCAGCTGGCGCGTGATGGCAAGATCCAGCGGCAACGGCCCCTGCACCGCGAAACTCCAGCCGCCCAGAACCAGACCAAGTATTAGAAGTGCAATCACGGAAGGACGCATGTCGTCAGGGTTCCAGGCAAAGATGAGTGCGATGACCCTAGCAGCAAATCAGGACAGCTTTGCAGACCAAAAAATTCGCTTTACCGGTCGGCAAAGTCATCTGGCCGGTAAACGGTGCCGAGCGCGTGAACGATTTGGGCCACCCCGAGCGTTTGTTGCGATACCATGACACACATATCGCACCCCATTCGCCCGGCAAGGGCCGCGATTGCCGCCGTTCTTGCCCTGACCGCAACCCCGCTGATGGCGCAGGACATCGCCCCCGCCACCGCGCCAACCCTCGCGCCAACGGTGCCCCAGGCACAACCCGCGCAGCCCCTGGTGCCGACGACAACGCTTCCCGGCACCAGCGCTCCCGCAGCCACGACACAGGGCCCGACCATCCAGGCTCAGCCGCCCGCTGCAGCACTGCCCGGCACACCGCTCGCGAGCCCTGTAGCACCGCCTGCGGTGACCGATGTACCGGTCGCCGCAATCGCGCCAACGGCCGAGGTTGAAGCGGCCCCGGCTCCGCGCGCGGCCCGACCGCAACCGGCGGAGCGCGCAACACCTACGCGCACTGCCCAGACTGAGCCCGCTGACCCGGTTGATCCGTCTGCAACCGGGAGGCCCGATCCGGCCGACACCTTGGCAGCCGAAGAGGTCACGGCCGTTCCCCCGATGACCAATGGTGCCACTGTAACCGAAACGCCAATATCCGAAGTGACGGCTCCGCCTCCTCCCGCGGGTGAAGGCGATGGCGAGATCTGGGGCTGGATGGCCGCACTGCTCGCAGCCCTCGGCGTGGGTGGCGGCGCGATCGCCTTGCGCCGCACCAGGACCCGAAAGAGCGCCGCGATGATGGCCGAAGCGCGTGCAGCGGATGCAGATTATGACCGCCGCCTCGCCTCGCCGCATGCTCGGCCGCCGATGGCAGCGGTGATGGCGGCGGCTCCCGCAACGGCTAGCTTTTCGCAGCCGGTCATCCATCCCGCGCCTGCCCGGCCTGTTGCGCGAACTGTCAATCCTGAGAGCCCGATCGACCATCGTCGCCTCGAGGCTCTGATTGCTCAGCGTCCGAACCGCGACAACCCGTTCAAGACCCGCGCCAATCGCAAGCGTCGCGCGCTGTTCCTGATGCGCAACGGTTACGGTATGCAGAGCGCAGCCTGACAACAAGAATGGAACGACACTTGCGCATTCGGGGAGGCGGCCATCCGCCTCCCCGTTTTTTTGCGTCAGGCCGAACGGTAACGCGCCAGCCAGTGCGCATAGGGCGCGGGCAGCGTCCAGCTGGCATTGTCGACGCCGAGTTCGCGCGCGGCCTGATAGGGCCAGTGCGGGTTTTCGAGCAGCGGGCGGCCCATCATTACCAGATCGACATCGCCGTCGGCGACCATGCGGTTGGCGTTTTCCGAACTGCCGATATACCAGCTGGTGGCGTTGGGTAGGCCCGCCTCCTCGCGCACCCGGCGCGCGATCGGCGCCATGAACGCCGGGCCCCAGGGAATTTGCGCCTCCGGCGTCGAAAAGCCGATGCTGACATCGATGAAATCGAGCCCGCGCGCCTTCATCTCGCCGACCAGAGCGATCGACTCCTTCAGCGTCTCCTCATCCTGCCCGTCATATTCGAGCACGCCGAAACGGGCCGAGAGCGGCAGATGGTCGGGCCATACCGCGCGCACTGCTTCCAGCGTCTCGAGCAGGAAGCGACCGCGATTTTCCGCGCTGCCGCCGTACTGGTCGGTGCGCTGGTTCGAATGGCGCGACCAGAAGCTCTGCGCCAGATAGCCATGCGCGAAGTGCAGCATCAGCCATTCGAAGCCCGCATCGCGCGCGCGGATCGCCGCCGCGACGAAATCGGCCTTCACCCGCTCGATGTCCTCGAGCGTCATCTCGCGCGGGGTGCGGCTGAGCCCGCCACCGAACGCCACCGCCGACGGCGCGATCGGCTCCCAGCCGCGCGGATCGCCTTCGGCGATATGGTCGTCGCCCTCCCAGGGCACATTGGCGCTGGCCTTGCGCCCGGCATGCGCGATCTGGATGCCGGGGACGGCACCCGCTTTCTTGATCTCGGCAACGATCGGCGCGAGCGCATCGCGCTGTTCGTCGTTCCAGATGCCGAGGCAGGCAGGCGTGATCCGGCCTTCAGGTGAGACGCCCGAGGCCTCGACCACCACCAGTCCCGCCCCGCCGCGCGCGAACGAGACGAGATGCGAGCGGTGCCAGTCGTTCGCGACGCCTTCGGTCGCCGAATATTGGCACATGGGCGACACCGCGATGCGGTTGCGCAGCGTGACCGACTTGAGCGTGAACGGGGTGAACAGCGGTGCGTCGGTGCCTGGGCTGGGATTGGTCATGGGGGGAATGTCCTTGGATAGGGGGTGGGGAGAGGTTTGATTGTTCGTATATAATCGAACTATAGGATATTCAAGGGGACCACGCTATATATAGGCGCATGAGGAACTATGCCCATCCCGACCTGGCCGACGTTTCGATCGAGCATCTGCTGCACGCGCTGAGCGATCCGGTGCGTCTCGACATCGTCCGCCAGCTTGCCCGCAACGGCGAAGCGAGCTGCGCCGCGCTCGACGGCGGCCGCCCGAAATCGAGCATGTCGCACCATTTCCGCGTGCTGCGCAGCGCCGGGCTGGTGCACACGCGGATTGCCGGCGTGCAGCATATGAACACGCTGCGCCGCGAGGAGGTGGATAAGCGGTTTCCAGGGCTGCTGGGGGCGGTGCTGAGGGTGGCGGGGTAGGACGGGGTTCAGGTATCCGGTATCCGGTTTCAGGCAACCAGCGGCAACGCGCGGATGGCTGCAATTGGGTGGATTGCAGAAGGGCTGCTATTGCAGTCTTTGTTTAAATACCCGATGCTTCTCATGCCCTTCCTCGCGGCAAGGAGGCTCGTTGGTGGATCTTGAAGCAGTTTGGAAAATCCGAGAAGAAGAGGTTTACCTGGCTCTCTTCGGCCCTCAATGCCGAGGCATATTCCCACTTAGCCAGCAGCTTTTTTCGGAACGCTTTGGCCAAAACGACATCGATCCTCGCTGGTTGTTTTACGGCGTATTCGAGTTCGCGCCGACCGCAGAGCGTCCGTATTGGCTGTATGTGACTTCGGGACATTCAAATCCCTGGGAGCAGGAGCCTGTCGATTACGATTTAGAGGGCGAGTCAGGCGCGGGAGTGGAGTTTACCTTCGCCGTATCGGAGCAAGGAGACTGGGCGATCCAGACCTTGCAGCACGTCTTGGCGTTTGATTTGTTACTCCGCGCTGGCCGCTAAGCCGGAGGCGAGCCCTTTTCGCTGTATGACCGGATACCGCTGCGAGCGCCAATCAACGGTGAGCCAGACTGCCAAGTGCGTAATCTGGTGCTTGTAGAGAACGAGGGGGCACCACAGGAATTCTCCTTGCCTTCGGGGTTGGTCATCCTCGTAAGGTTTACCGGCATCACCGATACGGAACTCACATTCGCAAAGGCGAACGGCTCCCCCGCGTTGATCGATCGGCTACGTGAAGCCGGGTATCATCCGGTGACAAATCCAAGCAGGCCGTCGCTCTCAGTTTGACCTTGGTTCGGCAGCCTTCGGGTTAAGAGTGCCGGCAAGCCAATGGCCGTTTCTGGGCGCCACGACCAGCCAGCGCAGTGAAGAAACACCCTTGCCAACGGAGAGCCGTTCACACAGGGGTCGGTTGCTGAATGGCAGGAATTTTTCCGCTTGGTTGCAAAGCCGCCATCCCCTCCCCGCTCCCCTTGCGCAGGCAGGCATCCATCTCCTGCTTTCGCGCCCGGCGCAACGCTCGGGAGATGGCCCCATGCCTTCGCAGGGGAGCGGATGATTTGGTGGGGTGGGTCAGCACATCTGGATCGCAGTCCTTCGGCGGCTTCGCGTCTTCGCGTCAAACCCCGTTAGGCACGCGAAGACGCGAAAGCCAAAAGGGGCGTGCGAGGTGGCTGGGAAGCGCGTTCCCTTCCATGAGAGGGAGGGGTTAGGGGTGGGTCGGCGTTTCGCACCACCGTCGATGGCGCGCTGCGCGGGCTTACCCACCCCCTGCCCCTCCCTTGCAGGGAGGGGAGTTTGGTGGTGCGAGTGGGCGGCGGACAGTGAAGCCCTCTCCCCTTCAGGGGGGAGGGTTGGGAGGGGGGATTGCGTCACCCTGGCGCTCGACTAACCCCTCTCAACTTCGGCTAGCCGATACATCGGCAAGCCTTCGTATCTCTCCCCCAACGGGGAGAGAGCGGGCGTTATGTCAATGCACCCAGGCGAGCAGCGCCGCCGCGCCTGCCCCGGCACCGATCACCAAAGCCGCAAGATGGCTCCAGAAACCCCCGCCCCCACGCGCACGGCGCTTGCGGTCCCAGATCAGCGGGATTTTCGGCACCGGCGGTGGCTCGGGCGCGCCGCCCTTTTTGGGCACGCGCTCTTCGAGGCGGCGGATCAGGTCGGGCAGGCGTAAGAGCGTCGCGATATCGGTGTTGATCCGGTCGGCGAGCAAAGTCTCCGGCCCCAGCTCCCCGCGAATCCAGTCGCGCACATAAGGCGCTGCGACATCCCACATGTTGATATTGGGGTCGAGCTGGGTCGCGACGCCCTCGACCATCACCATCGTCTTTTGCAGCAGCAGCAGGTGCGGCTGGGTCTTCATGTCGAAATCGCGCGTGATCGCGAACAGCCCGTCGAGCATCTGCCCGACCGACAGCTCGCTGACCGGCTTGCCGCGCATCGGCTCGCCCACGGCGCGCAGCGCGGTCGCGAACTCGTCGACATTGTGATAGCTCGGCACATACTGCGCTTCGAAATGGATTTCGGCGACGCGGCGATAGTTGCCGGTGGTGAGGCCATAGAGGATTTCCGCCAGCCAGAAGCGCGCCTGGCGGTTGATGCGGCCCATGATGCCGAAATCGATCGCGACGATGGTGCCATCGGGGGCGACGAACAGATTGCCCTGGTGCATGTCGGCATGGAAGAAGCCGCCCGCGATCGCCTGGCGCAGGAAGGCGAGCACCAGCCGCCGCGCGAGATCGGGCAGGTCATGCCCCGCCGCGATCAGGGCCTCGCGATTGCTGATCTTGATGCCGTCGATCCATTCGAGCGTCATCACCGTGCCGCAGGTGCGGTCCCAGTCGATCTGGGGCACGCGATAGCCGGGGTGACCGTCCATCGCGCTGGCAAGCTCGGACGCGCTCGCGGCCTCGCGGCGCAGGTCGAGCTCGCGCAATGTCCAGCGCTTGAAATTGGCGATGGTGAGCTGCGGGCGCAGGCGCGAGGCTTCGCCGCCCAAGGATTCCAGATGCGCGGCGGCCCATTCATAGGTGTCGATATCGCGCGCGAAATTCTTGCGCACACCGGGGCGCAGAACCTTGATCGCGACATCGCGCCCGTCGGTGGTCCGCCCGCGATGCACCTGCGCGACCGAGGCCGCGCCGACCGGCATCGGCTCGACGAATGCGAAGAATTTTTCCAGCGGGCCGCCCAGCCCCTGCTCGATCTCGGCGCGGATGTCCTCGAACGGCACCGGAGGCAGGCTGTCCTGCAAGGTGAGCAGATTGTTCGCCGCCTCTTCGCCCACCAGATCGGGCCGGGTGGCGAGCGTCTGGCCGAGCTTGATCGCCGCCGGGCCGATGGCGCGGAACGCTCCGGCATAATCGGGAACGGCGGGCACGCTGGCGCCGAAACGCGCGAGGCGGAACAGGCGGCGCACCTCGGGCGGGGTCTGCGGCGCAGCCTCGAGTCCCTTGAGCGCTCCATGGCGCGCAAGGATGCGGCCCCATTTCAGGAGCCGCAGGATATGCGTGCGCGGACGGGTCATGGACGGATGCCGAACCCCCGCCGTTCAGCCAGCCCTGCCCCCATCACGCCTTCCAGCCGCTATGGATGTTGACCGCACCGCCCAGGATCTGCTCGACCTTCGTAGATACGAAACCGGCGTCCCTGATCATCTGCTCGAAAACCGGCGGCTTGGGGAAGCGGCGGATCGATTCGGCGAGATAGCGATAGCTGTCGGCATCGCCCGCGATCATCTGGCCCAGGCGCGGCATCAGATGGTGCGAATAGGCATCATAGACTTCGCCGAAGACCGGCCATTCGGTCGACGCGAATTCCATGCAGAAGAAGCGCCCACCATAGCGCAGCACCCGGTGCGCCTCAGCCAGCGCCTTGTCGATATAGGTCACGTTGCGGATGCCGAAGACGATCGTATAGGCATCGAAGCTGCGATCGGGGAATTTGAGCTTCTCGGCATCCTGGCACGACCAGACCAGCCGGTCCTCGCCCTGATCGACCGCGCGCTCGATGCCGACATCGAGCATGTCCTGGTTGATGTCCGCGACGGTAACGTTCGCGCCCGACTTGACCATGCGGAAGGCGATGTCGCCGGTGCCGCCCGCCATGTCGAGAATGTCCTCGCCACTGCGGGGCTTCACGCGGCGCACGAAGCGGTCCTTCCAGAGGCGATGCATGCCGCCCGACATGACATCGTTCATGATGTCATATTTGGCCGCGACGTTCGAAAAGATGCCGCCAACCCGGCCCTGCTTTTCCGCCGGGTCGATATCCTGATAGCCAAAGGGCACTGTCTCGGTCATGGCCGCCATGTAAGCATCTTTGTGGCTGGCGCAAAGCCTGATAACGGGCCTTTTTATGCCAGAGCTTCCCGAAGTCGAAACCACCGTGCGCGGGCTTGCCGCCGTGCTGCAGGATGTGCGCCTGACCAGCGTCGTCGCGCGCCGGGCGGACCTACGCCGCGCCTTTCCGGTTGATCTCGGCCAGCGGATGACGGGCGCACGGATCATCTCGCTCGGCAGGCGGGCCAAATACGGGCTGCTCGGCACCGACCGGGGCGATTCGATGGTGTTTCACCTCGGCATGTCCGGGCGCTGGCGAATCGATCCCGAGGAGATCGGCACGCACGATCATCTGGTGCTCGAGACCGAATCGGGTCACCGCCTCTCGCTGTTCGATCCGCGCCGCTTCGGCTCGGTCGACCTGGTGACGACCGATGCGCTGGCCAGTTTCTCCCCCTTTGCCGCCATGGGACCCGAGCCGCTGGGCGACGAATTCACCCCTGCCTATCTGCGGGCCGCGCTGGCAGGACGCGTCTCACCCATAAAGGCGATGCTGCTCGACCAGCGAATCGTCGCGGGCCTGGGCAATATCTATGTCTGCGAGGCGCTCAACATGGCGCGAATCTCGCCGTTGCGCGCCGCCGGGCAGATCGGCCCTGCCAAGCTCAAGCCGCTGGTCGCGGCGATCAAGGCGGTGCTCGCCGATGCCATTCTGGCGGGCGGATCGACGCTGCGCGACTATGCCCGGCCCGACGGGCAACTGGGCTATTTCGCCAAGCAATGGCGGGTTTACGGACGCGAGGGCGAGGCCTGCCCGTGCGGCGGAACGGTGGAGCGGGTGGTGCAATCGGGGCGCTCGACCTTCTGGTGCCGCACCTGCCAGAAATAGCCTTTTGCAAGCCAATATCGGCATTGAGGCGTTGACGCGCGAGGCGATAATCGCTAACGGCAGCGGCTTCAAAGCGCTGGCACCGCCTGCGGGCGGCCAACCTGCTTTACCCGAAATCCGCCGATCATGCTGTGATCGCCAATTGAAAGACGTGTGAGAAACTATGGCCAATACGCCGCAAGCCAAGAAGCGCATCCGCCGGAACGAGCGTCGTGCCGTCGTCAACGGCAACCGCATCGGTCGCATCCGCACCTTCGTCAAGAAGGTCGAATCGGCTCTGGATGCCGGCGACAAGGAAGCAGCCAAGGCAGCGCTTGCCAGCGCCCAGCCCGAACTGGCTCGCGGTGTCGCCAAGGGCGTGCTGCACAAGAACACCGCTTCGCGCAAGTTCTCGCGCCTGACCAAGCGTCTGGCTGCACTGGCCTGATTCGCTTCCGGGGCGCGCCGCGCCCTGGCTGCTCCGGAATCGGTAACGATGATCCGCCGACCTCAATGCGGGGTCTGGCGGATTTTTCGTATTGGCCGGACAAGGTATCTGTCAGCGCGACTGGACAGTCGATTGTAACATGGCGCAACCGGTGTCACATCACGGTAATGCCTCCGTCACAGACGCCGACAGCCGAACCCAGCATTTCCCGCGATTCGCTTGGGCAGGGGTAACATCACAACGGCTAAGGCATTGATTTAAAATTATAAACAATGTGAATCGAGCAATATCCTAGCGTTAACCGAGTCAAGCGGCATTATTTCATTTTTTTTACCCGGCGGCTCTTGCTCGACTCGTTTGCGCGCCGCTACACCAAGGATCGAGAGGCGAGCGATCAGCCCGACTCTCCATTGCACAAACTGACGGATACATCGATCGAAAGACCTGTGTGTTTTTCGGAGATTGGCTGTTGCGTCCCATTTTCGGGATGCATCCGTGTGCTGACCAAGGGGTTGGGCGGCACATGCGGGAGGAGTGCCGCACCGGGGATCGGCTCTGGTGCGATGCGAGCTAGGGGGAGGTAGCAGGTTTTGCGTAACTGGGTCGGATTGCCACAGAATTGGACGGACCGGAGCCTTTCCGGAAACGACGCCGCACGCCTGCACGGACTTGCCCCCTGGTGGCCGGACGGCACCGCCTCGGCCTGGCGAGACCCGGCCCGAGGGCGCAGGATCTAAGCAGCTCGCAGCGGCTGGTGCACAACCGAAATCAAGGGTTGTCCGCCGCATGACCGTCCCTCCGGCAGGCCCATGCTGGTCTCGCCGGACCCATTGTCAGCAATGACCAAGATACAAGAAGTGGCAATTCAGGCATGATCGAACTCAGCGATTCGAGCGGCGCGGCAGACTGGGCGGCCGACTGGAACGAGATCAGCGAAGGTCTGCGCAAGGATCTGGGCGCACAGATCCACACCCAGTGGATCCGCCCCATCCGCCCCGGCAGCTTCGAGCCCGCCTCCGGCCAGCTTCATCTGCACCTCCCGTCCGAATTTTCTGCCAACTGGGTGCGCGAGCGCTTTGCCGACCGGCTGGCGCTGGCGTGGAAGATCGTGCGCCCCGAAGTGCGCAGCGTTGCCATCGCAGCCGCCCCGCGCGAAGCCGAGATCGCCCGCCCGCGCATGCCCGCCCCTGTCGTTCCGATGGCCGCCGCTGCCCGTTCGAGCGAGAACGGCAACCGGATCGCGCTCGACCCCTCGCAGCTGTTCTCGGGCTTCATCACCGGTCAGTCGAACGTGCTGGCGTTCAACGCCGCACAGCGCATGGCGGCGGCGGAAAAGCCGCTGTTCAGCCCGCTCTACCTCAAGGCTGCAACCGGCCAGGGCAAGACGCACCTGCTGCACGCCATCGGCAACGCCTATGCCGAAGCGAACCCTCAGGCGCGCATCTGTTATTGTCCGGCGGAAAAGTTCATGAACGATTTCGTCAGCGCCATCCAGCGCGGCGATTCGATGGCGTTCAAGGCACGGCTGCGCAGCTTCGACATGCTGCTGGTCGACGACATCCAGTTCATCATCGGCAAGAATTCGACCCAGGAAGAGTTCCTGCACACGATCGATGCCATTCTGGGCGCGGGCAAGCGGCTGGTAGTGACCTCGGACCGCGCGCCTCAGGCGCTCGACGGCGTGGATCAGCGCCTCCTCTCGCGGCTCGCCATGGGTCTGGTCGCCGATATCCAGCCCGCCGATATCGAGCTGCGCCGCGCGATCCTGCGCGCCCGGGTCGAGCAGATGCGGATGGGCGATATCCCTGAAGAGGTGACCGAGTTCCTCGCGCGCACCATCAGCCGCAATGTCCGCGAGCTGGTCGGCGGGCTCAACAAGCTGATGGCCTATGCCCAGATCACCGGCCAGAAGGTGACACTGGCGCTGGCCGAGGAGCAGCTCTCCGACCTCCTGAGCGCCAACCGCCGCCGGATCACCATCGACGAGATTCAGCGCGCCGTCTGCCAATTCTACAAGGTCGACCGCGCCGAGATGTCGTCCAAGCGCCGCGCCCGTGCCGTGGTGCGCCCGCGCCAGGTGGCGATGTATCTCGCCAAGGTGCTGACCCCGCGCTCGTACCCCGAGATCGGGCGCAAGTTCGGCGGACGCGATCATTCGACGGTGATCCACGCGGTCCGTCTGATCGAGGACCTGCGCACCCGCGATGCCGATATGGATGGCGACGTCCGCGCGCTGCTGCAGCAGCTGGAAAGCTGAGCAGCATCCACATCTTCCAATTTCGTCATTCCCGCGAAGGCGGGAATCCCGCTATAGCGCCGACCCGAGCGGGATTCCCGCTTTCGCGGGAATGACGGCGAAGGTCTGGCATTTGCGCAGCTAGTCAGGACCCTTGCCCGATGCCCCTGTCCCCCACCCAGCTTGAACGCCATTCCCGGCATATCGTGCTGCCCGAGATCGGCGGCGTGGGCGTGGCAAAACTGGCCGCTGCGCATGTCGTGCTCGTCGGAATGGGCGGAATCGGCTGCCCGGCGCTGCAATATCTCGCCGCCGCAGGCATCGGGCGGCTGACGCTTATCGATGGCGACACCGTGGATCTTTCGAACCTGCAGCGCCAGACGCTGTTCACGCCGCAGGATGTCGGCCAGCCCAAGGCCGAAGTCGCTGCCGGCTGGGTACGCCGCTTCGATGGCGAATTGCAGGTGACCGCGCTGGCTGAACGCTTGACGCCGGACAATGCCGCCGCCTTGCTCGCCGGAGCTACCGTGATCCTCGACGGCACCGACAATTTTGCCACGCGGCTGCTCGTCTCGGACACCGCCACCGCCCTGCGCATTCCCCTGGTCAGCGCCGCGATCGGCCGCTTCCAGGCGCAGATCGGCACGTTTCGCGGCTGGCTGCCGGATGCGCCCTGCTATCGCTGCTTCGTCGGCGATGCGTTCGATGCCGAGGATTGCGATACCTGCGCCGAACAGGGCGTGCTGGGCGCAATGGTCGGCCTGGCGGGAAGCTTCGCGGCGATGGAGGTCGTCCGCGCCATCACCGGCTTCGGCAGCGACGCGGCGGGCAAGCTGCACCTGATCGACGGGCTCAGCCCGCTCTGGCGCACGCTCAGGATCGCCAAGGACCCCGAGTGCAAGGCTTGCGGGGGTACCGCCGCCCCTGCATAATCCTGCCCATCATCTGGGAGGATGTGACCCATGACCCTGCCCGTTACTGCGCTGACCGCCGTGATTTGCGCGATCATGCTGCTCGCCACCGCCATTGCCACCGTCCGCGCGCGCTTTCGCACCCAGGCCTCGTTCGGCGATGCTGGCGATACCGGACTGATCAGTTCAAGCCGCGCCCATGGCAATCTGGCCGAACATGCACCGCTGTTCGTGATCCTGGTCGGGCTGCTCGAGCAGTCGAATGCCAGCCACTGGCCGCTGACCGGGCTAGCAGTGCTGTTCCTGGCCGCCCGCGCCGCGCATATCATCGGCCTGCATCAGCCGCACGGCCCTGGCAAACCGCCGCAGCTGCGCGCGCTGGGCGTCATCGGCACCTGGATCGCCTATGCAGTCGCGATCGGCTGGACGCTGTTTCTGGTGGTGACGGTGAACGGGTGATTCTCTCAAACCCTCCCTCAGCTTGTCTCGGGGAGGATTTGAGGTTCAACCTTGCCCCAGCATCTCGCTTACCCATTCGGGGACCAGCCTCGTTGCTGGGCCGTGACGCGATTCGTGGAAGAAATAGCTGCCCTGGCTCGGCTCCAGATTGAGCTCGAGCGTCATCGCGCCGCGCGCCCGCGCCTCACGCACCAGGCCGGCGGCGGGATAGACCGCGCCCGAGGTGCCGATCGAGACGAACAGGTCGCACGCCCCAACGGCCGCATAAATGCGCTCCATTTCGTACGGCATTTCGCCGAACCAAACGATATCGGGCCGCATCTGCCCTGCCGCGCCGCATTGCGGGCAGGCGGGCCGGTCGATCAGCGGTTCACGCCATTCGGGTCGCCCGTCGCAGGCCAGGCACCAGGCGGTCAGGTGCGTGCCATGCATGTGCAGCAACCGGCTGCCCCCGGCGCGCTCGTGCAGGTCGTCGACATTCTGGGTGATGATCAGCAGCTCGCCCGGCCATTCTGCATCGAGCCGCGCCAGTGCCTCGTGCGCCGCATTGGGCTGCTTGGTCTGGATCGCCGCGCGGCGCATGTCGTAGAAGCGCAGCACCAGATCCGGATCGCGGGCAAAGGCTTCCGGCGTCGCGACATCCTCCACCCGGTGCTGCTCCCACAGCCCGCCTTCGCTGCGAAAGGTGTCAATGCCGCTTTCCGCGCTGACGCCGGCGCCGGTAAGAATGACGATGCTGGGAATCTTTGCCATGGCCGCAGCAATAGGGCATTGGCCGGGCAAGTTACAGCCTTGGCACACAGGAAAGAGCGATGACGCGGATCGGAATTATCGGGCTGGAGGGCCGCATGGGTCAGGCGCTGGAACGCGCGATTGCGGAGAGCGGTGCAACCGTTTCTGGCGGGATCGACAAGGGCGGCGATCCGCTGGCGCTGGCCAGAGAAAGCGACGTGCTGGTCGACTTTTCGGTCCCGGCGGCGCTTGAAGCCAATCTGGACGCAGCCGTTGCGGCGAACGTGCCCATCGTCATCGGCACCACCGGGCTGGAAGAGCGCCATCACTGGCTGATCGACAGCGCAAGCGACCGCATCGCCGTGCTGCAGACCGGCAATACTTCGCTCGGCGTCACGCTGCTCGCGCATCTGGTGCACGAGGCCGCGACCCGGCTGGGCGAGGACTGGGACATCGAGATCGCCGAGATGCACCACCGTCACAAGGTCGATGCGCCATCGGGCACCGCGCTGCTGCTCGGCGAGGCGGCAGCGCGGGCGCGGGGGCTTGACCTGAACCGCGACAGCGAACGCGGCCGCGATGGGCTGACCGGCGCACGGGCGCGCGGAGCCATCGGCTTTGCGTCGTTGCGCGGCGGATCGGTCGCAGGCGATCACACCGTATTCCTCGCCGGGGACGATGAACGGATCGAGCTCACACACCGGGCCGAGAACCGGATGGTGTTCGCGCGCGGCGCGGTCAGGGCGTGCCTGTGGCTGCACGACAAGCCTGCCGGTCGCTACACCATGCCGCAGGTGCTGGGCCTCGCCTGACGTCCTCGGCTTGACGCGCCAATCCAGCCCGATTAAGCCTGTATTATCCAACCAATACAGTGGGGCGCGACATGGCATTCAATCCCGAGGCGGCAACAAGGGCCTATATCGACGGGCTGGGTGCGGAGGCGCTGGCGAAAGCCGCAGCCTATACCGCGTCGACCGAATGGATGATTCTGGGCGGTCTGATCGTCACTCTGGTCATCACCGTCATCCTGGTGCGGCTGAAGCTGACCGACCGCATCTGGGCCAGACTTGAAAAGCGTGGCTGGGCGCTGCGAACCTTCCTGACGATCGCCGGCTTCTCGCTCGCTTCCACGCTGCTCAGCCTGCCGTGGACGATCTATGCGGACTGGTGGCATGAAAGAAGCTTCGGCCTGACCAGCCAGCCACTTGGCGATTTCCTGAGCCAGGGCGCGATTGCGATGACGATCGGGACGGTCATGGGCAGCCTGTTCCTGCTTGGCGTCTATGCGTTGATGCGTCGCACCGGCAGGCGCTGGTGGCTCTGGTCGGCCGGCTTTGCCGCCATTGCCGTTTCGGCCGCACTTCTGCTGACCCCCAGCTTCATCGAACCCCTGTTCAACGAATACAAGCCGATCCCGCAAGGGCCCGTGCGCGATGCGGTGCTCGAAATGGCAAAGCAGGTGGACATCCCCGAAGACCGGATCTTCATCTATGACGGCTCGCGCCAGTCGAACAATTTCACCGCCAATGTCTCCGGCGTCGGCAGCGCGGCCCGGATCGCGATCTCGGACGTGGCGCTCAAACAGGCCTCGCTCGACGAGGTGCGCGCGGTGACCGGGCACGAGATCGGCCATTATGTGCTCGGCCATATCTGGCGATCGGTCGGGGTGCTGAGCGTGCTGGCGCTGCTGCTGTTCTTTCTGGCCGACCGGCTGCATCCCCGGCTCGCGCGCGCGCTGGGCAGCCCGACCACCGAGATATCCGATCCGAGCGGTCTGCCGGTGCTGATGCTGGTGCTGTCGATCCTAGGCACGCTGGCCCTGCCGGTGACTAATTCGCTGACCCGGATCGGCGAGAGCGAGGCCGATGCCTATTCGCTGCAGATGGTCAACCTGCCCGATGCTTTGGCCGGCGCGCTCGTCAAGACGGCGGAATATCGCTATCCGCGCCCGCACCCGTTGCAGGAAATGCTGTTCTACACCCACCCCTCGGTCGAGCGCCGGGTGCGCCGCGCCATGGAGTGGAAAGCGAAGCATCCTGCCGGCAAGCCGCCCGCAGCCTCTGCCAATCCCTGATGCGCACCATCGGCCTGATCGGCGGGATGAGCTGGGAGAGCTCGGCCCATTATTACCGACTGATCAACCAGGCTGTGCGCGAAAGGCTGGGGGGCACGCACAGCGCAGCAAGCGTGATGGTCTCGGTCGATTTCGCCGAGATCGAGGCCCTGCAGCATGCGGGCGAGTGGGATGCGCTGACGAAGCGGATGATCGCCGCAGCGCAGCAGGTCGAACGCGGCGGGGCCGATCTGCTCGTCATCTGCACCAATACCATGCACCGCATGGCCGAGGCGGTGCAGGCGGCGATCGGCATCCCGTTGCTGCACATCGCCGATCCGGTCGGGTCCGCCATCGCCGCGCGGGGGCTGACCCGCGTCGGCCTGCTCGGCACCGGTTTCACCATGGAACAGCCTTTCCTGCGCGATCGGCTGGCGCAGCGGCACGGGCTGGAGGTGATCGTCCCCGAAGCGCCGGACAGACAGGACGTTCACCGCATCATCTATGACGAGCTGGTGCGCGGGATCGTGGAGGAAGAGTCGCGCGGCATCTATCGCGCGATCATGGCGCGGCTGGCAGAGGCGGGCGCGCAGGCGATCATCCTGGGCTGTACCGAGATCATGCTGCTGGTGCGCGAGGAGGACGCGTCGGTTCCGCTGTTCGATACGACCACGCTGCATGCTCTTGCCGCCGTGGACCTGGCTCTGGCACAAGGCGCGCCATGAACAAGGCCGACACTTTCGAATTCTACCGCCGCCTCGCCGAGACCAATCCTGCGCCAGTGACCGAGCTGGAATATGGCAACCATTTCCAGTTGCTCGTCGCGGTGGTGCTCTCCGCCCAGGCGACCGATATCGGCGTCAACAAGGCGACGCGCGCGCTGTTTGAGAGCGTCAAGACGCCCGAGCAGATGGTGGCGCTGGGCGAGGAAGGCCTCAAGCAGCACATCAAGACGATCGGGCTGTTCAACAGCAAGGCGAAGAATGTCATCGCACTGTCCGAGGCGCTGATCGAGCGGCATGGCAGCGAGGTGCCGGAGGATCGCGATGCGCTCACCGCGCTGCCCGGCGTCGGGCGCAAGACCGCCAATGTCGTACTCAACGCCGCGTTCGGGGCGGAAACCTTCGCGGTCGACACGCATATCTTCCGCGTCGGCAACCGCACCGGCCTGGCGCCCGGGCGCACCGTGATCGATGTCGAGCGCGCGCTCGACAAGGGCACGCCGGGGCCGTTCCGCGTGCATGGGCATCACTGGCTGATCCTGCACGGCCGCTATATCTGCAAGGCACGAAAGCCCGAATGCTGGCGCTGCCCGGTCGCGGATCTGTGCCGCTTCAAGCCCAAGCCCGACGGCCCCGATGCGCCGATTCCCAAGGCGGCCAAGAAGCACCGCGCCAACAAGCCCGCGCCTGCACGCAAGAAGCGGGTGCGCAAGATTGCCCCCGGCTCGACAGCAGCGCCGCAATCGGCCAGCGTGGCGGAATGACCCGATGGCACACCCCGTTCGCCCTTGCTCCGCTGCTGTTCGCGCTTGCCGGTTGCGCCACCACCCTGCCCGCCGCTGACCCGCAGGCTGCGTTCATGGCCAGCCTCGCCCAGCATTGCGGCAAGGCCTATCCCGGGCGGCTGGTGAGCACCGACCCCGCCGATGCCGATCTCGTCGGCAAGCCGATGATTGTCCATTTCCGCGCCTGCAGCGCAAACCGGATGGAAATCCCCTTCCATGTCGGCACCGCGAACGGCGGCTGGAACCGATCGCGCACCTGGATCATCACCCGGACCGGGACGGGCCTGCGCCTCAAGCACGATCACCGCCACGAGGACGGCAGCATCGACAAGGTCACCCAGTATGGCGGCGACACCGCCAGCCCCGGAACACCCGGCCAGCAGATATTCCCGGTCGATGCCGAAAGCATCGCGATGTTTCACGCGCAGGGCCTCGGCGCATCGGTGACCAACAGCTGGATCGTGGGCATCGACGCGCGCACCTATGTCTATGCCCTGCGCCGCCCCGACGGACCCGATGCGCGCAACTTCCGCGTCGAGTTCGACCTCACCCAACCGGTCGCCCCACCCCCTGCACCCTGGGGCTGGTAGGGGTGGCTGACGTTGGCTTTAGGAATGGGCACTCTGACGGTCATAGTGGAATGGCAGCTTTGGTCTCCGTGCGGACAAAAGCGGAAGTTCTCTTATCGACCCCATTGCCGCCATTCCGGCTTGTGTATATCTTGCGTCAATGGAACTCTTCGATGAAAACGCCGCCGTTTTAAGCGATATGGAAAGTCGCAGAGTTGATTTGAGTTACGAACGAGAGGTCGATTTCTCGCACGTATTTCAATCATCAGATTCCGCTGAAGCATTCATTCGCGCCTGCTTAAAGCAGGGCCTCAAAGCGGCTGATACTACCGACGACTTGATGGATAATTTCGACGTCACGGTTTCAATTCTCATGATGCCTTCGTGTGATAACATCACGGCAGCTGAAAAGAGGCTAGGGAATTTGGCGGCACGCTTTGAAGGACGTGCCGATGGTTGGGGCTTCTTCTCGAATTAAGCGGCAGCTAACCACCCATTTGTCGCCATTCGCGCTGTTTGCGATTTTTCCCAATAGCGGACATCTCCAAAAGCTTCGGAGAACTGTGACGCCTGAGCCTTGTCTCCTGTAACGCGCTTGCGAAACCGAGGCTTTGCCATGCTCGCGAATTGTCGCGCTTTGCACGGCGATTGGCGCTATGGCGGTGATCCGGGCGCACCGCCTGGACAAGGAACAGACCATGGCTAAGGGCCAGAAGAAATCGAACCGCGAAGTCCGCAAGCCCAAGGCCGAAAAGCCCAAGCCCCAGAACGCCTCCAACCCTTCGACCAAGCCCGGCGGGCTGAACATCGTGACCCTGAAGAGCTGAAAGACCGCCCATGTCGACACGCGATGGCGAAGACTATGTCTATGACGAGGCGAGCGGCGAATGGATCGCTCCCGGCGAAGCGGTCGCTGCGGCGGGTGAAGAGGGCATCGAGGTCCGCGATGCGGTCGGCAATCTGCTCGCCGATGGCGATCAGGTCACGCTGATCAAGGACCTCAAGGTCAAGGGCGCGGGGCAGACATTGAAGCGCGGCACGCTGATCAAGGCGATCCGGCTGACCGGCGACGCGCAGGAAATCGACTGCCGGTTCGACGGCATCAAGGGCCTGGTGCTGCGCGCCGAGTTCGTCCGCAAACGCTGACCGTTATGCCGCGCCAATCGCCCGTCCGCACCGGTTTTCGCTGGCTGCTGGCGCTGATCTATTTCGCGGCCGGGGTCATCCACATCCGCTCGCCCGGCGGGTTCCTTGCGATCACCCCGGGCTGGGTGCCGTTTCCCGATGAAATGGTCTTTCTGACCGGCGTTGCCGAGATCGCCGGCGCGATCGGGCTGATGATCCCGCGGCTGCGCCATGCCGCCGGGATCGGCCTTGCGCTCTATGCCCTGTGCGTCTGGCCCGCCAATTTCAACCACGCGATCAACGACATCGCCATCGGCGGCAACCGATTGCCCTGGGCCTATCACGGCCCCCGGCTGATGCTGCAACCGCTGATCATCTGGTGGGCGCTCTGGGTCGGCGGGGTCACCGACTGGCCATTCAGCAAGCGGCGCTGAGCGCGCTCAACCCTCCGCGCCGGGCGCCGCCAGCATGGCCACCAGCTTGCGCACGCCCTCGCGGAGTTCGTCGAGCCCCTCGGGCGAGCGGCCGCCCGCGATCGTCTCGGGGACGTGCAGCGCGTCCGCCCGCAGCGCCCTGCCCTGTTCGGTCAGGCCGATCAGCACGCGCCGCTCGTCCTCGGCGTCGCGGGTACGGCTGACCAGGCCAGCCGCCTCCATCCGCTTGAGCAGCGGGGTCAAAGTCCCGCTGTCCAGATAGAGCCGCGCGCCCAGCGACCCGACCGTCTGAGGCTCGTCTTCCCACAGCACCAGCATCACCAGATATTGCGGGTAGGTGAGCCCCAGCGGCTTGAGCACCGGGCCGTAGAGCCGGTTCAGCAGGTTGGTGGCAGCGTAGAGCGGAAAGCACACCTGCCGATCGAGCAGAAGCGGATCATCACCCGGCGCTGCCACCGTGCCGGTCATTGTGCGAACACGCTGATCTTGACGTCGACATTGCCGCGGATCGCGTTCGAATAGGGGCAGACGGCGTGCGCTGCCTGAACGATCTCCTCGGCCTTGGCCTGATCGACGCCGGTGATCTCGACCTCCAGCGCGACGGCAAGCTGGAAACCGCCCTGCTCGGTCGGCAGCAGGCTGACCTCGGCGGCGACCTCGATATCGCTGTCCTTGACCTGCTCCGCCTTGCCGCGCGTCACATGGATGACGGCGTTCTCGAAACAGGCGGCATAGCCCGCCGCGAACAGCTGTTCGGGGTTGGTCGCGCCGCCCTTGCCGCCCAGTTCCTTGGGCATGGCGAGCGCGAGGTCGAGAATGCCGTCCTCGCTCTTGATGGTGCCGCTGCGGCCGCCATAGGCGTTGACGCGGGTGGTGTAGAGAGTGCTCATCTTCGGCTCCTTGTTGTCCGGGTATGACATTTATATAGGGATCAATTATATTGCGTACAATATGAATGATCGGTGCGATGCCAAATTTATCGGCGCCGATTGTCGTGCGGTTGATCTCGCCGCGCGATTGCGTCACTAGGCGACGAGCGCCCGCCGTGACGGCTATCGTGCCAGAGCGGTAAGGCGCAATCCGGGGGTAGGATGACCAAGGCAAGCCAGGCTGCGCGCTCGCGCGAGCCATCGACCGCGCATCTCGGCTGGATGGCGCGCGCACTCTATGCGCTGCTGATGTTCATCTACCGCCGCCACCGCTTCACGGCGGTGGGCACGCCGCCGCCCGAGCGGCGCTATGTCATCATCGCCGTGCCGCATACCAGCAACTGGGACTTTCCCAATTACATGGGGGTGACACGCGAACTCGGCCTGCAGACGCATTTCATGGCCAAGACCTCGCTGTTCCGCTGGCCGTTCGGCACTTTCATGCGCCAGATGGGCGGCGTTCCGGTCGATCGCAGCGCGGCGGGCGACATGGTCCAGCAGATGATCGCGGAATTCGCCGCGCGCGAGGACTTCATCCTGACCATCGCGCCCGAAGGCACGCGCAAGACGGTCGATGCCTGGCGCACCGGCTTCTACCGCATTGCGCATGGCGCGGGCGTGCCGATCGTCTGCGGCTTCATGGATTATGGCAACCGGCGCGCAGGCCTGGGCCCGGTGATCCACCCCACCGGCGATTACAAAAAGGACATGGCCCCCGCCTTCGCCTTTTATTCGGCGATGGCGGGGCGCAACGCGGTGCACAAATAGCGCCGGCGGCGCCCCGGGCCGATCAGCCCTGATGCGCGAGATCGGGGCGGCCGAGATCGCCCTGGCCCACCGGGCTGCTCGCCATTTCGAGCATCCGGTCGAGCGACTTTTTCGCCTGAAGCCGCAGTTCCTCGTCAAGCTCGATGCGTGGCTCGAGATCGCGCAAGGCGACATAGAGCTTTTCCATCGTGTTGAGCGCCATGTACGGGCAGATATTGCAGTTGCAGTTGCCGTCCGCACCGGGCGCGCCGATGAACGTCTTTTCCGGCACCGCCTTTTCCATCTGGTGTATGATGTGCGGCTCGGTCGCGACGATCACCACCTCGCTCGGCGTTTCCTTGGCGAATTTCAGGATCGCGCTCGTCGATCCGACCATATCGGCATGGTCGATGATATGCGCCGGGCATTCGGGATGCGCAGCAACCGGCGCGTCGGGATATTGCGCCTTGAGCTTGAGCAGTTCGGTCTCGCTGAACGCCTCGTGCACGATGCACACGCCCGGCCAGAGCAGCATCTCGCGGCCCAGCTTGCGCTGGAGATAGCCGCCCAGATGCTTGTCGGGACCGAAGATGATCTTCTGGTCCGCCGGGATCTGGCTCAGGATCTTCTCCGCCGAGGACGAGGTTACGATGATGTCGGACAGCGCCTTCACCTCGGTCGAGCAGTTGATATAGGTGAGCGCGATATGGTCCGGGTGCTGCGCGCGGAACGCGGCGAACTTGTCCGGCGGGCAGCTGTCCTCAAGGCTGCAGCCCGCGTCGAGATCGGGCAGCACGACGATCTTGTCGGGCGAGAGGATCTTGGCGGTTTCGGCCATGAACTTGACCCCGCAAAAGGCGATGACATCGGCATCGGTCTCCGCCGCGATGCGCGACAGCTCCAGCGAATCTCCGACGAAATCGGCGAGATCCTGCAATTCGGGCTTCTGGTAATAATGCGCCAGGATGACCGCGTTCTTCTCCTTGCGCAGCCGGTCGATCTCGGCGCGCAGGTCGAGGCCGGAGAGGTTTTCGCGGGGTTGAGCAGTCATGTCGGTTGCATCCTTGTGAAACAGTGCATGCCATAGCGGCATAACAGGCCGTGTGCAGCCCTTTTGGGTTCAAGCCGGTTCGGCAAGCCGCCACAGCTCACCGTCCCGCGCAACGGTGCCGCGCGTTTCCAGATCGATCAGATGGGCCAGAACCGACCGACCCGCCGCGCCATAGAGCCTCGAATCGATGCCCTTGTACATTTCGGGCACCATCGCGGGGATGGTCTGCGGCCCCCCTTCGAGCTGACGCAGCACCTGGCGTTCGCGCTGCTTGCGATGGCCCATCATTCCGCGCACCAGTTGCGCCGGGTTCTCTACCGCCGGGCCATGCGCCGGATAATAGATGCGGTCGGAGCGTTCCTGCAACCTGGCGAGGCTCGCCATATAGGCCGCCATGTCGCCATCGGGCGGCGAGATGACGCTGGTCGACCAGCCCATCACATGATCGCCGGTAAACAGTGCGCCGCTTTCGACCAGCGCCAGGCACAGATGATTGCTGGTATGACCGGGCGTCGCCACCGCCTCGATCGTCCAGCCGTCGCCCGCAACGCGTTCGCCATCGGCAAGCACGCGATCGGGCGCGTAGGTGGTGTCGAACGCCTCGTCGGCGCGCGGGCCATCGTCGGACAGAATGAGCGGCGCGCAACCGATGATCGGCGCGCCAGTCCGCGCCCTGAGCGGCGCGGCGGCGGGGCTGTGATCGCGGTGCGTATGCGTGCACATGATCGCGGCGATGCGGGCATCGCCCACGGTCGCGAGGATCGCATCGATATGCGCCTCATCCGCCGGACCCGGATCGATGACCGCGACATCTGCGCCGTCGCCCACGACATAGGTCTGGGTGCCGGTATAGGTGAAGGGGGACGGATTGCCCGCGAGCACGCGGCGGACAAGTGGTTCCATGGTCTCGGCAAGGCCGGTCGGCAGATCAGCGGGCAGTTCCATCGCGCCTAAGTGGCATTGAACACCATCAAACAAAAGAGGCTGCGCAACTTTTGCCGCGCAGCCCCTTCGTGACGTTACCAGGTCCGCGCCGGGGGGGCGGGGGGCTCGGGCGCTTCGGGCGGTGCCGGAATCCGGCTCATCTCGCGCCGGGCTTCGGCCATGTCCCGGCGCAGCTCGCGGCGCGCTTCGGCCAGCCCCGCGCGCATCTCGCGCAGGCCTTCATCGATATCGCGCAGCGCTTCGGCACGATCCTCGGCGCTGAGATGCGGGTTGCGACGGATTTCAGCGCGTGCGCGCTCCATCGACTTGCGACCTTCGGCCATGCCGCGTTCGATCTGCGCGGCGATCTCGGCTTCGTCGGGCATCATCTGGCCGCAGGTGACGACCTTGGTGCGCGTGACCTGACCATTGCGCGTCTCTGTCTGGGTCATGAAAGCCGCAGCTTTCGGCTTGCCTTCACAATCGGCAGTCTGAAGCCGCAACTGGCGACCATCGCCCAGCTCGATCACATTGTCGTTCGGCGAACCGAAGCGAACGATCACCTGCGACGCACGGGCCATCGCATTAGCCCGGTTACGCTCGGCGATGGCGATGGCGATGGCGCGATCGGCCTGGGCTGGCGCACGATCGGCGTCGGCCGCTGCACGATCCGCATCAGCAATCCTGCGGTCGGCATCGGCGCGCGAACGCTCGGCATCGGCTGCCATACGGTCGAGTTCCTTCTGCCGCGCGGGGCGGTTGAGCCGCAGCACCACTTGCTTGCCGTCCTCGCGGCGCAGCTTGTAGACGTAAACGCCATCATCGACCTCGACCGAGGGCGCAGCAGGTGCGGTGGGTGCCTCGGGCGCGTCGGGAGCCAGCGGCGCATCAGGCGCTTCGGGCTCGACCGGCTGTACGGCGTAGCTCACCGTCGCGGTCATCGCCATCGCGGTCACCAGACCGCCGCCGATCAGCGATCCGCCCAGCCATTTGCGGCCCTTAGAGGTTTCCGACTGCTTCATGATCTTCAGCCGCTCGACGATCTTTTCCTTGGGGTTCAAGGGGCTGGCAAAGGCGAGAGTGTGTCCGGTCGCCGCCTTGGCAATGGCGCGGGCATAGGCGAGCCGTTCAGCGCTCGTCCGGCGGCGCAGCACGCGGGCATCGCACGCCGCTTCCTGATCGAAGCGGAAGGCGCGCCAGGCCATCCAGGCCACAGGATTGAACCAGTGCAGCGACAGCATCGCCAGCGCCGCGAAATTCGCCCAGAGGTCGCCCGCCCGGTGGTGGCTGCGTTCGTGCGCCAGCGCCAGCTCACGCTCGACCGGGTTGTAATCGCGGGTGAAGCCGATCGGCAGCGCGATATAACGCTGCCACAGGCCGAAGGCGAAGGGGCCCGAAATTCCGGCAATCTCGATCACGCGGATATCGTCGATCCGGGTCACCTCGACCGCATCCTCGAGCAGTTCGCGCCGATTCTGCAGATAGGCGGAAAGCTGCGCGATCAGGAAGATCGCCGCGCCGCACAGCCACACCGTCACACCGATCGCGAACCAGTCGGCATCGGCGAGCAGGCTCTGCACCAGGCTTGGCTCGGGCATGGCATCGACGGCAGGCGTCGCAGCAGCTACCGCTGCCGGGATGATCGCCGCGCCGGTTTCGGCGACTTCAGGTGCCGCAGGCGCGCTGACAAGGACCTCAATGGTCTGGACAAGCGGCGGCATGAACAGCCGCGCGAGCGGGATCGCCCAGAGCGCATAGGCGAGTTCAGCGCCGAAATGCTTCGCCACCGGGCGGCGCAGCACCAGCACCAGCGCCATCAACGCGGCGGTGACGATCAGCGTGTCGACCAGCCACTGCCCGGCGACGCCATGCGCGAAATCGCTGAGCGATTGAAATGCGAGCCGCTCCCCGATCATGACTTCAACTCCCCGATCAGCCGTTCGATTTCGGCCAGGTCCTCCGCCGTGAATTTCTGCTGTTCTGCCAGATGCGCGATAAGCGGCGCAGCGCGCCCGCCGAACAGGCGATCGACCAACCGCCGCGATTCGTCGCCGACATAGTCCTCGCGTGCCAGGATAGGGCTGTAGAGATAGCGGCGGCCGTCCTGGTCATAGGACACAGCCCCCTTGTTGGTGAGCCGCGACAGCAGCGTCTTGACCGTCTGCAACGACCATTCGCGTGCATCGGCCAGCGCTTCGGCCACCTCGGTCGCGGTGAGAGGCGCGCGCTGCCACAGCACCTCCATCACCGCATGTTCCGCATCACTGATCCGTTCGGGAGCCATTCGAGTCGCCTTCGCCTGCTACGGGATTACGACTACGGGTGTAATCGATTCGACTACGGCTGTAAACGGTGAATGTGTCGGGGATGCTCGCCGAGCTTAGAGTCCCGCCTTGCCCAAGGCGCGGTCGAGATCCTCGATCACATCATCGACATCCTCGAGGCCCACGTTCAGCCGCAGCATGTCCTCGGTGATGCCGACAGCAAGGCGCGCTTCCTCGCCCAGGCCGTGGTGGGTGGTCGAGCTGGGATGGGTCATCAGCGAGCGCGAATCGCCGATATTGTTCGAGATATCGACCAGTTCGAGCGCGTTGAGCAGCGCGTGCGCACGGGCTCTGCCGCCGCCGACATAGAGCGAGAAGATCGGTCCTGCGGCTTCCATCTGCGACATCGCGAGATTGTGCTGCGGATGGCTGGCTAGGCCCGGATAGTTGACCCGCTCGACCCGGCCTTCCAGGAAACGGGCGACCTTCAACGCATTGTCGCTCTGGCGGCGGATGCGCAAGTCGAGCGTTTCCAGGCCCTTGAGCACCACCCAGGCGTTGAATGCGCTCAGCGTCGGGCCGGTGTTGCGGGTGAAGGGCAGCAGCGTGTTGGTGATGAAATCTTCCGTACCGCACACCGCACCGGCGAGCACGCGGCCTTGGCCGTCCATCATCTTGGTGGCGCTATAGGCGACGACGTCAGCACCATATTCCATCGGGCGCTGCAGCACGTTGGTGGCAAAGGCATTGTCGACCACGCTGGTAATGCCATGCGCGCGGGCGATCTCGCACACCGCCTTGAGGTCAATGATGTCCATCGTCGGATTGGCGGGCGTCTCGAAGAAGAAGACCTTGGTGTTGGGGCGGATAGCCGCCTCCCACTGGTCGAGCTCGCGTCCGTCGATGATCGTGGTCTCGATGCCGAACTTGGGGAGCAGGCTGTCGGTCAGCCAGCGGCACGATCCGAACAGCGCGCGGCTGGCGACGACATGGTCGCCCATCTGCAGCTGACACAGCAGGGCGGCGGTCATTGCGGCCATGCCGCTTGCCATGCAGCGCGTGGCTTCTGCGCCCTCCATCAGCGAGATACGCTTTTCCAGCATCTCGACCGTGGGATTCTGCAACCGGCTGTACGTCATGCCCGACTGTTCGCCGTTGAAGCGCGCGGCGGCATCCTCGGCGCAGTCATAGGCAAAGCCCGAGGTGAGGAACAAAGCCTCGGAGGTCTCGCCGAACTCGCTGCGGGCCGTGCCGCCGCGGATCGCGCGGGTGGCGGGGCGCCAGCGGCTGGTGATGGCGGGGTCTTGTCCGGAATTGCGCTTCATGGGGATAGCCTGTGAACGATGAAAAACCGCGCGCTATATGCGCGTGGATGCGAGCGGGGGAAAGCGGGAATGTGAGGGAATGCTTCGCGCAACGTCTCTCGACTGAGCTCGGGAACTCGGAAAGGTTTGTGGAATGGTGTCACTCACCCGTTTGTCGCGAGCGAAGTCGAGGGACGTTGCAAACCACGTTATCGAGTCGACGTCCGCCCCCGCTCCGGCGCTTCCTCGGACGCGATCGCCTGCGGGCTGATCGACACGCCGTGCAGCCGCCAGCGCCCCTCCACCCACTGGAAGAAGAAATCGAAGAAGATGGCTGTAGGCCGGAGCCCAAAATAGCCTCGCACGCGGATCACGCCTGGCTCCACCACCGATGGCGGCTCGGTATAGGTGGGCGCGAGCAGCAGCGCGTTGGAGAGGTCGACGCGGCTCTCGCGGATGCTGGCGAAGATCTCGCCCAGCCGTGCGGCATTGTTCATCACCTGAAAGCCGGGCGAGGAAATGTCGCGCAGCACCGAATAATTGCCCGAAAGATTGGCGTGGTGGACGGCGCTCATCGTCGACCAGAGCAGTTTGGCGAGTTCAAGCTCGCTCGGCACGGGTTCGACCGAGATCGGCGGCTGCGCGGCTTGCGGAGCCCCCTGAGCCGATGCCGCACCGGGCAGCGCCAGTGCCAGACCGGCAAGCAAAATGGCCGGAGCAAAACGCCCCGGCCAGAGGTTCAAACCTGTCATACCCGTCCTTACCAGGCGATCTGGAAGCCGCCGCGCGCGCCCACCGAACCGCTGTTGAAGCCGGTACCGATACCGGCGGAAACCGAAGCGTTCTCCCCAACCCGGGCGGAAATCGCCATGGTCAGCGAGGCTTGGTCCTCATAATAGCCGACGCCGCCCGACAGCGCAAAATTGGTGCCTGCAGGCAGGGCGGGCGATTCCATCGCCAACGCCATGGCCACGCCCTCGTTCGCACGGTTGATCGCGCGGCGGTTGACCTCGGTCAGGTCGAACAATGTGTTCACCTGGCCGGTGAGCGCCGTCACCTGAGCGTTGGTGGCGAAGCTGTTGACCGAAGGCCCTGCGCCCAGCGTGCCGCTGGCATCGGTGGTGACGATCGAGGTCGCACCGCTCTGCGCCGCAGTGCTGGCGGCCAGATCGCCGATCGTCACCGAGCTTCCCGTGCCGCCCAGCTTGATCTGGTTGGCACGGTTGGCAGTCGCCCCATTACCGATCGCGACCGAGTTTGTGAACGCCGCCGAGCTCTGGTTGCCGATCGCGATGGCACCGGCGCCCGAGGCGATTGCCGCCTCACCCACCGCGATCGAGCGGACGCCCGATGCCACGGCAAGATGGCCGAGCGCGGTGGCCCGTTCCGCCGTCGCTTCCGAACGCCAGCCATAGGCGGTGGCGGCGGTGGCGGTGGCCAGCGCCTGGCCGCCGACAGCGGTGGTCGATGCACCGGTGGCCTGGGTCGCGCGGCCCGAGGCACCGTCGCGGTTGCCGCCGATCGCGATTGCGTCGCCGCCGCTGGCCAGCGCCGTATTGCCGATGGCAATGGCGTTGGTGCCGCTGGCGACCGACTGGTTGCCGACAGCAACGCTGAGGTCACCCGACGAGGCTGCCGCCTCACCCACGGCGGTCGAGCGCACGCCGCTGGCATTGGCGAGATGGCCGAGCGCCGTGGCGCGTTCGGCCACCGCTTCGGCACGCCAGCCAAAGGCCGTGGCGGCCGTGGCAGTGGCCAGCGCGCGTCCCCCGACGGCCGTGCTCGATTGCGCTGTGGCGGCAGCGCTGAGCCCCATCGCGACCGCCTCGATACCCGTTGCGCGCGAATCGTTGCCGATGGCGATGGCGCCAGCGCCGGAGGCAACGGCTCCAAGCGCATCCGCATCACCCCCGTCCTCGCCGATGGCAATCGATTGGGTACCGGTCGCGCGGGCGTTGGAGCCATAGGCCGCCGATCCCGCTCCGGTCGCTTGCGCGCCAGCACCTACAGCGGTGGAGCCCGATGCAATCGCCCCTGCACCGACAGCCGTTGCGCCGGAGCTCAATGCCTGCGCACCCTCACCCACGGCGGTGGCATCGGCCGCGCTGGCAGTGGCACCGGCGCCGACTGCAGTCGAATCCTGCGCAGAAGCCGAGGCGCCCGCTCCAACCTGCGTGCTGCTACCGCCTGCACCGGCAAATGCCGTGGCCGGCGCAACTGCAACTGCGGTGATGTTGCCAGCCGAATCGACCGTCAGGAAGAATTGCTGGCCGGCGGGGACATTCCCGCCAAGCCCCGCAAAGCGATAGCTGTGATTGGCCGTCCCCAGAACGATCTGGTTCGCAGCAGTAGCGGATGCACCGTTGCCGATCGCGACCGAATTCATGAACCCGGCCGATGCGGTGTTGCCGATGGCGATCGAGAAATCGCCACTGGCGCTTGCACTCTTGCCCAGGGCGAGCGAACGGACCCCGCCCGCGACCGCCTGATGGCCGACGGCCAGCGACAATTCGCCGGTTGCCCGCGCCTGCCAGCCAAAGGTCTGCGCCCCACGTCCCGAAGCAACCGCCTCCCCGCCAACGGCTGTGGCGTGAAAGCCGCTGGCGTTGGCCAGATCGCCGATCGCGACAGCATCCTCATCCGTCGCGCTGGCCTGATTGCCGACAGCCACCGATGTAAGGGCGGTGGCATTGGCAGCCTCGCCCACGGCCAGCGAGCGGACGCCGGTTGCATTGGCGAGGTGGCCCAGCGCGTGGGCGCGTTCCGCATCCGCATTGGATCGCCAGCCAAAGGCGGTCGCTCCTGGACCGAAGGCATCCGCCTCGCCGCCAATGGCGACGGTCGAGTTGCCGATTGCACGGGCACCGGTACCGGCATCGTCACCGCCAATGGCCAGCGCATCCACGCCTTCTGCCCGGGCATTGTCACCGGCTGCAATCGCCGATGCCCCTGTCGCCGCTGCGCCCGCTTGCGTGCTGTTGACCGCGAAATAGTTCAGCCGGGCAGCATTGCCCGACGTGGTGGCTGCCACTGCATTGAGCTGACCAAGATTGACCGCGTCGGTAAGCGAAGTGCCGGCCGCGACATTGGTGATCTGGCGTTCGCCGCCGGCATTCCCCACCGAAACCGTTCCGGCCCGATCTGCGACAGACCCCGAGCCGAGAGCCACGGAGTTGAGCGCCGTCGCCTGTGCGCCATTGCCTAGCGCAGTGCCCAGATCAGCCGACGCATTGGCACGGCTACCCAGAGACACCGAGTTTGCCCCGCCTGCCTGTGCGCTCTTGCCGACGGATGTCGCCTCAAGCCCCGCCGCATTCGCCTGATGCCCGACCGCTACTGCAGTGCGGCCCGAAGCGTTCGCCTGCCAGCCAAAGGCCTGGCTGCCTACGCCCGATGCGACGGATTCGCCGCCGATGGCAGTGGCATGGAAACCGCTGGCATTGGCGAGGTCTCCCAGGGCCACCGCATCTTCCTGTGTCGCGCGCGCGCCATTGCCGATCGCGACCGAGGTGCCGAGCGACGCAGCGCCAGAGGGTGTCGCACCCGATGTGGCCGTTGTCGCATTCTGGCCGATGGCAATGCTGCTCGCCTCTGCCGCGATGCTCCCCGCGCCGATCGCCACGGCGAAGCGTCCGCTGGCCGCCGAGACATCGCCGATGGCAACGCCTGCAAGGCCCGATGCATTGGCAAACGACCCGAAGGCTGCGGAACTCAGACCCGACGAGGTCGCGGAATAGCCCGCAGCAACCGATTGTGTGCCGGCCGATGCGGCAAGATTGCCCATGGCCGTGGAATTGACCGCCGAAGCGTTCGCCCTGCTACCCAGGGCCGTGGCATTGGCACCGGCTGCCTGCGCACTCTTGCCGATCGATGTCGCCTCAAGCCCCGCGGCATTCGCCTGATGCCCGACCGCTACTGCCGTGCGCCCCGCAGAATTGGCCTGCCAGCCAAATGCCTGGCTGCCGACGCCCGAAGCCACCGACTCCCCCCCGATCGCGGTAGCGTGGAAACCGCTTGCGTTGGCGAGGTCACCCAGCGCCACGGCATCTTCCTGCGTGGCGCGCGCGCCATTGCCGATCGCGACGGCCGTACCGAGGGACGCCGCGCCCGAGGGCGTGGTGCCGATGGTGGCGGTGGTCGATCCAGAACCGATGGCAATGCTGCTGAGCGAGGAGGAGACTGCATTGGTGCCGATCGCAACCGCGAAATTGGCCGAAGCATTGGCGGAGTCGCCAAAGGCATGCGATTGCGCGCCGGATGCTGCAGCGAAAGTGCCGACGGCGGTCGCAAAATTCCCGGAAGCGCTGGCTGCAGGGCCGATTGCCGATGACTGGACCCCCGTCGATACCGAACGCGCACCCACTGCCACGCTGAAGCTGCCCGATGCCGTGCTCTGGTTGCCGACCCCAGTCGCGCCGGGCCCTGAAGCGGTGGCATTGACGCCGCATTCGGTGCTTTCAGGCACATCATCGGCGTTGCCGGCAATTCCGTCGGGTCCAGGATTGACGTTGCACGGTGCCGTGGCATCAGCATGCGCCGGGCTCGCGATCGCGATGGCGGCGGCGCTGGACGCCAGGAACAGCGATATGCGCAACGCGCTCGCGTTGTAGGGGAGATTTTTCATGGGTCCGCTCCTTGCTCACTGACAAGGCGGGTTTGCCCCCGGCTATCATGCTACTCATGCGACCCTGTTCGCCGAGCGGTCATTCACCAGCCGGACGCGAGCCTAGCAGAGCAAGGCTGATGCGCAAGCCCAAGAAATCAGCACAAATTTGTCATGGCAAAGTTCAATGGTTTCCGGCGCGTTCAATCCTTGCTATCGGGTGCCGGGGTCCGAACTTCCGAACATCAACGGCTCGTCAGAAAGCGTGAAATTGCCTGAACTCGTCTCTTTCGAACCCGCCACCGGCAATCGGCTCTGGTCCGGCCCGCATGGCGATGTCGATGCCGAAGTCGCAACCGCCCGTGCCGCCTTTCCCGAATGGGTGGCCATGGCTGTCACCAAGCGGATCGAACTGTGTCGCCGCTTCGCCAATCAGGTGCGCGCGCGCGCCGAGGAAATGGCCGAGCTGATTGCCCGCGAAACCGGCAAGCCGATGTGGGAATCGCGCACCGAAGTGGAATCGGTTGTCGCCAAGGTCGATATCTCGGTCGCCGCCTATGCCGAGCGCACCTCGCAGCGCAAGCTGGACAGCGCGCTGGGCGGCACCATGGCATTGAGGCACAAGCCGCATGGCGTGATGGCGGTGCTGGGCCCTTACAATTTCCCTGCGCACCTGCCCAATGGTCATATCATTCCTGCGTTGATCGCGGGCAATGCTGTGGTGTTCAAGCCATCGGAAAAAACCCCTGCGACAGGGGCGATGCTGGTCGAGTGCCTGCATCAGGCCGGCATTCCCGAAGGCGTGGTGCGGCTGCTGATCGGCGGCGCGGACGAGGGCAAGGCGCTGGTCGCGCACGAAGACGTCGATGGCGTGCTGTTCACCGGCTCTGCCACCACCGGAATCGCGATCAACCGCTCGCTTGCCAGCCGCCCGGACAAGATCGTCGCGCTGGAAATGGGCGGCAACAACCCCATGGTGATCTGGGATACGCCGTGCATCGCCGATGCTGCGGTGCTGATCGTCCAGTCGGCCTTTACCTCGGCGGGTCAGCGTTGTTCTGCCGCCAGCCGCCTGATCGTGCGCGACACGATCTATGACGCCGTGATCGCCGAGACCAAGAAGCTCGCCGACCGGCTGGTTGTCGGCAAGCCGTTCGACGATCCGCAGCCGTTCATGGGCCCGGTGATCGACAACGCGACCGCCGACGGGCTGACCGAAAGCTTCCTCTATTTCCTCAGCAACGGTGGCCGCGTCATCAAGCATCTGGTGCGGCTGGACGATAACCTGCCGTTCCTGTCGCCCGCGATCATTGATGTCACCAACGTCAAGGATCGGCCGGATATCGAGCTGTTCGGCCCGCTGCTGCAGGTGGTCAAGGTCAGCTCCTTCGAGGAAGCCGTGGCCGAGGCGAACAATACCCGGTTCGGCCTGTCCGCGGCTCTGGTGGGCGGCAGCCCGCAGCATTACAAGCAGTTCTGGGCGAACATCCGTGCCGGGATCGTCAACTGGAACCGCCCGACCAACGGCGCCTCTTCCAAGGCTCCGTTCGGCGGCGTCGGGCTGTCGGGCAATCATCGCCCCAGCGCCTATTATGCTGCCGATTACTGCGCCTACCCTGTCGTGTCGAACGAGATGGAACAGCCGCGCGCGACCATCGGCATCGGGCTGAAGTCGGACTGAATCGGGACCCGCTCGCCGGGTTCCTTCGCAGCTGCAAAAGCAAATCTAACCCCCTCCCAAGGGGTTCTGCTTTGCATCCCGACGCCTCACGGACCAGATGCACCGTTGGAAAGGACCAACGGCATGACACATCCCCATCCAGGCCAGAAAGCCGCGCCCGGCACCGTCTGGCTGGTCGGCGCGGGCCCCGGCGATCCCGATCTGCTTACGGTTAAGGCCGCGCGGATCATCTCGCGCGCGCGGTTGATCGTGCACGATGGTCTGGTCGATGACGCGATCCTGGCGCTCGCCCGGCCGGATGCGCAGCTGATCTCGGTTGCCAAGAAGCGCGCGCGCCATACCCTGCCGCAGCCTGACATCAACGCGCTGCTGATCGAGCAGGCGCGTGCCGGCCATGATGTCGTTCGCCTGAAGGGCGGCGATCCGTTCATCTTTGGCCGCGGCGGTGAAGAGGTCGACGATTGCCGCGCCGCCGGTGTGCGTGTCGAAGTGATCCCCGGTATCAGCGCCGCCAATGGTGCCGCCGCTGCCGCTCAGCTGCCGCTGACCCATCGCGATCTTGCCAGCGCGGTTACCTTTGTCGCAGGCCAGTGCAAGGGGCTGACCGAACAGGACTGGTCGGGCCTCGCCGGAAAGGGTCGCACGCTCGTCATCTATATGGGCGTCGCTACCGGCGATGCGATCGCCGAAAAGCTGATCGCCGATGGCCTGTCGCCCGATACGCCCGTGGCAGTGCTGGAGAAAGGCACCCGCGCAGACATGCGCACGCTGCGGACGCTGCTCACCGACCTCGGCCCGATGATCGCGCGCGAACAGGTAGTGAGCCCGGCGCTGATCGTGATCGGTGATGTCGTGACCCGCGCAAACGCCACCGACTGTCTGCCCTCGCTCTTCGCCCAGCATCTGGAGCCCGTTTCATGAAGATCCTGACCGGTAACGACCTGAAGACCGGCGACGTCATCTGGTGGGCGGGCGATACCCGCTGGTCGCGCCATCTGGCCGACAGCGTCGATGCGGGCGACGAGGCCGAGGCGATCCTCAAGCGCGAGGAAGCCGCGCGCCGCGTCAACGTGCCTTATGTGGTCGATGGCAAGCAGACCGATCAGGGCCCGATGCCGCTGCACATCAAGGAGCGCATCCGTGCGTTCGGCCCGACGGTGCGCACCGACCTTGCCATCAACACCAGCATCCCGATCGTAAAGGTCTGAAACCATGTATCAGTATGACCAATATGACCAGGCGATGGTCGATGCGCGCGTCGCGGAGTTCCGCGATCAGGTGCGTCGCCGCCTCGATGGCAGCCTGCCCGAGGAGGAGTTCCGCCATCTTCGGCTGAAGAACGGCCTCTATCTGCAGCTGCACGCCTATATGCTGCGCGTCGCCATTCCCTATGGCACGCTCAATTCGAAGCAGATGCACATGCTCGCCCATATCGCGCGCAAGTATGACAAGGGCTATGGCCATTTCACCACCCGGCAGAATATCCAGTATAACTGGATCAAGCTGGAGGACGCACCCGACATTCTCGCTGAACTGGCGACGGTGGAGATGCACGCGATCCAGACCAGCGGCAACTGCATCCGCAACATCAGCTCGGACCAATTTGCAGGGGCGGCTGCCGACGAGATTGCCGATCCGCGCCCCTGGGCCGAATTGCTGCGCCAATGGTCGACCTTCCACCCCGAATTCCAGCTGCTGCCGCGCAAGTTCAAGATCGCGGTGATCGCCTCGCCCTCCGACCGAGCGGCAATGCGGCTGCACGATATCGGCATCGAGCTGGTCAAGAACGACGCAGGCGTGCTCGGCGCAAAGTTCTTCGCGGGCGGTGGCATGGGCCGCACCCCGATGATCGCGCCGATGATCCGCGAATGGGTCCCTGCCGAAGAGCTGATCAGCTATGCCGAGGCGTGCCTGCGCGTCTACAATCGCCATGGTCGCCGCGACAACAAGTACAAGGCGCGTATCAAGATCCTGGTCCACGAAATCGGCGCCGACGAATATCGCCGCCAGGTCGAGGAAGAGTTCGCGCACATGAAGACGCTGGGGCTCGATCCGCCTGCAGCCGAGCTCGAGCGGATCAGCGCCTTCTTCCGGGACCCGCCGTTCGAGCAGGGTCTGAGCGACGATATTGACCGGTCGGACCCGGACTTCGCGGTTTGGGTCGATCAGAACACGCATCCGCACCGCGTGCCGGGCTACACCTCGCTGACCATCAGCCTGAAGCCTGCCGGCGGCATTCCCGGCGATGCCACGGCCGAGCAGATCGACCTGATGGCCGAGCTGGCGCGCGACTATGCGTTCGACGAGCTGCGCGTGACGCACGCGCAGAACATCGTGCTGGCGCATGTCCGCAAGGCCGATCTCTACGCGATCTGGCAGAAGCTCGACGATGCGGGGCTGGCGACGGCCAATCTCGACCTGATCGGCGACATGATCGCCTGCCCGGGCCTCGATTATTGCAGCCTCGCCAATGCCCGATCGATCCCGGTCGCGCAGAAGATTTCGGAGCGTTTTGCCGATACCGGACGGCAGCGCGAGCTGGGCGAGCTCAAGCTCAAGATCTCGGGCTGCATCAACGCCTGCGGCCATCACCATGCCGGGCATATCGGCATTCTCGGCGTCGACAAGAAGGGGCTGGAAAACTACCAGCTACTGCTCGGCGGATCGGGCGCGGAGGATGTCTCGCTCGCCAGGATCGTTGGCCCCGGTTTCGACGAGGACGGCATCGTCAACGCGGTCGAGACCGTCACCAACGTGTATCTCGGCGCCCGCGAACCTGGCGAACGCTTTGTCGACACCTATCGCCGCATCGGCATGCAGCCGTTCAAGGAGGCGCTTTATGGCTGAGGCCGTGCAAGCCCATCTCCCTTCACCGTTTGTCCCGAGCGTGTCGAGGGACGTATTCGAACCGGTGGCGATCACGTCCCTCGACTTCGCTCGGGACAAACGGATGTGGGTAAGCGCCAAAGGAGATGATGCATGACCACACCGCAGATCCTCTATCGCGACGAACCCGCCGTGACCGACACCGCCATCCCGCTCGCCGAGTTCACTGCCGGCACCAATTCGGCCGCCGTCCGGATCGAGCCGGGCGAGGACGTGCGCGCGCTGCTGCCGCTGCTCGATCAGCTCCGCCTGGTCGAAGTGAACTTTCCGAGCTTCGGTGACGGACGCGGATTTTCCAGCGCGCAGATCCTGCGCGAGGCGGGCTACAAGGGCGAGCTGCGCGCGGTCGGCGATGTGCTGGTCGACCAGTTCGTCTTTCTGCGCCGCTGCGGCTTTGACAGCTTCGCGCCCAATCGTCCACTCGACCCGGACGATGTGAAGGCGGCCGAGGGCTTCTTCCCCGAATTCTACCAGAAGACCAGCGACGGCGTCGCCGCGATCTGGGCCAAGCGTCATCAGGTGGCATCATGAAGCAGACCGAAATCACGCCCCAATCTTCCGCCCCAGATTCGCGCCAGCGCGACCGGATCGATGCGGGACCGCGCTTTACCGAGCGCGACGCCATCCGGCTGAACAACATGTTCCGCGGCACCGACACGGCGGAAATGATGCGCACCGTGATCCGCGACGGACTGGTCGGCGATCTTGCGGTGGTCTCATCCTTCGGCGCGGAGAGCGCGGTGCTGCTGCACATGATTGCGTCGGTCGATCCCTCGCTGCCGGTGCTGTTCCTCGATACCGGCAAGCATTTTCCCGAAACTCTCGCCTATCGCGACACATTGGTCGCGCGGCTTGGCCTGACCAACCTGATCCTGCTCTCACCCGATGACCAGGACCTTGCCGGACAGGATGCCAACGGCCTGCGCTGGTCCTATGATCCCGATGGTTGCTGCGAGATCCGCAAGGTGCGTCCGCTGGCCAGGGCGCTGCTGAACTATGACGGGTCGATTACCGGTCGCAAGGGCTTCCAGTCCGCAACCCGCCAGGGTCTGCCCCGGTTCGAGATCGACACCAGCGACGCGCAGGGCCGGTTCAAGCTCAATCCGCTGGCGAGCTGGACCAAGGAGATGCTCGACGGCTATTTTGCCGAGCATGACCTGCCACGCCACCCGCTCGAGGCGCAGGGCTATCCGTCTATCGGTTGCGCACCCTGCACCAGCAAGGTGGCGCCCGGTGAAGACCCGCGCTCGGGTCGCTGGAAGGGCTGGGACAAGACCGAATGCGGTATCCACAGCGAAGTTACGCCGCTGCCAGGCACGGACGACGACAATGGCGCCAACGATCCGGTCTTCTGAAAACTGGTGAACGGGGCCGGGCCATCGCATTCCGATTGCAGCCTCTTCATGCGAAATTAACCACGCTGCGGCAGAGCAATGGCATGCAACGGGCCCAGCCGATCGAGCAGATTCTTTACATCAGCACGGTTTCACCGCGCGAAACCGTCGATCTGCCAGCGATTCTCGCGGTCGCTCGGCGCAACAATGACGCAGACGCGATCACGGGCCTGCTGATGTTCAACGGCAAGCGCTTTCTCCAGGTTCTGGAGGGGCCCCAGGATGCGGTCGAAAGAACCTTCGAACGGATCAGGCGGGATTCGCGGCACCGCGCTCAGGTCGTGTTGGCGCGCAAGACCGTGGAGCAGCGCGAATTCGGCGAGTGGTCGATGGCCTATAGAGACAGGTCACATCGCGACGGCGCAGAAATCGTGAACGACATTTGCAGCAAGACTGCTGCCGCCAACCCCAATTTGCGCGCAGAACTGGTCGCCTTCGCTCGCCAGCTGCAGGAATGATAGACTGTTTCTATTGCTGCGCAGCATGAATGACTTTCGCCCTGCGGTTGACAAAGCCGGACTTTGATCCCAATTCTCGTGAAGCAGGCCGGGCCCCTCTGGCGCAGCATTTTTGCAATGCTGCGTGATGTCGGACTGTGACGGGATGCGCACCATCCCGGGCTTCCGGCCCGGACAAAGTTCCGAAATGCCCGCGTATCCCGACCAATGCACCATCCATTGGAAAGGACGAAGACATGAAGAATATAAAGGCCGCCACGATCGCGGCTCTGTCAGTTGCAGGATTTGCTCTCCCCGCCACGGCCTCCGAATTCCAGGACATTCGCCATCAGGTCAATGTCCCCCACGGAGAACGTGAAGTCACCGCCGTCTATCAGCCCAAGACCATGGTCAGCTATCGCCAGATCGGGAACATGACCCCCAATCGCCAGAGCACCGCACGCTGCATGTGGAAGGCCGAGATCATGGTGGAGCGCCATCTCCAGGCGCCCGCCGGTCAGGGCAGCCACGTGGTCCGCACGCTGGTTCCCGCCAAGCTGATCGAAGGCTCTACCAACGGTCGCTGTGCCCAGGGCAAGGAGCAGGTCAGTGATACGCTCGCCCGCCGCGCGGACGAGGTGCGTCAGCATGTGCTGGCCGTTGCTGCCGAAGACCGCAACGCGCTGATGGCCGAACTCAGCATCGCTACAGGCAACCCCGCTAGCTGAAAACATATCCCATCCTCCCCGGGACCGACCCGGGGAGGATTTGTCTTCGCCCGCTTGCCATCGTCGGCCCGCTAGCCCATTGTCCGCGCAGATAAAAAATCTCGCAGGGAAGGACTGGCCATGGGCGCCAAAACACTGAAATTCGGTTCCATCGCGCTCGCGCTCGCCATCGCTCCCTGGGGCATGCCGGCCTTCGCCCAGGATTCGACCGAGAATTTCATCGTCATCATCGGCGGCACCAAGGTCGGCCATCTCGATGTCGTGCGCACCGGCGACACGGTGAAGATCGATTACGACTACAAGAACAACGGCCGCGGTCCGACAATGAAGGAAGAGCTCAAGCTCGATCCCAAAGGCATGCCCGTTGCCTGGAAGATCACCGGCAACTCGACCTTCGGCAATGCGATCAACGAGAGCTTCACGATGCAGCGCGGCACCGCGCGCTGGACCGATTCCACCGGCTCAGGTTCCGCCAAACCCAAGGGCCAGGCCATCTATGTCGCGCAGGAGGGCAGCCCCTGGGCGGCAGGACTTTATGCCCGCGCGCTGCTCGCCGACGACGACCGCTCGATCCCCGCGCTGCCCGGCGGCGCGCTTAGCCTGGCAGAGCTGGAAAAGGTGCAGGTCACCGGTACTGGCGGCGCCATGACCGTCACCGCCTATGCGCTGTCGGGCAACGATCTCGATCCCGGCTATTTCCTGCTCGACGACAAGGGCGCGCTGTTCGCGGCGATCAGCCCGCGTGCGGTGTTCGTGCGCAGGGGCTTCGAGGGCGAGGACATCAAGCTGCGCGATCTCGCGGTCAAATATTCGACCGAACGCTTCGTCAAGATGCAGGCCAAGGCCGCGCACAGCTACAAGGCGCCCGTGCGCATCACCAACGTGCGCGTGTTCGATCCGGTGTCGATGACGCTGACCGAGCCGAAAAGCGTTGTTGTCCGCGGTCGGCGCATTGCGGCGGTGCTGCCTGCCAACAGTCCCGCCACGCCCGGCGAGATCAGCATCGATGGCGAAGGCGGCACGCTGGTCCCCGGCCTGTACGAGATGCACGGGCATATCGGCCAGGAAGACGCGATGCTCAACGTGCTGGCGGGCATCACCTCGGTGCGCGACATGGGCAACGAGATCGACGTGCTCGACGGGCTGGTCGAACGCATCGAAAGCGGCGTGCTGGCGGGGCCGCGCATCACCAAATCGGGCTTTATCGAAGGCAAGTCACCGTTCAGCTCGAACAACGGAATTCTCGTCAACAGCCAGCAGGAGGCGATCGACGCTGCCCGCTTCTATGCCGCGCGCGATTTCCAGGCGATCAAGATCTACAACAGCATGAACCCCGAATGGATTCCGGCACTGGTGAAAGAGGCCAAGGCGCTGGGGCTGCACGTCATGGGCCATGTTCCCGCCTTCACCAATGCCGATGCGATGATCGCAGCCGGCTATGACGAGATGACGCATATCAACCAGGTGATGCTGGGCTGGGTGCTGGAACCGGGTGAGGACACGCGCACGCTGCTGCGCCTCACTGCCTTGAAGCGTCTGCCGGGGCTCGACCTGAACAGCGGCCGCGTCAATGCCACGATCCGCGCGATGGTCGAAAACAAGGTGACGATCGACCCCACCTTCGCCATCCATGAATCGCTGCTGCTGTCGCGCAACGGCATGATCAACCCCGGCATGACCGATTATGTCGACCATATGCCGGTCGGGGTGCAGCGCAGCGCCAAACAGGCCTGGGCGAAGATCGACGATGCGGCTGACGACAAGGCCTATCGCGGCGCCTTCGATCAGGTCGCGGCGGCCATCCGCAAGATGCACGAGGCAGGGATATTCCTCATCCCCGGCACCGACATGGGCGGCAGCTTCACCTATCATCGCGAGCTGGAACTCTATCAGAAGGCCGGCATGACGCCCGCGCAGATCCTGCGCCGCGCGACCTATGACATGGCGCAGTATCTGAAACAGGACCAGTCGCTAGGCAGCATCGAAAAGGGCAAGCTTGCCGATTTCTTCCTGATCCAGGGCGATCCGACCAAGGATTTGAAAGCCATCAAGGCGATCCGCATGGTCGCGAAGGATGGCGTGTTCTACTATCCGAGCGAGGTCTATCCCGAATTCGGCATCAAGCCGTTCGCGACCAGGCCCAAGGTGAAGCTGCCGAAATAGGCAAGGAGGAGAGAGCCATCTCTCTTCGTCACCCCCGCGAAAGCGGGGGTCCCGCTTGCTTTGCAGATCCGCTCCAAAAGCGGGATTCCCGCGTTCGCGGGAATGACGGGACGGGACACGGCTAAGAGGGCTTACAGCATCCGCGCCCAGAACTGCATCGGATGCGGCGTCTCTTCCGTCTCGCCGATATCGAGCCAATCGAAGCTCGCAACCAATCCCGGTACCTTGGCATAGCCGCGCTTGGCCCAGAACGCATCGAGAGGGCGATAGTCGGCTGGACGCAGCAGGTGATCCACCGGACGCTGCACCGCGCAGAAAAGGGCAACGTTCGCCCCCGCGGCCTTGCCCGCCGCCTCGCGATGATCGAAGAACGCGTGGCCAATGCCCTGCCCGCGATAGACCGGCAGCAGCACCGACTCTCCGAAATAAAAGGCCCGCGCGACGTCCCATCCGGCCGCTAGGAACGGCGCCTTGAACGCATCCTTCTGCGCAGCGAGCGGCGATGCCGTTGCCGCACCGACGATCGCAGCGCCATCGCGCGCGACCACCAGCACCGCATCGGGTGCTGCCGCAAATTCGGCGAGATATCCGCGCTCATAGTTCAGGTCGCCGTCATACAGATACGGCCATTCGCGGAACACCGCGATGCGCAGGCGCGCCAGCGCGTCGATCGCTTTTGCGATGCGGTGAGCCGGCAAAGTCTCGACCGTCACCGCCATCGCGTCAGGCCGCCTTGCGGATGACCACCGATCCCGCCGAATAGCCCGCACCGAACGAGCAGATGATGCCGGTATCGCCGGGCTTCAGATCCTCGCTGTTCAGGTGGAACGCGATGATCGACCCTGCGGACGAGGTATTGGCATAGCTGTCGAGCACGGTCGGGCTCTCGTCCTCGCTGGCCTCATGGCCGAGCACCCGCTGCGCGATCAGCCGGTTCATCCCCGCATTGGCCTGATGCAACCACAGACGGCGCAGCCCCTCAGGTGCAATTCCCAGACGCGCGATATGGTCGGTGATGAGATCGCCGACCATCGGTACGACCTCCTTGAACACCTTACGGCCTTCCTGAACGAACAGCTTGTCGGCGCTGTCGCGGCTCTCTGGCGCGGTACGATTCAAGAAGCCGAAATTGTTGCGGATGTTGTTCGAGAAGCGCGTCTTGAGCTGCGTGCCCAGGATATCCCAGTGGCTTGGCGGTGCGAAATCCGCCGCCTCGACCAGCACGGCGGTCGCGACGTCGCCGAAGATGAAATGGCTGTCGCGGTCGCGCCAGTTGAGATGACCCGAGCAGATTTCCGGGCTGACCACCAGCACGGAGCGGGCATTGCCGGCGCGGATGAAATCGGCCGCAGTCTGGATGCCGAAGGTCGCAGACGAGCAGGCGACGTTCATGTCGAAACCGAAGCCCTCGATGCCGAGTGCATCCTGCACCTCGATCGCGATGGCCGGATAGGCACGCTGCAGGTTCGAGCAGGCGACCAGCACCGCATCCACGTCTTTCGCATCGCGGCCTGCACGCTGCAACGCATCGCGCGCGGCGGCGACACCGATTTCGGCGAGCACCGAGATCTGGTCGTTGGGCCGTTCCTCGAAGCGCGGGCACATGACGTCGACATCGAGGATCGACGCCTTTGACAGGACCTTGCGCGCCTTTATTCCGCTCGCCTTTTCGATGAACTCGACCGAGCTCGGCTGCAACGCGGCCATCTCGCCTGCTTCGATTGCAGCCGCATGCTGCGCGTTATGCTGCGCAACATAAGCGTTGAAACTGGCGACGAGCTCTTCGTTGCTGATGCTGTCTGCCGGGGTGAAAAGGCCGGTCGAGGAAATGACGGGGCGGGCCTGGTTGTAAGCGGAAGTCATGAATCCGTAGGGTCCTGCACTATAGCTGGAGCGGGTTGGCGTCTTACTGCCGCAACACGGCCTTGGCAAGGGCCGCGACAGCAGATCGCCTCGCGATTTCCGGGTATGTTTTCCCGCTTGCGGTTTGCGGTGTGCCGCTCTTTGATGGAGCCAATCAAACAAGGAGCAGGACGCATGGAATATACGGACAAGGTCATCTGGATCACTGGCGCCTCATCGGGCATTGGCGAGGCACTGGCCGAGGCCTTTGCCGCGCGTGGGGCTGCGATGATCCTTTCGGGCCGCCGGACCGATGCGTTACAGGCAGTGGCGGATCGGCTGCCCACCGAGAGCCTGATCCTGCCATTCGAAACCACCGACCAGGCCGCGCTGCCGGGCATTGTTGAGCAGGCCATTGCCTGGAAGGGCGCGGTCGATGGGCTCGTCAACAATGCCGGGATCAGCCAGCGCGCGCTTGCCGTGGACAGTGCGCTCGCCGTCTATGACCGGATCATCGCAGTCGATCTGCTCGCGCCGATCTGGCTGACCCAGCTGCTGCTGCCGCACATGACCGCGCGCAAATCGGGGATGATCATTGGCATATCCTCGGTAGCTGGCCGCGCTGGGGTACCGCTGCGCACTGCCTATTGCGCTGCCAAGCACGGGCTGATCGGCTATCTCGATGCGCTGCGGGCCGAAACCGAGGCGCATTATGGACTCAAGGTGCATACCGTGCTGCCCGGATCGATCCGTACCGCCGTTTCGGCCAATGCCCTCGCGGGTGATGGCAGCAGCTTCGGCCATACCGACAGCGCGATCGCCAATGGCATGGACCCGGCGGAATGCGCGTCGCGGATCCTGGCGGGGATCGATGCCGGTGAACCGGAGATCCTGGTCGCCGAAGGCATGGAGGACATGATCGCGAAGCTGCGCATGAGTGATCCGCTCAAGGTGTTCGAGCTCGTCGGGTCGATCGGCGCGCAGATGGCAGCCAAGCGTGACGAGGAGAAGGCCGGGTGAGCGACGAGGCGCGCGCGCTGATTGACACGCTGGGACTGGCTCCGCATCCCGAAGGCGGCTGGTTCAGGGAAACCTGGCGCGGCGCCGCCGCCCAAGATGGCCGCGCGAGCGAGACGCTGATTTATTTCCTGCTCGAGGCCGGTCAGCGCTCGCACTGGCACACGGTCGATGCGACCGAGATCTGGTGCTGGCATGCCGGTCACGCAATCGCGCTTGGCCATGCGCCAGGCGACCAGGGGCCGGTCACATGGCACCGGTTGGGCCCGGATATCCTGCATGGCGAGACCGCACAGGCCGTGATTCCGCCCGGTCACTGGCAAGCGGCGCATGCCGACAAGGGCTGGGCGCTGGTCAGCTGCATGGTCTCGCCCGGTTTCGAGTTCAGCGGCTTCGTGCTGGCCGGGCCCGGCTGGGCGCCGGGCTGAGCGACCACCGCTCCCATCGCAGAAGACGCTTAATCAGACCCGGAAGGCGGACAGGATCACCCCGGCGTCCGGTCGAACTTCACCGCATCTTCGGCATAGCGGACCCAGGGCTGGGCGCTGCGGGTCCAGAAGTGCATCTTGGGATCCAGCGCACTGACGTCGTCAAGCGTTCCCGCCTTGACGAAATGCAGGCCCTGCTGGCTGGGCAGGTCGGACAGGATGGGCGAGCCGCAGGTCCCGCAGAAGCGCCGATAGACCGGATCGCCGCTCTCGCCGCAGTCCTCATAGGTCTTGAGCTCGCCGGTGATCGCAATCTGGTCATCACGCACGCCGATCAGCACGGACATCGCGGAACCCGCCTGTTTCTGGCAATTGCGGCAATGGCACACCGCACTGAGCAGCGGATCGCCCTCGATCTCGTAACGCACTGCGCCGCAAAGGCACCCTCCGGTAGTGGTCATATGCTTCCCCTTCCCCTCATCCTGCATCGATTGCAGCAAATTCCTGCCGCAGCATCTTAGTGCTGTCCTCCAGCATCAAGGATTCAACCATCGCGGCCACCATCGGCGCGCGCGACTGGACACTGACGGTCGCTTCGCAAGCCGCGCCTCCATCGCTTTGCGTAACGAGAGTCAGCAGGCACTGCCCCTCTGCCGACAGCCCCCTGGGCTTTGCATCGCGCACCGCGCTCCAGCTGCCATCGGCCCGTTGCGTCCAGACATCACGCTGGGTGAGATCGAGCCATGAGCCAATCACCGCACGGATCATGGCAGGCGCATCGACCGGCACCTGCCGGGTGATCGCGACATGGATTTCTTGCAGTGACGGACGCTCGACCGTGACCGCGATATCGCGCGATCCCTGTGCCTCCATCATCGCGGTGAGGAACGCCTCGTCCGTCCAGCGGGCAACCACCATCTCGACCGGCTGGGCAAAGGCATGCGCCTCCTCGCGTTTCAGCATCGCTTCCTCCTTGCAGCATCGATTGCGCTTGTTGACGGTTAGACTAGGCTGGCTGGCGATGTTGACAAGCTATCTTGCCACGGTGCTGCTGATCGAACTGACGCCCGGGCCCAATATGGCCTATCTCGCGGCGCTGACGCTCGGCCATGGGCGGCGCGCAGGGCTGGCAGCAGTGGCGGGCGTCGCGCTGGGCCTGACGGTGATCGGGCTTGCTGCCGCCATGGGCTTTGCCGCGCTCGTGGCTGCCAGTCCGATGCTGTGGAACGCCCTGCGCTGGGCGGGGACCGCCTATCTGTTCTATCTCGCCTTGGAGACATGGCGCGACGACCAGGAGACGTCGCCTGCCGGCATGCAGGGCACGGCACTGGAACATCGGCGTCATTTTCTGCGCGGGTTGATGACCAATGTCCTCAATCCGAAGGCGGCTTTGTTCTATGTGGCTATCCTGCCGCGCTTTCTGCCGGAACAGGATGCAGGCCTGGACGATGCCCTGCTGCTCACGGCGATCAGCGTCGCCGTGGCGACCGCCGTCCATCTGGCGATCGTGCTGCTTGCTGCAACGCTGCATCCAATGCTGAGCCAGCCCCGGCGGCTGCGCAGGACACGCCGGGTGCTTGCGCTTGGCCTCGCCGGAATAGCCATGTGGTTCCTGTTCGGCACCGCCTTGCCTCACATCTGACGGGAACCATCGCCCTCAGCCCCCGTAATCTGCCGCAGGACGTAAACCAGGCAAGGAGGCGAGCCATGATCCGACACGGTGAACAAGTCGAAATGAACAGCGAGGAGGCGAGCGGCGGCCAGAAGCGCAGCATCGTGCGCTATGTGCTGATGGTATCGCTCGGCCTTGCGATCATAGCCCTCAGCATCATCTGGATTACCGGCGCCGCGACCGGGCCGGCAAATCCTTCGCCCGACCCGCAGGAATCGGTATCGCGGCCGGTCGAACCGCCAGCAGGCAATTGAATTCGAAGCAGATCGTCAGTGCGCTAGCGCCGCTTCGGTTTCCGCCATCAGCGTGGCGATGATCTCGGCGGCGCTTTCCTCGCGGGTGACCATGCCGACCGACTGGCCCGCCATCAGCGATCCGTTCTCGACATCGCCGTCGATCACCGCGCGGCGCAGCGCGCCTGCCCAGAAATGTTCGATCTGCAACTGGGCTTCGTTCATGTCGATCCCGCCGGCATCGAGCAGAGCGGCAACCTCACGCTGCTTGGCGGTGAATTCCTCGGTGCCCTTGTTCTTGAGCGCACGGACGGGGATGACCGGCAGGCGCGGATCGACCTGAACGCTCGCAACCGCGTCGCGGGCATTGCCGCGCAGGAACGCCTTCTTGAACGCGGGGTGCGCGATCGATTCATGCGCGCAGACGAAGCGCGTACCAAGCTGCACGCCCGCCGCACCCATTTCCAGATAGGCAGCGATCGCGCTGCCGCGGCCAATGCCGCCAGCCACGAACACCGGCACCTCGTGCGCCACTTCGGGCAGGATTTCCTGTGCGAGCACGCTTGTGGACACCGGACCGATATGGCCGCCTGCCTCCATGCCCTCGATCACCAGCGCATCGACGCCCGAGCGGATGAACTTCTTGGCCAGCGTCAGCGCCGGTGCGAAGCACACGACCTTGGCGCCCATCTCCTTGATCGCCTCGATGCTGCCCTTGGGCGGCAGCCCGCCCGCCAGCACGACATGGCCGACACCATGCTTGGCGCACACCGCGATCAGATCCATCAGCTGCGGGTGCATGGTAATGAGGTTGACGCCGAATGGCCTGGTCGCCAACGCCTTGGTCGCGGCGATTTCGGTATCGAGCAATTCGGGTGTCATCGCCCCGCAGGCGATCACGCCGAAACCGCCCGCATTCGAGATGGCGGAGACAAGGTTGCGCTCCGACACCCAGCTCATCGCCCCGCACAGGATCGCGGTCTCGCTGCCCAGAAAGGCCGTGCCGCGCGCCATCGCGGAAGAGGTGAGCGGGTGGTTGGTCATGCTCAGGCCTCGACCGCGTCCAGCCCGTAGGCCGTGTGCAGCACGCGCACCGCGAGTTCGGTATAATCCTCTTCGATCAGTACGCTGACCTTGATCTCGCTGGTCGAGATAGCCTGGATGTTGACGCCGCGATCAGCCAGCGCCTTGAACATTGTCGAGGCGACGCCCGCATGGCTCTTCATGCCGACGCCGACCACCGAAATCTTGGCGACATTGGTATCCGGAATGATGCGGTTGAAACCGATCGATTCCTTGGCCTGCTCGAGCAGATCCATCGAGCGCGCGAGATCGGCGGCGGGCACGGTGAAGGTGACGTCGGTCTCGCCCTTGTCACGACCGACATTCTGGATGATCATGTCGACATTGATCGCGGCTTCGGCGAGCGGGCCGAAGATGTTCGCCACCGCGCCCGGCTTGTCGGGCACACGGGTCAGAGTGATCTTCGCCTCGTTCTTGTCATGCGCGATGCCGGTAATCAGCTGGCGTTCCATGTCCATTCCTTCCAGTTCTTCGTCGCTGACGATCATCGTTCCGGGGATCGTGTCCGCTGCAGGGGCATCGTCGTCGATGAACGACGAGAGCACCTGCACGCGCACGCCTTCCTTCATCGCAAGGCCGACCGAGCGGGTCTGCAGCACCTTGGCACCGACGCTCGCCAGTTCGAGCATTTCCTCGTACGTCACATTGGCAAGCTTGCGCGCCTTGGCGACGATGCGCGGGTCGGTGGTGTAGACGCCGTCGACATCGGTATAGATGTCGCAACGATCGGCCTTGACCGCCGCCGCTACCGCCACCGCCGAGGTGTCCGATCCGCCGCGGCCCAGAGTCGTGACCCGGCCTGCCTCGCTGACGCCCTGGAAACCGGGGATCACTGCGATGACGCCCTTCTGCATCTCGGCGATCAGCGCATCGGCGTCGATGCTGTCGATCCGCGCCTTGGCATGCGCCTCGACCGTGCGGATCGGCAGCTGCCAGCCGAGCCAGCTGCGCGCATTGGCGCCCAGCGCCTGCAGCGCGATGGCGAGCAGCCCGCTCGTCACCTGCTCGCCGCTTGCGACGACCACGTCATATTCGGCCGGATCGTAGAGCGGATTGGCCTCGCGGCAGAAATTGACCAGCCGGTCGGTCTCACCCGCCATGGCGGAGACCACCACCGCCACCTCGTGCCCCGCATCCTGCTGGCGCTTGACGATGCGCGCGACCCTGCGGATGCGCTCTGTCCCGGCCATCGATGTGCCGCCGAATTTCATGACGATCCGTGCCATTGCCCGTTCGTGCTTTCCCTTATGCGAAGTTCGCCCCTATAACCGGGCGCTGCCATAGAGAGGCCCCATCATGAACGCAAGCACCGCAACCGCCGAAGCACGTAGCGGAACCATAGATCCCAAAGAGGCTGCGCATTTCGGCCGGCTGGCAGCGGAATGGTGGGACCCGAAAGGCGAATCGGCGATGCTGCACAGGCTGAACCCGGTGCGCCTCGCCTATATCCGCGCGGCGATCGACCGGCACTGGCCCGAGGCAGGCGCGGCGCGCAAGCCGCTGGCGGGGCGCAGCGCGATCGATGTCGGCTGCGGTGCAGGCCTGCTTGCCGAACCGCTGGCCCGGCTGGGCGCGCAGGTAACGGCTCTGGATGCAGCGGCGGAGAATGTCGCGGCGGCGCAGGCCCATGCCGAAGCGATGGGCCTGGCGATCGATTATCGCAATGTCGATGTCGAGACGCTGGAAGGCGAGACTTTCGACCTCGTCACCTCGATGGAAGTGATCGAGCATGTCACAGATCCGGCCGCGTTCGTCGCCGCGCTGGAGCGCGCGCTGTCCCCCGGCGGACTGATGCTGCTCTCCACCCCCAACCGCACGCCAATATCCCGCCTCATGCTGGTCGAGGCGGCGGAGCGGCTGGGCCAGGTACCGCGCGGCACGCATGACTGGCACAAGTTCCTGACGCCGGAGGAAATGACCGCGCTGCTGAAGGACGCGGGCCTGACCGTGACCGACACGCGCGGCATCGCCTGGGACCCGATCAAGGGCCTGCACCTGAGCGACAATCTGGCGCTCAATTACCTGATGACGGTGGTGCGGGGTTAGGCAGCCCGAACGCTCTGATAGGCTGGGCGATAGCGAGGTTCGGGAACGGGCACGCCATCTGCTTCCAGACTTTCGACAAAGGCTTCGATAGCGATCGCAATTTCTGCGGCAGCCTGTTCAGGAGTCGCTCCATGCGCGCTGCAATGCTTCAGATCGGGCACGTCCGCGATCCAGCTTTCGTCCTCTGCCGACCAGAACAGATTGATATGGTAATGCGGCGTCATGCCTTATCATCCAACTTAAGCCCGTGAGCCTCGATAATAACAAGAAACTGCCGCACCTGATAGGGCTTGGCCAATTTGCCATCGGGTTGGGCGTTGATCCGGTCTCCGATGCTTTGATGCTTGTAGATATGGTGACTGCCTTTGACGCGATCCAGCGCAAAGCCATAAGCTATCAACAGCCGCTCGAACTCGGCGAAGCTGAGCGCGCTACCGCGCAGCAGTTTCTCCTGAAGTTTGCCGATCCGGGTCAATACATGCCGCCTTATTCGTCAAACCCGCCTTCCATATAGTCCTCGCGGGCGAGATCGCTGAACTTGGTAAATTCGCTTTCGAAGCGCAGCTGGACGTTGCCGGTGGAGCCGTGGCGCTGCTTGGCCACGACAACCGTAGCCTTGCCCTGCACCTTGAGGTGGCGTTCCATCCAGACCCGGTATTTTTCGACTTCCTCGGGCGTGCTGTTGTCGTCGGGAACGCTGGGCTGCAGCGCCTGATTGTAATATTCGTCACGGTAGATGAACAGCACGATATCGGCGTCCTGCTCGATCGAGCCGGATTCGCGAAGGTCGGACAGCTGCGGGCGCTTGTCCTCGCGGCTCTCGACCGCGCGGCTGAGCTGCGACAATGCCATCACCGGCACGTGCAGTTCCTTGGCGAGCGTCTTCAAACCCCGGCTGATCTCCGAAATCTCGTTGACGCGGCCCTCGTTGCGGCCCGTGCCCTGGAGCAGCTGGAGATAGTCGACAACGATAAAGCCGATATCGTGCTTTCGCTTGAGGCGTCGGGCGCGGGCGCGGAGCGCGGCGATGGTCAGGCCAGGCGTATCGTCGATGAACAGCGGCAGGTCTTCCAGCTCCTGGGAGGCGGCTACCAGCCGCTGGAACTCGTTGCGCGCGATCTGGCCCATGCGCAGCTTTTCAGAGCTGATCCGAGACTGTTCGGCCAGGATACGCGTCGCCAGCTGATCCGCCGACATTTCCAGGCTGAAAAACGCGGTCTTGGCGCCGACATTCTTGTCGTCCGCCACGCCCGCCGCCTTGTCGAGCCGCCAGCGGGCCGCGGCGTTGAACGCGATATTGGTTGCAAGCGAGGTCTTGCCCATGCCGGGGCGCCCGGCGAGAATCAGCAGGTCCGAAGGATGCAGACCGCCGATCTTGGCGTTGAGATCGGTCAGGCCCGTGGTCACGCCCGAGACATGACCGCCGCTGTTCAAGGCCTTTTCGACCATCGACAGCGCGGTGCGCGTCGCCACATTGAACTGCACCGCCCCGCTGGTATCGCCCTCGCCCTGCGCGACATTGTAGAGCGCGGCTTCGGCCAGCTCGATCTGCCCCAGCGGATCGACCGCCTCGCTGGTATCCATGGCCTTTTCGACGAGCGTGCGCCCGACCTGGATCAGCTCGCGCAGCAGGGCCAGATTGTAGATCTGTTCGGCAAAGTCGCGCGCGCCGATAAGCCCGCCGGCATCGCCGGTCAGCCGCGCCAGATACCGCATCCCGCCCAGCTCGGCGAGGCCTGCATCATTTTCGAAAAACGGCTTGAGCGTAACCGGAGTGACCGTCACGTTCTTGTCGATCAGCTTCATGATCTGCGCGTAAAGCCGCTGGTGAACACTTTCGAAGAAATGTTCCGCCTTGAGCCGCGCCCCGACCTCTTCGGCAATGCGGTTATCGATCAGCAACGCACCCAGAAATGCGGCTTCAGCCTCGATGTTGCGCGGCAACCGGGCCTCGGCGGATTCGCGCTGGGCAGGCGCGGCAATCTGAGGCGGAAGCGCGGGAGGCGGAGCGGGTTGTAGCAGGATGTCTTCGGGCATCCGGCCATAATCGCCGCTGGCGCTGTGGCGCGCAAGGCACTGGCGGCAATATTCGTGTGGACAAGGCCGGGGACAGCGGCAGTGGCGGGTTTTTCCGCTTGCCCCGCAGCACGGCTTGGGGGAAAGACTGGCCCCCATGTCCAACCCGCGCATCATCCATGTCGAGCTCGACGAGCAGACCATATTGTGGCGCAATGCGGATATCGAGCAGGAACGGCGCATCGCCATTTTCGACCTGATCGAGGACAATTTCTTCAAGCCTCTCAAGGCTTATCCAGACGGCTATGCCGGGCCTTTCCGGCTGCATCTGGCGGTATTCGAAGGGCGGCTGGCGATCACCATCTCGCGCGAGGATGGCAGCCATCTGGAAACGCTGGTGCTGGCACTGGGCCGCTTCCGCCGTCCGATCCGCGAATATTTCGCCATTTGCGACAGCTATTATCAGGCGATCCGCAAGGCGACGGCGCAAGAGATCGAGACGATCGACATGGCGCGGCGGGGCGTCCACAATGATGCAGCAGAACTGCTGGTCGAGCGGCTGCAGGACAAGATCGAGATCGACTTTCCCACCGCACGCCGTCTGTTCACGCTGATCTGTGTGCTGCACATCAAGGGCTGACCAGAGCCATCATGCGCCCATCCACCCTGAAACGCTGGACCATCGGCCTTGTGCTGCTGGCGCTGCTCGTCGCAGTGCTGGCGGGCCTCGTCTGGGGCGGCATCACCGGCTGGGCACCTTCGCGCAAGGACTATCCCGTTCAGGGCCTGTATGTCAGCTCTGGCGATGGCGATCTCGCCTGGCCGACCCTCGCGACCCTGGGTGCGGATTTTGCCTATGTGCGTGCCAGTGCTGGCGGAAGCTTGCGCGATCCGCGCTTTGCCGCAAACATCAAGGGCGCGCGCTCTGCCGGCATGCGCTATGGCGCTGTGCATGAATTCAGCCTGTGTGCCGACGAAGCGTCCCAGGCGCAGCAGTTCATCACCACCGTGCCGCGCGATCCCGACATGCTGCCGCCCGTGGTCAGCCTTGAACTGGACGAGACGTGCAAGACCCGTCCCGACCGCGCGATGCTGCTGGGCGAACTCAACACCTTGCTCAATCAGATCGAGAACCATGCGGGCAAGCCAGCCCTGCTGCGCATCGGCCGCGATTTCGAGGATGAATATCAGATCAGCGAGGGCCTGGCCCGCACGGTCTGGCTGATCGGCGATTTCGTGCCGCCCGATTATGCCGCCAAGCGCTGGGTCATGTGGCAATCGAGCAGTTTCTACCGGATCAATGGCGCGCCTGACGGCGTGCGCTGGAATGTGGTGCGACCATGAGTGAAGATACAGGCAGAACCGAATTGCTGGAGGCCGCGCGCAAGGCGGCGCTCACGGCCTATGCGCCCTATTCGGGCTTTCATGTCGGCGCTGCCTTCCGCTTCGATGACGGCACGGTCATTACCGGCAGCAATTTCGAGAATGCGAGCTACGGCCTTGCCATCTGTGCCGAAACCAGTGCCGCGATCGCTGCCAACCTTCAGGGGCGGAGGACCGGTCTGGTCGAGGTCGCGATCATGGGCGGGCCGATTGGTGCCGATGGAGATCTGGCCCCGGGGCCCCATCCGGTCACGCCCTGCGGCCGCTGCCGCCAGGTCATGAACGAACTTGCACAACTGGGCGGCACCGACCCGATCGTCTATTCGGGCCACGCGACCGGGTCGATAGAGCACCGGCTCTCGGTGCTCTTGCCAGCCGCCTTCGGCCCGGCCAATCTGGAATAGTCCTGTAAACCCGTCACCCTCGCGAACGCGGGGGTCCCGCTTCCTCATCCATAGCGGGATTCCCGCTTTCGCGGGAATGACGAAAAGAGAGAAAGCTCTGCTCTTGTCCATCCTTTCCGACAAATGGATCCGCACCCAGGCGCAGGAGAACGGCATGATCGAGCCGTTCGTCGAGGCGCAGCGGCGCGATGGCTGCATCTCGTACGGCCTTTCGTCCTACGGCTATGACGCGCGGGTGGCGGACGAGTTCAAGATCTTTACCAACGTGAATTCCTCGGTGGTCGATCCCAAGGCGTTCGATCCGAACAGCTTTGTTGACCGCAAGACCGATGTCTGCATCATTCCGCCCAATTCGTTCGCCCTCGCCCGCACGGTCGAGTATTTCCGTGTGCCGCGCGATGTGCTGGTGATCTGCCTCGGCAAATCGACCTATGCCCGCTGCGGCATCATCGTGAACGTCACCCCGCTCGAACCGGGCTGGGAAGGCCATGTCACCCTGGAATTCAGCAACACCACGCCGCTGCCAGCCAGGATCTACGCCAATGAAGGCGCGTGCCAGTTCCTGTTCCTGAAGGGCAACGAACCGTGCGAGACCAGCTATGCCGACCGCGCGGGCAAATATATGGGCCAGCGCGGCGTGACATTGCCCCGGCTTTGACCCACAAGCACGTCTTATAACATCACAGCAGGAGAGAGCCTCATGTCCGCACGGGATTCGCGCGAGTTCGACGTCATCGTCTATGGTGCCAGCGGCTTTACCGGGCGCCTCGTAGCCGAATATCTGCAGAACAGCTATGGCCAGGGCGGTGATGCCCCGAAATGGGCGGTCGCGGCGCGTTCGGCCGAGAAGATGGCGGCGGTGCTCGCCGAAATGGGCCTGCCCGCCGAGACGCCGATCGTCGTTGCCAATGCCGACGAGCCCGAGACCATCGACGCGATGGCCAAGCGCACCAAGGTCGTGCTGACCACGGTCGGCCCGTACCAGCTCTATGGCGAGCCGCTGGTCGCCGCCTGCGCCGCTAATGGCACCGATTATGTCGACCTGTGCGGGGAGCCCGCCTGGATGCGGCAGATGATCGACAGATATGATGCGGCGGCAAAGCAAAGCGGCGCGCGCATCGTGTTCTCGACCGGGTTCGATTCGATCCCGTTCGATCTCGGCGTGCTGATGCTGCAGAAGGAGTGCGTCGCGAAGTTCGGCAAGCCCGCCCCGCGGATCAAGGGCCGGGTGCGCGCCATGCAGGGCACCTTCTCGGGTGGCACGGCGGCCTCGCTCAAGGCCACCATGGCATCGGTTGCGCGCAATCCGGAACTGCTCGGCTATCTGACCAACCCGTTCAGCCTGGCAGGCGGCTTTGAAGGTCCGACCCAGCCGAAGGGGAACAAGCCCGAGCATGACGACAAGCTGGGCAGCTGGGCCGCGCCGTTCATCATGGCGCCGATCAACACCAAGAACGTCCATCGCACCAACGCGCTGCTCGGCCACCTCTATGGCCAGGATTTCGTCTATGACGAGATGATGCTGACCGGCCCGGGCGAAAAGGGCGAGGCGATCGCCAAGCATATCGCCAGCACCGACATGATGGGCGGCGAAGGCGGCCCCAAGCCGGGCGAAGGCCCGAGCAAGGAAGAGCGCGAGAACGGCTTCTACGACGTGCTGTTCGTCGCCGAGATGCCCGATGGTCAGGTCCAGCTTTATGGCGTGAAGGGCGACAAGGATCCGGGATATGGCTCGACATCCAAGATGATCGCCGAAAGCGCACTCGGGCTGATCGAGGACGTGCCCGAAGGACCCGGCGGCATCACCACGCCGGGCGCAGTGCTGGGCGAGCATCTGGTCAAGCGTCTGGTCGCCAGGGCGGGATTGAGCTTCGCGGCGGAATGAGCCTTTACCCCTCCCCGCCGGGGAGGGGTACATGTTGCGAGCTTGTGACACTGGCGGCAATTGCTGCACCTGCGAACGCTGGCCCATTGCACTTTCCGGGAATTGGCGCATATAGCAGCCGCTTGGGGCGACGCACGACAACGACAACCGACGAATCGAACGCGATATGCTGAAGGCCTTGCTGCGCAGAAAGCCCAAACCGGCGGCTCCCATCGACACTGCCACCCTGCCCGAGGGCCTGCGTGTCTATGCAATCGGAGACATTCACGGGCGGCGCGACCTGCTGGACCAGTTGCTTGACCAGATCATGGCCGACGATCGCAGCCGTGGGCCTGCCGATACGCATGTCGTGTTTCTGGGCGATCTCATGGACCGCGGCCCCGACAGCGCGGGCGTGATCGATCGTGCGATCGAACTGTCCGAGACGCTTGGCGGCAATGCCCATTTCCTGATGGGCAACCACGAGGAAGTGTATCTTGCCGCTGCCGAGGGCGACGAGAAGCTTGTCCGCTTCTTCTGCAAGATCGGCGGGCGCGAGACGATCCTCAGCTATGACATTTCCCCTCGCGAATATAACGAACTGAGCATGGAAGAGCTGGCCCAGCGGCTGCCCAGCCTGCTGCCTGCCCGCCATCTCGACTTCGTCCGCAGCTTCAAGGACCGGATCGTCATGGGCGATTACGCCTTTGTCCATGCCGGCATCCGTCCGGGCAAGAACATCGAGGAACAGCGCCCCAAGGACCTGCGCTGGATTCGCGAAGATTTCCTGTTCGACGAAAGCCCCCATGACAAGCTGATCGTGCACGGTCATTCGATCACCGACGATGTCGAGGAATGCCCCAATCGTATCGGCATCGATACCGGCGCCTATATGAGCGGCATGCTCACCGCCTTGTGCCTGGAAGGGCGAGAGCGCTGGTATCTGAAAACCGGCAGCTGATTCTTGCCCAAAGTCTTGCATGGACAGGACATTTGCGTCAGCGTGCGCTCATGCTGAAAATCCTGTCGCTTGTCGCAACGCTTTCCCTTTCCGTAACCCCGGCGCTTGCTGCGCCCGAGGCCGATCCGGGCCGATTGCGCACCGATGTCGAGAAACTGGTGAGTTTCGGGACGCGCCATACGCTTTCGTCGCCCGATCATCCGACGCGCGGCATCGGTGCGGCCCGGCGCTGGGCAGCGGCGGAATTCGCCAGGATCGGCAAGGCATGTGGCGGCTGCATCACCGTCGAGCAGATCGACCGGCGCTTCACCGGGCCGCGCGCGCCCAATGGCGTGAATGTCGTCAACGTGCTGGGCGTGCAGCAGGGCACGGGCAATCCCGACGATATCATCATCATTTCCGCGCATATCGATAGCCGAGTATCGGATGTCGCCGATTTCACCAGCGACGCGCCGGGCGCCAATGATGACGGCTCGGGTGTCGCGCTCGTGCTCGAGGCTGCGCGCATCTTGAGCAAGGAAAAATTCGCGCCGACGATCATCTATGCGGTGCTGTCGGGCGAGGAACAGGGCTTGTGGGGTGGTCGTCTGATCGCCGAGACCGCACGGGCGCGCGGCTGGCAGGTGCGCGCGCTGCTCAACAACGACATTGTCGGCAATACCGAGGGTCAGGATGGCCGCAAGGTATCCGACCGGGTGCGCGTGTTCAGCGAGGGCATCCGCGCATCGGAATCCATGGTCGAAGCCATGGCGCGGCGCGGCAGCGGAGCGGAGGATGACGGCCCCTCGCGCGCGCTGATGCGTGCCGCACAGCGCGTCGGCAAGGCGCGCAGCGATCTTGGACTCGAGGTGTTCGGGGTGCGCCGTCCGGACCGCTTCTCGCGCGGCGGCGATCACCTTCCCGCGCTTGAACTGGGCTATCCTGCGATCCGCTTCACCGTCGGTGTCGAGAATTACGACCATCAGCATCAGGACATTCGCGAGGAAAACGGCCGCAAGTTCGGCGACACGATCGACGAAATGGATTTTCCCTATCTCGCCCGCGTCACGGCGCTCAACATCGCGCTGATCGGCGAGCTCGCAAGTGCCCCGCCTGCCCCGGCCAATGCGGTGCTGGGCGGCGCGCTCAGCACCGACACGAAGGTAAGCTGGGCCGAAGTTCCCGGCGCGGCGCGCTACAGGGTCTATTGGCGCCGGGCCGATGCGCGCGACTGGGAACAGTCGCAGGAAACCACCGATACCAAGCTGACGCTGCCCGGCGTGATTGTCGATGATCATTTCGCCGGTGTCGCTGCTGTCGCGGAAAATGGGGCCGAAAGCGCGATTACATTTGCAGGTCTGCCACCACGACAGTAACTGTGTTAAGCTCAGTTTACAGTTTCCTGGTTAGGGATGGACCATGAACGACTGTTCTTCCTGCATCGTGCGGAATCGCGCGATCTGTTCAAGCCTGACACCAGACGAATTGCTGATTCTGGGCAAGATGGGCCGCCGCCAGAAGGTCAAGGCTGGCCATACCCTGCTGTGGGAAGGCGATGACGCGCCCGTCGTCGCCAACGTGCTCGAAGGTGTGCTCAAGCTCGTCGTCGCAGCATCCGACGGGCGCGAGCAGATTGTCGGCATCGTCTTTCCGTCGGATTTCATCGGTCGCCCGTTCGGCAAGGAAAGCCCCTATAGCGTCACCGCCATGACCGATGCCGAGGTGTGCATCTTCAACCGCAACGCGTTCGACGATTTTGCCAGCGACCATCCCGACCTTCAGCAGAAGCTTCTGCGCCGCACGCTCGACGAGCTGGACCGCGCGCGCCACTGGATGATGCTGCTGGGCCGCAAGTCGGCGACCGAAAAGGTGGCCTCCTTCCTGCTCGAGATGGCCGATCGCCTCTCGGGCCAGGGTTGCAATGCCGATGGTTCGCTCAATGGCTTCGAGCTGCCTTTCGGGCGCCAGCAGATCGCCGACATATTGGGCCTCACCATCGAAACCACCAGCCGCCAGCTCACACGGATGAAGAGCGACGGGCTCGTCTCCCTGCCATCGCGCCGCGAGATCGTGATCCGAAACCGCGCCGCGATGGAAGAGATGGCGGGCTGATTCGCCCACCGCCGGGGCTTCAGAAGCGGAAGCCGATGCCTGCGCTGATCACCCAGGGATCAAGCTCGTGCCGGGTGCGGAGCACCTCGACGCCATTGGCGCGCCAACTGGCCAGCGGGCGCAGGAAATAGCGCTTCACGTCGGCCGAGACGAACATGCCCTTGTCGTTGACCGGAATATCGATGCCGGCCTGCAGCGCCGCGCCGACGGTATCGTTGATCTTCTGGCTGGTCGCACCGAGCGCCCGCGTCGTCGCGCCGGGCTTCTCGTTGATGAAGATGAAATAGCTGGGGCCGGCGCCGATATAGGGGCGGATGCCGCCGGCTTTGCCGAAATGATATTTCAGCGTGACCGTCGCGGGCACGATCTTGGCATTTGATACGAGGCCGGCACCCGCCAACGCGCCGCGTCCATCGACATCATGCTCGGTCACCCCGGCGATGGTTTCGACCGACAGCGAATCGGCGAGAAAATACTCGATCGCGACCGTCGGCACGAAATTGTCGTTCGCCTTGGTCTGGGTTCCGGCGGGCAGACCGATGCGATCGACCTTGACGTCCCTGATCTTGCCATCGGGCGCGACCAGCGTGCCCAGAACCTTGAAGTGCACTTCGCCCGCCTGTGCCATCGCCTGACCGGGAAGGGCCAGCGCGGCTGCCGTGAGAGCCAGCGGGATAATCTTGGTGTTCATGTTGATCACTCCTCCTTGAGTGACCGCTTCCCTGCCCCGGGCCTCGGTTCGTCGCATTGATGCGGCGCAAAAATTTCTTTGACCCGGATCAATGTCTTGTCGGGCCGTCCGAGGCACACCGCTGCGGAGGAAGCGCGGATTCTGTCGTGAAACCGCGTGCACGGGGACTGAAATCATGGATGGTTTGGTAATGAAGGCCGGGGGCTGGCTGGGCCTTGCCCTGTTGGCATTGGCAATGGCGGTGATGGCCGTCGACACGCCCTATGCGGTGCATATGACGATCATGATGATCGCCGCGCTGCTGGCCCTTTGGTTCACCATGAGCCGTGCCGATTATGGCGCGATCGCGCGGGGCATCCTGAGGGCGCCCGCCCATCAGGGCGAATATGATGACGATCCCATTCGCTGGGGCGTTATCGCCACCCTGTTCTGGGGCACTGCCGGCCTTGCCGCCGGGCTGTTCATCGCGCTGCAGCTTGCCTATCCCGCGCTCAACTTCAATCTGGAGTTCACGACTTTCGGACGCTTGCGGCCACTGCATACCTCGGCGGTGATCTTCGCGTTCGGCGGCAATGCGCTGATCGCGACCAGCTTTTACGTCGTGCAGCGCACCTGCCGCGCGCGCCTGGCCTTCCCGTCCATGGCCCGCTTCGTGTTCTGGGGCTATCAGCTGTTCATCGTGCTCGCCGCGACGGGCTATCTGATGGGCGTGACCGAGGCGAAGGAATATGCCGAGCCCGAATGGTATGTCGATCTGTGGCTGACCATCGTCTGGCTTGCTTATCTGGCGGTGTTCGTCGGCACGATCGTGAAGCGGCGCGAACCGCATATCTATGTCGCCAACTGGTTCTATCTCAGCTTCATCATCACCATCGCCATGCTGCACGTGGTGAACAACCTGTCGCTGCCCGCCACCATCTTCGGATCGAAGAGCTATGCGGCGTTCGCAGGCGTGCAGGATGCGCTGACCCAGTGGTGGTACGGCCATAACGCCGTCGGCTTCTTCCTGACCGCCGGCTTCCTGGCCATGATGTACTATTTCGTGCCCAAGCAGGCCGAGCGCCCGGTCTACAGCTATCGGCTGTCGATCATCCACTTCTGGTCGCTGATCTTCCTCTATATCTGGGCGGGTCCGCACCATTTGCATTACACCGCGCTGCCCGACTGGGCGCAGACCCTGGGCATGGTCTTCTCGATCATGCTGTGGATGCCGAGCTGGGGCGGCATGATCAACGGCCTGATGACGCTCAACGGCGCGTGGGACAAGATCCGCACCGATCCCATTATCCGCATGATGGTCATGGCGCTCGCCTTCTATGGCATGAGCACCTTCGAAGGCCCGATGATGTCGATCAAGTCGGTCAACAGCCTGTCGCACTATACCGACTGGACCATCGGCCATGTGCATAGCGGCGCGCTGGGCTGGAACGGCATGATCACCTTTGCCTGCATGTACTATCTGGTCCCGCGGCTCTGGGGTCGCCAGCGGCTCTATTCGCTGCGGATGGTCAACTGGCACTTCTGGCTCGCGAGTGCAGGCATCGTCTTCTACGCCGCCTCGATGTGGGTCGCGGGCATCATGCAGGGCCTGATGTGGCGCGAATACGGGGCCGACGGATATCTGGTCTACAGCTTCGTCGAAACCGTCGCCGCGATGCACCCGATGTACCTGATGCGCGCCTTTGGTGGCCTGCTCTACCTCAGCGGCTTCATCATCATGATCGTCAATGTCTGGGCAACGCTGGCCGGCAAGGTCCGCGACGAGAAGCCGATGACCGAAACGCCGCACAATGCCGCCGCCGACCGTCCGCTGGTCGCTGTGCCCGCTGAATAAGGAGCCGAGAAATGGCCGAACCAATCGCCGAACCGCGCTTCAGCCACAAGAAGCTGGAACGCAACATCACCCTGCTGGGCCTGGGCGCGCTCGCCGCCGTCGTCGTCGGCGGCATCGTGGAAATCGCCCCGCTCTTCTGGATCGACAACACGATCGAGAAGGTCGAGGGGATGCGCCCCTATACCCCGCTCGAGCTGTCCGGACGCAACATCTACATGCGCGAGGGCTGCTATACCTGCCACAGCCAGATGATCCGTCCGTTCCGTGACGAGGTGGAACGCTACGGCCATTACAGCCTCGCGGCCGAAAGCATGTACGATCACCCGTTCCAATGGGGATCGAAGCGCACCGGGCCGGACCTGGCCCGCGTCGGCAAGCGCTATTCGGACGAATGGCACCGCGCGCACCTCGCCGATCCGCGCAGCGTGGTGCCGGAATCGATCATGCCGCCTTATGCGTTTCTCGCCGAGCGTGAACTGGAAGCGGGCGACATGAGCGATGACCTCACGGCTCTCTCACGGGTAGGCGTACCATATAGCAAGGCCGCAATCGCCGCCGCCAATGCGGACCTCAAGGCACAGGCCGACCCCAATGCGGATGGGGCCGAAGAACTGCAGGCGCGCTACCCCAAGGCGCAAGTGCGCGACTTTGACGGCGACCCGTCGCGGATTACCGAGATGGACGCGCTGATCGCGTATCTGCAGATGCTGGGCACTCTGGTCGATGTCGAAAAGGCTGCGCCGCAGGATCAGGGCGATGCGCCCGTGCCTGCCAAGGTCGCCGCCGCTGCCCCGGCCAAGGGAGGCAATCCATGACCTATGACGATCTGCGCCACTTTGCCGACAGCTGGGGCCTGCTCGCCATGACCGTGCTGTTCATCGGCCTGATCGCCTGGCCCTTCCGCAAGGGCGCGCGCCAGCACAACCACGACGCCGCCAACATGATCTTCAGGGAAGACGACAATGTCTGACAAGAGCCGCATCGACGAACCCACCGGCACCGCCACCGTCGGCCATGAATGGGACGGCATCGAAGAGCTGAACACCCCGCTGCCGCGCTGGTGGCTGTGGACCTTCTACGCGACCATCGCCTGGGCGGCGGTCTATGTCGTGCTGTTCCCGGCCTGGCCGATGGTCAACAGCGCCACGCGCGGAATGCTCGAGTGGTCGAGCCGCGGCGATCTCAAGGCCGAGCTCGCCGCGCAGGATGCCAAGCGCGCGCCGATCGCCAAGGCGATTGCGGCCACGGCGATTACCGATCTTGCCGCCCGGCCCGAGCTGATGGAAGCCGCGATCCAGGGTGGCAGCGCCGCGTTCAAGGTGCATTGCGTGCAGTGCCATGGCGCGGGCGGGGCTGGCGTGGCCGGAGCCTATCCCAGCCTGACCGATGACGACTGGCTGTGGGGCGGCGACCTCGCTGCGATCGAGACCACGCTGACGCATGGCATCCGCAACCCCGACCACACCGAAACGCGCTTCAACGTGATGCCCGCATTCGGCAAGGACGGCATTCTCGACACTGCCGCGATCAACGATCTGGTCAGCCATGTCCGCGTCATCAGCCGCCAGGAAAAGCCGAGCGCTTCTTCGGCACGCGGCGCGGTGCTGTTCGAGGCCAATTGCGTCGCCTGTCATGGCACGAACGGCGAGGGCATCCGTGAGCTGGGCGGCCCGAAGCTGACCGACGCCGTATGGCTCTATGGCGGCAGCCGCGAGGCGATCGCGAAGACGATCTACGCCCCGCGCAACGGCGTGATGCCGCGCTGGAACGACAAGCTCGACGCGGTGACCATCAAGATGCTCAGCGCCTATGTCCATTCTTTGGGCGGCGGAGAGGACGCTCCCGCTCCTGTCCTCACCGCTCAGCCCAAGGGGGAGGCCGACAATGGCTAACCCTGACGCCCTTGCGGGTGCCGAAGGCCCGCTCTACGTCGCACGCAAGGGCGTCTATCCCAAAAAGGTGGACGGTCCGTTCCGCCGCCTGAAATGGCTGATCATGGCCGTCACCCTGGCCATCTATTACGGAACGCCGTGGATCCGCTGGGATCGCGGCCCCTATGCGCCCGACCAGGCGGTACTGGTCGATCTCGCGAACCGGCGCTTCTACATGTTCCAGATCGAGATCTGGCCGCACGAATTCTATTATGTCGCGGGGCTGCTGATCATGGCGGGCATCGGCCTGTTCCTGGTCACCAGCGCGGTCGGCCGGGCCTGGTGCGGCTATGCTTGCCCGCAGACCGTCTGGACCGACCTGTTCCAGCATGTCGACCGGCTGATCGACGGCGACCGCAACGCGCAGATCCGGCTCGCCAACGGCCCCTGGACGCTGGAGAAGATCGGAAAGCGCACGCTCAAATACGGGCTCTATCTCGCCATCGCCTTCTGGACCGGCGGCGCGTGGATCATGTATTTTGCCGATGCGCCGACCCTGACACGCGAATTCTGGACCGGCGAGGCTGCCTCTGTCGCCTATGCGACGGTCGGCGTGCTCACCGCGACGACCTTCGTGCTCGGTGGTTTCATGCGCGAACAGGTGTGCATCTACATGTGCCCCTGGCCGCGCATCCAGACCGCAATGATGGACGAAAAGTCGCTGCTGGTGACCTACAAGGACTGGCGCGGCGAGCCGCGCGGCAGCCTCAAGACCGCGCTCGCGCATCCGGGCAGCGTCGGCGATTGCGTCGACTGCAACCAGTGCGTCGCGGTCTGCCCCACCGGCATCGACATCCGCACCGGGCCGCAGATCGGCTGCATAACCTGCGCCTTGTGCATCGATGCCTGCGATCATGTGATGGCGCAGGTCGGTCGTCCCCGCGGGCTGATCGACTATTGCGCGCTCGACGATGTCGCGGTCGAGCGCGCGGGCGGCACCGCGCAGCCGGTGCTCAAGACGCTGCTGCGCCCCCGTCTGATGGTCTATCTGGCCATCTGGTGCGCGATCGGCCTGGCGATGCTTTTCACGCTCGGCCAGCGCACCCGGCTCGATCTCGCCGTGCAGCACGAGCGCAGCCCGCTCCATGTCCAGCTGTCCGACGGGATGATCCGCAACAACTACACGCTCAAGCTGCGCAACATGGAAGCGCGCCCGCGCAAGGTGGCGATCAGCGTCAGCGGCCTGCCCGGTGCGCAGCTCTGGACCGAGACCGGATCGCGCGAAAAGGCAAGCCAGCGGGTCGAGATGACCATCTCGCCCGACAGCGTCACCCGCGTCCGCCTGTTCATAGCCGCGCCTGCTGATGGCCCGGCGCGGCAGGACTTCACCATCGCCACACAAGGCCGCGACGGCGATGCGCGAGGCGATGCAGACACCATCCAGTTCGACCGTCCGGAGGCACGATAATGGCTACCCGCACCGCCCCTCGCCCTTTTACCGGCTGGCACATCACTGCGATCCTTGTCGGGTTTTTCGTCATCGTCATGGCGGTCAACTTCACCATGGCGCGACTGGCGCTGTCGAGCTTCGGCGGCAAGGTGGTCGAAAACAGCTATGTCGCCAGCCAGCATTATAATGAGCTGCTCGAGAAGGCCGAGGCGCAGGACCGGCTCGGTTGGCAGCCCTCGGTCTGGCTCGACCGCACCCGCCATGTCCGCGTGACGCTGGCGCATGACGGCGAGCGCCTACCGATCGAAAGCGCCACCGCGATGATCCACCACCCGCTGGGCCGCCTGCCCTCGCAGGCGCTGGTGATGGTCGGCGACGGCCAGGGCGGAATTGTATCGACCAAGGCGATTCCGCAGGGCCGCTGGCGGATCGAGCTCGCCGTGACCCATGGCGACGACGAGGCACGGTATCGGAGGGACCTGAAATGAACGTGATGACCCGTCTCGCGCCCGAACCGGCGCTGATCGAACGCGACTTTGCCGTGCCTGACATTCGCTGCGCCGGGTGCATTTCCAAGCTCGAACAGGGCCTGGTGCGCGATGCCCGGATCAGGAGCGCGCGCGTCAACTTCACCGAAAAGCGCGTGCATGTGGCGCATACCGCCGATGCGGATATGCCCGCCCTGCTCGGCGCGTTCACCTCGCTGGGTTTCGAGGCGCATCCGATCGGCGAGGGCCCGAAGGACGTCGACGGCGAGGCGGCGAGCAGCCAGGAACTGGTCCGCGCGGTCGCGGTCTCCGGCTTTGCGATGATGAACATCATGCTGCTCTCGGTCTCGGTCTGGTCGGGCGCGACCGGGGTGACACGCGACCTGTTCCACTGGCTCTCCGCGCTCATCGCGCTGCCGACCATTGCCTATGCTGGGCGGCCGTTCTTCCGCTCGGCCTGGCGCGCACTGCGCCACGGGCACACCAATATGGACGTGCCGATCAGCATCGGCGTCACGCTCGCCACGGCGCTCAGCATCTACGAGACCGCGACGCATGGCGCGCATGCCTATTTCGACAGTGCCGTCATGCTGCTGTTCTTCCTGCTCTGTGGCCGCTGGCTTGACAGCGTGATGCGCGACCGCGCGCGCGGCGGCGTCACCGCGCTGCTGCGCAACATGGGCACCGGCGCGATGGTGGTCGGTGCGGATGGCAGCACCCACTGGACCGATGCGACCCAGCTGCAGCCCGGTATGGTGATGCTGGTGGCGGCGGGCGAGCGCCTCGCCGCTGACGGCGTGATCGTGCAGGGCCGTACCCGGATCGACCTGTCCCTGCTGACTGGTGAGAGCGCGCCGCAGGATGCCGATATCGACGATCCGGTGCATGCCGGAACGCTCAACATCGATGCCCCGGTGCGCGTGCGCGTGACCGCTGCAGGCACCGATACCGCAATTGCCGATATCGCACGGCTGATGGGCGAGGCCTCACAGGGCAAGTCGCGCTATGTCCGCATCGCCGACCGCGCCGCGCGGCTCTATGCCCCCGCAGTGCATGGCCTGGCTATCACTGCCTTTGCCGGATGGATGGTCGCAGGCGCTGGCTGGCACGAGGCATTGCTGATCGCGGTGGCAGTGCTGATCATCACCTGCCCCTGCGCGCTGGGCCTCGCAGTCCCCGCCGCGCAGATCGTCGCGGCAGGCGCATTGATGAAGCGCGGGGTGCTGATCAAGGACGGCTCCGCGCTCGAGCGCATGGCCGAGATCGACCGCGCGCTGATCGACAAGACCGGCACGCTGACGCTCGGCCGCCCGGTCGCGAGCAATCTGGCCGAGATCGCGCGCGAACATTACCCGCTGCTGCTGGCGCTGGCACAGATGAGCCGTCACCCCTTGAGCGCAGCGCTCACCCGCGACCTCACCGCGCAGGGCGTGCACGCCGCGCAGATCGACGAGGTCCAGGAAACGCCGGGCTTCGGCGTTGCCGCCCTATGGAACCATCGTCCGGTCACGCTCGGCAGGCCGCAAGGGCACGAGGCGGGAAGCGAACTGGCAAGCGAACTCAGCATCGACGGCCAGCCTGTCGCGCTGGTGCGCTTTGCCGATGCGCTGCGCCCCGATGCGGTGCAGGCGATTGGCGCGCTCAGGGCGGAAGGCGTCGATGCCATGATCCTGTCAGGCGACCGCATCGAAGCCGTCGCGCCGGTCGCGCGCGCACTGGGCCTCACCGCGATGACCGGGCTCAGCCCACAGGACAAGCTCGCCGCCATCGGACGTACCAGCGGCGCAGGTCACAAGGTGCTGATGATCGGCGATGGCCTGAACGACGGCCCCGCTCTCGCTGCCGGCCACGCCTCGATGGCGCCCGGCAGCGCCAGCGATGTCGGCAAGAACGCGTCGGACTGCATCTTCATGGGTGACCGACTGATGCCTGTGGTCGACACCATCCGCATGGCCAAGCGCACCCAGGCAATTGTCCGCCAGAACTTCGCACTGGCGATCGGCTACAATGTCGTCGCGGTGCCGCTTGCCTTTGCCGGACTGGTCACGCCGCTGGTCGCCGCGATCGCCATGTCGGGCTCGTCGCTGATCGTCGTGGGCAATGCGCTGCGCCTCAAGGGAGCGTTGAAATGAACGGTCTGCTGCTGCTTATCCCTATCGCCCTGTCGCTCGGCCTGTTGGGGCTGGGCGCCTTCTTCTGGTCGGTCCAGGGCGGTCAGTATGACGATATGGATGGCGCCGCCTTGCGCATTCTGGTCGACGACGATGCCGGTGCCGACGGGGCCCTGCCATGAACGCGCTGCGCCGTCCCGGCGGTCTTCCCGCCCTATGCGCGCTGGTCATCGCCATCGCGATGGTCAACGCCCCGCTGGCGCGCGCGCAAGGCCGGGTTTTGGTGATGGAAAACTGCAATGGCGGCACGACCACGATCCTGATTCCCGAGAAGGACGATGGCCTGCCCAGGAAGCAAAGCGATTGCGCCAAGGCCTGTCATGCCATGACCGACCGGCGCGGCAAGAGTACCGGCAAGAAGGCCGGCCCGCATTGCTGACTAGTTGGGCTGACTAGTTGGCAGACGGCAGAGCGTCGCGATTTCCAGCCTGGCTCCGCAGAATCACGCTGAAGCTGCCATCGGTCTCCAGAACCACTGCGGCAATAGCGCAAAGATCACCATAACCCGCGCTGCGCACGGCCGAGAGTACCTCCGCGCGCGTAACCCGTTCGTGCTTCATGGCCTCTTCCTGGAGCTTCCCGTCTATCAGCAGACAGCAAGCATCCGCCTTCGCGACAGCCTCGACGGCGCGGAACCGTACGGACAAGGCAGCGATGAGATATTGCGCCAGTCCAAGCACGAGAAAGGCCGCTACACCCTGAGCCAGCGCAGTGTCCTTGCTCAGAATGATGGTCGCAAGCGATGAACCCAGCGCGACCGTCACCACAAGGTCGAATGCATTCTTTTCGCCAGCGTCCGCTTGCCGCTGAGCCGCAGCAGCAGAACCAGCGAAACATAGGCACCGACGCCCAGCACCAGCACACGCAGCACCGAATTCCAGTCGTCAAAGAACATGTCCGCTCCCGGGCTCTCGCCGCAAGCTTTGCGAAACATCTGAACGGGGCCGACAGCCGATGCGGCCGACCCCGTTTCAGGCCGGATCAGGCGAGCGTGCCGGTGCGCGCGTTCAATGAATTGTAGCCGCCTGCCCCGAACAGGATGTCACGCACATGCATGGGCGAGACACCGGCAGCATCGGCATCGACCGATACGAAAATTCCGCCCTGCGTCATGCGCTCTTCATAGAAACGGGCCTCGTCCTCGTCGACGCCGTGGCTGGTAAGGACACCGAGCAGGCCGCCTGCCGCGGCTCCGACCACGGTTCCGGTAATCGCCGCGCCGCCAACCGCCGCCTCGGCAATGGCGCCTGCGGCTATGAAAGGCCCGACGCCAGGAATGGCGAGCGCGGCGATGCCGAACAGCGCACCCAGGCCTGCGCCGGCGGCCGCCGTGCCGACCACGTCACGCGTCGTTTCTTCGCCTGCACCATCGGTGGCAGTCGCCTTCCCGTCTTCCGAGCGCGCGATGATGGAAATCGCGCTGTCGGGCACACCGGCCGAACGGAGCTGTTCGACTGCCTGTCCGGCCTGTCGTTGATTGTCGAAGATCGCGGATACGAAACTGTTATGCATGGGGTTTCTCCTCTGTCACCCGGCCCGACAGGGAAGATACGAGGGCACAGGCACGTCCGTTCCCTGCATGCAAAAATGCCAGACCAAGCTCGAATGGCGCGGCGTTCGGTGTTCGGATTCCAGGACAGCTGTTCCGTTGCGTTTGCTGATTGAGCAACGCGAGAATAAGACATTGCCGCAAGGATCAGCTCTATTCATTGTTACTCAAGCATAATTTGGCGTTAACCCAAAATTCAGCGCTTTGCGTAACTATGTCGCGCATTCGCTATTCCAGACAGCCTTCAGAAAAGCTGAGGCTCATGACACTTTCCCCGATGATGTCGGGAACCGGGCGATCTGGCTGGCGCGAAAGGGCAGGACAGATGCAGATCGGCAAGGCCACGCTGGCAGGGACCGGCGTCATTTTCGCTACCGTAGCGGCTGCTGCGCTTTTCGTAGGCGCGGCGATGGCCACCATCAGTGTCGGCGGCCCGATCTCGAACGACAATCAGCAGGCGTCCGATCTTGTCGCGGATATCTTGCCGCCACCGGTCTATATTCTCGAATCCTATCTTGAGGCGAGACTGGCCATGGCCGAGCCTCAGCAGTTCGATCATCATGCCGCACGGCTGAAAAAGCTGCACAGTGAGTTCGACGCGCGCCAGAGACACTGGGCGGCATCCACCCTGCCCGATGACCTGAAGGCTCAGGTGCACAATGTCGACGCCCCTGCCCGCCGCTTCTATACCGAGCTCGAACAGCGATTTCTGCCCAGCCTGAAACGCGGCGACGAGGTGGCCGCGCGGCAGAGCGTCCGGCGGCTGGCCGGCGCCTATGCCGATCACCGGCGCGAGATCGACCGGCTGGTCGAGCAGACCTCCATCTATCAGGCCGCAACGCGGCAAGCCGGCGACAGCTATGTCACCATGGCGTTTGTCGCGATGGCCGTGGCGGGGCTCATCCTGCTGCTCGTGCTGGCCGCAGCCAATCTGCTGCTGCGCCGCCATCTGGTCGATCCGTTGAAGGCCGTGTCCGGGGTCATGTGGCGCATGGCCGAGGGCGACCTCGGGGCCGAGGCCAGGCTCGACAAGCCGATGGATGAAATCGCAGACATGATGCGCGCGATCGAGGTCTTCCGCAAATCCTCGCAGGCCTGCCTCGCCGCCGACGTCCAGGCTGGTGTGGTGCGCGAGCTGACCATGGGGCTCGAGGCGCTCGCCAGTCGCAACCTGGCCTATCGCATCGCTGCGGCCTTTCCGCCCGAGTTCGAACCACTGCGGATCAGTTTCAACAGCGCGACCGAAACCTTGTGCAGCGTGGTCACCCGGACTGCTTCCTCGGCCAGCAATGTGCTCAACGGATCGGCCGAGATCCGATCGGCCTCGGGCGATCTGGCGCAGCGTACCGAGCAGCAGGCGGCGAATATCGAGGAAAGCGCCGCCGCGATGCGTGAGGTCACCGGCATGGTGCAACAGACCGCGAAGAATGCCTTCGATGTCGGCCAGCAGGTGTCCGACGCGCACGGCAGCGCGACCGAGGGCGGCATCGTCGTCACGCGCGCGGTCGAGGCGATGGGGCATATCCAGAAGTCTGCCAACGAGATCACCAGCATCATCGATGTCATCGACGGCATCGCCTTCCAGACCAATCTGCTCGCGCTCAACGCCGGGGTGGAAGCCGCGCGCGCCGGCGAATCGGGCAAGGGATTTGCGGTCGTCGCCAACGAGGTCCGCGCACTCGCACAGCGTTCCGCCGACGCCGCCAGCGACATCAAGGCGCTGATCGGCGCATCGCACGCATCGGTGGCCGAAGGTGTGGCGCTGGTCGACGAAACCGGTACCGTTCTGATGCGGATCGGCGAGCGCGTCGCCGCGATCAACGACCGCATCGCCGAGATCGCCGATTCCGCCCAGGCTCAGGCGCTGCGGCTGCAGCAGGTCAACCAGGCGGTGAGCGACATGGACAAGATGACGCAGCAGAATGCCGCAATGGTCGAACAGTCCAACGCCGCCGCACGCAGCCTTGCCGACGAGGCGAACGACCTTGCAAGGCTGGTCGAAGGCTTCGACACCGGCCAGCGCGCCAGCCGCCCAGCTTCGCGCCCTGCCCATGCGAACCATCGGCCTGCGCTGGTGACCGGCAATCTGGCGCTGAAGGCGGATCCCGATAACGAGAGCTGGTCCAGCTTCTGACGGGCGCAGGCACCGCGCGCGCGTCTTTCGAGGAACTTTGACCTCCATCAATGTTGCCCGACGCCGAACGGCATAATCTGCGGGCATGTGGACATATCACCCCGATCTGCTCAGCCGCCCCGTGCCGCGCTACACGAGCTATCCGACCGCGGCCGATTTCGGCGAGGATGTGGGGGCTCAGCAGTATATGCACGCGCTCGATGCGGTGGAATCGGGAGCCCCTCTCTCGCTCTATGTCCACATACCCTATTGCGAGCAGATCTGCTGGTATTGCGGCTGCAACACCGGCGCGGCCAATCGCAAGCACCGGCTGACCGATTATCTGACCGCCCTGCGCGCCGAGATCGCGATGGTCGCCAAGAGGCTGGGCGGGCGCGGTCGCGTGAAGCATATCGCCTTTGGCGGGGGCAGCCCCAATGCCATCGCGCCGGTCGAGTTCGTGCGCCTGCTCGACCGGATCATGACGGTGTTCGATTGCTCTCGCCCCGAAGTGTCGATCGAGATCGACCCGCGCAACTTCTCCTCGGAATGGGCGCTGGTGCTGGCATCGTCGCGGGTCGGCCGGGTGAGCATGGGGGTACAGACCTTCGCGCCGCATATCCAGGCGGCGATCGGCCGCATCCAGCCGCTCGACCATATCGAGACCGCGATGACCAGCCTCAGGATGCGCGGGATCGACGCGATCAATTTCGACCTGATGTACGGCCTGCCCGGCCAGCATCTCGACGATCTCGATGCGACGCTGCAGCAGACGATCCGCCTTGCGCCCAGCCGTATCGCGCTGTTCGGCTATGCCCATCTTCCCGATCTGATTCCGCGGCAGAAGCGGATCGATGCACGCGACCTGCCCGATGATCGCGAGCGGTTCGAACAGGCGGCCTATGGCTATCTGACGCTCACCCAGGCGGGCTATGTCCCTGTCGGCTTCGATCATTTCGCGCTGCCGCATGACCCGCTCGCCATTGCCGCGCGCGAAAGCCGCGTGAACCGCAATTTCCAGGGTTTCACCCATGACGGCGCGTCGACGCTGCTGGGCTTCGGGGCCAGCGCGATCAGCATCTTCCCCGATCTGATCGTGCAGAACGAGAAGAACGCGGGCCCCTATCGCAAGCTGGTGAGTGAGGGCCGCCTGACGCCGACGCGCGGCGTCGCGCTCAATGCAGACGATATCCGCCGCGGCGACATCATCAACGCGCTGCTGTGCCGGGGCCGCGCGAGCCTGAATGACGAGTTCCTCCCTACTGCCCGCGCCGTAATGACCGAGTTCGAACGGCGCGGGCTCCTTTTCTGGGAGGATCACGATCTGGTGCTGGCCGAGGGATCGGAACCCTATGCGCGGGTGATCGCCGCGCAGTTCGATGGCTTTCGCGGGCAAATTCATCCGCATGGCGGAGCCCAGCGCTTGCATTCCGCAGCGCCAGCCTGTTGAGCTTGAACCCTTGAGGCTGCAGACCCGCGAATCAGCGGGGATCGGCGGCAAAGGGGGACTGGCCATGACGGAATCGCAAGCAGCATCGAACTATGCGGGCGTGTTCGGCAACCGCATCGGTTTCGGCAAAAGCCCCGCCCTGCTGCTGATCGATTTCGTCCAGGCCTATTTCGATCCGGATTGCCCGTTGTTTGCTGACGTCGACGATGCGCTGGCGAGCGCGATCCGCGTGCGCGATGCCGCCCGTGCGGCGGGCGTCCCGATCATCTATACCAATGTCGTCTATCACCCCAGCATGGTCGATGGCGGCCGCTTCAAGCAGAAGACGCCGCTGCTCGAGGTGTTCAAGGCAGGATCACCGATGGGCGCCTGGCCGCAGGGGCTGGAGCCGAATGCGGACGAGTTGGTGATCTCCAAGCAATATCCGAGCGCGTTTTTCGGCACCTCGCTCGCCGCGACGCTGACCGCGATGGGCGTCGATACGGTGCTGCTCACCGGGCTTTCCACCAGCGGCTGCGTGCGCGCGACCTGTGTCGACACCTCAAGCCACGGCTTCATCCCCATCGTCATCGCGGATGCGTGCGGCGACCGGCACCAGGCCCCGCACGAGGCCAACCTGTTCGACATGGACGCAAAATATGCCGATGTGGTGCGCGAGGCCGAGGCGCTGGACTATCTGGCCGGGCTGAAAGGTTGAGTTGACCTTCACCTGCCAACCCCTTCCCGTCACCCCCGCGAAAGCGGGGGTCCCGCTTGTACGCAAGGTACAGAAAGAAGCGGGATTCCCGCTTTCGCGGGAATGACGAGGCACCCGGACGGAATCAGATCGCCCCTGCCGCCTTCAGATTATCGATCGTCTGCTGGTCCATGCCGAGTAGCCTGCCATAGATCTCGTCATTATGCTCGCCGATGCTCTGCGGCGCGAGGCTGCGGATTCCGCTTGGCGTATCGGACAGCTTGGGGAAGCTGTTCTGCATCGCGAACCTGCCCCAGCGCGGGCTCTCCACCTCGACCAGGGCCTCGCGCGCCTTGAAATGCTCGTCCTCCAGCATGTCGGCCGCGCCGTAGATCCTGCCCGCCGGCACGCTGTATTCGATCATCAGCGCCTCGACCTCGGCCACGGTCAGCGTCCTCGTCCAGGCCTCGATCAGACCATCGAGCTCCTTCTGGTGCTGGCCGCGCGCGACATGGCTGACATAGCGCGGATCGGTTGCGAGTTCGGGCCGCCCCATCGCCTGGCACAGACGGGCGAACACCGCATCCTGATTGGCGCCGATCAGATATTCGCCATCGCTGCACTGATAGACGTTGCTCGGCGCGATGCCTTCGAGGATCGATCCGGTCCGCCTGCGGACATGGCCGCTGACCATATATTCGGGCACCAGGCTTTCCATGACCTGCAGCACCGCTTCATAGAGCGCACTGTCAACGACCTGGCCCTTGCCGGTCCGCTCGCGGGCATGGAGCGCGGCGAGCGCGCCCATGCAGCCATAGGTCGCCGCGAGACTGTCGCCGATCGACACGCCCATGCGGCTGGGCGGACGATCGGGATCGCCGACGATCGCGCGCCAGCCGCCCATCGCCTCGCCGATGCCGCCAAAGCCGGCACGCGATGAATAGGGGCCGGTCTGACCGTAGCCCGAGACGCGCACGATGATCAGGCGCGGGTTGATGGCGTGCAGCGCATCGGGGCCCAGCCCCCATTTCTCGATCGTGCCGGGCTTGAAATTCTCGATCAGGATGTCGGCATGTGCAGCGAGCTTGCGCACGATCTCCTGCCCTTCGGCGATGCGCAGATTGGCGCTCACCGACTTCTTGTTGCGCGAGACGACCTCCCACCACAATTTGTGCTCGCCATGGCCCCAGTTGCGCATGGGATCGCCGCCGCCCTTGCCGTCGACGGCGGGGGGCTCGACCTTGATCACTTCTGCCCCCATGTCGCCGAGCAGCTGGCCGCAGAACGGGCCTGCGATCAACTGTCCCAGTTCGACGACACGAATCCCGGCCAATGCCCCCCGGTTTTCCTGGCTCATCTCACCCGTCCCTTATTCTGCAGCAATGGCGTAATTGGCCCAGCGCGGCTGGATCGGCGCGGGCAGCCCGGTTTCGGCCTCGCAATGGGCGCGCAAGGTCTCGATTCCCGGGCCATAGTCGAACAGCGCCAACTCGCCGCGACCGGCGCGCATCTCCGACCGCAGTGCCTCGGTCGCGGCCGGATCGACCACACCCTCGCTGTCTGCAACCACGCCATAGGCCTTGGCGCCGGTCGGCGTGACCAGACCCTGGCGGATTTCCTTGCCCACCAGCTCGGGATCGCGCTCGAGCGGGTCGCCCCAGCCGCCGCCACCCCAGGTGATGAAGTGCAGGACATCGCCCGCTTCGATGGCGACATCCTCCACCTTGTTGCCGACGATGGTTTGCGTGCCATCGGGCTTTTCTAGGATCTTGCGCGCGCGGGCGCCCGGCTTGCCGCCATTGACGCCCCAGGGCGGCACGAACCAGCGATCGTCATGGATCGCGATGACGCCCGGCTCGAGGAAGCGATAGGTCATCACGATGCCGTTGCCGCCGCGATGCAGCCCGGCGCCGCCGCTGTCCGCGACGGTCTCGTAGCGTTCGATGACGAGCGGGAAATAGCGTTCCAGAAACTCGTTGGGCACGTTGGTAAAGCCCGGCCACAGCGAATGGCCATCGGGCCCGTCGCCCATCGGACGGCCCGGAATGCCGCCAAAGCCGATCTGGAACAGCTGGAACCACTCACCCTTCCTGTCGGTGCCCGCATAGAACAGGTGCGGCGATGACGAGAAGCCTGCGGCGTTGAGGAATTCGGGCGTCTTCTGACCGAGCAGCCCGCCAAGGATGTCGAAGATACGGCCCAGCGCATGGGTGCGGCCCGACAGTGCGGCGGGATAGCGGGGCTTCAGCAGCGAGCCATCCGGAATGCGCACCTCGATCAGATCGTAGAACCGGTCGTTGAACAGGATCTGCGGATCGAACACCATGATCATGTAGATGCCGAAGAACATCTTGAACATGTTCTCGTTGAGCAGGAAGTTGATCGAGGCCTGGCTCTGCGGGTCGGTTCCGTCGAAATCGAGGATGACGGTATCGCCCTTGCGCCACATGGTGCATTTCAACTTGTAAGGGCCATAGCCCATGCCGTCGTCGCAGATATAATCCTCGAAGCTCACCGGCTCCTCGCTGATCGCCTGGGCGAGCAGCGTCTTCATAGCGCGGTGGTTGCGCGCCAGCAGCTCCTGCGTCGCCGAGACATAGGTATCGACACCGAATCGCTCGCTCATCTCGATCACGCGGCGCGCGGCGACGCGGCACGAGGCGATCAGCGCGTTGAGGTCCGCCGCGCACCAGGCAGGCGTACGGCTCTGGTGCAGCACCAGCTTGACCAGATCCTCGTTATAGACGCCCTTCTTCCAGATCTTCACCGGCGGAATGCGCACGCCTTCCTGGAAGATGTTGGTGGCATCGATCGGCATCGATCCGGGCACCTTGCCGCCGATATCACTCTGATGGCCGAACATCGCGGTATAGGCGAGCAGGCGGCCGTCCTTGAACACCGGCAGCAGCACCAGCCAGTCGTTGCAATGGCTGATCGCGCCGCCGACCGAATAGGGGTCGGACAGGAAAATCATGTCGCCATCCTCGAGCGTGCCGTCATAGCCCTCGAGAAAGCCGCCGATAAAGCTGCCGAACTGGCCGACGATCATCCGCCCCTCATGGTCGGCGATCAGCGGAAAGGCATCGCCCTGTTCGCGGATGCCCGGCGACATGGCCGTGCGCACCAGCGTCGCGTCCATTTCGATCCGCGCATTGCGCAGGGCGTTTTCGATGATGTCGAGCGTGACCGGATCGATCGCCTTTTTCTCGAACGGGGCGGTGTTGGTCTGGATGATGGTTGCGGGCATCAGAGTATCTCCAAATGCCCCTCTCCCTTTGCGGGAGAGGGTTGCGAAGTCTTGGCGACGAAGGAGCTTAGACGGAGCTGGGTGAGGGGGCGGCGACGCTCGCGCAGCGCAAGGCCCCCTCTGAGACTTGCTAGGCAGCGAGCTGCCAAGCCAAGTCTTTTCTCTCCCGTGAAGGGAGAGAAGTTTTCCGCGTTCCCCGTCATTGCAGCGTGATCAGGATGTTGCCGACACTGTCGACAGTGCCGGTGCAGTCCGCCTCGATCAGCGTGGTGGAATCCATTTCGATGACGATGGCAGGCCCGGGAATCACGTCTCCGGCGAGCAGCTTCGACCGGTCGTAGATGATCGCAGGGACCATCCTGCCGTCCATCCACAATTCGTGATCGCGCAGCTTGGCGGCGGACGGGTCGCCATTGCCCTGTGGCAGCTGCGCCGCAGGCAGATCGAGCGCCTTGCCCATCGCGACCGCGCGCAGGTTCACGATCTCGTGCTCGGAGTCCATGTTGAAGGTGAACAGCCGGTGATGTTCTTCGTCGAAGCGCCCGGTCAGCCATTCGATGCCGTGCGTGTGCAGATCGTCGCGGGTGACCGACATCGGCACCTCGAAGGCTTGCCCTGCATAGCGCACATCGACCTCGAAGGTGATGTCCACATCCTGCCTGGCCACGCCTTCTGCAACCAGCTCGTCGCCGATCTGCGCCGCCATCTCGTCGAGAATGCCGCCCAGTTCGTCCAGCGTCGTCTGCGAGGCCAGACGCGAGAAGCTGCGTGCGGTCTCGGTGCGCATCCGCGTCGTCGCATCGCCAAGCGCGCACAGCACGCCGGGCGAGACCGGCGAGATTGCGGGCCAGCTGCCCATCAATCGGGCGACGGCGTTGACGTGCAGCGGCCCTGCCCCGCCAAAGCCCATCAGCGCAAAGTCGCGCGGGTCATAGCCCTGCTGCACCGAGATCATGCGCAGCGCACCGAACATGTTCTCGTTGACGATGTCGATGATGCCGCGTGCAGCAGCATAAAGGTCGATGCCCAGCGCATCCGCGATGGTCTGCACCGCCTTTTTGGCACCCTCGCGGTCGAGCTTGAAGGTGCCGCCGAGCAGCGCTTCGGGCAGGTAGCCCAGCACGACATTGGCGTCGGTCACCGTCGGCAGCTCGCCGCCCTTGCCATAGGCGACGGGCCCCGGCACCGCGCCCGCCGATTGCGGGCCGACACGCAGGGCGCCGGTCAGTTCGGGCACATAGGCGATCGATCCGCCGCCTGCCCCCACGGTCTTGACGTCCAGCGCCGATGCGCGGACCGAAAGATGCCCGACTTCGGTGGTGCGCACACGGCGCGCCTCGAGATTTTCGATCAGCGCCACATCGGTCGAGGTGCCGCCGACATCCAATGTCAGGATGTTCCTGATCCCGGCATTCTTGCCGACCCAGATCGCTCCGGTCACGCCGCCTGCCGGACCCGACATCAGCAGCGAGACGGGATGCTCTTCGGATTTTTCCGACGACATCAGGCCACCGTCCGAGCGCAGCAGCGCGAGCTTGCCTGCCATGCCGGCATCGCGCAGCCGGCTGCGCAGGTTGCGCACATAGCGACCGACGACCGGGCGCACGGCCGCATTGGCGACGGTGGTCAGGGTGCGCTCATATTCCTGCATTTCGGGAAGCACGATGTGGCTCAGCGAAATCGGCACATCGGGCAGGATTTCCGCCGCCAGATCCGCCACCCGCTTTTCGTGCGCGCCATTGAGATAGGCGTTCATCAGACTGACGGTCAGCGCCTCGACGCCCTGCGCCTTGAGCTTCAGCAGCGCAGCGCGGATATCGTCATCGTCAATGGGGCGGATTACCTCGCCCTGCGCCGACATGCGCCCCCTGATCTCGACGGTGTCTTCCAGCGCGGCCAGCGGGGTGGGCTTGGGCCAGACGATCCAGCCGGCGAGCCCGCCGGGCACGAAGCTGCGCGCGATCTGCATCACCTGACGATAGCCTTCGGTGACGATCAGGCCGACGCGCGCGCCCTTGCCTTCAAGCACCGCATTGGTCGCGACCGTGGTGCCGTGCAGGAATATCTCGACATCCGCCGGGGTGATCCCGGCATTGGCGCAGATCGCCTGCACACCGGTGAGAATGCCTTCGGAACTGTCATGCGGCGTCGAAGGGGTCTTGTGACGCCAGAAGGCGCCCGATTGTTCGTCGAACAGCAGCAGATCGGTAAATGTGCCGCCGACATCGACACCCAGCCTGTAACTCATTCATTCACCCCTTCGCTTGCCGGCACGGGGGCCGACACGATTGATTTGTTGGCCGTTCCTCAAGCTGCCGCACGGGCAACCAGGGAGGGCAGCTCCCGGCCGAGAATCCCGGCCATCCAGCGATTGGCCGCGATCGCTGCGTGCAAATCCATGCCGTGGTCGATGCCTGACCGCTCTGCGAGATAGATCAGCTCTTCGGTCGCGATATTCCCGGTGGCCTTCGGTGCGAACGGGCAGCCGCCCAGCCCGCCCAGGCTGGCATCGAGCACGCTGACCCCGGCCTGGATGGCCGCCCAGGCATTGGCGATGCCGGTGCCTCGGGTGTTGTGGAAATGCGCGCGCAGCGGAATGTCGGCGGGCACGAATTCGCGAAGGCGCCCGTAAAGATCGCTCACCTGCGCGGGAACGCCGACGCCGATCGTGTCGGCCAGTGCGATCTCGGACGGCCCGGCTTCGAGAACCGCCCTGGCGATATCGACGATCCGCTGGGCAGGAACGTCACCCTCGAACGGGCACCCGAAAGCGGCGGAGATGGTCACCTGCGCGATCAACCCGTTTTCCTTGGCGAAGCGGATCATTTCGCTAGCCTCGGCAATGCCTTCCGCCACCGTCTGCCCCTGGTTCTTCTGCCCGAAGGTGTCGGTGGCAACGATCACGCAGCCGATTTCATCGACGCCACGCCTGCCGCCCTCTTTCGTGGCCAGCGCGCGAAGCACCCCGCGCTTGTTCAGCGTCAGGCCGATATAGGACACGTCCTCGCGGTCGGGCAGGCCGGCGATCACGCTTTCCGCATCGGCCATCTGCGGCACGCGCTGCGGATGGACGAAGCTTGCCACCTCAAGCCGGCGCGCACCCGCGTCGATCATCCGCCCGATCATCTCCAGCTTGTCGGCGGTGGAGACGATATCGGGCTCGTTCTGCAGGCCGTCGCGCGGGCCGACTTCGACAATCTGGATACTGGTCATGGGCATGTTTGTATACATTTCGATCATGCGCGTCCAGCGCGCGCGAAAATTGACTCAGTCATTGGCCTGACGCTGCTCCTTGTGCCGCTTGGCGGTGCTGCTGAAGACGTGAAAGGCACGGCGGATATGGCTGGTCATCACTGCACGCGCCCAGTGCGAATCACGCGCGGTGAACGCGGCGATGAGCTCGCGATGCTCGCGCGCCGACTGTAACAGCTCCTCGGTCTTGTACTGCGTTGCCGTGCGCCGGACGACCGGCTGCTCGACCAGCATCGGCAGCATGGCGGACAGGCGGGGCGAGCAGGCCGCCTCCAGGATGATCTCGTGAAACCGGCGATTCTGAGCCAGGAACTCGCTGACATCGGGAGGACTGCAGCGCACCGCTGCATCGAGAAGGTCGGATATCCGGCCCAGTTCCTCGATCTGCCGGCCCGATATGTTGCGCGCGGCGCGGCTGGCGGCATGGCCTTCGAGCATCCCGCGCAACACGAACATCTCATCGATATCATCGGCAGACCAGTCGGCAACGAACAGCCGCTTCGAATCGCTGCGCACGATCAGCAGCTCGTTCTCGAGCCGGCGCACCGCCTCGCGCACCGGGGTCCGCGATACGCCGGAAATGCGCGCGAGCTGCTCCTCGGTCAGCTGCTGGCCCGGCTCTGCCCGGCCCGAAAGCACGAATTGCCGGATCTTGTCATAGGCAATGTCCGACGCCCGCGGCGATGTGGCATTTTCCATCAAGTTTCATCCCGTCCCAAGATTGCGCAGCCTTCGCGTCGTCCCTTGCTCGGCATGCGCCAAATTGCGTTGATCTGACGCCAACCGAATTTCGTTCTTGACGATAGACATTTGTATACAATACCGTCAAGCCATGGATCGCGACCGGGCAAACTGGCGCAACAGATCCGCGGAGGTGGGGTAGCGTATGGCAGATGATCGCCGCATCAAGGTGATAGTACCCATTCCCATGGACGAGGCCGGCGTCGCCGCCCGCGCCGCGCAGCTGCCTTCCGATTTCGTACGCCCCGGATTTGCGCCCGAATTCGTTGCCGTGCCCTGGGGCGCCGCGCTTGGCGACAGCTATCACGACATGCTGCTGATGGACTGGACGGTGTTCCAGACCGGAATCACCGCCGAGGCCGAGGGCTATTCAGGCGTGCTGATCGACACGGTCAGCGATTCGGGGCTGCGCGCGCTGCGGTCGCGCCTCACCATCCCGGTCATCGGCCCGGGCGAGGCCGCGTTCGCCGCCGCGATGATGCTGGGCAAGAAGTTCACCGTGCTGACCATGTGGCCCGAATGGTTCCCGCTCTACCAGAAAACGCTGACCGAATATGGCTTCTGGGACCGCGTCGCATCGCTGCGGTCGATCGACACCCGGCCCGATGTCACCGAACTGCTCGCGGGCAAGGAAGAGGTGATATTCGACAAGCTGAAGGCCGAAGCTATGCGCGCGATGGAAGAGGATGGCGCGGACGTGATCGTGCTCGGCTCCACCACCATGCACCAGTCGGCAACATTTCTCGCGGCGAACCTGCCGATCCCGGTGATCAATCCCGGCCAGGTGGCGTGGAAATTCCTCGAAGGGCTGATCGAGTGCGGCCTTACCCACAGCAAGAAGGCATTTCCGACCCCGGAAGTGCCCAAGGATGCAGATATCAGAAAGGGTTGGTTCTGATGACAGACTGGTCACCTGGCGGCGCAGGACAGGCTCCGCTGCCCTATCCGTTCTATATCGACATCGTCAGCAAGCGCTATTTCGATGGCGTCGACAACAAGAACATGGACGAGGTGCTGAACTGCTTCGCGCCCGACGCGCGGCTGACCGAGGTCACGTCGAACACCGTGCATGACGGGCGCGAGGCGATCCGGGCCATGTTCGTCAAGCTGTTCGCCGATTTCGAGCAGATCTGGCACGGCAATTTCGTGCATGTCGCCGACCCGCAGTCGAACGCGGTCTGCTCGCAGTTCACCGTGCTGATCACGCCCAATGGCGGCGAGCAGCTGCGCTACGAGAACTGCAACCGCTTCTACCTCAAGGACCGGCTGTTCCAGGAGGTGTTCGTGTACATGAGCGGCGACAATCTGCTCAGGCAAGGGGATCTCTGATGCAATATGCCCCGACCATGAGCCGCGATGAGCTGATCCGGTTCGCGACACAGAGCTATTTCGCCAGCGTCGACCGCAAGGACATGGCAGCAACGCTCGCGTGCTTCCACGACGAGGCGCTGTTCACTGTCCAGACCAGCTTCACCACGCATGCCGGCAAGGCCGAAATCGAGCGGATGTTCACCGATTTCTTCGGTGCGTACGAAAAGATCGTCCACCGCGATTTCACCTGCACGGTCGACGAGACCAATGGCCGGATCGCGGCAAGCTTCGTTGCCGAGCTGACCGCCGCCGATGGCAGCGTCACGACCTTGCACAACACCAATTTCTGGCGCCTGCGCGATGGCAAGTTCCAGGAAGTTTACGTCTATATGAGCGGGGCCAACGTGCTGGTCTGAAGACCGGACGCAACAACACCCGCCAAAACAAGAACAAAGGGTTCGGGGGAACCCACCTCATCAGGGAGTTCACAGCATGCGCCTATCCAGTCTGTTTGCCGCAGCATCGGCCACCGTCCTCGCCAGCGCATTGGCGACGCCCGCCTTCGCGCAGGAAAGCGCCCAGGCAGAACCGGCGGATGACGTGATCATCGTCACCGCCCGTCGTCAGAATGAAAGCCTGGCCGATGTGCCGGCATCGGTTACGGTGCTGACGGCCGATGCAATCCAGAAGACCGGGGTCGAGACCGCCGACCAGTTCGTTCAGCTGACGCCGGGCGTCACGATCGTCACCGGCACGGCGGAAGCGGGCGATACGCAGATCAACATCCGCGGCATCAATGGGGCGCGCGACGCGGAAAGCTCGGTCGCGCTGGTGGTCGACGGTATTCTCAAGACCAATACCGCCCAGCTCAACCAGAACCAGGGCACGCTGCGCCAGATCGAAATCCTGAAAGGCCCGCAGGGCGCGCTCTATGGACGCAATGCGGCGGCCGGCGCGATCGTGATCCAGACCATGAAGCCCGGTGACACGCTAGAGGCAGGCATAGAGCTCAGCGCTGCCGAACAGCAGACCTATCGCGGCAATGCCTATATCTCGGTGCCAATGGGCGAGAATGCCGGCCTTGTCCTGTCGGGCAGCTATCTCAAGACCGATGGCTTCTATCGCAACATCTTCCTGAACAATTCGAAGACCATCGACGATCAGGAAGTCTGGTCGGTTGATGGGCGCTTCGTGGCACAGCTCGGCGATCGCACCGAGATCGACGCCAAGGCACGCTATTCCGACCTGACCGGCGCATCGATCGCGTTCAACGCGTCGTTCCACCTGCCCAATTTCGCCGGAGCTAACCCTGCCTTTTTCGAGGACGTGAACCGTCATCCGTTCAGCTTCTACAACAACATCCGTCCGACCAACGATCAGACGACCTTCGATGCGTCGATCAAGCTGGAGCATGAGTTCGATTTCGCCAAGCTGACCCTGTGGGGTCTGTACAGCGATGTCGACCAGTCACTGACTGCCGACGGCACCTCGGCGGACTTTGCCCGTTTCACCTTTCCCGGTGCGACTCCTGCCTCGGTCGCAGCTTCCAATGCCTGCTTCCAGAGCACCGCGCAGCTGACGGGCTTTCCGGTCAATCAGCCCGGATTCATCGGTGCGACGCCGGTGCCTTTCATCTTCGCGCCCGCGACCGGATCGACCTTCGGTCCGTACAGCCCGACGACCTGCGACGGCACCCAGTACCAGATCCGCCAGCAGGAAGATTTCAGCGGTGAAATCCGTCTGTCCTCGACCGGCGATGGTCCGTTCAGCTGGCAGCTGGGCGCCTATTATCTCAACATCGCCCGTGATGTCGGCGTGAGCCTGGGGGCGGACCTTGGTCAGGGTATCATCCGTCAGCTCTACAACGCCCCCAACACCACCAACCCCACCACCCAGCTGTATTTCGACCGGTTCAGCACCGACGTCTACGCCGCTTTCGGCTCGGCTGAATATAACTGGAACGATGTCGTCAACGTCGGCCTGGCTCTGCGCTATGACATAGAGGATCGCAGCGTTTCGAATCGCGTTCCGCTGGTCACCGATCCGTTTACCGGTGGACCGATCAACCCGGGCCAGGTGGCAGGCCCCATTGCCGACAAGTCGGAAAGCTACAAGCAGCTGCAGCCCAAGCTGACCTTCCGCTGGTCGGTGGCCGACAATGTCAACGTCTATGCCAACTGGGGCATCGGCTTCAAGGCGGGCGGCTTCAACAACTCGGGTTCGGCCGCAATCGTCGATCAGGCGTTCAACCAGTTCATCGGATCGAACGTGCGCATCACCGACGACTACCGCAAGGAGCGCTCGAGCGCGTTCGAAGGCGGCATCAAGGGGTCGATGTTTGATGGCAAGGTGACCTTCGATCTCGCCGGCTACTATACCGATGTCCGAGACATGCAGTTCTTCGAATTCTTCGTCGGCGGCTTCGGCCTGCTGCGTGTGGTGTCGAATATCGACAAGGTCGAGCTGTACGGCGCGGAGTTGAACCTCAATGCCGAGGTGACGCCGGGCTGGACCATTTTCGGCGCGTTCAACGTCACAGAAAGCGAGATCAAGGAAAATGCCTCGCGTCCGCAGACCGTGGGCAACAAGTCGCCCTCGACCGCGGATTATACGATCAACCTGGGCACCCAGATCGTCGCGCCCATCGCCAAGAGCTTCGATCTGGTCGCGCGCGCCGATTATCGCATCACCGGGCCGACCTGGTTCCACACGCTGCAGAACAACAGCGTGCCGACAATCTTCAGCGGCCTGCTGCCGGGGTCGGCGCTGGCGCTGCCCGCCTTTGTCGGCGATGCCGATTATGGCGTGACCCGGCGCGATGCCTTCGGCGTGCTCGATGTACGCGCCGGGCTGGAGGGCGAGCAGTGGCGCGTGACGCTGTTCGCCGACAATGTGCTCAACCGGCGCTATCTGAACGAAGTGATCACTGCGGCCGAGTTCGGCGGATCGTTCATCTCGCCAGGCGGCTTGCGCCGCATCGGCGTGGAAGTCGGCTACAAGTTCTGATGCCTGCTGCTGGCACCACCCGCGCTGCGGCGCGGGTGGTGATCAGGCCTTGAGATAGATCCAGCCGGCCCAGAGCCAGCCGCCAATCAGCAATGTGCCGCCGATCGGCGTGACCGCGCCGAGCCAGCGGGGAGCACCCAGCGCCATGGCATAGAGCGTTAGCGCGAAGATCGCCCCGCCGAACAGCAAGGTCCAGGCCGCACCGGGCGCGCGGCCCATGATCGCGAGTGCCGCGACGGCGTGCACCATCTGATACATTCCGCCGGTGCGCAGCCATTCGGCCTGCTGCTCGCCCGCCGCCGCATGCGCGCCGAATGCCCCTGCCGCCACCGCCAGCGCCGCCGAAAGAGCCGCCAGAACTCCGATCATCATCGTGCCGCTCCCCTTGTCACTGTCCGAGCAGACCGGCGATCCGCCCTGCCGCCGGTTGCCAGGCCAGGCCGCTCTCGCCAAGCCAGGCATCGTCATAATAGCTGGTGTGGTAGCGATCGCCGCCATCGCACAGCAAGGTGACCACGCTGCCCTCGGTGCCCGATGCCGCCATCTCCTCGATCAGCGCGGCGCAGGCGACCAGATTGGTGCCGGTCGATCCGCCGACGCGGCGACCCAGCCGGTCGGACAGCGCGCGCATCGCGCCGATGCTGTCGCCATCGTCGACCGCGATCATCCGGTCGATCACGCCAGGGATAAAGCTCGGCTCCACCCGGGGCCGCCCGATGCCCTCGATCCTGCTGGCACAGCCTTCGGGCAGCGAGGTCGCATCGCGATCGTGAAAATGCTGATGGAACACCGAATGCACCGGATCTGCGACGCACAGCCGGGTGGCATAGCGCTGATAGCGCAGATAGCGGCCGATCGTCGCCGAGGTGCCGCCGGTTCCCGCGCCGCAGACGATCCATTCGGGTTCAGGATATTCCTCTTCGGCCATTTGCGCGAAGATGCTTTCGGCGATATTGTTGTTCCCGCGCCAGTCGGTCGCGCGCTCTGCATAGGTGAACTGGTCGAGATAATGGCCGCCGGTCTCCGCCGCCAACCGGTGCGCGACGTCATACACGGTGCGCGGATCGTCGACCTTGTGGATCTCGCCGCCCTGAAAGCGGATGGCATCCAGCTTGGCGGGCGCGGTCGTCGCAGGCACCACCGCGATGAAGCGCAGCCCCAGCATCCGCGCGAAATAGGCCTCGCTCACCGCCGTCGAGCCCGAGGAGGCCTCGATCACGCAGGTCTCCGGCCCGATCCATTCGTTGCACAAGGCATAGAGGAACAGCGATCGCGCCAGCCGGTGCTTGAGGCTGCCGGTCGGGTGCGAGCTTTCGTCCTTCAGATACAGCGTTATGCCGGGATAGCGCGGCAGATCGAGCCGGATCAGATGCGTGTCGGCCGAACGGTTGTAATCCGCCTCGATCCGGCGGATCGCATCATTGAGCCAGCCGCGCGGGCACAGCTCGCTCATCCTTGCGCGTCCGCCAGCCCGTGGCGCACCAGCATCGCGCGCGGATCGGGGTCACGCCCCCGGAACGCGCGGAAGCTCTCCGCCGCCGGCCGGGTCGCACCGCGCGCGAGCACTTCGGCTCGGAAACGATCGCCGGTCGCCCGGTCGAGCAGCCCGGCCTCGACGAACGCCATGAAGCCATCGGCGGCGAGCAGTTCGGCCCAGAGATAGCTGTAATAGCCCGAGGCATAGCCGCCCGCGAAGATATGGCTGAAGGCGTGCGGGAAGCGGTGCCATTCGGGCGGGCGGATCACCGCCACCTCGTCGCGCGCCGCCTCGATCACCTCCACCGGATCGCTGCCCATGGTGCCCAGGTGCAGCAGCATGTCGAAAAGTGCGAATTCGATCTGGCGGATCAGGAACAGTCCCGCCTGAAAATGGCGCGCGCGCAGCAGCCGGTCGAACAGATCGTCGGGCAGCGGTTCGCCGGTCCTGTAGTGACCCGACATGGCGGTGAGCACCTGACGGTCCCAGGCAAAATCCTCCATCAGCTGGCTGGGCAGTTCCACCGCATCCCATTCGAACCCGGTCGTTCCGGCGATGCTGGGGCGGTTGACCTCGGTCAGCAGCAGGTGAAGACAATGGCCGGTCTCGTGCAGCAGCGTGCCGACATCCGAATGGCTGAGCAGCGATGGCGCATCAGGGCCTGCGGGCGAGAAGTTGCACACCATATAGGCGACGGGCAGCTGGGCATGGTCGCCATCGTTGCGGCGCGGGCGTGCCTCGCCCATCCACGCGCCGCCGCGCTTGCCGGGCCGGGCGAACAGATCGAGATACAGGCCAGCGACCGCCTGGCCGCTTTCGTCCATGACATCGTAGAAGCGCGCATCTGCATGGTAGAGCGACGCATCGCCGCGCTGCTGCAGCCGGATGCCAAACAGCTGCTCGAGGAGCATCTGCCAGCCCTGCATCACCTTCTCGACCGGAAAATAGCAGCGCACTTCGGCCTCATCGACGGCATAGAGCGCCTGGCGCAGCCGGTTGGAGGCAAAGCCGACATCCCAGGGCTGCAGATCGGCAATGCCGAGCCTTTCGGCGGCAAATGCTCTGAGCTCATCAAGATCGCGCTGTGCCGCCGGCTTGGCGCGCGCCGCAAGATCGCGCAGGAAGCCGAGCACAGAAGCCCCGTCCGAAGCCATCTTGGTCGTGAGCGACCATTCGACCGGATCGGCAAAGCCCAGCAATTTCGCCGCCTCTCGCCGCAATTCGAGGATGCGCGCGATGCGAGCCGAGTTGTCGAACTGTCCGGCGTGCGGTCCCTGGTCGGAAGCGCGCGTACCAAAGGCCTGATAGACCCGCGCGCGCAGATCGCGATTTTCGGCAAAAGTCAGGATCGCATTGACCGAAGGCGCCTGCAGCGTCACGCGCCAGCCGGTCTGCCCCTTGGCCTCGGCGGCGGCAGCGAACATCGCCTTGTCGGTGTCCGATACGCCTGCCAGCTCCGCTTCGTCGGTGATCAGCTCTTCCCAGGCATCGGTGGCATCGAGCACCGCGCTGCCGAATTCGTTCGACAGCGTCGCGAGTTCGACCGAAACCGCCTTGAACCGCTCGCGCGCCGCCTCGTCCAGCGCCACACCCGAGAGGCGGAAATCGCGCAGTGCGTGCTCGACCGCGACCCGGTCGGCCTGAGGCAAGGCGGCGAATTCGGGCGTCGCCGCCAGCGCCTCGAACACCTCGTAGAGGTCGCGGTTCTGGCCGACCATGATGCTGTTGGTGACCAGCCGCTGCTCACCCTGCTGATAGGCAGCGCGCAGCTCGGGGCTGTCGGCCACCGCATGGAGGTGCGAGACCGCCGCCCAGATGGCACCGAGTTCGGCCTCCGCGCGCTCGAACGGCAACCAGGCCTGGGCGAAGGTCGCAGGCTTGTCGCGCACCAGCGTTTCGATGGTTGCAGCATGGCGGGCCAGCGCCTCGTCGAGCGCAGGGGCGACATGATCGGCGGTGATTTCGGCAAAGCGCGGCAGCGCGCGCGTATCGAGCAGCGGATTGGTCGTGGTCATTCCCGCCCTTTAGCCGAAAATGCCCGGCGGTCAGGCAAAAATCTGCACCAGGTCAGCTTCGCCCCTGAAGATTGCGGAGCATGGCTGCAGCCGCTGATCGTTCGGGAAAAGCTCCCAGGGACAATGAGGCGCGCAGCGCCGCCATCGCCCGGCCCGGCTTGCCCGCCGCTGCATAGGCTTGCGCCAGATGATAGCGCAGCCAGGGGTTGCGCGGTTGCAGGTCTCGCGCCTTTTCCAGCATTTCCACTGCCAGCATCGGCGTGTCCGCCGCCTCGGTCAGCGCCATGCCGCGCACATGCGCGACCAGCGGACTGGCCGGCTGGACCCGATAGGCAAGCCGCGAATCGTGGGCAGCCATCGTGGCATCGCCCGCGCGCAGCCGCGCCAGCGCCAGATCGGTGAGCAGCATCGGCTGGCTGCTGCCCAGCTGCGCGTGCAGCGCGGTCAGCATCGCCACCGCCCCCGGCCAGTCGCCCCGGTCGATATAGGCATTGGCGAGAAGGCGGATGCCGCCGGTATTGGCCGGACTCATGTCGACGAAACTTTCGAGCAACGCATCCGATTCGCGCACCCGGCCCAGCTCGCGCAGCACCAGCGACAGGCGGCGGACCACGGGTTCGGCCAGACGGATGCGCGCGGCGCGTTCGTAATAAGGCAGCGCTCCAGCGGCATTGCCCGAGGCATAGAGCACATCGCCCTGCAGCATCTGCGCGTCGGGCACGCCCGGATTGGCCTCGGCGAGCGGCCTGGCGAATTCGCTGGCCAGCACAAAATCACCGCGCGCCACCAGCATGCGGACATAGGGGATGACCGCGCGGGCATCGCGCGGCGCGGCGCGCGCCGCGTCGGCAAGCAGCCAGGGTTCATCGTCCTGATCGAGCCGGAGCAGCGGGGCGGAGTCGGGAACCGCGGCGCGCGCCAGATATTCGAGCGCAGCGTCACGCTCGCCCATCGCTTCGAGCGAGCGTCCGACCAGGGTCAGCAGATAGGCGCTCGCGCCTGCCCGGTTGGCGATAGCGCGGAAACGTTCGAGCAGCGCCTCATGCTCGCCCTCGGCATAGAGCGCGCGCGCCAGCAGTTCGGCCGCTCGGCGGTTGTGCGGCTGGGCATCGGCGAGCTTTTCGAACCGATCGATCGCCTGGCGGTAATTGCCGAGTTCGAACTCCACCACGCCTTCGACCTGCATGGCGGCAGGCACGCGATCAAGCGCGCCGCCGGTCTTCTGGATCAGCGTGCGAGCGAGATCATGGCGCCCGGCGCGCGCAGCAAGCACGGCCTGCAGAAAATAGCCGCGCGGATTGTTCGGCTCCAGCGCGACAATCTGCCGCGCCGCTTTCAGCATGGCGCGCATCCGGCCCATATCGCCCAGCGTCGCGGCATATTCGCCGAGCACCGCAACGTCATTGGGATCGATCGCCAGCGCGCGCTCGAACCAGGGCAGGGCAGCGGCGAGCCCGGTCTGACTGCGCGTCAGCTCGCCGCGAAGCTGGAGCGCGCGGACATTGCCGGCATCCAGCCTGACCGCATGATCGGCCGCTTCGAGCCCACCCGCCTGATCCCCCGATGCGGTGCGGAAGCGCGCAATATCGGTCCAGAGCAGGCTGTCATCGGGCGCGAACTGCAGCGCCCTGTCGAATGCGGCGCGCGCCTCGTCAAACTGCCCCAGCGCCAGATGCGCGCGGCCGAGCGTACGTGCGGCATAGCCCCTGTCCGCATCGGCGACCGGCCCCTCGCCCAGCCAGCGGATCGCATCCTCGACCCGGCCCTGCTGCACCAGGGCGTCAGCCATCGGTGCGCGCACCAGTACGCGGTCCGCGCCGAGTTCGAGCGCGCGTTCGAGTTCGCCTTGCGCGCCATCGGCATCGAACAGGGTCAGGAACACCCGCGCCTGGGCGAGACGCGGTTCGATCAGCCTGGGTGCGGCCTTGATCGCGTTCATCAGCTCGATCCGCGCAGCGCGATTGTCACCGCTTGCCCGGTAATCGGCAGCCCGCGCCATGGCCTGCCGGGCGGCCCCCATATCCTCGGCCTGCAGACTTGCGCCGGCTCCGCCCAGCATCAAGCCGCCAGCGACAAGCGCCAGCCACAGCTTCCTGCCAGGACGGGAATCAGCTCTGGATGTCATATTGCCTGAGCAGATCATAGAGCGTCGGGCGGCTGATGCCGAGTAGCTTGGCCGCGCCCGAGATGTTGCCCTCGGTCCGCGCCAGCGCATGGCGGATCGCCTTGCGGTCGGCCAGCTCGCGCACCGCCTTCAGGTTCAGAAATTCCGGCGTTTCCGGCTCGGCGCGTTCAAGGTCGAGATCCTCGGCAGTCACCAGCCGGCTTTCGGCCATGATCACGGCGCGCTTCACCCGGTTTTCCAGCTCGCGCACATTGCCAGGCCAGTGCCAGGCATCGAGCATCTTGAGCGCATCGGGGGCAAAGCCCTTGACCGCCGGGTTCATCTCGGCAGCGAAGCGACCGAGAAAATGCTTGGCCAGCAGCACCGCGTCGCCGGGCCGTTCGGCAAGCGAGGGGATGTGCACCACGATCTCGGCGAGGCGATAGAACAGGTCCTCGCGGAACCGCTCCTCGGCGATCATCTTTTCCAGATTCTGGTGGGTCGCACAGACCACGCGGGTATCGACCGGGATCGGGCTGCGCCCGCCGACGCGTTCTATCACGCGTTCCTGCAGGAAGCGCAGCAGCTTGACCTGGAGCGGCAGCGGAATGTCGCCGACCTCGTCGAGGAACAATGTGCCGCCGGCGGCCTGCTCGATCTTGCCGATGGTCGTCTTGATCGCCCCGGTAAACGCCCCCTTCTCGTGCCCGAACAGTTCGGATTCGAGCAGGTTTTCCGGGATTGCTGCGCAGTTGATCGCGATGAATGCGCCGCTGCGGCGGTTGCTCTTCTCGTGCAGGCCGCGCGCGAACAGCTCCTTGCCGGTTCCGCTCGCGCCGAGCAGCATCACCGAGACATTGGTATTGGCAACGCGCTCGATCGTCCGTGCCGCTTTCACCATCTGCGCATCGCCGGTGATCATGCCGCCCAGCACGGTATGATCCTCGCCCGATTTCTGGCTGAGGCGCGCGTTCTCGCGCTCGATCTGCTGGACGTTGAGCGCCCGGCGGACGATCAGCGCAAGATCGTCGATCTCGACCGGCTTGCGATAGAAATCATAGGCCCCCTGCGCGATCGCATCGCGCGCGCTCTGCCGCTCGCCATGGCCCGACGCAATGATGACCTTGGTATCGGGCTTGAGCCGCAGGATTTCGGCCAGCGTCGCAAAGCCTTCGCTCACCCCGTCGGGATCGGGCGGCAGGCCGAGGTCGAGCGTGACGACATCGGGCTCCTCATAGCGCAGCAGGTCGATCGCGCTCGCCCGGTCGCCCGCGCACAGCACTTCGAAATCGTCGAACGCCCATTTGAGCTGACGCTGCAGCCCTGCATCGTCTTCCACCACCAGCAACCGCGGCAGGCGGTTGGCGCCCTTGCCGCCACCGTTCATCGCGGGATTGGGGGTCAGATCGGTCATTTCTCAGGACACCTTTTCAATGGTCTGCGCGGTCGTCACCGGGTCGTCAGATTCGATCCGGGTGGCAAGGGGAAGATGGATGGAGAAGCGGCTGCCCTCGCCCTCGCGGCTTTCGACCTCGATCCGGCCGTTCATCGCCTCGACCAGCAGCCGCGCCTCATAGGCGCCGATGCCGAAGCCATCGGTCTTGCTGGAGATGAAGGGCTTGAACAGCTTGGCACGCACGAACTCGGTCGACATGCCTGCACCATGGTCGACAATCTCGATGACCCCGTACAGACCGTCGCGCGCCATGCTGACATAGACCGGCGTGTCAGGCGCGCTGGCGTCGATGGCGTTCTGGATCAGATGGCCGAGCACCTGATCGAGCTGAGCCGGATCGGCCATCAGCACCAGCCTTTGCACGCTGCCCAGAACCACAGGGTGGGCGTGCTGCTTGGTCGCAACAACCGCTCGGACGATGCGTTCGGCATCGATTGCGCGGATGCCCTCGCCAGCCGAACGGGCATAGCCGGTCAGGCGGCGGATCAGCGTGTTCATCTTGCCGACAGAATTCTGCAGCGTCACGATCATGTCGGCACGAAATTCGGGATTGTCGGCATGGCGTTCGGCATTGCGCGCGACAAGGCTGAGCTGGCTGACCAGGTTCTTGATGTCGTGCATCACGAATGCCATGCGGCGGTTGAACTCGTCGAACTGATCGGCCTCGCGCAATGCTTCCTGGCTGCGCGCCTCGGCGAGATAGCTGGCCAGCTGCCGTCCGACCAGCCGCAGCAGATCGAGATCCTCCCAGTCCAGTCGCCGCTCGACCAGCGGTCGTGCCAGCACGACCAGTCCGGCCAGCCGATCGAAATGGACCAGCGGCACGATAGCCCAGGCATTGCTCTCCTCAAGAACCCATTCGGGGATCGCGCGGCGATCGGTTTCCCGGTCCTGCCCTGACCGCAATGCGTCAAGCTCGACGATTCGCGCCGTTGCCTGGAAATAGCCGTTGGTGGCAGACGTGCAGGCCTGGGCGGGCACATCGGCTGTTGGCCAGTTGAAGCGTGCCTGCAATTGCATGCGGCCGTTGTCGCCCGGCGCCAGCAGCAGCCCTGCCGGGCTGTCGCTGATGTCTGCCGCCGCCTTGATCACGCGCTCGTGAAAGGGTGCTGTACCATCGCCGGGCCGTCCGATCGTCTCGGTGAAGCGGATCCATTCGGCGCGATAATCATAGCGGTGCTGGAAGAAATGCTTGGTCGCCTTGACCTTGAACCAGGCGCGAAAGCGATCCGAAGGAAGCAGCACCAGGGCGGCCAGCGACATGCCCAGTACCAGCAGCATCTGGGCACCGGAGGCCAGCGTTCCGCCGAACGCGCGGAGCATCTGCGCCACCGCGATCATCGTCACCAGATAGCCCAGGATCGCGAACAGCGAGAGCGAGCGATAGGCGATCTTGCGCGACAGGGTGAGTTTCCACCCGCCCGGGCGGTTGGCGGCCAGCGCAAAGAACGGTACGATCAGGATCATCAGCACGCCGCGCAGCGCGAGCATGTCAACACTCGGCGTGCCGGCGAGATACCCCATGGTATAGAGATTGAGATCGTAGAGCCACATCGCCGCGAGGGCGGTCAGCGGAATGCGCAGGCTGGTGCGGGTTTCCGCATCGGCAACGCTGTAGAGATTGTGTGCCAGCACCAGCGCGCCCACCACGAAGATCATCCGCAGAAGCATCGCCGTGTCGAACGACAGTTCTCCGAGCCCCTCCCGTGCGGTGAGCATGCCAAGCCAGCTGTCGACTATGGGCTGTACCAGCAGGATGACCGACAGCACCAGATAGATGGCGGTGACGGTCCGGGGCTGGGCCCTGGCGGAACGAACCATCTGGAACAGAAAAGCCAGCCAGGCGAGATTGCGCAGCGATTCCGCCAGACCGGAGACCGCCTGTCCCGGTCCCAGCACTGCGACAGCAAAGGCCCACAGACTGGTCGATAGCAGCGCCAGCAGCAGCGCCACGTCGCCCAGCGATGGACGGGCACCTCGCAGCCGTGCCCAGCGCTGCAACAGCCAGGCGGCCACCAGCAAGGTCAGCGCCGCAGCGCCGGAATGCGCCCAGAGGCCTATATCGGACCAGTTGGCCATGGCTTCACCGCGCACCATCCGGCCACAGCACGACGCGCAACGTCTGCAGGATGATCAGCAGGTCCAGAAAGGGTGTGTAGTTCTTTGCGTAATAGAGATCATATTCCAGCTTGTGCCGCGCATCCTCGACCGAGGCGCCATAGGGATAGTTGATCTGCGCCCAGCCGGTAATGCCCGGTTTGACCATGTGCCGCTCGTTATAATAGCGCATCTTGGTTTCCAGATCGGCGACGAATTCAGGCCGTTCGGGACGCGGGCCGACAAAGCTCATGTCGCCCTTGAGCACGCTCCACGCCTGCGGCAGCTCGTCGATCCGTACCTTGCGGATGAAGCGCCCCAGCCGCGTGACGCGCGGATCGTTTTTCTGCGCCCATTGCGCGCCATCGACCTCGGCATCGATCCGCATCGAACGCAGCTTGATGATCTCGAACGGCTGGCCGTACAGACCCACCCGCTCCTGCTTGAAAAATGCAGGGCCCTTGCTGTCGAGCTTCACCAGCAGCGCGAAGAGCAGGATGATCGGCGCGGTCAGCAGCAGCAGGATCGAACTGACGACCAGATCGAACATCCGCTTGGCGATGGTCGAAATGCGGCGACCTGCAGAGAAACCATCCGAGAAGATCAGCCAGCTGGGATTGACGGTATCAAGATCGACCCGGCCAGTCTCGCGTTCCAGGAAGGTCGACAGATCGTTGACATGGACCCCCGTGGTCTTGATGCGCAGCAGATCGTTCAGCGGCAGCGCGTTGCGGCGTTCTTCCAGCGCCAGAACCACCTCGGTCACATTGAGATTCTCGACATGCTTGGCGAGGTTCTTGATCGCATCTCGGTTGATGGCCTCTTCGACCACCAGCGGCCCGTCATTCATCGCCACGAAGCCGACGAGCACGAACCCGGCATCGGATCGTTCCGACAGGACCTGTACCCGCTGCGCACGCTTGCCCGCACCCAGTACCATCAGGCGCCGCTTGAACGCGGTTGTGCCGAGCAACCCGCCCAGAATGATGCGATTGGCGATGAGGAAGACGATGGACAGCCCCATCGCGTAGAGGCTGTTCGACCGCCACAATGTGGATCCGGGCAGGATGAAATAGGTTACCGACAGGAAGATGACGCCCAGTGAGATCGCCACCAGCAACCGGGCGGCAGCGAAGCGCAGCGACTGCAGGGAATCGGGTCCGTAGACGCCGACCGCGATCATCGCCATGTGCACCAGAAGCGCGAAGGTGATGATCGGCAGTGGCCGCTGGCTGAGCGGATCGACCTCCATTCCGATCTCGTGCGCCCGCCAGACCCAGCCGATTTCCGCAGCCAGACCCAGCAGGGCAAGGTCGAAAAAGCCGAGCAGCAGCACCGCGTGCGGCACATAATGTTTGAACAGCCTGAACATGGGCTGCTGCTATAGCGCGACAAAGGTCAAGTGTCGGTTAATTTTACAGCCATCGCGGCGCCAAAGCGCCGAATTTCCGATGCTCTGTCAAAGGTTTTTACGCTTATTCGCCAATCTTCTGTGCCGCGTCCTGAGCGGCATCGCCCACCTTTTGCGCTGCATCGCCGACCTGGTTCGCAGCGCCGGCCACAGCATCGGTCCGGACTTCGCCCTGCTGAAGGAATTGCCAGGCGAAGAATCCGCCAACGACCAGGATCAGCAGCAGGATTGCCATCATCATCCCGGAACCCCCTCCGGATCGGCGCTCCACAACAGTGGTATGGGTGTGAACGGGCTCATTCGGTCGTTCGGTCACGGTGGTGGTCGTTGCGCTGTCGGTCATGTCCTGTCCCGGATTTGTTGATCTGGAACGGATACGTGCCGCCGCGTCACCCGTTCCCCGCAGACCGGAAAGGCGTCAATCGGTAACGAAATCGAACGGCGTGACGCCGCGCTCGCGATCGTCGAACTTGAGGCGGATGCCGATCGGCGGCTTGGAGCGTTGCGGACAATCGCCGCGCTTGCACATCGCACAGCCGGGCCCGATCCTTGTTGCACCTGCGGCGCTCAGGTCCATGCCGCGGGCATAGCAGAGTGTAGCGGCCTGATCGACCGGAACGCCCAGACCGATGGCGAATTCTGCGGTCGTTCCCGCCGCGCCATAACCAGCGCCCTGCACGCTGCGCGCCAGCGTCAGCCACCGGCTGGCGTCTTCCAGCTCGACAACCTGGACCTGGACCTGGCTGGGCCGTGAAAAGGCCTGGTGCAGATGCCACAGGGGGCAGGTGACTTCGGTATCGGCCAGCGGTGCGCGGCTGGCACCGCCGAAACGCTTGGACACCTGTCCTGCCCGGTCGATGCGGATCATGAAGAAACCGAGCCCGCGCTGCCCTACGCGCTGCAAGGTTGTCAGCCGGTGCGCGACATGCTCGAAGCCCGCGCCGAAGCGGCGCTGCAGCAGCAGCATGTCATAGCCCGATTGCTCGCAGGCGCGCAGGAAGCGGCCATAAGGCATCATCACGGCGGCGGCGAAATAGCTGAAGATATGCCGCTGATAGAGCCGCTCGGCCGTCCGATCCCCGAACTGCGCCCCGGCAACCAGCGCGTTGATGTCCGCCCGATGCTCCAGCTGCCCCAGCAGATAGGCCGCCTGGAACGTGCGCGAGGCCATGTCGAGCATCTCGGAAAGCTGCAGCTGCCTGGCGTGCAGATCGAGCCGTCGCAGTCGGCCCGGCATCACGTTTTCCGGCAGAATCCGGATGGAAAGCTGGTGCTTGGTGCGAAGCCGTTCGGAAATCGCCGAGTAAAGGTCCCCGCTCTGCAACCGCAGCGCGTCGGCCAACTCCTCGGCGGCATGGTCAAGATCGGCAAAATGGTTGCGCCATCGCTCGATCTCGCCGCGCACCCGCGCCACCGGATCATCGACGGTCACGCCTGCCGCAACGCCTCCCCCTCCGCCCTGCACCCGGTCATACAGCCGGGCGAATGCCGCAGCCGTGCCGGGCGATGCTGCCAGCCAGTCCTCGATCTCGCCTGGCTCGACGCCAAGATCGGCAAAGACCGGATCAGAAAGCCGTCGCCGCATGGGACCCAGGCCACCCCCCGGTTCATCTCCTGTCAGATCACGCGGATCGACATCGAACCGCTCGGCCAGCGCCAGCATCAATCGTGCGCTGACCGGACGCAGATTGCGTTCGAGTAGGTTGAGATAGCTGGGCGAGATATCCAGCCTTTCGGCCATGGCAGCCTGGGTCAGGCCTGCATTGCGGCGCAGACGGCGCAGCGCCGGTCCGGCGTGAAGGGACGATTCGACCATGGCTCTGTTTGTAATATTTGTGACAAGCTGACAACAGATTTGGCGCTTCTGGTGGGGAAATTCGCTCAATTCTTGTCAATTTGTGCTGCCTTCATCACCCCTGGCGTCTAGAAAGAGGCCAAGCGTTGTCGGTGACGAGCTAGCAGGAGAGGATCAGGGTGAGCGGGGCAATCCCGCCACCCCGCCTTTCCTGACTGCCCCGACCATTGCACGAGCTTTCCTGGGGAGGAAAGACATGCCGCCGGGAGCCATGGCTGCCGGCGGCATTTTCATTGGCCTCGCCCCGACCTTGCAGCGCGCACGGAATGTTAACCGGTCTCTGGCACTCGTCGAATCATCGACGCCGGAAACGAGGTAGGACGCAGTGCTGAAACAGGTCATGCTGGGATCGGGCGGCATCATGCTCGCTGCGGCGATCTTTGCATCTTCGGTGGACACCGGAAGCGCACCTGCTGAAGACCCTGCCCAGCCCGGCGCCCCCTTGATCGCCCCTGCACCACCGACCATGTCAGCGCCCGGCAGTCCGGTGCCCGATGTACCGCCGCCTCCGTTCGTCGATCAACCGACCGGAGATTCGCACTTCGGATCCCCGATGCTTTCCGCGCAGCCCGTGGACGAGGCGACCGCTGAACCATTGCAGATTGCGGTCGACCCCGAACGCGAACGCACGGAACGCGACAGATGATTCGGCGGCCCGATCAATGGGCCACCCTGATCGCGCAGCCGCGCAGACGCAGAACTAGAGACAGGCGCGGGTCAGATAATGGCGCGTGTCGGCTCCGATCAGGGCCGCATGGCCGTAATTCGGGTGGCTGATCTGCACCATCGCGACATTGCCGGCATCGTGCCAGGCCGCAATCGCGGCGTCATCCAGGGGAAAATGCAGGAAATGCACCGCACTGGCCTTGCCCGACGCGCTGGTGCGCTCGACATCCTGTTCCGGGACGGCAGCGATCTTCACATTGCCGATGGTCAGGAAGATATGCTCCTCCACGCCGCCGATCGTGCGCAGGAACGCATCGCGCCGCTCGGGATTCTCGATCTCGAACATCAGCGTTGCGGTCAGCTCGCGGCCATTGGGAACCATCGGGTTATAGGCCGCCAGCTCGTCCGCCAGTTGCTCCTCGCCGCCCTTCTCGATCCGCAGCATCTCCTGGATCTGCAGCCACATGCTGTCCCAGCTTTCGAAGGTGATCATGGCGTGCGGGCCGATCGCAAGACGCGAGAATTTCTTGGCGAGGATGCTTTCCTGGCGCTTGTCCTTGCGGATCAGCTCGTAATCGGCGAGGTCCATGATGTCCTCGCGGGTAATGGAACGGCGGTCTCTGGGCATCGTCTTTTCCATATCCATTAGAGTCCGTAAGCCTTGGCCATCAGTTCGACGGGATGGCCGATCCGTTCGGGCAGCTTCGCCGCCCCGCCCTGCTCCATCACCTGCTTGAGGTGCGATCCGGCAAGCGGGCATTCGCTGACCATGTAATCGGGCGCGGTCTTTTCGAGCGAGCGCACCGCCGGGCGCGCCAGCTTCACCGCCGTATCGAAATTCTGCTGGTAGATGCCCCATTTGCCGCCATGGCCCGAGCAGCGTTCGGTCAGCACCGGCTTAGCCTCAGGGATGAGCTTCAGCATCTCCATCGCCTTGGGGCCCATGTTCTGCGCGCGCGAATGGCAGGCGAAATGCACGCCGATACTGGCATCCATGGCCTCGACCGGGGTCAGGCCCGCCTGTTTCGACAGCTTGACGATATATTCGCTGATGTCGTGGGTCGCGGCGGAGAGCTTCCTGATGTCCTCGTTATCGGGCTCGATCAGCGGCCATTCGAACTTCATCATCAGCGCGCAGCTCGCGGTGATGGCGACGACATCATAGCCCTGGTCGATCAGCGGCGCAAAATGCGCGGCCACCCGCGCAGCGGCGCTGGCAACGGCTGGAATGTCGCCATTTTCAAGCTTGGGCATCGCGCAGCATTCGGGATGCTCGATCCGCACTTCGACGCCATTATGCGCCAGCACCTTGACCGCTGCCTCACCGGGCGTCTGGTCGTTGAACTGGTCGTAGCAGCTGGCATAGAGCGCGACGCGGCGACCGAAGCCGGGCGCGTCCGGATTGGGCGCCGGCACCAGCGCGACCGCGCGGTTGGTCAGCGGAATGTCGGCGAACTTGGGCAGATGCGCGCGCTTGTCGATGCCGAGCATCTGCTGCATGATGCCGCGCGTCGTCTCGCTCTTGCCATCGGTCGCCCAGTTGGCTACGTCGGAAAGCACACTGCCCAGCTTGCCGTTGCGATCGGTCTCGGCGAGGAGCCGGTCGGCCTTCGACGTTTCGCCCTTGCGATGCTCGACCGCGCGATAGCGCAGCATCAGGTGCGGAAAATCGAGGTTGAACTCGTGCGGCGGAACGTACGGGCACTTCACCATGAAGCACATGTCGCACAGGGTGCAGGCATCGACGACCTGCTTGATCTGCCCGGCGGAAAGATCCTCGACCTCCTCGTTCGGGCTTTCGTCGATCATGTCGAACAGCTTGGGGAAGCTGTCGCACAGGTTGAAGCAGCGGCGGCAGCCGTGGCAGATGTCGAACACGCGGCGCAGCTCGGCATCGAGCGCGGCCTCGTCATACCAGGATTCCTCGCGCCACGGCAGCGCGTGCCGTGTCGGCGCGTCCAGGCTGCCTTCCTTGTATCCGGTTGCCATATGCTCTCACCCTGAAAATCCTCCCCGGCACGGGGAGGGGGACTGCGAAGCGGTGGAGGGGAAGCGTGTTCGAGCGAACGGACAATCGCCGCGTAATATCGCTGCCCCTCCGTCAGCGCTGCGCGCTGCCACCTCCCCGAAGCGGGGAGGATTTAGGAAGTCAGAAAAATGGCCTGCGTTTCGTGCCGAAACACGAAGACGCAGGCCAAGTTGTCGTTCAACTGAAAATCAGGCTTCGGCCAGCAGCGCGTCGAGCGTCTTCTGGAACTTGCCGGCATGGCTCTTTTCCGCCTTGGCCAGCGTTTCGAACCAGTCTGCGATCTCGTCAAAGCCTTCATCGCGGGCGGTCTTGGCCATGCCCGGATACATGTCGGTATATTCGTGCGTCTCGCCTGCGATCGCCGACTTCAGATTGTCGGCCGTGGTGCCGATCGGTTCGCCGGTAGCAGGGTCGCCGCAAGCTTCCAGAAACTCGAGATGACCATGGGCATGGCCGGTTTCGCCTTCAGCGGTCGAGCGGAACACGGCGGCAACGTCGTTATGGCCCTCGATATCGGCCTTCTGGGCGAAATAGAGATAGCGGCGGTTGGCCTGGCTTTCGCCGGCAAACGCATCCTTGAGGCACTGCTCGGTCTTCGATCCCTTGAGTTCCATGGTCATCCCTCTCTTGTGAGTCCAATTTGGCTTTTCCAAAGGGTTATGCCGATGCCGCCCGACGCGCCATGTGATTTTCTTGAATAGAATAATCGACAAAACCGATCACCCTGATTGATAATGTTTCTCAATTTCCTGCAAATCGTCTCCATTTTTGGGGAAAACGCCCGCAATCCCCGTGACGAACGCAAAAACTGCCGTTAAACCGCCGCCACCGAAATCCAATTGGAAGGGACGTTACCTCATGAACAATGCTGAACTCGCAGAGAAGATTGCCGCCGAACACGGCGTGACCAAGGCGGATGCCCGCAAGCTGGTCGATGGCGTTTTCGCTGCCATTGCCGATGCGGCTGCTGCTGGCGAAGAAATCTCGATCAACGGCTTTGGCAAGTTCAAGGTGAAGGCCACCCCGGAACGCGAAGGTCGCAACCCGGGCACCGGCGCCACCATCACCATCAAGGCCTCCAAGAAGCTCGGCTTCACCCCCGCAAAGGCGGTGAAGGACAAGCTGAACGGCTGATCCGTTCCGGCCTGAGCCGAACGACAAAGGCCTCGCCTCCTCGGGCGGGGCCTTTTCATTTGCCCCCCTTGCCCCCAGCATTTGGCCGCGCGAGCGTTGCAACCGCTTTGGCAACGCGATAGGGCCCTGAGCCGTGGGCGCATCGATCGAAATAGGTCTGGATGAGACAGGGCAGCCTGTCGGCATCGATATCGAAGAACTGCTGGCGACCAGGCTTTTGGTCCAGGGCAATTCCGGATCGGGCAAGTCGCATCTGCTGCGCCGCCTGCTCGAAGAGAGCGCAGGGCTCGTCCAGCAGGTGATCATCGACCCCGAAGGCGATTTTGCCACGCTTTCGGACGCCTATTCGCACATCGTCATCGACGCAGGCGACTATAACGAGCGCGAGATCGCCCGCATCGCCGCGCGCATCCGCGAACACCGCGCCTCGGTGATCCTCAACCTCGAATCGCTCGAGCTCGAAGCGCAGATGACCTGCGCCGCGACCTTCCTCAACGCAATGTTCGATGCCCCGCGCGAACATTGGTACCCGGCGCTGGTGGTGGTCGACGAGGCACAGATGTTCGCGCCTTCGGTTGCGGGCGATGTGCCCGATCCAGTGCGCCGCGCCAGCCTGTCGGCGATGACCAACCTGATGTGCCGAGGACGCAAGCGCGGGCTCGCCGGCGCAATAGCGACACAGCGCCTCGCCAAGCTTGCCAAGAACGTTGCCGCCGAGGCCAGCAACTTCCTGATGGGGCGCACGTTTCTCGACATCGACATGGCGCGCGCGGCTGACCTGCTGGGCATGGAGCGCCGACAGGCCGAGCGCATCCGCGACCTGGAGCGCGGCTGCTTTCTGGGGCTGGGTCCTGCGATCTCACGCCGCCCGGTAACCACCCGGATCGGCGCCACCCGCACCACCAGCCGCACCGGCACGCACAAGCTGCTGCCGATGCCCGAGGCGCAGGGCGAGGATCTGCGGGACATGCTGCTCGCCGCCGGAGCAAAAAACGATGCACCGGTGCCGATGCCGCCGCCGCGCCCCGCACCGGTCGCCGCCGATGAGCTGATCGGCAGCATCGCCCCTGCTCCCCTGCCCCACCCCCACCCGATGCCGGAGCAATCCGCGATGTTTGCCGCGCGCCGGGAGGCCGAGGACGCAGCAGATGCGATCGATGCCGAGGCGGTCGTCGTCGCCGTGCTCACCGACATGCTGGCCGATGGCAGCACCGCCAGTCAGACCGAGGCTCTGCTCTATCAGGACTTTTCAGTACGCTGCCGGATGCAGCGGCTGATCCGCCCGCCGCTCGACATGGAGGGCTTCCGCCAGCGGCTGGCGCTGGCGCGCGGCGGCATTTTCGACCCCAGCGATGCTTCCTGCGCGCCGCTGCTGGAAGCCGCAACCCGGCTTCCGCAGGAAATGTACGCGCCCTTCCTGCTGATCGCCCGAGCCGCCATGGACGGCCAGCCGTGTCCCGACGATGTTGCGCTTGGCCGCGCCTATGGCACCAGTTCGCCCGGACGCATCCGGCGGCTCATCGAATATATGGAAAAGCAGGGCGTCATCGTCGTCCGCGCCGATTTCGGCGGGCGGCGGTCGATCGGCATTCCGGACCTGGGGCTGAGTACGGGGGCGGAGTAGCAGTCGCTTCCCCTATTGCCGTCACCCCCCGCGAAGGCGGGGGTCCCGCTTCTCAATCAACAGTGCGAGATAAAGCGGTATTCCCGCTTTCGCGGGAATGACGATGGAACTGCTAGTCTCTGATCAGAACTCCGTCGCCTCGAACCGAACCGGCTCGCCGATCGCGCTGTCGGCCAGCGTATCCTCCCACATCACTTGGTTTCCGCGGATGATCGTGCCGATCGGCTTGCCGGTCAGCTCCATGCCGGTGAACGGGCTCCAGCCGCAGCGCGATTGCAGCCAGTCCTCGGTCACCGTCCAGCGCTTCTTGAGGTCAACCACGGTGAAATCGGCATCATACCCTGCGGCGATCCGGCCCTTGCCGACCAGTCCGAAGATGCGCTGCGCGCCAGCCGAGGTGAGGTCGATCAGCCGCTGCATCGACAGCCGGCCATGGTGCATGTGATCGAGCAGCAGCGGCAGCAGCGTCTGCACGCCGGGCATGCCGCTGGGCGTATCGGGATAGGTCTTGGACTTCTCCTCGATGGTATGCGGCGCATGGTCGGATCCGACGACATCGGGCACACCCTGCGCCAGCCAGTGCCACAGCCCGTCGCGATGCGCGCCGCTGCGGATCGGCGGGTTCATCTGGGCATAGGTGCCAAGGCGCGGATAGGCCTCCTCCCCCGCCAGCGTCAGATGCTGCGGCGTCACCTCGCAGGTCGCGATGTCCTTGTGCTGCGCGATCAGCTCCAGCTCCGCCGGCGTGGTGATGTGCAGGATGTGGATGCGGCGCTTCGCCTCGCGCGCGAGCCTGAGGATGCGGCGCGTCGCCAGGATCGCGCTCTCGTCGTCGCGCCAGACCGGATGCGAAGAAGGGTCGCCGGTGACGCGCTCGCCCGCGCGCTCGTTCATGCGGAATTCGTCCTCGGCGTGGATCGCGACGCGGCGCTTGCCGCTCGCCAGAACGCGGGCCAATGCGCCGTCATCGGCAACCAGCAGGTCGCCGGTCGACGCGCCCATGAAGATCTTCACGCCGGCCGTGCCGGGAATGCGCTCCAGATCCTTCAGCGAATCGGCATTGGCGGCGGTCGCGCCGACATAGAAGGCATGGTCGCACCACATGCGGTGGTGTGCGCGGGCAAGCTTGTCGGCGACGCGCTCTGCGGTATCGGTATTGGGCTTGGTGTTGGGCATTTCGAACACCGCCGTCACCCCGCCCATCACGGCGGCGCGGCTGCCCGATTCGAGATCTTCCTTGTGCTCGAGCCCCGGCTCGCGGAAATGCACCTGGCTGTCGATCACGCCGGGCAGCACGTGCAGACCGGTACAGTCGATGACCTGGCCCGCATCACCGCTGATTGCACCGATGGCGGCGATCTTGCCGGCGGTCACGCCGATGTCCGCTGCAATCGGTCCGCCGGGCAGATACACGGTGCCGTTCTTGACGATCAGGTCATAGGTCGCTGTCATCGCATCTCTCCGCTTGAAACTGGCTGAGCGATACGCATGTTGAGCGCCATGTCCACCCCCACGCTTCTCGCCCGTCGCGCCCTGATCCGCCTGTCGCCGACCGATCCGCAAGAGGATGTGCGCGGGTTTCTGCAGGGCCTGGTGACACAGGATACGCAGGCGATCGCCCCGGGAAATCCGCAATATTCCGGGCTTCTGAGCGCTCAGGGCAAGGCGATGTTCGACTTCCTGATGTGGGATGATGGCAGTGACGTGCTGATCGACTGCGATGGCGACGTCGCGGATGCGCTGGCCAAGCGGCTGACAATCTATCGCCTGCGCCGCAAGATTTCTATCGCGCCGGACGAGGCATTGCAGGTTCACTGGTCGGCAAACCCCGTCGACGGAGCGGCCCCCGACCCGCGGCTGGCGGCTCTGGGATGGCGCTGGCTGGCTCCGACGGGCGATACCTTTTCCGCGGATGCTGCCTGGCTGGCGCACAGGCTTGCGCTTGGCGTCCCCGAAGGTGCGGCCGAACTTGGCGACATCCTCTGGCTTGAAACAAATGCCGCCGAATTGAACGGCGTCAGCTTCACCAAGGGCTGTTATGTCGGCCAGGAAAACACCGCGCGGATGAACTGGCGGCAGAAGGTCAACCGCCGCATCGTGGTGCTTCCCATCGACCAGACCGACGAAAAACGGCAGAAAACCGCCTATCCCGAACTTGGCTGGACGGTCGAGCATCGCCGTGTCGAGGACCTCGACCCCGTGCGGTTACCGGGCTGGTTGCAGGCGGCACAGGCCTGATTGCAACATTTGATAAAGTACAAAATTTATTGTATAACTGTTTTATCCTCCCAAGTCAGCAAGGCTGCATCCGATGTCGCGTCCGCTCAACGATCATGAAGCCATTCGCCAGCAGTTGATGGACGCAGCCGAGGAGATGGTCCGCACGCGCGGCGCGATCAACCTCTCGCTGACCGAGGTCGCGGCGGCCTGCGGCATGTCGCAATCGAGCTTCTACCGCTATTTCTCATCGAAAGAGGCGTTTTTCGAAGCCATTGCCGGCCGCTGGTTCGAGGAACTGAACCAGATCATGGAAGATGTCGTGGCATCCGACCTTCCACCACGCGAGAAACTGTTCGAATTCGTTGCCCGCCGCGTTGCCGTCAAGCGGGCACGGTTCGAGGCCGATCCCAATCTTTTCCGCGCCAACATGGACCTGGGCGAGGAACATTGGGAGGTCATCCGCGGCTATGTCGATCTGGCAGACCATTACATGGCGGTGATCCTGGGTGAGGCGATGGCCGAGGGCTGTTTCCCCGGTTATGATCTCGACCATGTCGTCTCGCTGACCAATCTGGTGATGCAGCCCTTCTGCAATCCGTTCGTGATGATGGACATGATCCGCACGGCGACACCGGCCAATCTGCGGATCGTGGTCAACACGCTGTTCGACGGCCTGGGCGCAGCGCAGGCGATTCAGGGCGCTCAAAACGTGACGCCGCTGCGCGCCATTTCCTGATCGAGACCGCCCTTCCGCCCCTTGCCAAGCCCAGCCGCTTCTGGCAATGGAGCGCTCCGCACGGCGCCGCACTCCCGGTGATTCCGTGATCGGGCGCGTAGCTCAGTGGTAGAGCACACCCTTCACACGGGTGGGGTCGCAGGTTCAATCCCTGCCGCGCCCACCATAAATCCCTTTGAAATATAGGGAATTTATGGCTTCCCCATTTTCTTCTCTGCAGGTTTCGACGCCGTTTCACCCCGTAAAGGGGCCGGAATCGGCCTTCGCTCGTACAAAACCCGTACAGCATCAAAGCTCCTTTCTCAGCTTGAGCCGCGTCTTGCGCTCGGCTTTCAACAATCCCCGTCGCAGGGCTTGATTGATCTTGATCTCCGCATCCTCGGCATGCGTGTAGGTGTTGCGCATCAGATTGAGGTCCGACCAACCGCCGAATGCGCCGGCGGCCTTCTCGTCGACTCTCTCGCGGACGTTCATTTCCTGGCCGAAGCCATGGCGGCCCGCCGGATGGAACGGGATCTGTTCGATACCGGCATCTTCGCAGGCCTTGTTCCAGAGCTTTCTGGGTCCGCCGCGGTCTGCATAGCCGAAGAGCCTCAGGTTCTCCGGTTTGCGTTTCCAGTTTCGGGGATAGACCTCAGGCAATGCCGTCAGCTCGGATAGGATCTCCTCGGGCACACGCAGCCATCGATCCCCGTGACCTTTGGCACCGGGAATGCAGATCATGCCCTTCGCCTTGTTGATATGCTTGTGCGGATGCATCGAGACTGCCTGACTGATCCGGGCGCCAGTGACGAACATGAGCAGCGCCAGCGCGCCCAAGCGAGGAGATGCATGCTCCCGGAACTTGAGCAGCCATTCCCAGCTGCCCGGCGGATACTTCTTCCGCCCGGTGCTCTTGCGCTTGTTGTCCTGCGCGACCTTTTCTTTCTGGGTATAGCCCCTGACTCGAAAGGCGATTCCGCTTTCGCTATCATTGATGTTGTTGAGCACCGCCCTGACCGGTGTGACAACCTGGCGTGTCCAGGTGTCGGTTGAACAGTTGGGATAGAGCTTCGGGCCTAGCTCGCGAACCAACTTTGGGCTGATATCCTGGATAGGGATCGAGCCGATCTCCAAGGTTATCGGGACGAGGTAAGCAGCTTCCTTGGGCTTGGCATCATACTTCAGAACAGCATCGGCGAACGTGATAGTCTTTTCTTCCGGATCCTCACCTAGAAGGTGGATGCGGATGGCGCTTTGCTCTTCCTTCCGACACCAGTCCCAAGCGCCTTGTTCCTCAGATGCGCCAGTGCTGCATCGGTAGTATTCGGTGATCGGCGCGCCGTTGTATTCGACCCGACCGCGCGCCCACCAGACCGCGCCGCGGGGATAAGGTTCGAGGGGCATTTCTTTTGGCTTTCGATAATGAGGTCGAGCTGCTCAGGGGTGATGAGCATGACCCGGCCCACTTTATGGCAAGCACCCCACCGGTACGCTAACTCCCGCAAGGTTCGTGGCGAGAGCACGATGCCATTCTCCGCAAGCAGTGCGGACCAAGCCTCGGGCGTCTTTGCTCGGTCGAGGATGGGTGTGAGGCTGGTCACAGCAGAAGTCCCCTCGATTTGGGCGAAGGCTGCGAACCAAATTCAAGATCTGGCTCAACCATATTGGCCTGAACGAACTCATCCACGGCATTGGCTGGAAGAAGGAGCAAGCCGTCAAGTTTCACATGGCGAAGCCGACGTGCTGCCACGAGGCGGCGGATCCGGCCCTCCGGCCAGCCCGAATGCCGCGCGATCTCTCGGATGGTCATCATTTGCATATCAGCAAATCCTCCGTATTCTGCGTGTTCACCCGCCGATGGCCACTCATTATGCAGATACGACAATAATATGCATTTCGTGATAATTCGCAAGCCTTTTCGTATATGACGACGATCGGACAACGATTCTTCGATGTGCGCCGCGCAAAAAAGGCGACGCAAATCGAGTTCGCCAGCAAGCTAGGACTCTCACAGTCGGCTCTCGTCGCTTATGAACGAGGTGACCGCGACCCACCCGCTGCTGCCATTGCAAAGATCTGCCAAGAGTATCGCGTTGACCCTACTTGGCTGCTGTCCGGCACAGGAATCATGTTTCGCGACAACCTGCTGCAGATGTTCGAACAAGCGATCCGCCTCGCGAAGGATTTCAACCTCAGGTATGAGGTAAACCCAAGCAGCGAGAACGAGATCAACCTCGCGAAATTGTTCTTTCAATATTTGATCGAGAACGGCACAATTTCGGACGATATGGCGGACGTGCTGACCAGAAGGATGGCAGCCAATGAATGACAATGATGTGTTTGGCACTGCAGAACGAAACCTGCATTCGTTCTTCGCCGATCGGTATCCTGATCGCGCAGCTGCACAACGGACCATAGTTCGCCAATCCATCCTACAAAGAGCACGACGCGAACATTTGAGGCTCGTGTTGCAAAGCTATATGTCTCTGATGAAATGGCTAAAGCCCATCACACTGGCTCTGGTTTTTTTCGCATCGGCAGCATATTTCCTACGGGTGTCATCGCTAGGCCTATCAGCAGCCCTGCCAGAGCCGCACGAAGGTATGATTTTATTCCTCTTTTGCGTCCTCCTCACTCTGGAGAAGATGATTGGGCGGCCAGTCTTGCGTGGAAATGCCTGGAATTGGCGGGACGGATGGCGACTGGAGCTAAGTCCGGCGTTTAAGAGGATGTACCGCGCGAGCCATACCTCAATACAGAACCGTCGAAGAGCAAGGATGCATTGAGCGTTTCCGGCGAAGTGGCTGTGACGGCACCGGACTATCAGCGCGAAATTTCAGCTAGATCAGGTCACCCGAATAGATCGGCCACATGTGGCCCATAAGGTTGACTTATTGATCTAGAAGGCCATATATGGCCAATGCTTCTCACCCTCAATGACCAGATGTCGGACCTCGGAAAGCGGATCAAGGCGCGCCGTCTGGCGCTCGATCTTACCCAGCAAGTGGCAGCAGCCAAGGCAGGCGTAGCTCACCGAACGTGGCGGCGGATGGAAGCCGAAGGTCGAGCTTCCATCGAAGACCTCGTTCGCGCTGCCATCGCGCTTCGCTGCGATGAGGGCATTGTCGCGCTGTTCCCAGATATGGCCGCCTCGAACATGGATGAACTGCTCGCGCAGCAACGCAAGGCAACAAGGCCGCTGCCGCAGCGCGCCAGGGGTACAAGGCCATGAAGCTGGCGCCAGGAACGCCCTTGGCGGTTAGACTGCTTACCGATGAGAGTGCACCAGCACGCTCGGTCGGCAGGCTCGCGATGGCCTCCCGACTGGCGCAGCTCGAATGGTCGGCAGACGTCATTGCAAAGGGCCTCGCAATCTCTCCCCTGCGCTACCCCGCCGAGCCCGGCTTGCACCCTGCGCGCAGTCGTACATTCGATGGACTCCACGGTTTCTTGTCGGACTGCCTGCCCGATGCCTGGGGAATGCTATTGTTGAAACGTCGGGTCCAGCAGTTAGGTCACCGTTTCGAAGATCTCGATGCGGTCGACCGGCTCGCCCTTGTTGGGACGAAAGGCCGCGGTGCTCTGGTCTTTCAGCCTGAAACTCTCACGCTCGATGCCTCCGGCGGTATCGATCTTGACCTTCTGGCCGATGAAGCCCGCCATGTGCTGCTGGGCGAGGAGTCCGAATTGGATGACCTGCTAGCGCGCCTCGGCGGCGGTTCTGGCGGCGCGCGGCCAAAAGTCCACGTGGCGATCGAGGCAGACGGCAGGCTGTTCACCGGGGACGAGCTGGCTGTCGCGGGAACCGGAAACGCCAGTGAGGAATGGATCGTCAAATTTGCAGCAACCAATGACCCCGCCGATATCGGGCCAATGGAAGAGGCTTACGCCAGGATGGCCCGCGCCGCGCATATCGACATGGCTGAAACGAAGTTGATTTCGTCGGCGACCGGACCTGGCCATTTCGCTACCAAGCGCTTCGATCGCCCCTCACCGGGCAAGCGGCTACACATGGTCAGCCTCGGTGGAGCGCTAGAAGCATCACCGCATATGCCGAGCGTAGACTACGATGGATTCCTGAAGGCGACATTGGCGATCACCCACAGCATGGCAGATGTGGAACAGGCCTTTCGCCGGATGGTCTTCAACGTGCTCGCGCGAAACCGCGACGATCATGTCCGCCAGCATGCATACCTCATGGACGAGCGAGGTAATTGGCGGCTTGCGCCTGCCTTCGACCTCACTTTCTCAAACGGCCCCGGCGGCGAGCATTACATGGCCGTTCTGGGCGAAGGCCGCGCCATCACGCGCGACCAGGTCATGAGGTTAGCAAAAATCCACGGAATTCCAGCAAAGCGTGCCGGCGCCGCCATTGACGATGTTCGTGCCGCACTCGCCGATTGGCCGTCGCATGCTTGCGACACCGGAGTAGGGGGGTCCATCGCTACTGTGTCGGAAGGCTTGGATGCAGTGGCTCAGCAGTTTGGCTGACCGATCAGATTTCGACCACCAGCTTGGGTTTGAATTCATCATTCTCGATGATCCCGCTCCGCGCCTGCGGACCATAAACGCCGCGTCGTGGGACAAAGCCGCCAATCGCCGCCGTGCTTGGGAATGACCGGCTTAGCTGAAACCCGCCATTCGGCAAGCGACCCCACAACGGTCAATTGAGGTCTTGGCCAACCGGATGGGACACGCGGCACAAATCCCCATTGCCTGATAGGAATGTCTATATATCTTTAGATATAGATTAGACCGCCAATCAGGGGAACTTCTTGCGCATCATTCCTGGAACGGGCCTACTCAGCGGCGCCGTACTTATGCTGTCGGCACCGGCCATGGCCGACGAGTCCTCAGCGGAGAGCGAGGCCAGCGAAACCATCATTGTAACCGCGCGCCAGCGCCCGGAGGATGCTCAGGATGTGCCCGCCGCGCTTTCGGTGGTGGGGGACAGATGGCTGGAGCAGTCCTACACGCTCAACACTCGCGACCTGACAACGTTGGTGCCCGCGCTCAACTATTCCTCTGCCAATCCGCGCAACACCGCCTTCACCATCCGCGGGCTCGGATCGAGCGTGGTGGCGGTGAGCCAAGCGAATGACGGATTGGAGCCGGGCGTCGGCTATTATGTCGATGGCGTCTATCACGCGCGGCCCGCGACCGCCGCCTTCGACTTTTCCGATATCGAGCGGATCGAGGTGCTGCGCGGCCCGCAGGGCACGCTGTTCGGCAAGAACACCACGGCGGGCGCGATCAACATTATCTCCGCCGCGCCGAGCTTCACGCCCGGGGTTAATGCCGAGCTGAGTGTGGGCGAGCGCCAGTTCGTGCAGACGCGGGTCTCGGCGACGGGGCCGCTTGCCGGGCACAAGCTCGCCTACCGGCTGTCCGGCACGTTGACGCGGCGCGACGGCCTGCTACGCAACATCGTCAACGGGCGGGACCAGAACACGCTGGGAACGCAGGCGGTGCGGGGGCAGGTGCTCTGGCAGCCCTCGGCGGATTTCAAGTTCCGGCTGATCGCGGACTTCGCCAACTTTGACAGCGAATGCTGCACGCAGGTCTATCTGCGCGTCGGCACCAGCCTGCGCGCGGCCGCGCGGCAGTTTCCGGCGCTGGCGGCAGCGGCGGGGTATACGCCGGCGAGCACCAATCCCTATGACCGGCTGACGGACATTGATGCGCCCCTCGCCGTGAAGACCAGCGAGGGCGGCATCGCGGGCACAGCGGACTGGAACATCGGCGCGGCGACCGTGACGTCAATCAGTGCGTGGCGGTTCTGGAACTGGGACGCGGCGAATGACCGCGATTTTACAAGCCTGCCGATCCAGCTCATCCAGCGCATCCCCTCGCGGCAAGACCAGTTGAGCCAAGAGCTGCGGATTGCCTCAAACGGTGATCGAGATTTCACCTATGTCTCGGGTCTTTACTTCTTCCGGCAGGTGCTGACCGGGCATCCCACCAGCGTCTTCGGGCCCTACGGCGCGCCGTGGCTGATCGGCGCGACAACGGGCGCGAATGCCACACCAGTGCCCGCGAACTTGCTCGATGGTTACGGACAGACGGGCGACACGCGCTTTGCGGTCAATAGCTATGCAGCCTTTGGCGAGGCGAATTGGCGGATCCTGCCGCGCCTGACGCTGACTGGGGGCTTGCGCTACACCTACGAGGTCAAGGAAGGTGACTTCAGCACGCAGGTTTTCGGCGGGCCGACCACCACGAGCACCGCGCTGAACAATGCCAGACTTGGCGTGCTGCGGCCGCAGACCTACTCTGCGCGCGATAGCGAGGGCAGCCTTTCGGGCCGCGCCAACATTGCATGGCAGCCTGTGGAGGACGTTCTGCTCTACGCCAGCGTTGCGCGGGGGTTCAAATCGGGCGGGATCAACATGTCTGGCCTGCCGCTCGATGCGAACAACCAACCGGCGCTGTCGACTGCGGTGGTGGAACCGGAACGCAACACGACGTGGGAGGCCGGGATCAAGTCGACCCTGTGGGACAATCGCCTGACGCTCAACCTCGCTGCCTATCACACCACGGTCAGCGATTTTCAGGCGACGGTGGTGGATTCGAGCCAGACCGTGGCCCTGCGGGGATATCTTTCGAACATCCCCGAGGTGCGCGTGCAAGGGATCGAGGCCGATGCTGCACTTCGCATCGGCCGCCTGACGCTGATCGGTGCACTGGCATATAGCGATGGCACTTACACCGATTATCCCGCAGGCCCCTGTCCGCTCGAGGTGCAGACCGCCGCGACGGCGGCATGTGACCTCAGCGGTCATCGATTTGCGGGCTTGCCACGCTGGTCCGAGACGCTGAGTGCCGATTATACCGTGCCGGTGGCGGACGGCGCGCTGTTCTTCCATGCCGACAGCAATTGGCGCAGCGGCTATTTCGGCGATCCGAGCCTTTCGCGGTTCACCTTCATCGACGGATACAACCTCACCAACGCCAGCCTCGGCTACCGGCGGGAGAATGCCGACGGGGAAGGCTGGGAGATTGCGGTCTTCGCGCGCAATCTGTTCGATGCCGATTACATCCAGAATGTGACCATTCAGGCGGGCAATTCGGGGCTGATCCTCGGCACGCCCAGCGATCCGCGCACCGCCGGGGTGACCTTCAGGCTGCGCCGCTAGGATCGTCGGCCGTTGGCCCTTCGCTGCGCTTGGGTGGGCGCGGTGCATGGAGCAATTGGCCGGTGATCGCCGCAAGCCCGGCGCTGCCGATCTGCTCCGCATCGCTCTGCGCTTTGCGATAATGGCCAAGAATGCGCTCACCCAGCGGCGTGAGGTGTGCGCCTGCCTTCTGGTTTCCCGGCGTGGTCGCCACCAGCGGCCCCTGCCAGCACCGGTTCATCGCATCGACCAGCAGCCAGGTGCGGCGGTAACTCATCCCCATCGCCCGCCCCGCAGCCGAAATCGAACAGTGCGCGGCGATCGCGTCAAGCAGGTCGGCCTTGCCCGGCCCCATCGCGATCTCGTCGCCGCACATGATCTGGATCTTGAGCTTGAAGGGAGATGGGCGCGTCATGGCGGAAATGTAGCCGCGCGCCGCTCACGGTCTAGCGTTAAATGGATTGTGATTGCTCCGCCGCTCGGTTCGAGCCGCGCAACACGCGGATTCTTCCGCTCCCCTGTGATCAATCGCACCGGCGCTGGACAGCCAAGGATCAGTCGCTCATGAAGCAGCCTTGATGGCAGCTTTCCAATCACTCCCGCTGATGCGCGACCCCGCTCATCAACGGGAGTGGTGGCTCTTGGCAGAACCATACGTTTAATTTGATGGATGTGGACGGCCGGGTCTGGGTGGTCAGCTGCCAGATGCTGCTGATACCTACTGAAATTACAAATGCCGCAAACCTGCTGTATCGGTCGTCGTGTGACGATGGCCGTTTCGCCGGACTGAACTACCTAGGGGGTGCGAGCCGTGAGATATCGTTGGTGGGCGTTCTCGAGTGCCGCAATTCTGGTATCGTTCCAAGCGGGCGCAGCAGCAACCGCATCGACGGAACACGAGGCGCAGGACGAAGATGCCTTAGCGCGTGAACGCGACGTTCAGGAAGTAGACCCGGACAACACGATCATCGTTTATGGCCGTGCCGTCCAGCAGATAGGCGTCGCCAGATCCGGATCGCAAGGGACGATCGGCTATGCTGATTTCGAGAACCTGCCGATCTCGCGCACAGGCGAGCTGGTAGAGAATGTTCCTGGTGTCATCGCTACGCAGCATTCGGGAACGGGCAAGGCCAACCAGTATTTCCTGCGTGGGTTCAACCTCGACCACGGCACCGACTTTGCCGGTTTCGTTGATGGCGTGCCGATCAATATGCCAACCCATGGACACGGCCAAGGCTATCTCGATTTCAACTTCATCATCCCCGAGACGGTTGAGCGGATCGACTTTCGCAAAGGGCCCTATTTTGCCGATGTCGGCGACTATTCTGCTGCCGGTACGATAGCATTCAAGACCTATGACACCCTGGAACCCTTTGCGCAGGCTACGCTCGGGATGTTCGGTTATTATCGCGCGACCGCCGCTGGCAGTGCCCCTTTGGCATCCGGAAACCTGCTGGTCGCCATCGACAGCACATTTTCGAACGGGCCATGGCTGCTCGACGAGAACTTGGAGAAATACAACGGCCTGATCAAGTTCAGTTCGGGCACGCCGGGCGATGGCTTTTCGGTGCAGCTGAACGGCTATCATGCACGCTGGGATTCGACCGACCAGATCCCGGAACGCGCAGTACAAAGCGGGCTGATAGATCGCTTCGGGTTCATCGACGATGACGTCGGCGGCAAAACCACGCGCGTCGGTCTGGTTGCCAATGGCGCATTTGGCGGTCTGAAGCTCAACGCGTTTGCCACCTATTATGACCTGACGCTGACGTCGAACTTCACGTATTTTCTCGACGACCCCGTCAATGGCGACGAGTTTCAACAGGCAGACCGGCGTGCGATTATTGGAGGAACGGCAAGCCAGCGCTGGGAAATGGCGAATATGCCTCTACCGGTGGCACTCACGGTCGGCGGAAGCGTCCGATACGACAGGATCGACCGCGTCGGCCTGTTTCGAAGCGTCGAGGCCCGGCCGATCGCCACCGTTCGCAGCGACAAGGTCGATGAACTGGCAGCCGGGATGTTCGTCGAGGCCGAAGTAAAGCCAACCGACCGGCTGCGCGTGTATCTTGGCCTTCGCGGCGACTATCTGGGGTCGGTACACAGAACGGACCCAGATATACGCTAAGGTTTTGCCGTGCCTTCGACGGCGCGCATCTGGCGAAGCGGTCTGAGCGCGGTGGATG
>NZ_QJJM01000011.1 GCF_003201955.1 Blastomonas natatoria
CACGACCGGCGGCCAGTTCATCGGGGCGGACTGATCCATCACAGCGATCGCGGAAGCCAGTATGTCTCGATCAAATACACTGAGCGCCTCGCCCAAGCCGGCATCGAGCCTTCAGTCGGCAGCGTCGGCGACAGCTATGATAACGCTTTGGCAGAAACGATTAATGGCCTTTACAAGGCCGAGGTGATCCACCGTCGCGGACCTTGGCGATCTTTCGAGGCCGTCGAGTTCGCAACGCTCGAATGGGTCGACTGGTTCAACCACCGGCGGCTCCTCGAACCTATCGGCAACATCCCACCCGCCGAAGCCGAACAACGCTACTACGCCATGCTGGACGACGTTCCTGTGGCCGCCTAACTTAAGCCAATCTGCCTCCGGGAAACCCGGGGCGGTTCAGATTGGCCTGGCCGCAGTTACCTCAAATGGTCCGGCAGCCGAGGACGCAAAAGCCCCTCGGACAAGGTCCACAATAGCGTCCACCTCCGTCTGCCTCACGAATATGCCGAGATTATCGGAATACGCGTGAAGGCTCGGGACGAATAAGCCTGACATTGATGCCGCATGGCGATCCGCCAACTCCCCCAGCACCTTTGACATGACAAATTCCGCCACCAACGGAGACAGCGCTGACCCTGTTGGCAAGCCCTGCCGAACCATCATTTCAAATGCCCCGCTATCGGCAATACCGAGGCGGGCTGCGACGTTGTCCCTCACAGGGAACACCGCCATTCCCCCAACATGCACCTGAGAACGAATTATGTCCTTGGGGAGCGGGAGATTGTCCTCCAACCACGAATGCGACACAGACTGGTAGAACTTCGTCACATCCATCTGCACAAACACGTGGTCTGATGTCAGCCTTGGCAGCTGGCTCAGGAGGGATTTGCTGACTGCGGATCGCCCACGCCCTTGCCCAGTCTGCCGAAGCATGAACTGACTAGGGTGGAAGTCAACAAATGGGTCGAGGCTGGACCTGATCAGGCGCTGACGCGCCGCATCGATCGAGCCGAATTCGTATATGGCCCGGTATTGACCGGGAATTGATTTTGCGCGCGTGGACAAGGTGTATCTCGCAGGCGAAGTCAGGTCACCGACCCGCCCCAGCCCGTCCGAGATGCAGGCCCAGCGCCTTTCCCGCAGGTCAGCCTCTTCGGCCCCAGAAAGGAATGGATGGCTTCGCAGGGCACGGGGCAACGAGCAGAAGAGTGCCTTAGCGCGTGCCGCCAATGCCCCCCTGAGATCAACGGCGGTTCGCCTGGCAGACCTATGTGCACCGCGTTGCAGATGCGCCCGTATCCGCTCCTGGCGCTGGTCAACTTCGACAGAGCAGGCGCGCAGTATCTGGGCCTCATCCGCTCGCGTGATCGACGAGGGCGATCGCCCCCCTCGCACGAGCTCCACCAGAACACTCTTTCCGTCCGTCACCATCAAAACCAGCGCCTTTACGACCCAAACAGGCGGCCCTGTTGAACCATCCGCACCTCATCGTCAAGTCATTATATCGAAAAAGTTTAGCATTTCGTTGTCATTCACAAGTATCCGTACCAATTTTCTGGTACAGATTGCGCCGTGCGACTACCAGACTGCAACCCTGCTGCAACTTTTTGTGTTTGCATTGAGCTTGATACCTACATATGTGGATCGACCTTATTGCATGGAGGTCGAGTATGCTGTTAACTGCCCGCCAGGTGATGGATGAGTTCGGGCTCCCATCGCTAAGTACCGTTGCGACCATGCGCAGACGAGGGCTGCCATTTATAAAAATCAGCAGAAATCATCTATTTGATCGTAATGATGTAATCCGCTTCATTGAAGGTATAAAAGAAAAGATATGCCGAGAAGAAATAACGGGCCCTACCTCAAATACTATTCGCCCAGAAATAGCTACTACATCTTCTATAGCGAACACGGGGTTACCCGCAAGCGCGCCACGGGTACATCAGACCGCCGAGAAGCTGAAATCGCTCTCGCGCGGTTCATCACGAACCGCCAACGGGAAGGACTAAGCCAGACGGCTCCCAAGGAACCGTCCATGTTCACGGTCGCCGATGCTTTGGAGCTTTACGGTGAGGAGCACGCCCCCGGGAACTGCAGACCCCGCGCGAATTGGCTATGCCATTTCCGCCCTATTGCCGTTCTGGGAGAATAGAACTGTTGACCAGATCACCAAACAGACATGCCAGAGCTATGCGAAGCAACGGCAACGATCGCCGGGAACGATCAGACGAGAATTGACGACGCTGCGGGCGGCCATCAATTTCGCATTTGCGGAAGGCCGCATCACCCGCACAGCACCGATCTGGATGCCCGAACGGCCAAGGGGACGTGACCGATGGTTAAAGAAGACAGAGGCAGCGGCGTTGTTGAATGCAGCCCGCACCCACGGCAGGCAGACTCGACTCTATCTCCCCCTGTTTATCGTTATAGCCCTGTACACCGGCGCTCGGAAGGAGGCGATATTGTCGCTTCGCTGGTCGCAGATAGATATGGATGCTGGGATCATCGACTTCCACGATCCGACGCGCACGCGGACCAACAAACGCAGGTCACGTATTCCGATACCGGACCGCCTCAAGACATTCTTGAAGCTCGCCGCACGGCGGGGCAACGGAGGATATGTGATTAATCGCAACGGAGAGCGCATCCTCGACATCAAACGCGCATTTGCAGTCGCCTGCCGGGTCGCGGGCTGTGCGAATGTCACGCCGCACACGTTGCGACATACATGCGGCACGTGGATGGCACAGAGCGGGGTACCATTGTTCGAGATCGGCGGCTGGCTAGGTCAGTCTCATGAGCGCACGGTCGAACTTTACGCCCATCACTGTCCTGAACATCTCTTGCGGGCCAAGCAGGCCGCAGATCGTAAGTCGCGATGACCACAGCTTCGTGCGTCGGAGCATCGCAATTATCCGACCCCACAACATAATTCGACCAATAATTGCATTTTCTGCAACTTCGTATCAGGCGGCTGGTTCTGTGGTAGTTATGTGTTCGCTACCCAGGCTATCGTGACAGTTTGCGGACCGTATAGACGCTTTGAATCAACGCATTTGCGCGCGTTTGCGCACAATCCCGAGCCCTCCGAAGGCAGAGGCCACAGGTTCGAATCCTGTCGGGTGCGCCAGTTTTCCGGCGCTTGCGAAGTGGTATGCGCACCTCCTGCCCACTGCACACGCCATCCCAGCTGTCTGTTGCTGACAGCATCCTAAGCTCTTGAAAGCAGTGGCGACGTCTGTCGCGGAGCTTGTCGCTCCGGAACCGCCGAGCAGCGCCTGCATGTCTCAAATATGCCACAGAGGTGAAAATTATTGCGGCGCAGCACAGCTTTGGTTGACGCTGCAGGCCCCATTCAGCGATGGGAATGGAATACGCGGCCCGTGTTGCCGCTGTTTCCTTTCTGCCACACTTGTAACCTTGGGGAATTTCCGATGCGCGCATTGTCCCGCCGCCTTGTTTCGTCGATCGCGCTTTCCGCGGCCGCTTTCGGATGCGCGCTTGCCTGCCCTGCCGCCGCACAGAGCGCGGGCGAACAGGCGGATGATGCAGCGCCCGGCGTCGGCGTCATCGTCGTGACCGCGCAGAAGCGCGAGCAGGACCAGCGCGACGTGCCGCTGTCGATCTCGACGCTGAGCAACGATGCGCTGGCGGCGGTGCAGGCGGGCGGCGGCGACATTCGCGGTCTCGCCGGACGCGTGCCCAACCTCAATATCGAAAGCTCGTTCGGCCGCAGCTTCCCGCGCTTCTACATTCGCGGCCTCGGCAATACCGATTTCGACCTCAACGCCTCGCAGCCGGTCAGCCTGGTCTATGACGATGTCGTGCTGGAAAACCCGATCCTGAAGGGCTTCCCGATCTTCGACCTCGACCGGATCGAAGTGCTGCGCGGCCCGCAGGGCACGCTGTTCGGCCGCAACACGCCCGCGGGCATCGTCAAGTTCGATACCGTCAAGCCTGGTGCCGATGGCGGCTATGCCAAGGCCAGCTGGGCGCGGTTCAACACCATCCAGCTCGAAGGCGCGGTCGGCGCGAACCTGGGCAACGGCTTTTCGTTCCGCGCCTCGGGCTTCTACCAGCACCGCGATCACTGGGTCGACAATATCGACAATGGCGCTGGCGATGACCTGGGCGGTTATGACGATTTTGCCGGTCGCCTTCAGCTGCAATATGAGGACGGCCCGCTGACGGCGCGGCTGACCGGCCAGGTCCGCGTGCTCGATGGCTCTGCCATCCTGTTCCGCGCCAACGTGTTCCAGCGCGGCAGCAACGAGCTGATCGGCCTGGGCGGGCCCGGCACCGAATTCCGCCGCGACCAGATCCGTTCGGACGGGATCAACTTCCAGGAGCTGAACACCTATAATGTCGGCCTGACCGTCGATTATGATTTCGGCAATGCGACCCTGACCTCGGTCACCTCCTACTGGAACGGCAACCTGAAGAGCCGCGGCGATATTGATGGCGGGTTCGGCAATGCATTCGCGCCGAGCCAGGGTCCGGGCTTCATTCCCTTCTCGGCGCAGACCCGTGACGATGTTCCAAGCCTCGATCAGTATACGCAGGAAGTCCGCCTCGCCTCGAACACCACGAGCGGCCTCGGCTATCAGATCGGCGGCTTCTTCTTCAACGAGCGGCTGAACATCTCCACGCTCGATTATGGTGCTCCTGCCGATACGGTTGCAGCGGCGGTGGCACGGCAGCGTCAGGTAACCAATGCGTTTGGCCTGTTCGGCACGCTCAGTTACACCTTCGACAACGGCCTGATCCTCCAGGCCGGTGCGCGGTACAATGACGACGATCGCGACTTTGCCGCCAACCGTCCGATAGACACACGCCCAGGCTTCCTCGGCTTTGGCGGCCCGGTTCCGGTGCTGCGTACCGAGGCGAAGGCCAATCTGCTAACCTGGGACCTGAGCGCGGTATACCCTGTCAGCGACGAGGTGAACATCTTCGCCCGCGCCGCGCGCGGCTATCGCGCACCGTCGATCCAGGGTCGCCTCGCCTTCGGTCGCTCGCTTTCGGTTGCCGATGCCGAACGCACCATGTCGTACGAAACCGGCATCAAGACCGTATTGTTCGACGGCGCGGCACGGTTCAACCTCACGGGCTATTATTTCAACACCGAAGACCTGCAGCTGACTGCGGTCGGCGGCGGCGGAAACGTCACCGCGCTGCTCAATGCCGATGATGTCGAAGGCTATGGCTTCGAGGCAGAGCTGGCGGCGCGCCCGACCGATGGCCTCGATCTCAGCATCGGCATTGGCTTCAACGAGAACGAGATCAAGTCGCCGGGTCTGGGAGTCGCGGGATGCGGCGCACCGTGCACCGTGCTCGACGCGCCGATCGCCGGGCGTCCGGGCATTTTCTCGATCGACGGCAACCGTCTGCCGCAATCGCCGAAATGGTCGCTCAACTGGACCGCCGGTTACGCGCATCCGGTCGGCAATGGCGAGCTGTATGTCTTCACCGACTGGTATTATCGCTCGCGCATCCAGTTCTTCCTCTACGATTCGGTCGAGTTCAGCGACGACAGCCTGATCGAGGGCGGACTGCGCTTCGGCTATCGCACCGAAGACGGCAAGTTCGATGTCGCCGCCTTTGCGCGCAACATCACCAACAATGTCTCGGCCACCGGCGGCATCGATTTCAACAATCTGACCGCCTATGTGAACGAGCCGCGCATCTTCGGCGTCGAGGTCGGCACGCGCTTCTGATCTCCGGCCAGGGCGAGGCAGCAACAAAAAGGGGGAGCAGCGCACTGTTCCCCCTTTTTCGTGTTCGCGCGGGTCGAGGCGCAGCGCCGCTAGCCCCACCAGCCGAAGAGAGCAGCGATGACCGTAGCGCCGCCGATCGGCGCGACCACCGCGAGCAGCAGGTTGAAGCCGATGGCCTGCATCAACCGCTTTTCCTGCGCGGCGCTGATGCGGCGCGGCGGCCTTGGCGGTTCGCGACGCGGCGGGTCGAGCGGCGGCCAGTCGGGATCGAACGGAACGAACATCGCCGGCTTGCTCCGCCGCTTACTGCTGCTGGCCGAGTTCGCGGTTGAACCACAAGGCGGTCAGCGTGGCGAGTGCGCCCGAGAGCAGGTAGGCGCCTGCTGCGAGCAGCCCGTAATTGGCGGACAGCCACAGGGCGACCATCGGCGCAAAGCCCGCGCCGAACAGCCAGGCGAGGTCCGCAGTCAGCGCGGAGCCGGTATAGCGGTGCTTGAGCGGGAAGGACGAGGACAAGGCACCCGAGGATTGGCCGAAGGCGAGGCCGAGCAGGATGAACCCGCCGAACATGAACGCCGCCTCGCCCGCACCGCCCGCGTCGAGCAGCTGGGGAGCAAAGCCGCTGAACGCAGCGATGGCAACGGCGGTAGCAGCGAGCAGGGTACGCCGACCATAGGCGTCGGCGAGCTTGCCCGAGGCGAGGATCGCCAGCACGCCCAGCGCCGCGGCAAAGGCCTCGATCAGCAGGAAGCGCACCGGCGATTCCTCGGTGAACAGGAACACCCAGCTCAGCGGATAGACGGTGACCATGTGGAACATCGCAAAGCTGGCGAGCGGGGCGAACGCGCCCAGCACGATGATCTTCCACTCGCTTCGCACGGTCGCCAGAACCGGTTCGGGCTGGAGCGTCTGGCTTTCGAACAGCTCGGTATATTCGGGTGTGACCACGATGCGCAGCCGCGCGAACAGCGCGACGACGTTGATCGCGAAGGCAACGAAGAACGGATAGCGCCAGCCCCAAGCAAGGAAATCCTCTGCCGGCAGCGCCGAGATCAGGAAGGCGAAGAGCAGGCTGGCGACGATCAGCCCGAACGGTGCGCCCAATTGCGGGATCATCGCATACCAGCCCCGCTTTTCCTTGGGTGCATTGAGCGCGAGCAGCGAGGCAAGACCGTCCCACGAGCCACCCAGCGCCACGCCTTGCCCCATGCGGAACAGCGCGAGCAGCAGCGCCGAGCCAATGCCGATCGTGGCATGGCCGGGCAGGAAGGCGATCGCGGCAGTCGATCCGCCAAGCAGGAACAGCGCGATCGTGAGCTTTGCACCCCTGCCATAGGCCCGGTCGACCGCGGTGAAGATCAGCGTGCCCGCAGGACGCGCGGCAAAGGCGAGCGCGAAGATCGCGAACGACCAGAGCGTGCCTTCCAGTGGATCGAGATAGGGGAAGACCAGCTTGGGGAAGACCAGCACCGAGGCGATCGCATAGACGAAAAAGTCGAAGAATTCCGACGTCCGGCCAATCACGACGCCAATCGCGATTTCACCCGGCCCGACCGAATGGCCATCGTCATTGACCGCGCGCGCATCGCGCTCGGCCTCGGTCGTCGGGACGGTGCTGGCCACCATGGTGGTTCCTCAAACATTGGAGTGCGGACAAAATACTACGCACACCTTATGCAACTTTGATCCAGATCAATGCACTTGGACAAAATGTCCTATGTGCGCGCCGCGCGCGCAGGTCTAATTGGGCTGTCATGTCTGGGATCCTGACTCGCACTCGCCTTCCGCTGGGAATAGCTGCCACCTGCCTGTTGCCGCTGCTGGGCGGCTGCAACATGGTCGTGCTCGATCCCGCTGGCGATGTCGCGCAGCAGCAGGGCGATCTGGTCGTCATCTCGACGCTGCTGATGCTGATCATCATCGTGCCGGTGATGGCGCTGACCGGATATTTCGCGTGGAAATATCGCGCTGCGAACGAGGCCGCGACATACAAGCCCGACTGGGACCATTCGACCCAGCTCGAACTCGCGATCTGGGCGATTCCGCTGCTGATCATCATCTGTCTGGGAGCGGTGACCTGGGTCGGCACGCATCTGCTCGACCCCTATCGCCCGCTCGCCCGCACCGCGCCCGGACAGGCGGTGACCGAAAAGGACAAGCCGCTCGAGGTCCAGGCTGTCGCGCTCAACTGGAAATGGCTGTTCATCTATCCCGAGCAGGGCATTGCCACGGTCAATGAACTTGCCGTGCCCGAAGGCCGGCCCTTGCGGTTCCGCATCTCTTCGTCGTCGGTGATGAACAGCTTCTACGTTCCTGCCATGGCCGGACAGATCTATGCGATGCCCGGCATGGAGACCAAACTGCACGCGGTGTTCAACGAAACCGGCAATTACGAGGGCTTCTCCGCCAATTATTCGGGCGCAGGCTTTTCGAACATGCGCTTCGCCGCGCGGAGCATGACGGCAAAGGGCTTTGACCTATGGGTGGCCAAGGCGCGTGCCGAAGGCCAGACGCTCGACCGCGCGACCTATCTGAAGCTCGAACGCCCGAGCGAGAAGGAACCGGTGCGCCGCTATGCCAGCGTGGAGCGCGACCTGTTCGACCGCATCGTCAACATGTGCGCCGAGCCGGGCAAGATGTGCATGCACGACATGATGGCGATCGATGCGCGCGGCGGCATGGGCCTTGCCGGGCTGCACAACGTGCGCCAGCTGGCTTACGACAAGCACGCCGCGCGCGGCACCGGTGATACCGCGAGCGACCGCTATATCGCCGAAAACTGCACCAACCCCGAACTGCTGAGCGCCAGCCTGGCGCGGATCGAGGATCGCGTGATCGATCTTTCCACGCTGACCGGCGCGGGCCTCAACCGCCCGGGCGGCCCGCTGTTCCGCAAGCGGCAGACCTCTACCAAGTCGCCTGAGCTGACTCAGGCAGGCACCACGGACCCCGTATCATGAGCACCGACGCCATTCCCTCGACCTCCGCTGCCGAGCCGACCTTCCTGCTCGGCAAGCTATCCTGGAACTCGCTGCCGCATGACCCCATCGTGCTCAGCACCATGGTCGTTGTCATCATCGGCGGCGTCGGCCTGCTCGCGCTGGTCACGCGCTACAAGCTGTGGGGCTATCTGTGGAAGGAGTGGTTCACCACGGTCGACCACAAGAAGATCGGGATCATGTACATGATCCTTGGCCTCGTCATGTTCCTGCGCGGCTTTGCCGATGCGATCATGATGCGGCTGCAGCAGGTGATGGCGTTCGGCGGGTCCGAAGGCTATCTCAATGCGCATCATTACGACCAGATCTTCACCGCGCATGGCGTGATCATGATCTTCTTCGTCGCGATGCCGTTCATCACCGGCCTGATGAACTATGTGGTGCCGCTGCAGATCGGCGCGCGCGACGTAAGCTTCCCGTTCCTCAACAATTTCAGCTTCTGGATGACGACATCGGGCGCGGTGCTGACCATGGCCTCGCTGTTCGTCGGTGAATTCGCCGCGACCGGATGGCTCGCCTATCCGCCGCTCTCGGGCATAGCGTACAGCCCCAGCGTTGGTGTCGATTACTATATCTGGGCGCTCCAGATTGCCGGGGTCGGCACGACATTATCCGGCATCAACCTGATCGTGACGATCCTCAAGATGCGTGCGCCGGGCATGGGTCTGATGAAGATGCCGGTGTTCACCTGGACGTCGCTGTGCGCCAACATCCTGATCGTCGCCAGCTTCCCGGTGCTGACCGCCGTGCTCGCGCTGCTGACGCTCGACCGCTATGTCGGCACCAATTTCTTCACCAACGACTTTGGCGGGTCGTCGATGATGTACGTCAACCTCATCTGGATCTGGGGCCATCCGGAGGTGTACATTCTCATCCTGCCGCTGTTCGGCGTGTTCAGCGAAGTGACCTCGACCTTCTCGGGCAAGAAGCTCTTCGGTTACACGTCCATGGTCTATGCAACGGTCGTGATCACGATCCTGAGCTATGTCGTGTGGCTGCACCATTTCTTCACCATGGGTTCGGGCGCGTCGGTCAACAGCTTCTTCGGCATCACCACGATGGTGATCTCGATCCCCACTGGCGCCAAGCTGTTCAACTGGCTGTTCACCATGTATCGCGGCCGCATCCGCTACGAACTGCCGATGATGTGGACCGTGGCGTTCATGCTTACCTTCACCATCGGCGGGATGACGGGCGTACTGCTCGCGGTGCCGCCTGCGGACTTCGTGCTGCACAACTCGCTGTTCCTGATCGCGCATTTCCATAACGTGATCATCGGCGGCGTGCTGTTCGGCATCTTTGCGGCGATCAACTACTGGTGGCCCAAGGCGTTCGGCTTCAAGCTCGACAAGTTCTGGGGCAAGGTCAGCTTCTGGTGCTGGGTGCCGGGCTTCTGGGTCGCGTTCGCGCCGCTCTACGTGCTCGGCCTCATGGGCGTGACGCGCCGGATGCGGGTGTTCGATGACCCGAGCTTGCAGATCTGGTTCGCCATCGCTGCGGTCGGCGCGTTCATGATCGCCGCCGGGATCGCCGCAATGCTCATCCAGTTCGCGGTCAGCATCTGGAAGCGCGAGGCGCTGGCCGAGACGACCGGCGACCCGTGGAACGGCCGCACGCTCGAATGGGCGACCAGCTCGCCCCCGGCCGATTACAATTTCGCCTTCACCCCGCGCATCCACGCGCTCGATGCCTGGTACGACATGAAGGCGGCGGGCGTCGAGCATCCGGCCGAGGGCTACAAGGACATCCACATGCCGAGCAATACGGGCGCCGGCGTCATCCTGGCGGGGATCAGTACCGTCGCCGGGTTCGCGCTGGTCTGGCATATCTGGTGGCTCGCGGGCCTCAGCATGGTCGGGCTGATCGGTGCCGCAATCGCGCACACGTTCAACTACAAGCGCGACTTCCACATCCCGGCGTCGCAGGTGGCGGCGACCGAGGCAGCGCGCCTGCGTCAGTTGCAAGCGGCAGGAGCCTGAGCCCATGAGCAGCATCACCCTGCCCGCTGGCGAAGACAAGCCAGTCTATTACGAGATCGACGAGCATCCGCATCCCGAGGGTCACAGCACGCTGCTGGGCTTTTGGATCTATCTGATGAGCGACTGCCTCATCTTTGCGATCCTGTTTGCCTGCTATGCGGTGCTGGGCGGCAATTTCGCCGCCGGACCCGGGCCGAAGGACCTGTTCGACCTGAACCTGATCGCGCTCAACACCGCGATGCTGCTGTTCTCCTCGCTGACCTATGGCCTGGCGATGATCGCGATGCAGAACAGGAACCTGCGCCATGTGCAGATGTGGCTCGCGGTCACCGGCCTGTTCGGCGCGGCGTTCCTCGCGATCGAGCTCTACGAATTCTCGCATCTGATCCATATCGGCGCGACGCCCCAGCGCAGCGCGTTCCTCTCGGCCTTCTTCACGCTGGTAGGAACGCACGGGCTGCACGTGACCTTCGGCCTGATCTGGCTGGTGACGCTGATCGTCCAGCTCGGCCGCCATGGCCTCAACCCCGCCAACCAGCGCCGCGTTGCGTGCCTCAGCCTGTTCTGGCACTTTCTCGACGTGATCTGGATCGGCGTGTTCACCTTTGTCTATTTGATGGGAATGCTGTGATGAGCGCTGCCACCACCCATGCCGAACAGGCCGCGCACGATGCCCATGGCATCGAGATCCCCCACGCCTCGTACCGCGACTACACGATCGGGTTCGTCCTTTCGGTCATCCTGACCGCGATCCCGTTCGGGCTGGTGATGACCGGCGCGCTGTCGCCTGCGGTCACAGCGGTGACGATCCTCGGCTTGGCCGTGGTGCAGATCGTCGTCCATATGGTCTATTTCCTGCACATGAGCCCCAAGGCCGAGGGTGGCTGGTCGATCACCTCGCTGATCTTCACGATCATCGTCGTCGGCATCATGCTGTCGGGATCGCTCTGGGTGATGAGCCATCTCAACGCCAACATGATGCCCCAGGCGCATGAAGAGATGAGCCAGATTCCGTGACCCGGTCCCGGCCAGCCGCGCGGGTCGTGCTGGTCGCCTCGCTGCTCGCGCTGGCTTTGGTCGGCTTCGGCCTCAGCGCCTGGCAGATCCAGCGCCGCGCGTGGAAACATGCGCTGATCGAAGCGGTGGACAGCCGCAGCACCGCCGCGTCGGTCGCCGCGCCCGGGCCATCCGAATGGCCGCGCATCACACAGGAGCGCGACGCCTATCGCCGGGTCACGTTCACCGGACGGTTCGTCCATGATCGCGAGACGCTGGTGCAGGCGGTGACCGAGCGCGGCGGCGGCTATTGGGTTCTCACGCCGCTGGTGGGCGAGCGTTTCACCGTGCTGGTCAATCGCGGCTTCGTGCCACCCGAGCGGCGCGATCCGGCAACGCGCGCGGCGGGCAATCCGACAGGCAATGTCACCATAACCGGCTTGCTGCGCATCACCGAACCGGATGGCGGCTTCCTGCGCGCGAACGATCCGGGGGCGAACCGCTGGTATTCGCGCGATATTGCCGCAATCGCCAGCGCGCGCGGGCTGACCCGCATCGCCCCCTATTTCATCGACGCCGATGCCGCGCCCAATTCTGGCGGCTATCCGGTCGGCGGCCTCACCGTCATTCGCTTCAGCGACAACCATCTGGTCTATGCGCTTACCTGGCTTGCCCTCGCGCTCGGGTGCCTCTGGGGTGCAAAGCTGGTATGGCAGCGGCGATGATCGCGACACCCGCCCCCCAGATTACCGATGCCGTGCGGCGCAACATGGCGCTGCTCATCCAGCTGCGCTGGCTGGCGGTGGGCGGACAGCTGCTGACCATATTGGTCGTGCACGGACCGATGGACATCGAACTGCCGCTCGCGCCGCTGCTCGCCGCGATCTCGCTGCTGGTGTTCATCAATCTGGCGACGCTCTACATTCTCAGGCGGCACACGGCGGGGCTGGAATATGCGCTGTTCACCGCCTTGATGTTCGATATTGCCGCGCTCACCTGGCAGCTGCATTTCACCGGCGGGCTCGCCAATCCGTTCGCAGCGCTCTTCCTGCTGCAGGTCGTGATCGGCGCGATGGTGCTGCGCCCTGCCGCATCCTGGGCGATGGTCGCGGCATCCCTGGGCGCGCTGGCCGTGCTCGCGATCGACCCCGTCCCGCTGGCGCTGCCGCCCGAGTTGCAGGACGAGGAATTCAGTCTCTACCTGCAGGGCAGCTTCGTCTGTTTCGGGCTGATCGCGGTGCTGCTCGTCGCGTTCGTCACGCGGATCGCGCGGAACCTGCGCGAACGCGATGCCGCGCTGGCCGCGATCCGCCAGCGCGCGGCGGAGGAGGATCATATAGTGCGCATGGGCCTGCTCGCCTCGGGCGCTGCGCATGAACTCGGCACCCCGCTCGCCACGCTTTCGGTGCTGGTCAACGACTTCCGCGCCATGCCCGAACTGAACGCCGTCACCGATCTGTCCGCCGATCTCGACGACATGGAAAACGCGGTGCAACGCTGCAAGACGATTGTCAGCGGCATATTGATGTCCGCGGGCGAGGCGCGCGGCGAGGCCACCGAGCGCACGACCATGCGCGCGTTCCTGCGCGATATTGTCGACGAATGGCGGGTGACGCGCGGGCTCGATACGCTCGAATATCACGACCGGTTCGGTCAGGACGTTGCGATCGTCTCCGATCCGGCGCTGCGCCAGGTAATCGGCAATGTCATTGACAATGCGGTCGAGGTCTCGCCGCAATGGGTCGGCATTCGCGCTGCACGTGAAGGCGAGGCGCTGCAACTGACCGTCACCGACCGCGGGCCGGGGTTCACGCAGGACATACTCGATGGCCTGGGCAAGCCCTATCGCTCGACCAAGGGCAAGCCCGGCGGCGGCCTCGGACTGTTTCTGCTGGTCAACGTGATGCGCAAGCTGGGCGGAGAGGTGCGTGCGGGCAATCGCGAGCAGGGCGGCGCGGAAGTCACCATATGGTTGCCATTGGATGCCATTGCATATCCTGCAGGAGAAAGGACATGACCGATCCCCGCCAGCTGCTGATCGTCGAGGACGACGAGACCTTTGCCCGGACGCTGCGCCGTTCGTTCGAGCGACGCGGCTATGCGGTCGACAGCGCGTCGGGTCATGACGGGCTTGTCGCGCTGCTCGATGGCGGGCTTCAGCCCAGCCATGCGGTGATCGACCTCAAGCTTGCAGGCAGCGTCTCGGGCCTGACCTGCGTGCAGGCCGTCCGCGCCGCTGCTCCGGATGCGAAAATCGTCGTGCTCACCGGCTTTGCCAGCATCGCGACGGCCGTCGAGGCGATCAAGCTGGGTGCCGACCATTATCTCGCCAAGCCTTCGAACACCGACGATATCGAAGCCGCCTTCGCGCGCACCGAAGGCAATGCCGATACCGCAGTCGACACCCGCCAGTCCTCGATCAAGACGGTCGAATGGGAGCATATCCACCAGACTTTGGTCGATACCGGCTTCAACGTCTCCGAAACTGCGCGGCGGCTGGGCATGCACCGGCGCACCCTCGCGCGAAAGCTGGAGAAGCGGCAGGTGCGGTAAGGGGCGGCTGCGGGATCATGGGAATTGGTTTGCCTCATGTAACCACCTCCGCTCAGCCTGAGCTTGTCGAAGGCCCCGCGATACGGCCAGCGTGGGCGCGGGTCCTTCGACGACGCGGGCTGAAGCCCGCTGCTCAGGATGAGCGGAGGTGGGAGCAGGGTAAAGCCCCTGCAGCGCTAACCGCAAATCTCCTCAAGGCCGCGCGCAGCTATCCAGGCCGTCGCGCTGGACGATGCGGATGCGGCGGGCGATGTTGTTGCCATAGCGGCGCACAAAGCCGCTGGGGTTCTTGACCGATCGCTTCTTGGGCAGCGGCAGGGCTGCGGCCATGCGCGCAGCCTCGTCGCGTGACAGCGATCCTGCGCTCTTGCCGAAATAGCGCTGCGATCCCGCCTCGACGCCATAGGTGCCGATGCCGGTTTCGGCGACGTTGAGATAAACTTCCATGATCCGGCGCTTGCCCCAGATGCCCTCGATCAGCACGGTGAACCAAGCCTCCAGACCTTTCCGGAAGAAACCGCCGTTCTGCCAGAGGAACACGTTCTTGGCGGTCTGCTGGCTGATCGTCGAACCGCCGCGGATACGTCCACCTTCCATGTTCCGCCGCATCGCCTGCTCGATCGCCTCGGTATCGAAGCCGTTATGCGTGCAGAACTTGCCGTCCTCTGCCGCAATGGCGGCGGACACCATGTCGCGGTCGATCCGGTCGAGCGGCGTCCAGTCGCGCGTCGCCCCGTTGCTGTCGGTCAGCATCGTGATCGTCGTCGGCGGTGGCACGAAGCGGTAGACGAGCACCATCGCCACCGACAGCAGGACGAAGCCGAACACCAGCTTGAACAGCAGGGCGATGAGACGCGCGATCACGCCCCGTTTGCGCGCAGCCGCCATGCCTGCCTCAACGCTTGTCGCGCCAGGTGACGGTGTCGCCGGGCTTGATCCCGAGCTCGGCCGCCCGCCCTCCGGCAAGTTCGAGCACGGCAGCCACAGGGCCGGTCGAGCTCAGCGGAGCGATCGAATAGGGCACGGCATTGGCCGCAATGCTTTCGATGCGGCCATCGGCACGAATGAACAGGAGGTCGAGCGAAATGACCGTGTTCTTCATCCAGAAGCTCGCAGGCTTCGGCGTCGGGAAGGGAAACAGCATGCCGGCATCGGGCGCCAGCTCGGTCCGGAACATCAGGCCCTGGGCCTGCTCCTGCGGACTGCGGGCCATTTCCACGGTAAACTGGTGCGATTTCGTGCCGCTCCTGATCGTCAGCGGAACGAGATCAAGCCCGGCAGGCGACAGATCGGGCTTCTCCGCCGCCGGACGCTGTGCCGCCGCATCGCTGGGTGCAGAGGCGTTGCATGCCACCAGGGCCAGCGTCGCCAGCATCGCACCGCAGAATCTCGTCACCATGAATCTCTCCCGATCAACTCGTCCAGCCCCGTTATCTCTTCCATGCTATCGGCGAAAACAAGGCTGCGAGCGAGTGCAAAATCATGCCCTGCGCGGATGAAGGCCTGCAACTGCTTCTGGCGCCGCTCGGCCGGGGCAGGCTCAGGGGCGAACGGGCCGATCCGCTTGCGCCGGGCAAAGGCGATGGCTGATGCTGCCGCCTGATCGCTCGCCGTCTCCCTCACCGCTCCTCGCTCAACCTCGCCCACGCCTGCAGCCACCAGGGCCTGCTCGACCCGGCGCGCGCCATAGCCCCGGCGCAGCAACGCGCCGCCTTTCATGGCGGCAAACGCAGCATCATCGACATAGCCGAGTTCGACGCAGCGATCGGCCAGCCGATCGAAATCGGGAGCGCGCTCCTCGGCCCATCCGCGCTCGCGCACCTTGCGCTGCATATACTGGACGAGCCGCGCGCGCGTCGTGGCAAACCGGCCCAGATAATGGAGCGCCAGATCCTTGAGCGCCTGCTCGTTCAAGGGCTTGGGGGGGCGCTTTTCGCGCTTGCGTCGATCATCGGGAGCGGTCATGCGCCATTTTTGTGCCACAGTCGGGTCGAATTTAGAACGCTTGTCATCGGCTAGAGGCAAGACGGGGCATTTCGGGAATGAGGCAGCGGAGGACGCGGCGTTCATCTCGAGGCCATGACGGCATGGGCAGACGCTAGCGGGTCTGGTCCATGCAGGCGCGACAGACCGGGGAACCGGCGCGCGCAGAGGAAAGCAACGGGTTAAAACGCATGACGCAATTGCAGCCAACTCCCACCGCCGACGCGCTGCCGCGCCGGTTTGCCGATTTCGCGACGCTGGGCGATGCGCTTGACTATGCCGCACTTGGGCAACGCGGGTTCAACTTCCACGATCCGCGCGGCACACTGGTTCGCCCTTATCCCTATAGCGAGCTGCGCAGCGACGCGCTGGCTCATGCAAGGCGGCTGATTGCGCGCGGCGTGAAGCCGGAAGACCGGATTGCCATCGTCGCCGAAACCAGCGCGGAATTTGCCTCGCTGTTCTTCGGCGCAGTCTATGCCGGCGCCTGGCCGGTTCCGCTGCCGCTGCCCACCAGCTTTGGCGGCAAGGAAAGCTATGTCGAGCAGCTGGGCGTGCAGTTGCGCAGCAGTGACCCCAGATTCCTGTTCTATCCCGCCGAGATCGCGGAAATGGGCAGCGAAGCCGCAAGACGCTGCGGTGTCGAGGGCATCGACTGGGAGAGCTTTGCAAGCGAAGCGGCGCCCGAGGTCGAGTTGCCGAGCGCCAGCCCCGAAGATATCTGCTATCTGCAATATTCGAGCGGATCGACCCGCTTTCCGCACGGCGTCGCGGTCACCCATGCCGCGCTGCTGAGCAATCTCGCCGCGCATTCGCACGGCATGCACGTGTGCGAGACCGACCGCTGCATCTCGTGGCTGCCCTGGTATCATGACATGGGCCTCGTTGGCTGCATGCTCTCGATGGTCGCCAATCAGGTCTCGACCGATTATCTGAAGACCGAGGATTTTGCGCGGCGTCCGCTCGCCTGGCTCGACCTGATCAGCCGCAACCCCGGCACCTCGTGCAGCTATTCGCCGACCTTCGGCTATGACATCTGCGCGCGCCGCATCGGCAGCCAGTCGCGCGTCGAGGAGCGCTTCGACCTGTCGCGCTGGCGGCTCGCAGGCAATGGCGCGGACATGATCCGCCCCGATGTCATGCAGGCGTTCGTCAACGCCTTTGCCCCTGCCGGGTTCAAGGCCAGCGCCTTCCTGCCGAGCTATGGCCTGGCTGAAGCGACGCTTGCTGTCACGCTGATGCCGCCGGGCGAAGGCATTGTCGTCGATCTGGTCGAGGAACAGCGCCTGTCGGGCGCGCCGGTCGATCCGTCCAAGCCCAAGCGCTACCGCTCGATCGTCAATTGCGGCAAGGCCTGCCGCGACATGTCGATCGAGATCCGCGATGCCGATGGCAAGGTGATGCCCGATCGCGAGATCGGCAAGGTCTGGACCGCAGGCCCGTCGATCATGCACAGCTATTTCCGCGATCCCGAAGCGACCGAGGCCTGCCTTGTCGATGGCTGGCTCGATACCGGCGACATGGGCTATATGGTCGATGGCTATCTCTATATCGTCGGCCGCGCCAAGGACATGATCATCATCAACGGCAAGAACCACTGGCCGCAGGATATCGAATGGGCGGTGGAACAGCTGCCCGGGTTCAAGTCGGGCGACATTGCCGCCTTCTCGATCACCACGCCGGCTGGCGAAGAGGCCCCTGCCGTGCTGGTGCAGTGCCGCACCACCGACGAGGCCGAACGGCGACGGCTGAGGGACGAAATCCGCGAGAAGGTGCGGTCGATCACCGGTATGAACTGCGTGATCGAACTGGTGCCGCCGCGCACGCTGCCACGCACCTCTTCGGGCAAGCTCAGCCGCGCCAAGGCCCGCAACCTGTATCTGTCAGGGGAAATCCAGCCGTACGAACTGGCGGCCTGAACCGATTTGCAGCAGGCGGTGTTCCATTCCGGAACACTTGCCAGCTCTAGCTGATCCGGACGACGCGATGCCCCGGCCATTGCCTGGTCTTGCCGCATTGCGCTTGCATTCCCGCGCTGTATTGTTATCTTAACACAGTAACACTTATCACTTGCCTGAAACCGGGACTCCCCTCATTTTGGTGTCCAGGCGGGAACGGGAGCTGACATTGCCATGGCGACGCAAACTGCGATTGCGGACAAGAAACTGACGCTGGAGGCACCCGATCCGGTGCCGATCGTGACTGCTGCCGAGGCGACGGGCCTGGTGCCGGTGTCCGAAGAGGTGCGCTCGAAGCTCGACGAGAAGGTTGACGGCTTCATCAGCGATCTGGTCGCGCAGGACGTCAACTCGCCCGAATTCGGCAAGCGCGTCGACCAGATCACCAATATGGGCCGCAAGGAAATCACCGATGCGGCGGGCCAGTCGAACCGCTTTCTCGATCGCCCGGTGCGCGCGATGGACAGCGACAATTCGGTCGGCGCGAACCTCGCCCAGCTGCGCCGCACGGTCGAGGATCTCGACCCCGGCAAGAAGGGTGACCTGTTCACCCGCAAGAAGATTTTCGGCATCATCCCCTTCGGCAACAAGATGCGCGACTATTTCGACAGCTACAAGTCGAGCCAGGGGCATATCCAGTCGATCCTGGGCAGTCTCCAAAGCGGCAAGGACGAACTGCTGATGGACAATGCCGCGATCGACGTCGAACGGCAAAATCTGTGGGCCGCGATGGGCAAGCTCGAGCAGATGATCCATGTGTCGAAGACGCTCGACGCGCGGCTCGAAGCCAAGGCCGCCGAGCTGGAAATGACCGATCCTGCCAAGGCCAAGGCGATCAAGGAAACAGCGCTCTTCTATGTCCGCCAGCGCACGCAGGATCTGCTCACCCAGATGGCGGTGACCGTGCAGGGCTATCTCGCGCTGGACCTCGTCAAGAAGAACAATGTCGAGCTGGTCAAGGGCGTCGACCGCGCCAGCACCACCACGGTCGCGGCACTGCGCACCGCCGTCACCGTCGCGCAGGCGCTGGTCGGGCAGAAGCTGGTGCTCGACCAGATCACCGCCTTGAACACCACCACCGCGAACATCATCGATTCGACCGGCACGATGCTCAAGGACCAGACCGCGAAGATTCACGAACAGGCGGCATCGGCGACGATTCCGGTCGAGACGCTGCAGCGCGCCTTCCAGAATATCTATGACACGATGGACAATATCGACACGTTCAAGGTCAAGGCGCTCGACAGCATGAAGACCACGGTCGACACGCTAAGCAAGGAAGTCGAGAAATCCAAGGGCTATATCGCGCGCGCCGAGGGCGCCTCGCAGGGCGGCGGCACGACGTCCGGCCCGTCGCTGCTGAGCTCGCTGGAGGCTTGAACCAGGCTTGCCCATGTCCAAATCGCTGACCAGCCAGTCCGACCAGATCCTCGCCGATGCCGCCGCGGTCAAGCGCCGGGTGCAGATGGGTCCGTCGATCGGCAGCAAGTCGCGCGCATTGAAGCGCGAGCATCTGTGGAAGAAGATCGCGGCGATCGCGATCAGCATCGGCGTTATCCTGGTGGCGGCGGGCATCGTCGGCGCGATCATCGATGGCATCGGCTTTTATGGCGTGCTCCTCACCGTCCTCGCGGCGGTTGTCGCCACGGTCGTGCTGGGCAGCGGCATGAAGCTGAAAGTACCGACGCCCGAGCGGCTGGCCAAGGAGCCCTTGAAGGTGCTTGCGGGCAAGACCGAGATCTGGCTCGAGAGCCAGCGCCCCGCGCTGCCCGCGCCCGCCGTCACGCTCGTCGACCAGATCGGCGTGCAGCTCGACATGCTCGCGCCGCAGCTTCAGACGCTGGAAGAAAACAGCGAACCGGCACGCGAAATCCGCAAGCTGGTCGGCGAACATCTGCCCGAGCTGATCACCGGCTATCGCAAGATCCCGGCGAGCATGCGCCAGGAAAAGCGCGGCGAGCGGACCCCCGACGAGCAGCTGATCCATGGCCTCGGCGTCATCGAACGCGAAATCGCCAGCGCCACCCGCACCATTGCCGAGGGCGATGCCGACAAGCTCGCGATCCGCGGCCGCTATCTCGAACTCAAATATGATGGTGTTGCCGACACCGAGTGATTAGGCTGGTGCGATGCTCGATTTCCTGCTCGCCAGCCAGAACACACCCTTTGCCGCAGCCATCGTATTGATGCTGCTGATCGGCGGCGCGCAGGTAGCTGGCCTGGGCGATTTCGATGCCGATCATGACCTGGGCGATGCCGCGAGCGATGGACTGCTGTCGCTGCTCGGCCTTGGTCGCCTGCCGTTGCTGCTCTGGGTCGCCCTGTTCCTGATGATCTTCGGCATCATCGGCTATGCGGGCCAGCAATTCTGGCAGGCGCTGACCGGCAGCCTAGCCAGCGCGTGGCTTGCAGGCCCAGTCGCCGCCGCCGTCTCGCTGCCCTTCACCGGCGCAGGCGCGCGCGTGCTGGCGCAGATCATGCCGCAGGACGAAACCACCGCTGTGGCCGTCGATTCCCTGGTCGGCCGCTTCGCCACCATCCAGACCGGCACCGCCCGCCCCGGCTCACCCGCCCGCGCCCGCGTCACCGACGTGCACGGCCACCCGCATTACGTGATGGCTGAACCCGACAATGCCGACCAGGTGCTGCATGAAGGCGAGGACATCCTGCTGGTCCGCCGTGAGGGCGAGGTCTTCCGCGCGATCAGCAAGGGTGGTCATTTTCTGCCGGGGTTGTGAGAAAATTGCTCTCTCCCCTTCAGGGGGAGAAACGAAGGCTTGGCAGCTTGCTGGCTAGCCAGAGTTGAGGGAAGCGGGCGTGGCGCGGGGCCTTCGACAAGCTCAGGCTGAGCGGGTCTGATCATCCGCAAACTGGCGTCAGTTCTGCTTCGATTGTCCTCGCAACGGCCTCTTCGACTGGTTAGCTTCGATACCAGTTTCAACGATTCTTCCTGGCCCCAAGGAGCCCCCATGACCGACATCATCCCCAGCGGGGTCGTTACCATCGCCATGCTCGCGGGCACGGTGTTCGCGTTTCTGCTGATCGTTGGCCTCATCATCACCCGGCTGTACAAGCGCGCGACCAAGGAGATTGCTTTCGTCCGCACCGGCTTTGGCGGGGAGAAGGTGGTAATGAACGGCGGTGCGCTGGTGCTGCCGGTGCTGCACGAGACGATGCCGGTGAACATGAACACCGTGCGGCTGGCGGTGGAGCGCAAGAATACCGATGCGCTGATCACGCTCGACCGGCTGCGGATCGACGTGAAGGCGGAATTCTATGTGCGCGTGCGGCCCGATGCGGGGGCGCTCGCCATGGCGGCGCAGACGCTGGGCCTGCGCACGATGCAGCCCGAGGCATTGAAGGATCTGGTCGAGGGCAAGTTCGTAGACGCGCTGCGCTCGGTCGCGGCGGGCATGACGATGAACCAGTTGCACGAGCAGCGCAGCGATTTCGTGCAGAAGGTGCAGCAGGTCTCGTCGGCCGATCTGGCGATGAACGGACTGGAGCTCGAATCGGTCTCGCTGACCGGGCTCGACCAGACCAGCATCGAGCATTTCAACGCCAACAACGCGTTCGACGCCGAGGGCCTGACCAAGCTGACCGAGCAGATCGAGCTGCGCAAGAAGGCGCGCAACGATATCGAGCAGGATACACGCGTGCAGATCGAGACCAAGAATCTGGAGGCGGACAAGCGGTCGCTCGAAATCTCGCGCGACAATGAATTCGCCCGGCTGGAGCAGGAGCGCGAGATCGAGATGCGCCGCGCCGAACAGGCGGCCGAGGTCGCCCGCGAACAGGCGCTGCGCAACCAGGAGGCCGAAGCGGCGCGGATCGAGGCGAAGAAGCTGGTCGACAGCCAGCAGATCGAGGCCGACCGCGCGGTGCAGCAGGCGCGGATCGCGCAGCAGCAGGCGATCGAGATTGCCCGGCAGGAACAGCAGATCGCCATCCAGAACAAGAGCCGCGAGGAAAGCCAGGCCAAGGGCGAGGCCGATACCGCGCGCGCCACTGCGGTCGCCGCCGAGGAGCAGGTGACCACCGCACGCGAGACCGAGATTGCCGAGCGTTCCAAGCGCATCGAGCTGATCGAGGCGGCCAAGCAGGCCGAGCGCGATGCGATCCGCGTCAAGGTCGAGGCAGAGGCCGAGAAGGCCGCCGCCGCCAACCGCGCCGAAGCGGTGCGGCTGGAGGCCGAGGGCGAATCCGAAGCCGAAAAGCTGCGCGCGGACGCAGCGCGGGTGCGCTTCGAGGTGGAAGCTGCAGGCCAGCGCGCGGTCAACGAAGCGGCGAACCTGCTGTCATCCGACCAGATCTCGCTGCAGACCAAGCTTGCGCTGCTCAAGGTGCTGCCCGAAGTCATCCGCGAGGCGTCCAAGCCGCTGGAAGCCATCGATTCGATCAAGATCGTCAAGGTGGACGGGCTGGGCCAGTCGGGCGGCACGTCCGGGTCCGCGAATATGGGCAGCAGCGGCAATCTCGCCAGCGACGCCGTCGCCGCCGCCCTGAGCTATCGCGCCCAGGCCCCGATCATCGACGGGCTGATGAAGGACCTCGGCCTCAACGGCGCGTCGCTCGACGGGCTGGTGGCGGGCGCGGCGCAGATCGAGGCAGCCCCGGCAGCCAATGATGCGCCGCCGCCTGCGGAGGGAACTGCTTAAGCGCTCAGCCAGTCGCCGCCGGGTATCCGCTCCAGCGCGTCGCGCGGCAGGTTCCAGACATAGACCATCGCGGAGACCGCCCCGCCTGCCGTCATGACAGGCGCGATCTCACGGCGATAATCGTGCGGCGGCGGATCGTCGGGGCCGCAGCTTTCGAAAATGTCGAGCCAGGGGAGGCTGGCGGCGGGGTCGGTGAGGCGCAGCAGATCGCCGGTGATGCTATCGCTGCCCTCCAGCACCAGCGCCGGGTACCAGCTGACGCGGTAAAGCGTGCCGGTGAGCGTACCCATGCCCAACCACTCGCTTTCGCGCGCGAGCCGTGTCGCATTGGGATGATCGCTTCCCCGGCGCAGCGTGCCGTAGACGAACAGCAAAGGGGTCTGGATAGCGGACATGGATTATGGCTATCATGCCGCCAGGAGACAATCGAGATGCAGCGCTACACCAGCTTTGCCGAATTCTGGCCTTATTACCTGAGCGAGCATAGCCGCCCGCTGACCCGCGCATGGCATTATGTCGGCACGACGCTGGTCGTGCTGCTGGCGCTGGCGGCGCTGCTCACCGGGAGTTTCCTGCTGTTCGCGATGATGCCGGTCGCGGGCTATTTCTTCGCCTGGATCAGCCACTGGCGGATCGAGCGAAACCGGCCTGCCACCTTCACCTATCCGCTCTGGTCGCTGGCGGCGGACTTCAGGATGTGGGCTCTGTGGCTGACCGGCCGGCTGGGGCCCGAGCTCAGGCGCGCCGGGGTCGCCTGACGGGAACCGCCCTGCGCGCCCCGGCGTAGTCCGGGCAGCAAGGAGAGTTCCCCATGACCGATACCGAAAACCGCCAGCCGACCGATCCCGTCGACTGCACCGATGAAACCGCCCAGCGCGCAGGCGCGAAGAAGTCTAGCCTGAACGAGCAGGCGCACGGTGATACCGAACCGCCCGAGCCCGATGTCGACAAGGACAATGTCAGCGAAGACGAACTCGACGATGCGCTCGACGATTCGATGGACGCGTCGGACCCGCCGGCCTTTACTCAGCCCTGACGCGCTTTGCGCGACCGACGAGCAGCGGGAACAGGGCCAGTGGACCCTGTCCCGCAAGGCCCGCCACTCCGGGCATGTGGAAGAGATCGTCATACCATTGCTCCGCGCTGATCCCCAGCGCGAGGCCCAGCAGAAGCTCGGCGAGCATGAGGACCAGCGATCCGGTTATCCCCATGACGACCAGGTCGCCATTTCCTGCAAGAGCGGAAGATCGCTGGACGATGGCGTGTGCGCGCCAGGCCATGGCGAGCAGCAGCAGCGGAAGTTCGATCAGTACGGCGATCGATGTTCCCAGCGCAGGCGCGACGATCAACGTTCGGATGACACCGAGGACGAACCCCAGTGCAAAGGCTTCGAGCCCGTAGCGCAATCCCGCACGAAGTGCCGGGCCCCGCATATCGTCACACCGTGATCAGCAACCCGGCGAGCGCCGCGCTCATCAGGTTCGCCAGGCTGCCGGCGGCCAGTGCCTTCAATCCCAGCCGCGCGATCATCGGCCGCTGGCTGGGGGCGAGCCCGCCGGTCACCGCCATCTGGATCGCGATCGAGGAGAAATTGGCAAAGCCGCACAGCGCGAAGGTGACGATCGCGATGGTGCGCGCGGACAGCCCGGCATCGGGACCGCCGAGTTCGATGAAGGCCACGAATTCGTTGAGCACGATCTTGGTGCCGAACAGCCCGCCTGCGCGCAGCGCCTCGTCCCACGGCACGCCGATGAGGTACATGATCGGCGCAAAGACATAGCCGACGATCTGCTGGAACGAGAGGCCGGGCTGACCAAACCAGCCACCGATGCCCGCCAGCATGCCATTGGCAAGCGCGACCAGCGCGACGAACGCCAGCACCATGGCGCCGACCGCCACGGCCAGCTTGACGCCGGTCTGCGCGCCCATGGCCGCCGCCATGATGACATTGGCGGGGCGCTCGTCCTCATATTCGACATCGAGCGGCATCACGGCTTCATTGTTCCGGTCGGCTGGATCGTCGGGCATGATGATCTTGGCCATCAGGATGCCGCCGGGCGCGGACATGAACGCAGCGGCGAGCAGATAGTCGATGCGGATGCCCATCGCGGCATAGGCGGCGAGGATCGTGCCGGCGACGCCCGCCATGCCGACGCTCATCACCGTGAACAGCTGCGCGGGCTTGAGCCCCGCCAGATAAGGGCGGATCACCAGTGGCGATTCGCTCTGGCCGACGAAGATGTTGGCCGCCGCGCACAGGCTTTCGACCTTGGAAATGCCGATCAGCTTCTCGATGCCGCCGCCGACCCACTGGATCACGCGCTGCATGATGCCGAGATAATAGAGGATCGACACCAGCGCCGAGAAGAAGATGATCACCGGCAATGCGGCAATCGCAAAGCTGTTGCCGCCGACCTCGGGGCTGGCGAGCGGGCCGAAGATGAAATTGGTACCCGCCTGGGCATAGCCGAGCAGATTGGCGACGCCGCGCGACATCGCCTGGATGGCGGTGCGTCCTGCGGGCACATAGAGCACCAGCACGGCGATGCCCGCCTGCAGCGCAAAGGCGGCGCCGACAACACGCAGCCTTATGGCGCGACGGTTGTTCGACAGCAGCAGGGCAATCACCAGAATCAGCGCAATGCCTGCCACCCCCAGCAAAATCCGTGTCATGCCTGCGCCCGTGTCCCGTCTATCGAATTTGAAGATTGTCCCCGGTTCTGCCTAGCCAGAATGACGCGGCGGGGAAAGCAGGAACTGACGCTCGCCCTGGCCAGCGGATCAGGCGGGTTGACGCTTTGCAACCTGCCAGCAGCCGCTGACGATCAGCGCCGCGCCGGCCAGGGTGGTCCAGCCGATCGTCTCGTCGAAGATCAGCCAGCCGAACAGCGCGCCCCAGATGAACATCGAATATTCCAGCGGTACCAGCGCCTGCGCCTCGGCCCGGGCATAGGCCCAGGAAAGCAGCGACAGCGACAGGATCGCCAGCACCGCCGCCAAGGTCAGCAGTCCCCAGCCCAGCGGCGCTGCCATGGCCGAATCGCCCGGCAGAGCGCCGGCAAAGGGCATGGCGAGCCCGATCCAGAAGGCCATGATGACATTCTGCACCAGCACGATTTCCTGCGGGCTGGCGATCTGCGCCTGCTGGCGCTGCAGCACCAGGTTCCAGGCATAGAGCACGGCCGACGCCATGATCGCGGCGATGCCCTGCCATCCGGGCGCGCTGTCGCTCGCGACCGCTGCACTGCCCAGCCAGCCGAGCCTGCCTGCCGATATGACGAGCACGCCGCCAAAGCCCAGCACCGATGCCAGCACCGCGCCGCGCCCGATTCTTTCCTTGAGCAGGACTGCCGCGAGGAACAGGGCGATGATCGGCGCGATGAAGGTGATCGCTACCGCTTCTGCCATGGGTGTGCGCGCGAGGCCCCAGAAGAACAGCACCGCCATGCCCGCGACCACCGTGCCGCGCAGCAGGTGCAGTCGCAGGGCTGCGCCGCGGGGGAGGCGTCGGTTGCCTCTGGCGACGAAAAGGATGCCCGCCAGCACCGACCCGATCACGCAGCGCCAGAACAGAGCTGCGATCACGCCGATATCGATCGTCACCGCCTTCATCGCGCTGTCCATCGCGCCGAAGAACATCATCCCGCCCAGACAGGCGAGCATGGCCAGAAGCGGCGCGCGCGGCGATGTCGTGAGCGGAGCGGGAACGGTGGCCATGCCGCCGCTATCGGGGCGCGAAGCTGCGCTGTCCAGTGCTGTCAGCCAGGCAAGGGGTTTTCAGCGGTCCAGCTTTGCCAGCGCCGCGCGCGTCGCATCGCGATAGGCAGTGCCGTCATGCCGGTGCGCGCCGACAAAGTGCATGAACCGGCAATCGGCATCCCAGGGTTCGGCCCAGTAATTGGCATACTGGCGATAGGGCAAAAGCACGGGATCGGGATCGTTGGCGACGACGAAGCTGGAGGTCACCTGCTCGCTGCCCCATTCGGCCATAGCCTCGCGGCCGAGCAGCCGGACCATCTCGTCATGGAAGAAGCGCGCGGTCTCGCGCCCGTTGCCACCCCGGGCAAAACCGGCGAACCCTGCGCAACCACGGATATAGTTCAGTCGCTCGGCGTCGGACACAAGGGCGAGCGAACGTTCCATGCGCGCCTGGATATGGCGCGCATCGGCGGGAGAATTGGGCGCAGGCGGCTGAAATCCGGTACAGTTCCTCACCCCGATTTCCCATTCCTCTCCGCCCAGCAGGGTGAAGCTGCGATTGGCGGCAATGGCGTCGGCCACCACGCCGGGATGCCCCAGGGTCACCGTGTCGCTGTCCAGCTGTATGACATAATGGTCATGGCGCCGGTCGAGTATCGACAGGAAACGCTCCCATGCGCCGCCGGCCGGGAAGCCGCTATGGTCGACATCGGCAATGTCGATGATTTCGGGATTGCCGCAATGCCAGGCGAGCACCTCGCGATCCTCGGTGGTCAGCGTTCCGTCAGACAGGATGACCACCCGTCCCTGGCGCAGATGCCCCCAGAAGGACTTTACCGCGACCAGATAGGGCAACAGCACCGCCGTGCCCATCATCGAAAAGATGATCAGCCCATCATGTGCGGGGCGGATCGGCGCGGTTTCCAGCACCGGACGGCACACCGAATCATGTCGCCAGTTGTCGAGGCGCGCTTGCAGTCGATAGGGCAGAAACCGGGTCAGCATCGCAGGCACGCTTAGCATCTGGCGGTTAACCGGTGGCAAACAGGACAGGCGCGTCGCCCGGCTGCCAGGGTGGCAGGCGCAGCATCGCGGCCCCGAACAGATCAGACGCGATCAGTCCCGCCAGCCAGGCATGGACCTGCGGCACAGGCTGCGTATCGAACCAGGCCTGATCGGTCGCGGCAAACTGACGGACAAACGGGAACAGTGCAACATCGGCCAGTGTCCGCAAAGGCCCGCACAGAAAGGCGCTGGCGGCAAGACGCTGATCGAGCATGTCGAGAAACGCCATCCCTGCTGCGCGGTGTTCGATCGGGTCGCTGCCATGCCGATTGGGGTATTTGTAGCGATCGAGATGGTGCTTGAATGGCCCGTCGAACGTATCGATCAGCGCCCGGTCATCGCCCTGCAGCCAGCCTTCGGGATCATGGCGTCCCAGCGCCCAGCGCATGATGTCCAGGCTCTGGTCGATCACCGTCGCGTCGGGAAGCAGCAGCACCGGCACCGTGCCCTTGGGCGACGCATCGAGCATCGCCTGAGGCTTGGCGCGCAGCACGATCTCGCGCAGCTCGACTGCCTGGCCGCTGACCAGCAGCGCCATGCGCGCGCGCATCGCAAAGGGGCAGCGGCGGAAGCTGTAGAGGACAGGCAGCATCGTCATGCCGCCAGCATCAATCGAGCAAGCGGCCTGCGCGGCCCGCCAGTTCGGTCACATAGTGCCAGGCAATACGGCCCGAACGCGCGCCCCGCTGCCGCGCCCAGAGCAAGGCGTCCTCAGGAGCGAACTCGAGCCCGTACGCATCGGCATAGCCGCTGATGATATCGAGATAGGCATTCTGGTCGCAGACCGGGAAGCCGAGGCTCAGCCCGAACCGGTCGGCCAGCGCCAGCCGGTCGTCGACTGCATCGCGCGGATTGATCGGATCGTCCTGTTCGCTCATTTGCCGCTCGACGATCGCGCGGCGGTTGGAGGTGACCGCGAGCCGGACATTGGCCGGACGTGCCATCGCTCCGCCTTCGAGCAGCGAGCGCAGCGACCGCGCGGCGCTGGCAGCTTCGGGGCCGTCGAAGCCGATATCGTCGATAAAGAGCACGAAGCGGCGATCGACCTGGCCCAGCGCAGAGAACAGTGCAGGCAGCTGGATCAGCGCATCAGGCTCGCCGCCGGTCTGGACCAGCGCAATCGGTGCGCCCGATCCTTGCGCATCCGCGACCGCCGCCTTGACCAGAGCCGACTTGCCCATGCCGCGCGACCCCCAGAGCAGCACGTCATGCGCAGGCACCCCTGCGGCATGGCGCCGGACATTTTCGACAAAACTCGCCTTGTGCGCATCGATGCCGCGCAGGCGCTCGAGCGGCACGGCCTTGAGCTCGGGCACGGCCTCGGCTCCGCGTGCGCTCCAGACATAGGCAGGATGCGTGGTCCAGTCTGTCTCGCGCACCGGCGGTAGCGCGAGGCGTTCGAGTGCCTCTGCGATGCGGGCGAGAAGCTCAGTTTCATCCATAACCGGGCTCCCCCTACCCGTTTGTCCCGAGCGAAGTCGAGGGACGTGATCGGTACCGTTCGAACATACGTCCCTCGACACGCTCGGGACAAACGGAGTTGGAGGCTGCGCTCACCAACCGATCAAGCCGCCAGCGCCTCGGCATCCAGTGCATAGAGCAGGTCCGCGCCCGCCATGGCCGCTGCCTTCAGGCCCCCCGCCTCGGGCACCATGCGCTCCAGATAGAAGCGCGTCGTCACCAGCTTGGCTTTCAGGAATTCGGCATTGCCTTCGCCCGCGTCGAGCATCGCTTGCGCCGCGCGGCTCTGCTTGAGCATCAGCCAGCCTGCCGTCATCACCGCCATCATCGTGCAATAGGGATAGCTACCGGCGAGCCGGTCATCGACGCTCGCGCCGACCATATACTCGGTGACTTCCGCGACATCGCCGGCGAGCGAGGCCAGCGCGGGGTGATTGCCGGCATCGGCCTGCACCTCTGCGATCAGGCCGCGCACCACATCGCCGCCCGCCATGCCGAGTTTGCGCCCGACCAGATCCGCTGCCTGGATGCCGTTCGTGCCCTCGTAGATCTGCGCAATGCGGATATCGCGATAATATTGCGCCGCGCCGGTCTCCTCGACATAGCCCATGCCGCCATGGACCTGCACACCCAGCGAGGCGATCTCGCTGCCGAGATCGGTGCCATAGGTCTTGGCGAGCGGGGTCAGCAGATCGACCATCTCGCGCGCACCGGGCACGCCCAGATTGGCGCGGTCGACCTGGCCCGACGCGTAATAGAGCAGTGCACGGATCGCCTCGGTCCCCGCCTTCATGCGCAGCAGCATGCGGCGGACATCGGGATGCTCGATGATTGCGACCGGATCGCGGCCGGCCCCTGCGCGCGCCGACTGGACGCGTTCGCGCGCGAACCACAGCGCCTTTTGCGTTGCGCCCTCGGCGATCTGCACGCCCTGCAAGCCGACATTGAGCCGGGCGTTGTTCATCATCGTGAACATCGCGCGCATGCCGCCAAATTCGGGACCGATCAGCTCGCCGACGCTCTCGCCTTCCTCGCCGAACTGCAGCACGCAGGTCGGCGAAGCGTTGATGCCCATCTTGTGCTCGATCGACACCGTCTTGATGCCATTGGCCTCGCCCGGATTGCCGTCCGCGTCGAGCCGGTACTTGGGCACCAGGAACAGCGAGATGCCCTTGGTTCCGGCAGGCGCATCGGGGGTGCGCGCCAGCACCAGGTGGATGATGTTGTCGGCCATGTCATGATCGCCGAACGAGATGTAGATCTTCTGCCCGCGGATCGCATAGGTGCCGTCGCCGCGCGGGGTGGCGGTGGCGCGCAAGGCCCCCACATCGCTGCCCGCCTGCGGTTCGGTAAGGTTCATCGTGCCGGTCCATTCGCCGGTCGAAAGCTTGGGCAGGTACAGCGCCTTCTGCTGGTCGCTGCCGTGATGGTGCAGCGCCTCGATCGCGCCGACGGTCAGGATCGGGCAGAGCGCGAAGGCCATGTTGGCCGCGCCGAGCGAATCGAGCGCGACGGTCGCCAGGCTGAACGGCAGGCCCTGGCCGCCATGATCGGCAGGGGCGCTCAAAGCGCTCCAGCCCGCTTCGACATAATGCTGGTACGCCTCGCGGTACCCCTCGGGCATTGTCACCGCCCCGTCGATCAGCCGCGCACCGACGGTATCGCCGATGCGGTACAGGGGCGCGAATTCCCCGGCGGCAAATTCGCCTACGCCCTCGACAATCGCCTCGACCAGATCGGGCGTCGCTTCGGCAAAGCGATCATGGCCTTGCAGTTCGTCGATGCCGGTGATCGTCTTCAAGACGAACAGCTGTTCGGTGGTCGGTGCGGTGAAAGTCATGCTCTATTCCCTGCTGTCCCTTGCGTTTGAGCGCTGTATAGGCAGCAACATGCAAGCTTCCAAGCCTTCTGACCCGCGGATCGTGCCTGCCGATGCTGACGGAATGGCGCGCGCGGTGACGATCCTGCGCGAAGGCCGGCCCGTCGCGCTGCCGACCGAGACGGTCTATGGCCTGGCTGCCGATGCTTCGCGCGCAGATGCCGTAGCGGCGATCTATCGCACCAAGGGCAGGCCCGATTTCAACCCGCTGATCGTGCACGTGCCGGACATGACCAGCGCGCGGGCCATCGCGAGTTTTGATGAGCGCGCAGAAAAATTGGCCGCCGCCTTCTGGCCGGGTCCGCTGACGCTTGTTCTGCCGCTGCAAGAGGATGCAGGAATCGCGCCTGCGGTCACCGCAGGACTGCCGACGATCGCGCTGCGCTGCCCCGCGCACCCGGTGATGCGCGAGGTATTGCAGGCGAGCGGGCTGTATCTGGCCGCACCGTCCGCCAACCGTTCGGGGGCCATCAGCCCGACCGAGGCCGCGCATGTTGCGGCAAGCCTCGGCGACGGGCTTGAGCTGATCCTCGACGGGGGGCCGTGCAAGGCGGGGCTCGAATCGACCATAGTTGCGCTGCGCAACTTCGAGGATGCGCCTTCAGGCTGGCAACTGCTGCGCCCCGGACCGATCGATCCTGTCGCGATCGCAGCCCTGCTGGGCGAGCCTGCCATCCCGCTCGCAGACCAGCGAATCGAGGCACCGGGCCAGCTCGCCAGCCATTACGCACCCGGCAAGCCGCTGCGATTGGGAGCAGTGTCGGCGGATGCAGACGAATGGCTGATCGGTTTCGGCGATGTGGCAGGCCAGGACACGCTGTCGGCGGCGGGCGATCTCGCCGAGGCAGCGGCCAGTCTCTACGCCGCGCTCCACCGCGCCGATGCGAGCGACCGTGCCCGCATTGCAGTGGCGCCGGTGCCGGTGGGCGGCATGGGCGACGCCATCAATGACCGGCTGAAGCGCGCAGCGGCGGGCTAGAATATTTCGCCATCTCTACCCGTCACCCCCGCGCAGGCGGGGGTCCCGCTTCTGCGCCAACGTACCGAAGAAGCGGGATTCCCGCTTTCGCGGGAATGACGAAAACTTCAGGCTGCGCCTCCAAAACCCGCACCCACCGGCCAGCCGGGCCCGCGATAGGCAAGCACCTTGAACAGCGCGCCCATCTGATCGGGCGACACCAGCCGGTCGAGCGCGGTCATGATCTCCTGCGCCTTGGCGGGCTGACCCCTGGCGAGCACGGCCGCGCGCTGCGCGATGCCCAGCGCCATCAGCCAGTCGCCCTGCCCGACCGGACCGTGGCAATCGACATCGCCCGCCAGCGCGATCTGCTTGAGCTGCGCGAAATCGACCAGTGCGGTCAGATCGGCAAGGCCGGGATCGACGAACGGATCGACCTTCTGATGCGCGCGCACCGCCTGCAGCGTGCTGCCGGTCTGCGGTTCGGCATAGCCATAATCGATGAACAAGGCCGCCCCGCCCTGCGCCTTCAACCGCGCGGCAATCTCATAGGCCATGCCCGCCGCTGCCGGATTGCTCTCGAGGATCGTGCCGAGCGGGCTGTCTGCCCATTCCTTGGGCACTGCCGAGTCCATCGGCCGCGCCCCCGCGACCGGCAGGAAGCGCTCGCCATTGTGCACCACCACCCGCTCGCGCCAGCCCTGTTCGGCGCGCACGATCTGCCGCACCGGCAGCGCATCGAGAAATTCGTTCGCGACGATCAGCAAAGGCCCCTCGCGCGGAACGCTATCCAGCCCGTCATGCCAGGTGGCACCAGGCACGCTCAGCTTCTGCGCCATGCGCAGCGCGCTGCTGCCCTCGATCAGATGCACCTTGGGGTGGAACTGGAACTGCCCCATGGCACGCAGCGCATCGGCAGCAAGCGTACCCCGGCCGGGCCCGAATTCGACGAAATGGCAAAGCTGCGGCTTGCCGGCCTGCTGCCATTGATCAGCCAGCCACAGCCCGATCATCTCACCGAACATCTGGCTGATCTCGGGCGCGGTGATGAAATCGCCGGTCACGCCGAGCGGATCGGCGCGGTTGTAATATTGCGCGTTCGCCTCGGCCATGTAATGGGCGACGCTGATCGGTCCCGTGGCCCCGATCAACCGCCTGAACACCACCTCCAGCCCCTGGGGCGGATCCTGCTCTTCCACGAGGATCAGGCTGTCGCGGGCAGCGGCTTGGCCGTGCGCCCGCGCGAACTGACGATCAGGTACAGGCCGATCAGGATCATGGGTACGGTCAGCCACTGGCCCATGCTCATGCCCGTCTGATTGGCGAATTCGATCAGATGCGCATCGGGATTGCGGAAATATTCGACGATGAAGCGGGCAATTCCGTACCCTGCCAGGAACACGCCGCCCAGAAAGCCCGGGCGATGGCGGACCTGTGTCTTCCAGAACAGCAGCATCAGCACGATGCCCAGCACCAGCCCTTCCAGCCCGGCCTCGTAGAGCTGGCTGGGATGGCGCGGCAGTGCATCGGGATCGGTGGGGAAGATCACCGCCCAGGCGACGTCGGTCGGGCGGCCCCAGAGCTCTGCATTGACGAAATTGGCGAGGCGCCCGAACAGCAGTCCGAACGGCACGACACAGGCAACATAATCGCCGACGCGCAGATAGCTCAGCCTGTTGCGCCAGACGAGATAGCCGATCGCCAGCAGCACGCCGATCAGCCCGCCGTGGAAGGACATGCCCCCTTCCCACACCTTGAACACTTCAAGAGGGGTCTCGTACAGATCGGGCCGGTAGAAGGTGACATAGCCCAGCCGCCCGCCCAGGATGATGCCGAGCGTCGAATAGAGCATCAGGTCATCGGCATGGCGCTGCGCCATCGGCGCGCCGGGCGCCTTCAGCATGCGGCCCATATACCAATAGCCCAGCAGGATGCCGAACAGATAGGCCAGGCTGTACCATTTTAGCTGGAACGAACCGATCGAAAGGGCGACCGGCGACAGCCCCAGCTCCTCGAAGCGGATCGCGGTCTTCGCGGCAACGGTCCCAGAGGTCGATGCGATATTGGCGGCTAGCGCCGAAATGGGCAGGATCAAGGCTTTTCCCCAAGGGTTTTCCCCTTCATAAGGGCAGCCAAGCACAAGCGAAAGAGGAGAGATTTTGATGGCGACCGAGCTGGACCAGATGATGGATGAAGCCATCCAGGCGCTGACCGGCGAAGGAGGAATGCTCCCGCTGACGACCTTCGAGAAATATGGCCACAAGCTGCCCATGATCGCGTCGGCTCCGCCAGCGCTGTCGCATTTCTTTGCCTATTTCTGCATGCAGCATGCCGATGCCGAATTTCTGGTCGATGGCGAAACGCGGCTGACCTTTGGCCAGAGCTATGCCGCCGCGCGCCATGTCGCTGCCGCCCTGGTTGCAGGCCATGGCATCCGGAAGGGCGACCGGGTCGGCCTCGCCGCGCGCAATTCGGCCAACTGGATCATCGCCTATATGGGCATCTTGATGGCGGGCGGCGTCGCCACACTGCTCAACGGCTGGTGGCAGGGCCCGGAACTGTGCGCAGGGATCACCGATGTCGATTGCACATTGGTGCTTGCCGATGACCGCTGCGCGAGGCGCATTGCGGAATGCGGCGCGACCGGCAATGCCCGCTTGATCGTGTTCAGCCATGACGGCCCGCCCGAAAGCGGCCTTGCGCCGGTGCTCGAAGCCGGCGGCGACGCATCGACCGAGCTTCCCGAACTGACCGGCGACGATATTGCCACCATCCTGTTCACTTCTGGCTCCACCGGCCAGTCCAAGGGTGCCTATTCCGACCATCGTGGTGTGGTGCAGGGCGTGTTCAGCTATGTCGCACAGACGCTGATGGCGCTGAACATCGTCACCCGCCAGGGCAAGCCGCCCGAAGGCCAGCCCGCCACGCTGCTCAACGTACCGCTCTTCCATGTCACCGCCGAGGTGCCGGTGCTGCTGCAGAGCTTCGTCATCGGCCGCAAGCTCGTGCTGATGCCCAAATGGGATGCCGAAGAGGCGATGCGGCTGATCGAGAAGGAGAAGATCAGCTATTTCGTCGGCGTGCCGCTGATGAGCTACGAGATCGCCCAGCACCCCAATCGCGACAAGTATGACCTCAGGACCTGCGTCACCTTTGCCGCAGGCGGCGCGCCGCGCCCGGTCGAGCATGTCAAGCGCATCAAGGAGACGATGGACTGGGCCTTTCCGATCCTGGGCTATGGCCTGACCGAAACCAACGGTGTGGGCTGTGGCAATTTCAACGAGAATTACATGGCCAAGCCCGACAGCACCGGTCAGCCGTCGCGTCCGCTGGTCGATCTCGCCATTCTCGACGACAATGGTTACCCGCTGCCCCAAGGCCAGGTGGGCGAGGTTTCGATCCGATCGATCGCCAATTTCCTCGGTTACTGGAACAACGAGGCGGCGACGAAGGCGGCGATCATGCCCGACGGCTATTTCCGCACCGGTGATCTCGGCTATCTCGACGCCGACGGCTATCTGTTCATCGTCGACCGCAAGAAGGACATCATCATCCGCGGCGGCGAGAACATCAGCTGTGTCGAGGTGGAATCGGCGATCTATGCGCATCCCGACATTGCCGAGGCGAGCGTGTTCGGCATTCCCGACGAGCGGTTCGGCGAGATTGTCGGCGCGGTCTATGTCGTGCGCGAGGGCGCGAGCCTGAGCGACGAACAGCTTACCGAATTCCTGTCGGGCCAGCTCGCCGCGTTCAAGGTCCCGGCGCGCCTGTGGCAGAGCGCCGAGGCGCTGCCGCGTCTGGGTACGGCAAAGATCGACAAGGTCAGCTTGCGCAAGTCCTATCAGGCTGCCGTGGCGGCCGAAGCGGGAGCAGCCACCTGACCTTAACTTCGCGCCTGTATCGCTGCTTGCCATGAACCCCGTTGCCAACCAGCGCGCGATCATCGATCGCCGTGCGCTCGACGCCCGCATCGCCGAATTCGCTGCCGAACTCGGCGACAAGGCACGCATGCCGGTCGTCACGATATTGCGCGAGGCGCTGGCGGCAGGGCGCGCGGAAATTGCCGCGCGGCTGCATGCCAATCCGGCGGCGGGGCACGACTGCGCCGCCGCCCAAGCGTTTCTGATCGATCAGATCGTCCGGCTGATCCACGATTATGTCGTGCGATTTCAGTATCCGGTCGCCAATCACAGCGCGGGCGAGCATTTCTGCATCGCGGCGGTGGGCGGCTATGGCCGGGGCGAGATGGCCCCGCACAGCGATGTCGACATCGCCTTCCTTACCCCCATGCGCAAGAACAGCTGGACCGAGCAGGCGATCGAGGCGATCCTCTATATCATGTGGGATCTGGGGCTGAAGGTCGGCCATTCCAGCCGCTCGATCGACGAGATGGTCCGCCAGGCGCGCGGCGACCTCACCATCCGCACCGCCCTGCTCGAAGGGCGCTATGTCTGGGGCGACCAGGATATCTATCGCGAGGCCTCGGTGCGTTTCTGGAAGGATGTCGTCACCGGCACCGCGCGCGATTTCGTGTCGCAGAAGCTGGAGGAACGCGACCAGCGGCACAAGCGCATGGGTGACAGCCGCTATGTCGTCGAACCCAATGTGAAGGACGGCAAGGGCGGCCTGCGCGATCTGCACACGCTCTACTGGATCGGCAAATATATCCACCAGGTGCGTTCGGCGGCCGAACTGGTCGACGCGGGGCTTCTGACCATGACCGAATATCGCGGTTTCCGCCGTTCGGCCAATTTCCTCTGGGCGGTGCGCTGCCATCTGCACGATATTACCGGACGCGCAGAGGACCGGCTGACCTTCGACCTGCAGCGCGAGGTGGCGACGCGGATGCGCTTTGCCGACCGTCCGGGCAAGTCGGCGGTCGAGCGGTTCATGCAGTATTTCTTCCTCAACGCCAAACGCGTCGGCGACCTGACCGGCGTGTTTCTGGCGCAGCTGGACGACCAGTTCGCCGCGCGCGACCGGCGCTTCATTCCCGCGATCCTGCGCAGGCGCCCGCGCAAGCTTTCCGGCTTCATCCTCGATCGCGGACGGCTCGCCCTGCCCCGCCCCGATTTCTTCCGCGAAGACCCGATCCGGCTGATCGAGATCTTCCAGCTGGCCGACCGGCACAAGGTGGAAATCCACCCCAGCGCGATGCGCCAGGCGAGCATGGATGCGCATCTGATCGACCGGCATGTCCGCGCCGATCCGCGCCCCAATTCGCTGTTCATGGATGTGCTGTGCAGCCCACGCGACCCGGAACTGGTCCTGCGCTGGATGAACGAGGCAACGGTGTTCGGCCGCTTCGTGCCCGATTTCGGCCGCGTCGTCGCGCAGATGCAGTTCGACATGTACCACCATTATACGGCGGACGAGCATTCGATCCGCGCCATCGGCCTGCTCGCGCGGATCGAATCGGGCGAGCTCAAGGACGACCACCCGCTCGCCTATGACGTGATGCAGAAACTGATCAGCCGCCGCGTACTGTTCGTCGCGACGCTGCTGCACGATATTGCCAAGGGCAGGCGCGGCGATCACAGCGTGCTCGGCGCCGAGGTCGCGATGAAGCTCTGCCCGCGGCTCGGCATGACGGAGGCGGAAACCGAGCAGGTTGCCTGGCTGGTGCGCTATCACCTGCTGATGTCGGCCACCGCGTTCAAGCGCGATCTGACCGATTACAAGACCATCGCCGATTTCGCCGCCATGGTGCAGAGCCCCGAGCGGCTCAAGCTGTTATTGGTGCTGACCGTGGTCGACATTCGCGCGGTCGGCCCCGGAATCTGGAACAGCTGGAAGCGCCAGCTGCTCGGCACACTGTTCGAATCGACCGAGGAACTGCTGCGGCTCGGCCACAAGCAGCATGGTCGGCGCGAGCGCGTCATCGCCAAGCAGGAAGCCGCGCGCGCGGCCTTGGGGATCGACGAGGCCCGCTTTGTCCAGCTAGCGCGCAAGCTCGACGACGCATACTGGATCGCCGAGCCGGACGATATCATCGCGCAGAACCTCAAGCTGATCGATGCGCACGATACCGAGCCGCTGACGGTGGCGGCAGAATTCTATCCGGCACGCGGCGCGACCCTGGTGACGGTCAGCGCGGCCGACCATCCCGGCCTGTTCTATCGCATCGCAGGCGGCATTCACCTTGCAGGCGGAAACATCATCGATGCGCGCATCCACACCCGGCGCGACGGCATGGCGCTTGACAATTTCCTGGTGCAGGATCCGCTCGGTCGCCCGTTCATGGAAGAAAGCCAGATAGCGCGCCTGAAGACTGCCATTGCCGATGCGCTGGCCAACCGCGTTGCCTTGACCCCGCGCCTGATCGCGCGCCCGGTCGCCCGACCCCGCGCCGAAGCCTTTAGCATCGCGCCCAATGTTCTGGTCGACAACAAGGCGTCAAACCGTTTCACCGTGATCGAGGTCAATGCGCTCGATCGGCCTGCCTTGCTCAACCGCCTGGCGTTCGCCCTGTTCGACCTCAAGTGCATCGTCCACTCGGCGCATGTCGCCACCTATGGCGAGCGCGCGGTCGACACCTTCTATGTCACCGATCTGCTGGGGGGCAAGATCGACAGCAAGAGCCGGCTGAAGACATTGGAAAAGCGATTGCTGGCAGCAGCCTCGCAAGACAGCGAACAGGCGGTCGCGGCTTGAGCCGTCAGATCTTGCCGGTCAGGATTGCCCAGCCGGCAAGACCATTCATGCCGGTATAGACGATATAGGCAGGCAGCGCGATCGTGTAGCCCAGCGCAGCAAAGCCGAGCGCCGAGAGCAGGATCAGATATTCCAGCATATAGCTGCCCCAGCCGCGCATGAAGCCCTGGAACAGTGCGTGCATCTGCGCCGCCATGGGGTGCCCGGATTCCATCGTCGCCTTGTGCAGGGCGAAGTTGATGATGCCGCACAGGAAGATGAGAATGGTTGCCATGGCGTTAATCTAACGCCATTCGCGCTGGAGTTGGAAGCCCTCAAATCGTGCTGGTCGATTTCGGGACGCCCGGGGCGAAAGGCGTTAACCCGCGAGCCGGACGATCTCCGCCTCCGGCTGCTGCCTCGCCAGGCGATAGACCGGCATGTCGCCCACGCCCTTGAGCGTGATGACCTGCGGCAGTTCGAACTGCCGGTCGCCCCGCCCGCGCATCCATGTGCTCTCGGACACGGCGATTCCATCTGGATGGGCCGTGCCCTCGATGCGGCTGGCGATGTTCATCGTTTCGCCCCAGTAATCATAGGCCATGCGCGTCTCGCCGATCACGCCGCCGACCACCGGGCCGGTATGGATGCCGATGCGGATGTGCAGATCGATGCCGGTCGCGGCGCGCAAGCCGGGCAGTCCGGCAATCACCGCCTCACCGAAGCAAATCGCGGCATCGGCGCTGTTATGTGCGGGATTGTTGCCACCGCTGATCGCCAGATACGCATCGCCGATCGTCTTGACCTTCTCCACCCCGGTTTCTGCTGCACATTTGTCGGCGAGCAGGAAGAAGCCGTTCAGCAGATCGACCAGATGCCCGGGCGAGATCCGCCGCGACAGATCGGAAAAGCCGCAAATGTCGATGAACACCACCGAGACGTCGGGATAGGCATCGGCCACGACCTGGCCTGCCTTCAGGCGCGCGGCGACTGCGGGCGGCAACACGTTGAAAAGCAGTTCCTCGGTTTTGGCCTTTTCAGCTGCAAGCGCGCCAGACAGGAGGAAGCTCTGGCGATGCGCCTGACCGACCGACCAGTTGAGCAGCACCATCACGGAGGCGCTGGTGATGTACGTCATCGTGCCATAGAGCACGGGCACCAGCGCGCTGCCGGTCTCGATCATCACGGTGAAATAGATCGCGGCGTGCGCCGCGAGCCAGGCGCCGAACCAGCGCGTCTGCCCGGCAAAGGCAATGGCGGCAAAGGCCATGACGATAAGACCGTTGATGGCGATCGGCGCATGCAACTGCACATGCTCGCGGTGCATTTCCTCGAACAGAAGGGCGTTTTCCGCCATGATCAGAAAGGCGACGCCGAGCAGGCTCGCAAAATCGGTCATCGGCCGCGCCGCATAGCCGCGCCAGAAGGTGGCGCCGACAAAGCCTGCGAGAATTGCGAGTATCGGCAGCAGCAGGAGCGAGAATTTCACCTCGTCTGCGCGGGAGAAATATAGCGGGTTGACCAGGGCGTAGCCGATCAGCATCGCTGCCAGAAAGCCTGCGAACATGCGCATGTGGACAACGCGCGCCTCGCGCTCTTCCGTCACGAACCGCGCTTCGAGCGCGGCATCGCGGAAACGACCAGTCCTGGTCCGCGCTACATGGGGCATCATGTCATCCGGCTGCATTGTCGGCTCCCCCGCCCTGTCGGCTGCGGCATGGTGCTCCCCATTAGCATGGAGGAATTGACAAAGCGGTAACGCCGCCGGAATCGTGGTTCCAACAAGCACAAGCGGAGGATGCCTTGACCGATTTCGACAGCTGGCGCGCACGTTCGCCCTTTTACGACGACAGCCACGAGGCCCTGGCGCAATCGGTCCGGCGCTTCGTCGCGCGCGAGATCGCCCCGCATATCGATCAATGGGAAGCAGAGGGCGAGCTGCCGCGCGAGCTGCACCGCAAGGCCGCCGAGGCGGGCATCCTGGGCCTGCGCTATCCGGAAGCCTATGGGGGCCATTCCGAAGGCTTCGACATCTTCCACGGGATGACCCAGACGGAGGAACTGGCGGCGGTCGGCGCGGGCGGGCTGTCTGCCTCGCTGATGACGCACGGCATCGGCCTGCCGCCGGTGCTGGCACTGGGCAGCGAGGAATTGAAGCAGCGTGTCGCGCCGCCGGTGCTGGCAGGCGAGAAGATCATCGCGCTCGGTATCACCGAACCGTCGGGCGGGTCGGATGTCGCGAACCTGAAGACCCGTGCCGAAAGACAGGGCGATCATTATGTCGTCAACGGCTCCAAGATGTTCATCACGTCGGGCATGCGCGCCGACTGGCTGACCTGCGCGGTGCGCACCGGCGGGGCGGGCGCGGGCGGCATATCGCTGCTGCTGATCGAGATGGACGCGCCCGGCGTTACCCGCACCCGGCTCGACAAGATGGGCTGGCGCTGTTCGGACACGGCTGCGATCTATTTCGAGGATGTGCGCGTTCCGTTCGAGAATCTGATCGGGCCGGAAAATGGCGGGTTCATCGGCATCATGCGCAATTTCAACAGCGAGCGCCTTGGCATGGCCATGGGCTGCTGCGCCTATGCGCGGGTGTGCCTGAAGGAAGCGGCCGAATGGGCGCAAAGCCGCGAGACCTTCGGCAAGCCGCTGGTCAAGCACCAGTCGATCCGCATCAAGCTTGCGGACATGGCGCGCCGCATCGCCGCGACCCAGGCCTGGGTCGATCAATGCGCCTGGGCGGTTGAAAACGGCCGCGACCAGCCCGCGGATTTCGCGATGCTGAAAGTCCAGGCGACCCAGATGCTCGAGATCGTCGCACGCGAGGCGGCGCAGATCCTGGGCGGGGCGAGCTATATCACCGGATCGAAGGTGGAGCGCATCTATCGCGAGGTCCGCGTCAACGCGATCGGCGGCGGATCGGAGGAGATCATGCTCGATCTGGCAGGAAGGCAGCTGTTCGGCGGAAAATGAACGGGAATGGCGACGATTGTCGCGTTTCTGCACGATAACGGTTCGGGAAATGGTGGCTTGAACGGCCGCGTCATGGCCTGCTGCGGTGACGCGGGAGGGCCGGGACATGCATATCTTCAAGGAAGAGGGCTATATCTCGCGCATCTATTATGAATCGATGCGCGACAATTTCGAAGGTTATGCCTGGGATCTCCATCCAGACAGCAAGCTGGAGCAGGAGAGCAACCAGCAGAAGACCGATCAGCTCAATGCACTGCGCGACGAGTTCGACGAGCTTGATCCGCTGAAGGGAGCCCATCCCACGCTGGGGCAGCTGTTCAAGATCGAGCTCGCACTCGTCTGGCTTGTTCCCGAAGCCGCCCTGCGCGCCCGTTTCTGGACGATCGAAGACAGGTTCCATCGCGTGGTTCCTACGAGCGTTGCACAGTCCTATCGCTCAAGCTTTACCTCGCAGCCGATCGAGGAGGTGTCGGACGAGGTACTGCGCCAGCGGGCGCGCAATCTGCTCGACGTCATCCACGCGAATTATCTGATCAATCTCGCGCGCGAAAACTCGATCAAGCGGATGATGACGATCCTCGGCGTCATGGCCTTTGCAATCCTGATCGGCTCGCTCAGCTTCGTGTGGTTCTCGGCTGAGCTTGCGGTGCAAGGCCTGGTCGCGATCATGGTTGCCGGAATGTTCGGCGCGATGATCTCGATCATCCAGCGGCTGCAGAAGGCGACCTCGCGTGACGCCATGGTGGAAGATGGCATATTCGAGCTCATCGGCCTCAGGGTCGGCTGGGTCAGCGTGCTGATGTCGATCGGCATTGGCGGCGTGTTCGCGCTGTTCATCTATGTTCTGATATCGGGCAATCTGTTCGACCAGCTGCTGCCGCACAGCAATAATCCTCTTGGGGATTCGGGCGGCGGAGCATTGGGGGATGCAGGTGGCGGCGATCTTGTCGGGCTCGATGTTCCGCAAGCAGCCGCGCCCGATATTGAAACCGCCGATGCACCCGGCAACCCATCCGCCATGACAGGCGACACCGGTGCCGGACCGGTAGCGGAGGATGACCGCGCGGCAGCACTTGCCGATACGAACCCGCCCACACGCGGTCCCACATGTCCAAAACTGCCGATCTGCCCGGCGGACAATGACAGAATGTGGGTCGATCAGGTTCGTACATCGCTCGGCCTGACTGACCGCATCGATTTCTACAAGATGATCGCTACTGCATTCATTTCGGGGTTTGCCGAGCGGTTCGTGCCCGACATCATCAACAAGCTGGGCAAGCAGAACCCCGTTTCGGCCACCGGCAGCGCGCCGGGAGCGGGCGGCGGCAACCCGACGATATGACCTGGCGCACTGCGGCCAGGACTCCCCCCGGCTAGAGGACAATGCTATCAGGCGACTCGCCTGCATGTCCTTGTTCCCAGAGGAGTCCATCATGCCCCTGCGCCTGCGTCGTCACGCCGCTCTCAGCCTTTCCGCCGCAGCCATCGCGGTGCTCGTCGCCAGCCCGGTGAGCAGCCAGCAGGCCGCTTCCCCGATCGCACGGTATGACATGGATGTCGGCACCGTCACGGGCCTGGCTGCAATGGGCAGCGGCATGGGCGCCGGTCTCTCGATGATGTTCGGCGGCGGCGGCAACAAGCAGGCGCACGAGCTGGTCTTGCGGCTCGGATCGGTCAATGCGGCGGCCGACGGCAAGCCCAGGGCTGATCATTTCATGCCTGCTGTCGCCCGGCTGGGGGCATCGGTGCCGCTGCTGACGCCCAAGCCCGGTACCCGTGTCGATACGCCCGAGGAACTGCCCCGTGATTTCCAGCGCCCCAAGGGACGGCTGCTCATCTATTGGGGATGCGGTGCCAAGGCGGGCCCCGGCCAGCCGGTGGTAATCGACTTCGCCAAGCTGAGCGCAGGCCAGATACCGCCCAACCTGTTCGCAGGCGCGATGCCGATCGATCACAGTGTCACCGTCGGCAACAGCAAGACCTATGGCGAATGGCCCAATGCCGAGACGCGAAAGCTGCTGAGTGCGGACAGCTCGCTGCTGGGCGAGCACCGCATTGCGGGCAATTATTCGCCCGAGATCAAGTTCGCGCTGGCGCAGGATTTCATGCCCGCGATCACCGGAAAGTCCTCTCCGCTGGCGGGCGGCGCGACGCAGATCAGCTGGAACAGCGTCGCCAATGCCACCGGCTATTATGCCTGGGTGATGACCGCAAAGGCCAACAGCAAGGGCGAATTCCAGGACATGGTGTGGTGGTCGTCCTCGGCCTCGCGCCAGTTCGGCGGGGCCCTGTGGGACTGGATCGCACCTGCCCAGGTGGCGAAGCTGATCCAGCAGCAGGTCGTGATGCCGCCGTCGCAGACGACCTGCACCGTGCCCGCCGAGGTGACCGCAGCAGGCGGCGAGTTCGGGCTCGGCAACCTCTATGCCTATGGCCCCGAAGCGAATTTCGCCTGGCCGCCGCGTCCTGCCAATGCCAGGACGCCCTGGAAGCCGGAATGGACCGCGCGCGTGCGCTATCGGTCCAACTCGATGTGGCTGCTCAATGGCCCCGACATGGACGCGATGATGCGCGGCGGCGACAGCAGCGAAGCCGAACCGCCCAAGAAGAAGAAAAAGTGCAAGGGTGGCCTTGGCGGCCTGCTCGGCGCGGTGGTCACCGGCGAGGGCTGCTGACTCCGCTTGGAGCGCCGATATGTTCCTGCTATGTTCCCAGCGCAACCTCGAGTCGGAACAAAGGGGATGAAGCGATGAGCGAGTTGATATTCTACACCAACCCCATGTCGCGCGGGCAGATCGCGCGCTGGATGCTGGAAGAGGTGGGCGCGGACTACGAGCAGCGCCTGGTGCAGTATGGACCCGAAATGAAGGGGCCGGATTACCTGGCGATCAACCCGATGGGCAAGGTTCCGGCGATCGTGCATGACGGCAAGGTCGTCACCGAATGCGCGGCGATCTGCGCCTATCTGGCCGAAGCCTTTCCGGAAGCCGCGCTGGCCCCGACGGCAGAGGAACGCGCCGATTATTATCGCTGGATATTCTTCGCCTCCGGACCGATCGAACAGGCCGTGATCAGCCGCTCGATGGGCTGGCAGACGCCCGAGGACAAGCAGGCGATGCTGGGCTTCGGCAGTTATGAGCTTGCCGCCGCGACGCTCGCCAGCTGGCTGGCGGAGCATGATTATGTCTGCGGCGATCGCTTCACTGCGGCCGATGTCTATGTTGGCGCGCAGGTCGATTGGGGCCAGGCGTTCGGTACCCTGCCTGCCCTGCCTGCCTTTGCCGCCTATGCCGAAAGGCTGCGCGCGCGCCCGGCCTATCAGCGTGCCAAGGCGATCGACAACGAGCTGATCGCGCAGGCCAAGGCCAAAGCCGAGGCCGAAGGAGCCAGCGCATGACCCGGCAGGAGGGCGGATGCCATTGCGGCGCGGTGCGCTATGCCGTCGATGCACCGGGCGAACAGGACGAACCCGCGCGCACGGCGCTGTGCCATTGCGTCGATTGCCGTCGCTGTGCGGGTGCGCCCGCTGTCGGCTGGACGGCAGTGGCAGGCACGACCTTTCACCTGCTGAAAGGCGAGCCATCGGTCTATCGCTCGTCCGAACATGCCGAGCGCAGCTTCTGCGCGGTCTGCGGGACGGGCCTGTTCTATGTCAACGAGGCGGTGTTGCCGGGGCTGGTCGATATCCAGACCGCAACCTTCGATGATCCCGACGCCTTTCCGGCCATGGCGCATATCCAGACGGCAGACCGGATAGGCTGGATGAGAAACGCGCACGAGCTGCCCGAGTTCGAGCGTTTTCCTGAAGGGTGAGGAAATCCTCCCCGAGCTTGTCTCGGGGAGGGGGACCGCCGACCGCAGGTCGGTGGTGGAAGGGAAGCGGGATCGCGCTTCCCTTCGAAATGCACTCCATCCCCCGGCCCCTCCACCACCCGCTGCGCGGGCGGTCCCCCTCCCCCAACAAGCTGAGGGAGGATTTGGGGTAAAGCCTCACCCCGTCGGACCAAACACCTTGGGCGTCTTGGTGCCTTCCTTGCGTTCCTTGTCGTTCGCGACGATAGCCTCGAGAATTTGCGGATTGCGGAAATCGCCATCGGCATAATCACGCGCCGATTGTCCTGCGATCGTATCCTGCTTGTCAGGATTCGCGCCATTTTTCAGCAACAGGCGTACCATCGCCAGATCGCGCAGCTGGACCGCGCGGATCAGGGCGGTTTCACCCGAATTGTTGGTCGCGTCCACCTGTGCCTTGCGGGACAAAAGCGTGTCGGCCCCCTCGACGAAGCGCAGATTGGTCGCGATCATCAGCGGCGTGATCCCGTCCTTGTCGCGTGCATTGGGGTTGGCGCCCCGCTGGAGCAGAAAACCCATCCAGGTGAGGTCGCGCCGCGCCGTGACGATATGCAGTGCGGTTTCGCCGCTGGTGATGTCCTTGGTGTTGACGATGGTGCTGCCCGGCTCGTTGAGCAACTGCGTCGCCTTGTCGCCGTCACGCTCGCGCACAGCCTTCAGAAAATTGTAGCTGTCCGAAAACTGCGCCTGTGCCGCGCCCGGCAACAGCAGCGCCAGCGCTGCCAGCAATGCCCATGGTCCACGAGTCACGATGCGGCTGAAGCCATCCACTGTTTCAGGTTCCTTGTGCAGGGTGCGCCCGGCGCGCCGGACGGCAGGTTGATCACGCCCCCTTGAAACGCGGCCCATAGCAGAGCATGGACGAACCTGTCATGAACAAAACCCTTTCGCTCCTCGCTGCCGCCCTGCTGCCCCTCTCTCTCGCCGCCTGTGGAGGCGCCGCTACCAAACAGGAGGCTCCGCTGGCAGGCGCGAAGATCGGCGGTCCCTTCACGCTGACCAATCAGGATGGCGAGACGGTGAAGGACAGCGACTTTGCGGGCAAGTTCCGCATCATCTATTTCGGCTACAGCTATTGCCCGGACGTCTGCCCGGTCGATCTGCAGAAGATCGCCGCCGGTTTCGCGAAGTTCGAAAAGGCTCAGCCCGAGCGCGCGAAGGCGATCCAGCCGATCTTCATCACCATCGATCCCGCGCGCGACACGCCGGAGGTGCTGAAGCAATATGTCGGTGCGTTTCATCCCCGGCTGATCGGCCTGACCGGTACTCCTGCGCAGATCAAGCAGGTCGCCGATGCCTATCTCGTGATGTACAAGGCCCAGAAACCTGCCGGGCCCGACCCCAAGGCCTATCTGGTCGATCACAGCCGTCAGGCCTATCTGATGGGCAAGCAGGGCGAGCCGATCGCGTTGCTGCCTTATGATGAAGACCCGGAAGCGATCGCTGCCGAAATCGACAAATGGACGAGTTGACCCCGTTCTGGGAACGCCCGCTGGCAAGTCTCGATCGCGCGCAATGGGAGGCATTGTGCGACGGCTGCGGCAAATGCTGCCTGCACAAGGTCGAGGACGAGGACACGGGGCATATCTACCCCACCAATGTCGCCTGCCGCCTGCTCGACACGCACACGGCACGCTGCGCCGACTATCGCCACCGCCGCGCGCTGGTGCCCGATTGCCTGCGGCTGACCCAGGGCAATGTCGGCTCGATCGCCTGGCTGCCCTCGACCTGCGCCTATCGCCTGCGCGCCGAAGGCCGGTCGCTGCCCGACTGGCACCATCTGCGCACCGGCAGCCACGCTGCGATGCATGCCGGTGGCCATTCGGTGATCGGCCGGGTGATTTCCGAGGTGCATGCAGGTCCCATCGAGAACCATATCATCGAGGAAGAACTGTGAGGGGTCAGGTCGCCCTCATCCTTCCGGCGCTTCGCGCCTCCTTCCCTCTCCCATCGGTAGAGGGAAGGGGCCCGCGCCGTGAGGCGTGGGAAGGGTGAGGGCGAGCGGCCGATGCCCATAGCCCGCCTGCTCCTGCGCAAGCCCGCTGCCCCTGAAGCACCGCAACGCCTGACCATCAACGGCCGCGACTATGCGCTGGTCGTCCGCCGTCATCCCCGCGCGCGCGCGATCCGGCTGCGCACCGATCCGGCCAGGGGCGCACTGCTGCTGACGCTTCCTCGCCACGCCCGGCTGGGCGAGGGCATCGCCTTTGCCCGCGCGCAGGCCGACTGGATCGAGGCAAGCTTCGCGCGCGCAGGCACCAGCACGCCGATCGAGCCCGGCGCGCTCATCCCCTATCGCGGGCATCCGCACCGGATCGACTGGAATGCACGCCATGGCCGCAAGGTCATCGCGTCCGACGGCATCATCCGCGTCGGCGGCGCACCTGAGACGCTCGAACCGCGCCTCACCCGCTGGCTCAAGGCCGAGGCCAAGCATCTGTGCACCGCCGATCTCGCCGATTACTGCGCCCGCGCCGGGACAGCTACACCGGCGCTCGCGCTCAGCAGCGCAGGCCGCCGCTGGGGCAGCTGTTCAGCGAACGGCACCATCCGCATCAACTGGCGGCTGATCCTCGCACCGGACATGGTTCGCCGCTCGGTCGTCGTGCACGAGGTCGCGCATCTCAAACACATGAACCACAGCCGGGATTTTTACGCCTGGCTCGATCACCTGTTCGAAGGCGACCGCAAGACCGCCGACCGCTGGCTGAAGGCGCATGGGCGCGGGCTGTATCTGGTAGGGGGTTGTTAACGCCTTACCCTTGGCCGCAAGCGTCTGCGCACACGTCCCTCGACTATGCTCGGGAACTCGGAAAGGCTGTAATTCTCCCATAACCACTCCCGTTTGTCCCGAGCGAAGTCGAGGGACCTATGCACAATGATTACAGATTCCGTTCGACATCCTGTGCGCTGTGCAGGAGGCGGACAACGACGATGCGGTCGGCCTCGCTCCGGAAATAGATCATGTGCGATGCCATCCGGCATTTCAGCAGCCCGGGTCGCACATCTACGGGCCTGCCTGACTTGTCGCCCCTTGCCACCGCTTCACACAAGATGCGAATGTCGTCAGTGTATCGATCCGCCTGATCTTCGCCCCAGCGGTCCGCACTATAGTCCCAAATCGCTTCGATATCGGCTTCCGCAGCTGGCAGAAAGGCGAGCGATTTCACCGCGGGGCCCGCTCCGCCCGCTTGCGCGCTTTCAAAGCATCGAAGTCAATAGGGCTAGGTTCCCCCGACTGTTCTCCTTCGATCAGCGCCTCCTGCAAGGCGCGCACCTTCGCTTCATGCTCTTCGAGCAACCGCAAACCGGCGCGCACCACATCGCTGGCAGAGCCGTAACGACCGGTCCGAACCTGATCGGCAATGAAACCAGAGAAATGATCTCCGATGGTTACAGACGTGTTGCGCGGCACAGTAATTCCCAGCAGCAGTTGACGTCGCAAGAATATACCAAAATGTATTACAGATCAATCACACCGTCATCGACGTGCCCCGGTAGATCCGCGCCCGATACCGCGAATCCTGCGCATCCGGCAGCGGCGCACCCACCAGCAGGACCGCGCGGGCGAAGCGCTTGAGCTCTTCCTGATGCTCGACGGCATTGCGCGGCTCTTCCGAACGCACCCGCCGCGTCAGGTTGATCTGGTTGGTCGGCACATCATGCACCAGCCGCTCGTTCTCCACCGCCAGCGTCGCAGTAAAGGCATGCAGCGTCGTCTTGACGAAATTGGCGAGCGCGAAGGCCGGGCCGCTCTGGCCGAACGGCACGTCGGGCGAGACCAGCACAAGCTGGCAGCCGTCATAGAGCGAGGCCTTGCGCGAGACGCGGAAATGCTGGGTGAGGTTCTCTTCGCACAGCTCCCGGAACTCCTCGGGCTCGAGCATTGCGCCTTCCTCGAACAGCCGGTCGGGCAGGCCCGCCATCGGGGTCGAGACGACCGTGGTCGGACGGCCGAAATCGGTCAGCGCCTGGTCCATCGCGCCTTCGACATCCGCGCCGCACACACGGACGGTGACCTTGTCGGCGATTTCCTGGTCGAGCAGCGCCAGAACGCTCGCACCCCCCGCCTCGCTACGGGTGAGGAGCACCAGCCGCGCCACGCCCAGCCCGCCGATCAGATGGTTGGCAGTCTCCGCGATGTAATCGGCGAGATGCTCGCCGATCACCCAGACGGTCTTGCCCTTCATCTGTTCGAGCCGCTCCTGCTTGGGGCTGCCGAACATCTCGCGCTCGGTATAGGAGCGCTCGACGCTGAGCCCGCCCGAGGGCATGAAGGTCTCGCCGCTGACCGCGCGATCGGCGAGATAGAAGACCGTGGCCTGCGCGACCTCGCTTTCCTTGGGCATCGCGCCCAGATGCAGCTGCGACAGCACGCCGCGCCCGACCTTGTCCGCTTCCTTGCCGATGCGTTCCTGCGGCAGGTACGGCATGTCGTCGGGCGGCAATGCCAGCAGCCAGCCGGTGCGGCCTTCGGCGCTCGCGCTGCGCTGCTGCCATTCGTCATGGGCAAGCAGATAGCCCGCCGAGGCAAGCCGCATCAGCAGCCGGCCCGCGATATCCGGGGTGAGCAGATAACGGTCCCAGGTGCAGATGCCGTCGCCCTCGCGCGCGAGTTCGAGGCACAACAGCCGCAGCGGATCGGGGGTCGAGCGGTCGTGGCTGAGATAGCCGGTATCGTTGCGTGCAAGGCGGCCGAGCACATGCGGCACCTCCGCGCCTTCGCGGATCGATTCGATCACCGCCGCATAGATCGCGTTCAGCCGCTTGTTCTCGAGGATCAGCCGCGCGCGGCGCAGGAACAGGCCGGGCTTGCCGCCGGTCCCCGACAACCGGTCGCCATCGACAGGGCCGGGCGCAATCGCATTGACCTGGATTTCGGGGCCGAGGAAGCGCGAGAAGCTTTCCACCATCGCGCGCTGCCCCGCCTTTGACACGGCATAATCGGCGCGGTTGGGATAGGCGACCGCGAGGAATTTCTCGCCGCCGAAATAGCTCGACACGTTGAGGATATAGCCCGAACCCTGCCGCTTCATGATCGGGACGACATAATGCATCAGCAGATAGTTGCTGATGAGATTGGCATCGAGCGTCCAGCGCCACATGTCGAGGCTCATGTCGATGACCATGTCCTCGGCGCCTGCGACGCCTGCATTGTTGATCAGATAGTCGATCCGCCCGAACTCGGCCATGGTGGCGTCGGCGGCGCGGCGCAGCGAATCGAAATCGCTGACATCGACATCGGCCATGATCTTCACGCGGCGTTCGACGCCCGAAAAGCCGACATCCTGCAGCTCGCCGACGATGCGTTCGCGCGCGGCCTCGAGCTCGCTGGCCCGGCGCGCGACCATCATGACTTTCGCACCGGCGAGCGCGAGCAGCCGCGCGACCTGGCCGCCGATTCCGGCAGAGCCGCCGGTGATCATCGCGACCTTGCCCAGATGCAGCCCGGTAATGTTCTCGGCAAAGCCCAGCATCGCCCGGCGCGCGCCTGTCTCCTCGCCGATATTGGCGGGAAGGTAGAGCGAGGTCTCGGTGATCTTCTGTTCCTTGAAGACGATGCGCGTCGCATGGCCGGCGGCAAAGCGCGTGTTCTCGTCCTCCTCGTTCGTGTAGCGCACGATCTGATTGCCCCAGGCGGCGCGCTTCTGGCGCCCCTGTGCCAGATCGACGCGCGATTCGTCGCGCCAGATGGTGATCAGCTGCGCGATCGCGGCGGTGAGGATGCGCCCTGCCTTGTTGCCCTTGCCGTCACTGGGGCCGGACATGAACACGAAACGCGGGTCCTGCATCAGGTCGTCGCGACCCTTCCAGTAGCGGCGCAGCGTGCGCGCGATGGCGATGGTGCCGGTCAGCTCGACATCGATCAGCGAATCGACTTCGGAATCGGCTGCTTCGACCAGCGAACCGCCGAAATGCCCGGCAGGCTTGACGGGAAGCACGATCGCGCTGTGGATCGCGCCGTGCGCGTCCGAATAGGCGCGGATCGCAGCCTCCATGCCCTCGGGCTCGGCGCGGTTGAAGCGCATGATGGTAAGGCCCTCTTCGGCTCCTTGCGCCTTCACCCGCGCTTCGGCCTGCGCAACATCGACCTGGCGCGTCATGCCGAGCAGCACGCGCGCGCCGCACGCCGCCTGGATCTTCGCCATGTCGAGCGCGTCTTCCCACGCCTCGCCCGCCGCGATCAGCACGGTGAGCCCCGCGCCATCGAGCGAGCGCATCGACGGGCGCGTCATATAGGTCGAGCGCGAATCCTTGCGCACCTGCATGCCGTGGGTCACGTCGATCTCGTTGCCGTTCAATGCGGCGGATTCATCGCTGGCGAGGAACAGGCATGCATCGGCAATGTCGCCGGGCACGGGCAGCGTCTTCTGCTTGGGGCTACCGCCGACCGCGCGTTCGAGCGTCATCCGGCCCATGAAATGGTTCGCGGTGGTGTTTTCCGGCTCGCCCTGCAGCGCATCCATAGCGGCGAACACGGTGCGGATGCGCTCGCTCTCGATCGGGCCGGGGAACACGGTGTTGACGCGGATGCCGGACGCGCCGAGTTCCTTGGCAAGCTCCTGGCTCAGCGCATTGAGCGCGGCCTTGGGCACGACATAGGCGGTGCGGCCATAATAGCGGGTGTGCGAGAAGATGGTCGAGATGTTCACCACCGATCCGCCCACCGGCATGATCGGGGCTGCGGCGCGGGTAAGGTTCCAGCTGACGCCGAGCAGGTTGCGCATGGCATCGGCGACGGTTTCGGTATCGCCATTGGCCTCCATTTCGGCCCGGGTCAGCGGCACGTTTTCCAGCGTCTGGCGCGGGCCTGCCGATCCCGCATTGTTGACCAGCACGTCGATCCGGCCGAGCGCCGCCTTGACCTGATCGATCCCGGCGCGCACCGAATCCGGATCGGCCCCGTCGAGGATCACGGTAAACACGCGCGCCTCGTCCACGCCGGTCTCGTCGAGCAACGCCTGCTTGGCCGCCGCCAGCCGCTCCTCGGTGCGCCCGGTCATCACCAGGGTCGCGCCCTCGCCGATGAAGCGGCGGATGATCGCGCCGCCCAGATTGCCCGCGGCGCCGGTGACCAGGGCCACCTTGCCCGCGAGCCTGCCGGTCGCCGCCTTGCCGCCAGCGGGATCGACCTTCGCGCCCCTGCCCTTGCCTGCCGTCATGTCTTTGTCTCCTGAAACGCCCGATCAGGGCGATTGGCTGGGGTCAATCCCTGGGGAGGATGGAAGTGCTGGCCCAATATTCGAGCAGTTCGTCGCGGCTGCGCAGGCCCATGGCGGGCAGCGCGTGGTTGACGACATAGGTCGCCCCGGTGTGCCGGTTGTCCCACATCGCCTGATGCGCCTCCGGCAGGCCGTCCCAGTCGACGACCAGAGGTTCGGTGACGCTGAGCAGCCCACCCGCGATCATGGCGTTCATCACCGTCACTTCGTGCGCATTGCACAGGTGCGTGCCGAAGATGTTGGCGGTGGGCATGATGATCCGCCGCTGCCGCGTCCAGACCTGCGGCGCGTAGAAGGTGTAGCGGCGGCCCGCCATCTCCTCGGCATAGACCACGCGCCCGCCAAAGGGTTTCACCAGCGAGGTCGAGACGCCGAGCGAATCCTGGCCCGCGCGCTCGATTACCAGATCGGGCACGCCGCGCGGATTGCCGGGAGAGCCCAGGATCTTGCCGATCGCGGTGCCGAAGGGCTTCATCGTGTGCTGCTGATAGCGGCGCACGCCCTCCTTGAACCGCTCGATATCCGCGCGCGCATCGGGCAGGCGCGGCAAGCTATCGGGCCAGACGAACTCGGCATCGCGGCGCTTCAACCCTTCCAGGCTGATGATCCCCTCGACCGATTCCTCGAGCCCCAAGGATTGCAGGAACTCGCGCTGGCCGTCGGTGGTGGTGACGATCACCGTGCGCGCCTTGTACAGCCGCGCCGCCTCGATCATCTCAAGCCCCAGCGGATCGGCGAGATCGCGGCTGCCGGGACCGTAATAGAGCAGCACCGATTCCCCGCCGCGCAATTGCGCGCGCGCCAGCATGTCCGAGGGTGACGCGCTGCCGGTCTTGCCCATGAAGCTGAAATGATAGCCCGAGGACGCGCCATAGAAGGCGAGCGTGCCATTCTCCTCCAGCAGCTGGAAGCTGCGCGGGAAGGCGCTTTCGCCCGCATGGCTGACGACGAAATCGGCAAGCCTGCCGCCGTTCATCCGGCGATATTCCTCAAGGATTCCCGCGCCCTCGCGCTCCCAGGCTTTCGCCGCTTCCGGATCGTCGGGCACCGGAGTGAAGGCTCCGGCGAAGCGCGGATCCTTGCGGTTGATCGCGCCGACCGCGCCCTGCTCCTTGACGAACGCGGCGCGGCTCTCGCTCGAAACCATGCCGGTCGCCTTGAGGCCCGATTTGACGCTCGATTTCAGCGCATCGAGCCCGGTACCGGTGGCCGAACCCTCGACGAAGATCGTCTTACCCGGCACGATCTGCAGCGTGGTGAACAGGCATCGGGTGATCGTGCCGAGATTGAGGACATAGGACCCGGCCTGTTCGAGCGTGAGATCGGGCGGAACGCGGTGCAACTGCGGCCCCTGGACGTTGAGGAACTGGGCATGGCTGCCGGTCTTGGTCTCATAGCCCTGGATCGCGAAGCCCGCGAACATCGGGTCGTCGCCCGCCTGCGGGGAGAGCAGGTCCGAGGTGCCCGAATAGACCACCACCATATCGCCGACGCGCAATCGCCCTTCGGCCTTGACCTCGCTGCCGAGGGAAGCGACCAAAGCGAGGCCGCCGGAACCGGTGATCTGGACGTCCTCGTCATGCGCGTCGAAGGGGGAGACGGGAATGCCGGTGAGCGCCCAGATATCGTTGAAATTGACCTCGCTGGTCAGCATGTAGACCAGAGCCTCGTTCGGCTCGGGGGCGACCACGGGGACGATATGCTCGCGCTCATGGGACGCCGGAGGCCCAAAGCGCGGTGCGCCGGTGTCGGGATCGCGGCTGATGCCGAAGGCGAGCTGTTTCGGCGGGATCGCCGTGACGCCGGGATAGAAGGGCGCACCGACTGGGAGCAGCTGTCCGCTCGCGATCATCGCCGCCTTGTTGCCCTCGTGCTCCGCATCGATCCAGACGCCGTTGCGGCGCACGGGCAGCGGCGGCGACTGCTTGTCCATGAACTGGCGAATGCCGGTCTTGCCGCCCTCGGGATCGATGATCGCTTCGGCGAAATGCTCGCCCTCGCGTTTCAGCCCCGCGGCCATACCCTCGGTCCAGCCGGTGCGCACCGCATCGAGCGCGCGCCTTCCCGCTTCACCCCGGCCCGCCCATTCGAGCTGGCGCAGGATGCGCTGGAGGAAGGCGTCCTCCAGCACCGCATCGAGATCGATATGCGCCGCATTGGCCCAGCGCTTGGTCATCGCCTTGCGATCGGCAAAAGCCTTGCCCAATGTGCTTTCCGGCCCATGCCGCGCAAAATCGCGCACCATCGCATGCGCCATGCTCAGCACATCGTCGCTGCCATCGGCGACCTGTTCTATCGCGCCGAGCTCCAGCGCTTCCTGCGCACCGATCGCGCGGCCGCCCAGGATCAGGTCGAGCGCATCGCGCAGGCCCTCGCCCGCGCGGCGCTCGGCGAGCAGGCGCGGCAAGCGCTGCGTTCCGCCATAGCCCGGCAGCAGCCTCAGATTGATCTCGGGCTGACCGAAGCGCGCGACGGGCTCGGCAATGCGATAATGACAGGCGAGCGCGAACTCCATGCCGCCCCCCAGGGCCACGCCCTGGATCGCGGCGATGCACGGCTTGCCCATGTTCTCGATCTTGGCGAACGCCAGCTGCGCGTTGTTGGGCAGAACCCCCGCTTCCTCGACGCTGTTCACCTCTTCGAGCATCTGACGGATGTCCGCGCCGGCGACGAACGAGGCCGTGCCCTGCCCGGTAAACACCACCGCGATGACATCATCCTTGCGCGCAAGATGCTCGACCACGATCACCAGCTCGTCGATCGCGCGTTCGTTGAGCGCATTGACCGGGGGGTTGGTGACAGTGACCGTGGCAACGCGCCTGCCATCGCCCAGATCGTTGTACTGGATGAGGAAATAGCGATAGCGCTCGAACAGGGCCTGATCCTCGGCGAGCTGCTGCTTGCGCTGCCAGGCGGCCACCGCGGATTGCAGCGCCTCGATGCTCTCGGGATTGCGCAGCGTCGAGGTATCGCCGATATCGCCGCCCTCGACGATCGCGCGCACCATGCGGCGCATGTATTTGCCCGAGCGCGTTTCGGGAAATTCGGCGACCTCGAGAAAATCCTGCGGCACCGCGACCGCACCCTTTTCTGTGCGGACCAGATCGGTCAGGCGGCGGCGATCGTCCTGCGTCAGGCGGCGCCCGGCAATGGTGGTGACGAACGCAATCGGCGTCGCCCCCTTTTCGCGATGCGGCGCGCCGACGACCAGCACATTGCCCACCGGCGAGCCGGGGTCGAGCGTCTTGTCGCGCAGGATCGCACCTTCGATCTCCTCGGTGCCGATGCGATGGCCCGACACGTTGATGACATCGTCCGAGCGCCCATGCAGCGAGAACGATCCGTCCTCGTGCCGGATCGCGAAATCGCCCTGGGTATAGGCCCAGGTGCCCTTCCAGCGGCCCCAATAGGTCGACGCGTAACGGGCGGCATCCCCGCGCCAGAGCGGGTTGACGCGAATGCCGCCCGACACGGCTTCGAGGCTGAACTGATCGGTATCGCCCCAGATGGTGCGGGTGAGATACGGATAGGGGAGCGCGATGACGATCTCGCCCTTCTCGCCGTTCTTGGCGCGCCGCCAGGAAACGCCGCCCGGCTCCTCGCGTTCCAGCCCGAATTCGAGATCGGGCGCGTCGGCGTCTTCGACCCAGACATCGCCGACGATCCAGGGCAGCGGATAGGTGTGGGCATCGGGGCGCAGCGGAAAATCGGTATTGCCGTAGAAATGCGTCCAGGCGATGCCGCCATGCTCGGTCGCCCAGTAGCTGTTGATATACCAGGGGGTGACATGCTCCATCGCGAAGGCCTGCACGGACGGAGAGGTCGGCTCCGCGCAGAAGGTCGCGACCTTGAGCGAGGACATGTCGTATGCCTGGATGTCCTTCAGATTCTCCGGATCCTGCATCACGCTCTTGAGGAAGGTGACGCCGGCCTTGAAGATCTGCACCTTGTGCCGCTCGATGATCGAGGCGAAGCGGCCGGCATGCGGGAAGACCGGTGAGCCTTCGGTGATGATCGTCGTCACCCGGCAGAGCAGCGAGCCTGCGATCAGGTAACTTTGGCCCGTGATCCAGCCCGGATCAGCGACGACGAACATGACATCGCCCGGCGACGCATCGAACGCCACCGGCATGGTCGCGGCGACACCCGCGCAATAGCCGCCATGCACGTGCACCACGCCCTTGGGCTTGCCGGTAGACCCCGAGGTATAGATGATGAAATTGGGATATTCGGCATCGACCGGCAGCGGCCTGGACACCGCCCAGACGGCCCGGACGAAATCGGCATCGGGCAGCGCGAGCAATGCGGCCTCGTCAGCGACATCCAGCCCGAGCGCGCGCGCAGACTCCAGGATCCTCTGACCTGTTTGAGCGGTCAGGTCGTGGCTCCAATGGTCGCGGTGCGCATTCCACACCAGATCGGGCTGCGCGGTATGGCGCACCACCACCACCGCCTCGACGCGCGGCGGTGAATCGACCAGGGCAGACGCTATCGCCATGCGCAGGTTCGCGGCCTGGGCGGCGTTGAGCGCCGAGCCCTGCGCCAGATCGTCGAGCGCACGGCCGACACCGCGCATCACGTCCGACCGTTCGACCGTCACCTCGCCATCAAGCAATTCGGTGACCGCGCCGGTGATCGCGCTGCGCACCTTGTCGTCGGTCTCGTTGGCCGGATCGTTCAACGCGCCCGCCAGCAATTCCATCGCAGTTCCGACACCGATGAAATTGTCGAGCGCAGGATCGGTATAGCTGGTTTTGAACGGCACCATCTGCGCATTGCGATAGCTGCCATCTGCAGTGATCACGATGCGCGCACCCGCATCGGCGATGCGGTCGGACAGCGTCTTGTCGCTGAAGCCGCCGAACACCGGCGTGTAAATGATGCCTGCGCGCTTGGCCCCTTCGGTCCAATAGATCTGCGCCGGAATCGACGGCATGTTGAGCGCGATGCGATCCCCCGCCTCGAGGCCGAGGTCCGCCAGCGCGAGCGAGCATTTCGCCGCTTCGAGCATCAGTTGCTTGCGCGAGACCGGATAGCAATCGACCGGCCCACCGCGGCCATTGTCGCTCGACATGTTCCAGCGGTCACCCTCGAAGATCAGCGCGGTTTCCGCGCCGTGCCCTGCGAGCACATGCCGATCGACCTCGTTGAAGCCACTATTGGTGAAGCCGCCCTCGAACCAGCGCCAGTTGGGCGGGTTGTCGGCATTCAGCCCGCGTTCCCACGGCATGTAGTCGGCAGGCAGATCGAGGCTGCGCAACACGCCGGTCTCCGCATCCCATCCGGTCCAGGCTCCGGCATCGCGGTCGAAATAGCCCCAGGCCTGGTGCTCGGGCAGATACCAGCAGATCGAAGAGCGCGCCTGGTCGCCATGGAATGCGCCCGGATCGGCGATGCAGGCATTGCGCATCGCGGTCCAGCTGGCCGCATCGGTCAGCGGATTGGCGCGCGGCGGAATGGCGGGGGACGCCGACATGGCTGCGGCGCTCAGCGGACGGGCCTGGACAGGCAGGCTTGGAAAAGGGAAGGCATGAGTTCGCAGCTCTCCTGCCGTGCCGATCTATCGCGATTCCCAAATCGCAAATGCCGGTTGCGGCGAACGAAACAAATGTCTCCCGCCGCGTCAGTATCATATTGTTTCAACCAGCGGTAGGGCTGATTGCCCGGCAGAGGCTCAACGCTGGTGCCAGCGTCCCACGGCCCGCGATACCGCCTGCATCAACTGCATCCGCGCCGGAATGCTGGCGGTCGTCTCGGCCAGCATGACCGCTACGGCATAGCGGGTTCCGTCAGGCGCGGTCATGATCCCGACATCGTTATAGCCGGTAGAAACCGGCGGCAGATCCTGGCCCGTGCCGGTCTTGTGGAGGAACTGCCAGCCCGCTGGAACGCCCGCTTTCAGCCGATTCGGACCGCTGCGCGTGCGCCCAAGCGTGTCGAGCATCAGCCGGGTCGAAGCCTGGCTGAGCAATTCGCCCCGCGCGAGCCGCGCCAGAGCATCGACAATGCCTTCCGGGCTCGCTCCGTCGATCGGATCGGCGACATAGGCCGAGAGCAGATTGCGCCGTCGGTCGAGCGGCACCCGCGCGCGTGCCGCCTGGAATGCCCGGCCTGCCGAAAGCTCCTGGCGCCATTCGACACCGGCAATCGAGCTCTGCAGCAGCCGCTCTCCCGGGCCGAAGCGGATGTTCGACAGGCCTTTGCGACGCAGGAAGTCGTTGACCGCGCCGGGACCACCGGCCGTGCGGAGCAGGGCGTCATTGGCGCTGTTGTCGCTCGCGGTCAGCGCCTCGTTGATCAGCGATCGCACGGTTTCGCGCACCACGCCTTCTCGTGCCACCCGCGCTGCGAGGGGCTGGTGAAACAGCGTCAGATCGTCGGGGGTGATCGTCACCTCCTGGTCGAGCGCCAGTTCGCCGCGATCGACTTTCTCGAGCACCGTCATCGTCACCCAGAGCTTGGAGACGCTCTGCTGCGGGAACAATTCGCCGCCACGCTGGCCGACCACCCAGTCGCCATCGATGCGCCGCACCGCGATGCCGGTCTTGCCGGGAAAGGTCCGCCAGAGTTCCTGCAGTTCGTCGCGAAGCCCCTGGGGCACGACATTGGCTGCGCGCGGGGCGAGCGGCGGAGGGACAGGTTGAACGCGGGCAGGTGGCGGGGCCACCGGACGCGGCTGTGCAACCTGTTTCGGCGCCGAAACACAGGCCGACAGCGCGGCAGTGGCAAGGATCAGGACCAGCGGACGGACGACCATGCAGGGCTTTCTAGCAGCATCTTCGGGTTGGCAACCATGCGGAATGACAGATGTATCCGCGCTGAAGCGGTCTAGCCACGGGTTCCGTGGCCGTGGCTGCTTTTGCGGCGAACAAGGCGCTGGGCGCGATGAGCAGTGCCACTCCCCTCACTATGAAGGATGGCGGCACCCTCGCCTCCCTTGATGGGAGATGCGGCGAGACTTGACAGCTTGCTGGCCAGTCGCAGCGGTGAGGGTGGCGGCGCGGCCGGGCGCCATGTCGAAAGGACCAAACCAGCCGGCCCGATCACCCACCCAATCCTCCCCCATCAGGGGGGAGGGCTTCAGGATCAGGGCACCAGCACCGTGTCTTCCGCGACCGGCAGCAGATCGGGATAATCGCTGTTGTAATGCAGCCCGCGGCTTTCCTTGCGTTCGAGCGCCGAGCGCACGATCAGGTCGGCGACCTCGATCAGGTTGCGCAGCTCGACCAGATCGGGCGTGACGCGGAAATTGCCGTAATATTCCTCGACCTCGCTGCGCAACAGTTCGATGCGGTGGCGGGCGCGCTCCAGCCGCTTGGTGGTGCGCACGATGCCGACATAGTCCCACATGAAGCGGCGAATCTCGCGCCAGTTGTGCTGGACGACGACCTCCTCGTCCGAATCGGTGACCCGGCTTTCATCCCAAGGCAGGATCTGGGGCGCCGGACCGAGCTCGTCCCAATGTTCGATAATGTCCTTGGCCGCCGCATCGCCGAAAACGAAGCATTCGAGCAGGCTGTTGGACGCGAGCCGGTTCGCGCCATGCAGCCCCGACTGGCTGACCTCGCCCGCCGCATAGAGGCCCGGCAGATCGGTGCGGCCGTTCAGGTCGATCAGCACCCCGCCACAGGTATAATGCTGCGCGGGCACCACCGGGATCGGATCGCGGGTGATGTCCAGCCCCAAGCCCAGAAGCTTGTCGTAGATGGTCGGGAAATGGCCCTTCACGAATTCCGGCGGCTGATGGCTGATGTCGAGATGGACATAATCGAGCCCCAGCCGCTTGATCTCGTGGTCGATGGCGCGCGCGACGACATCGCGCGGGGCGAGTTCGAGCCGCTCGTCGAAATCGCCCATGAAGCGATAGCCGGTTTCGGGAATCAGCAGATGCCCGCCCTCGCCGCGCACCGCCTCGGTAATCAGGAAGTTCTTGACGTCGAGATTGTACAGGCAGGTCGGGTGGAACTGCATGAATTCCATGTTCGAGACGCGCGCTCCCGCGCGCCAGGCCATGGCGATGCCGTCGCCGGTCGCGCCGCGCGGCGCGGTCGAGAACAGATAGGTGCGCCCCGCTCCGCCGCTGGCCAGCAAGGTTGCGCGCGCGGTCAGCGCCTCGACATGGCCGGTAGCGCGATTGAGCGCATAGGCGCCCCAGATGCGCTTTTCGCCCGCAGGCGCGACGCGATGCCGATCGGCGATCAGGTCGATCGCGACCATGTCGGGCAGCAACGTGATATTGGGATTGGCGAGCGCCGCCCGTTCCAGCGCCTGCTGCACCGCCCAGCCGGTGGCATCGTCGACATGCACGATGCGCCGGTGGCTGTGCCCGCCCTCGCGCGTCAGGTGCAGGTCGTCGGCATGGTCGCCGCTGCCGCCGTTGCGGTTGAACGGCACGCCGAGATCGACCAGATGCTGGATCGCCGCCGGAGCGTTCTCGACGACGAACTCGACCGTCTCGCGCCGGTTGAGCCCGGCGCCCGCGACCATCGTGTCCTCGATATGGCTGTCGAACGTGTCGCCCTCTTCGAGCACGGCGGCGATGCCGCCCTGCGCCCATGCGGTCGACCCGCCCGAAATATCGCCCTTGGCCAGCACCAGCACGCGGCAATGCCGCGCAAGGCTGAGCGCTGCCGTAAGCCCCGCCGCGCCCGACCCGATGATCAGGACATCATGTTGCATCAGCGGTAGCCACAGGTGAGCAAGGAGCGTTGAGGGGCATCGGGACTTTCCTGAAGACTGACAATCCGTTCGTAACCATCGGGCTCTCCCAGTGAGACATCATTGTCAATCTCAACGGGAAAGCCGTTATTGCGCAGCGTCGAGAACACGGCAGCCACAGGAGCGGCAAATTCGAAGCTGAACTCGCCAGGGTCGCCGCCTTCCGGGTACGTCTGGTGAATGGCGTACAGAGGCAGACCTAACATCGTCCCTGACGTGCGGACGGCGAACGACGTCCAGCCATCATGCCGCGTCATCTCCACCTTATCAAATACCCTAATGAGCGGAGCCGGTGCGGCAATCTGGCCAACACGTAGGTGGCGGTCAGGATCGACCACGGCATCCGGATCGATCGCAACCATGGCCTGCAGAAAGCGCGCTGTTTCCGGGGACAAATTGCACAGTGCGGGGTCTTCGAAGGATAACAATGCATCCAGTGCGACCGGACCGATCGACTGGCGCGGCATGCAGCCGGAAACGAGGGCAGCGATTGCAACTGTTGCAAAAACGGCTCTCACGCCACCGCCTTGGTGAGGTTCAGGAAAACATCCTCCAGATCCGGCTCGCGGGTCGAGACATCGACGATGTCATAGCCCGCCGCGCGCACGCGGCTCATCACCTGGCCCGCGTTCAGCCGGTCCTTGCTGTAGCCGATCTCGATCACCCGCTCGGTGAGCTTGCTGACCTTGTCGAAATCCGGGTCGGCAGGCAAAGCGGCAATGTCCTGGTCGAGCGTCAGCACGATCAGCTTTTCGCGCGCCATGCCGACCATCTCTGCCGTGGGCTTGTTGGCGATCAGCTTGCCATGGTTGATGATGGCGATGCGGTCGCACAGCTCTTCGGCTTCCTCGAGATAATGCGTGGTCAGCACGATGGTGACCCCGGCGCGGTTCAATTCGCGCACATAATCCCAGAGCTGCTGACGCAGATCGATATCGACCCCTGCGGTCGGCTCGTCGAGCACCAGGATCGGCGGCGAGTGCACCATGGCTTTTGCGACAAGCAGACGCCGCTTCATGCCGCCCGACAGCGTCCGCGCATAGGCATCGGCCTTGTCCTCCAGCCGCACCGCGCGCAGCAGCTCTGCGGTGCGCCGATGCGCCTTGGGCACGCCGAACAGCCCTGCCTGAAGCTCCAGCGCCTCGGCCGGGGTAAAGAACGGATCGAACACGATCTCCTGCGGCACGATGCCGATCGAGGCCTTGGCGTTGCGCGGATCGGCGTCGATGTCGAAGCCCCAGATGCGCGCCGAACCCGATGTCTTGCGCACCATGCCCGACAATATGTTGATCAGCGTCGATTTGCCCGCGCCATTGGGGCCGAGCAGCCCGAATATCTGTCCGCGCGGAACGTCGAAGCTTACGCCGTCCAGCGCCAGCTTGTCGGGGGCCTTGCCTGCACCAGCGTAAACCTTGCGCAGCGTGTCGATCGATATGGCAGCCTCAGTCACGCGATGCGGATTAGCCCGATGGCTGGCCAAGCGCAAAGGGAAAGGTGGCGCTGCCCGTGCTGTGTGCAGGTGCAGCACAAATGCTGCCTAAATTTTACGCAGCCGTTCGCATCTGCACAAAAAATGTGCGCCTGACCGCAGGGCGGATTAGCAATTCGTTAGGATTCACGGCTTCTGCGCATTTGGCACGTGCTTTGCGTAGCTTTCCTGCGGTGACGGGGCCAACCCCGCAAGAATATTACCAAAGGGGGCGTAATGAAATTCATCATTGCCATCATCAAGCCCTTCAGGCTGGACGAGGTGCGCGAAGCCCTTACCAGCCTGGGCATCGCGGGCATGACCGTGACCGAAGTGAAGGGCTTTGGCCGCCAGAAGGGCCAGACCGAAATTTATCGCGGCGCGGAATATACCACCAACATGGTCCCCAAGCTGAAGCTGGAGATCGCGGTGAGCGACGACATCGCCCCGCAGGTGGTTGAAACCATCCAGGCCGCCGCAAACACGGATTCCATCGGTGACGGCAAGATCTTCGTTTTCGACCTGGCGGCCGCGACGCGCATCCGCACCGGCGAGACCGGCGACACGGCACTGTAAGGGGAAAGGGGAATGATGAAACCTTTGCACAAGATTGGCGCTGTGGTCGGGACGACAGCGCTTAGCGTATTCACTGCAGCCCAGGCCTGGGCTGCGACCGCTGCGCCGGCTGTTGCCGAAGTGACCGAAACCGTGACCGAGGCAGCAGCCGAAGTCGTACCCGTGGTCGACAAGGGCGATACCGCCTGGATGATCATGGCAACCGTCCTGGTAATGGCGATGATCGTTCCGGGTCTGGCCCTGTTCTATGGCGGTCTGGTGCGCACGAAGAACATGCTCTCGGTACTGACCCAGGTCATTGCCGTCGCCAGCCTCGCGATGATCATCTGGGTCATGTACGGCTATGGCCTGGCCTTTGGCGGCGATGCCAACCAGTTCATCTCGACCGGCAAGTTCTTCCTGGCGGGCGTGACTGCGGACTCGACCGCCGCCACCTTCTCCGAAGGTTTCCAGATCCCCGAATTCGTGTTCATCGCGTTCCAGATGACCTTCGCGGCCATCACGGTGGCACTGGTCATCGGCGGTCTGGTGGAGCGCATGAAGTTCTCGGCGCTCATGGTCTTTGCCATCGTGTGGCTGACGATCGTCTATTTCCCGATCGCGCACATGGTCTGGTATGCAGGCGCGACGCCTGAAACCACCGGCCTGCTGTTCGACTGGGGCGCACTCGACTTCGCTGGCGGTACCGTGGTGCACATCAACGCAGGGATATCGGCGCTGGTCGGCGCGATCATCCTCGGCAAGCGCCTGGGCTATCAGAAGGACGTGATGGCGCCGCACTCGCTGACCATGACGCTGATCGGCACCGGTCTGCTGTGGGTGGGCTGGTTCGGTTTCAACGCTGGCTCGGCACTCGAAGCCAATGGTTCGGCAGGGCTCGCGCTGATCAACACCTTTGTCGCCACCGCCGCCGGCGTGCTCTTCTGGATGCTGACCGAAAAGGCGATCGGCCATCAGGGTTCGCTGCTGGGCGCCTGTTCGGGTGCCATTGCCGGCCTCGTCGCCGTCACCCCCGCTGCCGGTAACTCGGGTCCGTTCGGCGCGATCCTGCTGGGTGCCGTCACCGCCGTGATCTGCTGCCTGTTCGTGATGAAGGCGAAGCCCAAGCTCGGCATCGACGACTCGCTTGACGCTTTCGGCATCCACGGTCTGGGCGGCATCGTCGGCTCGATTGGCACCGCCGTCACCATGCTGCCTGCGCTGGGCGGCCCGGGCGCGGAAGATTACGACCTGGGCGGCCAGCTGGTCATCCAGATCATGGCGGTCGGCGTGGCCATCGTCTGGGCCGGTGTCGGCTCGGCCATCGCCTTCTCCGTCGCCAAGCTGGTCACCGGCCTGCGCGTCCCTGAAGAGGTGGAGCGTGAAGGTCTCGACCTCGGCGAGCACGGAGAGCGCGCCTATAACTACTGATTTCACGAGTTTGGTCTGTGGCGGGACCAGCTAGCACCCGCCGCAGACCTCCAGAGGTTCCTCCTGCGAACTGACAACTCAAGGCCGGGATGGCGACATCCCGGCCGTTTTTTTGCGTGCATCGCCAGAGGCTTGTCTGCGCCCGACGGCGCCTTATCGGTTTCAGATCGAAACCGTATTGACAAAATTGTCAGTAAGGTGAGACTTTCCCTTCAACAGACCGCCCCAGGCGGCACCCACCGGGACCTCGCAGCCCGGACCCGGAAGATCTTGCACCGGACCCTTTCGGGCCGGGTTGCATCGAAGGAGAGAGCCATGGCCACCGTTTTGAAAGAACCCGGCGCAGAGCTGAACTACGACATGAGCGATGCCAGCTGGTATGTCGAAGACCGCTGGCAGGAGCCGTTCCGCCAGATGCGCACCCAGGACCCGATCCACTGGACCGAAAAGGGCATGTTCGGCAATTTCTGGAACGTGACCAGCCACAAGGCGATCCAGCATGTCGAGGCGCTGCCCGAGATCTTTTCCTCGTCCTACGAATATGGCGGCATCACGCTGGCCGACCGGATCGACGACGGCACCGAACTGGTGATGCCGATGTTCATCGCGATGGACCGGCCCAAGCATACCGGCCAGCGACGCACCGTCGCGCCCGCCTTCACGCCGACCGAAATGAAGCGCATGTCGGACGACATCCGCCGCCGCACCGCCGAGATTCTCGACGGCCTGCCCTGGGACCAGCCGTTCGACTGGGTCGACAAGGTCTCGATCGAGCTGACCACGCAGATGCTCGCCATCCTGTTCGATTTCCCCTGGGAAGACCGCCGCAAGCTCACCGAATGGTCCGACTGGGCGGGCGATATCGAGCTCGTCCACAGCGAGGAGCTGCGCCAGGAGCGCCTGAAGCACCTCTACGAGATGGGCGCCTATTTCAAGAAGCTGTGGGACGCCAAGATCAACGCCGAGCCCACGCCCGATCTCATCTCGATGATGATCCATTCGGACGCGATGAGCGAGATGGACGAGTTCGAGTTCATGGGGAACCTGATCCTGCTCATCGTCGGCGGCAACGATACGACGCGCAATTCGATGTCGGGCCTTGTCTACGGCCTCCAGCAATTCCCCGACCAGCGCGAGAAGCTCGAGCAGAATCCCGAGCTCATCCCCAATGCGGTGCAGGAAATCATCCGCTGGCAGACCCCGCTTGCACATATGCGCCGCACCGCGACCGAGGATTACGACCTGTTCGGCAAGCAGATCAGGAAGGGCGACAAGCTCGCGCTCTGGTACATCTCGGGCAATCGTGACGAGAGCGTGTTCGAGGATGCCGACAAGATCATCGTCGACCGCGAGAATGCGCGGCGGCACCTGGCGTTCGGCTACGGCATCCACCGCTGCGTCGGGGCGCGCCTCGCCGAACTGCAGATCGCCATCCTGCTCGAGGAAATGGCCAAGCGCCGCATGCGCGTCAACGTGCTTGAAGAGCCGGTGCGCGTGCGCGCATGCTTCGTCCATGGCTATCGTTCGATGCAGGTGTCCTTGAGCAAATATTGAAGCCACATTGGCGCCTCAGCCGTAACTATGGCATCGTCCGCCACGAAACGGGCCGGACGATCACACGGGAACGGACGATGCAACGACGTGAATTTCTCAATGCCGGGCTGCTGGGCGCCGCGGGTCTCGGCCTGTTTGGCCTCGCGAACTTTTCCTTTGGCGCTGCCACGGCGCGCGCCAAGGGCAAGTTCGAGATCACGAGGACCGACGCCCAGTGGAAGAAGCAACTGACGGCCGACCAATATTATGTGCTGCGCCAGGAAGGGACCGAACGGCCCTATTCCAGCCCGCTCAACAAGGAAAAGCGCGCCGGGACGTTCCTGTGCGCAGGGTGCCAGCTGCCGCTGTTTTCCTCGAAAACCAAGTTTGAAAGCGGCACTGGCTGGCCGAGCTTCTATGCCCCGCTACCCAGGGCCGTCGGTACCAGCACCGATACGCTGCTCGGCTATCCGCGCACCGAAGTGCACTGCCGCCGCTGCGGCGGGCATCTCGGCCATGTGTTCGAGGATGGCCCCAAGCCCACGGGCCTGCGCTATTGCATGAACGGCGATGCGATGCTGTTCCGGCCTAGTGCCACTTGAGGCCATCATGCTCTCTCCCCTTCAGGGGAGAGATGCGGAGCCTTATCAGCTTGCTGATTAGGCGCAGCTGAGAGGGGCAAGCGCGTCGCAGGCCCCTCTCCCAACCCTCTCCCCTGAAGGAGAGAGGGCTAAATGGGTTCAACCCACCCGTTTCACGCTGTCCTTGTGTGCGCCGACTCGCGAACCGCCGCCGCCGCCAGGACGACCACCGCCACCCGAGCGACCACCGCCGCCACCGGGTCCGCGACGGCGACGATTGCCGCCCTGGCCATCGCGCTTGGGGCCATAATTGCGCCCGCCGCCACCGGTGCCGCGCTCGCCGCCGCGACCCTGGGCCGGGCGCTCGGGCGCCTTGGCCGGGGGCGGAAGCTGGGCTGCCGCTTCGGTAAAGCCCTTGGGCAGCGGCATCGGGGTCGGCTTGACCTTGGTCAGCTTCTCGATGTCCTTGAGCAGCGGACGCTCGTCATTGCTGACGAACGCGATCGCGATGCCGTCGGCGCCGTTGCGCGCGGTGCGGCCGATGCGGTGCACATATTGTTCGGGCACATTGGGCAGGTCATAGTTGAACACATGGCTGACGCCGTTGATGTCGATTCCGCGCGCGGCGATATCGGTCGCGATCAGCACCTTGATCTCGCCATCCTTGAACGCGGCGAGCGCGGCGGTGCGCTGCGACTGGCTCTTGTTGCCGTGGATCGCAGCCGAACGGATGCCGGCCCCTGCCAGCACGCGCACCACCTTGTCCGCGCCATGCTTGGTGCGGGTGAAGACGAGCGCACGCTCGGGCTTGATCTCGCGCAGCTTCAGCGTCAGCAGCGCCTGCTTTTCGCTCTGGCTGACAAAGGTGACATATTGCTCGACGCGCTCGGCCGTCGTCGATTGCGGCGCGACCTCAACCCGCACCGGGTTGTTGAGGAAACGCGCACCGAGTTCGGCAATCGCCTTGGGCATGGTCGCCGAGAAGAACAGGCTCTGGCGCTGCTTGGGCAGCATCGAGGCGATGCGCTTCAAGGGCACGATGAAGCCCAGGTCCATCATCTGGTCGGCTTCGTCGAGCACGAAGATCTCGACATTCTCGAGCGTGATCGCGCGCTGTTCGATCAGGTCGAGCAGACGGCCGGGCGTCGCGACCAGAACGTCGGTGCCCGCCTGCAGCTTGCGCTTCTGCTGGTTGATCGGCACGCCGCCGAACACGCAGTTGACCGAAAGGTTGAGGTAGCGCGCATAGACGCGCATGTTTTCGGCGATCTGTGCCGCGAGTTCGCGGGTCGGCGACAGCACGAGCATGCGCACGCCGCGATGGCTGCGGCCCTTGGCTTCCTTGGCCAGGTGATGGAGCGAGGGCAGCGAGAAGGCTGCGGTCTTGCCGGTGCCGGTCTGGGCGATGCCAAGCAGGTCGCGCCCTTCCAGCAATGCAGGGATGGCATCGCGCTGGATCGGCGTCGGCGTATCGTAACCCTTGGAATCGAGCGCACGCAGGATCGGATCGGCCAGGCCAAGTTCATGAAAATAGGACATGTAATACTCTTCAAAAAGAGCAACGCGCGAACAGCACCCAATTCGGGCGGCGCGCGCATTGCGGGGTTCAGAAGCCGCCGGAAGGTTCCGGAAACTTCAGGAAAACGCCCCGCGTGAATTGGGATGTTCGGAAATTGGAGCAGCGGGGTTTCAAGGACCCGGCCTATCGCCAGCCTGCCTTGCGGGCGGGGCTGGAACGAAGTTCACGCTGCCGGTTCATAAGGGGCATTGGGAAGGATTCCCGTGCCAAGGCGCGCTGCTTGGAGCGGCATATGATGGCAAAGCGGCAGAAAAGCAAGGAAAATCGCGGGAGGACCGCCGCGCCAAAGGATTCAGGCGGCTTCGGGCACGTCCGCAGGGCCGCCGATCAGCACATAGCGGCGATCGCAATAGCCGCATTCGACATAACCCTTCTCGTCGATCTGCAGCCAGACGCGCGGATGGCCCAGCGCGGCGCCACCCCGGATGTCGCTGGCGCCATCACAGGCAACGCGGGCGGTGTTGGTACGGACAGTTTCAGGCGGTGTGATCATGGCTGGGCGATTATCAAAAGCCGTGTCGCCATGCAATCGGGCTTTGCTCCCGATTTTCAGGCCTCGCCCAGCTTTTCGAGCACGATGCGCGCCCGCGCCGCATCTTCGGGCAGCACCATCACGCGCGCGGGCGTCATGAAGCCCAGGCCAAGCCCGGCCATGCCGCCATCGAAGATATGCGCGTCGATCCCTTCCGCGCCCAGCGCCAGCCGCGCCATTTCCGCCTCGATCCGGTCGGCATATTCGGCAATGGCCTTGAGGCTCATGCGCGCTCAGCCCTCAACGTCGGTAAAATAGCGCGTCGTCGGCGTGGTGGGCAGCCCGTCGATCGAGCGGGTGCGCCCCGCCGTTCTGGCCAGCCATTGTTCGGGATCGCTCTGGCGGTGCGCTTTCTTCAGCGTCTCGCGCTCGCGCTCCATCTGCATCACCGGCACGCCCCAGCCGCAGCTGGTCTGCACGCTGTCGACCGCAATGTCGAAAATCTGCCGCGTGCCCGGCATCAGGGTGAAATGCGCCGCCAGCTCGTCCCAATCGGCATCCTGCGGCAATACCGGACGCCCCCGGCCATAGATGCGCAGGATCAGCGCCGGATTTTCGAACGCGCAGAACATGATGGTGATGCGGCCATCGGCAATCAGATGCGCGTGCGTTTCGTTGCCCGACCCGCCGAGGTCGAGATAGGCGACGCGGTTGTCGCCGAGCACGCGAAACGCATCATAGCCCTTGGGGCTCAGGTTGATGCGCGCGCCCTCGGCTGCGGTCGCGACGAAGAATACCGGCTGGCGCGCGATGAAGGCGCGGTGCTTGTCGGTGAGATGGTCGACGAATTCGGACATGGCGGCATAGTGCGGGAACGGGGCAGGTCGCGCAAGTCCACCCCTTCCCCCCGCCCGAAAAAGCCGTTACCGCGACTCACCATGACGACCTCCACAGCCGCCGCATCGCCCGGCATCCCGCGCTCGCTTTACGTGCTTTCCGTCTTCTACGGCGGCATGGTGTGTCTCGCCGGGGTGCTCGGCAACAAGCAGGTTTCGATCGGACCGCTGGCGGTGGAAGCCGGAATCTTCGCCTTCCTGCTGCTCGTCGTCGTATCGAGCGCAATTGCCGAACTGCATGGGCGCGAGACGGCGAACAGCCTGGTCAAGTTCGGCTTCGTGCCCCTGCTGTTTGCGATGCTGCTGTCGTGGATCGTCTACGCCCTGCCCGCATCACCCGACATGGCCCCGGAAAACGCCAATGCCATCCAGCTGATCCTGGGCGCGACGGGCCGCATCTGGGCGGCGGGTGTCTGCGCCTATGGCGTCTCGCAATTCCTCAACGTCTATATCTTCTCCAGGCTGCAGAACATGCCGGGCCGGTTCCTCGCGGTGCGCGGAGTGATCGCCTCGGCGCTGTCGCAGATCGTCGACACGCTGATCTTCGTCACCATCGCCTTTTACGGCGTGTTCCCGATCGGCCAGCTGCTGATCGGACAGATGGCCGCCAAGGTCGCGCTTTCGGTGGCCCTGGTACCGTTCCTGATTGTGTTCTTCGTCCGGCTGGGCAAAAGGCTCGACGCATGACCGACCAGATTCACGATCCCGCGCTGCTCGCAAAGGCAGAGACGCTGACCGAGGCGCTGCCCTTCATGCAGCGCTATGCCGGCAAGAGCTTCGTCGTCAAATATGGCGGCCATGCCATGGGCGACCCCGAGCTGGCGCGCGATTTCGCCGAGGATATCGTGCTTCTGAAAGCCGTGGGCATCAACCCGGTGGTCGTGCACGGCGGCGGGCCGCAGATCGGTGCGATGCTGAAGCGGCTGGGCGTCCAGTCCGAATTCATCGACGGGCTGCGCGTCACCGACAGCGAGACCGCCAATGTCGCCGAAATGGTGCTGGGCGCGATCAACAAGGAACTGGTGACCTGGATCGCGGCCGCTGGCGGCAAGGCGATCGGCATCAGCGGCAAGGATGCAGGATTCGTCCGCGCTTCCAAGGTTGAGCGCACGATGCGCGACCCCGACAGCAATATCGAGCGCGCCATCGACCTCGGCTTTGTCGGCGAGCCCGAAGCGATCGACTGCACCGTGCTCAAGACCATCTCCGACGCAGGCATGATCCCCGTGGTCTCGCCGATAGGCGTCGGCCCCGACGGCCAGACCTACAATATCAACGCCGATACCATGGCAGGCGCGGTCGCGGCGGCGCTCGGCGCATCGCGGCTGTTCCTGCTCACCGATGTCGCAGGCGTACTCGACAAGGCCAAGAAACTGCTCAGCGACCTGACGCCGCAGGACATTGCTGCCCTGCGCGCGGACGGTACGATCAGCGGCGGCATGATCCCCAAGCTGGAGACCTGCGTGCACGCCGTCGAACAGGGCGTCGATGCCGCCGTCGTGCTCGACGGACGTGTGCCGCATGCGATGCTGCTCGAAATCTTCACCTCGCGCGGGGCCGGCACGCTGATCCGCGCGTAACCGTTTTAGTCTTGTAATACACCCCGGATCGTCCTAGATACGGGGCCGAGCTATCCGAAAAGCCCATATTGAGAGACCCATGCAGATCCTGCTCGAAATCCTGGATATCATCCTGCAGGTGGTGACCTGGTTCATCATCATCCAGATCGTGCTGTCCTGGCTGATCGCGTTCAACGTGGTCAGCATGCAGAACGATCTGGTGCGCCAGCTGGTCGAATCGCTGCACCGGATCACCGAGCCGCTCTATCGCCCGGTGCGCAGGATCATGCCCGATCTGGGGATGATCGATCTGGCGCCGATGGTGGTGATCCTGATCGTGATGATCCTGCGCAACTCGATCATCCCGCGCCTGTGGGAACAGTTCGCGTAAACCGCATATCCCCACGCTCTGCTGTGGCAATCGGGCACGTTTGCCGCTAGGGCTGCGGGCATGACAGCCCGGATCATCGACGGAAAGGCCTTTGCGGCCGGTTTGCGTGCGCGCCTTGCCGCGCGTGTCCCCAGTTTTGTGGAAAAGACGGGCCGCGCGCCCGGCCTGGCGGTCGTGCTGGTCGGCGAGGACCCGGCCAGCCAGGTCTATGTGCGCTCCAAGCACAAGGCGACCGTGGAAGCCGGGATGCAGAGCTTCGAACACCGCCTGCCCGCCGAAACCAGCCAGCAGGCGCTGCTCGATCTGGTCGCCGCGCTCAACGCCGATGACAGCGTCGACGGCATCCTCGTCCAGCTGCCGCTGCCCCCCCATATCGACGACAAGGCGGTGCTGGCCGCGATCGATCCGGCCAAGGATGTCGACGGCTTTCATGTCGTCAATGCCGGGCGTCTGGCCGTGGGCGAAGAGGCGCTGGTGCCGTGCACGCCGCTCGGATCGCTGATGCTGCTGCAGGATGCGCTGGGTGACCTCTCGGGGCTGCACGCGGTCGTGATCGGGCGGTCGAACATCGTCGGCAAGCCGATGGCGCAGCTGCTGCTGCAACAGAGCTGCACTGTGACCATTGCGCATAGCCGGACCAAGGATTTGCCGGGAATCGTGCGCCTTGCCGATATCGTCGTCGCTGCCGTGGGCCGCGCGGAGATGGTGCGCGGCGACTGGATCAAGCCGGGCGCGACTGTGATCGATGTCGGCATCAACCGCGTTCCAGGAGCCGAGCCGGGCAAGACGAAGCTGGTCGGCGATTGCGCCTATGACGAATGCGCTGCAGTAGCGGGTGCGATCACCCCGGTGCCCGGCGGCGTCGGCCCGATGACCATCGCCTGCCTGCTGCGCAACACGCTGGTGGCCGCACACCGCCGCGCGGGGCTGAGCGATCCGGAGGGATTGTGATGCGCCTCGCCACCGCGCTGTTCGTTCTCGCCTCTCTCACCGCACCCATCGCCCACGCGCAATCCGGGCCGCCGCCACGCGAGGATCGGCGCGGGCCGCCGTCTGGGCCACAAGGCCAATCCTATGCCAATTCGAGCGCGGTGCTTGTCGCCGAGATCGCGTTTGCAAGGGCAGCGCAGGACAAGGGCCAGTGGACCGCCTTTCGTGAGACCGCATCCGACCATGCGCTGATGTTCGTGCCGCAAGCGACGCTCGCACAGGCCTGGCTCAAGGGCCGTGCCGATCCGGCTGAGGCGGTGAAGTGGCAGCCGCACAAGCTGTTCATGGCGTGCGACGGGCGCACCGGCGCCTCGACCGGGTCCTCGCAATTTCCCGGCGGCGCCAACGGCTATTATACCTCGGTCTGGCAGAATCTGGAAAAGCCGCGCGCCAAGAAGCCCGACTGGAAATGGGTGCTCGATCATGGCGCACCGCTGAAAGAACCGCGGGCCGGTGACGAGATGATTTCCTCGCGCACCGCCGCTTGCACCGGCGAGCCCAAGGCAGCGCTCGGGGCCATTCCGTTCGGACCGCCACCCAGGGACGAGAAGCCTGCGGCTCCGGGCACCAGCGGCGCGCGGGCGTCATCTGATGGCACGATGGTCTGGCGCTGGGACGTGCGCGCCGATGGCAGCCGCACGATCACGATTGAGCTGTGGAACGGCAGCAGCTTCGATACCGTGGTGCGCGATGATGTTCCGGCAGGTGCGGCATGATCGAGCTGTTCGTCTCCGCCTTCATCACCCTGTTCGTGGTGATCGACCCGCCCGGCTGCGCGCCGATCTATGCCAGCATGACCACCGACGCCAACGCCCAGCAGCGGCGCAGCATGGCCATCCGCGCCGTGGCCGTGGCGGGCGGAATCCTGCTGGTGTTCGCGCTGTTCGGTGAGGCCCTGCTGTCCTCGCTGCATATCGAACTCAACAGCTTCCGCATCGCCGGCGGCATCATGCTGTTCCTGATCGCGCTCGACATGGTGTTCGAAAAGCGCACCGAACGCCGCGAGCAGCGCGCGCAGAAGGTGATCGAGACGCCCGAGATCGAGGATGTATCGATATTCCCGATGGCGATGCCGATGATCGCCGGCCCCGGCTCGATCGCGTCGGTCATGCTGCTGGTCTCGCAGAACGAGGGCCTCGACCGCGCGATGACGATCCTGGCGGCGCTGCTCGCCGTGCTGCTGCTGACGTTGCTCGCCTTGCTCACCGCCGGCCCGCTGATGAAGCTGCTCGGGGCCAAGGCCGAGGCCGTGATCACCCGCCTGCTCGGCGTGCTGCTGGCGGCACTGGCGGCGCAGTTCGTGATCGACGGGCTGAGGGCGAGCTTTCAATAAAGCTGGTGAGAGATTGAGGGATCGGTACGCGTCAATTCCCTCACAGATCACATCGGGCTCGCGACCCCATTTGACAGGTCGGCCTAACCACCTCCGCTCATCCTGAGCAGCGGGCTCAAGCCCGCGAAGCCGAAGGACCCGCGCCCACGCTGGCCGTATAGCGGGGCCTTCGACAGCCCCAGGCTGAGCGGGGTAGTATTATGGCGATGTTCACACCGGGCAAACGGTGTGCATGGCCCCTAGGCCGACATGGCAAGCTGCGTGTCGCCTGCCGTGCATGAATGCCCTTCCCCCAAATAACTGGGATTGCCGCGCCACCTCGTTCGCGTAACATTCGCGGCCTGCGCCATGATCGCAAGGCGCGCGGCCTTAGCGGAGCCATGGCCATGCAGGATTCCCCAGCTGCGTCCGTTGCCATTGTGCAGCCTGCCGAACAGGCCGATCTGGCAGCGACATTCGATCTAGCGCGCATCCACCGCGACGATCCAAGCCAGAAACCGTTCGTTGCCGTCCCGCGCTGCAGTCGTGATAGCACCAGGGAGATCACCGTGTGCGCGCGGTCGCCGGAGGAATTTCTGCCCAAGTTGAACGATCCGTACGGCTTTGCTGCCCAGGTCGAACAGGGCATGGGCCTGGCCGCGATCCGTCTGGATAATGGAGCCGTACTCGCTGCCGAAGTCGAGCAGGTCGATCTGGGCAATGGCGTCGTCAGCAATCGCGTAATGATCCGCTACAAGCTGAAACTCTAGCTCAGTTGGAAAAAGGAAAAAACCCGCCAGCCTTTCGGCTGACGGGCTTTTCGTCAGGGCTTGCACCCGGGCTGGTGCTTAGAAGCGGATCAGCGCCGAGAGCGAGTATTGCTGGGCCTGGAAGTCCTTGCGACCCACCGTCGTGTCGATCGCGGCGGTGAAGTCGAAGGTCGGCTGCGAGATCGTCAGGCCCACGCCCGCTTCCGCCCAGGTCCGGTCGTCCGAACGATAGGCGAAGGGGAAGCGGCCCGTGGTGCTTCCGGCGAAATTGGCACCGAAGAACGCATCGCCTTCCAGCACGTCATAGACATAATCGGCATAGATATACGGACGGAACACCGCGGTCTTCTTGGCGCTGGCCGATGCACCGACGCGCACCTGCAGGCTGTCGAACTTGTTGCGGTCGATGTCCAGAGCCGGACCGCCTCCCGTTTCGCGGACGTCGTCAAAGCCGATATACTGGTACTGGGCGGCAACGCGCGGGGTGATGACCACCGTTTCGGTCTCGATCGCCTTGGACAGGCCCAGCTCGGCGCTGAGCGACAGGCTGTCATCGCTCGTGCCCAGGTTGAACACGCGGCCGGCAATGCCGACGGCACGGTTGGTATCGACCTTGAAGCTGCCCGCGCTGATGCGACCATCGACAATCAGGCCGCCCGGCGCAGTGAACGCACCATAGACGCTGCCCTCGATCAGCTCGCCGCCAACGCTCTGCACCTGCACGGCCCGCGCATCGACATCCGAATAGCTACCCGAGATACCCAGAACCACGCCGTCACGCGGCATGTATTCCAGACCGCCGACCACGAAATAGCCGTCGAAATTCTCGCGGCGTCCGCGGGTCAGTGCGGTCGGCATCGGCGCCGACTTGCCGTTCAGATAGCCACCGCCAAGATAGATGGCGAAGGAACTGTCGAGCGAAGCCGAATCGACCACCGCCGTGTCCTGGCCATCCTGAGCGACGGCAGCCGCAGCCATCGCGCCGGGCAGCGCCATGCCGTTGGTGGCCGTGGCAGCGATGCCGAGCGGCTGGCCGATCATCGCGATCGTGCCGCCGAAATCGCCCGACAGCGCCGACTGCATGCGCGTGCGGTGGAAGCGCGAGGTGCTCGAAATCATCGCTTCGGCGACGTTCAGGCGAGTCGATTCGGTGAACGGCGCCAGCGATTCGAACGTCGCCCGGATCTGGGCGGCCGACATGAGGTCGGTGCGCAGATAGACGTCAGAGAAGGTGTTCGCCGAGGCACGGTTGGTATCGAGAATACCGGCATAGCTCGACTGAACGCGCGAGAACGGATCGATCACGTTGCGATACTGACCGGCGGTGATGCGCATATCCACCGCGTTGGCGCTGGTGGTCAGCACCGGCGTCAGGATGGCGCTGATCGGGGCGGCAGAGTTGAACGCCGCGGTGATCGCTCCGCCCGTGGTGACGATGCGATAGGTATCACCATTCTTGATCGTGTAGCCAGCGACCGGCGAGACGATCACGCGGCCGCCCAGGCTGGCAGCGCCGGTGATCGCGAGACGATCCGAGACGCCCGCGCCGACATCCACCAGGAACTGCGTGGCCGAAGACAGCACGACACTGCCATCGACGGTCAGCGTGCCGACGGTGCCGGTACCACCCGGCGCGACCGTGCCCATGATGCTGGTCAGGAACGGCGTCTGGATGGTGCCGGTGCCGGTCAGCAGGCCTGCCGCCAGGGTATAGTCGCCCACCGAACGCAGGCGACCGGCAACGTTCACAGTGCCGCCCGTCTGGGTGATGTCGATAAGGCTGGTGAGGTTACCCGCAGCAGCGACGTTGAGGCCGGCAGTATTGGCCACGGTCAGGCGGTCGATGGTGACGACGCTCGACAGCGTGGTGGTACCGGCCGCGCTCAGCGTCACGTCGAAATAGCGACCGGGTGTGCCAGCGCGGTTGTTGGGGTTGACGTTGTTGGGCACGAAGTTGGTCGCACCCGGCAGGCCGTTGGCCAGCGTTGCGGCAGGCAGCGGGCCCGCACGGAACACGCCGCTGCCATTGCGCTGGGCCTCTTCCGCCAGCTTCTCGAGCGCGGCCAGGCTTTCGGCGCTGGCAGCGGGGCTGAGCGGCGTTCCCAGGCCGAGATCGGCGCCGGCAAGCTGGTTCTGCAGACCGGCCACGGTATTGTCACCGGCACCGACCGAGTTGATCATGTCGGCCCGTGTGAGCGAGGTGGTGGCAGCGACCGGTGCAGCGCTGACTGCTGCTGCCGTCGCGACGGCGGCAGAGCCCGGCGTGTCGACGGTGCCGTTCAGCGAGACCTGCTCTGCGCCACCCGAAAGCTCCCCGGTCAGATCGGCACGGCCGATGCCCGAGGCAACGTTGACACCCTCAGCAGTGCGCGCGGGCGGCGTGAAGTCCTGCCCGGTCGCCAGATCGCGGCACTCGTTCAGGCCCAGGCCCTGGATACAGACCTGACCGAAATCGGGATCGCCACCGGCAATGCCCTGGCCAAGGCCGGTCGGGATGCCGGTAACCACCTGTCCGGCAGCATTGATGATGTTGTAGTTGGGATCGAGCGTCGTCGTCCAGCGGGTGGCGTCTTCCCAGTTGCCATTGCCAGCAGCGGCCGTGACATAGCGATAGGGGTTCGTAGCCGCGATATAATCCCAGTAGAGATAGAGCGGCTGGTAGAAGCTGGTGGTACCATAGCTGCTGAACGCCTGCGGGCCGAAGAAGCGGCTGCCGCCGGAAAGGACGCCGATCTGCAGGTTCTTGGTCGACAGCGTATTGCGCGAGGCAGTCAGGATCAGCGGACCGCCCGAGTCACCACCGGCGGTGGTGCCTTCATTCGGCAGCGGATCGTCGCGGAAGACGTTGAAATCGAACTGGCTGGCACCAGGGGTACCGCGGCGCGGATCATCAAAGTCCAGATTGTAGAGATTCTGGCCGAGCGGCGGCGTGCCGGGGGCGGCAGGGCCAAACAGGAAATCGTTGCGGTCATCAGGCGAAGCCAGTGCGCCGAGCATGTTTTCGGCTGCGCGACGGCGGAAGTCGACGCCGCCTACCGCGCCCTGTGTACCGTTGCCCGAACGACCATAGCCGGTGATCGTCACGTGATAGCCGGTGCCGCGGACCGGATCGATGGACGTGGGGGTGGGCAGCGGCGAGAACAGCAGCGCCCAGGTCGGGATACGCGCGGCCGGCGTGTCCAGCGTCGCCAGCGCGATATCTGCTTCGATGAAGCCCAGCGCCTGCGGGTTGAGCAGCGAACGCGGATCATACTGGATCTGGCTGATGTTGAAGACATTGAGCGCGGCATTGGACCGGAAGCCGTTGGCCGTCCAGTTCTGGAAACCGGGGCGCGCGTCAACATTGAACGAGAATGCCGCAGGCACAGTGCCGTCGATGCTGCTGTAGTCGGTCTGCAGGCGATCGTTGACGCAGTGAGCAGCGAACAGCACGGTGCGCGGATTGATCAGCGTGCCAGTGCAGACAAAACCGTCATTGCGGAAGAACATGCCGACGCCGTTCACGCCGCCAGCATTGTCAATGATCTGGGTCGGGGTCTGGTTGTTGTTCGGCACGATGGCCAGCGCAGGCGCCGAGGCCAGCGCTACGGCCATGGCGGTCGCAGCGGTGCCGCCCAGAATCGCCTTGTGAAGATGGGTGTTCTTGAAAGTCATGAATATCCCCTGCTCAACGGTTATGTTGATGGGGGAAGTTAGCTCGCGCGCAGCGAAAGGCAACGCGGCGGCATTCTTCTGGTTCCGATTGTGACAACCTGTTGCCGCATTGACACATTTTGTTACAAAACAGGCAGAAAGGCACCGCCATTCCCCCTCAAACGAGGGGGATGGCGGCTTTCAATATCGTACCGGAATTACTTGCCCAGCGTTTCGGTCAGGAACCATGCGCGTTCCTGCGCCTGGTCGGTCCAGTCATCGACAATTCCGTCGGTAGCGTTGTCGCCAGCCTGGCCGGCGAGTTCCTTCACCTCGCGCAGCTTGGCGGCAAAGGCGAGATTGTCGTCGCGCAATTCCTTCAGCATCGCCTCGGCCGACACGCCCGACTTGTCGTTGTCGGCAATCGAACTGCGCCGCGCGATATCGCCGATCGAGGTCAGCGTGCGGAAGCCGTTCTTGCGCACCCGCTCGGCAATGGCGTCGGTAATCGCCAGGATCTGCGCTGCCTGGTCGTCGAGCAGCAGGTGATATTCGCGGAAATGCGGCCCTGCGACATGCCAGTGGAAATTCTTGGTCTTCAGGTACAGCGCAAAGCCATCGGCCAGCAGGCCATTCATCGCTTCGGCCAGCGCCTTGCCGGCATTGTCACCCTTTTTGTTTCCCATGACGTGCTCCTGTTCTTGCAGCGGATGATCCTAACATAGGTTGGCCTTGCGCAAATCCCATGACGAAATGTCGCCTCAGCCTGATCGAGCGGCTCGATGCCTCAAACCAGGCCGAATGCGCCCAGCGCGAGCGCAGCGCCGATGAGCGTGATGACAACACCGGCGCCGAGCCGCACCGAACGGATCGGCCAGTCGGCCAGCTTGGCCTGCCAGACGATGGCAGGCACCAGCCCGACCACCATTCCGGCCCAGCCGCCGACCAGTGGCCAGACCCAGTCGTGGTTGCGCGCTGCTGTCGCCGCGATGATGAACTGCCCCTTGTCGCCGAATTGGAGGATGAACAGGCCCAGCAGCCCTGTCAGCACCGGCCCGGTGCGCCATCCCGGCAGGGTGTCGACCGCCCGGCGCGGTGCCAGCATGCCCAGCCCCGCGAACAGCAGCGACAGCGCGTAGAACAGGCGGAGCGCATCGAGACTGATCCATGTGCCGACCGCCACACCGCCCAGCGCCCCGATCGCTGCCATCGCCCCACTGGCCAGGATCACGCCGATACTCAGCGGTACGGGCCGATCAAATCGCTGCCCCAGCGCGGCGCACAGCAATTGCGCGCGGTCGCCCGCCTGCGTGATCGCAGTCAGCAGAAAAGTGGTGAAAAAGGCCTCCATCAGCGCAAGCGATAGCGCAGATCAGCGCACCCCGCGCACCGCAATCGACGCCAGCATCGCCGCGCGCATCTCGCCATCGCCCGAATCGCAGGCAATCGCCTCGTCCATCGCATCGAGATAATGCGCGGCCATCGTCCGGCTCCAGCCATGGGCGAGCAGATGCTCGAGACCATAAGCCAGGTCGCTCACACAGGGTAGCGCATTGGCCTCGGCCATGTGCCGCATCTTGCCGATTTCGCGCTGCAGGTCGTCACGGGCGACGCGCCGGGCCAGCGAGCGTATGTGCCCGGCCTGCAGGCGCAATTGCTGGCGTGCCAGCTTGAGCCGATCCTGAAGGGGGTCCGAGGCCGTACTGTGCTGCATGGGTTACGCTCCTGCATGATGCCGGTGACAGTCTGACGGTCGCACAAACCGGTTAACTTTTTGGGCAAGCCTGTTTGCCATGTTGCAGGCGTCGAACCCCTGGGCAGCTTGACAAGGCCGGGCGCATGCGGCATGGGCCACCTTCGCGTTTGAAGGGCGGCCGCATGTGCCGCTCTTTGTGTTTGTGATTCTCGCGGGTGGTGGCGTCAGGCTCTCATCCGAACCCGAATATCTAACCCAAAGGAACAGGTCATGGCCAAGCCAGCCACTGTCAAGATCCGCCTGGTCAGCACCGAAGGCACCGGCTTCTTCTATGTCACCAAGAAGAACCCGCGCAACATCACCGAGAAGATGACCTTCCGCAAGTACGACCCCGTCGCGCGCAAGCACGTCGAGTTCAAGGAAGCCAAGATCAAGTGATCTTGTCCGGTCTGTGACGATGAACCGGCGATTCAGCACCGGTTCAATCGCAACGGACCAGGGGTTTCGGCGTATTTTCCGCTTTATGGAAGCCTGATCCCGATGCTGAAGTCCTCTTTCAAGCCGATTGCCGCCGCACTGCTCGCCAGTGCGGCTTTTGTCATGCCTGCCGTGTTGCCCAGTGCGGTACTCGCCCAGGCTGCGACTCAGGGCGACGAACTTGCCCAGGTCTCGCGACACCTGAAGGCCATGCAATCGCTGCGTGCCAGCTTCACGCAGACCGATCGCAACGGTCAGATGCTCACCGGCACGCTGACGCTGAAGCAGCCCGGCAAGATCCGCTTCGAATATCAGAAGGATGCGCAGCTGCTGATCGTCAGCGACGGCCGCGCGCTCACGATGATCGACTATCAGGTCAAGCAGGTTCAGCGCTGGCCGATTCGCAACTCGCCGCTGGGTGCGCTGCTCGATCCCAATCGCGACCTCACCCGATATGGCAAGCTGGTGCCGACCGGCGACCCCAATGTCGTCAGCGTCGAGGTGCGCGATCCCAAGCGCCCCGAATATGGCGTGATCACGCTGATCTTCACCCGCAGCGGCTCCGCCCCGGGCGGGCTGTCGCTGGTCGGCTGGGTCGCGCTCGATTCGCAGAACAAGCGCACCACCATCCGGCTTTCGGGCCAGCAGTATAATGTCGCGGTCGCGGACACCGCTTTCGCCTGGACCGACCCGCGCGGCAGGGGCCCACGGCGGTAACGCCACCCATTGCAATCGTCACCCCCGCGCAGGCGGGGGTCCCGCTTATTTTCTCAGCCCAAGCCGAATAGCGGGATTCCCGCTTTCGCGGGAATGACGGTGACATTGCCCTTGAAGCCCCCTGCTGACGAACCGACGCCCGCCATCGACGAACTGCGAAAGATTCTCAAATCCGTTCACATGGCAGAAAGCCTTGGCCCGCTAGAACGGTGTTCGAAGACGGCGATGAGGTTTCCCCCTGTTACCTGATCGAACCACCGGCTTCACCCAAGCGTGACGAACGCAAAAAGAACCCTCGTTCCAATGCCCCCGGGACGAGGGTTTTTTGCGGCCCATTCGCAGTTTAGGGCTTGGGTTTGCCACCGTCGCTGGTTAGAGCCTCTGCCATGGCTGCCCCTCTGAAAATCGCTTCGTGGAACATCAACTCGGTCCGCTTCCGGCTCGCCTCGGTGCAGCGGTTCCTCGCCGAAGAACAGCCCGACATCCTGTGCCTTCAGGAAACCAAGGTCATCGACAACGACTTTCCCGAAGGCCCCTTCCGCCAGCTCGGCTATAATTTCCAGAAGCTGCACGGTCAGCCGATGCACCATGGCGTGGCGATCATCAGCAAGATGCGGCTCAGTGACGACAACCGGCTCGACTGGCAGGCCAATGGCGAGGCGCGGCATATCGGGGTGAGCATCACCGGCCCGCTCGGCGGCACGGTGCGGCTGGAAAATGTCTATGTGCCCGCAGGCGGCGAAGTGCCCGACCGCGAGGTGAACCCCAAATTCGGTCAGAAGCTCGATTTCCTCGAGCGCATGACGCAATGGTCGCGCGGGCTCGACGGGCGCACGATCATCCTGGGCGATTTCAACATCGCCCCGCTCGAATCGGACGTGTGGAGCCACAAGCAGCTGATCAACACGGTCAGCCACACCGCGATCGAGATCGAGCGGCTGAAGGCGCTGCAGGATGCACACAACTGGGTCGATATCGGCCGCAAATTCTATCCCGCACCTGAGCGGCTCTACACCTGGTGGAGCTATCGCGCGCGCGATTGGTCGGTCTCGGACAAGGGCCGCAGGCTCGACCATATCTGGGTCTCGCCCGATCTGGTCGAGGCGGTGAAGAGCCACCGCGTGGTCGAACCGTGCCGCGGCTGGGCGCAGCCTTCCGACCATGCGCCGCTGATCAGTGAGTTCCTGTTCTGATGCGCCTCGCCCCGGGGGGACGGCGATGAACGCGCGCGCTGCGGCCCGGGCGCTCGATGCGCTGGCCCGGGGCTGGGACATCATCGTCGAGAGCGAGAGCGGCAGGCTTGCGCTGCGCCCGGTCGAAACCGGCGGCGCACCATTGGGCACCGGACGAAAACTGCTCATTTCCGCCGCGCGCGCGATCACGCTCAAGCTTGCCAACCAGAAGGAAGCCGCGCGCCACGATGCGCCGGTGCTGATCGCGGTGCCCGGAGCGCTCGATGCGGCGCGCGCCATTGCGATTGCCGATCCCTCGCTCGATCTCGCGCAGCCGATGAAGGGGCCGTTCGCCGCCCAGCCGCTGCCGGCACCAGAGGCTGCGGAAGCCGCGATGCAGCTCGCGCGGCTGGCAGGATTGCTGCCTGCCTATCATCTGCTCGGCGACGGCGAAGCCGATTTCGACGCGCCGACGGTCACCCCCGCCGATGTCGCAGCTTATGCCGACCCGGCGCAGCTGCGCATCGCGGCGCGCGCGCGGCTGCCGGTGAGCGCGAGCGAGAGCGCCGAGATCGTCGCGTTCCGCTCGGACGCCGATTTTCACGAGCATGTTGCGCTGATCATCGGCACGCCCGATGACAGCATCCCCGTCGTCCGTCTGCACAGCGAGTGCCTGACCGGCGATGTCTTCGGCAGCCTGAAATGCGATTGCGGGCCGCAGCTGAACGGCGCGCTGCACGCGATGGCGCATGCGCGCTGGGGCATATTGCTTTACCTGCGCCAGGAAGGGCGCGGCATCGGCCTGATCAACAAGCTGCGCGCCTATCAGCTGCAGGACCAGGGGCATGACACGGTCGATGCCAACAACCGCCTGGGCTTCCCCACCGACGCGCGCGATTTCGCGGTGGCGGCGCAGATGCTGAACGCGTTGCGCGTGCCCGCGATCCGGCTGATGACCAACAATCCGGAAAAGCAGGCAGTGCTCGCCAGCCTGGGGGTCGAGATTGCAGAACGCCTGCCGCTGCAGATCGAGGCCAATCCGCACAACGCGCGCTATCTGGTCACCAAGCGCGACCGCACCGGCCACCAGCTGTGAGCGACACCGTCCGCGTCGATACGATTCTAGTCGATACGGGGGCGCTGACCGTCACCCTGGGCGACTGGACCGTGCCCTGCACCATCGGCCGCAGCGGTGCGTGCGCCGCCGACGCCAAGCGCGAGGGCGATGGCTGCACGCCCAAGGGCACCTGGCCGATCCGCGCCGCGTTGTTCCGCCCCGGCCGCAGCAGCCCCCCGCCGGGCTTCGCGCTCCCCTGGCGCTGGACAGGCGCACACGACGGGTGGTCCGACGACGCGCAAGACCCTGCGTACAACCGCCCGGTGCGCCTTCCGCACGCCTTCAGCGCCGAAACCCTGCAACGCGAGGACATGCTCTACGACGTGGTGCTGGTGCTCGGCCATAACGACGCGCCCCCGGTGCCGGGCGCTGGCAGCGCGATCTTCTTCCATTTGTGGAACGAGGCGAAACCGGCGGAGGAGCGCACGACCGAAGGGTGCGTGGCGATTGCGCGGGCGGATATGGAGGCATTACTGCCGATGCTCAGGCCGGGGATGGCGCTGGAGATCGGATGAGCGGGGTTGGCGGCGTTTGGGAGGTCCGCTTTTAACGCGTTTTCCAAACGCATCGTTTTACGGCTAATGGGCGGAAAACGGAATTCAGAGCTGATGGAAGGAAACGCCAAAATCATCGCCATCCATGGCAAAGGCCGAGAAACGACGTTCGGGGAAATCACGAGCCAGCTTTGCGCCGAGCATGTCTGCCATGACGCTTGCTAGACGCACGCACTGGGCATTCTTCAATGTTGGATCCGCTTCGTATCGCGGAAACATGCCATCAAGCAGATATGCGTTCATGGCGGTCTCGATCTGCTGACGACTAAGTTCTCCACTGGTCTCCCAACCCCGTAGCCGCTCGACATCAAGGGGGGCCCGAAGCACGTAGTGCTCAAACTCGACAAACTGGGGCCATAACATCGAACATAGCGCTAGGGAGTGGTCAGCCCGACCTTCAATGAAAACCCAAGCGTCAGCGGAAATTCCGTCACCGTTATTCCATTGAGCAAGTTCTGGGATAAGGTCTACCGCGTCCATTTAGTTGTTCTAGCAACAACACGGATGACGGCAACGGGGTCGTTCGCAGAACGGCAGCTTTTTTCAGAATGACTGGACAGCCGCCACACCTCCGCTCAGCCTGAGGCTGTCGAAGGCCCCGCTATACGGCCAGCGTGGGCGCATGTCCTTCGACTACGCGGGCTGAAGCCCGCTGCTCAGGATGAGCGGGGCTGGGTGAATGGGTGGCTTTGGCGAGACGGATGCAGGCCAGCCACGAATGGTAAGACCAGGCGCGTTCCCCTCCCTGCAAGGGAGGGGTTAGGGGTGGGTTTGGGTGGTGATCGCCGGGGTTGCACACTACCTCAACCGTTGCTGACCCACCCCCTGCCCCTCCCTTGCAAGGAGGGGAGTTTTTGGGTCGGATAGCGTGGTGGGAAGGCAGGTCAGCCCTCTCCCCTTCAGGGGGGAGGGTTGGGAAGGGGGGCTGCGCTCCGCCCTGCGCTACACGCTGGCCCCTCTCAACTGCGGCTAGGCAGCTTTGCTGCCAAGCCTTTGCATCTCTCCCCTGAAGGGGAGAGAGCAATCTTGCTTAGCGCCCCGCCATTTCCTTCACCCTTGCCAGATACGTCCGCCCCACCCTCAGCTCGCTGCCATCGGCCAGGCACGCGAACCACACGCCGCCGCCATTGTGGCGCAGGCTCGTGATATAGTCGTTGCGCACGATGTGCGAGCGGTGGAGGCGGACGAAGCGGGAGGGGTCGAGCCGTTCCTCGAGCGTCTTGATCGTCTCGTGCATCAGATAGCTGCGCGTGCCGACGTGGAGGCGCATGTAATCGCGCTCGGCGTCAATGCGCTCGATCAGGTCGGCGTCGATGCGTTTCAGCTCGCTGCGGTGCGGCACCCAGAATTCGCGCACCCAGTCGCCCTGCGCGGGCGTTGCCACCGGCGGGTTGGCGAGTACCGCGCTGCGCCGTTCGAGCACGCGCGCGACCGCGCGTTCGAGCCGGTCGGTGGCGACGGGCTTCAGCAGATAGTCGATCGCGGCGAGATCGAACGCCTCGACCGCGAACGCCTGATAGGCGGTGACGAAGATGATCGCGGGCGATTGCCCGGTCTTGCCGAGCGCGCGCGCGACGCCCATGCCGTCCAGGCGCGGCATGTTGATGTCGAGGAATACCAGCTCGGGCTTCAATTGTTCGGCGAGGCGCAGCGCGGATTCGCCGTCGCTCGCTGTGCCGACCAGGCTGATCCGCGGTAGCCGTGCGCACAGCAGCTGCAACCGCTCGACCGCGAGCGGCTCGTCGTCGACGATCATGGTTCGTAGCGGGGCGGCGTCGCTCTCAACAGTCATGACGCACCGCCGGCAAGGTCAATTCCACCACAAAGCCTCCTTCAAACGGGACATGCCATTCGATCCGCCCCGCGCTGCCATAGCGCGCGTCGAGCCGGTCGCGGACATTGGCGAGGCCGATGCCGCTGCCCTTGTCCGAATCGGTCGGGATGACATCGCCATCGTCGCTAACCGTCAGGTGCAGCACGCCATCACCCTCGCGCGCGCCGATGCGGATGGTGACCGGGCGAGTGGCGCGGGCGACGCCGTATTTGATCGCATTCTCGACCAAAGGCTGCAGGATCAGCCCGGGCACGCAGCAGTCCATCAGTTCGTCCGGAATATCGATCTCGATCCGCAGCCGATCGGGAAAGCGCACTTCCTCGATCGCGAGATAGAGCTGCTGCAGTTGCACCTCGTCCTCCAACCGCACATCGTCGAGCGGATCGCCGGTCAGGCTGGTGCGGTAGAAGGTCGAGAGGTTCATGATCATCGATTCGGCCTCGTCGGGCCGGTTGCGCAGCACCAAAGTCGAGAGCGAATTGAGCGTGTTGAACAGGAAGTGCGGATTGACCTGATAGCGCAGGGACCGAAGCTCCGCCTGCTGCGCGGCCTGGGCGAAGCGGGCTGCCCTTCGCTCGGCGGTGCGGACCTCGGCAGCGTAGCTGAGCGCGAGATAGAGCATCGCCCAGGAGCTCAGGAAATAATAGCTCGAGATGGCGAATTCGAGCACGTTGGCGACCGGATCGAGCGTCACGATCTTCTCGGCCAGCTCGTTGTCCTGGAACACGCTCATCGGGTCGTAGACGTTGAACGCGAAATAGTTGAACACCGAGATGGCGAGAGCCGCCGGGATGGAGCCGACCACCGCGGCGATGATGCGCGGGGTCAGCGGCTTGTCCTCGAACCAGCGCAGGCCGAAATACAGCACGATATTGACCAGCACCCCGAAGAGGGTCACCGCGATGCGGCGCACCACCAGCTCTTCCTGCGCGGGAAAATCGAGCACCGCCGCGCGCAGCGTGACGATGATCATGTAGAACAGCCAGAATCCCAGGATCGAGAGCAGTGCCACCTGCTGGTCGACACGGGGGCGGGCATGACGGGTTAGGGGCAGTTTCATTGCCCCGATCCTTAACCCCAGATGACTGCGCTGTCTGCCCCGCGCCCTTGTGCTGGTCGAAGCGCGCGCGGCATTGGTCGAAAGCGTGGGCCCCAGACCGGGCAGTTACTCTGCAAGCGCGACGCCCGGGCTGCGCGGATCGGCATAGCCGGTCCAGCCCTTGCCATTGAACTGTGCGGCGTTGAGCTTCGATCCCAGCTCGTCAACGACCACCGGCTGGCCGAAGGCGGCGAGTTCCTCGTTCATGCCGCCCAGATCGGTCTTGCCCTCGACGATCAGCGAGCCGTTTCCGAAATAGATATTGGGCAGCGCCAGCGCCTCGCCTGCAGGCAGATTGAAATCGATCACCCCGATCAGCGCCTTGGTGACGTGCATGATGATGCGCTTGCCGCCTGCCGAACCGACCGCGAGCACCGGGCGATCCTGGGCATCATAGACGATATGCGGCGACATCGAGGACAGCGGCCGCTTGCCCGGCTGCACCCGGTTGGCGACCTTCCTGCCGTTCTTCTCGGGCGCGAAGGTGAAATCGGTGAGTTCGTTGTTGAGGAAATAGCCGTTCGCAATCAGCTGGCTGCCGAACGGGCCTTCTACCGTCGAAGTCATGCTGACGATATTGCCCGCGCCATCGACCGCGACGAAGTGGGTGGTGCCAGCGACCTCGCTCGAGACGGCAGCGGTGCGCGGTTCCGAGCCCGGCGGGGTGCCCGCTTCGTACTTGTTCAGCGCCTTGGCCGGATCGATCAGCGCCGCGCGCGACTTCACATAAGCCGGGTCGAGCAGACCGTTGACCGGGACCGAGACAAAATCGGCGTCACCCAGATAGCTCTCGCGATCGGCATAGGCGAGCTGCATCGCCTCGCCGATCAGGTGCCAGGTCTTCGCATTTCCCGGGCCGAGTGCGCCGATGTCATGCGGCTCGAGCATGCCCAGGATCTGCTGCACCGTGGTCGCACCCGATGAGGGCGGCCCCATGCCGCAGACCTTGTAGCCGCGATAGCGCGAGCATACCGGCGGGCGTTCCTTGGCCTTGTAGGCGGCCAGATCCGCAAGCGTCATCGGCACCGGATTGACGCTGGCCTTGCTCACCGCATCGACCAGCGCCCGGCCGTGCTTGCCGCTGTAGAAAGCATCGGGACCCTGTTTGGCCACCGCGCGCAACAGTTCGGCGAGCGCCGGGTTGGTGACGCGGTCGCCGGCCTTTTTGGGGCCGGTGGTGTTCCAGTAGATCGCGCGCGCATCGGGGAAGCGCGCCCAGATCGGCGCCAGCCGCGCCAACGCCCGGGCGAGCGCGTCATTGACGACAAAGCCTTCCTCCGCGAGGCGGATAGCCGGACCGAACAGCTCTGCCCAGGGCAGCTTGCCCCATTTGGCGTGCGTCATCGCCATCAGCCGGATATTGCCGGGCACGCCGACGCTGCGCCCGCCCTGAAACGCCTCGATGAACGGTAGCGGCTTGCCATCGGCGCCGAGCAACAGCTTCTCGCTGGCCGAGGCTGGCGCCATTTCGCGCCCGTCGATGGTGGACAGCGTGCCTGTTGCCGCATCATGGTGCAGCAGCAGTCCGCCGCCGCCGATGCCGGAACTTTGCGGCTCGACCACGGTCAGCGCGAGCATCATTGCCATCGCGGCATCTGCAGCGGAACCGCCCTTGCGCAGGATTTCCTGCCCGGCCGCTGTCGCGCGAGGATCGGCGGAGGAGACGACCCCCTTGCCGAGCGGCGCGGTGGCGGAGGTATCGGCGGGCGGCGCGCTCTGCGCATGGCAGGCGATCGAGAGCGAGGATAGCGCCAGCGCGGCGGCGGCAACGAACGTGCGGGGAATGAAGCTCATGACCGGGGTTATAGCGCCGGGCAGCAGGGCGGCAAGCTCTGGCTCAACTCAGCGCCATTCCGGCTGTAACAGGCGGTTTGGCGACCCAGAGCCTTTCGTGGAAGAAAAAGGCGACCGCATTGATCATCGGCTCGATGATCGCGAGACCGCTGGCGATCTCGATCGATCCGGTGAACGCATAGGCGACCGAGAAACCCACGGTGAGGTGGACCGCGAGATAGCTCAGCGTCTTGGCAAGATCGCGGGGCATGGCAAAGCTCCTGTCGAGTGAACAGGACTATTGATAATCATTTGCAACTTAGCTTGCCAATGAGAGTTTTGCGCGGCGTTGATCGAGCAGATCGATCAATCCGGGTGGATCGGCTTCGCGTCTTCGCGTGAACCTCCGGAACCCTCATTCCGCCCCCACCGCCTCGGATAGCGTCTGGAAGCCATCGCGCTTGAGCAGCGTCTTCAGCCCGCGATTGATCCGCCCGGCGAGCCCCGGCCCCTCGTAAACAAGGGCCGAATAGAGCTGCAGCAGCGAGGCGCCGGCGCGGATGCGGGCATAGGCATCTTCCGCACTGGCGATGCCCCCGACACCGATGAGCGGGATCGCGCCGCCGCTGGCCTGCCGAAAATCCCTGAGCCGCTGCTGCGCCAGATCGCGCAAGGGCGCACCCGACAGTCCCCCCGTCTCGCCCGCATGGCGCGAGCGCAAGCCAGGCCGCGAGATGGTGGTGTTCGACACGATCAGCGCATCGAGCCTCTTGTCGATCGCGATCCGGGTGATGTCGTCGATATCCGCTGCTTCCAGATCGGGCGCGAGCTTGAGGAAGACCGGGCAAGCCTGCGTTCCGCGCGCCTCCAGCACCGCATCGAGCAGCGCGGAAAGGGCACCGGCGTCCTGCAACGCACGCAGCCCCGGCGTGTTGGGCGAGGAAATGTTGACCGTCAGATACCGCGCGAGCGGCGCCATGGTCCGCGTCATCACCGCGTAATCGGCAATGCGATCGACTGAATCCTTGTTCGCGCCGATATTGACCCCGATGATACCGCTGCGCCCCTGCCCCGCCTGGAGACGCGCGACCACGGCATCCGCGCCATCGTTGTTGAAGCCCATGCGGTTGATCACCGCCTTGTCCTCCACCAGCCGGAACAGCCGCGGGCGCGGATTGCCCGCCTGGGGCAGCGGCGTCACCGTGCCGATCTCGACAAAGCCGAAACCGAAGCCGAACATCGCATGCGGCGCTTGCGCATTCTTGTCGAAACCGGGAGCCAGCCCCACCGGCGTGGGAAATTCGAGCCCGGCCACGCGCATCGCCAGCATCGGATCAGCCTGGGGCGGCGCGGAGGCGGGCATCAGCCGGAGCCCGGCAATGGTCAGCCGATGGGCATCCTCGCCATCGAGCAGGAACAGGGCGGGCCGTGCGAGCGAGAATATCATGGAAAAAGCCTATGGCTTTGCGACGGGCCGATGGTCAAGCGGCCGCGACATGGTTTACGCGGGGGCCTGCACTGTATACGTTTTGCGCTAACCATCCCTGAAATAACGGAAAGTCGCTTCATGCTCCTGCGCCCGATTGCCCTTGCACTTGCCATGGCCGCCAGCCCGCTGGCTCTCGCCATGCCTGCTTCCGCACAGAGCTCTGCCACCAGGGCCGAGACCCGCAGTGCCGAACTCGCCGCGTTTTTTGATCAGGTCGATGCCGACAATCTTGCCGCATCTCCGCAGGGCAAGGCCTATCGCGGCATTCGCGATGAGGATTACGGCAAGTGGAACGACCCCTCGGACGCGGCCGACCAGGCCAATTTCGAGCGCGGCCAGCAAGCGTTGGCGACGATGAAGGCACGGTTCGATCCTGCCAGGCTCTCGCCCGAGGATCGCCTGAGCTATCGCCTGTTCGAATATCAGGCCGAACGCTCCGCTCGCGCGCACCCCTATCGCAAGAACGATTATGTGTTCGACCAGATGAACGGTGCGCAGAGCCAGATGCCCGCATTTCTGATCAACATCCACAGCGTGAAGACCAAGGCCGATGCCGAAGCCTATGTCCAGCGGCTGCAGGGCATGGGGCCGCAGATGGACGCGCTGGTTGCCGAGGCCAAGGAGCGCACCGATGCCGGGGTAATGCCGCCCCGATGGGTGTACCCGTTCGTGCTGGACGATGCCCGCAACGTGATCAAGGGCGCGCCGTTCGACAGCGGTGCACCATCGACGCTGCTGGCCGACCTTACAAAGAAGGTGGAAGCGCTTGGCATCCCGGCGCCGGAAAAGGCCGCGCTGATCGAGGCCGGACGCGAGGCTCTGCTCAGCAGCGTCAGGCCCGCCTATCAGCGCCTCATCGCCGAGATGGAGCGGCAGCAGGCCATTGCCCCGACCGACGACGGCATCTGGCGGCTGAAGGACGGTGCGGCCTATTATTCCCAGCTGCTGGCCAATTACACCACCACCGATCTTTCTGCCGACCAGATTCACCAGATCGGGCTCGACAATGTGAAGCGCATCCACGGCGAGATGCGCGCCATCATGGACAAGGTCGGGTTCAAGGGCAGCCTGCAGGACTTCTTCGCCTTTGTCCGCACCGATGACCGCTTCTATTTCAAGACGCGCGAGGAGTATCTCGCAGCGGTCGATGCCAAGCTGAAGGCGATGCAGGCGAAGCTTCCCGACTATTTCGGGACGCTGCCCAAGGCCCCGCTGACGGTGAAGGCAGTCGAGGCCTTTCGCGAGAAGTCGGCAGGCAAGGCCTTCTACCAGAGCCCGGCGCCCGACGGATCGCGTCCCGGCACCTATTACGTCAATCTCTACAATCTGAAGGACATGGCCTCGACCGAGCTTGAGGCGCTGGCCTATCATGAAGGCGTGCCCGGCCATCACCTGCAGCGGGCCGTGCAGACCGAGCTCGGCGAATTGCCGCCCTTCCGCCGGTTCGGCGGGGTCACCGCCTATACCGAAGGCTGGGGCCTCTATTCCGAAGAGCTTGGCAAGGACATGGGCTTCTACCAGGACCCCTATTCGGATTTCGGCCGGCTGGGCATGGAATTGTGGCGCGCCTGCCGGCTGGTCGTCGATACCGGGATCCACCACAAGCGCTGGAGCCGCGAGCAGGCGATTCAGTATCTGACCGACAACACGCCGAATCCGCCAGGAGACATTTCCAAGGCGATCGAGCGCTACATCGTCTATCCCGGGCAGGCGACCGCCTATATGATCGGCAAGCTCAAGATCATGGAACTGCGCGACAAGGCCCAGAAGCAGCTCGGGCCGAAATTCAGCTATGCGCGTTTCCATGATGCGGTGCTGAAAAGCGGACCGGTGCCGTTGACGGTGCTGGAAGAGCAGATCGATGCCTGGATCGCGCAAGGCGGCTGAATTCCGCCAGTTTTGGGCCGACCAGGGCAGGTCACGGTTTTTGCAGGATTTTTCACGATGTCGAATCTGTCCAATCTTTCGGACAGGTCATCGCTTATACGCCGCCTTGCGACCCGAAGGGCTCTAGGCAGCAACGCCGAGAGTTCTTTTCCTAAGAGGCGATCCCGTTTTTTGCGGGGTCGCCTTTTTTTTGGTCCGAAATGGAGATATAGCGTCAGCCGGGTCGACATAAAGATAACCGGCGATGGGGGGATGGCGCAGACGCTGCACCCGTTGGCCGGGCGATTGGGGTCGCCAATGCCACATCTCGAATATGCGCTTCCCGGCGAATCGGTACGCGAATTCGTGTCCGTCTATTATCGCTTCGACTGTCCAGAGCCGTTCGTGACCGATGGCGAGCGGGCAGCGATCGCCCAGTTGCGGCTGGGCACATGCGGACGCGTCACGATGCATCTGCCCGATGGCAGCTCCACCACCTGCACCGGAGCCGTGCTCTGCGGACCGACAACGGCTGCCGTGCGGTTCGAGATCGAAGGCCCCTTCCACATGTTCGGCATGGGGATCACCGCCGCCGGATGGGGTGCCCTGACCCAGGCCAGTGCGGCCGATTTCGTCGACAAGGTTGTCCCTGCCGCGACGATCTTCCCCAGGATCAACGAACGGCTCGAGCTGCTGCGGACGCTCGATTCGCTGCCGCAGATGTGCGCCGCGGCGGACGAGATTCTCCAGGGCTTCATCGATACCGCATCGCCCGAAATGGTGCAGTTCACCCGCATGGTCGATGCATGGCTCGCCTCCTCGGTCTCGCCGCTGGTGAGCGATCTGCACGCGCAGAGCAATCTTTCCGAGCGCCAGCTGACCCGCCGGGTCAAGCAGCTGTACGGCATGCCGCCCAAATATCTCTCGCGCAAATATCGCGCGCTGCGCGCAGCCAGGTCGCTGATCGATGCCGAGCCCGACGAGGCCGACTTCCTGCGCGATGCCTTTTATGACCAGTCGCACATGATCCGCGAACTGAAGCTGTTTGCCGGGACCACGCCCACGCGATTGCGCACGGGCGAGGGCGAACTGGCGCGACTGATCGACCAGCGCAGCCAGCTGAAAGGCGCCATCAATCCGCTGGTCGCCGATACCTGAACCGGCCTTCAGGCAGGCAAGACGATCTCAAGCAGGTTGAAACCGTTATCCCTGCGATAACCGGCAATTTCGGCCCATGCCCTGATCAGCGCCAGCCCCGCCCCGCCGCCGCGCTCGGCATTGGGCATGTCCGTTTCCGGCATGTCGCGCGGATCGAAGGGTTGGCCGTTGTCCGCCAGCACGACCTGCACGGATCCGGCAGAATCATCGAGCGCCAGCCAGCCTTCGAAACCGGCCTGGCCCGCACCATGATCGTAAAGATTGGTAACGGCCTCTTCGACCACGATGGAAAGCTTTGCCCTTTGCGACGGCGCAAGCCCATAGTGCGCGCTGAACCGCTGGGCCAGCTCGACAGCCCGATGTACCGATTCGGGACCATTTGCCGTCAATCTGCAGCTATTCGGTTTGAAATTGCGCCGCTCCATGGGGCAGGTTATGCCATGCCAGCGGGCAATAGGGGATGCCTATTATGAAACGCGCACTGCTTGTCACATTATCGCTGCTGGCAATGACGGCCCAGCCGGCCTGGGCGGATATCGGCCGGGTCAAGAAAAGCGCCGGCATCGCCTCGATCGAGCGCAAGGGGGCAAAGATCAATCCGGCGATAGGGACCACGCTGCTGCCGGGCGATGTGCTGGTCACCGGGCAAGGCGGGCAGATCGCGATCACCTTTGCCGACAACACCAGGTTCTCGGTAGGCCCCAATAGCCGTGTTGCCGTCGACAAGTTCGATTTCGACCGCACGACGCGCAGCGGAGAGTTCGAGACCCGGGTCGAGCGCGGTTCGCTGGGTGTGGTGTCGGGACAGATTGCCAAGTCGCGGCGCGACGCCATGAAGGTGCGCACCCCGACCTCGCTGCTTGGGGTGCGCGGCACCCGCTTTATCATCAACGTGCCGCAATGATGCGCGCAGGCGGCCTGTTGTTCGCATTGGCGCCGTTGGCGCTCGCCGGATGTGCCGGGCCCTCGCTGCTGCTGCTCGATAACGAGGACGGCTCTTCGGAGGGCGCGCTCGCGGTGATCGACGAGAAATGCGGCAATCCCGAGGGATCGACCATTGCCGGGTCCTTCACCCGCACCAGACTGGCAGGATGCACACCGCGTCCGAAAGGGGTCGGCGAAGACGGTCTGAAGCCGGACGAGCGCAGCCTGATCGGCGCGCTCCCGCCGCCGCCTGCGCGGTTCATCATGTATTTCGTGCAGGATACCACCGTGCTGGCGCCGGGTTCGGAGGGGATGATCGAGGCCCTCGACCGGCATTTCAAGTCGCGCCCGGGCGCCGAGCTCGAGATCATCGGCTATACCGATACCGTGGGCAAGGCAGACTATAATCTGGCATTGTCGCAGAAGCGGGCGGACGAGATCAGGGGTCGGCTGATCGAACTCGGCTTTCCGCCCGAAGTCATGACCGCGACGGGACGCGGCGAGCGCGAACTGCGCTTCCCCACACCCGACGAGACCGAAAATGGCGGCAATCGCCGCGTGGAGATCATCGTCCGCTGATCATCGGCGCTTGCCTGACCCGACCGGTTGACTAGAACGGTGGCCATAACACCGCATCTGGCGTTCTGCGGCAAAGGCCGGACCCCAGGGCCGGTCAGGCATCATATCGCACCGAATTCCGGCAGTCGCCGGACAACGGAACCATCGGGACAATCGAACCCTCCATGCTCACCGATATCCAGATTTCGCGCGCGGCCCATTTGCAGCGCATTTCCGCGATTGCCGAAAGGCTCGGGCTCGGCGATGCGGCCATCGAACCCTATGGCCATCACAAGGCCAAGATCGATCTCAGGGCGGCCGGGCTGGAGGGTGCAGAACCCCGAGGTCGGCTGATCCTCGTCACCGCGATCAATCCGACTCCAGCCGGCGAGGGCAAGACGACGACGTCGGTGGGCCTCGCCGATGCCCTCAACCGGATCGGCCACAAGACCGTGCTCGCGCTGCGCGAGCCGTCGCTGGGCCCATGTTTCGGTACCAAGGGCGGGGCGACCGGCGGCGGCTATGCCCAGGTCGGTCCGATGGAAGACATCAACCTGCATTTCACCGGCGATTTCCATGCGATCACCTCGGCGCACAATCTGCTCGCCGCGATGATCGACAATCATGTCCACTGGGGCAATACGCTCGACATCGATGTGCGCCGCATCGTCTGGCGCCGCGTGCTCGACATCAACGACCGGGCGCTGCGCTCCATCGTCCAGTCGACAGGCGGCGTCGGCAACGGCTTCCCGCGCGAAAGCGGGTTCGACATTACTGTCGCATCGGAGGTCATGGCGATACTCTGCCTCGCGCGCGATCTGGATGACCTGGAAGAGCGGTTGGGGCGGATCGTCATCGGTTACTCGCGGGAGCGCCAGCCCGTTACCGCGAGCGACCTTAAGGCGGCCGGCGCGATGGCGGTGCTGCTGGCCCAGGCCATCAAGCCCAATCTTGTGCAGACGCTGGAGGGCAATCCCGCGCTGCTGCACGGGGGACCGTTTGCCAATATCGCGCATGGCTGCAATTCGGTGATCGCAACCCGCGCGGCGCTGGCGCTGGGCGATTTCGTGGTAACCGAAGCCGGTTTCGGCGCAGACCTTGGCGCGGAGAAATTCTTCGACATCAAATGCCGGCAGGCGGGGCTCAGACCCGCAGCAGCGGTGCTTGTCGCGACGGTGCGCGCGCTCAAGATGAATGGCGGCATCGCCAAGGCCGATCTGGCGCGAGAGGATGTGGAGGCCGTGCGGCGCGGCAGTGTCAATCTGGTCCGGCATATCGAGAATGTCCGCCAGTTCGGCGTGCCGGTGGTGGTGGCGATCAATCACTTCGATAGCGACAGCGATGCCGAGATCGCGGTGCTGCAGGAAGTGGCAGAGGGTCAGGGTTGCGAGGCGCATCTGTGCCGCCATTGGGCCCTGGGAGGCGCAGGCGCCGAGGGGCTGGCTCATGCGGTGGCACGGATCGCAAGCAGCGATGCGGCGCAGTTCGAGCCGCTCTATCCTGACGCCATGCCGCTGATGGCCAAGATCGAAACGGTGGCGAAACGAATCTACCGCGCGCAATCGGTCTCCGCGACTGGCGCTGTTGCGTCACAGCTGCAGCGATGGGAAGAAGCCGGGTTCGGGCACTTGCCGGTGTGCATGGCCAAGACCCAGTACAGCTTCTCCGCCGACCCGGCCCTGCTGGGGGCGCCGACGGACCATGTCCTGCCCGTGCGAGAGGTGCGCCTGAGCGCAGGCGCAGGCTTTGTCGTCGCTATCTGCGGCGAGATCATGACCATGCCCGGCCTGCCCCGCATTCCCGCTGCCGAAGGCATCCATCTGGATGCCAAGGGCGAGATCGAGGGACTGTTCTAGCCGGTCAAGCTCCGGGCAGGGGAGGAAAGGCTCACTCCCCTCCCCCGAAGCCACGGAATTGCGTCAGCCGTTGACGTCGGACTGGGTTACCGGGACGATGCGGATCTCGACGCGGCGGTTCTGCGCGCGGCCTTCTTCGGTCGTGTTCGAGGCGACCGGCTGTGATTCACCGAAACCGCGAGTCGCCAGACGTGCGGACTGAACGCCACGGCTCGTCAGATAGCTGGAAACCGACTGGGCACGGCGTTCGGAAAGGGTCTGGTTGTAGGCATCGCTGCCGGTGGAATCGGTGTGCCCGTAGACATCGATATAGGTGCTCTCATACTGAACCAGGGTCGAGGCAACGTCGTTCAGCGTGTTGCGGAATTCGGGCTTCACGGCCGAACTGTCGACATCGAAGGTCACCTGGCTGGGCATGTTGAGCAACAGGCTGTCGCCATCACGCACCACGTCAATGCCGGTGCCAGCGGTCTTCTGGCGAAGCTCGCGCTCCTGCTGATCGAGATAATAGCCGATACCCGCACCTGCGACAGCGCCAATGCCCGCACCCACGATCTTCTCGGTGCGATCACGGCGACCGCCGACGATATCGCCCAGCAGATAGCCGCCCAGCGCGCCGCCGATGCCGCCGATCGCAGACTTGCTGATGCGCTGCTGGCCGGTGTCCGGATCGGTCACGCAGGCACCGAGTGCCAGACTGGCAAGGCCTGCAAAGGCCGCGATACGGATGGTCTTGCTGTTCATCTTTTGCTCCCGCGATTCAGGTCATTGGTCGTAAGGACGTCTCGTTGCGTCTTACCCGTTATTCGGCTGAGCGGCTGAATGGTTCCCGAACCGAAATGTAACATCGTATAATTATGGGCATGGCGGGTCCCTGAAGCAGCCTGGTTGCAAGTGCGAAAGCACGTGACACCGCGCGCTCGCGCGATATAGGGTGCAAGCTTAACCCGATAAGGCCCGATGGACCCTCTTCCCCCCTTTCCCTGGCTTGATGTCGTCATCATTCTGGCGCTGATCGTGCTCAACGGCGTGTTTGCCATGTCGGAACTGGCGATCGTCTCCGCGCGCAATGCGAAGCTGGAAGCGATGGCACGCGATGGCAGCACGGGCGCCCGTACCGCGCTGAAGCTGGGTTCTGACCCTGGCAAGTTCCTCTCCACGGTCCAGATCGGCATCACCCTGATCGGCATTCTGGCCGGTGCCTATTCGGGCGCCAGCCTGGGCGAACCGGTCGGCGAGCGTCTCGCGCTGATCGGCGTACCGGCAGACATTGCCGACAGTGCGGGCTTTGCACTGGTCATCGGCGTGACCACCTATCTGTCGCTGGTCATCGGCGAACTGGTCCCCAAGCAGTTCGCGCTGCGCAAGGCCGAGGAACTTGCCGTCATCATGGCGATCCCGATGGACCTGATGGCACGCGGCGCTGCCCCGCTGGTCTGGGTGCTCGACCGGTCGAGCGCGCTGATCTTCCGCCTGCTCGGCCTGAACCGCGAATCGGAGAATATCGTCACGGCAGAAGAGTTGCAGATGATCTTTGCCGAAGCGACCAAGTCCGGCGTCATAGAGGAATCGGAGCGTGCGATCATTTCAGGCGTCGTGCGCCTGGCCGATCGCCCGGTCCGCGAGGTCATGACGCCCCGCACCGAGGTCGACTGGCTGCCCGCCGATGCGGGGCTGGACGATCTGCGCCGGATCATGGCCGAATCGCCGCACAGCCGCCTGCCCGTCGCCAATGGGTCGGTCGATGCGATCATCGGCATCGTCACCGTGCGCGACCTTCTGACCGCGATCATCGAAGGCGCACCGCTCGATCTGGCCGCACTGGCCCGCACTGCCTCGATCGTGCCGGACCGGGTCGATGCCATGGACGCACTCAAGGTGCTGCAGAAGGGCGAGGTGCCGATGGCACTGGTCCATGACGAATATGGCCATTTCGAAGGCCTGGTGACGCCGGCCGACCTCCTGCAGGCGCTGGTCGGGGATTTTGCGTCCGATCAGGGCGAAGGCGATTCGCCGATGGTGGTCGAGCGCGCCGATGGCAGCCTGCTGATCTCGGGCGCACTGCCGGCCGACAGCATGGCCGAGCGCCTGGGGATGACCCTGCCCGAAGATCGCGATTACGCGACAGCGGCAGGCCATGTGCTGCATTGCCTGCGCCACCTGCCGAAGGAGGGCGAGGTGTTCACCGATCAGGGATGGCGATTCGAAATCGTCGACATGGACAACCGCAAGGTCGACAAGCTGCTGGTCAGCCGCATCTCAGAGAGCGACTGAAGCTTTCAGGCCAGGGTTTATTGCGGAGCGCCACCAGCACCCGCGCCCGGTGCACCCACTGCGCCGATATTGCCGAACAGATCCTGGAAGAAGGTACGGTTGCGGCCCAGGGTCGGTGTCTTGTCGCTTTCAGGATCGATCTTGGCGACCTGATCCAGCCCCGTGAAATCGACCTTGGCAACATTGCCCGCCTTGTCGAACTGCACCCGCATAACCTGCTGCGCGGTCGGGCGCGGATTGGCAAAGGCGAGCTGGCGCGTATCGCGGGCGAAATAATACCATTCGCTGTCGCTGAACTGGCCGGTAAAGGTCGGGCGACCGAGCGTGCGCTCGACGGACTGGCGATTGTCCACCCCGGGCAGGATCTGGCTGGCCAGCGTCTGGTCGTAGATGAATCCCTGATGCCCGCGCAGCTGGCCGCATCCGGACAGAAGCGGCAAGGCGGTCAGCGCGACCAGCAGGGCAGCGCGGGATCGCATGGAGCGCGGCGCGCGGAAGGTCTGGGCTTTGCTGGTCATCGTCTTTCCTTGGCGGGGCATCCGCTTTTTCTGCGGCAGGCTTGTGCCCGGGCCGAACCCGAACGCATGCCTTGCAACTTGCCGTGGCCGCCTCAATATGCACTAAGCCGCTGCATCACAAGTGGCCAATGAATTGTGGCTTAACGCCGCGATTTCCCTGCAGGATAAGCAAGTCCCATGTCCGTCCTCTCCCGTCTGTTCAGCCGCAAGGATCCGCGCGAAACCGCGCGTGCCGCCTATGACCGCATCGTCGTGATGGGCCGCGACCCGTTCTGGTATATGGATGGACAGGTCGAGGACAGCGTCGATGGCCGTTTCGAGGCCGTGACCATGGTGCTGGCCGCGGTGCTGCTGCGGCTGGAACATGACGATGCAGACCCGCAAGTGCGGCAGTTTTCGGTGTTCCTGGCCGAGCTGTTCGTCGACGACATGGACGGCCAGCTGCGTCAGAACGGGGTCGGAGATCTGGTGGTCGGCAAGCATATCGGCAAGATGATGAGCGCGCTGGGCGGCCGGCTTGGCGCCTATCGCGAAGCCCTGGCCAGCGGCGACCAGAGCCGGTTGGGCGAGGCCCTGCGCCGCAATCTCTATCGCGATGCCCCGGTGACCGATGTCGCCGTGGCAGCAACGGCAGACAGGCTGGGAGCGCTTTACGCAGAGCTGCGCGCCAAGCCGGCTGCCGCGATCATGCAGGGAGCGTTCTGATGCAGGAGATGACCGAGTTCTCGCGGCCGATCGACCTGCGCGCCATCCCCCGGCATGTCGTCGAACTGAGCGCCAGTGCGACGGAGCGTTCCGCGCTCGCACGCCGGTTCGACATCGTCTCGATCGGTTCGCTCACCGCGACGGCCACTATCGAGGAGCGCGCATCGGGCGTGGAGGTCACAGGACGGATCGAGGCCGCGCTGGTGCAGGCCTGCGCGATTTCGGGCGAGGACTTTCCGGTGCGCATTGCCTCCGACTATCGCCTGCGCTTCTTGCCCGAAGCGGAATACGAGGCCGCACTGGCCGATGCGGGGGAGGAGGTCGAGCTCAGCAGCGACGATCTGGACACCATCGCCTATTCGGGCAGTACCATCGATCTGGGCGAGGCGATCGCCCAGACGCTGGCGCTGGAGATCGACCCCTATGCCGAGGGACCCGGTGCCGACGCTGCTCGCGCCGAATATGGACTGTCGACGCCGGAAGCCAGCGGCCCCTTTGCAGCGCTGCAGGCGCTGAAGGGCAAGCAGGGCTGACGCTGCAGCCGACAGCAGCAAAGCAGAATCGAAAAAGCGCCGGAAGCCCTGAGGCCCCGGCGCTTTTCTATATCCGTCCGTGCGGCAATCAGGCGGCGGGCAGAGCTGCCTGTGCCTGCTTGACCAGACCCTTGAACACTTCGCCTTCGTTCATCGCGAGATCAGCCAGGACCTTGCGGTCCAGTTCGATGCCGGCGAGCTTCAGGCCATGCATGAAGCGGCCATAGGTCAGGCCTTCCATGCGGGTTGCGGCGTTGATGCGCTGGATCCACAGAGCGCGGAAGTTGCGCTTCTTGGCCTTGCGGTCGCGATAGGCATACTGACCTGCCTTTTCGACGGCCTGACGGGCGATGCGGATGGTGTTCTTGCGACGGCCATAATAGCCCTTCGCCTGGGCGAGAATGCGCTTGTGCTTGGCGCGGGTGGTAACACCCCGTTTGATGCGTGCCATGAGTTATATCCTTGTGAAAATCGAGAGAAAGGGTCCGGCGGGATCAACCCAGGCCGTAGGGAGCCCATTTCTTGATGGTCTTGGCATCGGCGTCCGAAATGACGCTGGTGCCGCGATTCTGGCGGATATACTTGGCATTGTGGCTGATCAGCCGGTGGCGCTTGCCAGCGACGCCGTGCTTCACCTTGCCGGTGGCGGTGAGCTTGAAGCGCTTCTTGACGCCGCTCTTGGTCTTCAGCTTGGGCATTTTGGTCTCCTTTTTGGAAATCCGCATCAAGCGAACATGGCAGCCCATAACCAGCCAGCCCGCTTATTCGGAAGCGTGCGCGCCTAGCGGGATTCTGCGCCGATTGCAAGGCACAGAATCCCGCCAGGAGCTTTCGGACCGATTACAGGCGGTGCATTGCACAGACCTTGTTGCCGGCAGGATCGCGCAGATAGGCGAGGTACAGCTTCATGCCGGCGCCTTCGCGCACACCAGGCGGGTCTTCGATCGCGGTACCGCCATGCGCCAGGCCGGCCGCATGCCAGGCATCGCAGGCCTCGGCCGAGCTCGCCGCAAAACCGATGGTGCTGCCATTGCCGCAGCTCGCGGGCTTGCCGTCGATCGGCTTGGTCAGAAGGAACAGACCGCCATTGTTCATATAGATGACGCGGCCCTTGGGATCGACCATTCCGGGCTTGCCGCCCAGCGCGGCCATGGTCGCATCGTAGAACGCCTTGGACGCGTCGATATCGTCCGCGCCCAGCATGACGTGTGAAAACATGAAACTCTCCTGTGTTAGTCGGCCAGTTTTTAACCGAGTGGTTAAATCATCATGGACAAGCCGTCTGGCCCCCGTCAATATCCGCAAGCGCAAAGACAGCCATTGGCCGCCAAAGGTCAAGACAAAACGGGGCTGGACGCATGGAGAGAGGAGCGAGGCGATGAGGCTGAAAGCGGCTGTGGGAGCGGCGCTGGCGCTGCTGGCGGCATCCTGTTCGGGCGGGGGCGCGGACAAGGCTACCGACACCACAGGAATCGACGGCGCGCGGATCATCAGGGCGAGCGGCGAGGAATGGCTCAGCTATGGCCGCACCTATGACGAGCAGCGTTTCAGCCCTCTCGACCAGATCAACACCGGCAATGTCGGCGAGCTGGGCCTCGCCTGGTATGCCGATATGGATACCGCACGCGGCCAGGAAGCGACGCCGCTGGTGATCGACGGCAAGATCTACGTCACCACCGCCTGGTCCAAGGTCAAGGCCTTCGATGCCACGACCGGCAAGCCGCTCTGGGACTATGACCCCAAGGTACCCGGCGAGACCGGGGTCAAGGCGTGCTGCGACGTCGTCAACCGCGGGCTCGGCGCCTGGGGCAACATGCTGTTTCTCGGCACGCTCGACGGCCGCCTGATCGCGCTCGATCGCGGCACGGGGCGCGAAATCTGGAGCAAGGTCACGGTCGATCAGGACAAGGCCTATACCATCACCGGTGCGCCACGCGTGATCGATGGCATGGTGATCATCGGCAATGGCGGCGCGGAGTTCGGCGTGCGCGGCTTTGTCGCCGCCTATGATGCCGCGACCGGCAAGCAGCTGTGGAAATTCTACACCGTGCCCGATCGCCCCGGCGCGAACGAGGCCGAATATCTGAAGGCCGCCGAGACCAGCTGGAAGGGCGAATACTGGAATATCGGCGGCGGCGGCACCGTGTGGGACGCGATGGCCTATGATCCCGAACTCGGCCTGCTCTATGTCGGCGTCGGCAACGGATCGCCCTGGAACCAGGCCTATCGCAGCCCCGGCGGCGGCGACAACCTGTACCTGTCCTCGATCGTCGCGATCCGGGTGAAGACCGGCGAATATGCCTGGCATTACCAGACCACGCCAGGCGAGACCTGGGACTATACCGCCACGCAGCACATCATGCTCGCCGATCTCGACATCGGCGGCAAGACGCGCAAGGTGCTGATGCAGGCGCCGAAGAACGGCTTTTTCTACGTCATCGACCGGACGAACGGCGAGTTCATCTCTGCCAACAATTTCGTGCCGGTCAACTGGGCCACCGGCATCGACCCCAAGACCGGACGTCCGATCGAGAACCCGGCTGCCCGCGTCGACAGGACAGGCCAGCCCTTCATCGTCTCGCCAGGGCCCCTTGGGGCGCACAACTGGCACCCGATGGCCTATGACGCGAAACAGAAGCTCGTCTTCATCCCGGCGCAGGTCACCAGCTACCCCTATATTCCGGCTGCGGGCTGGAAGCCGTCAAAGCTGGGCTTCAATGTCGGCATGGACACCGCCAGCAACGCGATGCCTGCCGACAACGCGGTGCGCGAAGCGGCGAAAAAGGCGACCAAGGGCGTATTGATCGCCTGGGACCCGGTGGCGCAGAAGGAACGCTGGCGCGTGACACTGGGCGGTCCGTGGAATGGCGGCGTGCTCGCCACCGCTGGCGGACTGGTGTTCCAGGGCAATGCGATGGGCAATCTGGTGGCCTATGATTCGGCCAGCGGCAAGAACCTGTGGAGCTTCGAGGCACAGACCGGCGTGGTCGCAGCGCCGATGACCTACAGCATCGACGGCCAGCAATATGTCGCGGTGCTCGCGGGATGGGGCGGCGCATGGGCAATCACGGCGGGCGTGCTCAGCGACATGTCGGGCCCGGTGCGCAACATCTCGCGGCTGCTGGTGTTCAGGCTGGGCGGCAAGGCCAAGCTGCCCGCCATGCCCGCTGCGGATGACCTGCCGCTCGATCCGCCGGGTCTGACGGCAGCGGCAAACGTGGTCCAGGGCGGGGCGCAGCTCTATGGCCGCTACTGCACCGTATGCCATGGCGACGCGGCGATACAGGCTTCCGGCCGGGGCGGCATCATCCCCGATCTGCGCTATTCTGGTACGCTCGCCAGTGCGGAGAACTGGAAGATGATCGTCCATGATGGTGCGCTCAAGGACAATGGCATGGTCAGCTTTGCCTCGGTGATGAGCGCAGCCGAGGCCGACAGCATCCGCCAGTATGTCATTGCCCGGGCAAACGAGGACAAGGCGCTGGCGGCGAAGAAGGTGGCGATGAGGTGATGGGGCGGTGGCGGAACCGCCGCCATTCCGGTCAGGCGCGGCGCGCGACCTGATCCTCGCCTGGCAATTGCATTGGCGCAGGGCGGCCGAACAGATAGCCCTGCGCCTCGTCGCAGCCTTCGTCGACGAGCAACTGCAGCTGGTCCATCGTCTCGACGCCTTCTGCCAGCACGGGGATGCCGAGCGATCTGCCGAGTGCCAGCACGGCGCGGATGATCGCATGAGCCTGCGGGCTTTCCCCCGACTGTAGCAGGAACGACTTGTCGATCTTGATCTTGTCGAACGGGAAGGAATGCAGCGTGTCGAGCGACGAATAGCCGGTGCCGAAATCGTCCATCGCGACGCTGACCCCGAGCGCCTTGATCCGGCGCAGGCTGTGCAGCGCACGGGTCTTTTCGCTGATCAGCGCGGTTTCGGTAATCTCCAGCTCCAGCCGTCGCGGAGCCAGACCCGTCTCGAGCAGGATCGACGCAACCATTTCCGGAAGATCGGGCTGCAGCAGCTGTACAGGCGACAGGTTGACCGCAACCTTGTCCTGGCTGGGCCAGCTCGCCGCCTCCGCACAGGCCGCGCGCAGCACCCATTCGCCGATCTTGATGATCTCGCCGGTCTGCTCGGCGATCGGGATGAACTCCATCGGCGAGACCTGCCCCAGCCGCGGATGCCGCCAGCGCAGCAGCGCCTCATAGCCGCTCAGCTGGTTGGTCCGCAGTGACCGCTGCGGTTGATAGAGCAGATGGAATTCGTCCCGCGCCAGCGCATGGCGAAGCTCGTTGGCGATCTGGCGGCGGTGACGCGCCTCCTCGTCCATTCCGGCCTGATAATAGCAGATCGTCTCGCCCGGACTCGCCTTGGCACGATACATGGCAAGGTCGGCGTTGTTGAGCAGGCCTTCACGCCGCTGGGCATCGCCCGGATAGGTGGCAATGCCGAAACTTGCCCCGACAACGGCCCCCTCGCCGTCGCTGACCGCCAGTGAATGGCTGATCCGTTCGACAAAGGACTCGAGCTCTGCCGGGTCGGAAAAATGCTTGGCCACGGCAAATTCGTCGCCGCCGACGCGTGCAGCAATCTCGCCGCGCTCGAGCACCTGCATCAAGCCGGTGCCGATCTGCTCGAGCACGCGGTCGCCTGCCGCATGGCCATGGGTGTCGTTGATTTCCTTGAACCGGTCGAGATCGATCGCAATCACCGCAACCTGGCGCCGCTGCGCCGCTGCGCGCACGATTTCGCTGTCGAGCCAGCGGTTGAGGCTGACACGATTGGGCAGGCCCGTCAGCCCGTCATGCAGCGCCATATGCACGATCTGCTCTTCCGACCGCCGCCGCGCCGTGATGTCCTCGATCGTCGTGACCCAGCCGCCATCGGCCATGGGTCTGCTCGACATGGCGACGACAAGCTCGTCGTCGAGTTCGAGCACGAAAGGCGGGAGGCTTGCATCGTGCAGCGAGTCTTCCAGCCGGGTCCAGACCCGGGCCAGCTGCGATTCGGCTGCGGCCTCGCCGATGCGCGACGCCATCGCCTGGCGCAACAGGTCCATCGCTCCGGTGCCGGGGGCGCAATCGTCCTCCGGCAGGGACCACATTTCGGCAAAGCGCTGATTCGCCAGCACCAGCCTGCCCTTCGCATCGAACAGGCACAGCCCCTGATGCATGTGGTTCAGCGCCGCATCACGATGGCGACGGGCCTCGGCAATCTGGTCCTGGTCCTGCTTGAGCCGCGTCATGTCGCGGGTGATCTTGGCAAAGCCGAGAATGCGGCCCTGTTCGTCGCAGAATCGCTCGATGCTGACATGCGCCCAGAAACGGGTGCCATCCTTGCGGACACGCCAGCCTTCGCCGGTAAACTTGCCGGTTTCGCGCGCCGTCGCCAGCGACTGATCGGGGATGCCTGCCGCGCATTCCTCGGGCAGATAGAAGCCGCACAGCGACTGGCCGACGATCTCGTCGGGCGTATAGCCCTTCAGCCGCTGGGCGCCTGCATTCCAGTTGGCCACCCGCCCTTCGGCGTCGAGCATGTAGATGGCGCAGTCCGAAATGCCCTTGATCAACGCACCGAACTGCATCTCGCTCGCCCGAATGGCGGCGCGCGTACGCTGGGCGATGATGATGCCTGCCAGACACAGGGTCAGCAGACAGGCCGAGGCAAGGCTGATCAGTACCGACATGGTGGTCGGCGACAGCAGCGTCTGGGATCCCTCGATCCGCGAGGGAATGAGGTCGATCGCCGTCATGCCCGAGAAATGCAACCCGACAATCGCAGCGGTCATGACCAGCGCGGCCGATACGCCAGAGGCAAGGCTGTTTCGAAAGCGGGCGAGCGCAAGCGCGGGATAGAGCGGCACGACGGCCAGCACGATCGACAGCGCCAGATAGCCCACATTCCAGCGGATCAGCGCCGGCATTTCGAGCGCCGCCATGCCGACATAATGCATCGCCGCAAAGCCCGACCCGGCCAGCACGCTGGCGACGATCAGCGCGCGCGCACCCTGTCCGCGCGTCGCGATCAGCAGCGCCGCGATCGTCGTGGCCAGCACCACCAGCAGCGAGCCGACGGTCCGGGCAACCTCATAGCCGACGATGATCCCCGGGTCATAGCCGAGCATCGCGACGAAATGCGTCGCCCAGATGCCGAAACCGGTGGCAAAGCCCCCCGACACGGTCCAGCCCAGCCGCGCGCGGGCCGAAGCAGAACGCGACTGGCGGATCATCAGCACTGCCGTGACGGTCGACAGCAGGCAGATCGCCGCGGCCAGCAGGACGAAGCGGATATCGTGGTCGTCGCGAATGCAGAAGAGAATATCGAACAAGGGGCCAGCTCCGGGGAAAAAGCTGACCTGCCATAAGATGAAACGGGTTAATTAATTCTCGCAGCCAAATCAATTCGTTGGCCGACGGGCTGTGTCCGATTGTAAAACCTGCCGCACGGGATTGCGGGGGACCTGGTGGAGCCGAGGGGAATCGAACCCCTGACCTCGTCATTGCGAACGACGCGCTCTCCCAACTGAGCTACGGCCCCACATTGCGGTGACGCGAGGCTATAATCGCTCGCCTCGCGCCTATCCAGAGGAAAATTCGGTCGCCTGGGGCGCCCTCAGTCGCCGCTGCTGGGAAGAACGGTGGGCAGGACCGGGGGATTGTTGCTGGTCGGAGCCGCGTTGCCGGGCGCCGTGCCCAGGGCCGGCTGAACGGTCGGGCTGGTGCCCGCCTGCGCAGCCTGGGCCGCCCGCATTTCCGGGCTGCCATACAGCGCAATCCATTTCTGAAGATCGCTCTGATAGCTCTCGTAGGAAGCGTAGAACCGGTCGAACACCCCTTCGAGCGTCGGCAGCGCGCGGACCGAGAACGTCACGAGATCCTTGGACGGGAGTGCAACGGCTTCCTGGCCGAGGACCAGTGCCGCATCGCAGAAATCGCCCTTGACCGGCGGGAACGCGAAGAAATTGTAGACCTGGGTGTTTTCGGTATCGCGGATGCGGGCATAGCCGGTGCCATAACGCTTGCGATATTTCTCCTCGACGACCTTGTTGACTCGGTCGAGCTCGCGCTTGTGGGTCTTGAGGAACTGGTTGTAGTCGTCCGCAATGCGATAGTGCTGCGGGTTCTGGCAATTGAGCGCGGCGACATTGAACGCAGCGCGGAAATACCACAGCTTCTCGTTGTCATCGATGTCGCGCATCGGCGTGTCGCGCAGGCCATCGGCGCGCAGCATCGGGATGGCCATGGCCGAAACGGCATTGGATGGCGGGCTCGGCATGCGCGGCGGAGCGACGGGAACGGGCGGCGGCGGCGGCGCCACGGCGATCGGAGCGGGCTTGGCCCCGCCACAGGCTGCGATCAGCGTTGTAAGGCCAACCGTCGCGGCCAGAGTGATTGCACGGCTAAGGGCCATACGCGCCATGTTCAGTGTCTCCCGGTGCCGCGCGCCGGGCCTGTGCCGTTCCGCGCGCGCTCTCATGGGCATGGTTTATGCCCGGCAGCGGGCGATCTCAACACCAAAACGGTGAACCGTTAAAGCTCTGCCATGGCGATACACCCTGCAGCCGGGACGAACCGAGTCCTGCAGGCGATCAACCGAGTGAGCCATCTGAGGAGACAAGAAAAGCCCGGCGGAGCATCTCCGCCGGGCTGTCAGGGTTCCAGTGCTTTTCCGGACAGATCAGTCGCGACTGCCCATGATGCTCAGCAGCGCCTGGAACATGTTGATGAAATCGAGATAGAGGTTGAGCGCCCCCATGATCACGACCTTGCCCATCATGTCGCTGCCTGCGATCTGGAAATACAGGCTCTTGAGCTTCTGCGTGTCATAGGCGGTGAGGCCCGCGAAGATCAGGACGGCGGCATAGCTGATGACCAGGCCCATGACCGACGACTTCAGGAAGATATTGAGCAGGCTGGCCACGATCAGGCCGACCACACCCATGATCAGGAAGCTGCCCCAGCCGGTCAGGTCCTTCTTGGTGGTGTAGCCGAACAGGCTCAGGCCCGCGAACGCAGCTGCGGTCGAGAAGAAGGCCAGCGCGATGCTCTCACCGGTATAGACCAGGAAGATTGTCGACATGCTGAGGCCCATCAGCGTGGCGAAACCCCAGAACATGCCCTGCAGCGCAGGGGTGGAGAAGCGGTTCATGCCGAAGCTCATCGCGAACACGATCACGAGCGGCGCAAAGATGATGACATATTTCAGGATGCCCGGGCCGAACATGATATCGGCGGCCATGCCCGACTGGGCGAACAGCAGCGCAACGATACCAGTCAACAGGATACCGCTGGTCATGTAATTGTAGATGGACAGCATGTACTTGCGCAGGCCTTCGTCACGGGCCGCACTGACATTGCCGGGCGCATTGATCGAACCGGCGCGCATGCGCTCCGCCGTACGAGGATCAAAACGGTCAGCCATCGAAAAAGTCTCCTTTGCCCGGCATTGTTGCCGGATAGCCACAATATCGCCCTTTGACGGGGAATTTTCAAGCGAAACCGGTTTTCAGTTCATCGCCCTTTGCTAGGATACAATTCTTACCATGCGATTGTTCCCCGGGAGAGAGCAAGTCTGAGACTGTTTCTGGCCCTTGTTCCGCCCGCGCCCGTTCGCGAGCGCCTGATCGACCGGATGCAGGGGCTGGCATCGGCGCGCTGGCAGGACGAAGCGCAGCTGCATCTGACCTTGCGCTTCATCGGCGAGACCGACCGCCATGGCACAGAAGCGCTGCTGCTGTCTCTGGGGTCGGAGCGCCTCGCCCCGATCACGGCGCGGCTCGAAGGGTTCGGCTGGTTCGACCGCAAGGACCGGGTCGATCAGCTCTGGGCGGGCCTTGCCCCGCGCGATCCACTGGCGGCGCTGCATGCCAGGCTGGACCGGCTGTGCGTGCGCGCCGGATTCGAGCCCGAGAGCCGCAAGTTCGTGCCGCATGTCACGCTGGCCCGGTTCGCGCGCAGCACCGCACCCGACCCGGCCGCGATCGCCCAATGGATGGCCGCACAACCGGTGCTTGCCAGCGAGTTGTTCACCATGGACGAGCTGTTGCTGATGCAGAGCCATATGGGCCGCGCGGGCAGCGTCTACGAGCCGGTCGCCTCGTTCCGGATGCGCAGCTGACGCTTCAGGGCTGGAAGGCCGCGACGATATCGGCGGTGACTCGCGCGGGCCGACCCGTCGCCTTGTCGAGCATCGCCCAGGTCGAGACGGCGGTGACGATGTCGCGCCCGCTCGCATCGGCAAAGGCTGCGTGGCGGGCAAAACGCGCGCCCTTGGGTGTGCCTGGAACCCAGGTGCGTCCGATCGCGGTCTCACCGAGCCCGATATTGCCGCGATAATCGATCTCGTGCCGCACGATCACCCAGAAATAAGCGGCCACATGCGCGGGGTCGGCGGCCGCATTCCAGTGTGCGACCGACAGCTCCTGCAGCCACTGCACCCAGACGGCATTGTTGACATGGCCGAGTTCGTCAATGTGCTGGGGCTGGGCGGTGAAGGGGAGAGAGAAGGTGGTCATTGCATCTCTGTAGAAGCTCGCTGCACCGAAATGAAGGAAAGAGATAGCCAGCAGTCCAAGATCGCACACGCAAAATGAGTATGAATATCCTCTAGCCAAAACCGATTTTCTGCGCCACGATCTCGCCAATTTCAGAAAGGTCGCCGCCCAATCAGGTTATGCTCTTTTGCAAGACTGCATAAGCGCGTGAATAATCGTTTTTGCCAGTTTTTATGGCCAAACAGGGGGTTACCATGAAAGCGAGCCTTTTTGCCTTATTGAGCCTAGTTGCATTCACAGCTTCCGCCGACCCGCTATCTGCCAGAGAAATTCCCACATTTGCCTTCAAGCCTGATTCGTATGTCCGCCTTCGCGTCGTCGTTGAAGCTGAATCCCAGATCGACGAGAATGTCTTCGACACGAAATTCTGTCCGGATAAATTCGCCTTCGAGATGAATCTGGCCGATTTGCTTGCAGGAGACCGGACGGCATCTCTAATTGTGAGAGTAACTGCTCCGAACCAAGCTAGCACCCCAGTCGAACTCAACATATTCGATATCAATCGAAAAAACGGCGGGATTTTCTCGGGCCCGAGTTGCAAGCTGGGGATAAACCAGATCGACTATAAAACGCCTTTGCATTTGGGTGCGCAGTATAGAGACATGACAATGCAAGTGGGGCTGAAGCTGGCTGACGCGAAAGGTTCAGCTCAACTCTTTGCCGATGGCCTGAGCGGGTTCCTCACCATTGCCAATGCCATTGCCCCGCTTCCAGCACCTCTGTTGCGCGCAGAAAATGGGCTCGTTACCAGGGTGACGGAAGGTCTGGCCCGGAAAACGGACGTGAGTGAAGCCGTGGACCTCAATATCGGTTCCAAGGGGAAGCATTCCAAGACCTGGACCCTGTCCAGCAGCGTTCGGCCGGGAATGCCCAAGCTGACTATTCATGCCTATCTGGAAAATGTGGGCAGCTTCTTCACCATGCCTGGCGACAAATGGGATCCTGCGCTGCTGCTGCTAACCAACCTTCCTTCCAATGAAATCATCAAAGCAAAGGACTTTGCCACCTTTCTGCCAAGTCTGGGCAGCGATTATTCCCAGTTTGTCGCTGCAGCCAGCATAGGTGCCTTTGATGCTGAGTGCGACGATCTGCGGCAGCGAATTTCCGATCTCGGATTTTCGCCGATGGACCGTTCACTGCTCCTATGGGCGGTGGCCTGGAACCGGACGGCGATGCGCGATAACAAGGATATCGACCAAACCCTCTGCATGAAAACGACCTTCGCAGAGCTTGCTCTGTTCGATGCGACCAAATCGATTGTCGCGCGCAAGCCCGATCCAGTGCCACCGGTCATGCTGCCCGCAACAGAGGCACAGATGCGGTTGGCCATAGAAGCCAACGAACGATTGGCGACTTTCATGCTGACGCCAGAATCTCTGGTGAACGAGACCATGGCAGAAGACCTTTTTGCCTTCCCCCTAGAAATAGAGGACAGGGTGCAGTCGTCGATCCTCCTTAACCCCAACATCCAGCTCAATAATGCTGCACAGTGGCAGACCCGCAGAGTGAATCGCGATCGGGCAATTGCTAGCCGGGTAGGTTGTTATCTTTTCCTTCCCAACTCCAGCGGCGGGCCATCGCGCATGGCATTTATTGCCCTGCTCAATACCGATACGGGCCAGCGGGAAACGCTTGTCGAGCTCTTCTTTTCATCCACGCCAGTCCCGACCGATAGAGCCTTGGTCAATCGGATGGTTTTGGTCAATGAGGCGGGCGCAACCGCTGAGCTGGCGCTGATGAAAACAAAGTTTGCCAGAGGCTGTGGCCTCAGCGGCTGGCGGCCAGCCCTGCTGGACTGACCGCCCGACTGCTTCTTCAATCCGCGTTGGTATCGCTTTCCTTCTTGGCCGATCCGCGCGCCTTTTTGGGCTTGCCTGCCTTGGGCGGTGCGGGGACGATCTCGAAGGCCATGGCGCCATCCTTCATATGGACGTTGACCTCGCCGCCCTGGACCAGCTTCCCGAACAGCAGTTCCTCCGCCAGCGGCTGCTTGATCTTCTCCTGGATGAGCCGCGCCATCGGGCGGGCACCATAGAGCCGATCGTAACCGCGCTCGCACAGCCAGTCGCGCGCTTCCTGGTCGAGCCGAATGTGCACGTTCTGGTCGGCCAGCTGCAGTTCGAGCTGGAGGATGAACTTGTCGACCACGCGGGCGACGACTTCGGTGCCGAGATAGCCGAACGGCACGATGGCATCGAGACGGTTGCGGAATTCAGGCGTGAACATCTTCTTCACCGCCTCGTCCGACGCGTCCTCACGGCTGACATCGCCAAAGCCAATGCCCTCGCGCGCCATGTCCGCCGCGCCCGCATTGGTCGTCATGATGAGGACTACATTGCGGAAATCGACGGTCTTGCCGTGGTGGTCGGTCAGCTTGCCATTATCCATCACCTGCAACAGGATGTTGAACAGGTCGGGATGCGCCTTCTCGATCTCGTCGAGCAGCAGCACGCAATGCGGCTGCTGATCGATCGCATCGGTGAGCAGGCCGCCCTGATCATAGCCGACATAGCCCGGAGGCGCGCCGATCAGCCGGCTGACCGAATGGCGTTCCATATATTCGGACATGTCGAACCGCTGGAGCGGAATGCCCATGATATTGGCGAGCTGCCGCGCAACCTCGGTCTTGCCGACGCCGGTGGGGCCGGAGAACAGATAGTTGCCGATCGGCTTGTCCGGATCGCGCAGGCCCGCGCGGCTCAGCTTGATCGCGCTCGACAGCACCTCGATCGCCTTGTTCTGGCCGAACACGACGCGCTTCAGGTCGCGCTCGAGATGTTCGAGCACCTTCTTGTCGTCCTTCGACACCGACTTGGGCGGGATGCGCGCCATCGTCGCGATCACGCTCTCGATCTCGCGCGCGGTGATGATCTTGCGCCGCTTGGCGGGCGGCACCAGCATCTGCATTGCGCCGACCTCGTCGATCACGTCGATCGCCTTGTCGGGCAGTTTGCGATCGTTGATATAGCGTGCCGACAGCTCGACTGCGGTCTTGATCGCATCGGGCGTGTACTTGACCTTGTGATGGTCCTCGAACGCGGTGCGCAGACCCTTCAGGATCTTGATCGTGTCCTCGATGGTCGGCTCGTTCACGTCGATCTTCTGGAACCGGCGCAGCAATGCGCGGTCCTTCTCGAAATGGTTGCGGAACTCCTTGTAGGTGGTCGAACCGATGCAGCGGATGGTGCCGCCCGACAGCGCGGGCTTGAGCAGGTTCGACGCATCCATTGCGCCACCACTGGTCGCACCGGCGCCGATCACGGTGTGGATCTCGTCGATGAACAGCACCGCATGCGGCATCTTCTCGAGTTCCGAGACGACCTGCTTCAGCCGCTCCTCGAAATCGCCGCGATAGCGCGTGCCGGCGAGCAGGGCGCCCATGTCGAGCGAATAGATCACCGCCTTCTGCAGCACTTCGGGCACATCGCCCTCGACGATCTTGCGCGCCAGACCTTCGGCAATCGCGGTCTTGCCGACGCCTGGATCACCCACATAGAGCGGATTGTTCTTCGAACGGCGGCACAGGATCTGGATGGTGCGATCGACTTCGGGACCGCGGCCGATCAGCGGATCGATCTTGCCGGCCTGGGCACGCGCGTTCAGGTTGACCGTGAACTGGTCGAGCGCACTGTCCTTCTTCTGCTTGGCGGCAGCATCCTGCTTTTCTTCCTGCGGCTCTTCCGCTCCGCGCACGGCGCGCTGTTCGGTCGGCTGGCCGCCCTTGCCGATCCCGTGGCTGATATAGCTGACGGCATCGAGACGGCTCATGTCCTGCTGCTGAAGGAAATAGACGGCATAGCTCTCACGCTCGGAGAACAGCGCGACCAGCACATTGGCACCGGTCACGACATCCTTGCCCGAGGACTGGACGTGAAGGATCGCGCGCTGGACGACGCGCTGAAAACCCGATGTGGGCGCAGGATCGGTTTTCTCGGCGACCTTCAGCGAATCCAGTTCGTTATCGAGATAATGGGTGACGGCATCGCCCAGTTCGCCCAGGTCCACGCCGCAGGCCTGCATCACCTGCGCGGCATCGGCATCGTCGATGAGTGCGAGCAGCAGATGTTCAAGCGTTGCATATTCATGACGCCGGTCGGCGGCATTGTGCAGCGCCTGGTGCAGCGTCTTTTCAAGCGATTCGGCAAAGGACGGCATGTTGCGATACTCCGCAGCGGGCGAGATGCCCGCCTTTCATTCAATTCGCCCGGGGAAAAAGAGCCGGGCCTCTCCATTGCAAGCGCCTCATTGCCATTGCCCCATTTTCACTCCGGGGCGCTCGACACTGGACAATATAGGCACGTGATTTTGCAAATCCAGCAGGCTCGAAGCCTCTCGTCGCGAATAATGTCTGCAAAAGCCGTGCCAGATGATCGACACATAAACCGGACGGTTGTCGCCGCACAGGCTGGAAGCCCGGGGGCGAAGGTCAACTCTTGCGAAACAGCGCCTCTGCACTCAGCCGATGCTGCGCGGCAAAGGCCTTGCGCGCCTCGCAACGCGCGATTTCGGCGCGACACAGGGCAATGCGGGCATCCAGCTCGTCCAGCGAATAGGCATCAATATCTTCATTGCCCAGTTTCTGGGCAGCGTCAGCGCGCGATCGCGCAAGGCTTTCATCGGGCTCCATGGGACTTATTGTTGACCCCGGTGCCTTAGCTGTCAATATGGGCAGCGTTATAGGCTGGTGGGGCAGCCCGACAACAGGGGGAGCACCAGGTCATGTCGACCCTGGCAATGCCAAAAGTAATTCCTGCCACCATGCAGGCTGTTGATTATGCCGAGGCTGGCGGCCCCGAAGTACTGGTCGCTGCCGAGACACAAGTCCCTCAGCCCGGCCCCGGCGAGCTATTGATCCGGGTAGCGGCCGCTGGCGTGAACCGGCCCGACGTCATCCAGCGCCAGGGCTTCTATCCGCCGCCGCCCGGCGCGCCGCATATTCCGGGGCTCGAGATCGCCGGAACCGTGGTCGCGGCAGGCCCCGATACCGAAGATGCGCTGCTCGGCCAGCCGGTCTGTGCGCTGGTGGCTGGCGGCGGCTATGCAGAATTCTGCGTTGCCCGCGCCGACCATTGCCTCGTCGTACCCTCGGGAATCTCGATGGCCGAGGCGGCCGCACTGCCCGAAACGCTGTTCACCGTGTGGCACAACCTGTTCCAGCGCGCCTATGCGCGCGATGGCGAGACGGTGCTGGTGCATGGCGGCACCAGCGGCATCGGTACGATGGCGATCATGCTGGGCAAGCTGTTCGACCTCAAGGTCATCGTCACCTGCGGCAGCGACGACAAATGCGCAGCGGCGCTGAAAATCGGCGCGGCACATGCCATCAACTACAAGACCCATGATTTCGTGGAGGAGGTTCAGCGCCTGACCGACGGCAAGGGTGTCGAGATCGTGCTCGACATGGTGGGCGGCAGCTATTTGCCGCGCAACATGGCCTGCCTGGCCGATGATGGCCGCAATGTCACGATTGCGGTGCAGGGCGGCATGAAGGCGGAGATTTCGGTGCTGGAGATCATGCGCCGCCGCCTGACGCTGACCGGATCGACGCTGCGCCCGCGCTCCAACGCGTTCAAGGCGCTGCTCGCCGACGAGATCGCGCGCGAGGTCTGGCCGCTGGTCGCGACCGGAGAACTCAGCCCGATCATCCACAGCCGCTATCCGCTGCATGAGGCGGCCAAGGCGCACGCACAGATGGAATCTGGCGATCTGATCGGCAAGATCGTGCTGGAGATCGGCGAATAGTCCGCCGACTGTCATCAACCCGTCATCGCTATACGATTCGAGTTGTCACATTAAACCGCCATTGGCGTGGTCCCGAGGATGCAACATCCGCAAGGGAGTAAGCGCCGCCATGGCCCTCGACGACTTCAACGACCCCATTGGCAGCCTGCTGGCGAGCGTGGCCGAAACCGGCGGGTTCACCGCAGACGATTTCGCCAATGTCACCGGCTTCCCGGGCGGACAGCCTTACATTCCCGAACCTCCCGCCGAGGCACGGCGCCGCTATCGCACCGTCTGGATTTCCGACGTGCATCTGGGCACGCGCGGCTGCAACGCGCAGATGCTCATCGACTTTCTCGACCATGTCGACAGCGACACCATGTATCTGGTCGGCGACATTATCGACGGCTGGCGGCTGAAGAAGAAGTTCTACTGGCCGGCAGCGCACAACGACATCGTCTGGCGCATCTTGAAGCGCGCCAAGCGGGGGACGCGGATCGTCTATATCCCCGGCAATCACGACGAGATGTTCCGCCAGTTCAGCGGGCTCAATTTCGGCGGGGTCGAGATCCGTCGCGCGGCCTTTCACGAAACCGCAGACGGCCGTCGGCTCATGGTGCTCCATGGCGACGAGTTCGACACGATCATGCTTGCGCACCGCTGGCTCGCGTTCGTCGGAGACACGCTCTACCACCTGCTGATGAGCATGAATATCGGCGTCAACTGGGTGCGCCAGCGCTTCGGCCTGTCCTATTGGTCGCTGTCCAAGATGGCCAAGCACAAGGTCAAAAACGCGGTCGAGTTCATCTCGCGCTTCGAGGAACTGGTTGCGCGCGCCGCCGCCGAACGCGGGGTCGACGGCGTGGTGTGCGGGCATATCCATACGGCCGAAATCCGCGAGATCGGCGGGGTCGAATATTATAATGACGGCGACTGGGTCGAAGGCTGCACCGCGCTGGTCGAGCATTTCGACGGGCGGATGGAGGTGCTGCACTGGGCCGAGATCATGAAGGCGCGCCAGGCGGCAGAGGCCGATGCGCGGGCCCGGCAGGAACACGAACCGGTAGCGGCCTGACGCACGTCCGGCGCAATGGGGAGAACGCGATGCCTGCGCACATGAAGATCGCCATCATAACCGATGCCTGGGCACCGCAGGTCAATGGCGTGGTCCGCACACTGACCGCCGTGACCGATCGGCTGCGCGCCCTGGGGCATGAACTGCTGGTGATCTCGCCCGATCAATATGCCTCGATCCCCTGCCCGTCCTATCCCGAAATCCGGCTGGCGCTGACGACGCGCCATGGCGTCGGCGCGCGGCTGACCGACTTTGCGCCCGATGCAGTGCATATCGCGACCGAAGGACCGCTGGGCATTGCCGCGCGGCGCTTCTGCCTCGATCACGGCTATCCCTTCACCACCGCCTATCACACCCAGTTTCCCGATTATCTGGCGCGGCGTACCGGGCTTCCCGCCGCGATGTTCTGGCCCTTCATCCGCTGGTTCCACGGCCCCGCCCAGGCCATACTGGTATCGACCGAAACCGTGCGGCAGCAGCTGCGCGTCCAGGGCTTGACGCACGTGACGCATTGGGGGCGCGGGGTCGATCTCGATTGCTTCAGCCCCTCTGCAGCAGCGCCTGAACTCTATGCCGGCCTGCCGCGCCCGATCCAGCTTTATGTCGGTCGCGTGGCGGTCGAGAAGAATATCGAGGCCTTTCTGTCGAGCGGCCATCCCGGATCCAGGGTGGTGGTCGGCGATGGTCCTGCCCGCGAAGCGCTGGCCCGGGCTCACCCGGACGCGCATTTCGTCGGCGCGCAATCGGGCGCGGCGCTGGCAGGCTATTATGCCGGCGCCGATGTGTTCGTCTTCCCCAGCCGCACCGACACCTTCGGCCTGGTGATGATCGAGGCCATGGCTTGCGGCACCCCGGTCGCCGCCTATCCGGTTTCCGGACCACTCGATGTGCTGACGGCCAGGGCGGGCGCGATGGACGACGATCTGGACAGCGCGATTGCCGCTGCGCTGCGCCTCGACCGCGCCGATTGCCTGGCAGCCGGTCGCAGCTTCACCTGGGAGGCGAGCACCAGGCAGTTCCTGCAGGCGCTCGTGCCGATCTCCAGCCGACTGGCGCTTGCCGCCTGAAAGGCTTGGCAAATCTGCCCGAAGTCGACTATGTAAAACGCGGGTCGCCCTGGACATCCATATTAGAATGCAGGGGTGATATGCAGTCAGGCAGCTTTTTCAGGATCATCCTTCCATGCGCGCTCGCGCTGGCTGGGGTGACATTCGCAGGCCATCAGGCGCTTGATGCGGCCGACCATTTCGATCCACCCGCGCGCACAGGATCGGACACCAATACGGTCGGGTTCGACGTCGCAGCCGACATCGCCGATCTCTATGCCTTTCATGATGCCGACAACGTCTATCTTTCGATCGGCTTTGGCGGGCCTTCGGCAACCAGCCTTCCCGGCTTTTACGATCCCGACGTCCTTTACATGATCAATGTGTCCAATGCCGGGTCTCGAACCGATGTCGAGTTTCCGATCGAAATCCGCTTCGGGCGCGACGGCGTCAATCCCGGCATCGAGGTCCGCAACCTGCCCGGGGCGGGCCTGGTGCGCGGACCGGTCGAACGCAACCTGACCACGCCCAACGGCATCACCGTGCGCGCGGGCGTGTTCGACGATCCTTTCAACTTCGATCCGCAAGGCCTGCGAGACTCGCGCGCGACGGGCAATCTGTCGTTCAACAATGCGCGCAACCGCTTTGCCAATCTGAATACCACGTTCGTCGTCATCGCGATCCCGCGACGGCTGCTCGATCAGGGCCAGCCGCTCGACATCTGGTCGACCTCGGCCCGGATCAGGAGCTGATATCATGACCGTGCACCGCACTCCGCTCGCACTGGCCAGCGCGCTCGCCCTGTCCGCCATGGTTTCCGCCTGTGGCAGCAACGAGCCGCAGACCAACACGATCGTCATTCCGCCGGTCGCTGTCGCGCCTGCGCCCACGCCGACGCCGCCACCGCCGACGAGTTTCAATGTCAGCCCCTGCCTCAACCAGACCGTGGTGCCGGGTCGGACCGTCGCCAATCTGGTCGTCCCCGATCTCCTGCGTCTCGATCTCAGCCAGCCCGCCGGATTTCCCAATGGCCGCCGCTTCCAGGATCCGGTGGTCGATGTGACGCTGGCGGTCATCTTCCTCGATCTGGCAAGACATCCGGCAACCACCTTTGCAGCGCTGCCGGTCAATCCGGCAACGTTCGACCAGCCGCTGCTCAGCACTTTCCCGTTTCTGGCACCCCCGCTCGGCAGTCCGCCAACCTCGGGCGGCGCTGGCAGCAATTTCACCTTCCGCAGCGATCTGCCCTCTGCATACACGCGGGTCGATCGTGCCGGCATGCCTGCCGTGGCCACCGCGCTCGTGTCCGGCAACCCGTTCAAGAACGAATATAATGATGACACCCCGGCGGTCGATGCGACCGGCAAATGGGTGCCCGAGCTCACCAGCACGTTGACGATCCTGACCAACGCGCTGGCCGATGACCTGACCCGGCTGGGCCTGACGCCCTGCGCACGGCCGAGCTGATGGCATCCGCTAGTGCGGCCGAGCGCGGCCTGGCGGCGCGGCTGGCCCCCTGGAAATGGTGGATCATGGCGCTGGCCGTGCTGGCCGGCGTGTGGGCGCTCGATGTCTGGAACAACGCCAGGCCGCTGCCCGAGGCGATCGACTGGCAGCCCTCGCCTTTCTCGGGCAGCGGGCCACCACTGAGCTATGCCGAGGCGATCCGGCGGAGCGACATCGCGATTGCCAACGCCAGAGCCGCTGCAGAGGCCGGCGGCGATCAGTGGCTGATGCATGAAATTCATGCCAGCGAGCTGATGGCGCGCGCCCAGTTGACGGGCGATTACCGCGACTATGCCGCTGCAGAAGCGGCGCTTGACCAGGCATTCGCGGTTGCGGTCAGGGGCAGCGGCCCGCATCTGATGCGCGCAGCGCTCGATTTCAGCATGCACCGCCTGGCCGCGGCCGAAGCGCAGCTGGCTGCAACCGATGGCTATGCCGTTCCGCCCGATCCGGGCGACCGCGCCGAGATCGCGGCGATGCGCGGCGACATCGCCTTCTATCGCGGCGACTATGACAAGGCTTGGGCGCTTTATGACACGGCAGACCGGCTGGTGCCCGGCTCGGCTCATTTCCGCCGGGCGATCTTTGCCGCGCGCACCGGCAAGGTCGATCTGGCCGATGCCTATCTGGCCGAGGCAGAGAAAGGCTATCGCTCACCCACGCCGCAGACCCGCTCGTACATGCAGCTCCAGCGCGGCATTCTCGACCTCGACCGGGGTCGGCTCGACGATGCCATGGTGCATTTCCGCGAGGCTGACCGGCTGTTCCCCGGCCGCTGGCTGATCGAGGAGCATATCGCCGAGGTGCTGACGCTGCAGGGCAGGACGGGTCAGGCGGAGAAGCTCTATCGCGATATCGTCAAACGCACCGGCCATCCCGAGTTCATCGACGCACTCGCCGCGATCGTCGAGGCGCGCGGCGACAAGGCCGAAGCGCGACGGCTCTACGCCCGCTCGTCGAAAATCTGGGCCGAACGGCTGAAGCTGTTCCCGGAGGCGACCTATGGTCATGCGATCGACCATTGCATGGCGCGGCGCGACTGGGCCTGCGCGCTCAGGCTTGCTGAGGCCAACCATCAGGCGCGCCCCTATGGCGAAGCGAAGATCAAGCTGGCCGCCGCGCTGCTCGCGAACAGACGGATCGATGAGGCACGCGCCCTGATCGACACCGTCCTCGCCTCCCGCTGGCGCACCCATGATCTGTTCACGACCGCCGCCCAAATCTACGCCGCAAGCGGACTGAGCCGCCAGGCGGAGCGCTATCGTAGCATCGCCAGAAGCATGAACCCGATCGCTTGAATCGCCGCGAATCCCCAAGACGCTTGCTCAAGCGCCAAGTTTCGCATATGCCAGTGCGCATATTCGGCCACTCCGCGAGGGGTGGCCATATTTTTTGGAGAAACGCGCATGTCTGCCAACCCCCAGCCGCTGATGCCGCACGCGACCGCATCCTGGATGGTCGACAATACCGGGCTCAGCTTCGAACAGATTGCCGATTTCTGCGGCCTCCATATTCTGGAAGTCCAGGCGATGGCCGATGACCTCGCGAGCAGCAAGTATACGGGCCGCGATCCGGTGCGTGCGGGCGAGCTGACCATGGCGGAAATCGAGAAGGGTCAGGCCGATCCCGAATATCGCCTCAAGATCATCGCCGGGCCCGCCCAGGTGCGCCGCACCAAGGGCCCGCGCTATACGCCGGTTTCCAAGCGCCAGGACAAGCCCGATGGCATCGCGTGGATCCTGCGCAACCATCCCGAAATCTCCGACGCGCAGATCGGCAAGCTGATCGGCACCACCCGCAACACGATCGCCGCGATCCGCGACCGCAGCCACTGGAACATCTCGAACATCCAGCCCAAGGATCCGGTGACGCTGGGCCTGTGCTCGCAGCGTGAACTCGATGCCATCGTCAGCAAGGCCGCCAAGAAGGCCGGGATCACCGATCAGGCCCCGACGGATACGCGTCTGGGTGGCGACCGCGAAGCGCTGATCGAGGAGCTGCGCGCCGAACGCGATGCCCAGCACCGCGCCGCCGAGGAAGCCGCCCGCGAGGCGTCGATCGAAGCGTCGCTGTTCGGCAACGCGACCGTCGACACAGAGCGCAGCGAAGACTGATGAGCGATACGGCGGTCCCCGAAGAGCTGGCAACACGCTCGGGGCCGCCCGCCTATGACGCCTCGCTCGCCGACCATGGGCTCGAGCCCAAGGAATTTCGCGGGCTGACCTATCCGCTGGGCGATCATGCGCCGGGCTATGGCGAGTATTTCGCCATCGCGCCGGGCCTGGGCTGGACCCGGCTGCCGGTTCCCGGATCGCTCGACCATATCAACATCTGGCTGCTCGACGACCGCGACGAGCAGGGCGAGGGCGTCGCGATTGTCGATACCGGGCTGTACATGCCCGCCTCGACCGATGCCTGGAAGAAGCTGTTTGCCGAAGGGCTGCAGGGCCGGCGCATCACCCGCGTTCTCGTTACCCATTTTCATCCCGATCATGTGGGGGCTGCCGGCTGGCTGTGCCGCCGCTTCGGGATCAGGCTGTGGATGAACCGCACCGAATGGCTGATGGCGCGGATGCTGACCGCCGATGTGCGCGAACAGCCGCCGGAAGAGGCGATCGACCAGATGCGCCTGGCCGGTTGGGACGAGGCCCGGCTCGACGAGATGCGCGCCAGGGGCTGGGGCAATTTTGCGCGCATGGTCGCGCCATTGCCGATCGGCCATGTCCGCATGGACGATGGCGGCGAAGTGCAGATCGGCGAGCGGCGCTGGACGGTGATGACTGGCGGCGGGCACACGCCCGAGCACGCGTGCCTGATCGACAAGGCGGGGCAGGTGGTGATCGCGGGCGACCAGATATTGCCGCGCATCACCAGCAATGTCTCGATCATGGCGAGCGAGCCGACCGCAGACCCCTTGCGCGAATGGCTCGACAGCATCGCCAAATTCCGCGCCGCGCTGACCGGCGACGAACTGATCCTGCCTGCGCATGGCTTTCCGTTCACCGGGGTGCATGCACGGCTCGATGCGCTGGCCGAAGGACATCACGACCGGCTCGACGCACTCGAAGCGGCGCTCAAGGAGCAGCCCATGCGCGCGGTCGACACGTTCGGCATCCTGTTCGCGCGCAAGGTAGATGACAGCGTCTATGGCATCGCCACCGGCGAGGCGATGGCGCATCTGCGCTATCTCGAATATGCCAGCCGCGCGACCTGTACCGTTCGCGACGGCGTCGCCTGGTATTCTGCCTGAACGCAGTCAGCCTGAGCGGTATGTCGCTTCCGCCTGGGCCATGTAATCGCGGGTGATCGGCAGCGCGTGGCGGCTGCGCGCAAACTGCACCTGATAGTTGCACATGCCGCCATGTTCGAACGCCGCGGTGGCGCCTGCCAGATAGAAGGTCCACATGCGATAGAAGCGCGCATCGTACAGCGCCTCGATCTCGGCCTGTTTCGCGACCGTGCGCTCATACCATTGCCGCAGCGTATGCGCATAATGCAGCCGCAGCGTCTCGACATCGGTGGCGATCAGCCGCGACGGCTCGCTCGCACGCACGATCTCGCTCAAGGCCGGGATATAGCCGCCGGGAAAGATATATTTGCTGGTGAACGCATCGGTAGAGCCTGGCCCGCCCATCCGCCCGATCGTGTGCAGCAGCATCACCCCGTCATGCGCCAGCAGCTTGCGGCACTGGCGGAAGAACGTCTCGTATTGCGGCACACCGACATGCTCGAACATGCCGACCGAGACGATGCGGTCGAAGCTGCCGGTGAGCGCGCGATAGTCGATCAGCTCGAACTTGACCCGGTCGGCAACGCCCGCCTCTTCGGCGCGGCGGCGCGCGACCTTGAGCTGCTCCTGCGACAGCGTGATGCCGAGCACGTCGACATTGGCGATCCGGTTCAGATACAGCGCCATGCCGCCCCAGCCGCAGCCGATATCGAGCACCTTCAGGCCCGGTTCGAGCGCCAGTTTGGCGGCGATATGCGCCTTCTTGTCGTCCTGTGCCTGTTCCAGGCTGTTCTCTGGATCGGTGAAATAGGCGCAGCTATATTGCTTGTCGGCATCGAGGAAGAGATCGTAGAGCCGGTCGTCGAGATCGTAATGGTGCGCGACATTGCGCTGCGAGCGGCCCGCCGGATTGATCTGGTCGATCCGGCCGCCAATCGCCTTGACCAGCTTGCGCAACGGTCCCTTCGGCTTGAGGTCACCGCCCTTGTCCCAGGGCGCATTGGCGCGGACCAGCTCGATCAATTGCATGATGTCGCCGCGCTCGATGATCAGCCGCCCGTCCATATAGGCCTCTCCCGCCCCGAGGCGCGGGTGGAGCGCGATGAAGCTCGCGACATCCTTGTCGGCCAGGCGGATGGCCACATCCGGAAAGCCGGGAGTCGGCGTCCCGAAGCTTCGGGTGCGCCCCTGATGGTCGGTCAGCTCGAGAGTACCGTGGCGGACGATCCGGGCTAGAAAGCGGTCGATAAGGCTCATGATGACCTAGATGGTGAGTGCCAGGTCAAATGCCAGCATACCATTCATACCCTGCCGCATCTTCCCAGTAACCACCGCCACCTCCATAGGCGAGCCGATAGTCGGCAACCGCCTCGATACGCCGGACATATTTGGCGTGCTTGTAGCCCAGATGCCGTTCGACCCTGAGCCTGAGCGGCGCACCGTTGCCGATCGGCAGCAATTCGTCGTTGAGCGCCCAGGCCATCATCGTCTGCGGATGGCGCGCATCCTCCATGTCGATGCTCTCGTAATAGGGCCCGGCCCGCAGGGTATCGGCGCAGTGAAACACCAGATAGCGCGCGCTGTCCTTCACCTGCACCTTGTCGAGCAGATGGGCGAGGTTCACCCCCGTCCATTTGCCGATCGCGCTCCAGCCCTCAACGCAATCGTGCCGGGTTATCTGCGTCTGCTTCGGCATGCTGCGGATCTGGCCCAGTGCGAACCGTGTCGGCGTTTCGACCAGCCCGTCGATGGTCAGCGTCCAGTCGGAAAAGCCGGTCGCAGCCTGTTTGAGATAATCCGCATCGGTCGGCGCACGCGTTCCGTTGGCGGGCACCGAGCGGCCGATATCGCGTTCGGAATATTCGCGCGCGCGCCGCCTGCTCCCCTGGATCGTGCGCTGCAGGGCCATGTTGCCCTTTTCCGCCAGAAGCAGCGTATCGCGCCAGCCCCGGTTGGAATTGAGTGCATCGCACCCGCTGAGCAGTCCGCCCGAGGCAACCGCGAGCGAGCCGACGAGCGCGCGGCGGGTAAGGATGATCGGGCTCTTCGTGTCGCTCATCGCCGGTGTCCGATCGTCATGCCGCGCAGCAAAGTCAGCGGCTTGTGCACGATCACCAGTGCGACGTGCAGAATCAGGAAACCGACCAGCGAGAATGCAATGATGAAATGCAGCGACCGGGCAGTCTGCCGCCCGCCGAACATCATGCTGGGAAAATGGAGCGCGGCATCGGTGCCCGGCGACATGGCGAGCCCGGTGACTATCATCAGCGGCAGCATCACGAAGATCACGGCAATATAGCTCAGCTTCTGCAGCGGGTTATACGCCTCGCCCGGCGCGGTGTGAAAATCGAACCGGGCATGATCGACGATCGTCCGCCACAGCGCGCGCGGATGCCATTCCGCTCGGCGCATCGCGATCATCGTCCGGATATGCCCATTGAACAGGCTGAAGACCATGAAGAAAAGCAGACCGAAGGCGAATATCCACGCAAAGAAGAAATGCCAGTGGCGCGCATCGGCAAGGTTATAGTCGGTGGGAATGGTCGCCCATCCGGGAAAGGCGCGGCTGCGCATCTGGCCTTCGCCATCCTCATAGCGGCCCAGCACCCCCGTCGTATCGATCCGGCTTCCGGCAATTTCAAGGAATCCGCGCGGCCCCTGCTGACCGATCACCAGCCAGGCCGGTTCGTCGCGATTGCCATATTCGCCCCAGTACAATCGCGGATGCGCGTTGAAGATCATCAACCCGGACATGAACAGCGTGATCAGCGCCACCAGATTGACCCAATGCCAGAGCCGCGTGGTCCTTGCGTGGCTGTGATCGGGTTCCTGCACGCGTGGCGCAAGCGGCGGTTCAGCCACCGGGACAGGGGCGGGATCAGCAGGATCCAGGGCAGCGATCATATCGGTCATTCGCAATCCAGGGCCGCAAGGTTACAGTACATCGGCGAATCCGCTCCTGTTTCTACGTCACGAAAGGCCATCTGTCATGCCCATGAAGGCCGAGGTCATATCGATCGACCCCGATCCACTGGCCCCCTATGCGATCTCGCCGGGCTGGAAGGTCGGCAATCTGCTGTTCCTCTCCGGCCAGGCTGCGATCGACGAGGCGGGCGCCATTGTCGGGGCAGGCGATTTCGCGGCGCAGCTTGAGCAGACATTTGCCAATATCGACCGGGTACTGGCCGCAGGCGGCAGCAACCGCAGCCGGATCATCAAGGTCACGATCTATCTTACCGACATGGCGCACTTCCCCGCCATCGTCGAGGCGCGGCGACGCTATTTCACCCCGCCATGGCCAGCCGACACGATTGTCGAGGTCCGCGCCCTGGCGTTGCCCGAACTGATGGTGGAAATCGACGTGATCGCGGAGGCCTCAGGCGACTGAGGCCGTGTTCAGGCGAAGTTGTCGGCCATGCGCAACAGATCGGCCTTGCGGCGGATGCCGGTGCGCTCGAAGATTTGCGCGAGGAAGACGCGCGCGGTGTTGCGGCTGATCCCCATCGCTGCTGCCGCCTCGTCCAATGCATCGACGCGGCGCAGGATGTCGAGCAGCTCGGCCTGACGCCGGGTCAGCCCGAAAGCTCCCATGAATATCTTTTCCGCCTCTGCCTGATGCCTCAGATAGGTCGCGCTGACCTTGACCATGCGCAGGCTGGCGGTCTGCGGCAGCGGAGCAACGCGCAGGATGGTATCGGCCAGCAGCGTCTTCTTCGTCAGTTCGACCCCCGACTGCGGGAACGCGTTCTGCAGCATGGTCGAGAGCGCCGCCTGAAAATCGGGCAGCAGATCGCGCAATATGCCTTCCTCGTCGAGTTGTGCAAATCCGGTCATGGCCAGACGGTAGCCCATGATCGGATCGGCGGCATCATCAGGAATGCTCAGCCGCATATCCTCGTCCACGTCAAAGGCGAAGCTGTCGATATGGCGCAGGGGATAGGCCGCAGGGTGAGTGCCGTTCAGCGCCTTGGGCTTGAGCCGCAGCAGCGTGTTGACCGCATTGAACTTGTCGTAGAACCGCTGATAGAACTGGACGAGATCGGTATGATCGCTGCTGCTTTTCTCGCGGTGCACGGCCAGTCCGATCCGGGTGTCGCCGACACAGGGCATGACCAGAATGGACGCCTCGGTCGGCGCGTTGCACCGTTCCAGCCATTGCCAGAATTCGTCATGCTCGGTGGAGTTGTCCGGACGCCGCAGCTCCTCGTCGAAGATCACGCCATGGCTGGCATATCGCTGCGCATAGATGATGCGCGGATCAATCCTGTGATAGTGATCGGCATAGGCCTGGATCATGCTCTGGTCGAAGCCGACGGCGCCCAGCGACCGCACCATCCGGTTGTCACCGAACATCAGGTCCATCGACATGCCGTCGGCGCCGATCAGCGGTGCCATGGCGGACAGCGCGTCGGTCCAGCTGCAATGGCCCATTGCAGCTTCGGCGATATACTCGTCCAGTCTGTCGAACCGATTGGAAAGAACGATCATCTCGGGATCAGGGGTTCCTGTCCGACGACCGGGCAATGACATAATCGTTGCGCCCATCGATCGAAACGGTCAGCCGGATCGACCAGTCATCCGATCCGCCGAACCGGATATGGCTGAGCACCGCGCCCGGCTTGTCGATACGGCCAAAGCTGCTGGTATTCACCGAGTTGTTGGCGCTTCCGGAGCGCGATTCGATGCGGAACCGCCCGGCGCAGGCGCAACTGGCGACGGCCACGACCTGCGCATCGACCAGTGGGCCATCGCGGCGCACCACCAGCGACACCGGCTGGTCCGCGGCAGATGCCGGAGTGGACGCCGCACTGGCATCAGACCCGGGCATGACGATGCTCCCGAAGATCATGGCAACAGCAAGGGAGACGGCGGCCCATGACGATCTATTGCGGTTGAGGAGCATTGACGATGACTCCCAGAATCGCGTTGATCGCATCGGTAGCATCAGCAGGCAGGTCGGTTTCCTCCTCGCTGCTCGGCGCGGTCTGGCCACCCTGGCCTTGCGTGACGACCGAGGCGATGGCGAGATCCTCATTGCTGAGATCGGCACTTCGGCCTCCACCCAGTCGGCGCGCCGCTGCATCGGGAGCATCATTGACAGCGCCGGTTGCAGCTTGCTGTGCCAGCAGGCGCTGTTCGGCCGAAAGCTGGGGTTGCCTGCGCCCTGCAAACTCTCCTGCCCGGCTTTCGATCGGCCGCGCACAGATCGCAGGTCCCGAACCCGGCGTGGCATCGTCGCACAGATCCTCGCCTTCGAGCCGTTCCCCGCTCAATTGACCGGCATCCTGACCTGGCAGGGTGAGCTGGCTCGGCGGAGTTGGCTGGCCCGACGGACTGGAAAGCTGATAGGTCGGCATCAGCCCCGCATCGGCGTCGGTGGGGATGGCCGGCACAGCGAGCAAACGGTCAGGAGCAGAAGCCTGATCGGTGATGACAACCGTGCTGCGATCGACCGCCGGGCGCTCGTCCTGAACCTCCGACGCGGCGGCCTTGGCATCATCGGCATCCTGCGCATGGGCGCCAGGCAGCAACTGTGTCGATCCGGCTGCCGCCAATATCAGCAGCATCAGCACGGCCAGCCGCATCAGCTCCCGCATGGTGGGGAGCCGAGCAGCGCGAAACCGCACCAGGACCGGGCGAGGCACCTCAGCTGCCTCCGTTGGTCTGAGTGATCGACATGGCCTGATTGCCGCTCTGAACGATCTGCAGGTCGGACAGGCCACTGCCGTTCTGCACCCAGCGCAGCTGATTGGCCGATCCGTTCTGCGTCGCGGTCATGGCGTTATTGTCCCCGAGCTGGACGAGTTCGGCGCGATTGTCCGATCCATTCTGTCCCAGCTGCATCTGGTTCCCGTTGCCCTGTTGTGCAAGCATCGCGGTGTTGACACTACCCGCCGTGGCCGATTGATCAAGCAGGATTGCATTTTCCTGGCCGTCCTGCGCAGCGACGGCGATATTGCCGCCGCCATCGGCTGCACCCTGGGTCGAGACGAAACTGTTGAGAAGACCCGCCTGGTCGATTTCGAGAACTGCGCTTCCCGCTCCGTTCTGAGACACGTTCGCGGATTGGCTGTCGCCGCGCTGCACGATGCTCGCGGACTGACGGGTGGAACTTTGTGTGATGCTGGCCGAGTGGCCGTCACCGATTTGCGAGATGAAGGCGCTGTTGCGGACCGGCGCGGTCCGGACCAGCTCGATCGGCTGCGATAACGCGCCTGTCGTGCAACTGCCCCCTGTTGCGCCGGCGCACGGATCGACCGGACCGGTTTGCGCCTGCACCGTCTGTGCCCCCAGAACCATCATTGCGGCGATGGCCAGCCTGGCAGAATGTGTGCGCATGGTAGCTCTCCTGGTGGACCTTCGGGCAGCCCCGCATGGCGCAGGGCTGCCCTTCAGGTCATCGGGTATCAGTTACCCTGGGTGACGGTAGCGATATGGTTGCTGCCGCCCTGGGTGATCGTCGAGACGTTGAAGTCCGAATTCTGCGTGACGGTTGCGGAATGACCCGAGCCGCCCTGCAGAATGGTGGATTCGTTGCCTTCGCCGAACTGGCTGACATTGGCCAGCTGGCCAGCGCCGCCCTGGGTGATGGTCGATTCGTTGTTCGAACCTTCCTGCAGCACATTGGCGTTCAGCGCGACGGCACCGCCATTGCCGCTCTGGTCGACAAGGCTGACGTTGTTGCCGTTACCGCCCTGTTCGACGAAAGCGGAAAGGCTGACGCCCTGCTGGTTGATACGTGCGCTGTTCTCTTCCGAAACCTGACGGATCGTGGCTTCGTTGTCGCTGCCGGCATCACCGCCCTGGATGATCTGGGCACCGAAGGCAAAGCCGAGCGAACCGGTATTCTGGTTGCCGACCTGCTCGATCGTTGCCCGCTGGTTTTCACCACGCTGCAGCGTGCTGGCGGTGTTGTCGTTGCCATCCTGGTCGATCGTGGCAGTCTGGTCTTCACCAAAATTGCCATCGAACAGGCCAGCCAGACCCGACAGACGGTCACGGCCCTGATCGACATCGGCCGAGTTGCCGTCGCCGCCCTGCATCACCGTAGCCGTCTGGTTCTCGCCGCGCTGGGCGACATCCGCCGTGTTGTCACTGCCCGACTGGTTGACCAGAGTGCTATGGTTGCGGCCGACGCCGCCACCCTGATCCACGGTAGCGGTGTTCTCGTCACCGGTCTGCCGCACGACAGCGTCTTCGTTGAAGCCGCGCTGCGTGATGGTTGCAGTATTCTCGAAACCAGCCTGACGGATCTCTGCGGTGTGATCGCTGCTGAGATTGGCGCCCTGATCGATCGAGGCGACGTTGTCGTTGGCTTCTTCCTGCTGCACGAAGGCTTCATGCAGACCACCGGCCTGACGGATGGTCGCGAGGTTGCCATCGCTGAGCTGGTTCACACCTGCCGAGGCATTGCTGCCAGCCGTCCCGACGCCATTGCCGGCGCCGCTCTGGATGATGTCCGAAGTGTTCTTGTCGCCGCTCTGCAGGACGTTGGCGACATTGGCGCCGACGCCGGTCTGGATCAGCGTCGAGATATTCTCGTCGCCGCCCTGCTGGGTCACGATAGCCTGATTGAGGCCGCTGCTCTGCGTGATGGTCGAGTTGTTGTCACGATTGGTCTGCAGCACTGCTGCGGTGTTGAGGTTGCCCGACTGGGTCAGCTTGGAGTCGTTGTCGACACCGTCCTGGTCGACATCGGCAATATCGAGATCGCCGCTCTGCAGAACGTCGGAGTCGTTGCCGGTACCAGCCTGGCTCACGGTCGCGGTGCCGAAATCGTTGACCTGACGCACCAGCGAGAACTGATCGTCGCCCGACTGGGTGACATTGGCGGTGTTGTCGTCGTCAGAGCTGCCGGTGCCATTGTCCTGCAGGATGGTCGATTCGCTGTCGGTGCCCGACTGGGTCAGCGTGGCGTCGTTGCCAACACCGCCCTGGGTGATGGTCGAAAGGCCGCTATTGCCCGTCTGGCTGACAGTCGCGCCGCCATTGGTGCCGGTCTGGGTTACCGTCGACTGGTTCGACTGGGCAAAAGCCGGTGCGGCCAGGAGTGCCAGCGTCGATGCGCCGACAAGAAGAAGCTTTTTCATTTCTATTTCCCTCAAAAAACTTGGATGACCAGCGCCCGATGACGGGCGCTGGTCATCAGGAAGCTCAGTTGTCCATTACGCCGCCGCTCTGGGTGACCGAGGCGGTGTTGCCATTGCCCGACTGGAAGATATCGGACATGTTGTTGCTGAACGACTGGTCCACAGTGGCGCTGTTGCTGTTGCCCATCTGGTCGATCATCGACTCGTTGCCGGTGCCGCCCTGGGTCACAGTGGCGATATTGCTGAGACCGGTCTGGAAGACCTCGGAATTGTTGCCGAGCGATCCAGCGGTCTGCATCACCGTTGCCGTGTTGCCGTCACCGGTCTGCTCGACCAACGAAACGCCATCATCGCCGAGCTGATCGACATTGGCCGACGATGCGCCGTTCTGATCGATGGTCGAACCATTACCCTCGCCGATCTGGTCGACGAACGCGATGGCGCTTCCCACCTGGGTGACTTCCGAGACGTTTTCGGAACCGTCCTGGACGACGGTGGCTTCGGCGCCGTCCGATCCGGCGAGCTGCTGGATGTCGGACTCGTTGTTGTCGCCTTCCTGGTCCACGGTGGCCTGGGCATCGGCCAGCTGGTTCACGATCGAGTCGTTGAACACGCCGTCCTGCGTTACGTCGGCAAAGCCACCAATCGGGGCAGACTGGCTGACCGACGAGGTGTTTTCATCACCCGTCTGATCGACGATCGCCTCGCCCTTGTCACCGGTCTGCAGCACGATCGAGGTGTTCGAAGGTGCGAAGGTGCTGGTGATGTCCTGCGAACGCTGCGTGATCTGCGCCGAGGACTGGCCCGTCTGGGTCACCCGCGAGGCGTTGCGTCCGAAATTGCCGGGAGCCACGCTGCCCTGATCGACAACAGCCGTGCCCTGACCGCTCTGGGTCACGACCGAGGTGTTGTACACGCCGCTCTGCGTCACATTTGCAGCGCCTGCGCCAGTCTGCGTGATCGCCGAGCGGTTGAGCGTGCCGTCCTGAACGAGATCGGCCTGAGCGCCGTCGGCCGACTGATCGACCAGCGAGACGTTGTTGCGATAGCTGGTGCCTGCCGATGACGGGGGCAGCGTATCGCCATCCCAGTTGCGCGGTCCGAGCGGGTTGTTGCCGCCCATCTGCGTGACGTTCGCCCGCGCACCAGCGCTCTGGGTGATGGTCGAGAAGTTGTCGTTGCTCAGCTGACGGTTGGTGGCGGAGGCACCCGACGCATCGGCCGTCTGGACGACGGTCGAGACGTTGTCATTGCCCGTCTGGACAATCAGCGCGTCGACAGGAACTGCGGCCTGCTCGATCGTGGCGAAATTGTCGTCGCCAGTCTGGGCGATGTCGGCCAGCGCGTTGGACGTCGGCTGCACCGGATTGCTTGCACCGCCCGGCAGGTTGCCGGTGCCGTCGCCGTCCTGACGGACAACGCGGCCTTCGTTGCGATTGCCGCTCTGCGTGACACTGGCATCGGCGAAGTTGCCGTCCTGGAGGATGGAAGCGAGGTTCTCGTTACCCGTCTGGACAACGTCCGCCACCTGATTGTTGCCGCTCTGGATGACCGTCGACATGTTGTCGTCACCAGCCTGGCGCACACCCAGGCGGGTGTTGGGTTCGACATTGGTGTAGTTGTTGTCGGGATCGCCCACATCGCCGTTGAAACCGCTCTGCTGAACCAGCGAGGAGTTTCCGTCACCGCGCTGATCGACCGCTGCTTCGTTGGCGTTGTTCGACTGGGTGATCGTGGAGAAGTTGGTGCCGTCCTGGAACACATAGGCGTTCTGCGCACCATTCGACTGCGTGATGGTCGAGTTTGCTGCGCCGCTTTCCTGCAGCACGCTGGCGCGCTGGTCGGTTCCGGTCTGGGTCACGGTGCTCGTTGCAGCATTGGTGTCAGCAGCCTGGCTGACAAAGGCCTGGCCGCTCGAGCCGGTCTGGGTGATCGTCGAGCCCGTGCCGACAGCGCCGCCCGTACCCGCCTGGACCACCGTGGCAATATTGCCGGTATCGCCGGCAGCATTGCCCTGGGTGATGACCGAGCGCATGCCGGTGCCGCCCTGATCGACAGTGGCCGTCGAGCGACCGCCCTGCTGGGTTACCTGGCTGACGCCGTTGGTACCGGTCTGTTCGACATCGGCCACCACGCTGCGGCCAATATTGGCACCGCCGGTGAACGTCGAACCATTGCCGTTCTGGTCAATATCCGAGTTGTTGCTCGATCCGGTCTGCGTGACGGTCGCCTGGGCAGCGACGCCCTGCTGATCGACATTGGAGGTGTTGGTCTGAGCCACCGCGGGGGTAGCGAGAAGGGCCAGCGACGAAGCGCTGAGCAGAAGAAGCTTTTTCATGGCTAGGTGTTCCTTGATTGGATTTCCTGCGACTGAAGGGCCTGAAGCAGCATGCCGGACGGACCCGTTCCGATCCGCCCGGCAGTCTGTGGCTTACATGCCCTGGGTCACGATGGCCGTGTTGCCCGTGCCGTTCTGCGTCACATTCGAGATGTTGGCGTCAGACGACTGCGTCACGGTGGCCGAGTTCAGCGATCCGGTCTGAGTCACGTTCGACAGGTTGCCGTCGCCCGACTGGGTCACGCTGGCGGTATTGCCGAAGCCATCGACCGTGCCCGTCTGGGTGATGTTGCTTTCGTTGCCCTCGCCCGACTGGTTCGCCAAGGCGGTGCTGTTGAAGCCACCCTGCGTCACGAACGACGTGTTGCTGAGGCCGGACTGGGTCACGCTCGCGCTGTTCTCCGAACGTGCACCGCCCGGGGCTCCGGTCTGCAGGATGGTCGAGGTCGAACCGTCCGAACCGACCAGCTGATCGACAAACGCCAGGTCGTTGCGACCGGTCTGGGTCACGAGCGACTTGGCGCCATCGCCTGCCTGCAGGATGTCGGCCGCGTTGTTGAGGCCGGTCTGCGACACGGTCGAAGTGTTCATGTCGCCCGACTGCAGCACGATCAGGTCATTGCCAGCCGCGCCCTGGAAAGCATCCGAGGTGTTGCCATCGCCGGTCTGGTCGATATCGGCATTGGCCGACTTGTTTTCCTGGGTAAGGTTCGAGGTGTTGTCTTCGCCATCCTGGTTGACATTTGCGATCAGGCCGCCGTCGGCATTTCCGATAATGCCGAAGCCCTCGTCGCGCTGCGTGACGTTCGACAGGTTGCCGTCGCCATTCTGATTGACGGTTGCGGAGAAATTGTTCGAACCGTCGTTGTTGAAGGTCTGCGTGATATTGGACGTGCTCGCACCATTCTGGGTCACGATGGCGTCCTGGGTCACGGAAGCATCACCATTCGCGGTCTGCTTGACATCGGAGGTTGCGCCATTGGCCTGCGTCACCGAAGCAAAGAGGTCACCAGCGCCGACGCCGCCGACCGACTGGGTGACATCCGAAGTCGATCCGCTCTGCTGGTTGACCAGTGCGCGAATGGCAGGATTGTTCGCGCCGGTATTCGCGGTCGCGGTCTGAGTAACAGTCGAGTCGGAATCGCTCTGCGTGACATTGGCCTGGAAGTTCTTGCCGCCGTCCGAAGCTGTCTGGGTCACGATCGACGTAGACGCATTTGTCTGGCCGACGATCGCGCGCAGGGTGCCGGTAAAGCCGGGTCCATTGGCATCCTGGAATACGTCAGAAACGTTGTCGTCACCGGTCTGGGTCACGTTGGCGACAAGGTTGCGGCTTCCCTGGACCGAGAACTGGTCGATCCGCGAGATGTTGCTGTCGCCCTGCTGGTTGACGGCTGCTTCCGGATCACCCGGGCTGATTCCGATCGAGCCGCCGGTGTTCGGTCCGGAGTCAAGGTCTTCCTGCTTGATGGTGGAGGTGTTGCCCTCACCGTTCTGCGTCACGTTGACGAGCGCAGTGAACGCGTCCTGATCGACCGTCGAGCTGTTGCCAGTACCGGTCTGGCCGACATTGGCGACGTTGTTGTCGCCGTCCTGATCGACGTCCGACTCGTTGTCACCGCTCTGGGTAACGGTGGCGCCGTTGCCGTTGCCGAGCTGGTCGACCAACGAATTGTTCTGCGCCATGGCAGGCGCTGCAATCATCAGCGCAAGCGCCGAGACGGAGGTGTAAATGGAGGTCTTCATGGTTGATAATCCTCTTTCGAAGGGTCATAACCATGCCGCTCCGGAAGCAGCATTGCCGCCGGGGTCAGCATGATTGTTTCACACGCACTCATTGTTGTCATGCTCACGCATCGGAGTTGCAGCTCCGGTGCGTGAGTTTTGTCAGGCCTTTGTTTCCTTACCGAATGCCGCCTGACCGGCTCCGGCTCTCTTCCGCGATCCTTGAGGTTTCGGCGCCCCGAATGGGGACCTGGCCTCTCTATCTTGCCCTGGCATCCTTGCCGCTAGCTGTGACGCAGGGCATAGCTTGTTAATCCAGTGCCGAGCTTGCCTCGCTTCTCTTGGCGTTCGTTGTCTTGTCCTTGACCTTCATCGGTGTCAGCTTCCGTGCCTTTTCCTCGGCACGCTGAACCTGGCCCGGGGTAAACTTGCCGTCGCGCTCCTGCTGATATTGCAGCAGCTTGGCCCTGCCGGCATCACGGTCGGCAAAATCCCATAGACGCAGCTCGACACCTTCCATCACCAGCGCATAGACCGCCTTTTCGATCGCCTGCTGCAGCGCAAGCTGATCAGGCTCGTTGGTGGTGAATCCGGCTTCGGCTTCCAGCAACTCGCGGAAGGCGACGAACTTGAAGGCGCTGGCGCCAAAGGCCTGCGATGCGATCGTCTTCGATGCGGTCACCGTGGTCAGCACTTCGCCCGTGCGGACCGACACCGCGCGCAGGTACACGGTGACCGTGTCCTGACGATATTCGGTGCGTCCGCCAATGCCGAGAAAGGCCGCGCCAGCACCACCGGTCAGCGTGTTGCTGTCATAACCGATGATCCCGCCTTCCAGCAGTACACCGGCGAACAGCAGCGCAGGCAGCGCATCGGGATTGACCGCGCGCTCTCCCAGATAGCGTTCGCGCATCTCACGGATGATCTGGCGCTCGTTGAGAAGGTTCTTGAGGTTCTCGCGTTCGACGATGGTGAACCAGGAACGATCGCCAGCGTCCTGAAGCGCCTTGACGAGCACCGAGGCGCCGCCCTGGCTGACAGCGCGCGACAGCGTCTGGCCGGTTGCGCTGGGCTTGAACTGGCCCGTCTGATCGGTGAAGCTGTACACGGCGACCGCCACCTGACGCGAGGGCTTGGGGATCCCGCGCAGCAGCAGCTGCGTTTGCGTCGCGTTGGGCAGATAGGCGTAGCTTGTGGTTTCGGGGATGGCCGCCTTGCCGCTGCCACCCACGGTGGTGCAGCCGCTTGCCATCAGGGCCATCGAGAGCGCGGCCAGGCCGGGGATGATCGGGAGGCGCATGGCTCAGTCGACATCCACAAAGGTTGGGACCACGATCACGGTTTCTTCACCGGTGTCGTCGTTGACGATCGTGATCGTCACCTCGGTCAGCGAGCGGATGAAGTTGACAGTCTGACCGCCAAAACTGATCGTTCCGCTTTCCTGGGGGTTGTCACCGAAAATCGCGGTAACAATCTGCGATGAAAGCGCGGACAGCAGACGCGACTGCAGCTGGCGGGCGAAGATATCGGCCTGCGAACTGGAGCTGCTGCTGGCAGGGTTTGTGAAATCATTCTGGGCATTGGCGATGCCAAGCAAATGATTGGAATTGAATGGGTTTCCACCGAAGCTGGGATTGATCGGCTGATAGACGATGTCTTGTGCCATGGCCTGTTGGCCGAGGGGAAGGGTAACAATCAACACTCCCAGCCAAAGCGCCATGGGACGCCCGACCGCACGTTTGAACGAGTGCACAACATATCTCCTGCAGCTTGCCCCCGGGAGCTTGTCACTCCTCAGCTGGCCATATTCTTGCGACTCGACCGTTTCGTTAAGGTGACCTTAAGGAGGTTTAACAGTGTGTAAAATAGTGCAAATGGATTATGTTTTAGATCGGTTTTGGAGCTTTCGAGCCCCGCCTTCAGATTTATGCAAAGGCTTGCATCTCGACGGAACGCCGAGAAACTCGGCATTCTGTCATAGTTAACGCAAGGGTTTGCGATACAGTCTTGACAGGCGATTATCAGGCACTTTGGGCCCAGAATGTTGGCCGATTTTACATTCTGTCCGGATTTGAGACAAAGAACGAACAAAGAGTTATCATGCGGTGTACGCCCTGCGCGGATCTTTGGCCCAGATGGACTGCCGCGCGATCCACTTTGAAGCCCATGCCAGGCGCGTCGAGGCATCGGCTCGCAGCGGTATGGGCCAGCTGCAAGTGCTTTCGGAGCAATCTGCAATAGCCGGCGGGGCGCTGGCGTGACGCGGCAGATCACTGCCAGCTGTCTTGCGGACGCCTGGTGGGTCTGATTTGGCGTGGTGATAAGTTAAGTTGGTTGCGGGAGCAGGATTTGAACCTGCGACCTTCAGGTTATGAGCCTGACGAGCTACCGGGCTGCTCCATCCCGCGCCACCAAGAG
>NZ_QJJM01000012.1 GCF_003201955.1 Blastomonas natatoria
CGGCCCCGGCGCGATCGTCTGATCTTCGGGCGAACCGACTAGCGCAGCATCGCTGCCGCAAGCGTCCGGCCCGAGACCCAGGCGCTCTCGATCCGCCGTCCGACCAGCCAGTCACCGCACACCCCCAGCCTCGATCCTTCATCCCACAGCAGCGTCCGGCCCGCCGCGCCGCCGCATCGGGCAGGCAGCGCGCTGCACCCTGCATGGCCATGGCTATGGACATCGCCGCCCTTCGGATGCCAAGCCGGACCGAGCGAAGCACCGCGATTCTGCTGCCCGCTCCGCCCAGCAGCGCCCGGAGACAGGATGAACCCGATCTATCGCGACATGCCGACCACGATCTTCGAAGCCATGTCGATGCGCGCGCGCGAAACCGGCGCGATCAATCTTGGCCAGGGCTTTCCCGATGGCCCGATCAACCAGCAAGTCATCGTGATGGCCTGCGATGCGATGCACCACCGCTCGAACCAGTATCCGCCGATGGTCGGCCTGCCCGAACTGCGCGAAGCGGTGGCAGGCTGGTACGCGCGGCATCAAGCGCTCGATCTGAATCCTGCCGAGGTCGTGGTGACATCCGGCGCGACCGAGGCGATCGCCGCCGCGCTGCTTGCACTCATTTCACCGGGCGACGAGGTGCTGCTGTTCCAGCCGCTCTATGACGCCTATCTGCCGCTGGTCCAGCGCGCAGGCGGCACCGCGCGGATCGTCGACATGGACCGGACGCGCTGGCGCATCGACAGGGACAGCCTTGCCAGCGCCATCGGCCCGCGCACCCGTCTGCTGGTGTTCAACGATCCGATGAACCCGATGAGCACCTGCGCGCACCCGGACGACCTTGCGCTGCTCGCCCGGACATGCCTGGACCATGATCTGATCGCGGTCTGCGACGAAGTGTGGGAAGCGCTTGTCTATGACGGGGCGCCGCACCGGTCGCTGATGCAGCAGCCGGGCATGCGAGAGCGCACGGTAAAGATCGGCTCTGCGGGCAAGATTTTCGGCCTGACCGGTTGGAAACTGGGCTGGATGTGCGCCGCTCCGCCGATCGCCCGCGTGCTCGCCAAGGCCCATCAGTTCCTCACCTTCACCAGCCCGCCGCACCTGCAATGGGCCGTGGCCGAGGGGCTGGACACCCAGGATGCCTGGATTGCGGCGGCGCGCGACGAGCATCAGGCCAGCCGCGACTTCTTCTGCGCAGGGCTTCAGGCCCTCGGCCTCGCCACACTGCCGTCGGCGGCAACCTATTTCGTCACGGTCGATCTCGCAGCTTCGGGCCTCGTGCTGGACGATATCGCATTCTGCGAACAGATCCTCGCCCGGGCCGGTGTCGCTGCCATCCCGATCTCGGCCTTTTACGCGGAGTCCGCCCCGACGCATCTGGTGCGTTTCTGCTTCGCCAAGCACCGATCGACCTTGCAGACAGCGCTGGACGGCCTCGCAAGGGCATTGCCCGTTCTTCGATGATCTCGCCCGTGCACGAAATCCGGGATACACGCGGGCTTGCGGCCGGGATAGCCGATCGATCGGGCTTGCGCGTCAAGCGTCACGCCGGAAGGCATTGCACATCAGAGCGGCTGGGCAGATTTGCAGCCATACACTGACACACCCGGACGAGCCGTCAGTTCGAGGCGCCGACAGCCATCGGGAGGTTGCGGGCCAGGCAAGGCTCGAAACGATAATCCGACGGTATCGCGATGGGTCGCGGCAGATAGGGGCGGTGCCAATGGGTGCCGGCCTTCATGGTGACCTTGCTTGCGGGCTTCCAGGCAGGCACCGCTTCGGTCATGCGCTGGAGCCGACGATCGCTTGCCGACCCGCTTGCAATATAGGGACCGAAAACCGGCTGGACGCGGACAGCGGCTCCAAGCGAGGGCGGCGGGGCTGGAACAAATCCGGGCCCTGACAGAATTGTTACTGTCACGATATGCGCACGCTCCAGCGCACGATGTTTCGCAAACTTGTCGCGTATCAGCCCGATATTGACCGAGATCGCCTGCCAGGTCACGAAACCTGCGAACGCCAGCACAGCGGCAAAGAAAGCAGCAGAAATTGTCAAGGTCATCGCCATGTCCCTCCTTGCGAGAGCGGATTGCCCTCTGGCCGTGACATGCAGCAATCTGTGTATAACATTGTGGATAGTCGCTTGTCCAATGTTTTGGACACTTGATGTTATAAACGGCCGATTTCGGGTTGCCGGCAGCGGCCATCTCATGCTTTGTTGAGCGATTATCACGAACTTCTCGACAAGTGCCGTCGGCTGTGATGTTCTGTCTCCAGACTGCTGCGGTGGGACGCACGCACGGGAGAGGACCATGGGGCGAGGCTCGCAGGCATCGATTCCGCAGATCGATCAACGCATCCTGCAAAAGCTGGAAACACATTTCGTGGCGCCGGACATCTACCGGCGCGGCGATCTTGCGCTGCGCCAGAGCCAGCTTGCGCACATGGTGTCGGACAAGGTGATACCGCAACTGCTGCGCCTGCATGAAGAGATCGTCCCCGAGGCGCCGTCGGTAGATGCAATGATCGCAGCGCTGGCGCCTGATCGCACCGATATTGCGGGCCTCGCGAACATCGTGCTGGGTGACGATCTTGAAGCTGCGGTGCGCTATGTCATCGCGCTGCGCGAGCGCGGGCTTTCGATGGAAACGCTGTTCATCGAGCTGCTCGAACCGACGGCCCGACACCTGGGCGAGATGTGGGACAATGATGCCTGCGACTTCATTGATGTGACCCTGGGCGTGGCAAGGCTCCAAAAGCTGCTGGCGGCCTTCAACGACACGCATAGTTCCGATGCACTCGACATGCGACGCACCGTCCTGATGGCCATGACGCCCGGAGACCAGCATTTCTTCGGGGTGACGATGGTGGAGCGGTTTCTCGAGGCGGCCGGCTGGAAGGTCCAGACCGAAACCGCAGCCACGGCCGACCAGATTGCCGACGCGGCCAGGACGCGCTGGTTTGCGGTGGCGGGCCTCACCGCCGGCTCCACCCAGATGATCGACAGCCTGGCCGAGACTATCGACCTGATCCGCAAGCGGTCGCAGAACCCCCATATCGGCATCATGGTGGGCGGACCGCTTTTTTCAGAGGACCCTTCGCTGGTGGCAGTCGTCGGTGCTGATGCAACCGCTCCCAGTGCGCCTGCGGCCGTGCTGGTGGCTCAGAAACTCTCGGACGCAGCCTCCGCGCATCTGAACTGAGCCGCGACCATATCGCCACGCACCAGCCAGTTCACGGCCAGCCTGTGGCCCCATGTGCGATGCAGGACACCATTGCGCCTGCGCGATGACGTCCTCCAGCGTGCGCATGGCGTTGTCGGTGATGGAATCCTGATTTGGCCTGAGATGAGCAGAGTCTCACCACCTCATTCGAACAAAGATGGAACGATTCTGTCAATCGGTGTGCTCGATCCGCAGCACGACAACCGCGCCGTACCCTGCATAGCCGGAGGTGATCGCGTATATCTAGCTGCCGATGGCTCGCCGGATCGAGATGTCCAAGGCTTACCCGAGCACCCGCACCCGGATGCAGGCAATCAGGCGCAGCCCGGCAGCTAATGCCATCGACCGGCCCTCGCCCAGTATTTGCGTTTGCGCGCGGAAATCAGACAGCCGTGCCAACCAGTTTCCCGATGCCAGCCGTGAGCGCCATGGCGAGCGCGCCCCAGAAGACCACGCGAGCGATCGGGCGCATCATGGCGGCGCCGCCTGCACGCGCGCTGACCCCGCCAAGCAGCGCAAGAAACAGGATCGAACCACCCGCTTCGCCGACGACCATCCAGGCCATTGGCAGAATTGCCGCGAGCACCAGCGGAAGCAATGCGCCCACCGTGAAGGTCAGGGCGGACGTAAACGCGGCTTGCAACGGCCTGGCAGCCGTCAGATCGTTGATGTGCAGCTCATCGCGCGCATGGCTGCCCAGGGCATCGTGCGCCATCATCTGCGCGGCGACGATTTCGGCCGTGGCGTGGTCGAGCCCGCGCCCGACATAAATTCCGGCCAGTTCGGCGCGTTCCATTTCCGGGTCATTCGCCAGCTCAGCACGCTCGCGCGCCAGATCGGCGGCTTCGGTGTCGGACTGGCTGCTGACCGACACATATTCGCCCGCCGCCATCGACATCGCCCCTGCGACCAGGGCCGCAGAACCGGCCACCAGCAAAGCCTGCCGATCGGCGCCCGAGGCTGCGACACCCAGAATGAGGCTGGCCGTCGAAACGATGCCGTCATTTGCACCCAGCACGGCGGCGCGCAGCCACCCGATCCTGGCGATTTGGTGGCTCTCGGCGTGCATCGGTGCTCTTGGCATGGTTCGTCCCCTTGAAGCTCAGCAGCGAACCTGTCCTAAAGTTCGTCACTGATCCAGATGCTGTGGCTGTCGATCAGGATGCGGGTGATGGCGCGCAGCGCCGCAGTGCGCGCCTGCACCTCTGCACGAAACATGTCCTGTGTCTGCCGCTCGGCGAGCAGCAGATCAGCAAGGTCAATCGCGCCGAGGTCATAGCCCTTGCGCATCTTGAGCACTGCGGCAACCTGCGCCTTTGCCCCCTCCCGGCTGCGCTGCCACGCGGCCCATGCAGCGTCGGCATTGACGACATCGGTATCGGCCATTTCCTGCACGTCAAACCCGACAGCGGCTGCTTCAGCGGAAGCGGCGGCCGCCTCGTTGCTGGCGCGATCGGCGAGCGCGCTGCGGTGCCGCCCGCCAAGCGGGATGGTCGCGATCAGGCCGAGGCCGGTTTCCTGCCCGCTGCGTTCGCTGAAGGCGCGCACGCCGATGCTGGGATCGGCAAACCGGTCGCGCCGCGCGCGATCGGCCAGCGCCTGCAACCGCTCGGCCTCGGCTTTGGCCGCGCCGATTTCATGGCTGCGCTCGATGACGAGGCTGCGCAGTTCGGCAAGGCTCGCCTGCGGCATTTCCGGCAGCGGCAGCTCGCCGGGCGTGGCAGGCAGCGCAAGGCCCGGAAACTGCGCCTGAATCCTGACCTTGGCCAAGTCGGCACGCCCCGCCGATTGCTGGACCTGCAAACGCGTCGCACCGAGTGCCGCTTCGGCCTGATCGACCTCCATCGGCGCCGCATCGCGCAGTTCCGCCCGCCGGCGGATGCTGGCGAGCGAGCGCTCCAGATTCTGCACCGCCTGCGCGTCGATCTGCTGCTCCGCTGCTGCCCCCAGCCAGTCCCACCAATAGTCGGCGAGCAGCAGAGCCGCCTGATGCCGCGCGTCCTCCATCCGGTTTTCGGCCGCCTCGATTCCCGAAGCGCCTGCCTGTCGGTCGAGCCGCGCCTTACCGGGCAGCCGGATCGGGCGGCTCAGCGATGCGTCGAACTCCGCATAGCGTCCCTCGCGATCGACGGTGCGCTGGATCGCGCTGGTCGTGAGCTGGAACTCGTGCGGACCAGCCCGCAAGGCTTCGCCATCCGCACGCGCCGCCTCGATCCGCGCCATGGCCGCAAGCACCGAAGGGTGCTGATCAAGCGCTTCGCGCACCTGCGGCTCGGGAGGCAGACCAGGCTGCGCCATGGCTGGGCCGGCGCTGGCCAGCAGCGCGGCTATCAAAGCGAACCCGCGCATCATGCAAGCTCCCCTGCGGCATCGTCCATCGCGTCCGCCTGGCGTTCGGCGCGGCTCTCGCCGAAGCGCTGATAGAGGATCGGCAGCAGGATCAGCGTCAGCATGGTCGCGCTTACCAGCCCGCCGATGACGACGATCGCCAGTGGCCGCTGGATTTCCGATCCGGGCCCGGTGGCAAACAGCAGCGGCACCAGCCCGAAAGCGGCGATCGTCGCGGTCATCATGACGGGTCGCAGTCGGCGTGCCGCGCCCTGCCGCACTGCCTGCTCCAGCGTCAGCCCGTCCTCGCGCAGCTGGCGGAAGCATGTGACCATGACGAGCCCGTTGAGCACCGCAATGCCAAGCAAGGCGATGAACCCGACCGAGGCGGGGACCGAAAGATACTCACCCGACAATGCCAGCGATATGATGCCGCCGACCATCGCAAAGGGGATGTTGACGAGGATCAGCAACGAGGCGCGCACCGAGCCGAGCGTCGCGTAAAGCACCAGGAAGATCAGCACGAGCGAGATCGGCAGCACCACCATCAGCCTTGCCGAGGCCCGCTGCTGGTTCTCGAACTGCCCGCCCCAGACGAGGCGATAGCCCTGCGGCAGTTTCACATTCGCCTCGATGTCGCGCTTGGCGTCATCAACATAGCCGACCAGATCGCGGCCCCCGACAAATGCCTGCACCATGGCGTAGCGCGAGCCGTTCTCGTGCTCGAGCTTCACCGGCCCTGCGACCTGGCGGATCTGCGCAACATCGCTGGCACGGACGAGCTGGCCCGATGGCGATTGATAAAGCTGGTCGGCGAACAGCGCCGGGTCTATGCCTTCGCTGCCCGAGCCCTTGATCATCACCGGCACCCGCCGGCCCGCCTCGGTAACGGTCCCGGCGCGCACGCCTTCCACATTGGCGCGCATCATGTCCTGAAGCAGGTCGATCGGCATGCCTGCGCGGCCCGCTGCCACCCGGTCCATATCGAGCTGAAGATAGTCCACGGTGTCATTGGCAACAGTCGTCGCTTCTGTCGTGCCGTCGATCTTCTCCAGCCGCCCCTGGATCTCGCCTGCAAGCCGCGAAAGCTCCTTCAGGTCCGGGCCGAACAGCTTGATGACCAGATCGCCGCGCGCACCGGTCAGCATTTCCGAGATGCGCATCTCGATCGGCTGGGTGAATGTCGGTTCGATGCCTGGAAAGTCGTGCATCACTTTGCGGATCTGATCGGTCAGCCACGCCTTGTCCGCCCGGCGCCATTCTTCGCGAGGCTTGAGCTGGAGAAAGCTGTCGGTCTCGTTCGGGCTCATCGGGTCGAGGCCGAGTTCGTCGCTGCCGACACGCGCGATGACCGCCTCGATCTCCGGCACATCGGCGAGCAGCGCTTTCTGAACCTTCATGTCGCCCGCAGTGCTGTGATCAAGGCCAATGCTGGGCAGCTTGGTCAGTTGCACGATGATCGAGCCTTCATCCATGGTCGGTAGGAACGTCTTGCCGGTAACCGCATAAGCTCCGCCTGCCAGCACCAGCGCAGCGCCCGCACCGATGAAGACCCGGCGCGGATGCGCGAAGCTGGCATCAAGCAACCGCGCATAGCGCGGCGTCATCCAGCGCATCAGGACAGGCTCGTGGTGCCCCTCGATGCGCTTGAGGCCATAGAATGCGAGCACCGGCACCAGCGTCAGCGAAAGGATCAGCGCGGAAAGAAGCGCGAGCACGATGGTCATGGCGACCGGCGCGAACAGCTTCCCCTCCAGCCCTTCCAGCGTCAGCAACGGCAGGAAGACCAGGGCGATGATGGCCATGCCCGAAGCGACCGGAGTCGCAACCTCAGCCGTCGCGACGAACACCGCGTTGAGCTTGCTCGTGCCTCGGTGCCTGGCATCGGACAAGCGCTCGACGACATTCTCGACCACCACCACCGCGCCATCGACCAGCATGCCGACCGCGATGGCGAGGCCGCCAAGGCTCATGAGGTTCGCGGTCAGCCCGATCGAGCGCATCCAGGTGAAGGTCATCAAAGCGGCCATGGGCAGCGCGAGCGCGACGATCACCGAGGCACGGACATCGCCCAGGAAAAGCAGCAGCAGGATGATGACGAGCACGGTCGCCTCGAGCAGTGCCTTTTCCACCGTGCCGACAGCACGACCGATCAGGTCCGAACGATCATAAAAGGTCGCGATGGTCACGCCCGGCGGCAGCGTCGGCTGCAATTCCTCGAGCCGCTGCTTGATTCCGGCGACGATCTTGCTTGCATCCGCGCCGCGCAGGCCGATCACCAGCCCCTGCACGGCCTCGCCGCTGCCGTTCTTGGTCACTGCGCCATAGCGGGTGAGACTGCCCATGCGCACGATGGCGACATCGCCCACGCGCACGACATTGCCGTTGGTGCTCCGCACGACGACCGAGGCAAGGTCGTCGAGCGAGGCAATGGCCCCGACCGAGCGCACGATCAGCGATTCCTCTGCCACGCCGAGGCGACCAGCGCCGTCATTGCGGTTGCTTGCCTCGATCGCGGCTTTCAGATCTTCGATGGTGAGGCCGACGGCGGCCAAGGCTGCGTTGTCGGGCCGCACTTCATAGGTCTCGACCAGTCCGCCCAGCGCATTGACATCGGCGACACCGGGCACCGTGCGTAATGCCGGGCGCACAGTCCAGTCGAGCAGCCGCCGCTTCTCGGTCAGCGACAACGGCCCTTCGATGGTGAACATGAACATGTCGGACAACGGCGTCGAAATCGGTGCCATGCCGCCTTCGACCGTGGCGGGCAGATCTGCGGTCGCATTGGCCAGCCGCTCGGCGACCTGGCTGCGCGCCCAGTAGATGTCGGTGCCGTCGGCAAAATCGATGGTGATGTCGGCGATTGCATATTTGGCGACCGATCGCAGCACGGTCTGCTTCGGGATACCCAGCATCTCCATCTCGATCGGCGTGATGACCCTGCTTTCCACCTCTTCGGGCGTCATGCCGGGGGCCTTCAGGATGATCTTGACCTGGGTCGAGCTGATGTCGGGAAAGGCATCGATCGGCAGGTTGACGAACGACCAGGCACCCAGCGCCGCGATGGCGAGCGAGAGCCCTGCGACCACGAGGCGAAAATTGAGCGAGGTTTCGACGAGCTTGCGCAGCATGCGCTCAGTTCCCTGCCAGCAGCATCTTGAGTTCGCTCAGGCCCGATACTGCCACCTTGTCGCCCGGCTTCAAGCCATCGGACAGGATCGTCCGGTCGCCGGACTGGCCTGCCACGGTGACTGCGCGCGGCGCAAAGCCCTTGCCGGTTTTCAGCAGCGCATGCGGCTTGCCGTCGATCTGCGTGATGGCGCTGGAGGGCACGCTGACGCCAGGTTGCGCACCATCGGCTTGGATCACCACCATCACCGATTTGCCCGCGACCAACGGCGGCGCGCCGTCGATCCGCGCCTTGGCGATGATCGACCGTGTCGCCGGATCGAGCGATGCTCCAACCGAAACGATGCTGCCAACGATTTCGGGCATCGCGCCGGAAGCGGGCACCACGATGCGCATGCCGGGGCGCACCTTGCCTGCCAGCCTTTCGGGCAGTTGAAGGTCCAGCGTGAAGGCAGAGCTGTTCTCGATCACAAACGGCGCGGACGTCGCCATCACAGGCCCGCCGACCTGCGCGGTCATAGTGGCGACCCTGCCGCTGATCGGCGCGCGCAGCGTAACCTCGCCAGCGCTGCTTGCCCCTGCCTGCCGCAATATGCGGGCATTCTCTGCAACATCGGTGCGCGCGACGCGAATGGCTGCATTCATCTCGTCGGCGCGTGCGCCCGCGATAATGCCTTCGTCTACCAGCTGGCGGGTGCGTGACGCGCTCGCTTCGGCAAGTCCCAGCCGCGCCTGCGCACGCGCAAGCTCTGCGCCATATTGCAATGGCTCGCGGCTCTTGACCGTCGCCAGAGGCTGCCCTGCCGATACCTGCTGGCCTTGAATGACATGCAGTCGGACGATCGCGCCATCGAACGGCGCGGTGACCGCCACCTGCGCTTCCGGCGGAAGCGTTATGGCTGCGGGGACGGTGCCCATGGGCACGTCCCCCGCAGCCTCTGCCGACACGGTTTGAATGCCCAGACGCCGCAATTGCTGCGAACTGAGCATACCGGGGGCGGTCTTCGTGTCGGCAGTCTCCTCACTGGCAGCATCGGGCTGACCCGATCCACCGAGAAACTGATAGCCTGCAGCAACGCTGACAATCGCCAGCGCTGCCAGGCTTGCGGAGATGATCTTTGCCCTGTCCATGAGGGCCTTCGTGCCGGGCGAAGCTGACGGCTACCTGACAATGGCCTCTAATGACCGAAATCGAGGATCAGGCTGCTGGTCGCGGGGTCGGTGCGGATCGATCCGCCATGAACCTGCATGATCCGGTGCACGATGGCGAGGCCAAGACCCGCACCATCGGGACTGGCATGGTCGGCCCGCGCGGTGCGCTGGATCAGCCGGTCGAGCTGATCTTCCGAGAGGCCCGAACCTCCATCTGCAACACGCAGCGAAGGGCTATCGTCCACAACTACCCGCACCGTGCCAGCAGGAGGCGTGACGCGCACGGCATTTTCGATCAGGTTGCGCAAGGCAGCGCCGATGGCCTCGCGCCGGCCGCGCACGACAGGCGATGGGCCAGTGCTGACCAGTTCGATCATTCGGCCCGAAGCGATCACGACCGGCGCTGCGCGGGCAATGACGTCGCTGGCGAGCTCCGCCAGATCGACGTCATCGGTGGCTGTGGCCGCTGCCTCCTGCGCATCCATTTGCGCCAGCAGCATGAGTTGATCGATCAACCGCCGCATGGCTGCGACATCGCCCTTGAGGCGCGCGGCCTGATCGCCATCCATCCCGTCGAGTTCGAGCATCATGGCGGCGAGCGGCGTGCGCCACTCATGGGCGACGTCGGCAGCAAAGGCTTCCTGCCGCGCTGCCGATTGCTCCAGCCGCCCCAGCATCATGTTGACCGCATTGGTGAACGGGAGGATCTCGGCCGGGAGATGCGCATCATCGACGCGAATGTTGCGGTCCTGGCCCGATACCGCATTGAGCCGCTCGGTCGCATCGGCGAGCGGTTGCAGTGCGCGCCGCATGACGAAGTGGATGGCAAGCATCATCGGGACGACCAGAGCCAGCACGGGCAGCACGACATGCTCGGCCATCTCCCGCAGCGCAGCGCGCAAGGCATCCGAACCCGACATGGCCGCAAAGCTGCTCCAATATTCGAGCAGCACCGCAGCGAGCAGAAGGATCGTGCCACCGCTGACGACGACAGCGAGCCCGCGTGCGAGCGAACGAAACATGGAGGGTGTGCCCGACGCCATCATCCGCTCCGCAGCATGTAACCGACGCCGCGCACCGTATGCAGCTGCCCGGCCATCCCGGCTTCTTCCAGCTTGCGGCGCAAGCGCGAGACTATGGCTTCGACGGCATTCGGCGTTACCGGCTCGTTGAAACTGTAAAGCCCGTTCTCGATCGCTTCACGCACCACGACGGTGCCCAGGCGTCGCATCAGCAGCTCCAGAAGATCAGCTTCGCGGCGCGACAGATCCATGACGCGATCTCCCACCCGCGCTTCGCGTGTCACCGGATCGAAGCGCAGAGGCCCGTTCTCCAGCATGCTAACCGCGCGCGGACCGGGTCGTCTCAGCAAGGCACGGACGCGCGCTGCCAGTTCCTCGATGTCCACCGGCTTCACCAGATAGTCATCCGCCCCGGCATCGAGCCCGGCAATGCGGTCCTCAAGCCCGCCGCGCGCCGTGAGCATCACTGTCGGGATCAGTTGGCGCAAGGATCGCTGATGCTGAAGCCAGGCAAGGCCGTCACCGTCCGGCAGACCCAGGTCGAGAACGATCGCATCGAACGTCGCACCTGCGAGGCAGTCCTCTGCTGTGGCCAGATCGGGGGCTATATCGCAGATGAAACCACGTCGCCCGAGACCTTCGGCGATCAGGCTGGCAAGGCGGTCGCTGTCCTCGACGATCAACAGGCGCACGGCTGGTGTCCTGTCTCAATCGTCATGATCGTCGCTGCGGCGTTGACCTTGGCCAGCCTCGCCAGTTGAGTGCTGGCCGGCATGTTCGGCATATTCGGCTTCCTCGTGTGATCTGGGCGTGAAGGCGTCCCGATCATAGCGGGTGATGCCGAAAACCGACAGAGCGACAACAGCCACTGCCGACAGATGTGCAAGCACGCGACCCTTGCGCGGCTGCCTCACCGGGGGCGTCCCGTCGGCGGCCTTGCGACCCGTCACCATGGCCGCCACCAGATTGTCGCGCGTAAGCACGGACATCACCACCACGCCGATGACGTGGACGACCACAAGGCCAAGCAAGGCGAAAGCCAGCGCTTCGTGCAGATCCTCGCTGCCAAACCCGCTGGTCATCTGAGCGCCGGTCCATGTTACCGCCGCTGTGGCTCCCAGCAGCGCCAGCACCGCCAGTCCGCCCAGCGGATTGTGCCCGAGCGATCGCTGTGGCTTGCCAGACAAGAGTTCCCGCACATGGGGGATCACGGCGCCAGGCTTCACGAAATTCGCAAATCGCGCCTGGGCATTGCCGATAAACCCCCAGCACAGGCGAAAGATGATCAGCACCACAGCGATCCATCCGGCGGCCATGTGCCAGGCGCTGAGCGGGCTGCCTTCTTCGGACGAAACAAATGCCAGGGCAATCGCCGCGACCAGCGACCAATGGAACAGTCTGACCGGAAGGTCCCAAACGAGAACCGAAGAGTGAACGGGGTGTGTTGCATGTGCCATGGCAGCCTCCTGTGCGAGACGGTCTGCCACGTCTGGCTGACGGCAGCCTGACGGCCAGTTCGACAAGGAATTCGTAGACGAAGGCATTAGTGGTGCGACGCCTGCGGCGTCCCGTCCAGCCTTCGCCAAGCTGATGTCGTATGTCCGTGAAGGTGACACGATCTTCGTCTACGTGCTCGACCCGCTCGGCCGCGATGCTCTCGACGTCCAGGCCATGGTCCGCAGATTGCTGGACATGGGCGTCACGCTCGACGTCCACGGTCTCGGCCCCATCGGTCGCGGCGTCAGTGAGCACATTGTCGCTGTACTGGCCCAAATCGCCGACATGGAGCGCATGCGGATCAAGGAGCGATGCGATAGCGGTCGAGCCGCAGCGAGAGCATCGGTGGAGGCCACTGGGCGCACCCACAAGGGCAAGGCAAGACTTGGCCGCCCCAAGGCCGCTGACGCCGCTCAGGTCGCAGCATGGAGGCGCGAGCACGGCGCAACCATCGCCGCGACCATGGCGCATCTCGGAATCAGTCGAGCGACGGTAGCTCGGTATTGCGCCGCATGAAATCCCTCGCCGACCGGTTTCGGGAACGAAGCGACCGATAGCGCACGACCGATAATGGGTGGGAACCGGACATTCGGCTATTCGGCTTTGCCGAGGTCAACTCGGTGTTCAGCGCACCATTCGCCGAAGTCTGAATACCCGCTTTGACGGAACGTTAGCCAAGACCTTGCGATCTCACGAAGGCGAGCCACCTCGGCCACTCGTTGCTCCCGTCGGAGAGGATCAGTGATCTGATCGGCTACAGCTTCGGCTTCCCGCAACTCATTAAGGTCTGCCTTGGGATCACCAAGGTAGCCCCAAGGGATTTCGTGTTGATTGTATTCAGCGTCAGAAGTCAGCCAATCGAAAAGAGCCAGTCTGGCTTCATCATGCGTGGGATCCAAAGCGATTGCTCGCTGCAAGTGGAAGCGCTTGAGCGCGAAGACGTTGCCAGGAGGAGGAACAGCTATCATCGCCGTAAGGAAATGAGCCTCTGCACACGAGGGCTCGCGCTCAACCCACTCTCGCAGTGTGGGACTAACGAACTTAGTCAGAAGCGGCTGCGGTAGCAGCCGAGCATCGTTGAGCACCTTCCAGCGTCGATCCGCAAGCCAGCGCGTCAATCGGAGGCGCTCATCAAACGGCCAGCCAACTGCCTCAGCAAGGAATGAAGTCAACACGGCGAGCGCACCTGCTCGGAGGCCCTTGCCTCGGTTGTCAAAATACGCGGCTAACGGTCGCCACTTTTCCTCTGCCGCCGCCTCTCTGGCAATCCGCGTAAGCTGGTCGAGATCATCCGGCGACGGCATGAGCACTTATCGCGGCACAGCCGAATGTTCGCAACGGGGTCGAAAAAAACTTCCGGTTCTGGCGACAACAGGACCAAAGTTGACCGGCCAGTCTGGGCAAGCAAGGATCGACGAGTCCGACGATGCGAGGCTGTCACAGCCCACGAGTGGCTGTCCGGGAGCCACTAAGGGCTCACACACCCGCGTTGGATGACCCGACGAAGCAAGTCGATTTCCCCGGAACCCGTAAGCCGAATCGTTGGTCGGGGAGACAGGATTCGAACCTGCGACCCTCTGCTCCCAAAGCAGATGCGCTACCAGGCTGCGCTACTCCCCGATCCTGCGCGTTGCGCCGGCCGATCCCTGGTGGTCTCGTTCAGGACGGACTGGTGGGCCCGGAGGGACTCGAACCCCCGACCTAGCCGTTATGAGCGGCCAGCTCTAACCAACTGAGCTACAGGCCCGTCCCGGCTGTGCCAGAGGCGCGGTTACCGCAGGCATGCCCCGCATGGCAAGCGCGAAAAGCGAAGACTGCGCTTTCCTATCCTCCGCATCGGCGCTCAGCGCACGATCCCGGCGTCAATCTCGGCAAGGCTGGTCGGTCTGACACCTCGTTCGGCCAGATAGGACAGCACGTGGTGCCACCAGTCGTAAAAAGCGGTGACGTCTTCATCCTTGCGCACATAGGGCGTGTACCCGGGCTTGAGCGAAGGCGAGTGGAACGAGAAGTTGAGAATGGGCAGGCCATCGTCGAGCGCGATGTCGATGCCGCGGATCACCTCGTCGACCGTGATGCCTTCGGGCGTCAGTGAAATCCGCTCGAGCAACCGGCCGCGCGCCATCAGCGATTTGGTGACGCTTGCCATCTGCGCCAGCGGAAACAGGCTACCCTGTCGGCGCAACAGACCCCAATAGACCGAAGTGACCGGCAACTCGACGATGCCCAGCTTGCGGTCGAGCCAATAGGGCTCCAGCGGATATTGCGAGAAATCCGGCCCTTCCGCCTTTCTGTAATCGAAGTTCGCACGCACCGAGGTATCGAATCGCACCCCGGCCTCGCGCAGCAGGTTGAGCGTCTCGTTGCCGATGCCATAACGCCCGGCGCGATAGGCGATCGGCTGCTTTCCCGTGGCCTCGGCAATCGCATCGCGCAGCATGTAGAATTTGGCGCGCTCCAGCTCCTTGGGCAGGTTGCCGGCATAGGTGTTGCGCTGCGTCACTTCTTCGTCGAACGGCGGGTTGACCCAGGGGTGAAGCTGGATCCCGACCTCGGCCCGCCCTTCCCGCACCAGCTGGCCGTAGATCTCACGCCCGCGCGGGTCGGAAATGATCGGCCAGTCGACGAGATACAAAGGCGTTACGCCGTAATCCTCGCATAATTTCTGAAAGTCGGTGATCGCCTCGATCGCTTCGAGCGAATAGGCTTCGCGTTCAATCGGCCTGGTCCAGTCGAACTCTTCCTCGACATCGACCGTCACCAGATAGCGCTGGCCGAATTCGGGTGAGAAACGGACGAAATCATCCTTGCCCGGCAATCTTGCAAAAGTCATGCGCCAACAACTCGCAGCGTCGCAATGGATCGGCTTGGCACCCCCCGGCTGCCGCCCCGCACGCGCTCCTCCCGCTTACGAGCGCGCCGCTTCTGCGCTAGGCCGGGCATTGGGCAAGGTCAAGCGCAGAGCTTCAGCCTCGATACCCAGCTGACCGCCCTGGGTGACCAGCAGGTTGCGGACAAGGCGCAGGCAGAACCCGAGGCCAAGCAGCGGACCGCCCTGGCTCGCGCGAGGATCGGCCCGATCGACATCGAGCAGCGCCCGTTCGTCCATCTGTGCCAGTGCCCTGGGCCGGCTGAACGCAATCTCGATGCCCTGCACCGTCGTCTCGAAGGTCACTGAAAGGCTTTCGCCCGGCTCGCAGCTGCCGATCAGCGCGCCTGCCAGGCGCGGCACGACGCGGTCCACCGCCTGTACCGACATGGCAACCATCGCATCCTGGGGCACCGGGCCCAGAACCAGCGCCACGCCGGTATAATCCAGCAAGGGCGCAACCCGCGTGGAGAGCCGTTCTGCGAGGTCGCTCAGCAGCACATGGCCTGCCGGATCATCGATCGCATTGCGATCGAGCCGCAGTGCCGTGTCCAGATCATCGAAACCGCTGAGCAGCTGGCGTGCGTCATGGCGGATGCGCTCGGCCATCTGGCGGTATTCGGACGAGACCGGGCCGAACAGCTGCTGCTCGATGATTTCCGAAAAGCCCATGATCGCGTTGAGCGGCGTGCGCAGTTCATGCACGATCTGGCGCAGACCATCGCGTCCGGCCAGACCTGGGACAGCCGCATCGGGCCCTGCGCTCTCCCACGGAAGCGGCCGCCGCAGCGTGCCGCTATAGCCGGTGAAGCGACCGGTCGCCCGGTCAAAGCACGGATCGGCATCGACCCGCCATTCGCCCGCCAGCGATGCCGCACTGCCCAGATCGGCGCGTCCGCTGCGGATGGGCATGCGCCGACTGAACGCGGTGGAAACCGCAGCATCGACGCCGCGAAAACCGCTCAGCGCTGGCTGCGCCAGCGACAGGCCATGCACCATGCCCAGCAGCATGCCGCGCGTGCTGATGATGGTGCCATCGATGCCGGTCGCGAACTGGAAATGCTGGTGTCCCTCGGGCCAGATTCCGCGCGGCTCGTCATCGCCTTCGCGACCGCCGTCCGGGTTCGCCAGCGCATTTTCCAGCTGGTCCCAGCCCTCGCGCCCGCTCGGCTCCTGCTCCATGGCCTGGCGGATGCGGACTTCCTGCAGCGCCTCGATCCGCCTGACGATCTCGCCGATGCTCTGCGGTCCGGCCGGGGAAGGCGCAGGCTGCGGCACATCATCGGCCTGAATTTCGACCTCGACCGAAATCTCGGGCGACAGTTCGGTATTGGCCTGCGTGATGGTTTCGACGGCCTGGGCATATTCGAGGTTTGCCGCCACCGGTTCGACCGGCGATGCTCCATCGCCGGAAAGAACCTCAATCTCCGCTACGCCCGGATCAGCCTCATGAGTGGTGACCAAACTGGCCGCAGCCTCGGCACGGAGCGCGCTGGACGCGACCGGCAATGCAGTGTCGTAAAGGCCCAGCTGATCGAGCAGCGCCTGAGTCTGCGGTCCCAGATCGCGCCGGTGACGCAGGAAACCCCGCGCGCGGGTGGGCAGCGCGCGCACCAGTGCGGCCCAGGTGGCATCGTCGAGCCGCGCCGCGCGGATCGCTGCGCTGGCAATATCGGGCTTTTCCGATGCGAGATACTGGACGAGCACCGGCGACACCAGTCGGCCGGACAGACATTGAACGGTCAGCAGGCGATCCGCGTCACTGATAGTCCCACGCAGTTCGTGAATTCTGGCCAGCGCGGCCGCATGTCCCTCATCAAGATCATCGCCCGAGACCTGGCCCAGAATGTCGACGAGCTGGCGATATTGCGCGACTGCCGCCGTCCCTGAAGGGACCGCACCGGCCAGAACGGTGGAAAGGCGGTCATCATAGCGCATCGGCTTGGCAGGGGTCCTTGATAGACTCTGGATAGTTGGTCGGGCGATGCCCTGCGATACACAAGACGGACGCTGTCAGACAAGGGATAGCCAGTGCAGCCGGTCGGCGAAAGGGCGCTTTTTGTCGCGTCGCAATGTGGGACAATTGCGTTACCGAATAATTATATTATAGATGGGTGGCGTCATGTTGCGGAAAATTCCACAACATGCCCAGATATAGCGGGTCGGACGCCAGAGCGATGCTGCGCATCGCACGGGCGCCAGGCCTTCAGGGAAAGCCAGGGGAAAAATCGTGTCAAGTCTGGACCAAATCGATCGGCAGCTGCTCACCCGGCTCCAGGAGGAAGGGCGGATCACCAATGTCGAACTCGCCAGCCGCGTCGGGCTGACGGCGCCCCCCTGTCTGCGCCGTGTCCGCGCGCTCGAGGAAGCCGGCATCATCCGCGGCTATCATGCAGATATCGACCCGCAAAAGCTTGGCTTTGCGATCACCGTCTTTGCCATGGTGAGCCTGAAAAGTCAGGCCGAGAGCGATCTCAAGGCTTTCGAGGAGCATGTGAGCACCCTGCCCGAAGTGCGCGAATGTCACATGCTCAATGGCGAGATCGACTTCATTCTCAAGATCGTGGCGCGCGACCTGCAGGAATTCCAGGCCTTCCTGACCTCCAAGCTCACACCTGCGGCCAATGTCGCCAGCGTGAAGACCTCGCTCACCATCCGCACCAGCAAGCAGCAGCCCGGCGTTCCGCTGGAAGACTGACCAGGCTGCACGGCAAGAAAAAGGCAGGCCGGGCAAAGACCCGACCTGCCTTGCTGATCTCCGGTCGTCTGAAAATCAGGCAGCGGGAGCTGCTGCGCCTGCGCCCGACTTCTGGTCGATATACAGCGTCCACAGCTTGGCCAGCGGCGCACGCTGTCCGGTGACACCGGCCAGGGTCTGGCGAGCAGGATCCAGCTTGCCCTGGGCGACCTGTGCAATCGCCTGAACCATCAGCGCACGCTCCTTGTCGGTCGCGCCCTTGGTGATCGCGATACCGGCAAGCTCCTCGGCCTCGGCATATTGCTTGTTGGCAAGCAGAGCATCGGCCGTGGCAAGGGTCACCGTGGCCGTGGCCTTGCCGCGCGAATCCCGGATCGAATCGGGCAGCGTCGCGACATATTCACCCCGGTTGGCATTGGCCGTCGCCATCGCTTCCTTGAAATAGGCATTCCCCTCGGTGATGATGCCGGCAGCCTTGCCTTCCTCGATCAGCGCAAGAACCTCGGTCGGACGGCGCGCGGCACCAGCTGCCTCGATATATTCCTGATAATCGCTGGCGCTGGTCATGCCGCCCGTCATCCGCAGCAGCCGCATCGCATCCAGATTCTGCTCGCTGGTGAAACCGCGATTGTCGCTCTGCACGGCCTGGATCACTTCATGCCAGGCGTTCTTGCCCGTATCGGCACGCAGCAACAGATTGGCCCATACGCTGCTGTCGCTCTTGGTGGCGCGGGCGATCTGGAAGCCGCGCTTGGCCCAGCTGGGCGCATATTGCTTGTCGCCCGCCAGCTGCGCCTCAACGGCGCGCTGCAGATAGGGCAGGCCTTCGGCTGCCAGCGGCGCATTGGCTGCATCGATGCTGCGGCCACCGGACTTGGCAATCGCCTCGCCAAAATGGGCCTCGGCCAGCTGGAACAGGTTTACCGGGCTGTTCTGTCCCGCGTTGACGGCGGCCGTGAGATACTGGCGAGCGCGCGCAAAGTCATTCTTCACCAGTGCCTTTTCACCGATAAAACTGTTGAAGGTGCGCTGCTCGGCCTCTGTTGCCTTGCCGCTGGCCAGCGCCATTTCGACGCCCTTCATCTGCATCGCGTCGTCCTGCTTTTTCAGGCCGATCTGCAGCGTCATCTTGCCGGTCAGATATTTTTCGTCGGCGCTCGCTACGACCGCAGCAGCTTCGTTAAGCTTGGCCTCGGCGGTAACGAAATCGTTCGCGCCAAATGCGGTCTGGGCGGCAGCGAAGGCGTTGCGGAATTCCGCGCTCAGCTCCATCTGCGGCGCTTCTTCCTTCCCCTTCTTCCCCTTCTTCTCCTTCTGGGCAAGGGCAGCATCGGTCGGCAAGGCCAGCGAAACCGCGGTGGTTCCGGCCAGAGCCAGCATCAGGGCCATGTTGAAACGGGAAATGCGACGCATGTTATCCTCCGAACTAAAGCGCGGCAAAAATGGGGAGTGCCGTCATGATATGGCCTTTGGAGACCGGTTGATGAAGCCGTCCTTAATGACTCTGGCAGGAACGGACAACGACCTTTGCAGTTCCGTTGCACAAAGCCGATGATCTGTGGGCGGACTGCCAATCGCGAGCCTGGCGCATCGGCAGAATGCGATGGTCTTTGCATCGGTTTCGCGCTGGTCTATGCGCGATCGCATGATCATCCTGCTTTCCCCCGCCAAATCGCTGGATTACGATTCGCCTGCCCCTGCCATTTCGCCGAGCCACCCCCGTTTCGAGCCGGAAACCGAGCGGCTGGTGAAGTCCGCCGCGCGGCTCAGCAAGGCCAAGATGAAGCAGATCATGCCGGTCTCGGACGCGCTGATCGACCTCAACTATGCGCGCTATCGCGGCTTTTACGATCAGCCCGAGCGGCCGGCCGCATTTGCCTTCAATGGTGATGTATATACCGGGCTGGAAGCGCGGACGCTCGACGAACCGGCGCTGACCTTCGCGCAGGATCATGTGCGCATCCTTTCGGGTCTCTACGGCCTGCTTCGACCGTTTGACAGCATGCGCCCCTATCGCCTTGAGATGGGCACCCGCTGGGCGCCGCGCCATGACTCGCTGGTAGCATTCTGGGGCGACAGGATTGCCGGCGCGATTGCCGAAGACCTGAGCGCCAGCGGCGGCGACACCGTGATCAACCTTGCCAGCCAGGAATATTTTGCTGCAGCCGGCAAGGGCCTCACCAAACGAGGCATCCGCGTCGTCACGGCCGATTTCCGTCAGCAGGGTCCCAAGGGGCCGCGCTTCGTCAGCTTCGATGCCAAGCGCGCACGCGGCATGGCGGCGCGCTTTCTGTGCGAAAATCGCCATGACGATCCGGAAGCCCTCAAGGGCTTTGATAGCGACGGCTATCGCTTCGATGCCGAGGCGAGCGACGATGACGTCTGGCGGTTCGTGCGATCATGACACGCACCACCGTCATCATCGGCGCGTCCGGCGGCATCGGCGCAGCACTGGTCCGCCAGGCCGAAACGCGCGGCCATGCTGTCATCGGGCTGGCGCGGAGCTTCTCGGGTGAGCGGCATGTCAACCTGGAGGACGAGGCGAGCATCGCTGCCGCTGCGGCGCGCGTCGCTGATTTGGGCCTTGCACCCGACCGGGTGATCATAGCCACCGGCCTGCTGCATGCCGACGGGCGCGGCCCGGAAAAAAGCATGAAGGATCTTGATGCTGTGTGGATGGCACGGAACTTCGCGGTCAACACCATCGGCCCTGCCCTGGTCGCCAAGCATTTTGTTCCCCTGATGCCGCGCAATGCCCCTGCCCTGTTCGCGGCAATCGGGGCGCGGGTGGGCAGCATTTCCGACAACCGGCTGGGCGGCTGGTACGGATATCGCGCGGCCAAGGCGGCGCTCCACATGACGATCCGCAATATCGCGATCGAATGGGGTCGCCGCAACGATCAGTCGATCGCGGTGGCGCTGCACCCCGGTACGGTCGATACGGCGCTCAGCAAGCCATTCCAGGCCAATGTCGCCGAGGGCAGGCTGTTCGATGCGGACCTGAGCGCAGGCATGATGCTGGACGTGCTCGACGGGCTTTCTCCTGCCGATTCGGGCGGCATTTTCGCCTTTGACGGCAGCGCCATTCAGCCCTGACGTTGCGGCACCACCAAGCGGCTGTTTTTCCTGTTGAAAAATACCCGTAAAATCCCCGCAAAAGCTGGCTTTTCTTGGGGCTCTGGCCTAGAGCCGAGGCTGACGCGAAAGCGTCATAAAGGCATAAAAGGCGCATGGAATGAACGACACCACCGCAGCAGCGGAACCCAGTGAAATCGAACGCATCGACATCGTCGACGAGATGCGGTCGAGCTATCTCGACTATGCCATGTCGGTCATCGTCAGCCGCGCCCTGCCCGATGTCCGTGACGGCCTGAAGCCCGTCCACCGCCGCATTCTCTTCGCCAGCCAGGAAGGCGGCTTCGTCGCCGGCCGCCCCTATCGCAAGTCCGCCAAGATCGTCGGCGACGTGATGGGCAACTATCACCCGCATGGCGATAGCGCGATCTACGACGCCCTGGCGCGCATGACCCAGGACTGGTCGATGCGCGTGCCGCTGATCGACGGCCAGGGCAATTTCGGCTCGATGGATCCCGACCCGCCGGCTTCGATGCGCTACACCGAGGCGCGCCTCGCCAAGGTCGCCAACAGCCTGCTCGACGATCTCGACAAGGATACGGTCGACTTCACGCCCAACTATGACGGTTCGCGCGACGAACCGCAGGTGCTGCCCGCACGCTTCCCCAACCTGCTGGTCAACGGCGCGGGCGGCATCGCGGTCGGCATGGCAACCAACATCCCGCCGCACAATCTGGGCGAGGTGATCGACGCGTGCCTCGCGTGGATCGACAATCCGATGATCGAGCTGGAAGATCTGATGAAGATCGTGCCCGGTCCCGATTTCCCCACCGCGCCGCTCATTCTCGGCCAGTCCGGGGTGCGCAGCGCCTATTCGACCGGTCGCGGATCGATCATCATGCGCGCGCGGCACAAGATCGAGGAAGGCCGGGGCGACCGCCGCTCGATCGTGCTGACCTCCATGCCCTTCCAGGTCGGCAAGAACAGTCTGGTCGAGAAACTGGCCGAAGCCGCCAAGGACAAGCGGATCGAGGGCGTCAGCGACATTCGCGACGAATCCAACCGCGAAGGCGTGCGCGTGGTCATCGATCTCAAGCGCGATGCCACGCCCGATGTCGTGCTCAACCAGATCTGGCGGCACAGCCCCGCCCAATCGAGCTTCCCGGCGAACATGCTCGCCATCCGGGGCGGACGCCCCGAGGTGCTGCCGCTCAAGGAGATCATTGAGGCGTTCGTCCGCTTCCGCGAGCAGGTGATCACCCGCCGCACGAAGTTCGAGCTCGCCAAGGCGCGCGACCGTGCGCACATCTTGCTGGGCCTCGTGGTCGCGGTCACCAACATGGACGAGGTGGTGCGGATCATCCGCTCGTCCGCCTCGCCTGCCGAAGCGCGCGCCGCCCTGATCGCGCGGCAATGGCCGATTGCAGAGATCGCGCCCTATATCCGCCTGGTCGAGGCGATCGAGGCGGAGATCGAAGGCGATACCTATACGCTGAGCGACCTTCAGGTCCGCGCCATCCTCGACCTGCGCCTGCACCGTCTGACTGCGCTGGGCCGCGATGAAATCGGCAATGAATTGAAGGCACTTGCCGCGAACATCGAAGAATATCTCGCGATCCTGGCCGACCGTGCCAAGCTCTACGAGGTGCTGCGCGAGGAGCTGATCGCGGTCAAGGACGAGTTTGCCACGCCGCGGCTGTCAGAGATCGCCCCGGCGGCCGACGGCATTGACGACGAGGACCTGATCGAACGTGAGGAGATGGTCGTCACCGTCACCCTGCAGGGCTATATCAAGCGCACGCCGCTCGATGCCTTCCGCGCGCAGGCACGCGGCGGCAAGGGCCGATCGGGCATGGCGACCAAGGACGAAGATGCCGTCACCAGCATGTTCGTCACCTCGACGCACACACCGGTGCTGTTCTTCTCGACCCATGGCAAGGTCTATCGCAAGAAGGTCTGGCGCCTGCCCGAAGGCGGGCCGGCGACGCGCGGGCGCCCGATGATCAACCTGCTGCCGCTGGCGCAGGGCGAAACGATCCAGACCGTGCTGCCGCTGCCCGAAGACGAGGACACCTGGGCCGATCTGCACGTGATGTTCGCCACCGCCAATGGCACGGTGCGGCGCAATTCGATGGATGCGTTCACCAACATTCCCTCCAACGGCAAGATTGCAATGCGCTTCGACGAAGGCTCGGACGACCGGCTTATCGGCGTCGCCCTGCTGACCGAAGGCGACGATGTCCTGCTCGCTACGCGCCAGGGCAAGGCGATCCGCTTTGCTGCGACCGATGTGCGCGAATTCCAGAGCCGCACCTCGACCGGGGTGCGCGGCATGAGCTTGCGCGAGGGCGACGAGGTGATCTCGCTCTCGATTCTGGGCGGATTCGAGGCCACCACCGAAGAGCGCGACGAATATCTGCGTGCTGCGCCCTGGAAGGGCAACGATGCCGTTTCGACGCTCAAGCCCGAGCGCGTGGCCGAATTTGCAGAGGCCGAGCAGTTCATCCTGACCGTCTGCGCCAATGGCTATGGCAAGCTGTCTTCGGCTTACGAATATCGCAAGACCGGGCGCGGCGGCCAGGGCATCACCAATATCGACAATATCGACCGCAACGGCCCGGTGCTGGCGAGTTTCCCGGCGCATCAGTCGGACCAGCTGATGCTGGTGACCGATCAGGCCAAGCTCATTCGCCTCAGCCTCTCGACCATGCGCGTGATCGGCCGCAATTCGGCAGGCGTGCGCCTGTTCAACGTCGCCGATAATGAGCATGTCGTCAGCGCCGCGCGCATCGCTGAGGAGGAAAACGGCGACGTGGCGGAGGAACCGGCCGAGTCTGCGGGCGAGTAAGCCTCAGCCCGGCTCCACGATATGATCGCGAAACCAGCGGGCGACTTCATCCTCGGTGAGGTCGCCTGCGGCGAGCGCGAGCGTCATTACCACGAGTTCGGCTTCAGTGATCTCGAACGCGATGTCGTTAAGGAACAGAAAGGTCAGCGCGACCACCGCCGCGCTGCGCTTGTTCCCGTCAGCGAACGGATGGTTGCGTGCGAGGCCAAAGGCATAAGCGGCTGCGAGATCTGCGGCATCGGGCTCGCCATAGGCCGCAAGGTTCAGCGGACGTGCCAGTGCACTCTCGACCAGAGCAGCGTCGCGAATACCGCTCAGACCGCCATGTTCGGCTATCTGTTCGTCGTGCAGCGCGAGGACGACATCGTGCCGCACCCAGATCCAGTCGGCCACCTCACTTGGCCAGTTCGCGCAGTGCGTTGCGATAGCGCGCCATCACGTCGCGCGCGGCGGACATCTGCTTATCGAACTCGGGATCGGCAGATTTGAGCGCAATGCCATCGGCCTGCTTCACCACGGACACTTCGTCGCCTTGCGAAAGGTTGAGGTGCGCCAGCACGTCCTTGGGCAGGATGATGCCGGTCGAATTGCCGATCTTGATGAGCTTGAGGGGCTTGTTCATACACATGTTATAACACGCGCACTCCCGTGCTTCAACCGGCGACGCGCGGGTCCCTGTGGCGCAGGCTCTGGATGACGCCGGTGCAGATCAGGAACTGGCCGAAATAATAGAGCGGCCAGATCAGCCATTCGGGGATGGCGGAGCCCTCCAGCGGTCCCAGGCGCGCGAAGATCAGCAGGTCGGACACCACGAAAAGCAGCGCCCCGGTGCCGACACGGTAGCGCGGAAAATCGCTGGTCCAGGCCATCGCCGCCATCACCGCCAGAAACAGGCTGTACAGCGCGATGCCCCCTGCCCCCGCCCGGTCCATTGGCAGCGCCCAGGCGATCAGCACCACGCCCGGCACCAGCAGCAGAGCGAACAGCCGCTGGCTGAAGGTGACACTCGCCCGGCGGTGCCGCCCATAGAGCCAGATCGCGACGACATGACCGAAGAGGAAAGCGATCGCGCCGTAGATCATGTCGATCTCGATAGCCATGTCGCCGATCGCGCCCAGCGTCATGACCGCACCGATCAATCGTGCGTCGAACGAGTGGTGGCGCGAGAACGCGAACACGGCGAGAAAGCCGACGCCCAACCCCTTCCATAGCATCAAATACAGGCCGGGAATCGGGGCATCGCTGATGAAATAATAGCTGATCGCCGACACCAGGCTCAGCAGCAGCCAGGGCCGCGATTCGGCCAGCGCGCGTTTGACGACCATCTTTTCCCCCATTTGCGTCCGCCGCCCTGATGGCACCGAAAGCCGATCATGCGCAAGCTGGGCAAATGCGCTCGCACGCGCTATCTGCACGCGCATGAGCAACAGCAACGATTTCCAGCACCAGATTCACATCATCGGCGGCGGCCTGGCCGGGTCCGAAGCGGCATGGCAGCTCGCCCAAGCCGGCGTGAAGGTGCGCCTGTCCGAAATGCGCGGCAGCGGCGACATGACGCCCGCGCATCAGACCGATGGCCTGGCCGAACTGGTCTGTTCCAACAGCTTCCGCTCGGACGACGCCGATCGCAATGCTGTCGGCCTGCTCCATCAGGAGATGCGCACGCTGGACTCGCTGATCATGGCAGCCGCCGACAAGGCCAAGGTGCCCGCCGGGTCGGCCCTGGCAGTCGATCGCGACATCTTCTCCGATATGGTCACCAAGGCTCTGAGCGAGCACCCGAACATCCGGATCGTGCGCGAGCGGATCGACACCCTGCCGAACGAAGGCCCCACGATCGTCGCCACCGGCCCGCTCACCGCCATGTCGCTCGCCCAGTCGATCGGCGCAGCCACCGGCGAAGACGCGCTGGCGTTCTTCGATGCCATCGCGCCGATCGTGCACCGCGACAGCATCGACATGGACATCTGCTGGATGGCCAGCCGCTGGGACAAGGTGGGGCCGGAAGGCGACGGCAAGGACTATATCAACTGCCCGATGGACAAGGACCAGTATCTCGCCTTCCATCGCGGTCTGATCGAGGGCGACAAGACCGAGTTCAAGGAATGGGAGAAGGACACGCCCTATTTCGAGGGCTGCATGCCGATCGAGGTGATGGCGGCGCGCGGTGTCGATACGCTGCGCTTCGGCCCGATGAAGCCGGTCGGCCTCGATAATCCGCGCACCGGGCGCTGGCCTTATGCGGTGGTGCAGCTGCGCCAGGACAACAAGCTGGGCACCTTGTGGAACATGGTCGGCTTCCAGACCAAGCTCAAGCATGGCGCGCAAGTCGAACTGTTCCGCACCATTCCGGGACTGGAAAAGGCGGAATTCGCGCGGCTGGGCGGATTGCACCGCAACACCTTCATCAACTCGCCGCGCCTGCTCGATGCCCAGCTCAGGATGCGCAAGGCGCCGCATATCCGCTTTGCCGGGCAGATCACCGGCTGCGAGGGCTATGTCGAAAGCGCCAGCGTCGGGCTGATGGCCGGACGCTTCGCCGCTGCCGAATTGCAAGGACGTTCGCTGGAAACGCCGCCGGTCACGACGGCGCTCGGAGCGCTGCTCGGCCACATCACCGGCGGGGCGGAGGCGAGCGACTTCCAGCCGATGAACGTCAATTTCGGCCTGTTCCCGCCGCCCGAGGACAAGGTGCACAAGAAGCAGCGCAAGGAAGCCTATACCGCGCGCGCGCGTGCCGATCTGCAGGGCTGGCTCAATGGTGCAGGCGAGGTCATCGCCGCCGAATAGTCAGCACTTGCAGCGCTGTACCGGGCGCTTGGGCCGGGTGGTGGCGAATTCCTGCGGAGAGAGGCGCCCATTGCGATCGGCATCCGCGCCAGCGAAACGGTCCGATGTCGCCACCGCCCATTCCTCGAAGGTCAGCAGGTTGTTGCCGTCCTTGTCGAGCGCCCGAAAAGCCTTGGTGCGGCTGGCGAGCAGTTCCTCGCGCGTGATGATGCGGTCACCATTGCGGTCGAACCGCGCAAAGCGCCGCTCCTCGCGCGTCATTTCGGTGGCCTCGGGCGGTGCAGGGCCGCGCAGCGCGCCCGGATCGGCAAACGGCAGGCCGTCGTCCTGAGGCTCGGGCGGAGGGGCGGCGATCTCGGCCAGCTCGTCCTCCTGCTGCTGCTGTGCCCGGATCAGGAAGAACCCGCCGACCAGCAAGGCGATGGCCGCCAATCCGCCGAACAGGATCCGCATTGCCCTTCCCCCTCTCGTAAGCCGGTCACCGCCCGGTCACCCCATGCCATACCAGCCGCGCGAACAGGCCAGGGCCGGCCCATGGACGATCCAGCCGTGCCCGGGCGATGTCAAGCCGCACCGCCAGCGCGATGATCGACAGCGGCCGCAAGCTGCGCGGCAGCCGGATGCTGCCAAGACGTACCACATCCAACCGCAGGAATGCGGCGTCGAGCGCCGGCGTCCTGCGATGAAAGCGCACCATGTCCCAGATCGCCCAAGCCTGTCCGATCGCCTGAAGGTCTGCAGTACCAGCACCGGGACATTGCGTCGCGAACGCCTGGAGCAATTGCCCGCGCCCCTGCGCAAAGTGAAAAATTGCTGCCTCGTCCTCCAGTTCCAGTGCCGTCTCCCAGCCCCGGATGACCGGACCCAGCGCCGCCAGCAGATTGAGGCCCTGCGCCTCTATCGGCAACAAAGCTGCAAGCACGGGATTGGCGGACGGACGCTCGGACACAGGCTTGGCCAGCACATCATGCCACCATTGCAGCCGGATCTGCGCCAGCATGGGCTCGCGCGCCTGCAGCACGATGCCGGCCATCTGGGCGTCGAATGCGAACAGCGCCTGACACCAGCCACGCACCTGACGGTCGCCATAACCGGATGCCAGCGTGACCAGCGGCGAAACAGGAGTATCGGGCGGAGCCATGCCGCGCGCGATCCCCGAAAAGCTGGGCCAAATCAAGGTAAACTTGGGCTTAACCATTTCCCTTTGAGCGCTGCTTACCATTGCCCTCGTAAAAGGCAGGCTGCGTCTAAGGGGCATTAACCACATCATGACCATCCGCCACGTCGACAACCCGTGCCCGACTTCCGGTTCGCGGCCTTCTGCCGAAGGTGTGAAGGCTCGGCCGCTGCTGAACCGCTTGATCGAATCAAGGCGCGGCAATGTGCTGCCCATTCTGGCCGCGAGCATCCTGCCGATGGCCGCAATGGTCGGTGGCGCCATCGACATGAGCCGTGCCTATATGGTCAAGTCGCGCATCCAGCATGCCTGCGATGCCGGGGTGCTGGCTGGACGCCGCGCCATGGCGCAGAGCACCTACACGACCGCAGCCGAGGCGCAGGCAGAATCCTTTTTCGATGTCAATTATCAGGAGGGATATAACGGTACCACCGATGTGTCCTTCGACTCCGAAAACCCGACCGGAAGCAGCAAGATCACCGGATCGGCTTCGGCAGAAATGCCCACAGCCATCATGGGCATGTTCGGATATGACACGCTGACCATCGCGGTAAGCTGCGAGGCCGAGCTCAATCTGACCAATACGGACGTCACGTTCGTGCTCGACGTGACAGGCTCGATGGCCGAGACGCTGACCAACGCGGACGGTACCTCTGCCGTCAAGCTCACGTCTCTTCAGGAGGCGGTGATGAGCTTCTACGATACGATGGCGAATGCGGCAGCGGGCAGCGACGCGCGCATCCGCTATGCGTTCGTGCCTTATTCGAGCAACGTCAATGTCGGCGAACTGCTCTATGATGCCAATCCTGAATGGCTTGTCGGCGGCCTGGTGGGTGACAGCTGGAATTACAGATCGCGTGTGACCTTCTGGCAGGATTGCGAGATTCACGGCGCGACCGGCCAGGTCTCCTGCCCTTCGTCGCGACCACACGACGCTTTGACCGGTGGAACGAATACCACCGCGTCCGCTTGTACGACATGGGGCAGAGCGGCCAGCGAAACCAGTACAGTCAACGGCGTGACAACGGTCACCACCTATGATCGTTTCTCATGGCAGGGACGAGATACCAGATGGAATAATTCCGGAACGGGGCAATGCCTTCGAATCCGAACGCGGCGGGTCACTCCCAACCACTTGCGGCCGACAGACACCTCTGTGGCACGAATTGCTTATGGTCGCGGTCTGGTCAATTACCCGACCTACGACTACGTCCGCTCGATCAAGGACGCCAATCCGGCGGTCTTTACGCCGACCGAAGTCAACGGCAGCACCAGCCGCTGGGGTGGATGCATCGAGGAACGCGACACTCTGGCGGCAACCGAATTCGCCAGTACGCGCAATGGTATCACTGCTGACGGCAGTCTCGATGCACATGACCTGAATATCGACGATGCACCGACCGACACGGCGACCAAATGGCGTCCGTTCTGGCGGGAGGTCTATTATCGGAGCACCAACGCGAACAGCCTGATCAGTCTTGGCAATGCGGCCTGCCCCGCCAAGGCCAGGCTGCTGGCAGAGATGACGCAGCAGCAGGTCAATGATTATGTGTACGGGCTGCGGGCAGTTGGCGGCACCTATCATGACATCGGCCTGATCTGGGGCGCGCGTCTCGCGTCGCCTCAAGGTCTGTTTCAATCCGTGGTCAACGAGGTTCCCGACAATCCAGGGTCGGTCAGCCGTCATATGATCTTCATGACGGACGGCCAGCTTGACCCTTCGTGGAGCTCTGCGTCAATCTATGGCATCGAGCAGGACGACCGGCGTATTGTTGGAACAAGCGGCAATAGTACCGACCAGGACCCGAGGCACCGCGACCGCTACCTGGCCGTCTGCCAGGCGATCAAGTCCAAGGGGATACGCCTATGGGTCATCGCCTTCGGGACCGAGCTGAGCGCGGACATGCAAACCTGCGCAAGCAGCGGCAGTTCGTTCACCGCCGACAATGCCGACGAGCTGAACTCGGCCTTTGAAAACATCGCCAAGAACATCGCGGAATTGAGGTTGACCCAATGATTGGCCGATTGGGGTTCATCCGGCGGGCAGGCCAGGATCGGCGCGGTGTCACCGTCACCGAATTCGGCCTGATCGCGCCCACCTTTCTGATCATGCTGCTCGGCGTGTTCGATCTGGGTTTCACCGTCTATGCCCGAGCCATTCTGGATGGCGCGGTACAGAAGGCCGGGCGCGATGCCACGCTGGAGAGTGGTGAGAGTTCCCTTGCCACGATCGATGCGCGCGTGCGCGAGAATCTTGGCCCATTGGGCAAGGATGCGGATATCGATCCGGTCCGCATGAGCTACCAGGATTTCGCGAAAGTGGGTCTGCCCGAAGAGTTCGAGGACGACAACAACAACGGCGTGCGCGATGCGGGGGAATGCTTCACCGATGAAAACGACAACGGCATCTGGGACACTGATCTCGGCAAAGAAGGTCAAGGCAAGGCACGCGACGTCGTGCTGTACACCGTCAGTATGCGGTTCAAGCGCAAGTTCCCGCTCTACGGGCTGATCGGGGCTGACGAATACACCACGATCAAGTCCGCCACAGTCCTGCGCAATCAGCCCTTTGACGCCCAAACCCCTCGCAACACCGAGAATATCTGCACATGATCCGCCCAGCAAACTCCCATTCCGGGCCAAGCCTGTCGACCCGCATGCGCAAGCTGGCGCGCAAGCTGCGGCGCGACCAGTCGGGGCTGGCGCTGATCGAATTCGCCTTTTCGCTGCCAATCTTCATCGGCCTCGGCTTTTACGGGGTGGAGATTGCGAACCTGGCGATCACGCAAATGAAGATGAGCCAGATCGCGCTCAACATGGCCGACAATGCCTCGCGCATCGGAACGCTCAACGCCACGCTGGGCGCGAAGGTGATCAACGAACAGCAAATCAACGATGTGTTTCAGGCCGCCGCGATCCAGGCGGGCGCCACGGGCATCTATCAGGACGGGCGGACCGTCCTTTCCAGCCTCGAGGTGAACGAAAGCGGCGGACAGACCATCATGTGGCAGCGCTGCAAGGGCCTCTTGATCGAGGATTCGGACTATGGCCCGGAAGGGACGGGTGCAACCGGCACCAGCTTCCAGGGGATGGGGCCGGCCGGCGACCGCATTCAGGCCAGCACAGGCACGGCGGTCATGTTCGTCGAGCTGACGTACATCTATCACCCGCTGTTCGGCAACATGTTCATGGAAGACCGCGAACTGCGCCAGGAAGCGGCCTATACCGTTCGCGATGCGCGTGATATCGGCGAGGAACCGATCGACAATGTCGCCGCTGCGCGCCAATCGACCTGCGACAAATATGACGCCATCTTGCCGCAGACACCGGACGCACAGATCGCCGCTGCGCAAGCACAGGCTGCGACGCCTGGCTATAGCAGCGGCAACAATCCCAACAATCCGGGTCGGGGTCTGTGCATTGCAGGTCTGATCTGCGTCAAGCTGTAAGGCAGGCCGGGCGGTTCGCCATCGCCCGGCCCGTCCGCTTCAGCCTTTGTAGGTGACCTTCTTCACCGCCGCGATCACGCGAGCGCTGTCGACCAGTGCCAGCTTTTCGAGGTTCGCGGCATAAGGCAGCGGCACATCCTCGTTGGTCACGCGCAGCACAGGTGCGTCGAGATCGTCAAAGCCCTGCTCCATCGCCACCGCGCAGATTTCCGATGCGATCGAGCAGACCGGCCAGCCTTCTTCGACCACGACCATGCGGTTGGTCTTCTTGAGGCTTTCGAGCACAGTTGCAGTATCGAGCGGACGCAGCGTACGCAGATCGACCACCTCGGCATCAATGCCTTCCGCCGCCAGCTTTTCCGCCGCTTCGAGCGCGACGCCGACGCCGATCGAATAGCTGACGATGGTGACATCGCTGCCTTCGCGCATGATCCGCGCCTTGCCGATCGGCAGGACATGATCGTCGAGCTTGGGCACATCGAAAGTGCGGCCATAGACCAGCTCGTTCTCCAGGAACACGACCGGGTCTTCGGTGCGGATCGCGGCCTTGAGCAGGCCCTTGGCATCGGCGCTGTCATAGGGGGCGATCACGATCAGACCGGGTACGCTGGCATACCAGGGGCCGAAATTCTGGCTGTGCTGCGCGCCCACGCGGCTCGCCGCGCCATTGGGACCGCGGAACACCACCGGGCAGCGCATCTGGCCACCCGACATGTAGTTGGTCTTGGCGGCCGAGTTGATGATATGGTCGATCGCCTGCATTGCAAAGTTGAAGGTCATGAACTCGATGACCGGACGCAGGCCGCCCATCGCAGCGCCAGCCCCGATGCCGGCAAAGCCATATTCGGTGATCGGCGTGTCGATCACACGGCGCGGGCCGAATTCCTCGAGCAGGCCCTGCGTCACCTTGTACGCGCCCTGATATTCGGCGACTTCCTCGCCCATCACGAACACGCGGTCGTCGGCGCGCATTTCCTCGGCCATTGCATCGCGCAGCGCCTCGCGCACCGTGGTCGGCACCATTTCGGTGCCTTCGGGGATCGCCGGATCGCTCACCTGCGCGCGCTTGGGCGTTTCGGGGACGATCTGCGCGTTCTCGGTCGGGGCCTCGGGCTCGGGCGCCGGGGCCGGAGCAGGCGCCGGTGCGGCTGCAGGCGCGGAGGCATCCTCGCCCTCGCCCGCGATTAGCGCGATCACCGCGCCGACCTTCACGTTGTCGGTGCCTTCGGCGATCAGGATCTTGGAAATCGTGCCTTCATCGACCGCTTCGAATTCCATCGTCGCCTTGTCGGTCTCGATTTCGGCCAGGATGTCACCGGAAGCGACGGTGTCGCCTTCCTTGACCAGCCATTTGGCCAGCGTCCCTTCTTCCATGGTCGGGGACAAGGCAGGCATTTTCAGTTCGATGGCCATCAATATTGCTCCACCAGCACATCGGTATACAGTTCGGACGGATCCGGCTCGGGCGAGGTTTCGGCAAAGTCCGCCGCTTCGCTGACAATCGAACGGATTTCCTTGTCGATCGCCTTCATCGCGTCTTCGCTGACGCCCAGCTTGACCAGTTCAGCCTTGGCCGCCTCGATCGGGTCGGACTTTTCCTTGACGTTCTGCACTTCCTCGCGGCTGCGATATTTCGCCGGGTCGGACATCGAATGGCCGCGATAGCGATAGGTCTTGAGTTCCATCAGCAGCGGGCCGTTGCCGCCGCGGACATATTCGAGCGCTGCTTCCGCTGCGCCGCGCACTTCGAGCACGTCCATGCCGTTGACCTGCATGCCGGGAATGCGGAAGGAATCGCCGCGCCGGTAAAATTCGGTCTCGGCGCTGCTGCGATCGACCTTGGTGCCCATGGCATAGCCGTTGTTCTCGATCACGAAGATGATCGGAAGCTTCCACAGCGCAGCCATGTTGAAACTTTCATAGACCTGGCCCTGATTGGCCGCTCCATCGCCGAAATAGGCCATGCACACGCCGCCATCTTCCGAATATTTGTGGCCGAAAGCGAGGCCAGCGCCCAGCGGCACCTGCGCGCCGACAATGCCGTGGCCGCCATAGAATTTGTGCTCGGTCGAGAACATGTGCATCGACCCGCCCTTGCCGCGCGAAATGCCCGCACCGCGCCCGGTCAGTTCGGCCATGATCACCTTGGGATCGATACCATAGGCGAGCATATGGCCATGGTCGCGATAGCCGGTGATCACGCTGTCCTTGCCCGGCTCCAGCGCCGATTGCAGACCCACTGCCACCGCTTCCTGGCCGATATACAGGTGACAGAAGCCGCCGATCAGGCCAAGGCCGTAAAGCTGGCCGGCGCGCTCCTCGAAGCGGCGGATCAGCAGCATTTCCTTGTAGAAATGCAGCAGTTCTTCCTGGGTCGCCTGATAGCGTTCGGGGTTGCGCGGACGAGGATGGTTGCTGCCCTCCTCGGGCAGCACCGGTGCTTTCGATGAGGCCTTTGCGGGCGGTTTGCGAACGGGCTTTGCAGCGGGTGTCTTGACCAAGACGGAGGACCTTTCCAGCTGAAGGATCAGTGCCGTGAGGCAGGGGGAGGATTGACCGCCTGTCTATAGAAGCACCGCAACGGTTTACGCAACGGCCAAGGCGGTTTTTGCGCAATATTCCCGCAACATCCGCCAGCGCGCGACACCGCTTATTTCAGCGGGACGATGACCTCGTCAGGATGCGCGACATTGAGCTCGCGCCGCACCAGCTCGCTCACCAGATCGGGATCGACTGCCTTGGGATCGAGCAGCTCGACCCGGTTGCGCAGCGCATCGCGGTGCTTTTGCAGCCGTGCGAGCTCGACCTTCTGCACCTCCAGCCGCTGGCGATAATCGCCCCAGGCGAGCACACCCGTCGGCCCCAGCAGGGCATAAGCCGCAATCGCGAGCAGCGCGACGAGCGAGATGCCCGGCGCGATCGCCTGTTTTGCGGGTTTTATGACGGGTTTGCGGGACGACATCGACTCCTTGAATCACAAATGATTCGGGGTGGCAAGCCGAAACGGCCATCCCGAATCAAATATGCGATCAATGGCTTATACCAAGCTGCACTGATCCGCACCCATGAGGATTGTCATTCCCGCTTGCTGGCAAGAAGGATCGGCGCAGGCGATGTGGTTCATCGCCGAGCCGGTCCGACGCCGTCCAGCGAGCGGGAATGACAACCCTTCGGGCAGCCTTGTGGTGGCCCCCGGACGGCGTCGCGGCTTCGAGACGATGAACCACATCGCCCCTTTAGCCACTCCTTGCCGGGAACCACCGCAAGGCTGTCCTCGTGGGTGCGGATCAGTGCAGCTTGGTATAAAAGTCGCGGAACAAAAGGAGTTTTGTTCAACCGAAGATGGCGGCTCCGGCATAATGCGCGCTGCCGCCCAGTTCTTCCTCGATGCGGATCAGCTGGTTATACTTGGCAAGCCGGTCCGAGCGCGCGAGCGAGCCGGTCTTGATCTGACCGCAATTGGTTGCCACCGCCAGATCGGCGATCGTCGCATCCTCGGTTTCGCCCGAACGGTGCGACATCACGGCGGTATAGCCCGCGCGGTGCGCCATGTTCACGGCTTCGAGCGTTTCGGTGAGCGTGCCGATCTGGTTGACCTTGACCAGCAGGCTGTTGGCCAGGCCCTTTTCGATGCCCATGGCGAGACGCTCGGGATTGGTCACGAACAGATCGTCGCCGACCAGTTGCACCTTGTTGCCGAGCAGTTCGGTCACCGCGAGCCAACCTTCGAAATCGTCCTCGCTCATGCCGTCCTCGATCGAGCGGATCGGATAGTCGGCGCACAGCTTGCCGAGATAATCGGCCATTTCGGTCGGGCTGAGCGACAGGCCCTCGCCGCTGATCTCGTACTTGCCGTTGCGGAAGAATTCTGTCGCGGCGCAGTCCAGCGCGAGCATCACGTTCTCGCCGGGCTTGAAGCCTGCCTTTTCGACCGAAGCCATGATGAAATCGAGCGCGGCGCGCGTCGAAGCGAGATTGGGGGCGAAACCGCCCTCGTCTCCCACTGCCGTCGCCAGGCCCTTTTCATGCAGGCCCTTTTTCAGCGTGTGGAAGATTTCCGAACCCCAGCGCACCGCCTCGGCCAAGCTGTCCGCGCCAACGGGCATGATCATGAATTCCTGGAAATCGATAGGGTTGTCAGCATGTTCGCCGCCATTGATGATGTTCATCATCGGAACGGGCAGTACGTGCGCCGAGACGCCACCGACATAGCTGTAGAGCGGCAGGCCGCGCGCATCGGCGGCGGCCTTGGCGACGGCAAGGCTTACGCCGAGGATCGCGTTGGCGCCCAGGCGCGACTTGTTCTCGGTGCCATCCAGAGCGATCATGGTCATGTCGATATCGCGCTGGTCTTCGGCGTCGAGGCCGACCACGGCCTCGAATATTTCGCTGTTCACCATGTCGACGGCCTGGGTCACGCCCTTGCCCGTGTACATCGACATGTCGCCATCGCGCTTTTCGACGGCCTCATAGGCGCCGGTGGACGCACCGGAAGGAACGCCTGCGCGGCCAAAGCTGCCGTCTTCGAGCAGCACGTCCACCTCGACTGTCGGGTTGCCGCGGCTGTCGAGAATCTGGCGGGCGTGAATGTCCATGATCGCGGTCATAAGCGGCACTCTTTCAGGTCTGGCGGGGTGGAAAAACTGCCGCTCCTCTAGGCGGTGGACCACAGCTTTGCAACCGTCGCAGGCGGCAACGCGTCGATCATCGCCCCGCGCCCTGCTGCGCCTGCGAAAGCGCTTGAAAATGTGCGCGGACTGGCCAGAATAGGTGACGGGCAAGCGGAACCTGGGAGACGCTTCATGCGTCTGCCTTCGAGCTTGAGGAGGAAATCATGTCCGAAGAAGAGACCAAGGCCGACGCTTCCACCAAGGCTGCGCCGAAAAAGCCGCGCGCGCGGAAGACCGCCAGTGCCGATGGCACGGCAAAGGCGGCCACCACAAAGCGCACGGCAAGTGCCAAGTCGGGCACGGCTGCTCCGAAGACCAAGGCTGCGCCCAAGCCTGCGCCAAAGCCCGCCGAGCAGACGCCGACGCCGAACAGCGCAGTGCTGGTATCCGGCGGCATCGCCGCTGCTGGCGCAACGGTGGCTGCGCAATCGACGAGCGCCTTCAACTCGGTTTCTGAAAAGGTAAGTGCAATGATTCCCGAAGACATGGGCGGCAAGGCCAAGGATGTGGCCAGCGACGTGAAGGACATGGCCTGCGATGCGGTCAACAGCGTCGCGCAGATCCTGAAGGATAGCGCCGATGCCATCGACGACAATATCGGCCCCAAATATGGCGATTATGCCCGCAGCGCCGCGCAGAGCGTGACCGATGCGGCCGAACGCCTGCGCGCCAAGCCGGTTGACGAGATCGCCGAAGACACGCGCGAGTTCGTCCGCAACAAGCCGGTGGCAGCGGCAGGCATTGCCGCTGTGGCCAGCCTGCTGATCGCCCGCATCCTGTCTTCGGTGTTCGGCAAGCGGCGCTGAACGCGCCCTTGCGGACCTGACCCAGCGTGACTCGATCGAACCCCGACACCACCGCCGTGCCGGACGCAGGCGACATCCCCCTTGCGCCCGGGGCGGAGCCGGACAAGCCCGGTCTGGTGGAGCAGCTTCGCGGCCTTTACAGCGATGGCCGCGAACTGATCGATGCGGAGCTCAGCTTCCAGAAGGCCCGGGTTTCCGCCGCGGGCCGACAGGTACGCGCCATGGCGTTGCTGGCCTTTGTGGGGCTGGTGCTCGTCAGTTGCGCCCTGATTGCCCTGGTGGTCGGGACGATGATAGCCCTGATCCCGCTGATCGGACCCTGGGGCGCAATGGTTGCAACGGTGCTGGGCGCGCTCGTGCTGGCGGTATTGAGCTTCTGGCTTGCTGCGCGCCGGATCGGCAAGCTCGGCGACCTTTTCGCAAGCGACGACGACCATGGTGCCGGAACGAAAGCCGCGTCATGACCGAGCCGACGGACAGCGCACAGAATGACAATGCAGACGACGGTGCTGAAAGCCTGGCGGAAGTTTCTGCCCGCCGCCTCGCAGCGCGCACCCAATGGCAAAAGGCTCTCGCGCGCGCCCGGGACCGATTTGCGCCTGCAAATCTGCGCGACGAAGCGCTGGATGCGGCGGCAGAGCGAATAGGAACGGCGGCCGACAGCGCCGCAGGTTTCGCCTGGGCGCATCGCGGCAAGATTGCCCTTGCAGGCCTGCTGGGCGGCCTGTTCCTCGCCCGCAAACCGATTGCCCGCAATGTCGCGCCGCTGGCCGAAAAGGCGAAGCAGGGCATCGAAAAGACCACCGCGCGGCTGCGCGACAGGCAACCCTGAACACCGATCCCTCAACGGGGCTGGAAAATCCCGAAAAAGCCGATTATGGGCCGCTGCAGCAACGCGAGGCGGCGGCAAACGCAACACCGCCCGTGGAGGAGAGGATGCCGCCCGGCATCCGGTTCATCTGTCAGGGACGCAATTCACATGAGCAAACTTCATCTCGTCATGGGCGGACGCGTCAGCGACCCCCAAACCCTCGACTATTGCGAACTCGACAAGATGGATCTTGTCGGCGTCTATCCCGATTATGCCAGTGCCGAGGAAGCCTGGCGCAGCAAGGCGCAGGCCACGGTCGACGATGCCGAAATGCGCTATGTGATCGTGCACCTGCACCGCCTGCTCGACCCGGAAGAAACTCCGGCAAGCTAAGGGTTTCGTCTTTCAGGGAATGTCGTGACGCGGCCGCCGGACCTGGTGGCTGCGCACGAGGGGCACTGCCAGCAGCAGCCCTGCCGCAAAGCCGCCGATATGCGCCCAGATGGCGATGCCGAGCGCGCTGCCTGCAAAGGCAAACTGGCTGAGCAAATTGATGCCGATCCAGGCCAGCATGAGCCAGGCCATATGCACCGCGAGCTGCGGAATAGGGCCGATTGGCGGCGGCTTGCGGCGTGAGAACAACAGGAAATAGGCGGCCATCAGCGCCGAGATGGCGCCGCTCGCGCCGACCACCGGCACAAGTGATACCGGGTCGATGGCATAGTGCATCGCGGCGGCTGCTATGATCCCCGCCCCATAGAGCAGCAGATAGCGTTCCCAGCCCAGCGCCATTTCCACCAGCCGGCCGATCACGACCAGCACCAGCATGTTCATGGCGAGGTGCAACAGCCCCGCGTGCAGGAAGGCAGAGGTGACCGGCGTCAGCCAGACCGGCACGACCCAAGGGTAATCGACCGGCAAAGCGCTCGAATGTCCGTATATTGTGTCATGCAGCCGCGCTGCCCAGAAACCGCCCTCGATCTGCATTGGCTCGGTCCAGCCGGTGGTGAAACCGACCAGCCAGACCAGCACATTGGCGATCACGAGGAAATTGGTTGCCGACCGCTGCGGCACGGCTGGCATGGTTCAGATGAACTCGATCTTGGACACGAGATAGAACTTGTCGCCCGATGGCACGCTCACCTCGACCTCGTCGTCGAGCTGACGGCCGATCAGCGCGCGGCCCAGCGGGCTGGAATAGCTGATCCGGCCCTTGCGCGCATCGGCCTCGGCCTCGCCCACGATCTGGTACTTGACCGGCTTGTCGTCCTCGTCGAGCAGTGTCACGGTCGCGCCGAACACGATCTTGTCACCCGAGAGCGTCGTCGGGTCGATGATCTGCGCCCGGCTCAGCTTGCCTTCCAGATCGGCGATGGTCGCCTCGACCTGGCCCTGGCGCTCCTTGGCGGCGTGATATTCGGCATTTTCGGAAAGATCGCCATGCGCGCGCGCTTCCTCGATCGCCTCGACGATCAGCGGACGCTCTTCCTTGAGGGCCTTCAGCTCGCGCGAGAGCTTTTCATAACCTTCTGCCAGCATCGGCAGCTTATCGACGGTTGCCATTCGGCATATCCCTTCATCCATGGCCGACGCCCGGCCAATCATCCGACAACAGAGCCCTATGCGGCCCGAAACGGGGCCGCATGAGGTTAACCACTTGTCGGGGGGCTCAAGCGTCAGGTCGTATATTATAGGCCTGCAGCGGCTTTACTTCAAGGCTTGTGCTGGCAAGCGAGGCCATAGCCTTGACCGCAGCGGCACTTGCCGCCGCAGTGGTGAAATACGGAATCTTGCCTGTCAGCGCGCTGGCCCGGATCGATTGCGAATCCTTCAGGCTCTGCCACCCTTCGGTGGTGTTGAAGATCAGCGCGATCTCGCCGTCCTTGATCTTGTCGACGATATGCGGGCGCCCTTGCGCCACCTTGTTAACCTCGGTCACCGCGACACCATTATCCGCCAGGAAGCGCGCCGTTCCGCCGGTCGCGACAATATCCATGCCCAGTGCGATCAGCCCGCGCGCAGCCTCGAGGATGACCGGCTTGTCGCTGTCCTTGACGGAGATGAACACCGTGCCACTGGTCGGCAGGACCAGCCCTGCCCCGATCTGCGCCTTGGCAAAGGCGGTGGCAAAATCCCTGTCGATGCCCATGACCTCGCCGGTGGACTTCATTTCCGGGCTCAGCACCGGATCGACGCCAGCGAAACGCGCCCAGGGGAAGACCGCCTCCTTGACCGCCATATGGTCGATATTGCGGTCGATGACCGGCAGATTGGCCAGCATCTCGCCCGCCATCACCCGCGCGGCATATTTCGCCACCGGCTGGCCGATCGCCTTGGCGACGAACGGCACGGTGCGGCTGGCGCGCGGGTTGACCTCGATCAGATAGACCTGCCCGCCCTTGACCGCGAACTGGATGTTCATCAGGCCCCGGACCTTCAGCCCCTCGGCGAGCAGCCTGGTCTGGCGCTCCATCTCGGCGATGATGTCCGTGCCGAGGCTGTAGGGCGGCAGGGTGCAGGCGCTGTCGCCCGAATGGACGCCGGCTTCCTCGATATGCTGCATCACGCCGGCAATCGCGACGTCCTTGCCATCGCAGATCGCATCGACATCGACCTCGATCGCATCGCGCAGATACTGATCGATCAGAACGGGGCTGTCCCCCGAGACCTGCACTGCGGTGGCGATATAGCTTTCGAGCTGCGCCTGGCCGTCGACGATCTCCATCGCGCGGCCGCCCAGCACATAGGACGGGCGGATCAGCACCGGATAGCCGATGCGGTTGGCGACCGCGATCGCCTCCTCCCGGCTGCGCGCGATGCCGTTGGCGGGCTGTTTCAGGCCCAACTTGTCGACCAGCTGGGCAAAGCGCTCGCGGTCTTCGGCCAGGTCGATCGCATCGGGCGAGGTGCCGAGGATCGGAATGCCCGCATCCTCCAGCGCCTGGGCCAGCTTGAGCGGGGTCTGCCCGCCGAACTGCACGATCACGCCGACCAGCTCGCCGGTCGAACGCTCGACATCCAGCAGCTCGAGCACGTCCTCGGCGGTCAGCGGCTCGAAATAGAGCCGGTCCGAGGTGTCATAGTCGGTCGAGACGGTTTCGGGATTGCAATTGACCATGATCGTCTCGAACCCTGCGTCACCGAGCGCGAAGCACGCATGGCAGCAGCAATAATCGAACTCGATGCCCTGGCCGATGCGGTTGGGGCCGCCACCCAGGATCACGACCTTGCGCCGTGTCGTCGGCTGGCTCTCGCACTCGGGCTCGCCGAAGGTCGGCGCCTCATAGGTCGAATACATGTACGGCGTCTTCGCCGCGAATTCGGCGGCGCAGGTATCGATGCGCTTGAACACCGGACGCACGCCCAGCTTGTGGCGCAGCGCGCGCACCTCCTGCTCGGTGACTCCGCCGGTCATCGCCACCACGGCGTCGCGAACCATGCCCGAGCCGCGCGCAATTGCCTGGCCCATGCCGGGGCGCAGATGCGCAGACTTGAGCGCGAGATAGGCGAGGCGCTTGTCGGAAAAGCCCATGGACTTGAGGCGCCGCATCCCAGCCGCATCGCGCGGCAGGCCATCGGCGAGCACCTCGGCTTCGGCGTCGACAATCTGCTTGATCTGCTCGAGGAACCAGGGATCGAACTTGGCGACGGCATGAATCTGCTCGACCGTCATGCCCTCGCGCAGCGCCTGCGCCGCGATCAGCAGCCGGTCGGGGGTTGCCTGGCTGAGTTCGGCGACAATATCCTCGTGCGGCGCGCCGACGAGGTGATCGACAAAGTTGAAGCCCGACAGGCCGGTCTCCAGCCCGCGCAGCGCCTTCTGTACCGATTCCTGGAAGTTGCGGCCGATCGCCATGACTTCGCCCACCGATTTCATCGCGGTGCCGAGCAGCGGGCTCGATCCCTTGAACTTTTCAAAGGCGAAGCGCGGGATCTTGGTGACGACATAGTCAATCGTCGGCTCGAAGCTCGCAGGCGTCGCGCCGGTAATGTCGCTGGTGATCTCGTCGAGCGTATAGCCGACCGCCAGTTTGGCTGCGACCTTGGCGATCGGGAAGCCCGTCGCCTTGGAGGCCAGCGCCGACGAGCGCGACACGCGCGGGTTCATCTCGATGACGATCAGGCGGCCGTCCTTGGGATTGACCGCGAACTGCACGTTCGACCCGCCCGTCTCGACCCCGATCTCGCGCAGCACCGCGATGCTGGCCGAGCGCATGATCTGATATTCCTTGTCGGTCAGCGTCAGTGCGGGCGCGACGGTGATCGAATCGCCGGTGTGCACGCCCATCGGATCGACATTCTCGATCGAGCAGATGATGATGGCATTGTCGTTGCGGTCGCGAACGACCTCCATCTCATACTCTTTCCAGCCGAGCAGTGATTCCTCGATCAGCACCTCGGTGGTCGGCGAGGCATCGAGCCCGCCGGTGACGATCTGGACGAACTCGTCGCGGTTATACGCGATGCCGCCGCCGGTGCCGCCCATGGTGAAGCTGGGCCGGATGATCGAGGGCAGACCCGTGCGTTCGAGCACGGCAAGCGCTTCCTCGACGGTATGCGCAATCCCGGAGCGTGCGGATTCCAGCCCGATCTTGTCCATCGCCTCGCGGAACTTCTGCCGGTCCTCGGCCTTGTCGATGGCCTCGGCCTTCGCACCGATCAGCTCGACATCATATTTTTCAAGCGTGCCATTGGCATCGAGCGCCAGCGCGGTGTTGAGCGCGGTCTGCCCGCCCATGGTCGGCAGCACCACCAGCTTCTCGTTCGGACGCTCGGCGCGCTCCTTGGCGATGATCTTGGCGACGATCTCGGGGGTGATCGGCTCGACATAGGTTGCGTCGGCCATGTCGGGATCGGTCATGATCGTGGCGGGGTTGGAGTTGACAAGGACGATGCGATAGCCCTCCTCCTTGAGCGCCTTGCACGCCTGCGTGCCCGAATAATCGAACTCGCACGCCTGGCCGATGATGATCGGACCTGCGCCGATGATCAGGATGCTGTCTATGTCGCTGCGCTTGGGCATTGTTTATCGTGCTCTCTTTGTATACATTGATTGCATTGAAATCATTGCGAGGAGGCCGTCATGGCCAGCCTGACTGTCCGTAACCTGCCCGATGAGGCCAAGCTGCGCTTCCGCCAGGTCGCTGCCGCGCATGGCCGATCGATGGAAGAACATCTGCGCCAGCTGGTGATCGAGGCGGCGGGCATGGCGCCTGCCGCTCCGACGGTCGCCGATGCATCTGTGCCGTTCAAAGGCTTCCCGCCCGAACAGACGCCCGAAGCCAAGGCCGAAAGCCGCGCGCGGATCGAACGGCTGATCGAGCTGGGCCGCGGCATCGAATGGGCACCTGAGCCCCGCAAGCCGGAGCCGCTGACCAATTTCGAGTTCGATCCGAAAGACTTTGAGTGATTCTGGTCGATACCAACGTCTGGAGCGAGATGGTATCCCGCAATGGCGAGCCGGGCGTCATCGCCTGGCTCGCCGAAAATGATGAACGCCTGTTGCTGTCCGTGCTCGTCATTGCCGAAATCCGGGCGGGCTTCGAAAAGCCCGGCGCCCGATCGTTCCGGCCGCGTCTGGAACGCTGGCTGGCGCAGCTGGAAACCGATTATGCGGACCGCATCGTCGCGTTCGATCGCCATGACGCGCATGTCTTCGGCCAGCTTGCTGCCCAGCGCACCCTGGGCGGTAACACGCTCGATGCACAGATCGCCGCGCAGGCCATCGTCCGCAACATAGCCGTCGCCACGCGCAACACGGCGGATTTCGCCTGGACCGGCGTCCGCCTGATCAATCCCTGGCAGGATTGACCGGACCATCAATGCACCGTGCCGGTCTGCGCTTCGCAGCCCCAGCCGTCATATTCGAGGTCGAACAGCTGCTCGATCTGCAGGCAAAGCTCGGTGAGCGCACGGATAGATTTCTCGTCCACCGCCTGCACCCGCTCAAGGAACAGCCAGGGGTCGCCGCCCTCGGCATCGTCCTCATGGCCGAGCTCGGTCAGCCCCAGCTCTTCCGCCGCTTCGGACAGACGCTCCAGATTGTCCTCCGACCCGCGAAAGCTCACGTCCACCGAACGGCGGATGCTGGCCTGATCGCCATTGGCGGCCAGATTGCGCAGCACATCCTGATCGGCAGCCCATTCCTGCTCCATGCGGGCAGGATCGACGGGGGGGAGTTTGAGGGTCACGCGGCGGCCGCCGGAGCCTTGAGGCCGCTCACGAACTTCTCGAACAGGTAGAAGCTGTCCTGCGGGCCCGGCGAGGCTTCGGGATGGTATTGCACGCCGAAAGCGTTCCTGTCGGTGAAGGCGATGCCGCAATTGCTGCCGTCGAACAGCGACACGTGCGTCTCGACCACATTGGCGGGCAGCGTCGCGGCGTCGACCGCAAAGCCATGGTTCATGCTGGTGATCTCGACCCTCCCAAATCCTGGGCCCGTTTCCAGCCTTTTCACCGGATGGTTCGCGCCGCGATGGCCCTGGTGCATCTTGGTCGTGCGTGCGCCGGCAGCCAGGCCGAGCAGCTGATGGCCGAGGCAGATGCCGAAGATCGGCACGTCACGCTCGAGCAGGCCCCGGATGACCGGAACGGCATAGGCGCCGGTCGCGGCGGGATCGCCCGGGCCGTTCGACAGGAAGACGCCCGCCGGCTCCAGCGCCAGAATCTCTTCGAGCGAGGTCTTGGCGGGGACCACGGTCACCTTCGCACCGGCCTCGACCAGCGAGCGGAAGATATTGTGCTTCGCGCCATAATCGATCGCGACGACATGCGGGCGCTCACCTTCGCCCATTTGGGCATAGCCAGCCCCAAGTGTCCATTTGCCGCCCTGCCAGCCGCGCGTATCGGCACCGGTGACCTCGATCGCCAGGTCCATGCCCTCGAGCCCCGGCCAGCCCTGTGCCAGTGCGAGCAGCGCGGGCATGTCGAACACGCCATCGGGCGCGTGGGCGATCACCGCATTGGGGGCGCCGGCTTCACGGATGCGGCGGGTCAGCGCGCGGGTATCGATGCCCGACAGGCCGATCTGGCCGTTCGCGCCCAGCCACTCGCTGAAATGCTGGGCGGAGCGGAAGCTGCTGGGGTTGGTCACATCCTCGCGCACGATACAGCCCAGCGCCTGGGGGACATCGGCCTCGACATCCTCGGGATTCGCGCCGACATTGCCGATATGCGGGAAGGTGAAGGTGATGATCTGCCCGGCATAGCTCGGGTCGGTCAGGATTTCCTGATAGCCGGTGATCGAGGTGTTGAAGCACACCTCGCCCGCCTTGGCCCCTGCGGCACCAAAGCCCCTGCCCCAGATCGCGGTGCCATCGGCCAGCAGCAGCAGGCCGGTCGCGCCTTGGGGTTGAGCGGAGGTGGTGGCGTGCGCCATGGATCGTGTTCCTTGCGTTGCGGTATGAGTCGCGAATGTGCCGGGCCGCAGGATATGGCAGGATGATGCGGGGCCAAAGCCCTGAGACGCGCCCTGCCGGTCAGCGGCCAAATTGGCGGGTCACTAGGCGCGCGGGGCTTGCACGGTCAATCTATGAAAAACATTTTTATCCGGCTAGGCTGGAAGCTTGTTCCAAAATCCACGGGAAAGAAAGGTTCGCGCGCATGATTCGCGATTCGCTGAAAGCTGCGCAGGTTTCTGCCATGAAGGCGGGCGACAAGGAGCGCACCGCCGCGGTCCGCCTGATCCTGGCCAAGATCAAGGACCGCGATATCGAGCTGCGCACCCAGGCCGCGCCTGCCGATGACGATGCGATGGTCACCGAAGTGCTGCAGAAGATGATCAAGCAGCGCCGCGAATCGATCGCCATGTACGAACAGGGCGGCCGCGCCGAGCTCGCCGCGCAGGAAGCGGCGGAAGTTGCGGTGATCGAGGAGTTCCTGCCCGCGCAGATGGACGAGGCCGCTGCCAAGGCCGCCATCGCCAAGGTGGTCGCCGATACGGGCGCTGCCAGCCTCAAGGACATGGGGCGCGTCATGGCCGAGGTGAAGGCGCGCCACGGCAGCGAACTCGACATGAGCAAGGCCAGCGCCTGGGTAAAGGAGGCTTTGGCGGGCGGTTGAATTACCCGTACCTTGGGTAACCCAAGCCCACCCCAGGTACCCCACATCCGTTTGTCCCGAGCGAAGTCGAGGGACGTAAGCGCAACCGTTCACGAGGCAGAACATGGCTTTCTGGGTCTATATCCTCAAATGCGCCGACGGAAAGTGTTACACTGGCCAGATAGATGATCTGGAGCGGCGGCTAGGCGAGCACCAGTACGGCGGATTTTGCGATTTCACCTCTCGCAGGCGACCAGTGGAACTGGTGTGGAGCGAATACTACCAGACGCGGGGAGACGCGATCGAGGTGGAGAAGCAGGTCAAGTCTTGGTCAAGGGCAAAAAAAATTGGGCTAATCAATGGGGATTGGCAAATGGTCAGTCACTTCGCTCGACCGCCCCACGAACGTCCCTCGACTTCGCTCGGGACAAACGGAGGTGGGGAGAATTCAATCGAAGCCGGGGGGGCCGAACCTTTATGACGCTAGCCCGCAGCAATCTTGAACCAGCCCCACCCAAGAACCAGGCACCCCTCCCCGTTTGTCCCGAGCGAAGTCGAGGGACGTATCCGAGACGAAAACATCCCGTGGTAGCTCTCAGATCAGGCAGACATGGTCCCGCCATATCTTCAGGGTACGAAGCCGCATGACCCTCTCCCCGCAATGGCTGGACGAACTGCGATCGCGGATCACGCTGTCCACGCTGATCGGGCGGCATGTGAAGGTGCAGCGCGCAGGCCGAGAATACAAGGCGTGCTGCCCCTTCCATAACGAGAAGACGCCCAGCTTCACGATCAACGACGACAAGGGCTTCTACCATTGTTTCGGTTGCGGGGCGCATGGCGATGCGATTCGGTTCATGACCGATCATCAGGGCCTGGGCTTCATGGACGCGGTGAAGGAGCTGGCCGCCGAGGCGGGGATGAGCGTGCCCGCGCCCGATCCGCGCGCAGCGCGTCAGGCGGAAGCGAAGGCGTCGCTGCACGATGTCTGCCAGGCGGCGCAGGACTGGTTCGTTGCGCAGCTTGGAAGCGCGGCGGGCGAAGAGGCGCGCGCCTATCTCAGGAACCGGGGGCTGTCGGCCGAGACGATTCAGCGCTTCGGCATCGGCTTTGCCCCCGACAGCCGCACCGGGATCAAGTCTGCGCTCGGCCATCTCGACGAGGATTTGCTGATCGAGGCGGGGCTGCTGATCAAGGTCGACGACAAGGCACCTTACGACCGTTTCCGCGGGCGCATCATGATCCCGATCCGCGATCCGCGCGGTCGCGTCATCGCATTTGGCGGGCGGATCCTCGGGCAAGGCGAGCCCAAATATCTGAACTCTCCCGATACGCCGCTGTTCGACAAGGGGCGCACGCTCTACAACCTGCACCTCGCCGCCCCCGCATCGCGCCAGTCGGGCCGCGTGGTCGTGGTCGAAGGCTATATGGACGTGATCGCACTCGCCCAGGCGGGGTTCGGCGAATGCGTCGCGCCGCTGGGCACGGCGCTCACCGAGCATCAGATCGAGCGGCTGTGGAAGATGGTCGATCGCCCGCTGCTCTGCTTCGACGGGGACAATGCCGGGCAGAAGGCCGCGATGCGCGCTGCCTCGCGCGCCCTCCCCCTGCTCAAGCCTGGCCAGTCGCTCGGCTTCGTCTCGCTGCCCGGCGGGCAGGATCCGGACGATCTGGTGCGTGCCTCGGGTCCGCAAGCCTTCGCCACCTGTCTCGAACAGGCCGCAGGGCTGCTCGATCATCTCTGGTCGCACGAACTGGCTGCGCAGCCGCTGACCAGCCCGGAAGACCGCGCGGGGCTGAAGGCGCGCCTCAATGCGCATGCCGACACGATTGCCGATGGCGACATCAAGGCGCTGTACCGCCGGGAAATCGGCCAGCGCTTTTCCGACCTGTTCTTCGGCGCCCGGGCCACCTCCCCTGCCCGCGCCGCACCTCAGCGCGGATCGGGCAAGACCTGGCAGCGGCGCGACGAGCCCGTGCCGCCGAGCGAGGAATTGCGCGCCTTCAGCCGCCAGCCGATGAGCGACCTGATCGTGCGCGGCGTTATCACCGGGCTGACCCTGCGCCCCGCATTGATCCTGAAGCACAGCGAGGCACTGAGCGAGTTCGTGACCCTCGCGGACCGCTGGGCCGATCTGCTCGATGCGCTGCTTGATGCCGCCCATCACAACGCGCCGCACGCTCTTGATCCGTCATCGCTGATGACCATATTGCAATCCAAGGGACTGGCAGACGCTGTAGGCAGGCTGAAATCCGGCGGAAATCCGCCATTTTCCTTCTGCACGTCGACGCTCGAACCAGTCGATCCATTGCGAGAGGCCCGGATTGCGGAAGACTTTGCAGAGGCCATCGAGGTTATGATCACGCGCCCGAGGCTGGAAGCGGCGTTGCAGGACGTTACGCGCCGATTCGAAAATGACATGCAAGACAGTTTGTTTTTGGAGCAGCAGCAGCTAAGGGCAAGAAAGGAAGCGTTTGACCAGCGCCTGATCGAATTGACGGAGCGAGGCTGATTCAGCGGGAACCCCTGGCGTTGCCGCCCATCGCCACCACCGCGCCAGATCGGCACGCAGGCTGACGCGAAATATTTGAAACGGCCGCTCAGGGCCTGATAAGACAGTATAATTCACCCGTGCCGGGACGTGGGCCCGGGTGAGACAGGTGACAGGAATTACGGAATTGGCAAGCAAGGCACCGAAAGACAGCAAGGCCGACAGCACCGATGCGCCGCTGATCGACCTCAACGAAGCCTCGGTCAAGAAGCTGCTCGCGCGCGCCAAGAAGCGCGGTTACATCACCTATGACGAGCTGAACGAGGCGCTGCCGCAGGACCAGATGTCGTCCGAGCAGATCGAGGACGTCATGTCCGCGATTTCCGAAATGGGTGTCAACATCGTCGAGAATGACGAAGAAGGTGCCGAAGAGCAACCGGTCGACGACAGCGACGCGGTCGATGACGGTTCGGAACAGCTCAACATCTCTCCCGAAAAGAAGAAGGAGACGATGGACCGCACCGATGACCCGGTGCGCATGTACCTGCGCGAAATGGGCGCCGTCGAGCTGCTCAGCCGCGAGGGCGAGATTGCCATTGCCAAGCGCATCGAGGCTGGCCGCGACACGATGATCCTGGGCCTGTGCGAAAGCCCGATCACCTTCCACGCGATCATCGAATGGTCGACCGCGCTCAACGACGGCGAGATGCAGCTGCGCGAGATCCTCGATCTCGATGCGATGCTGTCCAAGGATCCCGCGCCCGAAAGCCTGTCCGAAGACAGCGACGATGATGGCGAGATCAGCGAAAAGACCGCTGGTCCCAGCTTCAAGGACGAGGACGAGGTCGAGGAAGTCACCGATTCGGAGGACGAAGAGGACGATCTGACCGAGCGTCGCACGCGCCGTCCCGAAGAGGATGACGAGGAAGACAACACGCTCAGCCTCGCGCAGATGGAGGCGCAGCTCAAGCCTGCCGCGCTCGAGAAGTTCGCGCAGATCACCGCGCTTTTCCGCAAGTTCGAGAAGATCCAGGGCGAGCGGCTCAATGCGCTCAGCATCGGCGACGATTTCCCCGCTACGAAGGAAAAGACCTATCAGAAGCTGCGCGAGGACCTGACCGCCGAGGTCGAGTCGGTGCAGTTCCATGCCAACAAGATCGAGTATCTGGTCGACCAGCTCTACTCGTTCAACCGCCGCCTGACCGCCCTGGGCGGCCAGATGCTGCGCCTGGCCGAGCGTCACAAGGTGCCGCGCAAGGATTTCCTCGACCGCTATGTCGGGCACGAGATGGACGAAGCCTGGCTCGAATCCATGGCCGGTATCGACAAGAAATGGGCCAATTTCGCCGCCAACGAAGCGAGTGCGGTCGATCGTATCCGCGCCGAGATTTCGGACATTGCGGCTGCCACCGGCATGTCGCTGGGCGAGTTCCGCCGCATCGTCAACATGGTGCAGAAGGGCGAACGCGAGGCGCGCATCGCGAAGAAGGAAATGGTCGAGGCGAACCTGCGCCTCGTGATTTCCATCGCCAAGAAGTACACCAATCGCGGCCTGCAATTCCTTGACCTGATCCAGGAAGGCAATATCGGCCTGATGAAGGCGGTCGACAAGTTCGAGTATCGCCGCGGCTACAAGTTCTCGACCTATGCGACCTGGTGGATTCGTCAGGCAATCACGCGTTCGATCGCCGATCAGGCGCGCACCATCCGCATTCCGGTGCACATGATCGAGACGATCAACAAGCTGGTGCGCACCAGCCGCCAGTTCCTCCACGAGCAGGGCCGCGAACCGACCCCGGAAGAAATGGCCGAGCGTCTTTCGATGCCGCTCGAAAAGGTTCGCAAGGTGATGAAGATCGCCAAGGAACCGATCAGCCTCGAAACGCCGATCGGCGACGAGGAGGATTCGCACCTGGGCGATTTCATCGAGGACAAGAACGCGATCATCCCGGTGGACGCCGCGATCCAGGCGAACCTCAAGGAAACCGTGACGCGGGTTCTGGCATCGCTCACCCCGCGCGAGGAACGCGTGCTGCGCATGCGCTTCGGCATCGGCATGAACACCGACCATACGCTCGAAGAAGTCGGCCAGCAATTCTCGGTGACCCGCGAACGCATCCGCCAGATCGAGGCCAAGGCGTTGCGCAAGCTCAAGCATCCCTCGCGCAGCCGCAAGATGCGCTCTTTCCTCGATCAGTAATTGGCGTCACCGCCGGATTGAACCAGATCGCGCGCGGCCAGGCTGCGCGCGTACCGGGCTGTCGGCCAGCAACCCAACCTGCCCTGGGGCTTGCTCATCATGGGCAAGCCGCCATCGCAAATCGGAACCGTGACGTCTCCCCACGGTAAGGCCTGGCATCGCTCCGGTCCCTCTGCGGCATTCAAGGCGGGATGGTCCCTGTCATTCGCCCTGTGCGTCCGCGACCAGCCTCCCGCGCGAACCTAATGCGAATCACGATATCGCTTCCGAATCAGCATGGCGCTTACCCCTTTTTTCGGGGGTCTCGAGGCGCAAGAGGGCCCATCCGGCGCGCCTATGACGTCATAATTTCAATTTATGTCGTAAATCTCCTTGCCAAAAATTACAATGATTCCAAAGCCTTGAATGGAAACTCCTCAAATTTGAAGTCAACACAAAATTTACCAACTCCCCATAGCCGTTCGATTATCGGGGCTTGGGAGCAGCCCCGCAATGGGTTGCCAGCGTGAGGGCGCTGGTTCGAGCAGGGGAAACACATCATGTCCAAGACAGCATTGCTGCTGGTTACATCCTATTTCGCATTGGCCGCACCCGCATGGGCCGCCACGGAATCCGCAGCCGCATCAGACAGCGCGACAGCCGAGGCGGTCGAGGCCGATGCCGGGCAGCAGGATTCCGGCACGGCCGCCAAGCCCCCGCAGGAGATGTTCTCCACCGGCGTCGCCAAGGGTCGCGACCGGCTTGACAGTGCCACCTCGACGAGTGCGCTGCGCGGAGACGATATCACGCTGCTCGGCCCGCGTCCGATCGGCGAGGTATTGCGCACCATGGCGGGCCTGCGCGTCGCCACCAGCATCGGCGAAGGCAACAACAACTATACCGTGCGCGGCCTTCCGCTTGCCGCCGGTGGCTCCAAGTACATGCAGATCCAGGAAGACGGCCTGCCGCTGCTGGAGTTCGCCGACCTGTTCAACGTGGGCGCCGATGTCTATCTGCGCAACGACCTGACCGTAAACGCCATCGAGACGATCCGCGGCGGCTCGGCCTCGACCTTCGCGTCGAATTCGCCGGGCGGGCTGATCAACATCCTGTCGCGCACCGGCGATGTCGAAGGCGGCTCCGTTCAATTGACCACCGGGATCGACTTCGACACAAAGCGCGTCGATTTCACCTATGGCGGCCGACTGGGCGAGAACACCCGCTTCCATATCGGCGGCTTCTATCGCCAGGGCGAAGGCCCGCGCAACAACGGGTTCGACGGCTGGAAGGGCGGCCAGGTCAAGTTCAACATCACCCGCGAGTTCGAGAACGGCTATGTCCGCCTGTATCTCAAGTATCTCGATGACCGCTCGCCGACCTTCGCACCCTATTTCGCCAACATTACCGGTACCAACGCCAATCCGCGCATCCGTAGCTTCCCGGGCTTCGACCTGCGCGACGACACCATCCTGTCCTCCTTCCTTGGCCCGGTGATCACGCTGGACCAGAACAACCAGCCTGCCGCCTTCCCGGTCGCCACCGGCCAGAGCGCCGAATCCAAGTCGATCGGGATTGAGGCCCAGTTCGAAGTGGCCGGCTGGACGATCACCGAACGCATGCGCTATGCCGCCAATGGCGGCGATTTCAGCCGCGGCTTTCCCAACACCGCCAATACCGTGTCGGCGTTTGCGGCTGGCCAAGGCGGGGTCGGCGCGTTTGCGCGCTATGCCAATGGACCGCTGGCAGGCCAGCTGATTGATCCCAATGCCATGATCAACGGCAACGGCCTGCTGTCGCTCTACTTCTTCTCGTTCGTGCGTGCGCGCTCACTCGACAATTTCACCAACGACATCCGCGCCTCGAAGGTGTGGGAACTGCCCGACGGCAAGCTGACCACCACGGTCGGTGCCTATCTGGCAACCCAGGACCTCAACACCACCTGGCTTCACACCGCGATGAACATCGATGCCAATGGCAACAATGGCACTGCCCAGGTCGACATCTTCAACGCGGCAGGTCAGCCGCAGACGCTCAATGGCTATTTCGCCTTTGCCCGCGCGACCAGCCTGTTCCGCCGCGCGTTCGACGTGAACTACAAGGTCTTCGCGCCTTACGGATCGGTCAACTACCAGTTCGGCAAGATCGCGATCGGCGGAAGCCTGCGCTACGATACCGGCCAGGTGCGCGGTTCGCTGGTCGGCGCAGATCTCAACAATGGCAGTGTCGGCCTGATCACGCAGGACATCAACAGCGATGGCGTGATCAACCCGGCAGAGCGGCGGGTCGCCTTCCTTCCGTTCGACCGGTCTGCACCCGTCAACTACAATTACGGCTATCTCAGCTATTCGGCAGGGATCAACTATCGCGCGGCAGAACCGTTCTCGCTGTTCGCACGCTATAGCAAGGGCGCCCGCGCCAATGCCGACAAGGTGCTGTTCACCCCGCTGATCAACAATGCCGATGGCTCGATCCGCAGCCGGACGGACGAGCAGGACAATGTGAAGCAGCTCGAAGGCGGCTTCAAGTTCCGCAAGGACGGCCTGACGTTCAACGCCACGGCGTTCCGTGTCACGGCGGCCGACCATAATGTGATCAACGGCGCGGCCAACCGCACCGACCGCCGCTATCGTGCGACTGGTGTCGAGATGGAGGGCGGCGTCCACAAGGGTCCGTTCAGCCTGATGATCGGCGCAACCTATACCAAGGCAAAGATTACCCGCGACCTGCTCGATCCGACACTGACCGGCAAGGAACCGCGCCACCAGCCCGACTGGACCTTCTTTGCCACACCTTCGGTCGATCTTGGCCGGGCCGTCATCGGTGCCAGCATCGTCGGTGTGACCAAGAGCTTCTCGCAGGATTCGAACCTGCTGGTCATGCCCGGCTTCACCACGGTCGACCTGTTCGGCCATGTCAAGCTGTTCAATGGCGGCAGCCTGCAGATCAATGCGAATAACGTGTTCAACACGCTGGGCATTTTCGAGGTGAACCAGGCCAGCGTTCCGGCCAATGGCATCGGCTTTGCCCGGGCAATCAACGGACGGACGGTCTCCGCCTCGCTGCGCTTCGACTTCTGACGCCCGGCTGGGGGGCTAGCCTGGTGCGCTCAGGCGCTGTCGGCATCGCCGGCGGCGCCTGATTGCATTACTGGACGATGCCCTGCCCTTCTGCCAATCGCGGCAGAAACAGGGTCATCGCGGTGCCCTTGCCCGGCTCGCTCTCGATCGCAAGGCCGCCGCCCGACTGGTGGGTGAAGCCATGCACCATCGACACGCCAAGGCCAGTGCCCTTGCCGGGCTGCTTGGTGGTGAAAAAGGGTTCGGCAACGCGTGCAAGCACTTCGGGCGTCATCCCGCTGCCATTGTCGATCACGCTGATCGCGGCATAATCGCCATCGGCCAGTTCGCATCCCACCACATCCCCAGGCACACGGATCATGCGCGCGACGATGCAGATCGACCCGCCATCGGGCATGGCATCGCGCGCATTGATGACAAGATTGAGCAGGGCAGACTGGAGCTGCGCGGCATCGGCCATGATTGCCCCGCACTGACCGTCATTTTCGATCGTCACGCTGATGCCCGAGCCTGCGGAAACGTGCAGCAGCGGCTCCAGTTCGGCGAGAAAGGTCGCAACATCGATCCGTTCCGGATCGAGCCGCTGCTGCCTGGCAAAGGCCAGAAGCTGCTTGACCAGCCCGGTGCCGCGCATGGCCGCATTGGTGCTCATGTCGACCAGCTTGAGCGCATCGGGATCGTCGATCCGGCGTCCGATCAGTGCCAAGCCGCTCAGCACGGCGGCGAGGATATTGTTGAAATCATGAGCAACGCCAGCGACCAGCCGCCCCATCGCCTCCATCTTCTGGCTGCGTATGAGGGCGTCCTGCGTCGCCTCGCGGCGGGCGATCTCGTCGGTCAGCTGGGCGTTCGCCTCGTGCAGCGCAGCGGTGCGCCGGGCCACCGTCATCTCCAGATCATCAGCGAGTGCGCGCAGCGCCCGTTCTGCCTGAACCCGTTCCTCGATCACCGTGCCCGAAGGGATCAGCCCTGCAATCTGGCCGGTGGCATCGCGCAGCGGAGCGAGCTGGAAATCGATCGTCACCAGCGCGTCGCCGAGTTGCACGGGCACGTCGTAGCGCACCACCTGCCCGGTCCCCGCCGACGCGACCGCCGCTTTGAGCCGATCCTGCACTGCCGTGTCATAAGACCACCATGGCGCGTCCCAGAACGGCCTGCCAACCACGTCGGCAAGCGCCAGCCCGGCAGCCTCCAGCGGGGCGCGGTTGGCATAATCCACATGCCCGTCAAGCGTGAGCACACCCACAAAGGCGAACAGCTGGTCGAGCACGCGGCGCAGCTGGTCCTCGCTTTCGCGCAGTTCGCGATCCTGCCTCCGTTGCTCGGTCACATCCTCGCAGATGATGCCGATACCGGTAACCTCGCCAGTGTCGGCAAAGATGGGATAGAATTGCTCGCGCCACTCGCGGATCTGGCCGGGATAGGCCAGTGTCGTGCCGGTAATCGCAACATCGCGCAGCGGTTCCCCGCTCTCGATCACCCTGAGCAGGATGGGTTCGGCGGTCGCGCGCAGATCGGGCACCAGGTCCCACACCTTCCTGCCGACATGCGCTTCGGGCGGAACGCCGTTCATGTCGGCCAGCGCCGGGTTCACCCGGACGAACCGGAGCTCCCGATCGACGAGACCCAGGCCCAGCGGCGCACGGGCATACAGCGCATCCAGCTCCGCAGCGCTGGTCGCGTCCTCGATACGCAATGGCTGGATATCGCCCATGAGATGCTCCCGCTGCATTCAATCGCCAAACGGCCGCAACTTTGAAAACGGCAGCGCTGCTCACGCCTCAGCCGGTTTATCCGTCCAGCTTGCTTGACGTCCAATGAAATATGCGTCTCGTTTGCAGAAATCGCAGACAATCCTCGCCAGACCGGCCCTGATTTATTGCTATATGTTAACTGACCCCACCGATTTGGGGATTGACCGGTCGTCTGATGTTCAGCGCATGCGCGCGAGGGCCCGGATCAACTGACGCAACCAGCCTTGCGGAACTGCGAGTCCCTTCATGCCTTAGCGGCTGCGCCAGCCGTCCTTCGGCATGTACCCGGTTGCAAAGCGCGCGGGGACTGACCTGCAAACACCCTCGTCAAACCTTGTCTTGCTGTCAGCCGTGCAGGCTTGCAGAAATGGTCGATGGATTGGCTGATCTCGCTTCTCGGACGATGTGCATTCTTCAACGCGGGCATCTTGACGCCGCGCTGGGATTGCCGCCTTTGGAACTCAGTCCGACGGAGGAATGATGAACATTTTCAGATGGTTTTTCGGCGCCGCTCTTGCCGTTCTGCTCGCAGGTCCGGCTGGGGCCCAGCTGACGATGCCCGATGGCACGGTGGTTGCCCTCGAGGACCTGCGAACCGCCGACCAGGCCTGTGCTTCCGGGTCGGATCAAGCGTGTCTTGTGGCGGGAATGGCGGCACGCCATGCAGCGTGGCAGCCGATGGATATCGACAGGGCGGCGGCCGCCTTTGCCCGGGCATGCAGGGCGGGGCTTGGCATGGGCTGCCTTGGTGAGGCGGAGATTGCCGCTGCACGCAGCGGCGCGCGCCGGGACCTGAAGCTTGCAGCGGACCGCTGGGCCAGAGCGAACACCCTTTTTTCCGCCGCTTGCGAGAAGAACCTGGCCATCGGCTGCCATAATCTGGCGGACATGCTGGCGACCAATGCGACAATGATCGACAAGCCTCGGGCGGTGACTCTCCTTGCCAAGGCCTGTTTCGACCTTAGGCATGGCGCATCCTGCGTCGCTGGCGCGGCGCTCACCGAACCTTCCGTATCGCCGGTTCATGATCCGGCGCTCGCCATGCGGTTTGCCGCTGCCATCGATCCGGCACTGGACGCCGAATGCAGGCAGCAGCGCCCGGGCGCCTGCGCGCAACTGGCACTATGGCTTGATGGCCGTCCGCAACCGAAGGACAGCGCGCGCATTGCGGCGCTGGCGGACAGCGCCTGCAGTGCGGGTGCGGGCGCGGGCTGCTCGCTTGCGGCAAGTCTGGTCCGGCGCGAAGACTCCAGCGCCGAGGGCTGGGACCGTCAGATAGCCTATCTCGACAAGGCTTGCGGCACCCGATTTGCCCGCTGCGCCGAGTTGGCCGAGGCGATGCGGGAGCATCCCCCGATCCGGACGATCGACACCGGCCTGCTGTTCCTTGCGGACATCAAGGCGTGCCTTGGCGGCATGCAGGAGCATTGCTGGCGACTGTACGAACCTGCGGCCCGGCTGAATGCAACCGAGCTGGCCCAGCTGGTCGAGACGTTCGATCAGGCCTGCCTCAAACTGCTTCGACCCAGCGCCGAACTGTGCGCTTCAGCCGCAAGCAATCATCTTGAGCGCGCCGAGGCCCTGGCGGCCGGTGCGGCATCGGACCGCGAGGAGGCAAGGCGGCTGTATCGGCGTGCGCTGGAACTGCCGGAAGATGCAGACGATAATCCCACTGCGCACAGCGAAGCCCGAGCCTATCTCGATGCCGGAAACTGAGCGCTATCCCGTCACGATCGCGTCAGCCGCATCTGGCGGCCGCGCGGCGGGTTGGCCTAGCCGAACCTGCGGCGCAGCGTCTTTTCGGGGGTATGCGCGGCCTTTGCGGCCATGCGGGTCGGCGTCAGTTCGTCGTCCATGGCCAGAAGCCACGCCTCGGCCTCGTCTATATCGGTGAAGAACCGTGCGCTACGCCCTTCGCTTGCCCGGACAAGCTGCTTGCGCGCGAGCGAGAGGGAAAACACGAAGGCGAGCTTGCGCGAGCGATAGCGGGGATTGGCCAATACCGAGCCAAAGGCCTGCACGATCTCCTGCGGCTGGATCTTCATGTCGCGAACATCCACCAGGGTGACATGCGCGTGCGGGCCGCAGGTCAGCTGTTCATGGGCCGCATCGCGGGCCGCAACATAGCGCTCCACATCGGCCGCCTCGAAAAAGCCGGCCAGATAATGCCGAACGAGGTTGGTTACCGGATCGGCCTGAACTGTGAAGATTGCCCCCATAACGGCGGATTAGCGCGAGTCTGTGAAAAAATAGTAACCGCAAACCTATCAACATTTGGGGCTTGTCGGCCCCAGTCGCGCAAGCGCCGTTCGTGTCAGTAGAGGCCGAACGACCCGATCCCATCCCAGGCTGTTTCGTCCGGACGCGTGATCGCGTCCAGATCGCCCGGCTCGGCCGCTGCATCATCCACCCATTCGCGCAGCAGCGGGCCGCCGTTGATCACGTCGATGGCGAGCTTGCCGATTTCATATTCATACGGGAAGTCGCGCCAGAGCGGGTAATCGGGCCAGAGCGCGCGGATTGCCTTGAACGCCAGGGCCTGAACACGCCAGGGACGGAAAGCCTGATGGTCGTAGAAGCGCCCCTCGGCATGGATATGCACGCCATGGCAGAGCTCGCCGACATGCTTGTGGAAAGTCGGCTCGAACCAGATTTCGCGCAGGGCGCATCCGGCCAGCCATTCGGGCGCCAGTTCGCGCATCCTGGCAATCACGTGGCGCGCGTTGATGTCCGGCGCTCCGAAGATCTCGAGCGGACGGGTGGTGCCCCTGCCCTCGCTCAGCGTCGTGCCTTCCAGCATCACCGTGCCGGCATAGGCGCGCGCCATGTTCACATTGGGCGCATTGGGGCTGGGGTTGATCCACAGGCGATCCGACGGCCAGCCGAAGCCCGGCGCGGTTTCGGGCTGCCAGCCCTGCATCGCGACAACCCCGTAATCGACATCCAGTCCGTAGTGGCGGATGAACCAGTGCCCCATCTCGCCCAGTGTCAGACCATGGCGCATCGGCATCGGCCCAGCGCCGACAAAGCTCTCCCACCCCTCGCGCAGCGTCAGGCCTTCGACCGGACGCCCGGCAGGATTGGGGCGATCGAGCACCCATACGGATTTGCCCTGCGCCGCCGCTGCCTCCAGAATGTACAGCAGTGTAGTGACAAATGTGTAGATACGGCACCCCAGGTCCTGCAGGTCGATCAGGATCACATCGAAACTGTCCATCATCGCCTGGGTTGGGCGCCGCACTTCGCCATAGAGGCTGAACACCGGAATGCCGAGAACCGGATCGATGAAATCCGGGCTTTCGACCATATTGTCCTGCTTGTCGCCGCGCAGGCCGTGCTGCGGACCGAAAGCGGCCGTAAGCGTGATATCGTCCAGCGCAGCCAGGGCATCGAGCGAGTGGGCAAGGTCTGCCGTCAGCGAGGCGGGGTGCGCCAGCAGTGCGACGCGTCGCCCTTTCAGCGGTGCGCGCAGATCAGGCTCTGCCAGAAGTCGATCGATACCGAAAAGCATATGGGCCCTCGCTGCAACAGGATGCGCGCTGTTTAGCCAAGCTGCGCGGCAAAACAATCGGGGTGATGAAAATCGGGCTTTCCTGGCGGATGGGCAAGCGACCAGTAGGATTTGCTGCCGTCGCGCGCCTCGATCACGGCAGTGATGGCCAGCCGCCAGGGCGGAGCACCGATCTGCGACGCGAGTCCGCTCAGGCCGAGCGTGACGGCCGAGAGGCCCGCAGCGTCCGTCATGATCTGCGGCTCTTCTTCCATCGCCATGTCGCGCATCCCGGCACGATAGGCATCGAAGGCATAGGCTGCCCAGGCGCCCGATCTGGCAAGGTTGAATTCGGCATAGCCGGGCGTCGTGGGAGAGGCGACGAAAGCCTCGAGGCAGCTGTGCTGCCACAGGCCATCCGTGCGGCCCGAACCGCTGTCGTGCCAGCGGATCAGGCATTCGGGATCATCGACATGATAGTCGATGCGCAATCGGCTCTGCGCGTCCATCGACCAGCCGACCGAAAGGCCGACCCCTGGGGGCGGCGGAAAATCGTCATGAGGGACAAGCGCGTGTATCATGTGCCCCGGTGTCGCGCCTGCACGGGTGCAATTCAAGCCTGCTCGTCCCCCAGACATCACCGGCCGCGCAAGCGCTAGCCCTGCCTGGCGTAATAGCGCGCGCGAAAATCGTTGCCGAACTGCGCCATCCGCCCCTCGCCGATCGCTGCGCGCATGGCCGCCATCAGGTCCTGGTAGAAGCGCAGATTATGCTCGGTCATCAGCATCGCGCCCAGCATCTCGCCCGACTTGACCAGATGGTGAAGATAGGCTCGGCTGAACCGGGTGCAGGCGGTGCAACCGCACGCCTCGTCCAACGGCCCCTGATCCTCGGCGTGCCTGGCGTTGCGGATGTTGACTGGCCCGTCCCAGGTGAACGCCTGGCCGTTGCGCCCCGATCGTGTCGGCAGCACGCAATCGAACATGTCGACACCGCGCTCGACCGCGCCGACCAGATCGTCGGGCTTGCCCACGCCCATCAGATAGCGCGGACGGTCCTCGGGCAGCTGGCCGGGCGCATAATCGAGCACGCCGAACATCGCCTCCTGCCCCTCGCCCACCGCAAGCCCGCCGATGGCATAACCGTCAAAGCCGATCTCGCGCAGCGCATCGGCGGATTGCTGGCGCAGCTGCTCGTCGAGCGAGCCCTGCTGGATGCCGAACAGGGCCGCGCGCTGCGCATGCTCACCGCCGCTGTCGAAGCCCTCGCGGGAGCGGCGTGCCCAGCGCATCGAGCGTTCCATTGCCGCCGCCTGGACATCACGCGTCGCGGTCGCGGGAACCAGCTCGTCGAACGCCATGACGATATCCGATCCGAGCAGCCGCTGGATTTCCATCGAACGCTCGGGGCTCAGCATGTGCTTCGAACCATCCAGATGGCTGCGGAACGCGACTCCCTCTTCGGTCACCTTGGTCAGCGCCGACAGGCTCATCACCTGATAACCCCCGCTGTCCGTCAGGATTGGGCGCGGCCAGTCCATGAATTTGTGCAGCCCGCCCAGCCGCGCGACGCGCTCGGCGCCGGGGCGCAGCATCAGGTGATAGGTATTGCCCAGGATGATGTCCGCGCCCAGTTCGCGAACCTCGGCAGGCTTCATGCCCTTGACCGTCGCAGCGGTGCCGACCGGCATGAAGGCGGGCGTGCGGATCGTGCCGCGCTTCATGGCAAGTTCGCCGAGCCGCGCCTTGCCGTCGCGCGCGGTCACGGAGAAGGCGAATCTGGGAGAAGTCTCGGTCATGGCGGCGCGCTCTAGCGGCTTTGGCGACCGGGGGCAAAGGGTGAAGCCTGCGGGGTTTGACGATTCGCGCGCCTTGTGTCAGCCATAAGCAAGGACGCAACCCACCAGAAAGCCCCGCCCATGTCGCACAATCCCCGCCTTGCTGCGCTCGCTTCCGCACTGATCGCTGCCGCATCGATGGCCGCCTGTTCATCGGAAAAGCCGGCAGAGGCAGAGACCGAGCAGACCAGCACCAAGGCCATTGACAAGGCCGCGACCGAACTTGCCGCGCAGGAAAAATGCTATGGCATTGCGCTGGCGAAGCAGAATGACTGCGCTGCAGGACCCGGCACCAGCTGCGCGGGCACTTCCAGCGTGGATTACCAGGGCAATGCCTGGAAGTTCACAGAGGCGGGCGAGTGCGAAAAGATGGGCGGATCGCTGACCGAGGTCACGGACAACGATCCTCCGGCTCCGCTCAAGGGCTGAGCGCTCAAAATATCGCCTTGGGCGTCTTCTCCTCCATCATCGCTGCACGCACCATCGGCACCGGCGGGCCGCCATAGGACAGGAAGGCATCGTGGAACGCCTTCCACGCCTCGCGCCCGCCCTTGCCCGCCGTCCAGTCGGCGCGCAGCTTGCGGATCATCAGCTTGCCGAGCGTATAGTTGAGATAGCCCGGGTCATAGGTGCCTCGCAGCGCCTGTTGCCGGGCATTACCCTCGTCGACATAGCACTGGTCGCGGAACAGCGCGATCGACTGGTCGACGGTCATGCCGCCGGTGTGCAGACCGATGGCCGAGAGATACCGGCAGTTGCGCAGCAGCGCGTTGGCGAGCTGGCCGACATGCACTTCGGGATCGCCCTGGCCGAGCCCTGCCTCCCACATCATCTCTTCGGTATAATGCGCCCAGCCCTCGGCATAGGCATAGCCGACGAACAGCCGGCCGAAGAACGACTTGGCGCGGTTGGCGTGGAGGAAGTTGAGGAAATGGCCCGGCCACACCTCGTGCACGCTGGTGAACAAGAGGTCCTTTTTCGGCGGAATATATTCGGCCTGGACTTGCGGAGCCCATGACGGGTCGGGCGGCGAGATATAATAGACCGACGGCAGGCCTTTCTCGTACGGCCCTGGAATATCGATATAGGCCGAATTCTGACGGTTGTACGGCGGCGATTCCTCGACCTTGGCTTCCTCGGTGCCGGGAATCGAGACCAGATCCTTGTCGACCAGGAAGGCGCGCAATTCGGGCAGCTGCCGCCGCGCCTCGGCCACCGGGCCATCCTCGGGCTTGTCCTTGGCGAGCTTGGCCATGCAATCGGGCATGGTCGCGCCTGGCGCGAATTGCGCGCAGGCGGTGGCCAGCGCCTGCTGGTTGCGCTTGAGGTCCGCCTCGCCGATCGCCTTCAGCTCGGCAAGTGGCAGGTCGACCATCTCGGTATCGGCCAGCATCTGCGAGAACAGTTGCGGGCCGATGGCATAGCCGACCTTTGAGGTCGCCTTCTCGGCCTTGAGCCAGTCGGCCAGCCCCTGCATCGCCTTGCTCGCCTCGGCCGTTGCGGCCTCCAGCTCCTGCTTGACGGCCGCATCTTCGACCTGGGCAAAAGCGGCGCGCGCATCGCCTGTGAAGAAGGTGGCATAGCCGCCGAACGCATTGACGCCATAATCGATGGCATAGGGGTCGAGCGGCGATCTGAGGTTCGCCCTGATCTGCTCGGCCGCCTTCGGCACGGCACGCGCATAGGCGATGAACGCCCTGGCCCGCGTCGTCACATCGGCATAGGGCCGCGTCACATAGACCGACGGATCGAGCGTGCCGGTGTAGAAAGCCGGGTTGCGGTGTGGCCAGTCGGCCGATTTGAGCCAGAACAGCTTGCCCTTGACCACCGCGATCAGATAGCCACGCTCGAATTTCTGCGCATCGTCGAGCTTGCCTGCGTCCATGGCCTGCGCATCGACCAGCGTCTTCTCGAGAAACGCGATCTGATCCGCCAGCCCTTCCTCCGACCAGTCGGGCAGCTTGCCGTCAAATTCGTGCCGCCCCTGATAGACCGCAAAATCGGGATTGCGCGGAAAATAGCCGGTCAGGAACCCGTCGAGAAACTTGCCCCAATCGCTGGCGGTATCGATGCCGGTGCTTTGTGCTGAAGGATCGGACGGAATCTCGCCGCTGCAAGACACCGTCAGCGCCGCCAGGGAACAGGCGGCAAGGATGCGTTTGGCAAAAAGCATAAGGCGACCTCATTGGATTCTCGGTTGTACCCTTGCTGACACCTCGCCACGCGGTTGGAAAGAGGCATTTTTTTCGTCTGCGCAGGACATCTGCCGCATGGCGCACCCAAGGTCATCTTGCTTGCCGGACGGGAAACCCTGGCCTACCGGAGCGGCATGGATTCTGCTGCCGCCCCTCACCCGTTCACCATCCCCAATTATCGCGCCTATTGGCTGACGCGGCTCGCGTCGATGCTCGCGCTCTATTCGATGATGCTGATCGTTGGCTGGCAGGCCTATAACATCGCGCGCGAGACGATGGACATCGCTTCGAGCTCTGCGCGGCTGGGAATGATCGGGCTGCTGCAGTTCGCGCCGCTGTTCGTGCTCACTCCGCTGGTCGGCTGGATCGCGGACCGCATGGACCGGCGCTTCGTTGCGCGGACCGTGCTGTTCTGTCAGGCCGCGATCGCAGCGACCCTCGCCTGGACCACCGCGCATGGCCTGATCAGCCTGCCAATCCTCTATGCCATCGCGGCACTGCTGGGCACTGCTCGCGCCTTTCTTGGCCCTTCGCTCAGCGCGCTGGCGCCCAATCTGGTGCCCAAGGCCTCGCTCCCCACCGCGATCGCACTGTCCTCGATCGCCTGGCAATCGGGCATGCTGATCGGCCCCGCTATGGCCGGGCCGCTTTACGCGATCCGGGCTGATCTTCCGTATATCGTCAGCGCGTGTCTCTATGCGCTGGCTGGCCTTGCCATGCTGACCGTGGGACCCGTGCCGCGCACCATCATGGACAAGGGCAAGGGGCCGATCGCGCAGATCATCGACGGCATGGCCTATGTCGGCCAGAACAAACTTGTGCTGGGCGTCATCACGCTCGATCTTTTCGCGGTGTTCCTCGCCGGATCGACGGCGCTGCTGCCGGTCTTTGCCCGCGACATATTGCAGGTCGGCGAACAGGGGCTGTCGCTGCTGGCCTCGTCGCCCGCCGCAGGTGCCGCGCTGGTCGCGTTCATCTTCTCGTTCCGGCCGATCCGCGCCAATGTCGGCAACAAGATGCTGATCAGCGTGCTGCTGTTCGGCCTGGTCACGGTGATCTTCGGCTTCAGCCGCATTCTCGTCGTCTCGATGGCATGCCTGTTCGTCGCGGGCGCGGCCGACATGTTCAGCGTCTATGTCCGCCAGTCGCTGATCCAGCTCAACACCCCTGACGACAAGCGTGGCCGCGTTTCCGCCGTGTCGCTGCTCACCGTTTCCGCCTCGAACGAACTGGGCGATGCCTTTTCGGGCATGCTGGCCTGGCTGATCGGCCCCGTGGCGGCGGTTGTGGCGGGCGGTGGCGGCGCTATATTGATCACAGCGCTCTGGTCCCGCCTGTTTCCGCAGATCGGTGCCGCGCGCAGCTTCGATCCTGCCGAGGAAGAAGCCTGATCCCATCGCCAGCGCCATATGCAACGGCGCGCTCAGCAGGAGAGACATCGAGATGATCGCAGCCAATATCCTCGAAACCATCGGCAGGACACCGCATGTGCGCGTCAACCGCCTGTTCGGCGACGCCCAGGTATGGATCAAGTCCGAACGCTCGAACCCGGGCGGATCGATCAAGGACCGGATTGCGCTCGCCATGATCGAGGCGGCCGAAGCGGATGGTTCGCTCAAGCCCGGCGGCACGATCATCGAGCCGACATCGGGCAATACCGGCGTGGGCCTCGCCATGGTCGCGGCGGTCAAGGGCTACAGGCTGGTGCTGGTGATGCCCGAAAGCATGTCGATCGAGCGGCGGCGACTGATGCTCGCTTATGGCGCGACCTTCGACCTGACCCCGCGCGAAAAGGGGATGAAGGGCGCGATCGAGCGCGCGCAGGAGCTGATCGATCAGACGCCAGGCGCCTGGATGCCCCAGCAGTTCGAGAATGCGGCCAACGTATCGGTGCATGTTCGCACCACCGCGCAGGAGATCCTGAACGACTTTGCCGATTCGCCGATCGACGTGATGATTACGGGCGTCGGCACCGGCGGGCATATTACCGGCTGCGCCGAGGAGCTGAAGAAGCACTGGCCGGGTCTCAAGGTCTATGCGGTCGAACCGACCCTGTCCCCGGTCATTTCAGGCGGTCAGCCCGGCCCGCACCCGATCCAGGGGATCGGCGCCGGCTTCATTCCCGGCAACCTTCACACCCGACTGCTCGACGGCGTCATCCAGGTCGATCCCGCCGACGCCAAGGAAATGGCGCGCCGCTCGGCCAGCGAGGAAGGCATGCTGGTCGGCATTTCCTCGGGTGCTACCCTTGCCGCCATTGCCCAGAAGCTCAGCGATCTGCCCGCAGGCTCGCGCGTGCTCGGCTTCAATTACGATACCGGCGAACGCTATCTGTCGGTCCCCGATTTCCTGCCGGAATAAGGCACCCCATTCCTCTGGATGTTCGAGGCCGCGCCAATCCTTGTGATTCGCGCGGCCTTTTGCCTGCGGTTTGGCGAACAGAGGCACTGCGCCGCAAATAGGCGATGATTCCGGACCGAACTCGACGCGCCTGTCCCGGCGCGGAACAATTCCATTCGGCTTGCGAATGCGATATGTCCGAAGTGAAGGTTAATGGTATCCAAAGTGGATGTACCGTCAAATCGGGGGCGATGACTTGAACCATGCGCACGCAGAATTGACCGATGTTCAGGTCAATTGCCTGTGCCTTGTCGCAGAGGGATATACATCTAAGGAAATTGCCAAGCGCCTGGGCCTGACACCGATGACGGTCGATCAGTATCTGCAGCGCGCCAAGACGGCGCTCGGTGCACCCGATCGGCGAACCGCCGCGCGCTGGTACGTCGAAAGCCGGTCGGAACGCGGATTCAAGTCTTTTGAACTCAAGCCGGCGCCAGTTGCCGACCCCCTGACCGATGTGACACCTCCTTCGGCGTCGGCAGCGGAACTGCCCGAGACGCTCTCCACCAGCCAGTGGCAGATGCGGTTCGGCTTTCCTCCTGTCGGTGGCATCGGACAATCACTCGACGCAAGCCAGAAGACGGCAGCCATCCTGCGTATCGCGGGCTTGGCGCTCATCTGCACGATGGCCTTTGCGCTGGTGCTGGGCGGAGCGCTCAAGGCGTTCAGCTGATCCGGTGTCATGCCAATCGCTGCACCCTGAGGGGTGCGAGAAGGAGATGAACCATGCATATCGATGGCAACGCCGTCCGCATCGTCGCACAGGATACCCGCTCGTCCTTTGCCAGCTATGACCGCGCAATCCTCGATGCGGCCCGGCTTTCGGTGACCATGCTCGAAGCCAGCGCGCTTTCGGAGGTTCCTGCTGGCGATTCGCAGATCGCGCTGCGTGCCATCCACGAAAGCACCGGCCACCTGCTTTCGGCCCGCGGGTCGATGGTGAAACTGGTCGGACATCTCCAATCGGTCAAGCGCCGCAGCAATCAGGCGCCGATGAATGTCGGATGCCCCGGCGAAACGCCGCTTTCCGGGTCGCTCCAGGAAGATGCGCCGCAAGCCGAGCCGGCATTCGATTGACGGCAGCCCAGCGATGCGATGAGCCATTGCCATGATTCCGATCATCTTCTGGCTCCTCGCATCGCTCAGCTGCGGCTTTGTCTGGCTGCACGGCGAGACTGAAGGCAGGAAGGCCGTCGGGCTTTTCGTGATTGCGACCTTGCTCACCTGGGCCGCGCAGACCGTGGATACCGAATGGCGACAGACGCATTGGCCGCTGATGGCGGTCGACACGGCCTATCTCGTCGCCGCTTACGTGTTCGCGCTGCGCAGCAACCGGTACTGGCCCTTGTGGATCACCGCCTTCCAGCTCCTCACCGTAGCCACCCATTTCGCGACGATCCTCGCCCCGGGCTATCTGCCGAAAATCTATTCGGCCATCGCCACTTTCTGGGCCGTCCCCCTGCTGCTCAGCATGGTGGCCGGGGTGTATCTCGATCATCGCGCCTTCAAACGTCTGGTACCCCCCCAATGACCCAGTTCTATTGCCTCATCCTCGTCCCGGAAAACGGCCAGCAGGCTCCCCAGCCGCTGCTGGATGCCAACGAACCCTGGAAGGCGCGTGCCGAAGCCGCCAGCCGCTATCTCAAGCTGCGCGGACAACGCGATGCGATTGCAGGACCCAGCCTGTTGTCGGACCCCGCATGGGACATGCTGCTCGACCTGTTTGTCGGCCATATCACCGGGCGCGACGTTTCGGTGACCAGCGCCTGCGTTGCCTCGCGCCGCCCCGCCACCACCTCGTTGCGCTATATCGACCGCATGATGAAACAGGGGCTGATCACGCGTGAGAAGGACATGAACGACCACCGCAAGGTGTATCTGCGCATGACCGAAAAGGCCTTTCGCGCGGTCGCGAAATGGGTCGACTCGCTGCGCGAGGAACTGATGACGGCCTGAAAATCGCGTCCCGGTCGTTCCGGGCCTGCGCACAGCCTGCCAATTGTGCCATCATGTCTCTCCGACGAGCCTGAGGAGGCACAGGGTGGACGGACCGCAATCGAGGGCGCTGCACGACGAGATCATCGAGACCGTGGCTGCAGACGGCAAGCGCATCTGCCTGCGATCGATCCGCCATTCCGATGAAGTGCGGATGCGCGAAGGCATCGCGCGGCTTTCCGAACAGTCGCGCTACATGCGTTTCTTTTCGGTCCAGCCCATGCCGTCGGACCCGGTCATCGAACGGCTGCTCGACGCGGACGGCCACGACCATATCGCATGGGGCGCGATCCATCTCGACGGGCGCGCAAATCCGGCGGTTGGCGCTGTGCATGCGATTCGCAGCGAGCACCAGCCCCGCGCCGGCGAGTTCTCGATAGCGGTGCTCGACGACTATCACGGACTTGGACTCGCCCGGATGCTGACCACGGTGCTGCTCATCCATTGCGAGGTGGAGGCCATGTGCGAGCTGGAGGTGCAGACCCTGGCTGAGAACATGCCTGCGATCCGTTTCATCCTCTCGATCGGCGCTCGGCGACAGGAAAGCGAGGCCGGCGTCATCAGCTTCCGCCTGCCGGTGAGACCGGCCATCCGGCAGATTTCCGCCGCTTCCGATCTGCAGGGCGTGCATGACATCGTCGCCGCCCTGGCGCGCTACATCCCTGCGCAAGACAGCCCGTGCGCCCCCGAAAGTCGGTGATCGGCTGCGCCAGACGCAACAGATTGTGCCAGAAGGCGTCACTTTTTGCGGACAGTTATGATTTGCATTTGGTCCATAACGGACTAATAGTCCCGCCAGATTGGATCAATCAGCTAAGCAGGTGCGACTATGGACGATGTGGAAACCTTGATTTCTTTGACCGCTGATATTGTTGTCGCGCATCTGAGCAACAACAAGGTGGCAAATTCGGATATTCCACAGCTGATCTCCTCCGTCCATGCTGCGCTTCAAGGCATCGCAACTGCAGAAGAAGAACAGCCCGAAGCTCCCAAGGAACCGGCAGTACCGATCCGCTCGTCGATCAAGCCCGATCATCTGGTCTGCCTTGAGGACGGCAAGAAGCTGCGCATGCTCAAGCGCCACCTGATGGTGCACTATAACCTGACACCGGACGAATATCGCGCCAAATGGGGCCTGCCCAAGGACTATCCGATGGTAGCTCCCAACTATGCAGAGCGCCGCCGCGAGCTGGCGCTTCAGATTGGCCTTGGCAAGCAGGGCCGAGGTGGCGGGCGCAAGAAGAAAGTCTGATAAACTGACCTTCAGGCCTGTTTGCAGGACTGGGCGGGGGAGCATCTTCGGGAGGAGATGCTCCCCCGTTTGCATGCGGGCTCCGCGCCTGCGTGTACCGTGGAATACTCCGCGACTCATGGCGGGCCCTGCCCGCAGTCGCGCCTGAATGCGCAGCCAATAATACCGATCGGCCTGGTGTTGCCTCGGCGTTAGCGGACCTGCGCCTTGCCACGGAACGGCCAGTTGCCGATCGGCTCCCACGGCCCGCCCAGGTAGCGATGGAGCGCCAGCCCCGAAATGACTAGCGGGCGTGGCACGAAGACGGCAGACAGCTCGGCATGCAGCGTGCGGGCTGCAGCGGCTTCCACCTTGTTCTGCACGGTGATGTGCAGCCGGGGCACACCCTGATCCTGCGCGGTGAGCAGGCCGTGCAGCCCATCGGCCATCATCGCGCGGATTGCCAGCAGCCCGGGCGAATGGATGCGATAGGCCACGCCATTGCCCATGCGCATCACATCGCTCAGTTGCGCTGCCGGAGGTGCATACTCGCGTGCCAGCGCCCGCGTCCGAACGACCAGCTCGCCCTCATAGGGACCGGGCAGATGATGGAACAGCGTGACATGCGCATCGACCACATTGCGATCGGCAGGATAATGCGCGCGGCGCAGCGCATTGGCCCAGACCTGGTCTGATGATCCCAGCATGGCAGTCATGATGATGGGTTCACGCCGCATCGCCCTTCCCTAGCCGCCCTGGCCAGAACGCAAAAGGGGCGCGGTGCATTGCTGCACCACGCCCCCGCTTGCGACCCGTCTAGGGATTTCGTCGGCGAACCGGCTCAGGCCAGTTCGGGCTGCTTCGCCTTGATCTTGGCGAGCACGTTTTCCGGAGCGGTTTCGCCATAGGGATCGTTGTCGAGGCCATGATCGTTGATGCCCGGCTCTTCGAACCAGTCGGTGATCACGCCATTGTCGACCACCATGGCATAACGCCAGCTGCGCTCACCGAAACCGACATGGTCCTTGCGGATCAGCATGCCCATGCGGCGGGTGAAGTCGGCCGAGCCATCGGGAAGCAGCTTCACCTTCTCGACGCCCAGCGACTTGCCCCACTGGTACATCACGAACGCATCGTTGACCGACACGCAATAGATTTCGTCGATGCCTTCGGCGCGGAAATCGTCATACATCGCTTCGAAGCCGGGGACCTGCGAGTTCGAGCAGGTGGGCGTGAACGCGCCGGGCAGCGAGAAGATGACGACGCGCTTGCCGGCCACCAGATCACCGGTCAGCTTGTCTTCCCAGCGGAAGGGGTTGGGGCCTTCGATGCTGTCGTCGCGTACGCGCGTTTTCAGGCAGACATTGGGAACCTGACGTCCGATCATGGGAAACTCCTTGAACGATGGGGGGGAATATTTTGCACCGCAACATTTAGGGATGCCGATGCCGGCTGTGAAATGAAAACATTCGTGGGCCGTAATCGCTTTTTTCGATGAATTGGTCGCATTCGCCATGACAGTCGATTGGACCGGGCGCAGACAGACGTGACATGCTTGCTTTGGCTGAAAATCATATCCATTTTGGATGTATCGAAGGGGAGCTTCTATGATCCTGTCACGGCCCCTGGGCTGGTTCTGGCTGCTGGCCATTGTTCTGCTGGCGTGGAACGTCATCGGGCTGGTGGCGCTGCTCTTCGATCCGGTGCTCGGCGTCGGCGATGTGTCGAAACTCGCTGCAGAACAGCAGGCAATCTACGCGGAGCGGCCTGCTATCGCCTTTTACGGCTTTGTGCTGGCCACGGTCGCGGGAACCGCCGGCGCCATCGCGCTGCTGCTTCGCCGCAATATCGCTCTGTGGCTTTTCGTCGCTTCAGCCATCGGGCTGGTGCTGCAGAACGCATGGCTGTTTGCAGATCCGTCGCGTCTTTCGGCCGATGTGCTCGGTTTTCAGGCGCTGGTCGCCGGGTCGATCGCTCTGGCCATCTGGCTGGCCCTTACTGCGCGCAAGCGCCGCTGGAGCCGGTGATCACATTTCCCCGCGGGCCCGGCGGATGGCAAACCACTTTTCGACATTGCGGTTATGGTCGGCGAGCGTGCTGGCGAACACATGGCCGCCGGTGCCGTCCGCGACGAAATACAGCGCATCGGTCCGCGCGGGGTTGAGCACCGCCTCGATCGAGGCCCGGCCCGGATTGGTGATCGGGCCCTTGGGCAGCCCGGTCATCGCATAAGTGTTGTAATCGTTGACGGCGGAGATTTCGGACTGGCGGATGCGGCGACCGAGCGGCTTGCCGCGCGTGATCGGATAGATGATCGTCGGGTCGGCCTGCAGCATCATGCCCTTGCGGATACGGTTGCTGTACACGCCCGCGATCATCCGCCGTTCGGAGGCCTTGCCGGTCTCCTTCTCGACGATCGCCGCCAGAATGACAGCTTCCTGCGGAGTCTTCACCACTGTCTCGGGCGAGCGATTGGGCCAGAGCTCGGCGATCGTGTCCTGCATCGCCTTCTGCATCCGCAGCATCACCGCGATGCGCTTCTCGCCGCGTTCGAAGCTGTAGCTCTCGGGCAGGATCGAGCCTTCCTCGGGCACGGGCACTTCGCCGGTCAGCAGATCCTGCGCCATCAGCTTTTCATGCACCAGGATGCTGGGCATCCCTTCGGGCACGGTGACCATCCGCCGGATGACCTCGCTGCCTTGCAGGATATCGAGGATCTGCGCGTTGCTAGCGCCTGCGGGGATGATGAATTCGCCGGCCTTGATCGGATCGCTGCCGCCGAACACGCGCGCCCGGTTGAGGAACGCGCCCGCCGAGCTGATCGCGCCCTTCTCCTCCAGCACCCTCGCCGCACTGGCCAGCGAGCTGCCCGCAGGAATGACCACCGCCATTTCCTCGGGCGCGGGGCCGGACGCGGTCCAGCCCCAGTAGAAATTGCCGCCGATCAGCAGCACCAGCGCCGCAGCGCCAGCCAGAACGATACATCCCAGACGGCGCAGCATGATTGCCTCAGACCGCCTTCATGATCAGACTGGCGTTGGTGCCGCCAAAGCCGAAGCTGTTGTTGAGCACCGCCCGCACCTTGCGCTCCTTGGCCTTGTGCGGAACCAGATCGACGCCCAGGCAACTCTCGCTCGGATTGTCGAGGTTGAGCGTCGGCGGCACGATCTGATCGCGCATGGCCAGCACGCAGAAGATCGATTCCACCGCGCCCGCGCCACCCAGCAGGTGGCCGATGGCGGATTTGGTGCTGCTCATCGACAGCGTGTCGATGGCGCTACCGAACAGGCGGCGCACCGCGCCCAGCTCCAGCTCGTCGCCCAGCGGGGTCGAGGTGCCGTGCGCGTTGATATAGTCGATGTCCTCGAGTGCCAGGCCCGACTTGCGCAGCGCCATTTCCATCGACCGGAACGCGCCCGAACCTTCGGGATGCGGGGCGGTGACGTGATAGGCATCGCCGGTCAGGCCATAGCCGATCACCTCGGCATAGATTTTTGCGCCACGCGCCTTGGCGCGCTCGTATTCCTCGAGCACCACGACGCCAGCGCCCTCGCCCATGACGAAACCGTCACGGTCGACATCATAGGGGCGCGATGCCCGTTCGGGCGTGTCGTTGAAGCCGGTCGAAAGCGCGCGTGCCTGCGCGAAGCCGGCAATGCCGATCGGGCAGATCGCGCCTTCCGCGCCACCCGCCAGCATGACATCGGCATCATCCAGCGCGATCATCCGCGCGGCATCACCGATCGAGTGCGCGCCGGTCGAGCATGCGGTGACGACCGCATGGTTGGGGCCCATAAGGCCATATTTGATGCTGACCTGACCCGAGATCAGGTTGATCAGGCGGCCATGCACGAAATGCGGGCTGACGCGGCCCGGCCCCTTTTCGTTGAGCACCAGCGATTCGCTGGCAATGCCCGGCAATCCGCCAATGCCCGATCCGATCGAGCAGCCCGCGCGCAGCCGTTCGGCCTCGGTCATGTCGGTGAGACCGGCATCTTCCAGCGCCTGTCCCGCAGCATCGATGCCATAGATGATGAATGGATCGACCTGGCGCTGCACCTTGTGATCGACACGCTTGTTGGGGTCGAAGCCATATTCGTGCGTCGCAGGCTTCACCTCGCAGGCGATGCGGCACTTGTACTCGCTCGCGTCGAAACGGGTGATGGTGCCGGCGCCCGACCTGGCAGCGATCAGATTGCTCCACGCGGTCTCGACATCTGCCCCCAGCGGCGTGACCAGACCCAGACCCGTAATGACTACACGGCGCATTCGCCCTACTCCTGCAAAACCTTCTTCGCCTGACACCGGAGCAATGGCCCCGGCCTCGCGCGAAAACGAAAAATGGCTTCCCCGTTCGCTAGTGGGCGATCAGGGAAGCCATCCTATCTTCACATGGTCGCCGCGAAAACGCAGCGACGCTGCCCACCGGACCCGACCCGCCGCTCACGCGCGAGGCGATGTCCTGCCGGTGCGATGGGCCCCCGTGCGAGCTGCAATTCAGCCCTTGTGGCTATCGATATATTCGATGGCGTCGTTGACGGTGCTGATCTTCTCGGCAGCATCGTCAGGGATTTCCACGCCGAATTCTTCTTCGAATGCCATCACCAGTTCGACGATGTCGAGGCTGTCAGCGCCCAGATCGTCGATGAAGCTTGCGTCTTCGGTGACCTTCTCGGCTTCCACGCCGAGATGCTCGATCACGATCTTTTTAACGCGGTCGCCAGTCTCACTCATGCAGAGTTCCTTCGATTTGTGTGTAACGAAAAAATGCGAATTGAAATCACCGCCACGCCCTAATGCCGCTTTTCTCGGCTGGCAAGAGGGCTGGCAGGGCGGGGCGGCCTTACAGCATCGCCATACCGCCGTTGACGTGCAGCGTCTGGCCGGTGACATAGCCGGCCTCGCGGCTGGCAAGATAGACGACCGCTGCCGCAACGTCATCACCCTCACCCAGCTTGCCCGCCGGAATCCGGCCCAGCAGGGCGCTCTTCTGCGCCTCAGGAAGAACCTCGGTCATAGCCGAGGCGATGAAGCCCGGCGCGACGCAGTTGACGGTGATGTTGCGGCTGGCAAGCTCTGCCGCCAGCGCCTTGGACATGCCGACCAGCCCGGCCTTGGAAGCGGCATAATTGGCCTGGCCGGGGTTGCCCGTCGCGCCCACCACGCTGGTGATCGAGATCATGCGGCCGAAGCGCGCCTTCATCATCGGCTTGGCAGCGGCGCGGCAGAGGCGGAACGCGGCTTCAAGATTGACGCGGATCACGTCCGCCCATTCCTCGTCCTTCATCCGCATGGCGAGGTTGTCGCGGGTGATGCCGGCATTGTTGACCAGAATGTCGAGCGATCCCAGCGCCTCGACTGCCCGAGGCACGAGGGCGTCCACGGCAACCGGATCCGAAAGATTGCAGGTCAGCGCGACATGGTCGCCGCCCAGCGACACCGCAAACTCCTGCAGCTTCGCCTCGTTGCTGCCCGACAGCGCCAGCCGCGCGCCATGCGCCGCAAGGCCGCGCGCGATGGCCGAGCCAATGCCGCCGCTTGCGCCGGTGACCAGGGCGGTCATGCCAGTAAGATCGAACATGCGAAATTCTCCCTAGCTTTGCCTCTCCCCTTGCGGGAGAGGCCGCGAGACTTGGCGGCTTGTCCGCCTAGTCGCAGCGGGAGAGGGGGCATGATCCTGCCCAGCCCTCTCCAACGTCAGCCAGGCAGCAAGCTGCCAAGCCCTTGTACCCTCTCCCGTAAAGGGAGTGGAGTTGAACATCAAACCGCCTCGAGCAGACTGCCGATATCGCTCATCTCGACAATGCTCTCGCTGTCGACATCCTCGACGATACGCTTGATCATCGGGACCAGAACCTTGCCACCCAGTTCGATAAAGTGGCTTACGCCCGCATCGCGCATCGCCATCACCGATTCCCGCCAGCGCACCATGCCGGTGACCTGTTCGACCAGCAGGCTGCGGATGGTGGCGGCATCGCCGACCGGGGCGGCGGTGACATTGGCGAACAGCGGAACGATGGGATCCCTGATCTCGGTGGTGGCCAGCGCCTCGGCCATGCGGTCGGCCGCAGGCTGCATCAGCGCGCAGTGGAAGGGCGCCGACACGGGAAGCATCATCGCCTTGCGCGCGCCCATTTCCTTGGCAATCGGCAGGCAGCGCTCAACGGCGGCGACATGGCCGGAGATCACCGCCTGGCCAAAGGCATTGTCGTTGGCGACGGCGCAGACCTGGTCGCCTGCGGCCTGTTCCGCTGCACGAAGCGCTTCCTCGAACTCGATGCCCAGCAGCGCGGCCATCGCGCCCTCGCCCACCGGCACCGCCGCCTGCATGGCCTGACCGCGCAGCTTGAGCAGCCTTGCCGTGGTGGCCAGATCGATCGAACCGGCGGCGCACAATGCGCTGTATTCGCCCAGGCTGTGCCCGGCGACATAGGCAAAGCTGACCGGCACGTCGCCTGCCTCGTGCTGCAGTGTGCGCAGCACGGCAATGGCATTGGCCATGATTGCGGGCTGGGCATTCTCGGTCAGCTGCAGCTCGTCCGCCGGCCCCTCGGTCATCAGCTTGAACAGATTCTGGCCGAGCGCGTCGTCGACCTCCTGGAACACGGCGCGCGCCTCTGCGCTCGCTTCGGCCAGGGCCTTGCCCATGCCGACCTTCTGACTGCCCTGTCCCGGAAAAATGAATGCGCGTGTCATGACTGTCGTCGTCCCTCGCCCCGCTGGTTTCGCGCCGGCGCCCTCCAGCCCCGTGCATCAAGCGCCGCCCGTTAATCGTGTTACCACTTTGTTGCAAGGCACTTGGTGGCAAGCCGCTTGCGGCGATTTAACCGATCGATTAACAACGGTGCATGGACGATACAGCATTTGCCCAGCGGCTGGAAACGCTTTGCCGCGCCACGCTGGGCGGAACCGGCCCGCTTGCCGACCTGAGGCGGCTTTCCGGCGGCGCAAGCATGCAGAGCTGGCGCTTTGCCTGGGGCGACGAGTTGCTGATCCTGCGACGGATGCCCGACGGCATGCGCAGCGACGATACCGCGATCGATTCCGGTGCGCTCGATCTCGATGGCCAGGCCGACGTCATCGAGCGTGCCGTCGAGCAAGGCGTGATGGCCCCGGCGGTGCGCGCGCGGCTGGTGCCGGGCGATGGCCTTGGCGAGGGCTTCATCATGGCCTGTGCGCCCGGAGAGGCGCTGCCGCAGGTTCTGCTGCGCGATCCGGCCTTTGCGGACGCGCTCAGCGCGCTGCCGAAGCAATGGGCCGAACAGCTGGCGGCCATCCACTCGATCGCCCCTGCCACCCTGCCCCAGGCGCTCAGCTATCGCAGCCCGGCTGACATGGTTACCGATCTGGAGACGCGCTGGCGCGAACTGGGCGGGGTTTCCCCGATCTATGCTTTGGCCTTCGGCTGGCTGGAGCGCGCGCTGCCCGATCCGGTCGAGCCGCGTCTGTGCCACGGCGATTTCCGCATGGGCAACCTGCTGGTAACGCCCGAGGGTCTTTCCGCCGTGCTGGACTGGGAACTGGCGCATCTGGGCGATCCGGTGCAGGATCTGGCCTTTGGCTGCATACCGAGCTGGCGCTTCGGGCGCTATGACAAGGTGCTCGGCGGCTTTGGCCAGCCCGAGGACATGCTCAAGCATTACGCGGCAATCACCGGCGCGCAGGTCGATCCCGCGCGCTTCCGCTTCTGGCTGGTTTATTCGTGCCTGTGGTGGGGCGTATGCTGCCTGATCATGGCCGATATCTGGCGGCGCGGCGACCAGGCGGGTCCGGAGCGGCTGGTGATCGGGCGCCGCGTTTCGGAAGTCGAGATCGACCTGATGCTGATGCTGTCGGACGAGCTGGCTGCGGTGCCGGCGCCGATGGACTGGCCGGATTGCGATGTCCCGGCAGAAACCGGCGTGCCAGGCGGTGCCGCGCTTGCCGATGCGGTCAGTCTGTGGATCGAGGGGCAGGTCGCTGCCAATGCCCGCGGACATGCTCGGTTCGAAGCCAGGGTGGCGATGAATGCGCTGGGCATGGCGGCGCGCGACGCCGCGCTCGGGCCGCGCTTCCGGAGCAGTCAGGAGGGAAGACTGGGCATCCTGGGCTATGATGCGCCGGGACTTGCCACTGCCGTGCGCCGCGATCCGGCCAGCGTCACCCCGGCCGTGCACCATCATTTGCGGCGGCTTGCGGCGGAAAACTGCCTGATCGACCAGCCCCGCTATGCAGGGCTGGCCATGGCCCGATCCGCCTGGACCTGAACCCGTTTGGCCGATGGCGAAAAAATACAACATGAACCCGATTTGGTTCTTAATCGGCGCCGCTTGCGGTCGTTAAGCCTGATGAACGATCAATTAAGCACGATTGGGTCAACCGATGGCAGAACTCCAGGCACAACGCGGCAATCTCAGGGACCGGATGAAACTCGCCGCGTCGATCCTGGCAGGTCAGGGCAAGCTCGAAGAGGAGGCTCCGAGACGGGAGACCATCTTCGAGAACATCAAGAAGCAGCAGTATCTCAAGGTTTTCTCGTTTCTCGAGCAGGTTCAGCTCGATCCCGTGCCGGACAATTACAAGCTGGCCTGGGAATATCTGAACGGCGGCAACAACACGCTGCGCTCTGCGGTGGACCGCAAGCTCGACACCAACGGCCGGCTGTCGTCGGAGATGGTTGCCGAGATACTCGACGAGTGCGAAGGCCAGATGAAGGTTCAGGACCTCAACAGCCTGGTTGCCGAAAGCGAAGCGTTGCTCGCCGGAGGGTTCAAGACCCTGAGCAAGAGCGGCAAGGAAAGCATGGCTTATGCCGAGGCGCTGCAAACCCGGCTCGACTGGATGCGCGATCTGGACCCGGCCGAACAGGCTGACATGCCGATCGAGGCGCAGTTCAAGGCGCTGCTCAAGATCACGACGCAGATGATGCAGTCGACCAAGAAGGCGAGCGAGAGCCTCGATGAAAGCACCAAGAAGCTCAGCCAGATGCGCAGCCGCCTCGACGAGGCGAACGACAAGGCGCAGCGCGACCAGCTGACCGGCCTTCCCAACCGCTGGGCGTTCGAGCAGCAATTCTCTGCGGCGACGATCCGCGCCAAGGAGCGGTTCGAGCCGCTGTCGGTCGCGTTCATCGATATCGACCATTTCAAGCAGGTCAACGACACGCACGGCCATGAGGCGGGCGACCGCGTGCTGCAGCTGGTCGCCAAGACGCTCGACGGCTTCACCCGCGGCAATTGCCATCTCGCCCGGCACGGCGGTGAGGAATTCGTTATCGTGCTGGAAAACACCACGACCGCCGAAGCGAAGAAGCAGATCGACGCAGTGCGCGAGGATCTGGCGGACCGTTCGCTGATCAACAAGGAAAACGGCCAGCCGATCGGCCGTATCACCTTCTCTGCCGGGGTTGCGCCCTTCATTCCCGGCGAGGCCAACCGCCAGGTGCTGCGCAATGCAGATGCCGCGCTGTACGAAGCCAAGAACACCGGGCGCAACCAGGTGCTGATCTATCACGGCGACTAACGCTGCACTGGGTCAAACCTCGCAGTTTTCCGAACTCCACCTCCGTCATTCCCGCTAAAGCGGGAATCCCGCTACCTTCAATGACCGTCGCGCAGAAGCGGGCCGCCCGCCTGCGCGGGGGTGACGATGGCCAGGCGGCATCAAGGTCAAGAGCATCCGCAGCCATGCCGCTTTTTCTCGTCACGACGCTTGCTTTCTTCCGGCTTTTGGGTATTAGCCCGCGCTTGCCTTCGGACGAGTGATCCTCGACCCTGGCATGAAGAAAGCCGGAGGGGTGTGTCGCATGGGGCGCACATCAGCGATCGGCAGATGAGTAAAGGAAGCCAACATGCCGATGTACGAGCATGTGTTTCTGGCGCGCCAGGACCTGTCCCAGGCCCAGGTGGACGCGCTGGCCCAGACCGCAACCGAGATTGTCGAACAGAACGAGGGCAAGGTCACCAAGACCGAGACCTGGGGTCTGCGCAACCTCGCCTACAAGATTCAGAAGAACCGCAAGGCGCACTTCGTTCTGCTGAACATCGAAGCCCCCGCCGGCGTCGTCGCCGAGCTGGAGCGTCAGACTTCGATCAACGAAGACATCATCCGTTACCTGACCGTGCGCGTCGACGAGCTGGAAAGCGGCCCGTCGGTGATGATGCGCAAGCAGGACCGCGAACGGCGCCCGCGCCGCGACCGCGAAGCCTGAGACAGAAAGGGATAACGACACATGGCACGCCCATTTTTCCGCCGCCGCAAGTCCTGCCCGTTTTCGGGCAAGAACGCTCCCGCCATCGATTACAAGGATGTGCGCCTGCTTCAGGGCTTCATGTCCGAACGTGGCAAGATCGTCCCCAGCCGCATCACCGCGGTTTCCGGCAAGAAGCAGCGCGAGCTGTCCAAGGCCATCAAGCGCGCTCGCCATATCGGCCTGCTGCCGTACATCGTGAAGTAAGGAGCAAGGGACATGCAGATCATTTTGCTCGAACGGATCGAGAAGCTGGGTTCGATCGGTGACGTCGTCACCGTCAAGGACGGCTATGCCCGCAACTTCCTGTTGCCCAACAAGAAGGCGCTGCGCGCCAACGAAGCCAACCGCAAGGTGTTTGAAGCCAATCGCGAGCGCATCGAGGCCGAAAACCTCGCCAAGCGCGACGAAGCTGCCAAGCGCGCCGAGTCGGTCGATGGCATGCAGGTCGTTCTGATCCGCGCGTCGTCGAACAGCGGCCAGCTGTACGGTTCGGTGTCGGTCCGCGACATCGCCGACGCGCTGAACGCCGATGGCGCCAATGTCACCAAGGCGATGATCATCCTGGAGCGCCCGATCAAGACGCTGGGCGTGTTCCCGGTCAAGATCGCGCTGCACCCGGAAGTGTCGGTCAGCGTGACCGTCAACGTCGCCCGCAGCGACGACGAAGCCGAGCTGCAGAAGGCCGGTGTCGACGTGATGGCGCAGATGTTCGAGGAAGACCAGGCGCCTGCCGGCTTCGTCGAAAAGTTCGACCCCAATGCCGAGCCGGGCACCATCCCGGTTGACGAGCCCGAAGAAGGCGAAGGCGAAGACGCCGCCGCCTGATCGGACGATCACGGTTCAACAAAAGGGCCGGGTTCCAGCAATGGAGCCCGGCCCTTTTATGTTCAGGGGCAGCTTTGTTCACGCATGGCGCACATCCAGGCTCCCCTCCCTGACCAGGGAGCGCAATGTCAGCTGTGGATCAGCACGGTCACTGCGCTGGCGGGTTCACCACTTCCTGGTTGAACCGCTGGGCCAGCACCACGAAATTGGTCACTTCGCGGCGCAGCGTGCCGCGCTTCACCCCGAAATCGCTGATCAGATAGCGAGCGACGAACGGCTCGCCCGCGACCGAGACGCCAGCCTTGCTGAACTCGTACATCCGGTTGAAATCGGCGGCAGCACCCGCAAGATTCTGGGCATTGCGCTCCGCAGGCTTGGGCCAGAAGGCGAGCAGATACAGCCCCTGACACTGGTTCGGCTGGCTCGGTGGGCAGGCGGTGAAGAACATGTTGACCTTGAGCTGGCCGAAACTGGCCTCGACATAGGGCCGGCCTTCGGGAGTCTGGCGATCGGCGATTGTCACCGAGTTGCCGAACGGTGACAGGATTTCGCGGACGCTGGCCGGTGTAAAGGCATTGACCTCGGTCCGGTCATCCGCATTCTCCTGCGCCAGGACGGGCACGGCAGGGGCGAGGAGCAGCAGGGCGATGGCGCCTGCGGTCCGCAAAAGGGCGCTTGGCCGCAGCGTTTTCAATGTCATCGCTCCATTTCCTGATGTTCCTGATCGCCGGCGGCATCATAAGCGGTGCGCGCGCCGGGTTGCAACCACCTGGAATCAGGTGCTCGGCAGCGGCTTACAACGGTAATGACAGTGACATCCAGAGTCGTTAAGAGCTTAACATGAGCACTATCGAAACCATCATCTCCCAGCTTGCCGACCATTACGAGCAGTCGGTCCATACTCTCCAGACCGCGATCCGCGCCTTTGTCGAACACGGCACGCCGCCCGATCCGGCGCTGCGCGCGAACGGAGCGTTCAGCTATCCCTGCCTGCGCATCGAATATGACGGCCATGAGCGCGGCCCCGCGCCCGGCCTGTCCTTCGGTCGCCTGAATGCACAGGGGGTCTACACAACCACGGTCACCCGGCCGCGCATGTTCGCGGACTATCTGACCGAACAGCTCACCCTGCTCAGCGAAAATTACGATGTGACCATGTCGGTGGGAGCGAGCGATCAGGAGATCCCCTTCCCCTATGTCCTCGACGGGATTTCGGGACCGGAGCTGGGCGGTATCACACCGCTCGAACTGGCGCGCTATTTCCCGACTACCGAGCTCGCCGATATCGGCGACGAGATTGCCGACGGGTTCCTGTCTTTCGGCTATGGCGGCGAAAGGCCCTTGTCGCTGTTCGACGGACTGCGCACCGATTTCTCGCTGGCGCGGCTGCGGCACTATACCGGCACCCCACCCGAGCATGTCCAGCGCTTCATCCTGTTCACCAACTATCACCGCTATGTCGATGAATTCGTTGGCTGGGCCTGCAGCCAGATCGGAAAGGGCCATTATACCGCGCTGTCGGGCGCGGGCGGCCTCTATACCGACGAGCCCGGGGCAGACCCCAGCCAGCTGGTTGCGGACAGCGCCTGGCGCCGGCATCAGATGCCTGCCTATCATCTGATTGCGCCCGATTTCGGCGGGATCACGCTGGTCAATATCGGCGTCGGCCCCTCGAATGCCAAGACGATTACCGATCACCTTGCCGTGCTGCGCCCCGAGGTGTGGCTGATGATCGGCCATTGTGGCGGCCTGCGTCCGACCCAGCGGATCGGCGACTATGTGCTGGCCCATGCGTATCTTCGAGACGACCATATCATGGACGAGGTGCTGCCGCCCGAAATCCCCATCCCGCCAATCGCCGAGATCCAGCAGGCACTCGCAGGGGCCGCCGAAGAAATCTCGGGCACCAGTGGTGCGGACCTCAAGCGGCGGATGCGCACCGGCACCGTCGTCACCACCGACGACCGCAACTGGGAACTACGCTATTCGACCAGCGCGCTGCGCTTCTCGCAATCGCGCGCGGTCGCGATCGACATGGAAAGCGCAACGATCGCGGCACAAGGCTATCGCTTCCGTGTGCCTTACGGGACTCTGCTATGCGTTTCGGACAAGCCGCTGCACGGCGAGTTGAAGCTCCCCGGCCAGGCGAATCGCTTCTACGAGGAGGCCATCGCCGCACACATGCAGATCGGCATCCGCACCTGCGAGATGCTGCGCGGGGAAAGCAACAGCCTGCACAGCCGCAAGCTGCGCGCGTTCAACGAACCGCCGTTCCGCTAACCGGCACTGCTCGGCAACATCGCCAACTCCAAAGGGCCACATGGGCGAGCAAGTCTCAACCCATTGTGGCCCTTGCGCTTTCTGCCCATTCGTTACCGTAACATCTGCATATATTTGCAGGTATGTATTGACCTAGTTTAGCGGATAGCCATAATCGATGGCATGCCGCACCGTGTCCCTGTCGCTCGTGAACTGGCCGAGGTCTTCAAGCTGATCGCGCATCCCGACCGGATTCGCCTGATCGAGGAGCTTCGCACCGGCGAGTGCGATGTCAGCACGCTGGCGGAAAAGCTGAACCTGCCGCCCACCCGCCTTTCCCAGCATCTCAGCCTGTTGCGCACCGCGCGCATGGTGGAGGAACGGCGCAACGGCCGGCAGCATCTCTATCGCCTGGCCCAGCCGCAGATCGCCGGCTGGATCACCGACGGGCTCGCCTTTGTCGAGGCCCGTGCCCCTGCGGCCCTGGCCGGAGATTTGCGCGAGGTGCGCGAACTCTGGTCGTGAACACACCACCCCTTAAGCCTCAACAAGGAGCATCCCCATGCCTCATTTCGCCGCCGGCGTCGTCCGCTTCCAGACCGAAGTCTTTCCCGAAAAGCAGGAGCTGTTCGAAAGTCTGGCCAAGGGCCAGTCACCCGAAGCCCTGTTCATCACCTGCTCGGATTCGCGCATCGAAACCGCGATGATCACCCAGACCGAGCCGGGCGAGCTGTTCATCTGCCGCAATGCCGGCAACATCGTGCCCCCGCACACCCAGCAGACCGGCGGCATGACCGCGTCGATCGAGTTCGCGGTCGCCGCGCTCAAGGTCCCGCATATCGTGGTCTGTGGCCATACCGAATGCGGTGCGATGAAGGGCGCGATGAACCCCGAAGGTCTCGACAGCCTGCCGCATGTCCGCGAATGGCTGGGCTATTCGCGTGCGGCAGTCGAGGTGGTCAAGCATCTGGGCGCCGATCTGGACGATGATGCGAAGATGAAGATGCTGCTCGAACAGAACGTCATCCTGCAGCTCAACCATCTCAAGACGCACCCTTCCGTCGCAGTGCGGCTCGCGATGGGCGATCTTCAGCTGCACGGCTGGGTCTATGACATCAAGACCGGTGACGTGACCGCCTATGACGAGGCGACAGGCAAGTTCAATCCGGTGCACGAGCATTATGCCAGCGAAATGGCAGCCCTGGCGCTCGAAAAGCACCAGTGCGCCGCCTGATCGGAAGCCTGAAACGCCTCATTCAAGGACACTGGTCATGACTGCAGCAACCGCCCAGATGGGTGAATTCGAGACGATGAAGCGGAGCTGGCCCCAGGACCTGCTCGCTTCGGTCGTCGTGTTTCTGGTGGCGCTCCCGCTCTGCCTTGGCGTCGCCATCGCATCGGGCGCGCCGCCCGCTCTTGGTCTGATCACTGGCATTATCGGCGGTCTGGTCGTCGGCACTCTGGCGGGATCGCCGCTGCAGGTCAGTGGCCCTGCTGCGGGCCTTGCGGTTCTGTGCTATCAGCTGGTCCAGGAACAGGGCCTGATCATGATGGGAGTGGTCGGACTGATTGCCGGCGCGCTCCAGCTGATCGCGGGCATAGCACGGCTCGGTCAATGGTTCCGCGCCATCTCCCCCTCGGTGATCCACGGCATGCTGGCCGGCATCGGCGTGCTGATCCTCGGGTCGCAATTCCATGTGATGATCGACGACAGCCCGCGCGGCAGCGGCATCCAGAACCTGCTGTCGATCCCCGAGGCGATCTACAAGGCAATCTTCCCGATGGCCATGGACAGCCATCACCTCGCGGCGATCACGGGCGTTGCCACGATCGCGGCGATCCTGATCTGGAACCAGTTCAAGCCCAAGCAGCTGGCCATGGTCCCTGCCCCGCTGATCGCGGTGATTGTCGGCACTCTGGTCGCGGCCTTTGCCGGGTTCGATATCAAGCGCGTCACCGTGCCCGACAATATCGTCGCCTCGCTCAACATCCCGACCATGGAAGCGCTGCAGCGCGGCCTGACGATGGAAATCCTGCTGCTTGGCGTGGTTTTCGCCTTTGTTGCCAGCGCAGAAACGCTGCTGTGCGCCACAGCCGTCGATCAGATGCACACCGGTCCGCGCACCAAGTATGACAAGGAACTGCGCGCTCAGGGCATCGGCAACATGCTGTGCGGCGCGGTCGGCGCGCTGCCGATGACCGGCGTGATCGTGCGCTCCTCTGCCAATGTGCAGGCGGGCGCCAAGTCGCGCATGTCGGCGATCATGCACGGCGTGTGGATCCTGGCTACGGTCGTCGCCCTGCCCTGGCTGCTCGCGTTGATCCCGACCGCCGCGCTGGCTGCAATCCTGGTCTATACGGGCTACAAGCTGGTCAACATCGCGCAGATCAAGAAGATCGCCTCCTACGGCCGTGTCGAACTGGCGATCTATTTTACCACGCTGGGCGGCATCGTGGTGTTCGACCTGCTGACCGGCGTGATCATCGGCTTCGTGCTGGCAACGGCCAAGGTGGTCTATACCTTCACCCATGTCCGGGTCGATCTGGAGGATGACGAGATGGCGGGCCGTACCGACGTGTTCCTGCACGGGTCGGCGACCTTCTTTTCCATCCCGCGTCTTGCCGGCGTGCTGGAAACCGTGAAGCCGGGTCGCGAGGTGCATGTGCATGTCGAGCATCTGGACCATATCGACCATGCCTGTCTCGACATGCTGGGTGCATGGGAGAAGCAGCACAAGGCAACTGGCGGCAGCATGGTGATGGAATGGCAGGACCTGCGCGAGCGCTATGCATCGCCCTATCAGAAGATGCAGGATTCGGCCGATGGCGAAGGCACCTGGCCAGGAGACGGGCCAAAAAAAGCCAGGCCGGTGCTTGAGCCGGCGGCCTGATCCGGGCCAGACAGATCATCCGCAAAAAGACATGGCCACCGGAGCGATCCGGTGGCCATTTTCGTGTCCGTTGGTCGAAAGATTTGATCCGGACACCGAACGGCGCGGAACAAAGCGCAGGGCATGGCGTATTGGTTGCGATGTCGGGAGGTTCGCACCTGCCCGATCGATATCAAAGGAGATCACCATGAGTGACGCCATCAAGAACGCCGCCGAACGCATCAAGGCCGATGCCCTCAATCTGGCAGAGCGTGCCCGCAGCGAAGCTTCCAGCGCGTTCGCCTCGGTCAACGACAATCGTGACGAGCTGCGCTCCAAGGCGAGCGAGACAGCAAGACTGGCCGGCGAAGTGATCGCGGAGAATGCAAGGATCGCCTCGGATCTGGTCAAGCGCAATGCGTCGGCTGCAGCCGCGATCATCACCGAAAATGCCAAGTCGCTGACGACCGAAGTTGGCCCGCTGCGCGACAAGGCCGACGAACTGGCGCACGATGCGAGCGAGCGTCTGGCGGTGGTTGCACGCGAACTGTCCGGCAAGGTCAGCGAGAACAGCCGCTATGCGGCCCAGCAGGCCCGGGCCCATCCCGCGCTCGCGCTTGGTCTCGCGGCAGGCGGCATCGCGCTGATTGCTGCAGCCATTGCCGTGTCGCGTCGCAACAAGAACGCGGCCGCGACGACGCCCGACGAGAATAGCGATTATGTCGATCAGAATGTCGTGCCCTCAACCACGGGCGCTGCCGGAACGGCCTACAACGTTCACTGATCGTCTCGGAGTCAGGAGCCGCGCTCGATTCCCTCAGGCGCGGAGCCTCGGGGCCTGTGTTCCAGACAGAGGCGCCCCCCGCTTCCGGAGGGCAGGCCCCAAATCTAGTGGAAGAAGCCAACTTCAGGGGCAGGCGATGCGGTCACCAACCGCATTGCTTGCCCTTATTTTCTTCCTTGAGCCACGTCTGCAGCGGCGCGAAATATTCGACCAGCGCCGTTCCGTCCATTTCACGCGATCCGGTGAACGCCTCGAGTGCATCGGGCCAGGGCTTTGACGCGCCCATTTCAAGCATCGCGTTCAGCCGGTTGCCCACTTCCTTGTTGCCATAGAAGCTGCAGCGATGGAGCGGCCCCTTCCATCCCGCAATGTCGCACGCTGCCTTGTAGAACTGGAACTGCAGGATGCGCGCCAGGAAATAGCGGGTATAAGGCGTGTTGCCCGGGATGTGGTATTTCGCGCCGGGGTCGAAGGCATCATCCGGTCGATCGGCGGGCGGCACGATGCCCTGATATTGCAGACGCAGCGCCGTCCAGGCGTCGTTGTAGCCGGTGGGCTTGATGCTGCCGTCGAACACGCCCCAGCGCCAGCGATCGACCAGCAGGCCGAACGGCAGGAAGGCAAGCTTGTCCATGCCCTGGCGCAGCAACAGGCCCAGATCCTTGTCCGCACCCGGCACCTTCGCCTTGTCGAGCAGGCCGATCTCGACCAGATAATCGGGTGTGATCGAGAGCGCGACCATGTCGCCGATCGCCTCGTGGAAGCCATCGTTCGCGCCATCGAGATGCAGCGGATCCTGCTGGTTATAGGCGCGCTGGTAATAATTGTGCCCCAGTTCGTGATGGATCGTGGTGAAATCGTCGGCATTCACCTTGATGCACATCTTGATGCGGATATCGTCCATGTTGTCGATGTCCCAGGCCGAGGCATGGCACACGACCTCGCGGTCCTGCGGCTTCACGAATTGCGAGCGCTGCCAGAACGTCTCCGGCAGCGGCGCAAAGCCCAGTGACGAAAAGAAGCCCTCGCCGGTCTTCACCATCTTTAGCGGATCGTAATTCTTCGCCTTGAGCAGTTCGGTCACGTCATAGCCGATATCGCCCGCGCCCGCCGGCGCCACGACATCATAGATATTGCCCCATTCCTGCGCCCACATGTTGCCGAGCAGGTCGGCGCGGATCGGGCCAGTCTTCGGCTGCACCGCATCGCCATATTTCTCGTTCAGCTTGGTGCGGGTGTAGCAATGCAGGTCGTCATAGAGCGGCTTGACCTGCTGCCACAGCTTCTCGGTGAGCGCGGCGAACTCGTCCGCGCTCATGTCATACTGGCCGCGCCACATGGCCCCCACATTCCTGAAGCCCAGCTCGCGCGCACCCTGGTTGGCGATCTCGACCATGCGCGCATAATCGTCCTTCATCGGCGCGCCGACATTGTCGTGCCAGCTCACCCACATTTCCTTGAGCTTTGCCGGATCGCGGACATCGCCCATCGCCGCCTCGATATCCGATCCGCTGACCGGCTTGCCGTCGAGCGTTCCCTTGCCCTTGCCGTAGATCGACTGAAGCTCGGTCGCGATGGTGTTGAGTTCGGCCGCCGCACCCTCGGTGGTCGGCGCAGGCAGCACGATGCCGCCGCGCAGCTTGTCGAGCTTGCGCCGCGTCTCTTCGCTGAGGCCCGGAACGTCGTTATACTTGGCCGCCTCGAGCGCGAAGCGTACCTGCATCTCGGTGCCCTTGGCGCCGACTTCGGCGGCGAGCGCATTGGTATCGTCGGTCAGATAGGTCGAGTTGATCCAGAACACCCGGCTTGCCGAGACCGTGTAATCGAAGCCCTCCTTCTCCGCCGCCGCGACAAAGGCCTCGGCATCGGCGGCGGTCGGCTTGGCCGCAGCGGCCTGCGGGGCCACCTCTTCGGCAAAGGCCGGGGCAGCGACAGTCGCAACCGACAGCGCGATCACGGATGCAAGCGATTTGAACGATTTCATGAGCGAGGTCCTTGTGCGAACGGCAATTCGCGACGGACGATGGAACCCCGGCGCGGCAGCGTCAAGTGGTCAGAAATGAAACCATTTCTTCGGCCAGCGCCGGTTCGAGCACGCTCGACATGTGCGTGCCCTTGATCTCGCGATAGGTCGCGTTCTTGAGCTGGCGCGCGAGTTCGGGTGCGGAACCGTTGTCCTGGTCGTCCGCGCCGCAGACCACCAGCACCGGCACATCACGGGCAACCAGCGCATCGGTATCGACCACGCCGAAGCTGTCGAGCAGCAGCCGGGCCGCGACCGGATCGATCCCCTGCGTCTTCATGAAGGCAACCGCCATGAAATGCGGGTCGCCGCGCTTCACCTCGTCGCGCCGGTCGATCGCGGTGACGAAAAAATCGCGCCGCCGCGTCCAGCCGGTCAGCCCTTGCCAGCCCATGCCCGCAAGGATCGCCTTGCCCGGCGTCACGCCCGCCGCCAGCAGCTTCGCCGTGGTGCGCGCGCCGAGTGAAAATCCGCCCAGATCGAAATCGTCGAGCCCCAGCGTGTCGATCAACGACAGCGCATCATCGACCAGCACGTCATGCGGATAAGCCGCCGGATCATGCGGTGCCGCACTCTGCCCGTGCGCGCGCAGATCGGGCATGACGACGCGATAGCCCGCTGCCGCCAGCCGCGCCGCGTGCCCGAACTTGATCCAGTTGGTCTCCGCGCTGGAGAACAGTCCATGCAGCAGCAGCAGCGGCCTGCCCTCGCCGGTTTCGTGCACGGCCAACGGGGTGCCGTCGAAGGAGCGTATGCGGGTGGTGGTGATGCTGGGAATGGTTGCGGTCATCCCCGCTCTTTAAGGCCTGCCTGCTCCATGCGCCAGATGGCAAGTCCGATGCGGTCCTGGCCGAAAAAGGGTTCGCCCTGGAACACCAATGTCGGCACGCCCCAGTGCCCTGCCATTTCGAGCGCCTGCTGGTTGGCGGCGAGTTCGGCGTCGAGCGCCTCGGCTTCGGCAACCGCGATCGCGTCGAGTTCGGCGAGGTCCAGCCCCGCGCGTTCGGCTGCATGCTTCAGGTGATCGCCCTCGTGCCAGCCGGCGGTGCCGCCCCAGATGAGCTGCGACACCTCGTCGCAGAACGCCAGGCTCTTGCCCATGCGCGCTGCGGCCTGGCCCATGCGGGTGATGCGATAGATATAGGGCTGTTCCGCCGCAATCGTCCGCGTGGCCATGTCCTGCACGATCGGATCGGGATTGGGCGGGAAGAAGGGAATTTCCAGATATTGCGACAGGCGAAACACGTCGGTCAGCGTGTAGCGCAGCCAGCCGGGATGATTGCGCTCGAAAAATGTCGGCTCGCGCACTGCGAGTGGATATACCGGGCGCAGATTGAGCGTCAGGTCATATTGCTCTTCCATCGCGCGATAGCGACGCATCGCCAGATAGCTGTAGGGGGAGCGGAACGACCAGAATATATCGGCTGTGAGTGTCATGTCACACAGACTGCCAAAACATGGCGTTTTGTGCAATCGGAATTGTGCTCAGTGCACTTCCATATAATGTCATATGCTATTATATCGCATGCCATGACAGACTCGATCGGATTTCTCCTCAACGATACTGCCCGGCTCTATCGCCGGACGCTTGATGGCATGTTGCGCGATCTGGGGATGACCAGCCTGCAATGGCGCACGGTCGCGCGGCTGAACCGCGAACCGGGCATGCGGCAGAGCGAGCTGGCCGATCTGCTCGAGGTCGAGCCGATTACCCTGTCGCGCATGATCGACCGGCTGGCCGATAGCGGCATGGTCTGCCGCAAGCCCGACCCCAATGACCGGCGCGCCTGGAACCTGTATCTCACCGACAAGACCGACGGGCTGATCCGCCAGCTGGAAGCCGAGGCCAGGCGAGTCGAGGATCATGCCTTTGCCGGTCTCAGCCAAGACGAGCGCCACGTGCTCGCCGGGCTGGTAGAGCGTGTCCGCGCCAATCTTTCGCGCAAGGAGGCCGTCGATGCTTGACCGCGACGAACGCATATCGGTGAGCGAGGATATGGTGGAAGTCGATTCCCCTTCGGGTGCCGCCGCCCCTTCGCCGGTTGCGCAGCAGCCATCTGAAAAGGCTCCCCGCAAGTGGCTGAAGCGGGTGGTGATGGTTTCGGTCCCGCTCGCGCTGGCGGTGGCGGGCGGCTATTACTGGCTTTCGGGCGGGCGCTATGTCTCGACCGACAATGCCTATGTCCAGCAGGACAAGGTCGCCGTGACGTCCGAGGTCGGCGGCCCGATCATTGATGTGCGCGCAGCCGAGAACATGGCGGTGAAAGCGGGCGACGTGCTCTTCCGCATCGATCCTGAGCCCTATGAGCTGGCGGTGCGTCAGGCCGACGCCGATATCGCCGGAGCCGAGGTATCGGTCGCGACGCTCGCCAGCGAGGCGCGCTCGACCGGGGTGGGCATTGCAGCGGCGCAGGATGCGATCGACTATGCCAGGATCGATCTGGAGCGCCAGCAGGCACTGATGGCGCGCGGTTTCACCACCAAGGCGCGGCTCGACGAGGCCGAGCGCCGCGTCCAGATGGCGCGCGAACAGCTGCGCGCGGCGCAGGCCGATGCCGCCGATGCCCGTGCAAAGCTCGCGACCGGCAGCGCAGTGCCTGGCGTCAATCCCGCGATTGCGCAGGCGCGCGTGCGCCGCGAGACCGCTGCGCTGAACCTTGCCCGCACCGTCGTCCGCGCGCCGGTGAGCGGCCGCGTCGTCCAGGCCGATCGGCTGCAAAAGGGTCAGGCAATGGTCGTCGGTCTGCCCGCGCTGACGCTGGTGGTCGATGACCGCAGCTGGATCGAGGCGAATTTCAAGGAAACCGATCTCGACCATATGCGCGTTGGCCAGGCAGCCGAGGTAACACTCGATGCCTATCCCGACCTCAAGCTCACCGGCCGGGTCGAGAGCATCGGCGCAGGCACCGGCGCGGAATTTTCGGTGCTGCCCGCGCAGAACGCGACCGGCAACTGGGTCAAGGTGACGCAGCGCGTGCCGGTGCGCATCCGGCTCGACAAGCCCGCCGACCGTCGCCTGATCGCGGGGCTTTCCGCCGAGGTCACCGTCGATACCGGCAAGCGCAAGTAACCGGCGATGGCCAGCCGAGCCGCACCTGCCCCCGCATCACGCACCGAGCCGTCGCCTGCTGCACCGGGCGATGTCGCGACGCTGCCGGTCAGGCATCACGGCCTTTTGACGCTGGCGGTGATGATGGCGTCGATCATGCAGATCCTCGACACCACCATAGCCAATGTCGCGCTGCCGCACATGGAATCGAGCCTGGGCGCGACATCGGAAACGGTGACCTGGGCGCTGACCAGCTATCTTGTCGCTTCGGCGATCGCGATCCCGATCACCGGCTGGCTGGCCGAACGGATCGGATCGCGCAACCTCTTCATCTGGGCGGTCATCGCCTTCACGCTTTCCTCGCTGCTCTGTGGCGCCGCGACGAGCCTAGGCGAAATGGTGCTGTTCCGCGCCTTTCAGGGGATCAGCGCGGCGTTCATCGGCCCGCTGTCGCAGACCGTGCTGATGGACATCAATCCGCCCAGCAAGCAGGCAAAGGCCATGGCTTTATGGGGCATGGGCATCATGGTCGGACCGATCATGGGCCCGGTGATCGGCGGCTGGCTGACCGAGAACTACAACTGGCGCTGGGTGTTCCTGATCAACGTGCCCTTGGGCATCGTTACCGTCATCCTGATGCTGTGGCTGCTGCCCAGCCGCCCGAAGACCGATCGCCGGTTCGATCTGTTCGGCTTCTCGATGCTGGCACTCGGCCTCGCCAGCATGCAGGTGATGCTCGACCGCGGTACACAGCTCGACTGGCTCAGCAGCACCGAAATCCTGATCGAGGGCGCGATCGCCATCGCCTGTCTGTGGATGTTTGCCTTGCATATGCTCTGGGGCAGGCAGCCGCTGTTCGACCGCACGCTGCTGGGCAATCCCAACATGGCCGCTGCGCTGCTGTTCATGCTCGTCGTCGGCATGGTGATGTTTGCGAGCATGGCCTTGCTGCCGCCGATGCTGCAGCAGCTGTTCGGCTATACCGTGCTCGACACCGGCCTGCTGCTCGCCCCGCGCGGCTTCGGCATCCTCGTGTCGATGGCGATTGCAGGTCGCCTGGTGACGAGGATCGACCCGCGTTACCTGATGGTTACCGGGGCCATCATCACGACCTACTCGCTCTACATGATGACCGGCTGGTCGCTGGAGATGAGCTGGCAGCCGATGGTGGTTGCCGGTCTCGTCCAGGGCCTGGGCATGGGGCTGGTGTTCATACCCTTGAACATGACGGCCTTCTCGACGCTGCAGCCGCGCCACCGCACCGACGGCGCCAGCCTGCTGAACCTGTCGCGGAGCATCGGCGCGTCGATCGGCATCGCAGGCATGACCGCCCTGCTCAGCCGCAACATCCAGGTCAGCCATGGTGATCTTGCCGCGCATATCACCGACAGCACGCTCTCCGCGATCGACTCCGGAACGATCGAGAAGTTTGGCTCGCTGGGCGATGCGACGATGATGGCGATCAATGGCGAGGTCAACCGCCAGGCTGCAATGATCGCCTATATCGACGATTTCCACGCAATGATGCTCATCAACCTGTGCGCGATCCCGCTGCTGCTCCTGCTGCGCCGCCCCGCGAACATGGGCGGCTTGCCAGTGCATATCGGGGAATGAGCCGACGCATCTTGCTTTGCCGGGTCAAGCATAGTCGGAAAGATCGACGACCAATTGTGCATAGTCCGACCGGGCAACGCGTTTCAGCAATTCCTTGTCTGCGGTGACCATCTTGCAAGCCATTCGACGGGCCATCTCTATATACAGGCAATCGTAGATCGGGTGGCGCAAGTGGAACGCGATAGCCAACGCACCGCTGACCAGTTCTGAGGACGGCAGCATTTGACTGAAGAATTCAGGCAGTTCCTTCAGATGCTGCTCGGCATGAATCTCTGCCAATTCCGATTGCTTGACCTTGCGCCACAGCGTGCTGGCCGCTTCCACCATCAACCAATCGGGCGCAATTAGCGGATCAGGGATTTCGAATAGCTGCCGCGCCGCCGAGGTATCATGCTCGCGGACGAGCCACTTTACAGCCACGCTTGCGTCAACGACCAGCGTCATCGACCCATTTGCCGTGTTGGGTATCGCGATCCTCGCGAACGATGAGGGTGCTGTCGCTGCCCAAGGGGGCACCCGGCGGCCTGAGTGCCAGTGCCTTTTCCGACATCTGCCGCAATTGTGCGGCGGGCTTCTTGATCAATGGGCGGTGCGCCTCGATGATGTCGCGCAGCTCCGCCTCGAGCGAAGTGCCCCGCTCACGCGCGAGGGCACGATAGCTTTTCAGCGTTTCGTCGCTAATCTTCCGGATCAAGACCTGTCCCATGCCCGCGATGATAGCAAAATGCTATCATCGCGGCAAGATCAGCCCTTTTTGAGGTGGCGCCGGCCGAGCAGCTCGGCGATCTGCACGGCGTTGAGCGCAGCCCCCTTGCGCAGGTTGTCCGACACGCACCACAGGGAGATGCCATTCTCGACCGTGCTGTCGTCGCGGACGCGGCTGATATAGGTCGCGCCATCGCCGACGCATTCGACCGGGGTGACGTATCCGCCGTCCTCGCGCTTGTCGACCAGCATGATGCCCGGGGCCTCGCGCAGGATCTTCTGGGCATCCTCGGCGGACAGCTCGTTCTCGAACTCGATGTTCACCGCTTCGGAATGGCCGACGAACACCGGCACGCGCACGCAGGTTGCGGTCAGCTTGATCTTGGGGTCGAGGATCTTCTTGGTCTCGACCACCATCTTCCACTCTTCCTTGGTCGAACCATCGTCCAGGAATACGTCGATATGCGGGATGATGTTGAAGGCGATCTGCTTGGTGAACTTCTTGGGCTCGGCGCTGTCGCCGACAAAGATGTTGCGCGACTGCTCGAACAGTTCGTCCATGCCTTCCTTGCCGGCGCCCGACACCGACTGATAGGTGGCGACGACAACGCGCTTGATCGTCGCGGCATCATGCAGCGGCTTCAGTGCGACGACGAGCTGTGCGGTAGAGCAATTGGGATTGGCGATGATGTTGCGCTGCGTATAACCGTCGATCGCATCGGGGTTCACTTCGGGCACGATCAGCGGAACGTCAGGCTCCATGCGATAGAGCGACGAGTTGTCGATGACCACACAGCCCTGCGAGGCAGCCTTGGGCGCGTAGATCTTGGTAGCGGCCGAGCCCGCGGCAAACAGCGCGATATCCCAGCCGGTGAAATCGAAATGCTCGATATTCTGGACCTTGAGCATCTTGCCGGTTTCGCCGAACTCGATCATCGAGCCCGTGGAACGCGGCGAGGCAACGGCCGCAATCTCGGCAATCGGAAACTCGCGCTCCGCCAGGATGGCGAGCATTTCGCGACCGACATTTCCGGTCGCGCCGACAACGGCAACACGATAACCCACTTGATCTGTCCTCCAGTGCAATGCCCGGCGCGCCTAGCCGCTTACCCCCCGCAATACAAGCCGCGAGTAAGCCGGACGAGGCTTCACCTTGCATATCGTTTCGCGCGAAAAGGGTTTCACGCAGTTTTCGTTCCCGTCAGCACGTCATCGGGCAGCATGCTTTCGCCTGAGGCCCTTCTGTGCTGACGCGAGGCAAAGAAAAAGGGGCGATCCGACCGGACCGCCCCTCTTCCTGTTTCTGGGGATGAACCCCGGAATTTCAGCTTTCGGCGCTGTCCTTCGCCGGACGGTTGTCCCGGCGCTCGGCAATACGCGCGCGTTTGCCGGTCAGGCCACGCAGATAATAGAGCTTCGCACGACGCACGACACCGCGACGGACGACGGTGATCGAATCGATGTTCGGCGAGTAGAGCGGGAACACGCGCTCGACGCCCTCACCGAACGAGATCTTGCGCACGGTGAAGTTGGAGCCCAGGCCCCGGTTCGAGCGTGCAATGCACACGCCTTCATAGTTCTGGACGCGGGTGCGGTCGCCTTCGACCACGCGCACGCCGACGCGAACGGTATCGCCAGCCCGGAAATCGGGGATGGACTTCTTCGACTTGAATTCCTCGATAGCTTCCGCTTCGAGCGTCTGGATGAGGTTCATATGACCTGTCCTATGTCTTTCGCCGCGCACCAGAGGGCGACCGATCCGGAGTGCCCCCATGGCGCTCCCAAAGATCCGGCCGCCTTAGCCGTGTGATCTCCGCAGCCTGTGCTTCACGCCAGGCCCGGATTTTCGCGTGATCCCCCGATCGCAGCACTTCGGGGATCGCACGCCCTTCCCAGATTTGAGGTCGGGTGTAGTGCGGATATTCGAGCAAACCGTTCTCGAACGATTCTTCGTCTCCGCTGGAAGACGCGCCCATTACATCGGGCAACAGCCGAACGCAAGCGTCAAGCAGCACCAGAGCCCCGGTTTCTCCGCCCGAAAGCACGTAATCGCCGATCGAAATTTCCTCGATCGGCCGCGCCTCGAACAAGCGCTGGTCGAATCCCTCGAAGCGACCGCAGAGAATCGTGACCCCCGGCCCTGCTGCGAGCTGACGCACGCGTTGCTGCGTCAACGGAACTCCGCGCGGCGTCATTGCGATAATGGGCGCATCCGGCGACCGCTCCAGCGCATGATCGACCGCCGAAGCGAGCACATCGGCGCGCAGCACCATCCCCGCCCCGCCGCCCGCTGGCGTATCATCGACGCTGCGGTGCCTGTCGGTCGCAAAATCGCGGATCTGGATGGCATCGAGCGACCATCGCCCCTCTGCCAGCGCCCGCCCGGCGAGGCTGTGGCCGAGCGGCCCGGGGAACATCTCGGGATAGAGTGTGAGGACTTGGGCGGCGAAGGTCATAGGGTCCAGTTCTCGACCTTCAGGCCGGGAATGTCGGCGAAGTCCTTTTCATTATCCGTGACGAGGACGACGTCCAGCGCAAGTGCCTGTGCCGCGATAAGCCGGTCGAAGCTGCGGCGCTTGAACGGAAGCGTCGCATAGGCGCGTGCCGCAAAAAAATCGAACGGCAACACCGGTACCTCCTCCAGAAATGCCTGCAGTTGCGCAAAAGCGGGCGGCTTTCCGCGCACCGATCCGAGCGCCACTTCCCCGATTGCCACGGCTGATGTCACCAGATCGCCTTCAAAGCATTCTGCCGCGCGCGCAACGACGCCTGCATCAGCGTTCATGGTCAAAAGGATGATGATATTGCTGTCGAGCAGATACTTCATGCTTCATTGCCGCCGTCCAGCAAATCCCAACGCAGCGGCCTGGCTTCAATAGCCCGGTCCTCTGGCTTGATGCGTTTCAGGCTGGTGGCAGAGCCCGCCACCTTGTCGATGTTGAACTTGCGCCTTTGCTCGCCCACTGCCCGGACCAGAAATTCACCGTCCTTCTCGACGATGGTCCATTCGCGGTCCGGCTCGATGCCCAGCGCGGCAGGCATGCGAATGGCGACGGAATTGCCCGACTTGAAGCTCTTTGCGCGGTATTCCTTGCCCATCAGAGCCTCCTGTATATACGCGATGTATATACTATTCAGCCCAGACGGGGTCAATGATCACGCTGGCATCGGTGATTTCGCCGACGTTGACCGGCACCATGAAGCTCTTGCCGTCTTCGCCCACTATATCGAGCACATCGCCCGCACCGAAATTCTCGACCGCGCGAACGGTGCCGAGCGCGGTGCCGCTTTCCGACACCACAGGCAGTCCGATCAGGTCGGCATGATAATATTCGCCCTCGCCCAAGGGCGGAAGCGCGGAGCGGGGAACGGTGAGTTCGGTGCCGCGCGCGGCCTCTGCCGCGTTGCGGTCGGTTATCTCGGCAAAGCGCGCGATGCCGAGGTCCTTTTGCGGACGCAGCGACTTGAGCGTCAGCGCGCCGTTGTTGAAGCTCTTGTGCGCCTTGAGCGCATCGAGCCCCGAGCCGAACAGCTTCACGCGCACCTCGCCGGTCACGCCATGCGCGCCGACGATCACGGCCAGGGTGATGGGGCGGTCAGCCATCGCAGAACCGGAGCCGGAGTGGTCGAAGAGGACCACTCCGGCTCAGTCGATCAGCCTTCGGCCTGTTCGGCAGCAGCTTCTTCAGCCGGTGCTTCTTCAGCAGCAGGCGCTTCGGCAGCGGCCTTGGCGGCTTCTTCGGCTTCAGCGATCTTCGCAGCCTTTTCCTCGGCGCGTTCCTTGGCCTTTTCGCCCGGCTCGCCCTTCTTGGGGTTCACGGTTGCCTTGCGCTCCTTGAGGCCGGCGGCGTCGAGGAAGCGGGCCACGCGATCGGTGGGCTGTGCGCCGACCGAAAGCCAGTGCTTGGCGCGCTCTTCGTTGATCTTCACGCGCTCGCCCGAATCCTTGGCGAGCAGCGGGTTGTAGGTGCCGATCTGCTCAAGATACTTGCCGTCGCGGGGCGCGCGGCTGTTGGCGACGACGATCTTGTAATAGGGGCGCTTCTTGGAACCGCCGCGCGACAGACGCATGGAAATCGACATTGTAGACCTTACCTTTCTGATAAATTTGAAAAAAACGAAATCACTTCTTCTTGTTGAAATTCTGAAAACCGGGGGGGAGCCCGCCGGGAAGGCCGGGAAGCCCTCCTGCAATGCCCTTGCCACCTCCGCCGCCGAGCAGCCCAGCAATGTCGTCCTCGGTCGGCATCTTGCCACCGCCAAGGCCGCCCATGCCGCCATCTCCGCCGCCACCGCCGCCAAACATGGCGGCGAGCCCCTTCAATCCGCCCATCTTGCGGATCTTCTTCATCGCGCCTTCCATCTCCTGGTGCATCTTGATCACCCGGTTGACTTCCTGCACGGTGGTACCCGATCCCTTCGCGATGCGAATCTTGCGCTTGGCGTTGAGCAGGCCGGGCTTCTCGCGCTCCTTGGGCGTCATAGATCCGATGATCGCATCCATGTGCACCAGCACCTTGTCCTCGATGCCGCTCGCCTGCATTGCAGCCTTGGCCTTTTTCATGCCCGGCATCATGCCAGCCAGCGCGCCCAGACCGCCCATCTTGGTCATCTGCCTGAGCTGGGTGCGCAGGTCGTTCATGTCGAACTGACCCTTGGCCATCTTGGCCGCGAGCTTGTCGGCATCTTCCTTCTCGACCGTCGCCGCGGCCTTCTCGACCAGGCTGACGACATCGCCCATGCCGAGGATGCGGCCCGCGACACGGCCTGGATGGAACGGCTCGATCGCGTCCATCTTCTCGCCCATGCCGACGAACTTGATCGGACGGCCGGTGACCGCGCGCATCGAAAGCGCCGCACCGCCACGCGCATCGCCGTCCATGCGGGTGAGCACCACGCCGGTCAGCGGGACCTGATCGGAGAAGTTCTGCGCGACATTGACCGCGTCCTGACCGGTCAGCGAGTCGACGACGAGCAGGATTTCCTTCGGGGTAGCCTCGGCGGCGACCGCCTTCATCTCGTCCATCAGCTGCTGATCGACATGCAGACGGCCTGCAGTATCGAGCATCACAACGTCGAACGACTGCAGCTTGGCCGATTGCAGCGCACGCCGCGCAATATCGACCGGCATCTGGCCGGCGACGATCGGCAGCGTGGCGACATTGACCTGCTCGCCCAGAACCTTGAGCTGCTCCTGCGCGGCTGGACGCTGCACGTCGAGCGAGGCCATCATCACCTTCTTGCCGTGTTTTTCCTTCAGCAGCTTGGCGATCTTGGCGGTGCTGGTGGTCTTGCCCGAACCCTGCAGGCCGACCATCATGATGACGGCGGGCGGCGCAACGGCAAGGTCGAGGTCGCTCGCTTCGGAGCCCAGCATCTCGGTCAACGCGTCGTTGACGATCTTGACGACCTGCTGGCCGGGCGCGACCGACTTGAGCACCGCCTGGCCGACAGCCTGTTCGGTGACGGTGTTGATGAAATCGCGGACGACCGGAAGAGCAACGTCCGCCTCGAGCAGCGCGATGCGGACTTCGCGCATCGCGGCGCGGACATCTTCTTCCTTCAGCGCACCGCGACCGCGCAGCCGGTCGAACACGCCGCCAAGGCGATCAGTCAGATTATCGAACATATCCGCTTCTCCTTCTGTCCGCCCACATGGCTGCCCGGCACGATCCGATCAAGGACACCCTTCAAACCTGAATACCAAACGCAAAAATCGCCGGTGGGCGAAACCTCGCCGACCGGCGCGCGCATGGACCGACACTGCGGTATAAGCGGCTCAACTGGGTGCCCCATGCGCAGATCCTGCCCATGAAGCTCCGGCGCCCTTAGCGCAGGGGCAGCCGGTTGGCAAGCGTCAAGCTGGGCACAACACTTCTCCCGATAGGCAGAAAGACACGTTAATGCGCTGTTTACCATCGCAGTCCGCAGAAATGCAGGACATTCCACCAGAATGGCGGTTTCGGTGTAAACACTCTTTTAACGCTCCTTGCTTAGTCTTCCCCCATTCGGCCGGATGCCTCATTCCGGTTGAGGGGAATGAATGTGCAGCAGGATGCCTCCGCCAATACCGGCAGCAGCCGTACCGACACGCTGAGTGGCCGCGTCACCCGCAGCCGCGATTTCGTCGTTGGCGGCATCATGACGGCGGCCATCGTGATGTTCGTCGGATCGGCAGGGAGTGTGCTCCCCGATGCCCTGGGCCGGATCTACGGGCAGGAAGTTTCGCCCGACAATATCGCCGTGACCGCGCTGCTGCTCAACATCGCGCTGATCATCTTCGGCTGGCGCCGCTATGGCGAATTGCACCGCGAGATCGCGCATCACAAATACGCCGAGGAGCAGGCCAAGACGCTGGCCGTCACCGACCCGCTGACCGGATGCCTCAACCGCAGGGCCATCGGCGAGGCGAGCGCGAACCTGATCGCGCAAGCGGCGCGACGCGACATGACCGTGGCCTATCTGATGATAGACCTGGATAACTTCAAGAATATCAACGACATCCAGGGTCATGATGCAGGCGACAAGGTGCTGGTCGAGGTTGCCCAGCGGTTGAAGGCCACTATGCCGCCCAACAGTCATGTCGCGCGGCTGGGCGGCGACGAGTTCGCCTGCACCTTCATCTTCGACGCCGATTTCCCGGAAACCGTGCAGCGAGTGGCAGAAGACCTGATCGAGCAGGTCAGCAAGCCGATTACCGGCCCGGCCAGCAGCGGGACCGCCGAACTGACGGTAACAGCCTCGATCGGCATCGCGCGCGCCGACCAGTGCGAGAACAGCCTGGACGTGCTGATGCGCCGCGCCGACATTGCGATGTACGCCAGCAAGAAACACGGCCGGAACCGCTATTGCTGGTTCGACCCGCGCATGGAAAACGAGGTCCAGTTCCGCAACAAGATCGAATCGGGCATGCGCATCGGCATCAGCCGGGGCGAGTTCGTGCCGTATTACGAGCAGCAGATCGATCTCAACACCGGCATGCTGATCGGTTTCGAGGTTCTTGCGCGCTGGAACTCGCCCGAGCTCGGCCAGATTTCTCCAGAGATCTTCATCCCCATCGCCGAGGATACCGGCATGATCGGCGATCTTTCGGCCAGCGTCATGCGCCAGGCGATGGAGGATGCACGCGGCTGGGACCAGAGCCTGACCATATCGGTCAATATCTCCCCGGTGCAGCTGCGCGACCCTTGGCTGGCGCAGAAGATCGTCAAGCTGCTGGTGGAGACGGGCTTCCCTGCCAGCCGTCTGGAAATCGAGATCACCGAAAGCTGCCTGTTCGAGAATATGGGCCTCGCCCAGTCGATCATCGGCAGCCTGAAGAACCAGGGTGTGCGCGTCGCGCTCGACGATTTCGGCACCGGCTACAGCTCGCTTGCGCATCTGCGCGCGCTGCCATTCGACCGCATCAAGATCGATCGCAGCTTCGTCACCTCGATGAACGAAAGCAAGGAAAGCCGCGCCATCGTGCAGACCATCGCTCTGCTCGGCGAGTCGATGGGCCTGCCGATCACTGCCGAAGGGATCGAGGATGGCGAACTGATCGCGCATCTCGCGGAGATCGGCTGCGCCAAGGGTCAGGGCTTCCATTTCGGCCAGCCGCTCTCGATCGAACAGGCCCGCCGCCTGCTCGCCGAACGCAACATGCTGGGCCTGGGCTGGACGCCGCAGCCGGTGCCGCAGGACGATGCAGAGCCGCTCACCGAGCCGCAGCTGCGCGCCGCACGCGGCGAGTGATAGCGCTTAACAAGCGCCTCCCCAGCGTCTAAAGCGCCGCCATGGCGCAACACCGCTTTCACAAGATGCACGGTCTGGGCAATGACTTCGTCATTTTCGATGCCCGGAATCATGACCTTGCCCTGACCGGCGAGCAGGCGCGCGCGCTGGCCGATCGCCATCGCGGCATCGGCTGCGATCAGCTGGTCGTGATGCGCCCGTCGGCCAAGGCCGATTTCGCGATGCAGATCTTCAACCAGGATGGTGGCGAGGTCAGCGCCTGTGGCAATGCCACCCGCTGCGTAGTCGCGCTGGCGGGGCGCGATGTGGTGATCGAAACGGGCGCAGGGCTGTTGCAAGGGCAACTGGGCGATGGCGAGGTCAGCATCGACATGGGTCTGCCCGGGCTAGACTGGGATGCGATCCCCCTCGCCTATCCGATGGACACGCTCACCATGCCCGTGGGCTGGGAGGATCTGACTGATCCCGCCGCCGTCAGCATGGGCAATCCGCATGTGATCTTCTTTGTACCCGATACGCACGCAGTCCCGCTCGACCGGCTGGGGCCGCTGATCGAGAATGACCCGCTCTTCCCGGAGCGCGTCAATGTCAATGTCGCGCATCTGGCCGAGGACGGCCTGCACCTGCGCGTCTGGGAGCGCGGCGCGGGACTGACGCTCGCGTGCGGCACGGGCGCCTGTGCCACCGCAGTCGCCGCGATCCGGCGCAAGCTGGTCACCGGCCCGGTTGCGGTGCATCTGCCCGGCGGCATGCTCACCATCGACTGGCAGCCCGGTGGATCGGTCCGGATGGCGGGGCCCGCCACCCATGTCTTCACCGGCGAGATCGACCTCTGACGATCATGGCGGATTTTGCGAAGCCTGGCACCGGTCCCGAGATCATCTCGATGGGCTGCCGCCTCAACATTGCCGAGGGCGAGGCGATGCGCGCGCTGCTGGCCGGCCGCGACGACGTGGTGGTGATCAACAGCTGCGCGGTCACCAACGAGGCGGTGCGCCAGACCCGCCAGGCAATCCGCAAGGCGCGCAAGGCTCGTCCGCAAGCGCAGGTGATCGTCACCGGCTGCGCGGCGCAGACCGACCCCGCGATGTTTGCCGCGATGCCCGAGGTGGACCGGGTGCTGGGCAATGTGGAGAAGCTCGAGACGGGATCGTTCCCTACCCCGTTTGGCCTTAGCACATTCCCCCCTCCGTTTGTCCCGAGCGAAGTCGAGGGACGTGATCGTGACCGTAGTGGAAGGTCCCTCGACTTCGCTCGGGAACTCGGAGAGGTAAGCACCAAGGTCCAGGTCTCCGACATCATGGCCGTGCGCCAGACCGCGCCGCACATGGTCACCAGCTTTGCCGAACATGCCCGCGCCTTCGTGGAGGTACAGAACGGGTGCGATCATCGCTGCACCTTCTGCATCATCCCCTATGGCCGGGGGAACAGCCGCTCGGTCCCGGCAGGGGCCGTGGTCGATGCGGTGCGCGCGCTGGTCGAACGCGGCTATGCGGAGGTGGTGCTGACCGGAGTGGACGTGACCAGCTATGGCCCAGACCTACCCGGATCGCCCACCCTCGGTATGCTGATCGAACGCGTGCTCAAGCTCGTGCCAGACCTGAAGCGCCTGCGCCTGTCGTCGCTCGACGGGGTGGAAGTGGACGACCGGCTGTTCGACCTGATCACCGGCGAACCTCGCATCATGCCGCATGTCCACCTTTCGCTCCAATCGGGCGACGACATGATTTTGAAGCGCATGAAGCGCCGCCATTCGCGCGCACAGGCTATCGCGCTGGTCGAGCGGATGAAGGCGAAGCGCCCCGAGATCACCATCGGCGCGGACCTGATCGCCGGCTTCCCGACCGAGGACGAGAACATGCACGCGAACAACCTCTCGATCCTCGAGGCGTGCGATGTCGTACACGGCCATATCTTCCCGTTCAGCCCGCGTAACGGCACACCCGCCGCGCGGATGCCCCAGCTCGAACGGGCGCTGGTCAAGGCGCGCGCCGGCGAAATGCGCGCTGCAGCCCAGGCGCGGGCCGCCCGCTGGCGCGCCTCGCTGGTGGGATCGCGGCAGAACCTGCTGGTCGAGCGCGACGGGCGCACCGGCCATGGCGAGAATTTCGTGCGCATCGCTTTGCCAGCACCCGATCCTTCCCATATCGGGCGGATCGTGCCAGTGGCGATCACGGGACAAAGCGGCGACATGCTGACAGCGGAGATTGAAACATGAGCGAAGGCAGCTGGAGCGAGCGCCTGCTGGGCGGCTTTCGCAAGACGTCCGACAAGCTGACCCAGAACCTGACAGGTCTGGTCACCAAGTCGCGGCTCGACGAGGACCAGCTCGACGAGATCGAGGAAGCGCTGATTGTCAGCGACCTTGGCCCCCAGATGGCCGGCAAGGTGCGCGCCCGCCTCTCCGAAGGCCGGTTCGAGCGCGGGCTGGACGAGGACGGCCTGCGCGAGATCGTCGGCGAGGAAATCGCCAAGTCGCTGCGCAATGTGGCCGAGCCGCTCGACATCATCGCCTTCCCGCGCCCGCAAGTGATCCTGGTGATCGGGGTCAACGGATCGGGCAAGACGACCACCATCGCCAAGCTGGCGCATCTGTTCCAGGAACAGGATTATGGCGTGATGCTGGCGGCGGGCGACACCTTCCGCGCCGCCGCCATCGGCCAGCTCAAGGTCTGGGCCGAGCGGCTGGGCATCCCGATCGTCAGCGGCAAGGAAGGCGGCGATGCGGCGGGCATCGTGTTCGATGCAGTCAAGCAGGCAACCGCCACCGGCATCGACGTGCTGATCGTCGATACCGCAGGCCGGTTGCAGAACAAGCGCGAGCTGATGGACGAGCTCGCCAAGATCCGCCGCGTGCTCGGCCGCCTCAACCCCGAGGCGCCGCATGACGTGGTGCTGGTGCTCGATGCGACCAACGGGCAGAACGCCCTGTCGCAGATCGAAACCTTCAAGGAGGTCGCGGGCGTTACAGGGCTCGTGATGACGAAACTCGATGGCACCGCGCGCGGCGGCATCCTTGTGGCGGCGGCCGAGAAATTCGGTCTTCCGATCCACGCTATCGGCGTGGGCGAGACGATCGACGACCTGCGTCCGTTCGATCCCGAATATCTCGCGCATGTCATTGCCGGAGGCACCAAGTGAGCGAGGAAATGCCGCAGACCGCCGCTGCCGAAGCCGTAGCCGCGCCCAAGAAATCGGAAGGTAGCCTGCTGCCGCTGCTGCTCGATTTCGGCCCGCTGCTGATCTTCTTCGCGGTGTTCAAGCTGACCCAGAGCGACGGCGCGGCGCTTGCCAGCACCCGCGCGGCGATCAACGGCACGCTCGCCTTCATGCTCGCGATCCTGGTCGCGGTGGCGGTATCGAAATGGCGGCTGGGCCGCGTCTCGCCGATGCTGTGGCTGAGCGCGGTGCTGGTCGTCGGCTTCGGCGCGCTGACGGTCTATTTCAACGACGAACGCTTCATCCAGATCAAGCCGACGATCATCTATTCCGCCTTTGCCGCGCTGCTGCTCGGCGGCTGGATGATGGGCAAGCCGCTGCTGCGCTACCTGTTGCAGGCGGCCTATGACGGGCTGGACGAGACCGGCTGGCTCAAGCTCTCTCGCAACTGGGGGCTGTTCTTTGTCGTCATGGCGCTGATCAACGAGGGGCTGCGCCAGTTCCTGACCTTCGAGACCTGGCTGACGGTCAAGGTCTGGGGCGTGACCGCCTTGTCCTTCCTGTTCGCGATGAGTCAGATCCCGATGCTGATGAAGCATGGTTTGGCGCTTGAAGGCGCCCAGACGAAAGATTAGACACGTCACGAGCGACCTCGGAACAACACGGAATCGCAAGCCGGTCTGGTGATCGGCCCAATGCGATCATGATGGAATGATGAGGATGGCCAGAAACCTTGTAATACTCGCATCCCTTCTGGTTGCGTGTGTGCCGAACCCGGGATGGGCAGCATCGAAGATCGATCGCGGCCACGGCAGTTTCTTCAACAAGCCCGGAGCAACTGCCGAAATTGCTACCCGCGAGATCGAAAGCTGTCGCAAGCTGGCGAGCGGCGCCGAATCCCAGATCAACACCATCGACGTTCTGGCGGGCGGTATCGCCGCCGTTCTCGGCGGGGCCCTGGCTGACGGCGACCAGAAGCGGATCAATACTGAAAACTGCATGCTGATCCGCGGGTGGAACCTCTATGCGATGACGCGCGAGGAAGGCCGCGCGTGGAAAGCCTTGCCAGAGGCAGAGCGCAACGCGCAGCTCGCCCTTCTGGTAGGCGCAGAAAAGCCGGCGCGCGGCAGTCTGCTGCGCACGTGGCACAATGATTATGCGGAGCCGGCGCTATGGCAAAAGAACTGATTGCCCTGGTCTGTCTTGCGCTGGCCACCCCGGCCATGGCGCAGCTTGCCGAGCAGGTAGACCTCAAGAGGCCCGAACGCCCCGTGCCAGGAGCCGACGAAGCCATGATCGTGCTGCGTCCCCATGCCCCGGGAATGGTCGGCGACAACCGCATCCTGTTCTACCGCTACGACCCGGCCACCGGAAAGGTAGCGGTGGACGCAAAGGGTCAGCCGGTCGGTACCAAGATCACCTATAGCTATACGGTCTTCGGCGGGAAAAAGGGCGAGAAGGCGCTGCGCGTCGCGATCCTGCCTGCAGGCGACTATGTTCTGGCAGGGCGGACGTTCAACATGACCTATACCGACGTCTTCTGCCTTGGCGCGCCGCTTTTCCGGGTCCAGCCCGGCAGCGTTACCTATGTCGGCGATTTCGAGATGCTCGCGCTGGAAAAGATGGCGGACGGGGGACGGCGCAATGCCATGCGCTATTCTTCTGATCTGGAAGGAGCGCGTCAGCAGTTTGCCGCGGCTTATCCCGAGCTTTCCGTGCGGCTTGAAGGCTGGCAGCCAGCAAATGGCGCAACCTTCCAGTGCCTAGGCGATGAGTTCGTGGCGTACGAAGTCCCGGAAAGCGGCAAGCCCTGAAACGAGAAGCGGGGCCACGACATCGTCGTAGCCCCGCATATTTCCCGGCCAGGCTTGCGGCCGAAGCTGCAAGCCTGCCTATGACATCCGGGTGATCAACCTTCCTGGTCGGCCCGCTCGGTGCCCTTGCCGTCGAGGTTCTGCGCCACGAATTCCCAGTTGATCGCCTTGTCGAGTACGGTCGACAGGTAATCGGGGCGCGCGTTGCGATAGTCGATGTAATAGGCGTGTTCCCATACATCGAGCGTCAGCAGCGGCTTCATGCCTTCGTGCGCGACCGGCGAGTCCGCGTCGTGCAGCGAGGTGATTTCGAGCTTGTCGCCGTTGAGCACCAGCCAGGCCCAGCCGCTGCCGAAATGGCCGACGGCTTCTGCCTTCAGCTTGTCCTTCATGTCGGCGACCGAGCCGAAATCGGCGTTGATGCGCTCTTCGAGCGATCCGGGGATCGTCTGACCTTCGGGGCTGAGGCAGTGCCAGAAGAAGGTGTGGTTCCAGATCTGCGCGGCGTTGTTGAACAGGCCCTTGTTGCCCTTTTCCTTCGCGGCGACGATCACCTTGGAGAGGCTCGCGCCTTCCAGGTCCGTGCCCTTCACCATGTCGTTCGCCTTGCCGACATAGGCATTGTGGTGCTTGCCGTGGTGATAGTCGAAGGTCTCTGCCGACATCACGTCGCCGAACGCGGTCTTGTCAAAGGGGAGCGGGGGAAGGACGAAAGCCATGAGTCATCTCCTGTTTTGGGAAAAGCGTTGGAACGATTGCCGCAACGCATATGGGCAATTGCGCAGCCGGGTAAAGGGCCAATGCGTGCGGGGTTGCAGCATTTACGGGAGGGACCTCATTCGGTTGCGATCCGCCAGGGCGGATAGCGCCGGTTCTCGGCGCCGAAATAGAGGCAGAGCACGTTCCCTGCCGGGTCGCTGAGCCGCGCCTCGCGCCAGCCCCAGCTCTCTTCCTGCGGGAACTGGTCGATGATGAAGCCTGCAGACGCCAGCGCGGTCACGCGCGCGTCGAGATCGGCACATTCGAGATAGACCATCGCGCCCCCGACATGCTCGCCGGCATGGATCGAGAGCGTTCCGCCATTGTCTGCCTCGAACCGGGCATAGCCGTTGTCCGGGCTGTCGACGATCTGGCGGAGGCCCAGCGCGCGGTAGAAGGTGACCGAAGCGGCAAAATCGGACGCGCCCAGCGTCACCTGGTTGAGATGCCAGCCGGGCGCAAGTGCATCGTTGCGAACCTGCTGGTGCCCCATCGGGCCGTTCGCCTCGACCAGTCCCGGCGCATCGCGCAGCGCCAGCCGCACAAACCCGCGCGCCCGCTCCACCGCCGCTTCGAGCGGTGCGCCCTGCCCCAGCAGCGTGGCGATCGCGCTGGAAAGCGTGCAGCCGGTGCCATGGCTATGCGGGCTATGGATGCGTGGATCGCTCCAGCGCGCCACCTCGCCCCCGCGGGTGACCAGCCGGTCGGTGACAATCTCGCCACCCGCATGGCCACCCTTGATCAGCAGCGCGGGCGCAAGCTCGAGCACCGCCACCTCGCCGCCCAGCGCTTCGAGTTCGGGCAGGTTGGGGGTGACGAGCGTCGCGCAGGTCATCAGCCTCCGAAACGCGGTGATGGTGGCCTCGTCCGCAAGCACCGCGCCGCTCGATGCGATCATCACCGGATCGAAGATAACAGGAACCTCGTCATTCCCGCGCACGCGGGAATCCCGCTTCATGTCACCCTCGCCGCCCAAGCGGGATTCCCGCGTGCGCGGGAATGACGAAGATGAAAGCCAGTCGGCGAGCGCTTCGGCAATTTCGGGCGAGCCCAGCATGCCGATCTTGATCGCATCCAGCCCGAAATCGCGCGCCACTGCGTCGATCTGCGCGATGACCATGTCGGCCTCCAGCACCTGCACCGCATCGACCCCGCGCGAGTTCTGCGCGGTGATCGCGGTGATCGCGGTCATCGCATGGCCGCCCAGCATGGTGATGGTCTTGATGTCCGCCTGGATGCCTGCCCCGCCGCCGGAATCGGAGCCTGCAATGGTGAGGATGCGGACGAGGTTTGTCACGCCATCACCTCCGTTTGTCCCGAGCGAAGTCGAGGGACCTAGCACCACCCTTACGATCACGTCCCTCGACTTCAGCCGGAGGCTGAAGTTTATCCTGAGCGACGCCGACAGGCGGCGTCGAAGGGCTCGGGACAAACGGAAGAGGTGCGGATGAAAGCTCACCCATGCTGGGTGAATTTCCGCACGGTCGATCCCGGAAACTTCTCCAGCAGCTTCTTGGGTCGCACCGGGCGATCGACCAGTTCGCCGCCGCAATTGGGGCAGCGGTCGTCAAGCTCTTCCGCGCATTCCGCGCAGAAGGTGCATTCGAACGAACAGATGAAAGCGCCGGGGGCCTGAGCGGGCGTATCGGCGCCGCAGCGTTCGCAATCGGGACGCATCTCCAGCATCAGGCCGCGACCTCCGCCACGACCGCGCAAATACGATCGACAACCGCCTCCACCTGCGTCGCATCGTCGCCTTCGGCCATCACGCGGATCACCGGCTCGGTGCCCGACGGCCGGATGACCAGCCGCCCCTTGCCCCGCAGCTCGTCCTCGGCATCGGCGATGACCTGCTGCACCCTGGAATTGTCGAGCGGCTTGCCGCCGCCAAAGCGCACGTTCTTCAGCAGCTGCGGCACCGGATCGAACAGGTGGAGCAGCTCGCTCGCCGGCTTGCCCTCGCGCACCAGTTCGGCCAGCACCTGCAGCGCGGCCACCGTACCGTCCCCCGTGGTGGCATGGTCGGTCAGGATCATGTGCCCCGACTGCTCGCCGCCGACATTGTAGCCGCCCGCGCGCATCGCGCCCAGCACATAGCGGTCGCCGACCTTGGTGCGGACGAGTTCAAGCCCCTGCCCGCCGAGATAGCGTTCCAGCCCCAGGTTCGACATCACCGTCGCCACCACGCCGCCGCCGCGCAGACGCCCCTGGCGCGCCCAGCTGCTTCCGATCAGCGCCATGATCTGGTCGCCATCGACGATGCTGCCCTTCTCGTCGACCACGATCAGCCGGTCGGCATCGCCATCGAGCGCGATGCCGATGTCCGCCCCGGATGCGACGACCCGCTCCTGCATCGCCTCGACATGGGTCGAGCCGACCCGGTCGTTGATGTTGAGACCATTGGGGGTGACGCCGATGGCAATCACTTCCGCGCCCAGCTCCCAGAAGGCGGAAGGCGCAACCTGATAGGCGGCACCATGGGCGCAATCGACCACGATCTTCAGCCCGTCCAGGCGTACCTGATCGGGCAACGAGGCCTTGACCGCATGGATATAGCGGCCGCGCGCATCCTCGATGCGCCGCGCGCGTCCGATCGCCTCGGACGCGGCCAGCTGGGGGTTGCCCTGCTCCAGCAGCGCCTCGATCTGCATCTCGTCCTCGTCCGAGAGCTTGAAGCCATCGGGGCCGAACAGCTTGATGCCATTATCCTGGAAGGGATTGTGACTGGCGGAGATCATCACGCCCAGATCGGCGCGCATCGAGCGGGTGAGCAGCGCGACGGCAGGCGTCGGCATCGGGCCGACGAGCACCACGTCCATGCCCACGCTGGTAAAGCCGGCGACGAGCGCGTTTTCCATCATGTAGCCCGACAGCCGGGTATCCTTGCCGATGACAACACGATGCTTGTGGGTGCCGCGCAGAAAATGCGCGCCGGCGGCCTGCCCTACCGCCATCGCCATGGCCGCGGTCATGAAGCCCTGGTTGGTGCGGCCGCGAATACCGTCCGTGCCGAAAAACTTGCGTGTCACGCGTGAACCCCTGCCTGGTTTTCTGGCGGCTTAGCGGATTGGATCGGGACTTGCCAACCTTGTCGCCAGCGGTCATGTCAAATCGCGTCATCCTGAACGTCGGGAACGGGCTCAAGACAGGCTTGTTTCATGCGCCATCGTGTCCCAGAAGCTGAAACGGTCTCCGGCGGGAACGGCGCTGCAGCAACTTCCGGGCGACGGGGCGGGCAAGCCATGGTCGGGAATACCGGATTTGGCGGTCTGCAAGAACAGCGGCGTGATACAAGGGCGCGTATTGAATGCTGAAAACACTGTTGGTCCTCGGCGCTCTCGCCATTGGCATTGCGCTGGGGATGGCGATCGGCGGCGATGCACCGGGGGTCGTCGATGGCGCCGACGTCGTCGGCTCGCTGTGGCTGCGCGGGCTGCAGATGACCGTGGTGCCGCTGGTCGTCACCCTGCTGATCACCGGCATCCTGCGCACCGCGCAGATGGCCAGCGCCGGGCGGCTGACGGTGCGCGCCATTGCCACGATGATCGCGCTGCTCTGGGCCTCGGCCACGATGGCGGCTCTCGTCACCCCTGCCCTGCTGACAGCCTTTCCGCTGCCCGAAGCGGCCCGTGCTGCGCTGCGCGGCGCGCTGGCAAGCGCCGACCCCACCGGCGAGGTCCCGCCCTTTACCGAATTCCTGCGCGCGCTGGTGCCGACCAACCCGGTGGCAGCGGCTGCCAATGACGCCATCCTGCCGCTGATCATCTTCACGCTGGCCTTTGCCTTTGCGCTGACCCGCCTGCCTGCCGACCAGCGCGCCCCCGTGCAGGGCCTGTTTGCCGCGATTGCCGATGCCATGATCATCCTGATCAGCTGGGTGCTGGCACTGGCCCCAATCGGCGTCTTCGCGCTCGGCCTGGTCGTGGGGTCGCGCGCCGGCGTCGCTGCCTTTGGCGCGCTCGGCCATTATGTGCTGATCGTCGCTGGCACGGGTTCGCTGGTCTGGATTTCTGCCTTCACGCTGGCCTTTGTCGGCGGGCGCATCAACCCGCTGCGCTTCCTGCGCGCCTCCATACCGGCACAGGCCGTGGCCATTTCGACCCAGTCCTCGCTCGCCTCGCTGCCCGCAATGCTGACCGGGGTGCGGTCGCTCGGCGTGGGCGAACGTACCGCCGACGTGGTGCTGCCGATCGCGGTGGCGCTGTTTCGCGCGACAGGCCCTTGCATGAACATGGCCGTGGCGGTCTATGTCGCGCATCTGATGGGCATCGAACTGGGTCCGGTGGCGCTCGGTGCTGGCATTGCAGCGGCCGCGATCACCACCATGGGCGCGGTTTCGCTGCCCGGCTCTATCAGTTTCATCAGTTCGATCGCGCCGATCTGCATCGCCATGGGTATTCCAGTGGAACCCCTGGCGCTGCTGTTGGCGATTGAAGTGTTCCCCGATATCATGCGCACATTGGGGAATGTGACCATGGACATGGCAGTGACGACGACCATTGCCCGCGCAGAAGGAGATACGGAGTGATCTATCGCAAGCTGGGTGGGCTGCAGGTTTCCGCACTGGGCCTGGGCTGCATGCCGATGGCCGGTATCGGCGCGGCCATGTATGGCAGGGCCGACCATCGCGAATCCCTGGCCACACTCGAACGCGCGATCGAACTGGGCGTCACCTTTTTCGACACGGCCGAAGTCTATGGTCCCTTTGCCGACGAGGAACTGCTGGGTCAGGCGATCAAGGGTCGCCGCGACCGGCTGGTCATCGCCACCAAATTCGGCTTCCGGATCGAGGATGGCGCGATCAGGGGCGTCGATTCGAGCCCAGAGAACGTCCGCCGCGCCTGCGAAGGCTCGCTCAAGCGGCTCGGTATCGACACGATCGACCTCTATTACCAGCACCGCGTCGATCCCAACGTGCCGATCGAGGAAACCATCGGGGCGATGTCGCGGCTCGTCGAAGAGGGCAAGGTGCGCTATCTCGGCCTGTCCGAAGCTGGCGCCGACACCATTCGCCGCGCCGATGCGACCCATCCCATCGCTGCGCTGCAGAGCGAATATTCGCTGTGGGAGCGCGGGGTGGAGGAGGAGATCCTGCCACTCTGCCAGGACCTTGGCATCGGCTTTGTTCCCTACAGCCCGCTGGGCCGCGGCTTCCTGACCGGCCTGATCAGCCAGCGTTCGGACCTTGCCGAGGGCGACTACAGGCTTAACGACCCGCGCTATTCCGAAGAGAATTTCGCGAAGAATCTCGGCATCGTCGATGTGGTCGAGCAGATGGCCGTGGCGCACCGCGTCTCGCCGGCCCAGATCGCGCTGGCATGGCTTCTGGCGCAGGGCGATGACATCGTCCCCATCCCCGGCTCCAAGCGCCGCGCGACGCTGGAAGATTCGATGGCAGCGGTGAACGTGGCCCTGTCTGCTGCGGATCTCGACGCGCTGGATGCCGCAGCGCCGCCCGGATCGACTGCGGGGCAGCGCTATGGCGAAATGGGCATGAGCATGGTCCGACTCTGAAGCGGCCTGCCCACGCAGGCAAAGCAGATGGACGGACCATCCGAACAGCCACCGTCTGAGGGCAGCGGTAACCACCAGCGTAGCGAGCGATCCGACGGTGTCGTCGCGATCAGGCTGTCATGGCTGCAGCTGTGCCTGCTGACATTCGGATTTGTCGTGCTCGTCGCAGGCGAGATAGCCGTTTACGACTATCTTTCGGGGCGGACTGGCTGGCCTGATGCTTATGGAATCGAATGCCGCCGCAGGTGCTGGCCGGTCTATCTCCTCAACAGCCCCCGGTTGCTGCTCAACGGCGGCGTTGACGAGATCGCGCTGTTCGCGGCGATCTGGGCCTTGATCATCATCCCGGCCCTCATCCTGATTCCGCTCGGCAAAAAGCTTCGCGCGGCGCGTCGGTCAGGTTGACACCTGCCGTCGCGTCTACCGGAACATTATCGCGATGTTACAAATTGAATTTCAAACCGCCACAAAACGGTAATTGTTGCTACGCACAAAAGTCGCCGGTTGGGGGCAGAGGGCGCGCATTCCACTCAATCTGAGGACATGCGCAATGCCCCACTTCCCCCTTCGTGTCTCGCTCGTCTCGCTCGCCATCGCCCTGTCGGCCAGCCCGGTTCTCGCCCAGGATCAGGCCGATGCCGAAGGCCGCAACGAGGACACGATCATCGTTACCGCGCAGAAGCGCGAACAGTCGATCCAGGACGTGCCGATCACCGTCTCTGCGATCAGCGGCGAGCAGATGGACAATATCGGCATCGACGAGTTCGACGAGCTTTCGGCCTTCATCCCCGGCCTCAACATCCAGGAGCAGAGCGCCAACAATCCGGGCTTCGTCATTCGCGGCATCACCTCGGATTCGGGCAGCGCGCAGATCGCGCCCCGCGTCACCATCTATCTGAACGGGATCGACGTATCCCGCTCGCGCGGCTCGTATTTCGACCTGTTCGACATCGACCGGATCGAAGTGGTCAAGGGGCCGCAGGCAACGCTGTTCGGCACTGCCGCTACCATCGGTGCAATCTCGGTGATCACCGCCAAGCCGGAGCCGGGTTTCAAGGCCGACATCCGGGGCAGCTACGGCAATTTCAACCTCTATGAGGGCCGCGCGATGATCAATGTCGGCAACGACAAGATCGCAGGACGCCTTGCCGCATCGTACAAGCATCGCGACGGCTATATCCGCAACATCGCCAACAATCCCGGAACCGTTTCGGCACGCGACATCCGTTCGGATCAGGCTGATCTCAACGGCATCGATCAGCTGGCGCTGCGCGGTTCGCTGCGCATCTGGCCAAGCGACAACAGCACGATGGACTTCGTGTTCAACTATGAACAGCAGCGCAACCCGGGCACGGCCTTCATCTCCGGCACCTTGCCGCGCAGCGGCGGCGACACCGATCCTTTCCGCGTCGGCGAAGTCGGCGGTGCGCCCCGTGCACTGAGCCAGGCGATTCTTGGCCTGCCCGAGCTGGGCCTGAACCGCGAAGTCTATGATGCCAGTGTCACCTTCGAAACCGCGATGAGCGACAACTGGTCGCTGACCGCGATCGGCGGCTATCGCAAGTTCGACAGCCTCGAGGTGTTCGACGCCGACGGATCGGGGCTGTTCTTCCTGGAATTTGCGGAAGATGCCAAGGGCGAGCAGTTCAGCTACGAGACCCGCTTTACCTATAACAGCGACCGGCTGCGCGGCTTTTTCGGCTTCAACGTGTTCCACGAACAGGGCACCCAGCGCGTTCCGTTCGTGACCGACGAGGGCACCTATATCGGATGCGCGACCGCTGGCGCCCTCGCACCGGTCCGAGCATCGCTGGCGGCGGCCCTGGGCGTGCCTTCGGCGCAGAGCTGCCGGACGCTGAACACCCCTGCACTGCCCAACCGTGCCACCACTCTGCTGACCCGCGGCGCGGCGAGCGTGCTGCCCTATTCGAGCGAGTTCACCAATGGCGGCAAGAACACCAGCTATTCGGCGTTTGCCGACATCACCTTCGATGTGTCGGATCGTCTGGAGCTGACCGCAGGGGTCCGCTATCTCTATGAGGAGCGGACATCGACCTATAATGCCGTGGCCGGAGCGAGCCAGATTCTGGCAGGCCTCGGCATTCCCGGCGTCTCGCTGCTGGGTACGGTCGACACGCGCGGCTTGACCTTCCGCGAAAGCGACAATTTCGACGCATGGCTGCCGCGTTTCAACGCGCTGTACCGGATCAGCGATGCGGTCAACGTCTATGCCACCGTGTCCAAGGGCCGCCGCGCACCCGTGCTCAACCTGAGCGCGCGCGCCACGGCCGCTGGCCCTGCCCCGGCGTTCACGCTAGTCGCGCAGGAAAAGGTCTGGAACTATGAGGGCGGCATCAAGGGCGCCTTCGGGGCCTTCAGCGGCTCGATCGGTGCATTCTACCAGGATTATTCGAACTTCCAGACGAGCTTCTTCAACGAGCAGGGTCAGGTCATTCCCGTCAATGCGGGCAATGCAGGCAATTTCGGCGTCGAGGTCGAAGGCGCATTGCGGTTGGGGTCCAATGTGCGGATGTTCGCCAACTATGCGTTCATCGACGCGAAAATCGAATCCCCCGATCCGGCGTTCCAAGACAACCGCTTCCGCCTGCAGTCCAAGCACACCGCAGCCGCCGGGATCGACGTGAATATCCCGGTCAGCGACAGCGCGTCGATCTTCTTCGTGCCCACGGTTACCTATAGCAGCAAGCAGTTCTTCGAGGTGCCCAATACCCCGGCGATCAGCGAGGACGGCTATGTGCTGGCCCATGCCCGGGCCGGCGTCCGCTTCAACGATGGCGCGTTCGAGATCACCGCGTTTGCGCGCAATCTGTTCGACGAGAAATATCTGATCGATGCGGGCAATACCGGCGGCGCCTTCGGCACCGCGACCTTCATCGCCGGCGAACCGCGCCTCTATGGCGTGCAGGTCGGCGCCAAGTTCTGATCTGCAGGACGGAACCCGCCCGCTTCCCTGAGCGAGGGAGCGGGCGGGTCCTTATCGTTACAGCATCGCAAGATCGGTCGGCAGGCCCAGCGCCACGCGGCCAACCAGTTCGTAAACGCTGCTTGCGGTCGCGATATGCTGGGTGGCGACATGCGCGTCGCGGAAGCGGCGCTGCAGGTTGCTGGTCATGTAGACCGCGCTGCCGCCGCCGATGGTGAACGCGGTCTTGGCCACTTCCGCAGAGGTTTCGGTGGCGTGGGTGGCGGCGAGGCGCAGCAAAGCGCGCTCCTCCGCCGATAGCTCGCCGCGATGCGTCGCACCTTCCCAGCAGGCCTCGACGCATTCGCGCAGATAGGCCTCGGCCCCACCGAGCTTCGCCTGCGCACGCATGAGCTCGGTCTGCACCACGCCGCGTTCGGCCAGGCTGCGCTGTCCGCCTTGCGGCTTCTTCGCCCTGGCCAGCGCCTCGATCTCGTCGAGCGCGCCCGCCGCATTGCCCAAAGCGACCGAAGCGACACCCAATGCCAGCAGTCCGAAGATCGGAAACTGATAGAGCGCCCCCTGCTCGACCGGCCTGTCGGCGATCAGCGACACGCTGCGCTCCTTGGGCACGATGATGTCCTTGACCGTGAAGTCGCCCGAGCCTGTTCCCTTCATTCCCATGACATGCCAGGTATCGAGCAGTTCTGCCTGATCTGCCGGGAAAATCATCATGCGGTGATAGGGCGCACCATTGTCGAAACGCTGCAGTTCGCCATCCCTGAACACCATCGCGCCGCCTGACAGCCAGTCGCAATTGGCGCTACCCGATCCCCATTGCCAGCGGCCCGAGACGACATAATGATCGCCCATGTCATCCGCGCGGCCCATCGGTGCGAACACGCCGCCGGTGATGGAATGCGGGTCGGAATAGATTTCGCGCGCCACGTCATGCGCGAGATATGCGGCATTGAGCGCGGTGGTCGATCCGATCATCGCGCACCAGCCCGCACTTGCCTCAGCCCGCGCGATGGCGTGAAGCACCGCGACCATCTCCATCGGAGTGAGTTCGAGCCCCTGCAGGCTCTTCGGACGCAGGATGTTGAACGCGCCGGCCAGCGCCATCGACTGCGCGATATCGGCAGGCAGATGCCGCGCCTGCTCGATCTCGTCCGCGCGCGCAGCAATGCCGGGCAGCAGCATCGCGATGGCATGGCCCAGCGGCTCAATGCTTTCAAGCGGTTGCATCTTGACTCCCTCTCCCCTTCAGGGGAGAGGGTTGGGGAGAGGGGAATACCCCGCTCGCCTGCCCCTCTCCCTTCGCCGCTGCGCGGCTCTTCCCTCTCCCCTGAAGGGGAGAGGGCAAACAGCCTATAACCGCATCAGACTTGCCAGATTGTTGCGCTGCATGTCGCTCGATCCGCCGACGATCGGCATGCCCAACAGGTCGCGGACATGGCGTTCCATCTCATACGCATCGCTGAGCGCGTACGAGCCCATCACCTGCTGGCAGATGAGCGCGATCTCCACTCCGGTATCGGCGACGAACAGCTTGGCCATGCTGGTCTCGACCGAACAGGGCCGCCCTTCATTGGCGAGCCATGCGGCATGATAGAGCAGGTGCCGCGCGGCCTGCCATTTGGTCTTCGCGGTGACCAGCTTGCCCCGGATCGCCTGATGCTGGCTGATCGGCTTGCCAAACTGCACCCGTTCCTGCGCATAGGCCCAGGCCTCGTCGATCGCGGCGCGCGCAATGCCGAGCGCGACCGCCGAAATCTCGAGCTTCTCGACATCGAGCGCGCGGCCCGCGAGCAGCTTCCAGCCCTGGTTCCACATCGCCTCGCCGCCGACGATGGCGCTCAAGGGCAGCCGCACATTATCGAAATAGACGTCCTGGCTGTGCGTGTAGCGCAGGTTGACATGCTCTATGTCCTGCATCGTCACGCCCGGCGCTTTCGTCGGCACCAGCACGAACGAGAGGTTGCGATAGCGCTCTTCGGCAGGGCCGGAGCGTACGAGGCAATAGATATAATCCGCCCAGTCCGCGCCGGTGCACCAGCGTTTCGCCCCGTTGATGACGATCTCGTCGCCCTCGCGCACCGCGCGCGTCTCGACGCTCGCCAGGTCGCCGCCGACATTGGGTTCGGACAGGCCATAGGCAAAGAACATCTCGCCCCGGGCAAGGCGCGGCAGGAACTCGGCCTTCTGTTCGGGCGAACCGTTTTCGCTCAGGTTCATGCCGCCATAGAAGCTGGTGTGGATGAACGGCCCCGCCAGACACGGGCCTGCGGTCGCCAGTTCCTCGATCACCGCGATGGCGGCGACCAGGTCCTGCCCTGCTCCGCCATGCTCCTCGGGAACAGTGAGAGCTATCAGCCCCAGATCATTGAGTTTGCTGTAGATATCGCGCGGCCAGTGCGCGGCCTTGTCCCAGGCCTGGCGCGCCTCGCGCGGCGCATGCTCGGCGATGAACCGCTGGATCGTGGCGCGCAGGGCGCTGACATGTTCGGGCTCGTCGGTGAAGGTTTGGAGGGTCATGCATCGGCCCCTTCACCGTCACCCCCGCGCAGGCGGGGGTCCCGCTGCTGCGCAGCGATAGAGGAAGATAGCGGGATTCCCGCTTTCGCGGGAATGACGAATTCGATGCTCATAGCCTATTCCCCCGTCAGCTTGGGGCTGCGCTTTTCGGCCATCGCCGCCACCGCCTCGCGCCGGTCGCCGAGATAGTTGCTCACGCTCTCCCAGCCGATCGCCGCGTCCATCATCTGCGCCGCCAGCGCGCGCAGCGGGATGTTGGTCACGCTCTTGGTCCAGCGCACCGCCCATTTCGGGTTGCCCTGCAGCTTGGCGATGATCTCGGCGAGCTTCGCATCGAGCTGGTCGCCCGGCACCGCATGGTTGATCAGGCCGAGCGCCTTGGCTTCGACCGCGCTCAGCATGTCGCCGGTCATCAGCAGTTCCTTGGCCCTGGCATAGCCGATCAGTTGCGGCCAGATCAGCGCGCCGCCATCGCCCGCGACCAGCCCGACCTTGACGTGCGGATCGCCGATCACCGCCTTTTCGTCCGCCACGATGATGTCGCACAGCAACGCGATGGTTGCGCCCAGCCCCGCCGCCGCGCCGTTCAATCGGCAGAGGAGAGGCTTTTCCATCTCGAGCAGGCTGGAAACGATGCGCTTGGCATCCCAGGCAATCGCGCGGAAGCTCGCCGGATCGTCGATCTGCTGCTGGAACCAGGCGAAATCGCCGCCCGCGCAGAACGCCCTGCCCTTGGCCGCCAGCACGATGATGTCGCTCTCGCTGTCGCGCTGCAGATCGGTGAACACGCGCGCCAGCTCGTCGTGCATCGGTCCGTCGACGCCGTTGACGGGGTGGTCCGAGGTGATGAACGCCTTCAGCACCCGGCCATCGCGCTCAAAGGTGAAGCGCGAATAGCTCTGGTCCTCGATGCGGAATTCGTGGCTCATCCGATATCTCCCAAACGCACCAGCCGCCGCCCGAAACTGGCTCCGGTGAACAGCCCGCAAAATGCTTCGGGCATGGCCTCCAGCCCGTCATACAGCTCTTCGCGATAGATCAGTTTCCCATCGCGGATCATCTGCCCCATCGCGGCTTGTGCCTCGGCGAAATGCGGAATGTCGTCGAACACCAGGATGCCGCGCATCGTCAGCCGCTTGGCGATCATCTCGCCGGTATTGGTGATGCCCGTTCGCTCGCCCTGGGGCACGTTGTAATCGGCGACCTGGCCCGACATCACGATCCGCCCGTGCAGCCGCATCAGCGGCAGCACCGTGTCGATCATCGCATTGCCGACATTGTCGAAAAAGATGTCCACACCCTTGGGACAGGCCGCCGCGATCGCCGCACCGAGATCGCCTTCCGCCTTGTAATCGATCGCTGCATCGAACCCGCAGGCCTCGACCAGCCAGTCGCATTTCTCCTTGCCACCCGCGATGCCGGTCACGCTCGCCGCGCCCCAGTCCTTTGCAAGCTGCCCCGCCGTCGCGCCCACCACGCCCGCTGCCGAGCTGATCAGGACATGCGCCCCTTCGCGAAACTCGCCGACGCGCTTCATGCCGAACCAGCTGGTCATGCCGGGAATGCCCAGCACGCCGAGCCAGAGCGTGCGCGGCAGGCCATTGTCGGCAATCGGCATGACATAGCCACGTCCGTTGCCGATCGAATGCGTCGTCCAGCCGCCGCTACCAGTCACCCACGTGCCGACCGGAAAGCGATCGTTGCGACTTTCGGTCACCAGCCCGACCATGAATCCGTCCATCGTGCCGCCCGGAGGGATCGGCGGCGCATAGCTGGCCCCCGTCGCGTGCAGGCGCGATCGCACGCCGGGATCGACCGAGGCAATGCGGTGTTCGATCAGGAATTGCTGGTCTTCAAGCGCAGGAATCGCCCGCTCGACAATCACGAAGTCATCCGGCTGCGGCAGACCGTCGATCGGCGCTTTCAGCACCACGCTGCGCATCGTCGCCATGACCTCGTCTCCGCTCCTGCCTTGTTATCGTTGCGCACTTGATTGCATAACCGATACCATTAGCAAAGCAGAAATGCTGACATGGATGTCAGCCGGGGATGTCAGCCGGGACGGCGATCGTTCCCCAGCTCGGCCAGCAAGGCGCGGTCGGCATCAGGCACCAATCCTTCGAGCACGCGCCAGAATCCGGTGACCGATTCCTGCCCCGCGCGGCGATAGGCCTGGGCAAGCCGACTGCGCAGCGCATCGAACAGCTCGGCCTCGAGCGCCGCGCCCGCCGGGGTCAGCCGCAGCAGCTTCTGCCGCCGGTCGGTCTCGCCGCTGCGCGTCTCGATCAGGTCGCGCCGCTGCAGCTCGGTCAGTACCCGGCCCAGCGACTGCTTGGTAATGGCAAGCGCGCGCAGCAGCTGGCTGACCGTCAGATCGGGGTTGCGTGCGATGAAATAGAGCGCACGGTGATGCGCCCGGCCCAGCCCCTGCACCGCGAGCTGATCGTCGATCGACTTGGTCAGCCGCGTATAGCCGAAGAACAGCAGTTCGACGCCGTGGCGGATTTCATCCTCGCGCAGGAAAAGCGCGGATGCCGATGGGGAAGATGGGACAGGCATGTTGACCTTGATTGCCAGCGAGATTAGGTCTTGGCAAGCCCGCGTTGCAGCAAGGCCAATCGCCGGGATGCCGATCACCGTTTCCGATCCTTGCGCCACCAGAGGATGCCATGCTGCCTTTCACCATCGAACCGACGACCAGCCCCACCCCCGCCGATGCGCGCGACGCGGCTCTGGTCGATCCGGGTTTCGGCAAGCTGTTCACCGATCACATGGTCGTGGTGCGCTATGACGAGGCTAAGGGCGGCTGGTATGATGCGAAGGTCACCGCGCGCGCTCCTATTCCGATGGATCCGGCTTCGTCGGTGCTCCATTATGCCCAGGAAATCTTCGAGGGGATGAAGGCGTACAAGCTGTCCGATGGCAGCACCGCCTTGTTCCGCCCCGATGCAAATGCCCGCCGCTTCAACGAATCCGCCACGCGCATGGCTATGCCGCATGTGCCGAAAGACCTGTTCGTCGAATCGGTCGAACAGCTGGTGCGGATCGATTCCCAATGGTTCCCCAAGGTCGAAGGCGGCGCGCTGTATCTGCGTCCGTTCATGTTCGCCAGCGAGGTATTTCTCGGCGTGCGCCCGGCCAAGCAATATCTGTTCATCACCATCGCCTCGCCCGTGGGTGCCTATTTCAAGGGTGGCATTGCGCCAGTGACGATCTGGGTATCGCAGCATTATACCCGCGCGGCCCCCGGTGGCACGGGCGCGGCGAAATGCGGCGGCAATTACGCGGCGAGCCTCGTCGCGCAAGCCGAAGCCACCGCGCAAGGCTGCGACCAGGTGGTGTTCCTCGATGCAGCCGAGCACAAATGGGTCGAGGAACTGGGCGGCATGAACCTGTTCTTCGTGTTCGACGACGGCAGCATCATCACCCCACCGCTCACCGGCACGATCCTGCCCGGCATCACACGCAGCTCGATCATCGACCTCGCCCGTGCGCAGGGCATGACCGTCAGCGAGCAGCCCTATTCGATCGACCAGTGGCAGGCAGATGCGGAAAGCGGACGCCTGCGCGAGACCTTCGCCTGCGGCACTGCGGCGGTGGTGACCCCGGTCGGCACGGTAAAATCGCCACAAGGCAGCTTCACAATCGGCGGCAACCAGTCCGGCCCTGTCACCGCCAGCCTGCGCTCTGCCCTGGTCTCGATCCAGCGCGGCGACGCTGCCGATCCGCACGGCTGGGTCCACCGCATCGGCTGAGCGTGTTGGTCCCGTCGAGCGCCCCAAAAAGGCGCTTGGCGGAACAAGACTTTTCCGTATATAGGCCGCTCCCGCGTTACCGGGGCCCCGCGCCCGGCAAGCGCGCAGCACGGCATTGGCCAGCACGGCATTGGCCAGCACGGCATTGGGGTGTCGCCAAGTGGTAAGGCACCGGTTTTTGGTACCGGCATTCGCAGGTTCGAATCCTGCCACCCCAGCCAGTGTTTGTGCCAGCGAGCGCCAAGGCGCGACAGCAGCCTTGCAATTCCTCGTTGGAATGCAAAGACTTTGTGCCAG
>NZ_QJJM01000013.1 GCF_003201955.1 Blastomonas natatoria
CACCGAGATCGAAATCGCGCGGGGTGGGGCATGCCCCACCCCGCGCGATCACCTCAATCTACACCAGAAATTACACCACGAGCGCGGACGCTAACTTGCTCCGCAACGCCTGGTGCGGCACAACAGACGGACGAAATAGCTGACAAAGCCAAGTTTTTCGAGGATGCGAACAATGAGCCAAGATGCCGCGACCGATGCTCAGGCCGAGCCCCTGATCGCACCTCCCGAAGATGCCCAGACCTGGTGCACGCCGACCCAATATGCGGAGCTTTATGCGGCATCGCTACGTGATCCCGACGGCTTCTGGGCGCTGCAGGCAGACCGGATCGACTGGAGCTCAAAGCCAACCCATGTCGACCGATCGAGCTTCGACCCGGTCAATATCCGCTGGTATGACGATGGCGAACTGAACCTCTGCCATAATTGCGTCGACCGGCATGTGCTGGCCGGTCACGGTGGGGACACGGCGTTCATCTGGGAGGGCGATGCGCCCGGCGACGTCCGGTCGCTGACCTATGATGCGCTGCTGGCCGAGGTGCAGCGTTTTGCCAGCACGCTGGTCGAGATGGGCGTCAGGAAGGGTGATCGGGTCACCATCTACATGCCGATGGTGCTGGAAGGCGCGATCGCCATGCTCGCCTGCGCGCGGATCGGCGCGATCCATTCGGTGGTGTTCGGCGGCTTTTCTCCCGAAGCGCTCGCAGGGCGGATCGAGGATTGCGCCAGCCGTTTCATCGTCACCGCCGATGCCGGAATGCGCGGAGGCAAGACGGTGCCGCTCAAGGCCAATGTCGATGCGGCGCTGGATCAGCATGGCATCAGCGTCGATGCGGTGCTGGTCGTGCGGCATACCGGCGCGGACATCGCGATGACGCAAGGCCGCGACCATTGGTATCACGAGCTGGCCCAAACGGTCCCCGCGACCTGCCCGTGCGAGCCAATGGGCGCAGAGGACCCGCTGTTCATCCTCTACACCTCTGGCTCGACCGGCAAGCCCAAGGGCGTGCTGCACACCACCGGCGGCTATGCGGTCTGGGTCGCGACGACCTTCCATTACGCCTTCGATTACCGGCCTGGTGAGGTCTATTGGTGCACCGCCGATATCGGATGGGTTACCGGGCACAGCTATTCGGTCTATGGCCCGCTGCTCAACCGCGCGACCAGCCTGCTGTTCGAAGGCGTGCCCAACCATCCCGACCATAGCCGATTCTGGGACATGTGCGAGCGACATGGTGTGAACATCTTCTACACCGCGCCGACCGCAATCCGCGCGCTGATGCGCGAAGGCGAGGCGCCGGTCGAGAAGCACGACCTCAGCGCGCTGCGGCTGATCGGGTCGGTGGGCGAGCCGATCAATCCCGAAGCCTGGCGCTGGTACCGGCGCACCGTCGGCAAGGACGCCATTCCGGTGATCGACACCTGGTGGCAGACCGAGACTGGCGGCATCATGATCACCACGCTGCCTTATGCCCATGCGATGCGCCCGGGCAGCGCGGGCATGCCGTTCTTCGGCATCCAGCCCGAACTGGTCGATGCCGATGGCAACATCCTGGATGGCGCGACCGAGGGCAATCTTTGCATTGCAGCCTCCTGGCCTGGCCAGGCGCGCACCGTCTATGGCGATCACGACCGCTTCGTGCAGACCTATTTCAGCACCTACAAGGGCAAGTATTTCACCGGCGATGGCTGCAAGCGCGACGAGCAGGGCTATTATCGCATTACCGGCCGGGTCGATGACGTGATCAACGTATCGGGGCATCGCATGGGCACGGCGGAGGTGGAAAGCGCACTCGTCCTGCACCCCCGGGTTGCTGAAGCCGCAGTGGTCGGCTTCCCGCACGATATCAAGGGGCAGGGCATCTACTGCTATGTCACGCTCAATGTCGGCGAAGCGGCGGACCAGGCGCTTGCGGGCGAGCTGAAGGCGCTGGTGCGCAAGGAGATCGGCCCGATCGCGACGCCCGACCATCTCCACTTCACGCCTGCACTGCCCAAGACGCGCAGCGGCAAGATCATGCGGCGGATATTGCGCAAGATTGCGGAGAATGATTTCGGTTCGCTCGGCGATACCAGCACGCTGGCTGATCCTTCGGTGGTCGATGCGCTGATCGCGGGACGGCGGGCGGTCTGAAACTGCTGGTCAACGGGCCAGCATGCTGCCATGGTGAGCCATCGGCTTGGCTATTTCGTCGTTCGATTTCTGCGCGACCGCAGCCTTGACCGAAAGCATTCCCATCATGTTGCATCACTTCAAGGCGACTCTGGTCGTCGCTGGCCTGTTCGGCCTCGTTGCCTTGCCCTTCGTCGGGGTGATGCTCATCCTGCTCGCCGTCGGCGCGTCGTCCGGGCTCGTGATCGGTCTGGGTTTCATGACGCTGCTCGCCAGCTGCGCGATCGCCGTCTCACAGCGCGGACAGACTTTTCTGGGCGACAATATGCGCAGGGCCACGCAGCGCCGTTGATCCTCAGGCGAGCGGCCCGGCCAGCGCTACGGGCCATGCTGCGAGTGCCAGCAGGGTGCCGAGCGGAAAGCGTGTGGCGCTGTCGATCGCAAGGCCGCGCCGTTGCATGACCAGCGCGGCTGCCAGGCCAAGACCGCTGGCGATCATCAGCACAATGGGCAGCGCCTGCCAGCCGAGCCACAAGCCGATAGCGCCAAGCAGCAACGGATCGCCGCCGCCCAGCCCTTCGCGTCCGCGCATCAGCCGGTAGAGCAGGGCGACCAGCGACAGTCCGCCAAGGCCCGCACCGGCACCAATGATCCGGCTGGTCCAGTCGGGCGGCAGGCCAAGCGCTGCACTGGCGAGGCCGCCCAGCGCCAGCGCAGCCGTGAGCGGGTGCGGCAGCCAGTAATGCTGCCAGTCGAGCAGCGCGAGCGGGAGCAGCAGCCAGCCGAGGAACGCGATCGCCAGCCCCTCGATGCCTGGATGCAGGGCCAGCGAAACCGCTCCGATCAACGCAGCAGCCAGCTCGATCAGCAGGCTGGAGCGTCCGATTGCAGCACCGCATGCTGCACATCTTCCGCGCAGCACAATGTAGGATACGAGTGGAATCAGCTGCCAGGCTTTCAGCACGGTACCGCAGCTGTCGCATTGCGATCGCCCGGTCGAAATCGGTCGCCCTGCGGGCCAGCGCACCACAAGCGCACCGATGAAGCTGCCGAAGATCGCACCCAGCATCGCCGCTGCGATGGGCGCGATCACGGGATGCTGGAGCAGAGGCGCATACATGGCAAAACGGGCCCGTTGCCGGGGATCGGCACAGCGTCTGCGCATAACCGCTGGTCGTGCATCAGGCCAAGCGCTTTGTCGCCCGATTGCCTTGCCAGCGCAGGGGCACTAGGGGAGGGCGCATATATCACTGCTGACAAGGGATTTATGCCATGACCGCATTTTCCGCTTCCGATCCTGTCGTTATCGTTTCGTACGCGCGTACGCCGATGGGCAGCTTCCAGGGTTCGCTTTCGGGCGCCAGCGCCACCGATCTCGGCGCGACTGCCGTCAAGGCTGCGGTCGAGCGTGCCGGAGTTGCCGGCGAAGCCATCGAGCGGATCTATATGGGCTGCGTACTGCCTGCAGGTCTTGGTCAGGCACCTGCGCGCCAGGCGGCCTTGAAGGCCGGCCTGCCGCAATCGGTCGAGGCGACCACCGTCAACAAGATGTGCGGCAGCGGCATGCAGGCAGCGATCATGGGGGCGGAGGCACTGGCCTCGGGCTCGGTCGACCTGCTGGTAGCAGGTGGCATGGAAAGCATGACCAACGCACCGTACCTCCTCACCAAGCATCGCGGCGGGGCGCGCATCGGCCATGACCGCGTGATGGATCACATGTTCCTTGATGGCCTGGAAGACGCCTATGAGCCGGGCCGCGCGATGGGCAGCTTTGCCGAGGAAACGGCAGGCGAATATCAGTTCACTCGCCAGGATCAGGACGATTACGCGATCGCCTCGCTGACCCGCGCGCAAAAGGCGCAGAGTTCTGGCGGCTTCGACCGTGAGATCGTTCCCGTCGAGATCACCGGACGCAAGGGCACGGAGACGATCGACAAGGACGAACAGCCGCTCAAGGGCGATGCCTCCAAGATTCCCAGCCTGAAGCCCGCGTTCGCCAAGGATGGCACGATCACGGCGGCGAACGCCTCGTCAATCTCCGACGGCGCGGCGGCTCTGGTGCTGACCCGGCAGAGCGTCGCCGACAAGATGGGCCTCAAGCCCGTCGCGCGGATCGTCTCGCATGCCGCGCACGCGCATGCACCGGCCAGGTTCACCACCGCGCCGGTCGATGCCAGCCGCAAGGCACTCGAAAAGGCGGGCTGGAGCGTCGATGATGTCGATCTGTTCGAGGTCAACGAGGCTTTCGCCTGCGTCTCGATGATCGCGATGCGTGATCTCGGCATCCCGCACGAGAAGATCAACGTGCATGGGGGGGCCACAGCGCTGGGTCACCCGATCGGTGCGAGCGGCGCGCGAATCATCGCGACTCTGGTTTCCGCGTTGCAGACACATGGCGGAAAGCGCGGCCTCGCTTCGCTGTGCATCGGCGGCGGCGAGGCAACGGCCGTCGCGGTCGAGCTGGTCTGATGCAACATTCCCCCGGTCTGTCAGCACGGCAGGCCGGGGCACTTGTCAGGCCGGATTGACAAGCCTGGCCAAATCCAGCAATTGCCCAACCAGATGGTTCCTCCCTTGACCGGGGGGCGAAGAGGGAAGCCGGTGAAAATCCGGCGCTGTGCCCGCAACTGTCAGTCGGGAGCCGACGGCCACTCAAGTCACTGGGAGAAATCCCGGGAAGACGGCCCGGGGCGATGATCGACGAGCCAGGAGACCTGCCATCGCGTCGTTCATCCGGGGGCCGGGTCCAGCCTGTTCGGATGGGAAAGTCCTTTCCTTCGTAACGACATGCCACAGGCCGCAGTCGCGCCAGGAATGTTCCTGGGGGGCCTTGATGTCGTTCATCTGCCTTCCCGCTTCGGCAGCGGCAAGGGCCGGGGGAAAACCGTGTCCAGAATTCTGCGCTCCATCGCCATTTCTGCGCTCGCGCTGGCAGCGGCGACGCCGCTCCATGCCCAAATCACCAGCGACGATGATCTCGACAATATCGTCGTCTCTGCCAGCCGCATCATCCAGAAGCGCTACGAGACCGGCCAGTCGATCACCGTTGTCGAAAAGGAAGAGCTCGACCGCCGCCAGAACCAGGTGTTGAGCGACGTGCTGCAGACGCTGCCCGGCGTCAGCGTGGCGCGCAATGGCGGCCCCGGCGGCACGACCAGCGTGTTCATCCGCGGCGGCGACAGCTCGCAGACGCTGGTGCTGGTCGACGGCGTGCGCATCAACGATCCCAGCTCGCCCTCGGGCGCGTTCGACTTCAGCTCTATCCTCACCGGCAATGTCGGCTCGGTCGAACTGCTGCGCGGGCCCAATTCGGTGATCTGGGGCAGCCAGGCGATCGGCGGCGTCATCAATATAACAACGATCGAGCCGAAAGAGCATTTCCGCGCCAATGTTCGCGGCGAATATGGCTATCGCGATACCGGGCAGCTGGTCGCCAATGTCTCGGGGATGAGCGGCATCGTCTCGGGCGGTGTCGGCGCAAGCTGGTTCCGCAGCGACGGCATCAGCGCCTGGGATGAGCGCAGCGGCGCCACCGAGACGGACGGGTTCGAGAACCTGACCCTGAATGGCAAGCTGCAGGTGCAGTTCAGCGACGCAATCATGCTCGACCTGCGCGGCTTCTATACCGATGGCGAGACCGAGTTCGACAATCCGCCTGCGGACACGCTGCCAGTGACGGACAACCGACAGTTCGTCGGCTATGTGGGGGTGAATGTCTTCCTGTTCGATGGCCGTCTCAACAACCGCATCGCTTATACCCGCACCGACGTCAGGCGGATCACCACCGACCCGACCCCTGGATCGTTCAACCCCGCGCGCGCCAGGGGCACGATCGACCGGTTCGAATATCAGGGCACGGCGGAAATCGCCGATCCGCTGACCCTGGTTTTCGGGGTGGAGCACGAGCAGAGCGAGGCGAGCACTTTCTTCCCCTCGTTCAACACCGAGCCGGATGTCAGCGATGTGCACATGACCAGCTATTACGGTCAGGCGATCGTGCGTCCGCTCAGGGGGCTGACGGTCACCGGCGGCGTCCGCGTCGACGACCAGCAGGTCTTCGGCAGCAAGACCAGCCTGGGCGGCAATATCGCCTATACGCCCAATGGCGGTGGGACGGTGTTTCGCGCGACCTATGCCGAAGGGTTCCGTGCTCCGGCGCTCAGCGAGCAGCTTGCGGCGTTCGGCAATCCGAACCTGCGCCCGGAAACTGCACGCAGCTATGATGCCGGGGTCGAGCATTCGCTGATCGAAGGCAAATTGCGGGCGCAGGCGACCTGGTTCCGGCGCAATACCGAGGACCTGATCGTGTTCTCCTCCGCGACATTCAGCCTCGAGAACATCGCGGCTGCACGGGCCGAGGGCGTCGAACTGGGTCTCTGGATCCAGCCTGCGCGCAATTTCACCGTGCAGGCGCAATACAGCCTGGTCGATACCGAGAACCGCTCGCGCGAGCTCGACTTCTTCGGTCGCTCCAATTTCGGCAACCGGCTGGCGCGGCGCGCCAAGGACAGTGCCTCGGTGCTGGTCGACTGGACATCGCCCTGGGGGCCGGCGCTGGGCGCGACCTTCCTGATGCAGGGTGACACGTTCGACGATGTCGCCAACACCATCCGGCTTGACGGCCATGTCCGCGTCGATCTGCGCGCGAGCTGGAGCCTTTCGGACACTCTGGAAGTCTATGGCCGGGTCGAAAACCTGTTTGACGAGGCCTATCAGACCGCGTTCAACTATGGCGTGCCGGGCCGGGCGGGCTATGCGGGGATCAGGTTGAAGATGTGACCGACAGCAGCTCTTCTCGTCATTCCCGCGAAGGCGGGAATCCCGCTTGCTTTTTTGCAGGTAGCGGGACCCCCGCGTTCGCGGGGGTGACGGGATGGCTGCGCAAATCGTTCCTCGTGCTTCCGCTGGCTCTCGCCGCCTGCTCGCTTGGCAAGGCGGCCACCCCCGCACCACTCGAAACCCCGGTGCGGGCGATGCGGATCGTCAGCCTCGATTATTGCGCGGACCAATATGTGCTCAAGCTGGTGGACAAGAGCCGCATCCTCGCGCTGTCCCCCGATGCGACGCGCAGCTTTTCGTACATGCGCGGTGCAGCCAGCGGCATGCCCAAGGTCGCCCCGCGTGCCGAGGACGTGCTGGTGCTCAAGCCCGATCTGGTATTGCGCAGCTATGGTGGCGGCGCGGATGCAGGTGCGTTCTTTGCGCGCGCCGGGGTGCCGGTGCTGCAGCTGGGCTATGCCGAGGATCTGGCAGGGGTGCGGCGCGTGCTGGTCGAGACGGCAGATGCGCTGGGCGAGCGGGTGCGCGGGGAGCGGATCGCGCGCGAGATGGATGCGCGGGTGGCGAGGCTGTCGGAAAGCAAATTTTCTCCGTTTGTCCCGAGCGTGTCGAGGGACCTTGCACAACCGCTGCGAACACGTCCCTCGACTTCCCGGCATGGCCGGGAAGTTTATCCCGAGCGGCTGGCTTACCAGCCAGACGAGGGGCTCGGGACAAACCGGGGGGAGAGCGATACTGGCTTGGTGTCCACAAACGCCAGCAAGCCAACCCTTCTTTACGCCACCCCCGGCGGGGTCACTTCCGGGCCAGGATCGCTGATCCACGAACTGATCGAGCTGGCCGGATACCGCAACTTCCAGACTGCGCCCGGCTGGCAACCCCTGCCGCTCGAGCGGCTGGCTTATGAGAAGCCCGATCGCGTTGCCATGGCATGGTTCGGGCGGCGTGATTACAATCCCGATCAGTGGAGCGCGGCACGGCATCCGCTGATGCGCAGCGCCAGCGAGCATCCGGTGATCGGCCTGGAAGGCGCCTGGACCGCCTGTGGCGGCTGGTTCGTGCTCGATGCCGCCGAGGCCATGGCGCGGGCCAGGGGCACGCAGCCGTGACGCGCGCCCGCTGGCTGATCCCGGGATTGTGCCTCGGCATCCTGGTCGCGCTGGTTGCGGCCTGCCTACTGGGATCGGTTCCGCTGCCGCCCGCGCGCATGGCGGCGGCGCTGCTGGGTCAGGGTGAGCCGGGCGACATGCTGGTCGTGTGGCAGGTGCGTCTGCCCCGGGCGCTCGCGGCGATGGTCGCCGGTGCAGCCCTTGGTATCAGCGGTGCAGCGCTGCAGGGTCTGCTCCGCAATCCGCTGGCAGAGCCGGGCGTGCTCGGCGTGTCTGCCATGTCGGCTCTGTTCGCCACGGTGGCGCTCTTCTATGGCTTTGCGGCTGCGATTCCGTTCGCACTGCCGCTGGCGGCGATTGCGGGCGCGCTGGCGGCGACCGCGATCATTGCCTGGGCCGCGCCGCGCACGCGGTCGGTGGTGACCCTGATCCTGGTCGGCGTCGGAATTTCCAGCTTCTCAGGCGCTATCATGGCGCTGCTCATGAACCTCGCACCGAACCCGTTCACGCTCGCCGATATGGTCACCTGGATGATGGGGTCGGTCGCCAACCGCAGCCTCGACGATCTCGCGCTCAGTGCTCCGTTCATTGGCGCCGGTGCAGTTCTGCTGGTCGCGGCGCGGCGGGGCCTTACGGCACTCGCCCTGGGTGAGGAAGCGGCGGCAGGCGTCGGGCTCGACGTTGCGCGACAGCGGGTGCTGGTGGTCCTCGGTGCTGGCTTCGCGACCGGCGGCGCTGTGGCGCTGGCAGGGGCGATCGGCTTTGTCGGGATCGTGGCGCCACATCTGGTACGTCCCTGGGTCGGCTATGATCCGGCACGCGTCCTCGTGCCGAGCGCCCTGCTTTCTGGTCTCATCCTCGTGCTGGCCGATATCGCGGTCCGGATCATTCCCGGCGATACCGAGCTGAAGCTGGGCGTGGTCGCCGCACTGATCGGTGCGCCGATCTTCGTCATGATCGCCATCCGGCGAGGATCGGCACGATGAGCGAGGCGGGGTTGCTGGTTGAGGCCGCGAGCCTCTCGATCAAGCGGGCGGTGCTGCTCGACCGTGCGTCGCTGAACCTGCGGCCCGGCGAACTGGTGGTGCTGCTTGGCCCCAATGGTGCAGGCAAGACCAGCCTGCTGCGTGTTGCGCTGGGGCTGGCCAGGCCTGACATCGGCACGGCGCTGCTCGATGGCGCGGACCCTGCCACAATGACCGCCGGTCAGCGGGCCCGGCTCGTCACTTACCTTCCCCAGATGCGCGATCTCGCCTGGCCGATCCGGGTGCGCGATGTCGTGGCGCTGGGGCGGTTCGCGTTCGGGGCTGCCCCAGCGCGGCTGGCCGATGCGGACCAGCTGGCGGTCGCCCACGCCCTGGCTGCCTGCGACCTTGGCGATCTGGCCGACCGGGCCACCGACACGCTGTCAGGCGGCGAACTCGCTCGGGTGCATATTGCCCGCGCGCTGGCATCGCAGGCACCGCTGATCGTTGCGGACGAGCCCGTCGCTTCGCTCGACCCTCGGCATCAGCACCAGGTCATGCGGCTGATCCGGAGCTTCGTGAATCGCGGAGGCGGCGCGCTTGTCGTGCTGCACGATCTCGATCTGGCCGCGCTTTATGCGGACCGACTGGTCTGGATGAACGAGGGGCGCACCCTCGTCGGTGGCAGCGTTGCCGAGACGATGACGCCGCACTGGATCGAGGCGGTCTATGGCATCGAGGCGAGCGTCACCCGGACCAATGGTGCAACCCGCGTGCTGGTCGGCCGCTGACCCCGTTCAGTCAAGGCCGAGCTTGCGCAGGGCGCGATAGCCGTAGGATTTTACCAGGTTGTTGACCGGATATCGGCGCGGCGGCGAGGGGCGCAAGCCGTATTTGCGCAGCACGCTGTTCATCGCATGGGCGTCGGTCTCGGCATAGCTCCATTCCGAGCGCCATGTGATCGACAGCGAGATCGATGGCTTGTCGCCGTTGCGCACATAATGCGGCGCCATCACCGGCACGAAGATAGCTTGGCCAGGTTCGAGCCTGTAGCCGGTGCCGTGCAACGCGAACGCGTCGTCCCAGGGCAGGTTGCGCGGACCGCCGCCCGAATGATAGGCCTCATGCGCTTCCGGAGCGGCAAAGCGGGGATCGCCAGCCGGAAACACGGTCATCGTCTTGGTTCCACGCAGCTGCAGCAGGATGTTGTGTTCGGGATCGAAATGATAGGGCGTCATCGAGCCCGGCGAGGACACGAAGATGAAGCCTTCGGGGCGCAACATCGCGCCGGTGGTCTTGGCCGTGACATCCTGCAGCTCGGCGAGCAGGCTCATCAGCAGGTCGCGATAGGCGGGGACCTGCTCGATATTCTTGAGCACGCACCAGCTGTTGGCGCTGTCGATGTTCCGGATGGTTTCGCCGATGGTGAGGCCGGTCTTGGGCACATCCTCGGGGCGGATACCGATCGGCAGGTCGCCGCGATTATACTCCAGCGACTTTTCCGGCAGGCTCTCGCCCAATTGCGCAAGCGCTTCCAGTTCGATCAGCGGATGCCGCAGGAGACCGTGGGTCAGGATATGCGCCGTTTCCGGATAGCACAGGGCAAAGCGCGCCTTGGCATCGGCGGTGAACGTGTCGCTCTTGCCGGGCCGGGAAAAGTCGGTGCGGTGGGGCTGGTCAGTCATCATCGGTCTCCAGGGGAGCAGAAGGTAGCAGGCCGGGGGAGCGCCTCGCGCGACGGCGGTCCATGAATCGCTCGCCCTGACGAAAGGCGGCAAACAGCGCTGGGCGGCCGAAGCCCTTGAGCCCGACCGAAACGCGGCCGACATGGCGCCGCTCGGCCCACAGGCTGTCGATCATCGGATGTCCTTCGGCGGCGCAGCTGTCCATCCAGGCAAGACCATGTTCGCGCAATATGCCGAGATTGTCGATCTGGAGCAGGACGCCGGGCGAAAAGCGCGCATAGGCCTCGTCAAATGCGGTCTTGAACGAGAAGCCACCGGGCGGACTGAGAAAATTGACCAGCATCGCCAGCGGCTTGCCATCGAGGCGCATCGCCACAAGGTGCAGCTTGCCCGAGGCGTACGCCTGATGCGTCGCGGCGAGGAAGAGGGCGCGCGTTTCCGCATGATCTGCGAGCGCGGATCCGTTTCGGCCTTTCCAGCCGGCCTGTTCCAGCGCAAGGAATTCGGCCAGCCAGGCATCAAGGCCCGCATCGCCAAAGCCGTGTAAGGTCTCGATCGTGCCCAGGTCGGCAAGACGGTTGCGAAGCCGGGCGATTTCCTTGCGCTTCTTCTTCCGCACCACGGCTTCGTAATAGGCCTGCCCTGCCATCGTCGTGGCCAGCATCGCGCGTTCTTCGGCCAGGACGATGTCGCAGACCCGGCGCTGGTCGGTACACAACTGGGCTAGCGCGGCAAAGACCGGCCCGTCCGTTGCGATGCCGTACAGATGCAGAAACACGCCGCTGTCCATCCGGCGGTCGAGATCGGCCAGAAGCGCCTGCCAGAAGGCGCGTTCGTGCCCGGCCTTGATCAGTGGCGTGCCCAGAAAGCAGTTGGGATGTCGCCAGTTCTGGCTGTGCGAAACCGGCCAGCGCCCGTAATATCGCTCGACGGCCATCGGCATCAACCCGACAAGCGTTGATCCGTCGGATACGGTGATCAGGCGTGCCCGCTGCAACGGGTCGCAATGATCGATGGCGGGCGCGAGATATTCGGGGGCATGGAAGACATTGGGTTCGCTGGCGTGATCGGCCAGCCGATGCCAGGCGGCCATGAAGGCGGCGTCGAGCCTTTTCGGGTCGAGCAGAGCGAGTCGCATGGCATCTGCCACCTGCGCGGTGGCGTTCGATCCAGCCATGAGCAGGCCCTGATCCATGCCGTATCTGCGTCCTGCCTTTGCCCGCGACATTCGCGGCCCCCCGCAGGTTTTATAGGGGCGGAATGCAAAACAACAGCTTAAGTGGAATGGTTAACCCGTTAAGTGCGCCGGTTCTGCAGGATTTTGCGCAAGAAAATGCCCCGCCAGGCGCAAGGTCGGCGGGGCAAGTTGTCGTTCAAGCCGCGAGGCTATCGCATAGGTCAGCCTGCTGCAAGCGCCGCGAGCAGCAACAGCGCAACAATATTGGTGATCTTGATCATCGGATTGACCGCCGGGCCTGCGGTATCCTTGTACGGATCGCCCACGGTATCGCCGGTCACTGCCGCCTTGTGTGCGTCTGAACCCTTGCCGCCATGGTGTCCGTCCTCGATATATTTCTTGGCATTGTCCCACGCGCCGCCGCCGCTGGTCATCGACAGCGCGACGAACAGGCCCGAGACGATCACGCCCAGCAGCAGCGCGCCAAGCGCGGCAAAGCCATTGGCCTGGCCCGCCACCGCCGTGATGACGAAATAGACCACGATCGGTGCCAGCACCGGCAGCAGTGAGGGGATGATCATTTCCTTGATCGCGGCCTTGGTGACGAGATCGACCGTCCGGGCGTAATTCGGCTTTGACGTGCCTGCCATGATGCCGGGATTGGTGCGGAACTGCTCGCGCACTTCTTCCACAACCGACCCTGCGGCACGACCGACAGCGGTCATGCCCATCGCGCCGAACAGATAGGGCAGCAGCGCCCCGAGCAGCAGGCCGACGATGACATATGGGTTGGACAGCGAGAAATCGACCGGCACGTCAGGGAAGAACTCCTTGAGGTCGGTCGTGTACGCACCGAACAGCACCAGCGCGGCAAGCCCCGCCGAACCGATGGCATAGCCCTTGGTCACCGCCTTGGTGGTGTTGCCCACCGCATCGAGCGCATCGGTCTTCTCGCGCACGCTGTCGTCCAGCCCCGCCATTTCGGCGATGCCGCCCGCATTGTCGGTGACCGGACCATAAGCGTCCAGCGCCACGACCATGCCGGCCAGCGCCAGCATCGCGGTCGCCGCAAAGGCGATGCCGACGATCCCGGCGAGCTGATAGGCGATGATCACCGCAACCACGATCAGCAGCGTCGGCAGCGCGGTCGCCTCGAGGCTGATCGCCAGACCCTGGATGACGTTGGTGCCATGCCCGGTTTCCGACGCCTTGGCGATGGACTTGACCGGACGATAGTTGGTGCCGGTATAATATTCGGTGATCCAGATGATGATGCCGGTCACCGCCAGTCCGATCAGCATGGTGAGATACAGGTCCATGCCGGTAAAGGTTTCCGGTCCCGCCGCGTCAGCGGTCTTCATCGCATAGGCGGTGTTCATGCCGACCACGGCATCGGTGACGAAATACAGGCCGATGGCAGAGAGGATCGCGGTCACCGCAAAGCCCTTGTACATTGCACCCATGATCGAGCCGCCCGAGCCGAGCCGGACGAAATAGGTGCCGATGATCGAAGTGATGATGCAGAGGCCACACAGGCCGAGCGGCAGCCCGACCAGCGGAAGCAGCGCGGCATCATCGCCCGCCACCAGTAGCGCGATGGCCACCATGGTCACGCCGATGGTGACGACATAGGTTTCGAACAGGTCGGCGGCCATGCCGGCGCAATCGCCGACATTGTCGCCCACGTTATCCGCGATCACCGCCGGATTGCGTGGGTCATCCTCGGGAATGCCTGCCTCGACCTTGCCGACCAGGTCCGCGCCGACATCGGCCGCCTTGGTGAAGATGCCGCCGCCCAGGCGCGCGAAGATCGAGATCAGCGACGCCCCGAAGGCCAGCGCGACCAGGCCGTTGACGATGTTGCGGTCCTCGGGGTCGCTGAGGCCATGGCCCGCTATGGCGTAGAGATAATAGAAATAGCCCGCGGTCGCGAGCAGGCCGAGGCCCGCCACCAGCATGCCGGTGATGGCCCCTGCGCGAAAGGCGAGGGTGAGGCCCGCCTGAAGCGAGGTGCTGGCCGCCTGCGCGGTGCGCATGTTCGCGCGCACAGAGATGTTCATGCCGATATAGCCCGCCACGCCCGAAAGCACCGCGCCGAGCACGAAGCCGATGGCGGACACGGGGTTGCCGAACTTGTCGAGAAGCGCCCAGACGAGTGCCAGCATCACGATGCCGACAATGGCGATGGTACGATATTGGCGGCCGAGATAGGCCTGTGCCCCCTCCTGGATTGCCGCGCCGATTTCCTGCATCCGGGCATTGCCGGGCGATTGGCTCAAAACCTGTCTGCTGGTGAATATGCCATAAAGGACTGCAACCACCCCGCAAAGGATGGCAATCAAGACCACGTTCATGCGTCGCTCTCCCAAAAAGCGATGGCCTCTCGGCCGAACAGGCGATCACCGCGCCCTTCATGAACGTCAGCGTCCCCCGCGCATAGGTATAAGCGGGTGTTGCAAGCGTGCAACTTAATAAAGTTAGGGGGTGTGGCAGCCCCTCAGCCGTGCAGCCAGCCGAGTTTTTCTGGGGTTTCGATCGGCATGCCGTTCCAGCTGAGCGTAAGCCCTTCGCCTTGGGTAAAGCCGCCAATGCGGCGCGCAGGCACGGGCAGATGCGCCTCGGCATCGGCGGCGAACAGCAGCTGATAATCGTCGCCACCGGTGGCCGCAGCGATCGCTGCGGCCTGGTCGCTGCCGATCGTGGCGACGAAATCGGGCGAGAGCGGAACCTGCGCCAGGTCGATCCGCACCGCCAGGCCCGAGGCCCGCGCCATGCGGGCGGCATCGATCAGCAAACCGTCGGACACGTCCATCACCGCGTGCGCGACCTGCGCCAGCGCTGCGCCGTCGGCGATCCGCGCCTTTGGGCGGCGATAGGCCGCGATCAGCGTTGCAGGCTCGGTCTTGCCGGTCTGCAGCAGCGTCAGCCCCGCCCAGCCATCGCCGATCGTGCCGGTGACGAACAGCCCGTCGGTAACCAGCGCGCCTGAGCGCGAGGGCGGGACGGGCACCGAGGGCAGGCCGATCGCGGTCAGCGACAGCACCCTCGCCTGGCCGGGCGGAACGCTGACTGTATCGCCGCCGATCAGCAGCAGGCCATGATGGTCGAGCGCAGCTTTGAGTCCTTGCACGAAAGCCGCGTCCCAGTCGGCATCGCGCGACAGGCTGTGCCCGGTGAGGCAGGCGAGCGGAGTCGCGCCCTTGGCGGCGAGATCGGACGCGTTCACCGCGACCAGCTTCCACGCGATGTCTGCGGGTGGATCATCGGGCAGGAAATGCACGCCTTCGACCAGCATGTCCTTGGTCAGGACCAGCGTCTGCTTGTCGATCGTCAGCACCGCCGCATCGTCATCGAGCCCGCGCGCCGACGGATCGGTGGCGATGGTGCGGAGCAGGTCGATAAAGGCGGGTTCGGTGGTCATCCTGCATTGGCCCTTGCGCCTTACGTCCCTCGACTGCGCTCGGGACAAACGGGAGAAGTTAACAGCGAGTCGCACCCCTATCCGTTTGTCCCGAGCGAAGTCGAGGGACGTTTTCGCGACCTGGCCTCAATTAGCGCCGCACATCCTTGGCGATCCCGTCGAGCAGACCGTTGGCAAAGCGCGTGTCCTTGGCATCGAAGAACGCGTGCGCGACATCGAGATATTCGTTGATCACGCTACCCACCGGCACGTCGGGCCGCGCGAGCAACTCGTAAGTCCCTGCGCGCAGAATCTGGTGCAGCGTGCGGTCGATCCGGCCCAGCGACCAGCCATCGGCCAGCTTGGCCTCGATCAGCCCGTCGATTTCCTCGAGCCGCGCCGCCGTGCCCTTCACGACATCGTCGAAGAACGCGACGTCGGCTTCGGCATATTGCTCGTCCTCGATTTCCGCGCCCAGCCGGTGCTGGTGGAATTCGTGGAGCAGCTGCGCGACCGGAGTCTTTTCCATCGCGTGCTGGTAGAGCGCCTGGACGGCGGCGAGCCGTGCGGCGGAGCGGGAGCGGGATTTCTCGTTCATGTCGTTTCCATCAGGTCAGCCGGCGCCGGACGCTCTCGGCATGGGCGGGCAGGCCCTCCATCTCGGCGAGCGCGACGGCGGCGGGGCCGATCGCGGCAAGGCTGTCGGGATCGAGCTGGATGAAGCTGGTGCGCTTCATGAAGTCGAGCACCGAAAGGCCCGAGGAGAAGCGCGCGCGTCGTCCTGTGGGGAGCACGTGGTTCGGCCCGGCAACATAGTCGCCCACAGCCTCGGGCGTGTGGCGACCGAGGAACACCGAGCCTGCGTGGCGCACCCTGGCGAACAGCGCTTCAGGATCATCGACCGCAAGCTCGAGATGCTCGGCGGCGAGGCGGTTCACCAGCGGCATCGCGTCTTCGAGGCTGTCGACCACGATGATCGCGCCATTGTCTTCCCACGCCTTGGTCGCGACCTTGCGCGTCGAGAGCGCGGCGAGCTGCACGCCGACCGTGTCTGCGACAATATCGGCAAAGCTCGCGTCGTCGGTGAACAGGATCGACTGGCTGGTCGGGTCATGCTCGGACTGGCTGAGCAGATCGGCGGCGATCCATTCGGGATCGTTCTTGCCGTCCGCAACGACGACGATCTCCGACGGTCCGGCAACCATGTCGATGCCGACCACGCCATAGAGCTGGCGCTTGGCCTCTGCGACCCAGGCGTTGCCGGGGCCGGTGATGACATCGACCGCGCGGATCTTCTGCGTGCCATAAGCGAGCGCGGCGACTGCGTGCGCGCCGCCTATGCGCCAGATCTCGTCGACACCGGCAAGATGCGCGGCGGCGAGCACCAGCGGATTGACCTGGCCCTTGGGCGTCGGCGTCACCACGACCAGCCGCTCGACCCCTGCGACCTTGGCGGGGATCGCGTTCATCAGCAGCGAGGAGGGATAGGCTGCGCGGCCACCGGGCACGTACAGCCCCGCCGCATCGACCGCGCTCCAGCGCGCGCCGAGGCGTACGCCCGCAGCGTCGGTATAGTCGCGATCCTCGGGCAGCTGCGCTTCGTGATAGGTGCGGATGCGGCTTGCTGCGAGATCGAGCGCGGCGCGCAGATCATCGGAGAGCGCGGCATAGGCGGCGGCGCACGCGTCCTTGCCGATGCTCCAGCCATTGCCGTCGAGGCTGTGGTCGTCGAAGCGCGCGGTATAGTCGGCCAACGCCGCATCGCCGCGCGCCTTCACATCGGCGATGATCGCGGTGACGTCGCGGCTGACCTCGATATCGCTCTCGCGCCGACCGCGCACCAGCCTGTCGAAGGCCTGGGCGAAATCCTTGTCGCTTGTGGAAAGACGGTGGGTCATGCGGCCTGCCTGCGTTCTGCGGCCAGATCGCGGAAAGCGGACATCAGCGGTCCCAGCCGCGCATGATCCTTTTTGAGCGCGGCGCGGTTGACGATGAGGCGCGCCGAGACCTGGGTGATGACTTCGGTTTCCACGAGGCCGTTGTCCTTCAATGTGCGACCCGATTCCACCAGATCGACGATCCGCCGCGACAGGCCGAGCGAGGGGGCCAGTTCCATCGCACCGTTCAGCTTCACGCATTCGGCCTGCACGCCCTGGCGCTCGAAATAGCGGCGGGTGATGTTGGGATATTTGGTTGCGACGCGGATATGCGACGGGCGCGGCTGGTTGCTCGCGGCCTCGTCTGCAGGCTCTGCGACCGACAGACGGCAATGGCCGAAATTGAGGTCGACCGGCGCGTAGAGGTCCGAATAATCGAACTCGTCGATCACGTCGGAACCGACAATACCGATCTGCGCTGCGCCATGCGCCACGAACGTCGCGACATCGAACGCGCGCACGCGGATGATGTCCATGTCCGCGCGGTTGGTGCCGAAACGCAGCGAACGGTTCTTCGGATCGTGAAATTCGGCGGCCGGCATGATACCCACCCGTTCGAGCACGGGCAGGGCATCGTCGAGGATGCGCCCCTTGGGCACGGCAAAGATCAGCGTATCGGCCATGGCCGCGGCATGTAGGGCCAAGCAGGGCAAAGGGCAATATGAACCGGACAGAGGGAATCATCAGCGGTATCGCGGTTCAGGCCGAACATGCCGAACAGAACGGCGCACCCGCCACTGCCCGGCTGTGCCGCGCGCAGATTGCGCTGATGCAGGGGGACAGCGCCTGCGGTCGCCGGATCGCGGCCTGGCCGGGCCATGTGCTGACCGATGCCATGCCGCTCAGGTTCACCGGCGGGCTGCACCATCTGTTCCGCAAGGGGGAGGCGCCCGAACTCGGGCCGGTCTATGCCTGCGAGGAGACCCGGCAGGACGCGGTGGACGCGATCGTCGCTTGTGTCGTCGCGCGCCACGATGCCGAATTGCTCCCCTGGTTCGATGGCCCGCCGCAGACCAACGAGGCGGGGCGCTCGGCAAGCTTCGTCGCGGCGCTGCACTGGCTGGCGAGCCGCACCACGGACCGGTTCGAGCTCAACGAGATCGGATCGAGCGCGGGGATGAACCTGCTGATCGACCGCTATGGCTATGATCTGGGCGGGGTGTGTTCCGGCCCCGCTGACGCGCCGTGCGTGATCGCGCCCGAATGGCAGGGACCGCCGCCGCCCGCAACGCCCTTCAGCATCGAGGCGGTGCGCGGGTGCGACGTTAACCCCATCGACGTGCGCGATGCCGCAGCCGCCGACCGGCTGATGGCCTTTATCTGGCCCGAAGCGGAGGCCCGTTTCGCGCGGATGGAAGCAGGCATCGCGATGATCCGGACGCGCGGCGTCGATCTTGTCCAGGCCGACGCCGCCGACTGGATCGCCGCACGCCTCGCCGAACCGCAAGAGTCGGGCGTCACCCGCGTGCTGATGCACTCGATCGTCTGGCAATATATCCTGCAGGGTCGCCAGGCGATCATCGAAGCCGCGATGGAGGAAGCGGGGGCGAAGGCGACCCCCGAGCGTCCGCTGGCATGGATTTCGCTGGAAACCAACCGGGCGACCTTCCGGCACGAGCTGAAGGTGCGGTTCTGGCCCGGGGGCGGGGAGGCGCAGCTGCTCGGCGAGGCGCAGGCGCACGGGGCCTGGGTGCGGTGGCTGGGGTGAGGGGGGCAGAATGTTTGGTACTTGGTCCTGTAATCATTTTTAGGCGGCTAGCAGTCGGTCAATTGCCTCTGTCGCGAGCCATACATCACCTGCGCCAACCGAAACCGTTCGTCCGAAGAACGAGACTCATGACGAGGACAAGAAGCGTTATAAAAGCGAATGCCAGCCCTATAGTCAGATCCAAATCGTCGACAAAGGTCGCGCAAGGGGCTCGATCATCGAAGCCAGTGGGAGGAAGGTTGGTGTTGGGTATGCCACGGATGCGACAAGCGAATTCTTGGACTGATACCTGCGAGAGGATCTCATGAATAATCATCCGAAACCCATAAACGGCCATGGCTATCGCCAATAAAATATTGGCACGCTTGATATGCAAAAATTCTTTAGTTCCAGCTATTGCGGCAATTCCCCAGTAAACAGCAAATATTGTTGCCAAATAAGTGATGGTTTCAATCAAGTCGTTCACTATGTTATTTATTTTAATCGTATGAATTAAATTGTCTCCTTTAAAGAATAGGATTGTGCTGCCCGCATAGGTAGTAAAATAGATGAAAACGAATGTAACAATGGGCGCCATGCTATAACCGAAGCCCATAATGGCGGGTTTAACACGATTCTTTAGCTCTCTCGCAATCATAGGCAGGCTTTCCATTGATGCATTGAAGCTGGTATTGGCAATATCTGCAATGGGATTTTTGTAATGAGCCATTCTTTAGGAATAGGCTTTCATTCGCCCCACATCCGCTCAGCCTGAACTTGTCGAAGGCCCGGCGGCCAAGCGTCCGGCATCAACCGTTTGCCGGCGAAAGCCGGAGTCCAGAGGTGGGAGCCATCTCGCTGTGGATTCCGGCTTTCGCCGGAAAGCGGCTGAGGGTGGGGAAACCGGTTGCCCGGGGCTTTAGACAGGCCCAGGCTGAGCGGGGTTTGGCGTAAGTGCGCTGATTCTTCGCGATCAGCGCGGATTACACCATGCACCACGCCTATTGCGTCGCCACCCACCAGATCGTGCCGGAAGGATCGCGGAAGCCGCCGCGCAGGTCGTCGTCATAGGCCTTGCGTTCGGGTTCGCGCACCGCCTCGGCACCAGCGGCGAGCGCGCGGTCGTAGACCGCCTGCGCGTCGGGCACGTACAAGTGCAGGTGCACCTCGCCCGATCGATATTCGGTCGCGCCGCCGCCGACCATGACGATGCTGTCGTCGATCCGCAGTTCGGCATGCATCAGCGATCCGTCCGGTCTGTCGAAGCGCCGCTCGACGCTTGCGCCGAACACCGTGGCGAGAAAGGCGATCAGCGCGTCCGGATCGGCACAGATCAGATAGGGGCTGAGGCTGGGATAGGAGGCGGGTTTCCAGTCGGGCATGGCGAGCTCCCTTGCGTTGACGTCAGTTTACACGCCCATCGGAACGCGCACCATAGACAAGCGCGGCTGTCACCATAAAGACGCCGATGCGCGCTAGTCGGCAATCTGAGGGATGCGATGGACCTTCATCGCGCTGCCATGAGGATGTCGCAGACCGATGAACAGCCTGCCGCCCGCAGCGCAGTTTTCGCCCGATGCCCTGGCGCTCCGCGATCCCGATGCGGTGCTGTTCGGGGATCGCTTGCAGGCCCTGGGCAGCCGCGCGCTCGTCGCCAATGTCGAGGCCGAGGCGTTTGTCGAACGCGCGGGCGGCCACGCGCTGCCGGTGATCGTCACCCATGGCGCGATCGGCACCAGCTATGTTGCCGCCCCGCATAGCGCCTATGCGCTCTATCCGCGCGCCGAGCTCGATCTGGTCGATCTCGGCTGGATGCGCGGGCCTGCCTCGCTCGCCATTGCGGCGGCAGACGGCGTGCTGCGCGCGCTCGCGATCAACCGCGCGGTGCAGATCGACAACTGGCTGCTGTCGACCTGCCTGCATGGGCACTGGAAAGGCGAGGGACTGGCCGATCTGCGGCAGCGACTGGCGGCGCGCTTTCCCGACCATTATCTGCTGATCCGCTCGGTCGACGACTGGTCGTGCCCCGAGCTGACCGCCGCACTGCGCGACGATGGCTGGATGCTGCTGCCATGCCGCCAGATCTGGGTGACCGATGATCTTCAGCGTGACTGGGCAGTGCGCAAGAGCGTGAAGAACGACGGACGCAAGCTGGCGCAATCGGGTCTGGCGATCGAGGATGTCGCCGTGCTGGGCGATGCCGATGCTGCGCGGGTCGCCGAGCTTTATGCGATGCTCTACATCGCCAAATACTCCGCGCTGAACCCGCAATATAGCCCGCGCTGGATGCAGCTGGCGGTCGAATGCGGGCTTTTCCATTTGCGGGTCGCGCGGGATGCCAGCGGGCAGATCATGGCGGCAGTGGGGATCGTCGCGCGCGGCGGCATCGCGACCAACCCCATGATGGGATACGACATGGGGCGTCCGCAGTCGGACGGCCTGTATCGCATCGCATCCTGGCTGGTCGGCGATTTCGCGCTGCGCCATGGCCTGAGGTTGCACGGATCGGCCGGCGCGGGGCATTTCAAGCAGCAGCGCGGCGCGCGCAGCGAGATCGATTACATGGCGATCCATGCCGGGCATCTCGCGATGGCGCGACGCCTGCCGTTGAAGGGCATCGCTTCGGCGCTCGAAACCCTGGCGGTGCCGCAACTCAAGCGGCGGATGCTCTAGGCGGCGAGAAAGTCTTCCATCGCCGCGATCAGCGTCTCTGGCGATTCCCAAGGGACGAAATGGCCACCGGAGGCCTTGACCAGCGTGAGATCGGACACCAGCGTTTCGATGCCGTCGAGCAGCGAGGGTCGCAGAGCATAATCGTCCATCGCCCAGTAGAGCAAAGTCGGCTGCGTGACCGGCGGGAAGGGGCGCGAGAGATAGGCCGGGCGTTCGACCTCTACGCCTGCCGGCGGCACGATCAGCGGACTGGCGCGGTACCAGTTCACCATCGCGGTGAACGCGCCGGGGGTCAGCCATTGCTGTAGATAGATCGCGCGCTCCTCCGGGGTGATGTGCACCGCGGCGCTGGGCTCGGCAAAGCGCGAATCGAAATAGGCGTCCCAGCCCATGGCGCGCACCTTGTCCTCGAAATCGGGCGCGCGCATCTCGGTGATGTATTGCGCGGACATGCGCTGGTCGGGATCGTCGAACAGTGCCTTCTGATAGGTGAAGGGGTGCGCGGCATTGGCCATGACGAGCCGTGTCACCCGGTCCGGATGGTTGAGCGCCGCCATCCAGGCGATCGCGCCGCCCCAGTCGTGCCCGACCAGGGTAAACGTCTCGATGCCAAGATGATCGGCCAAGGCCAGAAGATCGGCGACCATGTGCTTGGGCTGATAGTTCTCGACCCCTTCGGGCTTGGAAGAGTTGCAGAAACCGCGCTGGTCGGGTGCGATCAGCCGGTAGCGATCCTGAAAATGCCGCATGACATGGCGCCATGTCCGATGCGATTCGGGAAAGCCGTGGAGCAGGATGAGCGGCGGGGCATCTTCCGGCCCGGTGATCGCGACATCGAGCTCGACCCCGGTCGGCAGCGCGATGCGGGTAAGGGGGAAGTCGGTCATTCGGCGGCTCTCCGTTCTTTGGTTGCGCGCCAACCTTAAGTAATCGCTTAAACCTCGTCACCCCCGCGCAGGCGGGGGTCTCGCTTGTTCTCCAGCGCTTAGCAGGCAAGCGGGATTCCCGCGTTCGCGGGAATGACGCGAGATTCAAGGGAATGGCGGGTTACGTCCGGCCCCTGGTGAGCGGCACTTCGGGAATGGGGATGAACTCCTGTTCGTCGCCCGGCACTTTCGGAAACGCGCCCCGGTTCCAGCGCTCCGCCGCATCGCGGATGCGCTCGTTCGATGAGCCGACGAAATTCCACCAGATATGCCGTTCCGAGGCGAAATCCGCGCCGCCGAGCAGCATCGCGCGGCCACCGCCCAGGCTTTCGAGCTTGGGCTTGGCCCCCGGCGCGATCAGATAGAGCAGATAGGGTTCGAGCGGCAGGCCATCGAGCGACGCATCGCCATCGACCAGCATTACCGCGCGCTCGTCCGCTTCGCTGTCGATGGGGAGCGAACCGCCCGCCTGCAGCACCATGTCCGCATAGATGGTCGGGCTGTGGCACGTCGTCGGCGCGGTCTCGCCCCAGAGCGAGCCCATGATCACCCTTGCACCGACCTTGCCGTCGTCGATCATCGGCAGTGCGTCGCAGCCGATATTCTCGAAGGCGGGGTCGGTGTCCTCCAGCGCATCGGGCAGCGCCAGCCAGGTCTGCATGCCAAACAGCTTCGCGCCGCTCGCCATCTCGGCTTCCGGGCTGCGCTCCGAATGGACGATGCCGCGTCCGGCGGTCATCAGGTTCACCTCGCCTGGATGGATGGTCTGGAAGGTGCCGAGCGAATCGCGATGATCGATCCCGCCGGTGAACAGATAGGTGACGGTGGCGAGGCCGATATGCGGATGCGGGCGGACGCCCAGATCGCGCCCGATATCGAGCTGTGCCGGGCCGAATTCGTCGACGAAGATGAACGGTCCCACCATCGCGCGCTTCTTCTGCGGCAGCACGCGGCGCACGGTGAAGCCGCCCAGATCATGGCTGGTCGGCAGCAGGGTGAGGGCGAGGGGGGACGTCATGCCTCCCCTGGCGCCATGGCCTTGATCGCCAGGGCATGCACCTTCTGCCCCGGCAGGTCGCCCAGTGCGCGGTTGACCATGCGCTGGCGTTCGAGCCGCGATTTGCCTTCAAACGCCGCGCTCTCGATCTCGACGGTGAAATGCGATTCGCCGCTGCCGTCATCGCCCATATGGCCCGAATGCTTGGCGCTGTCGTTGGTCACGTCGAGCCGGACGGGCGAGAGCGCCGCGATCAGCCGGGTTTCGATTTCGCTGGCCATCGGCCCCTTGGTTTTCATCGTCATGCGCACCTATATAGGCCGCTTTCCGCCCATTGGCGAGGCGGCGCACTCAGGGATTGGCAGCAGGTTTTGGCAGATAGCGGCAACTCGAGCCAGGATGGCGGCAGCGCGCGGCGGCGTACCCGGTTTCATGGCCGGGTCGAGGGCACGGGGCGGCGGTGCGACTGGGCGGGGTGCCAGGAAGATGGCGAATTTCGCGCCCCGCCAGCCGAAGAATCGCGCCACGGATCGCGGTTCGACGGGCCGGGTCGCTATCGCTGGTTCTGCCTGGAGCATATTCGCGAGTTCAACGAACGCTACAATTTCTTCGCCGGGATGAGCGCGGAGGAAATCTATCAGGCGCAGCGGCCGACAGCGGGATGGGACCGCGAGACGCGCGCCTTTGCGGCGGGTGCGGGCCAGACCCCGCGCTGGGGCGACTTTGCCGATCCGCTCGATGCCATCGGCGCGCGCTTCCGCCAGAACATGGCCGATCGTGCGCGGGCTGCGGCAGATAATGCGCGCGCGCAGCAGCGGGGCCTGTCTGCGGCAGACCAGAATGCGCTGCGGACGCTAGGGCTTGGCGCCGATGCGACGCGTGCGACGATCCGCAAGGCCTATTCGCAGCTTGTCAGGACCTATCACCCCGATCGCAATGGCGGCGACCGCAGCCACGAGAAAGCCTTGCAGGAGGTCATTGCCGCCTATACGCACTTGCGCAAACTTGCCGCCTTCGCCTGATTGGGCGGAGAGCCCTTCGACGACTCAGACCACCGGATGAAGCCATGACCGATATTTCGAACACCCAGCCCGACAGCCGCGATGGCACCCTGCTCGATGCACCCGACAAGATGGTCGATGCGCGGGAGGTCTTCGGTGTCGATATCGACATGCAGGTGCCTGCGTTCAGCGAGGCGGACGAGCGCGTCCCCGATCTCGACCCCAGCTATGTGTTCGACCCGGAAACCACGCTCGCGGTGCTGGCAGGGTTCGCGCACAATCGCCGCGTGATGGTGCAGGGCTATCACGGTACGGGCAAGTCGACGCATATCGAGCAGATTGCCGCGCGCCTGAACTGGCCGTGCATCCGCATCAACCTCGATGCGCATATCAGCCGTATCGACCTGGTCGGCCGCGATGCCATCGTGCTGCGCGACGGCAAGCAGGTGACCGAATTCCGCGAAGGCCTGCTGCCCTGGGCGCTGCAGACGCCGACCGCGCTGGTGTTCGACGAATATGACGCTGGCCGCCCCGACGTCATGTTCGTGATCCAGCGCGTGCTCGAGACCGAGGGCAAGCTGACGCTGCTCGACCAGAACCGCGTGATCCGCCCCAACCCCTATTTCCGCCTGTTCGCGACCGCCAACACCGTGGGCCTGGGCGATACCAGCGGCCTGTATCACGGTACGCAGCAGATCAACCAGGGCCAGATGGATCGCTGGAATATCGTGTGTACCTTGAACTATCTGCCTGCGGAGACCGAGGCCAAGGTCGTGCTCGCCAAGGTTGGCGAGACCGATCCCAAGGTGGTCAAGAACATGGTCAAGGTCGCGGACCTCACGCGCCAGGGCTTTATCAACGGCGACATCTCGACCGTGATGAGCCCGCGCACCGTGATCAGCTGGGCACAGAATGCCGCGATCTTCCACAATATCGGCTTCGCCTTCCGCCTGTCTTTCCTCAACAAGTGCGATGAGGCCGAACGGATGCTGGTCGCGGAATATTACCAGCGCGTGTTCGGCGAGGACCTTCCGGAGAGCATCGTCGGCCGGGGATAAATGACGGGGAAGCCATGGACAAGGCAACAGCGATTGCACGACTGAAGGCGCATGAGGCCGAACTGCGCAACCTCGGCGTTGAGCGATTGTCACTGTTTGGTTCGACCGCGCGTGGCGAGGAAGGGCCGGACTCGGATATCGACCTCGCAGCGCGTTTCGCGCCGGAGGCCATGGTCGATGGCTTGGAGTTTGTTGCCATAAACGACCGGATAGAAGCGATTTTGCGCACCAGGGTCGACCTGGTGGCCGAGCCTTCGAGAAAGGCGCGAATGCAGCAGAATATTGATCGGGACCGTGTTCGCGTCTTCTGATCGCGAACAGCAGCGCCTTAGAGATATCATCGAGAATGGCGAAGCGGCGCAGGCTTACCTCGCGGACCTTACGGTGGTTGAGTTTGCGCGAAACCAGATGCTTATCGATGCTGTCGAGCGCTGCCTGCAAAGAATTACAGAAGCCGTTGTCAAGATTGGTGAGGAGCGGTTTGCCGTAGTTGCGCCAGACGTATCGTTTCATCAGATAAGGGGCTCGGCAATCGACTCAGACACGAATACGACGCCCTCGACGAGGCGGTAGTCTATAATACCGTCCACAAAAGTTTGCCTGTTCTACTCGCCCGCTGTCGCGCCGCCCTTGCTGCGTGACAGTGCTCTCGCCATCACTGTCATAATTCGCTAATACACCCCCTGTGTTCAAGAAGATGCGATTCGGGTCGGGGCGTTTTGGGGCGGGCGGGGCGACTGCGTCTGCCGATGCGTCCTGGCCGCCGCCGGGGCTGGGCGAGGCGCGCAATCCCTGGGCCGAGCCTGCCGACTTCGCACCGATCGCGCCCGAGCCGATCAAGCCGCCGCGCACCCGCTGGTGGTGGGCCAAACGGGGGCTCGCCGCACTGGCCGTGCTGTTCCTGATCCTGCTCGCATGGCTGGCGATCACCGCGCCGCTTTCCAAGTCGCTCGAGCCGATCGCGCCGCCCGAAATAACCCTGCTTGCCGCCGACGGCTCGCCGATCGCGCGCAGCGGCGCGGTGGTGGAAGAGCCGGTGGCGGTAGACAGGCTCCCGCCGCATGTGGTCGAAGCGTTCCTCGCGATCGAGGACCGGCGCTTCTATTCGCATTGGGGCATCGATCCGCGCGGGCTGGCGCGGGCGCTCTGGGCCAACATCTCTGGCAGCAGCGTGCAGGGCGGCAGCACCATAACCCAGCAGCTCGCCAAGATCAGCTTTCTCACGCCGGAGCGCAGCCTGACGCGAAAGCTGCGCGAGATGCTGATCGCGTTCTGGCTGGAAGCCTGGCTCACCAAGGACGAAATTCTGGGCCGCTATCTGTCCAACGCCTATTTCGGCGACAATGTCTATGGACTGCGTGCTGCCTCGCTGCACTATTTCTATCGCCAGCCCGAAAAGCTGAAGCCCGAGCAGGCGATTCTGCTGGCGGGGCTGGTCCAGGCGCCGTCACGCTTTGCCCCGACGCGCAACTGGCAGGGCGCGAGCCGGCGAGCCGCAATGGTGCGCGCGGCGATGGTCGATGCGGGCTATCTGACACAGGAAGAGGCCGACGCGCTGCCGCAGCCGCGGCTTGATGTTCACGAACGGCCCAAGATCGCCAATGGCACGTATTTTGCCGACTGGGCGATGCCGCAGGCGCGTGAACTGACCGAAATGTCGCACAGCCGCCTGACGCTGACGACGACGCTCGATGCGCGGCTGCAGCGAGCCGCAGAGCGGATTGTGGCGCGCGCAGGCCTCGGCAAGGCTCAGGTCGCGCTGGTGGCGATGCGCACCAATGGTGAGGTCGTCGCGATGGTCGGCGGCAAGAGCCACGCGCAATCGCCGTTCAACCGCGCCACGCAGGCCAAGCGCCAGCCGGGCTCGACCTTCAAGCTGTTCGTCTGGCTCGCCGCGCTCGAAGCGGGGATGGAGCCGGATTCGGTGGTCGAGGACACGCCGATCACCACCGGAAGCTATCGCCCGCGTAACGCCGGAGACCGGTATCGCGGTGTCATCAGCCTGGAGGAGGCGTTCGTTCATTCGAGCAATGTCGCTGCCGTCCGGCTGTTCCAGAAGGTGGGCAGCGAAAAGGTGATCAGGCAGGCGACGCAGCTTGGCCTGAAAGGGCCGTTCACCGAGGGCGACCCCAGCCTGGCGCTGGGCAGCGGCAGTGCGACGCTGTTGGAGATGACCGCCGCCTTTGCCGGGGTCGCAGGCAATCAGTGGCCGGTCGAGCCGCACGCGTTCAGGCGCGAGGAGCAAGGTTGGCTCGAATGGCTGGTCGACGGGCCGGATCGCTATTCGACCCGCGTTCACGAACAGATGCAGGACATGCTGCGTGCGGCGGTCAATCGTGGAACCGGGCGCGCCGCGAGCCTGAACATCGCGAATTTCGGCAAGACCGGCACCAGCCAGGACAATCGCGATGCGCTGTTCATCGGCTATGCCGGCGATCTGGTCGTCGGCGTGTGGATCGGCAATGACGACAACAGCCCGATGCAGGGCATTCGCGGCGGAGGCTTGCCTGCCCGAATCTGGCGGCAGTTCATGGGCGAGGCGCTTCCCGGTGCGGTTCCGGCGCGCAAGGCTGCCCCGGTTGCGCCTCCCGAAGAGATCGATCCCGATCCGGTGATCGGCCCGCTGCTCGAGGGCGGGATAGAAGGCCAGGTCGGCGGCGCCAATGTCCGCGTGAGCCCTGAGGGGCTGACTATTTCGGGCGATGTCGGCGGTGCGCCGGTCGAGGTGATCGTTGATGGCAATGGCGCGAATGTCCAGCGCCAGCGCCCGCCGCCATCCGATCCGCCGCAATAGCTGTGCGCTTGCTTGACATCAGCGGCGCGCCCCTTCAGCGATAGCGCATGACCAACCGCACTCCGCTTGATGACCTGAAGAACGTGCTGGCCGGAACCGCGCGTGCCATTGCCAGCCAGCCCGAGATCGAGGTGGCGTTCACCGCCGATCCGCCGTCGCAATCGGGAACCAAGCTGCGCGTGCCGATGCCGGGGCGCAAGCTGCCCGCCGATCAGGTAGCGGAGGCACGCGGTTTTGCGGATCTGTATGCGCTTCGGTTGAAATACCACAATGCGGCGCAACATGCCGCCAATGCGCCGCGCGAAGCGGTGGCCCGCGCAGCATTTGATGCGGTCGAGCAGGTGCGGATCGAGGCGCTTGGCACCCGATCGATGCGGGGCCTCGGCGCGAACCTTGATGCGGCGCTGGAAATGCGGATGCGCTCGGACCCGATCAGCCGCGCAACGCGCGTCGACGAGGTGCCGCTTTCCACCGCCCTTGGCCTGATCGTTCGCGAACGCCTCACCGGCAAGCCGATGCCCGCAGACAGCGTCGCCGGGGTCGATCTGGTCCGCGAATGGATCGAGACCAAGGGCGGCGAGGATATCGACAATCTGGCACTGGCGCTCGACGACCAGGCGGGCTTTGCCGCGCTCGCCACCCGGCTGCTCGAGCATCTGGAACTGACCGAGGGCCAGATGGACGAGGAGGACAGCCAGGACGACGGCAGCGAGGACGATTCTTCCGAACAGGGCGAGCCCGAGGACCAGGAAGGCGAGCAGGACGGCACCGATCAGGGCCAGACCGAGGCACGCGGCGAGGAGCAGACGGGCGAGAACGAGGAAGGCGATTCCTCGGAAACCGAAGGCGAGATGGAGCAGGGGGACGACGGCGATCCCGGCGAGATGGGCGATGACGGCATGATGCCGACGCGGCCCAATCGCCCCTGGACCGACCTGCCCAATGATTTCGAGTACAAGGCCTGGACGACCCGCTTCGACGAAGTGATCGAGGCGACCGACCTGTGCGACGAGGACGAGCTGCTGCGCCTGCGCGCCTATCTCGACCAGCAGCTTGCGCATCTGCAGGGCGCGGTGACCAAGCTCGCCAACCGGCTGCAGCGCCGCCTGATGGCGCAGCAGAGCCGCAGCTGGGATTTCGACCAGGAAGAGGGCATGCTAGACGCCGCGCGGCTGGCCCGCGTCGTCGTCGCTCCCGGCCATTCGCTGTCGTACAAGATCGAGCGCGATACCGAGTTTCGCGATACCGTCGTCACGCTGCTGATCGACAATTCCGGCTCGATGCGCGGTCGCCCGATCAGCATCGCGGCGATCAGCGCCGACATCATGGCGCGCACGCTCGAGCGGTGCGGGGTCAAGACCGAGATCCTGGGCTTCACGACCAAGGCGTGGAAGGGCGGGCAGTGCCGCGAGGACTGGCTGGCACACGGTCGCTCGCCGCTGCCCGGCCGTCTCAACGACCTGCGCCACATCATCTACAAGAAGGCCGACGAACCCTGGCGGCGCGCGCGCAAGAATCTTGGGCTGATGATGCGCGAAGGCCTGCTCAAGGAGAATATCGACGGCGAGGCCCTGCTCTGGGCGCACAACCGGTTGATCGCCCGTCCCGAAGAGCGCCGCGTGCTGATGGTGATCTCGGACGGCGCGCCGGTCGATGACTCGACGCTTTCGGTCAACCACGGCGCCTATCTGGAACAGCATCTGCGCAAGGTTATCGACTGGATCGAGAAGATGTCGCCGGTGCAGCTGATCGCGATCGGCATCGGCCATGACGTGACCCGCTATTACCGGCGCGCGGTGACGATCATGGATGCCGAGCAACTGGGCGGCACGATGGTCGAGCAGCTGGCGGGATTGTTCGACGACGAGTGATCGCGAGTTGAGGGCGGAGCGCAACGTCCCTCGACTTCGCTCGGGACAAACGGGCGTGGGGCCTCAGGCGGCGGGCGCGACTTGCTTCGACCGGGCTTGAGGCAAACGGATGTGAGCGCGATCTACTGCGCACCCAGTTTGGCCCGCGCACTCGCTTCGAACGAGGGTCCAGCTTATCCCATTGCCGTTTGTCCCGAGCGAAGTCGAGGGACCTATTCGCAACGCGGACGGGATAGGGAAATTCGCATGGTTGCCATTCCGGGCACTCCCGTTTAATCAGGCGATTAAACACCCGAGGAGCCTTGCCTTGATCGTATCCGAAGCCGTTGCCAGCCGCCGCTCCGTGCGCGATTTTCTGCCCGATCCGGTGCCGTTGGATACGCTGCGCGAAATTCTGACCAAGGCGCAGCGATCGCCGTCGGGCGGCAATACCCAGCCGTGGAACGCGGTGGTGCTCACCGGCGAGCCGCTCGCTGACCTCACTGCGAAGATCAAGGCGAAGGCACAAGGCGCGCCGATGGGCGAGGGGATGGAATATGCGATCTATCCGGCAGAGCTTGAAGGACGCTACGAGCAGCAGCGCCGCGCTGTCGGTCAGGCAATGTTCGATGCGCTGGGCATCGCGCGCGAAGATGGTGCCGGGCGGGTGCGCCAGATGTTGCGCAACTGGGACAGCTTTGGCGCTCCGGTGCAGATCTTCACCTATTGCCGCACCTATATGGGGCCGCCGCAATGGTCGGACATGGGCATGTGGCTGCAGACGGTGATGCTGCTGCTGCGCGAGGCAGGGCTGGACAGCTGCCCGCAGGAAATCTGGGCTATGTACGGCAGCTATATGCGCGAGCTGCTGGGCATCGGCGACGACTATATCTTCTTCACCGGCATGGCGGTCGGCTATCGCAATCCGGATGCACCGGTGAATGCCTTTGCGGTTCCTCGCGTCGATATCGACGATGCCATCCAGTTTCGCGGGTTCTGATCAGGGCCCCAGCGCGCTTCGCGCAGATTACTTGACCGGTCAATAATGATCGGTATGTCGTGGCGACAACTGGTCAGCCGGTGATGGACAGGCTATACCCCACAGCATGAAGCCTGACCGGGTCGCACCGAGGGCAGTGATCTTGATCGGCATTCTGCAAAGGGGGCAGGGTGCCAGGGGGTGCGATGATGCGACGGACCATTTGGTGCAGTACCGGCCGAGCGAAAGCCCCGTTCCCGTACGCCGTCCGGGTCGGCACTCTGCTACGCCTCCAAGCCCTTGCTCGCCGCCGGGCGCCCATGGCGGTCCGCTGACAGCATGGCAAGCCAGCCAGATCCCGCCGCAGCGGCAACGAGCCGCGAAGAGGTTGGCCGTTCGGCCACGCGTCTTGTCCGCCAGCTGGGGCTCGTGCGCCTGCTGGCAACCTTGAGCTTTCTGATCTTTGCCATCGCAGTGGCCCGCTACAGCACCGAAATGCCGCTTCTCGGCGATGCCGAGAACGCGATGTACGACATGCGCGCCGCCAATTTCGCCAGGAAGGTCGATCAGGATCCGCGTATCCTGATGGTCGTCTATACCGACGATACACTGATCGATACCGGACAACGATCGCCGGTCGATCGCACCATCCTGGCCAATGCACTGACCAATATTGACCGGATGGGCGCCAAGTCGATCGGGATCGATATCCTGTTCGACCAGCCGCAGGACGATGACGAGGCGCTGAAGACCGCGCTGCGGGGCATGCAGACGCCGACGCATGTCGCTTATGCCAGCAACGCCACCAACAACGAGGCGATCCAGTTCCGGCAGCAGGAATTTCTCGAACAGTTCCTCAAGGACGTCACCACCGACAAGACCAGGCCGACGAGCATCCGGCTGGTCACCGATTCCGACGGGGTCGCGCGGCGCTGGCCCGACCAGCCCAAGAACCTGCCGCCGATCATGGTGCGCGCAATGACGCCGCCAGACGCGAGCTTCGCCGATTATCGCGGCGCTATCCGCTTCCGCCTGCCGCTGTCTTCCGACCGCCCGGTGATCAACAAGCTGCCCATCGATCTTTTCGCCGATCCGGCCAGCGCCGAATTCGTCGCCAGCGAGGTCAAGGGGCGGCACATCCTGATCGGCGGCGATTTCGTCGATTTCGACAAGTTCGATACGCCGCTGACCCGGATCGGCGATGTCGTTACCGGCGAATCCCAGATGATCGGGCTGGAAGTGCACGCCCACATGATGTCGCAGTTGCTCGACAAGGATCGGCCCTTTGCCTTTCCGAACTGGTCGCTCTGGGCGATGGCATTCGCCGTGGTCGTCGCGGGCTGCCTGACCGCGATCAGCCAGGCGCGCGCCTGGATCATGGGGCTGCTGCTGGGTTCGCAGATCCTGTTCTTCATGACGGTGCCGTTCATCCTGCAGTATCAGGGCTTCGACACGCTGGGTCTGCCTAGCTTCGGCTGGGCGACCGGCTGGCTGCTTGCCTATACCTCGGTCGGAGCGGCGGCGCGCGTCGTCGGCTCAAAGCAGCGCGCGTTCGCGCAGAATGCGCTGGGCAAATATCTGCCCCGCTCGGTCGCAGCGGAAATCCTGAAGGACCCCGACAAGCTGGCGCTGCACGGCGAGAAGCGCGAGATCTTCTGCGTGTTCACCGATCTGGAGGGCTTCACCAAGCTCACCCATGCCATCGAACCGGAAATGGTGGCGTTGCTGCTCAACGATTATCTCGACCGTCTGGCAGACGTCGTGCTGCAATATGGCGGTACGCTTGACAAGTTCGTCGGCGATGCCGTGGTCGCCTTCTGGGGTGCGCCGATCAGCTATCCCGATGATGGCGAGCGCGCGGTCCGCGCTGCCTGGGCCATGTACGAGGCAGGCGAGGATTTCCGCAGAAACGCGCCCGAAGGCGTGCCGCCGATCGGTCGCACCCGGGTCGGTGTGCATTTCGGCGAGGCGATCGTCGGCAATTTCGGCGGCGAGGGGCGCATCCAGTATACCGCGTTCGGCGACAGCATGAACACCGCAGCCCGGCTGGAGGCGGCGAACAAGAATCTCGACACGCGCGTGCTTGTAAGCCGGGAGGCAGCAGAGCGGTCCGGGCTGGACTGGTATCGTCCGATGGGCCGGATCGTGCTAAGGGGAAGGGCGAAACCGGTCGACATTTTCGAGCCCGCACCCGACCGACCGGAAAGCGAGCGCGCAAGTATTGCGGAGCTCGTCGCAGCGCATGCGACAGGAAATGATGCGGCTGTGGCTCAACTCACATCGCGGCTTGCGGAACTGGGGCAGGAAGATGCCATCGCCAATCTGTTCAAGCGACTTGGTCAGACACAAAAAGGAGAAAGCTATGTTCTCGGTTGAAAGGAAGTCCGTACTTCGCCGGGCACTTGCATTGGGTGCCGTATTCACGCTCGGCCTGGGCGCCAGCGGTGCTGCCGTGGCGCAGTCCATGGTCGTGCGGTCGGTCGGACCGTCGGCAGCGCAATATCCCGCCGGCAAGAAGCTGCCCGCCAATACGAAGATCGTGCTCAAGGCCAGCGACAAGGTGACCGTGCTCGACAAGGCGGGTACCCGCGTTCTCTCCGGCCCCGGCTCGTTCACGCTCGATGGTGCGGTCAAGCGCGACCAGACGCAGAGCACCCAGATCGCCAGCCTGCTCTCGACGGGTGGCCCCGCTACCCGCAGCCGCACCGGAGCGGTGCGCGGTGCCCCTGCCAAGGTGGCGCCCGCCACGCCGCGCAGTCCCAGCCTGTGGTTCATCGATGCCAGCCAGTCGGGCAAGTTCTGCGTGGCAGAGCCGGCGCGGCTCATGTTCTGGCGCGCCAATGTTGCCGAGGATGCCGAACTGAAGCTGGCGGGCACCGGCGCTGCCGCCACCATCGCGTGGAAAAAGGGTTCGGGCAACCGGCTGTGGCCGATGGCGGAAGTGCCCGTGACCAGCGGCACCAGCTACACGATCACTGGCACGGACGGCGTCGCGCGCAAGATCGATCTGGTGGTGCTGCCCAGCGTGCCGACCGAAGTCGACGAGATCGCGGGGACTCTGATCGAGAACGGCTGCGAGAACCAGCTTGGCCTGCTGGTGGAAACCATGGCTGCCGTTGCGCAGGATAGCGAAACCAGCGGCGACCGCTGAACAGCGCCTGCGCGCTCAGGCCCCGCTCGTGCCGCTGCGACCGGCCTGAGCGGGGCTTTCTCGTGTGCGCCAAGCGGCTTGACGGCCCGCGCGCTTTGCAGGCAAGGGCAGCGGCATGACGAGCGCACCCGATACCGCCCCGCTGATGCTGTTCAACAGCCTCACCCGTTCGCTTGAACCGTTCCAGCCGGTCCATGCAGGCGAAGCTCGGGTCTATAGCTGCGGACCCACGGTGTACAACTACGCGCATCTGGGCAACATGCGCGCTTATGTCTTCGCCGATACGCTGGGCCGCGTGCTCAGCTTCAAGGGCTACAAGCTCCGGCATATCATCAACATCACCGATGTCGGGCACCTGACCGACGATGCCGATGATGGCGAGGACAAGCTGGAAAAGGCGGCGGCGGAACGCGCGCAATCGATCTGGGACATCGCGCGGCATTATACCGAGGCGTTCTGGGAGGATGTCAGGGCCCTCAACATCCGTCAGCCCGCCGAATGGTCGATCGCGACCGACTATGTGCCGAAGATGATCGAGTTCGCCAAATCGATTGCGGACCGGCATTGCTACGAGCTGCCCAGCGGCCTGTATTTCGACGTGTCGACCGTCAGCGATTACGGATCGCTGGCGCGTGCGGCGACCGAGGCAGGCGAGGGGCGGATCGAGGCGGTCGAGGGCAAGCGCAACGCGCAGGATTTCGCCATCTGGCGCAAGACGCCCGAGGGCGAGACGCGGCAGATGGAATGGGATTCACCCTGGGGCAAGGGTGCGCCCGGCTGGCATCTGGAATGCTCGGTGATGAGCGAGGCGCTGCTGGGCTTTCCGTTCGACATCCATACCGGCGGCATCGACCATCGCGAGATTCACCACCCCAACGAGATCGCCCAGAACCAGGCTTTTGCCTGCTCGCATGGCAGCGGTGCGCGCTTCTGGATGCACAACAATTTCCTGATCGACCGGACGGGCAAGATGTCCAAGTCGAGCGGCGAGTTTTTGCGCCTGCCGCTGCTGATGGCCAAGGGCATCCATCCGCTCGCCTATCGGCTGATGTGCCTGCAGGCGCATTACCGCAGCGAGCTTGAATTCAGCTGGGACAATCTGCTCGCCGCGCTGACTCGGCTGAAGCGGTTGGTGATGGCGGTCGCGGCGCTGCGGGGGCAGGCAGAGATGGCAGGGACAGTGGAACATCCACGTCTGCAACAACTGCTCGGCGATTTTGCATCAGCCGTGTCCGACGATCTCAACACGGCCAAGGCGCTGACCGTGCTGGACGACGTTCTGGCGCAAAAGAAGGTCGATGCCGGGCAACGGTTGGCTGCCGTGGCGGCCATGGATGCGGTGCTGGGGCTCAATCTGCTGGCGCTGGAACGCGCCGACCTGCGCCTGCGTCCCTCCAGCGCGACGACCGACGAGGTTGCGATCGAGCATCGGCTCAAGCTGCGCAAGGAAGCGCGGGCGGACAAGAATTTCGCCGCGTCCGATGCCCTTCGCGACGAGCTGGTCGCGGCGGGTGTCGAGGTGATGGACGGCGATCCGCTCGGCTGGGAATGGCGGATCGAAGTCTAGAGTCCGTTGAGCCACAACCTCCGTTTGTTCCGAGCCCTTCGGCTGGCTGACAAGCCAGCCGCTTAAAGTAAACGATAGTCGAGGGACGAGTGCGCTACCGTTTGCGATCACGTCCCTCGACTTCGCTCGGGACAAACGGATAAAGGTGAGGAAACGCAAGCATCCCGTTCTCCGGCGAAAGCCGGAGTCCAGGAGCAACATTGCGCTGTAGCCGCTCTGGATTCCGGTTTTCGCCGGAAAACGAAACGAGGGCGCAGCATGAGAGGGGAATGAGCATGACCAAGGCCGTGATATCAGCGCTGGTGCGACCACTGATCGAGGGCGTGATTCCTGACGACATGCACGTCGTCTGGATCGGCTCTGCCGAAGAGGCGCAGCGAGAGGTCGCCGATGCCGACATCGCCTGGGTGGACATGCACGACAAGCAGGCGATGCGCGATATCATGCTGGCGGGGGAGCGGCTGCAATGGATTTCCACGCTCTATGCCGGGCTTGATCATTTTCCAGTCGAACAGCTGATCGCGCGCGGCACGCGCGTGACCAACGGGGTGGGCGTCAATACGATCGCGGTCGCAGAATATGCCGTGCTGGGCATGCTCAGCATGGCCAAGGGCTATGCCGATGTGGTCCGCGCGGCAGACAGGCGCGAGTGGCTCTGGGCCTCGCCGGGCACGGTCGAACTGGACGAGACGCGCGCGCTGATCATCGGCTATGGCGCAATCGGTTCGGCGATCGGGGACCGGCTCAGGGGCTTTGGTGTCGAGGTGACGGGTGTCGCCCGCACCGCGCGGCCCGAAAAAGGGATATTGGGGGCGGGCGAGTGGCGCGCGAGGATCGGCGAATATGACTGGGTGGTCATCGCCACGCCCTCGACGCGCGAAACCGATGCGCTGATCGGTGAAGCCGAATTGGCAGCGATGAAGGACAGCGCCATCCTAGTGAACATCGCGCGTGGGGAATGTGTCGATCAGGACGCGCTGATCGCGGCGCTGAAGGCGAAGACAATCGCCGGCGCATTTCTCGACGTGACCACGCCCGAGCCGCTGCCTGCCGACCATGAACTGTGGACCCTGCCCAATGTGCAGATCTCGATGCACCTGTCGGGCCGTGCGCAGACACGGATGTTCCAGCGATCGGCATCGCTGTTTGCGGAAAATCTGGGACGGTTCGTGCGGCAGGAGCCGCTGATTAACGAGGTCGATCTGGCGCTTGGCTACTGACCCGCAAATGGATCACGCATATTTGGCGTGTGCCTGCGCGATCTTCACATGATAGCTGTTCTTGGCATAGCCCGCGCCGTTATAGGCCTTGGCAAAAGCGATGCAGGCCGATGCAACGCTGCTGATCGCCTTCAGCGCGCTCACCAGCCCCCGGTTCCTGATGAAGCTGGCAAAGGCCTTGAGATGCGCGGCCTCTGATTCCTTCATCGCATCCCAGAAGGCCTCGACCGTGTCGAAGCCTGCCAGCTTGTGATTGAACCCCATAATCTGTGCGCCGCCGACCGAGGCAGAGAGGAGGGCAGCATTGCGATCGAGCTGCATGGCCTTCCAGAGCCGTACATACTCGCCCTGGCCGCCAACATAGAGCTTGCGGTTCCAGGCCGCGCTCGACAGGTTCGGGTGGCTGGCGCGAAATCTGCCGCCCGTATGGCGATCGAAAATGTGCGCCTCGAACAGGATTTTCGGGAGGTGAGGGCCATCCAGAAACCCGCCCGGCCCATCAATCGTCAGAATGTCGCCGCGCACGTCCCTGAACCAGCCTCCGCCGCTTTCGACCTCCCATACCGCACGGATCTGTGCGCTGGTACAGCCTAGCGACGTTGCTGCCGCCTCGAAGTCGGCCAGCGTCAGACCGATCTTGACCGATGCTGCCGCGCTCTCCGAATTGGCGGCAATGCCCAGCGAATCGAGCAGACTGTCGATGGCGACCACCTCGGCGGGAGCAAATGCCTTGCCCTGGCGGAGGGCCTTGATGGCAGAAAAGACGGGCGAACGATTCATGACATCTACTCTCCAACGGCGCCATTGCAGGCGAAGAGGGCAGCACATTTTCGCAGAGCTATTCGCCCGTGCAAAATTATGATGGGTTAATCAGAACTGCTACGCGTCACGATCCTACATTCCAAGCAAATGTTCATTTTTTGTTCTGAGGCTCCGGGCGAGCATCCTGATCGCCCGGACGGAGGGGAAGCCTGTGCTTTTGGCGGGTGACTCGGCGCGGGATTGTGGTTATGCCTTGCGTCACACCCTGCATGGCGCGCGGATGCCATGCCGGTAACGAGCGGTTCCGCCCGGGCGTATCAAGCAACAAGCGCCGCCCGGAACATCCTTTCGGTCGCACGATTGCAACGACGAGACCTATTCGGCTTCCGGGGGAGTAATATTCATGACCAAAGCATCCGATCTGTTCGTCCAATGCCTTGAGGCCGAGGGCGTCGAATATATTTTCGGCGTTCCGGGTGAGGAAAATCTGGACATGCTCGATTCGCTTAGCCGGTCGACCCAGATCAAGCTCATCCTCACCCGTCATGAACAGGGCGCTGGCTTCATGGCCGCGACCTATGGCCGCCATACCGGCAAGGCGGGCGTCTGCATGGCGACCTTGGGCCCCGGCGCCACCAATTTCGTCACCGCCGCCGCCTATGCGCAGCTGGGCGGCATGCCGATACTGATGGTCACCGGGCAGAAGCCGATCAAGAAGTCCAAGCAGGGCCGGTTCCAGATTCTCGACGTGGTCGACATGATGAAGCCGATCACCAAGTTCACCCACCAGCTTGCCAGCGCCGACAACATCCCCAGCCGCGTGCGTGAAGCCTTCCGCCTGGCCGAGGAGGAAAAGCCGGGCGCGGCGCATATCGAATTCCCCGAGGATATTGCCGAGGAAAAGACCGAGTCGGTGCCGCTGAAGCCCAGCTCCACCCGGCGACCCAATGCCGACAAGAAGTCGATCCGCGCCGCCGTCACCGCGCTCGAACAGGCCAGATCACCGATCCTGGTGATCGGGGCCGGGGCCAATCGCACGATGACCAGCCGCATGCTGCTGCAGTTCGTCGAGAAGACCGGCATCCCGTTCCTGACGACCCAGCTCGGCAAGGGCGTGATCGACGAACGCCACCCCAAGTTCCTGGGCTGCGCGGCGCTGTCGGCCGGCGATTTCGTTCATCGTGCGGTCGAGGCCGCGGACCTCATCGTCAATATCGGCCATGACGTGATCGAAAAGCCGCCCTTCTTCATGCAGCCGGGCGGCACGCCGGTCATCCATGTCTCGACCAAGACCGCCGAGGTCGATCCGGTCTATTTCCCCGAGATCGAGGTGATCGGCGATATCGCCAATGCGATCTGGCAGATGAAGGAAGACATCGTCCCCAATGGCGGATGGAAGTTCGATCATATGCTCGATTATCGCAAGGCGGAGCTCGAGCATACCAACAAGCTGGCCGAAGACGCGCGCTTCCCGATCTTCCCGCCCTATCTGGTGCAGCAGATCCGCAATGCGATGCCCGATGACGGCATTATCTGCCTCGACAATGGCGTCTACAAGATCTGGTTCGCGCGCGGCTATTGCGCCTATCGCCCCAATACCGTGCTGCTCGACAATGCGCTGGCGACGATGGGGGCGGGGCTGCCGAGCGCGATGATGTCGTCGATGGTCTATCCCGATCGCAAGGTGCTCGCCATCTGCGGCGATGGCGGCTTCATGATGAACAGCCAGGAGATGGAAACCGCCGTCCGGCTGGGGCTCAACATGACGGTGCTGATCCTCAACGACAACAGCTATGGCATGATCCGCTGGAAGCAGGCGAACATGGGCTTCAAGGATTGGGGCCTGACCTATGGGAACCCCGATTTCGTCAAATATGCCGAGGCCTATGGCGCGAACGGCTATCGCGTCGAAAGCGCCGAGCATCTGAAGCAGCTGCTCGCGCATACGCGCGACACGCCTGGCGTGCATCTCATCGATTGCCCGGTTGATTATTCGGAGAACGACCAGATCTTGAACATCGACATCAAGAAGATGGCGAAAGAGCTTTAGGCACCGCCTCGTTCCCCGGCGAAAGCCGGGGGCCAGAGCTACATTGCGCTTTAGCCGCTCTGGATTCCGGCTTTCGCCGGAAAACAGTCGGCGGCATGGGAGTAATCAATGACCACCCTCAAATCCGTCTATCCGCTTTATCTGAACAACGAGGCGCAGCAGCCGAACACCGATCTCGAAGTGACGGACAAGTTCACCGGCGAGGTTGCGTTCCGCGTGGCGCAGGCCGATGCGGCGACGATCGATGCTGGGATTGCGGGCGCTGTGGAGGCATCGGAAGCGATGGCCGCTATGCCGAGCTACGAGCGCCAGAACGTGCTCAACCATTGCGTGACGCGCTTCAAGGAGCGCGCCGACGAGCTCGCCTATGCGCTCTGCATCGAGGCGGGCAAGCCGATCAAGGATTCGGAGGGCGAGGTCAGCCGACTGATCGACACCTTCCGCATTGCCGCCGAGGAATCGGTGCGGATGACCGGCGAGGTCCAGACCATGGACATCAGCCCGCGCGCCAAGGGCTATCGCGGGATGTGGAAGCGCGTGCCGATCGGCCCGTGCTCGTTCATTTCGCCGTTCAATTTCCCGCTCAACCTCGCCGCGCACAAGATCGCGCCCGCGATCGCCGTTGGCTGCCCCTTCGTGATGAAGCCTGCCAGCCGCACGCCGCTGGGCGCGATCATCATGGGCGAGATCCTTTCAGAGACCGACCTGCCCAAGGGCGCGTTCTCGATCCTGCCCGCCAGCCGCGATGGCGCGGACCTGTTCACCACCGACGACCGGCTCAAGCTGCTGTCGTTCACCGGCTCGCCCGATGTGGGCTGGGACCTCAAGGCACGCTGCGCCAAGAAGAAGGTCGTGCTCGAACTCGGCGGCAACGCTGCGGTGATCGTCGATGCCGATGCCAATCTGGAAGACGCGATGGAGCGCGTGATCTTCGGGGCGTTCTATCAGTCGGGCCAAAGCTGCATCGGCGTGCAGCGCATCCTGATCCATGCCGATGTGTATGACAGGTTTCGCGACATGCTGGTCGCCAAGACCGCGACGCTGATCGCAGGCGACCCCAAGGATCGCGACACCTTCATCGGTCCGATGATCCACGAGAAGGAAGCCTCGCGGCTCGACGGCTGGATTCAGGAAGCGGTGGCCAAGGGCGGCACATTGCTGTGCGGCGGCAAGCGCGACGGTGCGATGCTCGAAGCCACGCTGCTCGAGAACGTGCCGCACGATGCCAAGATCGTCACCGAAGAAGCCTTCGGTCCGGTCGCAGTGCTTTCGAAATTCAGCGATTTCAAGGCGGCGATGGCCGAGGTCAACAACAGCAAGTTCGGCCTGCAGGCGGGCGTTTTCACCCGCGACCTGTTCAAGATGTTCGACTGCTGGGATCATCTCGATGTCGGCGGTGTCGTGATCAACGACGTGCCCAGCTTCCGCATCGACAACATGCCCTATGGCGGGGTCAAGGATTCCGGGCTCGGCCGCGAGGGCATCCGCTTCGCGATGGAGGATATGACCGAGATCCGCAATCTGCTGATCCGGGGCGGCTGATCCGCCGCAATCAGCCTGCCACGGCCATCACGATGGCAAAGGTGATGACGAAACCCAGCAGCACCGAGTAACTGGCGATCCAGGCGGCCTTCACCAACGATGTGCCAAGCTCCACGGCAAACCAGCGCGTCTGCAGATACATGTACCAGATCAGGGTCGCCGCAAAGACGGTAATTCCGATCTCGATGCCGCTGAAGCTGCTCCCGAGCAGCGTGTAATTATAGCTCCCTTCGCCCATGAGAGCCAATGCGACATAGTTGGCGAGGCCGAACGGCGCCGCGACGAAGCACTGGCTGTAGAATGGCGGTCGCAGCGATGCGCGCTCAATTGGCACCTTGCGATGGCGCAGCAGCGCGACGGCGAGCAGCAGCGGATAGACGCTGAAAATGGTCGCGGTGAACAGCAGATCGTTCTTCCAGTCGCGCAGGAATTCCGGCGTGTCCTGCATGGCCTGCTTGACCGCTTCAGGCCCCAGAATGGCATCGCTCACCGAGCTCGCCAGTGCGATCGTGATCATCAGGAAGACCGGCGGAGTGATCGTGCTTTCATAGCGGTCCTTGGCCTCGTCATCGATCTCGTCATCGGCATAGGCCATCATCTTCTGCGGTCGGAACAAGGTCAGCAGAAAGGTGCGGGGATAGAAATACAGCCAGCTGACGATCTCGAACAGGATGTCCTCGAACGAGCGCAGCAATCCCATGAAATCCATGCGGTAACCCCCCAATTCAGGTGTGCAGGATTATCATATGGGCCGGTCGGTGCAATGCGGGCGATGGTCTTCGGTCAGCCAGGATAGCGGATCGCCATCACCTCGTATTCCCTGGCGCCTGCAGGCAGTTGCACGGTACGCAGGTCCCCCACGCTTGCGCCCTTCAGCGCACGGGCGAGGGGGGAGCTCCAGCCGATGCGACCCGCGCCCGCGTCCTGCTCGTCATCGCCGACCAGAGTGAGCGTGCGCCAGTTGTCGTCTTCGTCGGCAATGTCGACCTCGGCACCGAACCAGACCCGGCTCTTGTCGTTCTGCGTCGCCGGGTCGATGACGCGCGCGGCCTTCATCTTGCGGGCGAGCCGATTGAGCTCGCGGTCGATCTCGCGCATCCGCTTGCGGCCATAAAGATAGTCGCCGTTCTCGCTGCGGTCGCCATTGCCTGCGGCCCAGCTGACGATCTCGACGATGGCCGGCCTTTCTACGCCGAGCAGCTGGTCATAGCGCGCCTTGAGCGCAGCATAGCCTTGCGGGGTGATGTAATTGGGGCGGTCCATGGCCGGGCTCTAGCGGGAACACACGATCCGTTGCACCTTTTTCGCGCAACCATGTTCGTCACCCCCGCGAAGGCGGAGGTCCCGCTTGGCTTCAACGGTCGGGATGAAGCGGGATTCCCGCTTTCGCGGGAATGACGAGGGAGGGCAGGCGAGCCTCAGCCTGGCGAGTTCTTGCCCAGATAGCGGCTGAGCTTATTGTTGCCCCGCATCGTGGCGCGTTCGGGGTGCATCACGTCATAGACCACGGCGTTCTCGAGCACCCGCTGGACATAGTTCTTGGTTTCGAAGATCGGGATCTTCTCGACCCATTCGACGATATCGATGCCGCCCATGCGCGGATCGCCATTGGCGCGCAGCCATTTGTTCACATTGCCGGGTCCGGCATTGTAGGCCGCGACGGCCAGCGGATAACTTCCACCAAAATAGTCCATCATGCGGCTGAAATATCCTGCGCCGAGCTGGATATTGTATCCGGTGTCATCGGTCAGCGCGCCCAGCGAATAGCTCAGCCCCATCTTGCCCGCCTGTTCGCGCGCGGTGCCGGGCATCAACTGCATCAGCCCCCGCGCCCCGGCATGGCTGACCGCATTGGGGGCATACTGGCTTTCCTGCCGGGTGATGGCATGGATCATGGTCCAGCTGCTCTGCGCGCCCGGCGGCACGGGCATCTGCGGAAAGGCGACCGATTGCAGATCATCGACGCCCTTGGATCGGGCCGCCTGGCCGACGATCACGGCAAGGTCGCGCCTGCCGATCTGACGGGCCAGCTCGGTGGCGAGAACATGCTCCTCCGGTGTCTTGGCTGCAGCCGCCACCGCGCCGAAGAACCGACGCTGGGTCGGCCAGTCGCCGCTGCGCGAGATCACCTGCGTCGCCTGCACGAGCGAACTGGCGTTGAACCGACCGCGATCGACGGCGCTGACCTGTACGCGCGGTGCCTCGGCAAAGGGCGGGATATCCCGGCCGAGCCGCTCGGTGGCAAGCTGGCCGTAATAATGGTCGGGATATTCGGCCGCCATTTCGAAATAGCGCGTCGCCTGGGCGGCATCGCCCGCGACCGCAGCGGCCCGGCCAGCCCAGTAAAAGCCCTTGGATCGCGTCTGCGGGGTGCGCGCACCGCCGCCGTAGCGCGCAAACATGCCGATCGCATCGCGCGGGCGGCCGAGATTCTGCAGCGCAACCGTACCCGCCAGCCAGGTCAGGCTGGTATAATCATCGCGCACGCCCAGGCTCTCGTCCGAGATGTCATGGCCTTGCGCAAAGGCATCGTCGACCTTGGAGGCAATATCGAACGCCAGCGCATATTGACCATCGTTGTTGGCGGCACGCGCCTGGGAGAGCAGCAGTTCATACCAGGCCTCTGCATTGACCGGGCGATATTGCAGCGCAGGCCGACTGGCGAGCATCTGCCGCGCCAGGGTCCAGTTGCCGGTATCGACCAGACGTCTGGCGCGCTGCGCGACATAGCCGGCATCGGCCATGGCTTCCGCGCCCAGCGAACCGGCCAGGGCATCGGCATCGGGCAGGCCCTTGAGCATCGCAAGGCGCGCCGCGAATATGGCGCGTCGTGCGGGCGACACATAGCCGAATTGCTCCTCGGCATCGGGTGTTGCCTTGGCCCAGAGCAGCGCATCCATCCGCGCGTCATGGTCCGCCAGCGTGAAATCGGTGGCAAAGCGGCCGAACAGCATCGCCTTGTCCTGGGGCATCATCGTGCCCCCCCGCCAGGCCGCCACCGCGATCCCGCGCGCAGCATCGCGCTGCCCCACCGCATCGAGCGCCATGGCATAGCGCGCGCGGCCGACATTGGTCAGCGGCGGAAACCGGTTGAAATAGGCAACGACCTCCTGCGGTGCGGCGGGGCCAGCGCCCAGCGCCTGTTCCGCGCTGCGGCGCATCTTGTCTTCATCGGGCCAGCCGGGATTCGAGATCAGAAAGCTGGCAAAGGTGGAAAATGTGTAGTTGTTGGGTGTCGTCGTGAGCGCGCGCCAGTTGGCGATGGTGCCGGACATGTCGGCGGGCATCGACTGCAGCAGGTTGGCGCGCGCGCGGTCCCAGTCGCTGCCATCGCCGCTGCGGCTGACCGGGGTTGCCGCAAAGCCGGCGCTCTGTTCGCTGGCAAGACAGGCGGCGGGTACACCGACAAGAGGCAGGGCGAGAAGCGCGACGGTGCTGCGCGCGATAGCAATTCGTGAAACCATGCTGGACATGATGCGCTTTCGATCCTTATCAGGCGCTGAACACGCAACCTTATGTGTGATTGGATTGTTCTCGCCTGAATTGCGGGCGAGGTAAAGGAGCTACCCGATGTTTTCCGGCTCAATTCCGGCCCTTGCGACACCGTTCCGCGACGGAGCGTTTGACGAGCCTGCCTTTCGCGCGCTGATCGACTGGCAGATCGACAATGGCAGTTCTGGCCTGGTCCCGTGTGGCACGACGGGCGAGGCGGCGACCATGTCGATCGAGGAACATGATTATATCGTGCGCGTGTGCGTCGAGCAGGCGGCTGGCCGTGTCCCCGTCATCGCGGGGTGCGGGTCGAACGATACCAAGGTCGCGATCGGCCATATGCTCAACGCCAAGGCCGCCGGAGCGAGCGCCGCCCTGGTCGTGCCGCCCTATTACAACCGTCCCGGTCAGGACGGCGTTCGCGCCCATTTCAAGGCGCTGACCGAGGCGTGCGACCTGCCGATCATGCTCTACAACGTGCCTGCGCGCACCGTGACCGACATCAAGGTCGAGACCATGGCCAAGCTCTCGCGCTTTCCCACGATCATCGGCGTCAAGGACGCGACCGGCGACCTGGAGCGCGTCAGCGCGCAGCGGGCGCAATGCGGCAAGAAGTTCTGCCAGATGTCGGGCAATGACGAGCTGGCTCTGGGTCATCGCGCGATGGGCGGCATGGGCTGCATCTCGGTGACTGCCAATGTCGCGCCTGCCTTGTGCGCCCAGTTCCAGGCAGCGATGGCCAAGGGCGACTACAAGACTGCGCTGGCGCTCAACGACCGGCTCTATCCGCTGCATTCGGCCATGTTCTCCGATGCCTCGCCCGGCCCGGTCAAATATGCGCTGCATCGTATCCGGCCCGATTTTCTGCCTGATCTGCGCCTGCCGATGACCCCGCCCGACAAGAAGAGCCGCAAGGCGGTCGACGCCGCGCTGGTTTATGCCGGGCTGATCTGATGGCGCGGCCCAAGCCCGAGACGTTCGACAAGAAGAAGATCGTCGCCGAGAACCGGCGCGCGCGCTACGACTATGCCATCGATCAGGTGTACGAGGCGGGGATCGCGCTGACCGGCACCGAGGTTAAATCACTGCGCTTCGGCGAGGGATCGATTGCGGAAAGCTATGCCGAGGTCAGCGACGAGCAGGTCTGGCTGATCAATTCGAACATCCCCGAATTCAGCCATGGCAACCGCTTCAACCACGAGCCCAAGCGCCCGCGCAAGCTGCTGCTCCATGCGCGCGAGATCGCCAAGCTGCACGGTGCGGTGGCGCGCCAGGGGATGACGCTCGTGCCGCTATCGATTTTCTTCAACGGCCGCGGCCGCGCCAAGGTCGAACTCGCGCTCGCAAAGGGCAAGAAGGCACCCGACAAGCGCGCTGCGACCAAGGAACGCGAATGGAAGCGCGAGCAGGGCCGGTTGCTGCGCGATCGCGGCTAGGGGCGAAATTCCGCCCGTCGAAAATTCATCTCGGTTCGTAAGTTCGTGTGCTCCAGATCATCGCGTGACGCTATGGGCGATGATCGAACGGGGTTGCGATCCGATTCGGTCCAGGTCGATTCGGGGTAAACGTCGTTTTAATCCGCATGCGGCTATGGCCTTTTGCGGCGGCGCTCCCACATGAGCCCTGCCGCTCGATGCGGGCAGCGAAAAGGGCACAAGGGATTGGAATTGACGGAGGGCCGTTTTAGCCGCTGGGTCGGGCGCAACATGCCGACGCGCGAGAGCATGGAGCAGAACCGCTTCATCCGGCCCTTTGCCGCGCGCGTGCTTCGCTCCGAGCTATGGCGCTTTACCCGGCGGTCGGTGCCGCGTGGTGTTGCGCTGGGCGTGCTGGTCGGCGTGATCCTGCCGATTGCGCAAATTTTTGGCGCGGCACTGCTTGCGTTGCCTTTTCGTGCCAATGTGCCGGTGGCGGCGCTTACCACCTTCATCACCAACCCCTTCACCACGCCTTTGCTTTGGGTCGCAGCCTATCATGTCGGCAGCTTCATCCTTCGCGTCGATGCCACAACCTTCGGTCAGCCGGTCGCGACCGCGCTCAACCAGCCGCATGTCGAAACCTGGATGGAATGGCTGACAGGCGCGGCATCGATCACCGCCTTTGGCCTCGTCGTGCTGGCGGTCGTGATGGCGGCAATCGGTTATGTCGTCAGTGCGATCGGTTGGCGTATCTGGATCGCAGGCAAGCGCCAGCGTCGGCTTGCGCGGGTGCGCCACCGCTGAACCGCGATCAGCGGATTTGTAACGCGCCCGAGATTGCGCTAGCGTCATCCCCTGCAACTGAGGCTGGCCGGACGCGCCACGCCAGGGGGATCCGACGACCTTGACCACCACCCGTGCCCGCCCCGACCATGACTGGCCGGAATGGATGCCTGCACTGCCCGACCCCGACAGCCCCGACGCCCGCATTACCGCGCTGATTATCATTGGCGGACTGGTGCTGAGCGGCGCGCTCATCTGGCTGGCCTTGGGTGACTGGGTGCCGCTGGCGTTGTTTGCCGGGGGACTGGTGGCGCTGGCGTCGCTGATCCTGCTCGTGCGGCAACAGTTTCCGCCCCGTGCCGCCGTCCAGAACACGATGGCGGACTGGTCGGTAACCTTTGCGGCGACGGATCATCCGACGATCGCCATTGCCATTACCGATGAGGCGGGGCGGATGATCTGCGCCAACCAGCGCTTCATCGACCAGTTCGGTGCCGAGATGGTGCCGCCAAAATTGACGCTTGCCGGCCAGGGCGGCGATATCCTGGCAGAGGCAGGCCGTGCGGCCTGGCGCGATGGGGAGGGCAAGGCGGGCGGTCTTGTGGCCGCAGGCGTGACGATCAAAGCCCATGTCCGCCGGGTCGGGCGGGGGCAGGATCATCTGTTGTGGAAATTCGAGCCCGTGCAGCGCCACGATCTTGCGGTCGAGGCCGACGCCATGCTGACCGGACGGCCGGGCCGTGCGCTGGGCGAGGGCGGCTTCATGGCTGCAGCGATCAGTGCCGAAGGGCGCATCCGCGCTGCGAACAGCGCATTTGCCGCGCGCGCCGCCGGGGCCGAGGCAGGCAATATCGTCGGGCGCGATCTGGCCAGCTTCCTGCGCGCGGACGAACGCAACCGCATCTATTTCGAGCGTGAGGGGCGCAAGGGCGTACCGCTCAGGCTTTTCCACCTGCCGCTGGTCGATCCGCTCCAGGTGACCGACCCGGGCGAACGCGAGAAGGCGCCTGCGCTGGTCGTCCTGATCGACGAGGATGCCAGCGGCGTCGACCGGAGCACCGCGCTCGGCTATGTCCAGACGCTGCTCGGGTTGCTGCCCGTCGGACTGGCTATGACCGATCGCGACGGTCGGTTCCTGTTTGCGAATGACGCGTTCCTGCGCGCGGCGGGGATCACCGAGGCCGAGCTTCCCCCCTATCCCGGGGATCTGGTGGTGCGCGAGGACAAGGGCGCGATCGCCGATGCGGTGCGCCGCCATGCCAGCGGCCAGGCGATGGCGGGCGATGTCGCGCTGCGCCTGCGCCACCAGCCCGATGAGCCGGTGACGCTGTCGCTTGCCAGTCTGCGTGGCGTGGGAGAGGCTGCGGTGCTGCTGTCGATCAAGGACAATAGCGAGGAAAGCCGCCTCAAGCGCCAGGTCGCGCAGGCGAGCAAGATGCAGGCGATCGGCCAGCTTGCAGGCGGGGTCGCGCATGATTTCAACAATGTGCTGACCGCGATCATCGGCCATTGCGACCTGATGCTGATGCGGCACAGCCCCGGCGACAGCGACTATGACGACATCCAGCAGATCCGCAGCAATTCCAATCGTGCGGCCTCGCTGACCCGGCACCTGCTCGCCTTTTCGCGGCAGCAGACGCTGCGGCCGCAGGTGCTGCAACTGCCCGATATCGTCTCTGATACATCCGAGCTGCTGAAGCGGCTGATCGGCGAGAAGATCGTGCTCGAGGTGCAGCACGACCGCGATCTCGGCCCGGTTCGCGCCGATCCCGGCCAGCTCGAACAGGTGATCGTCAACCTCGCGGTCAACGGCCGCGATGCGATGCTCGCCAAGCGCCCCCCCGGCGGCACGCTCACCATCCGCACACGCAAGGTGACGGCGGCCGATGTGCGTGCAATGAACAGCGATATCCTGCCGGTCGACGATTACAGCGCGATCCTGGTCGAGGATGGTGGCACCGGCATGCCGCCCGATGTGCAGGCGCGCATCTTCGAACCGTTCTTCACCACCAAGGAAGTGGGCAAGGGCACGGGGCTTGGCCTTTCGACCGTTTACGGCATCGTCAAGCAGTCCGGCGGCTATATCTTCGTCGACTCGGAGCCGGGCCAGGGCACGACCTTCTCGATCTATTTCCCGGTCTATCGCGGCGGTGCGGTCGAGCAGCGCAATCGCAAGGCGCCGGTCAAGGTGAGCAACGGTCAATGGGGCAATGCCCGGCTGCTGCTGGTCGAGGATGAAGACATGGTGCGCGCGGTAGCGGAGCGCGCGCTGACGCGGCAGGGCTTCACGGTGGTCACCGCGACCGATGGCGAGGATGGGCTCGAGCGGTTGAGCGATAGCGGGCCGTTCGATCTTGTCGTCAGCGATGTCGTCATGCCCAATCTCGACGGACCGGGCATGGCGGTGGAAATGCGCAAACGCATGCCCGGTCTGCCGATCCTGTTCATGTCGGGCTATGCCGAGGAAACGCTGCGCCAGAGCATCTCGATCGATCAGGTGCATTTCCTGCCCAAGCCCTTTTCCGTTGCGCAGATCGTCGACGCCGTTCATGGCGCGCTGGCCGCATCGGCTCCCCAAAGCGAGTGAAGGAAAGAGACTGCAGTGAGTGAAGCCAGGACTTTTCTGATCGCCGAGGATGAGGCGATGATCGCCATGCTGCTGGAGGATTTCATCGACCTGGCCGGTCACGGCATTGCTGCCATGGTTGCAAGCCTTTCCGATGGGCTTGAAGCGATCGAGGCGGGGGGCTTTGATGCAGCGATCCTCGACGTCAATCTGGGACGCGACAAATGCTGGCCGCTTGCTGATGCTTTGCGTTCGATGGGCATTCCCTATGTTTTCGCGACCGGCGGTGGCGACACGATTCCGCCCGAGCATGCGTCCGCCCCCACTCTCGCCAAGCCCTATACGCTGGCCTCGCTCGAAGCCGTGCTGGCGCGTATCTGATCGCGTTTTTGTCCTTGCGTTGCGCAACGATGTTCCCTACCTGTTCTATAAGAACAGATTGGGTACATCACTGAGTCGTTGCGCCGGAGGTCCGGAGCAATTACGCATGAAAGGGCAGGGCTATGGCCGGGCAGCTTAAACTCATCCAGACCGAAAAAGAGGCAAAATCCATGGACAGGCAAAAGGCGCTCGATGCGGCGCTGGCTCAGATCGACCGGGCCTTTGGCAAGGGGTCGGCGATGCGGCTGGGCTCCAAGGAGGCGATGCAGGTCGAGGCGATCTCGACCGGATCGCTGGGCCTCGATATCGCGCTCGGTGTCGGCGGCCTGCCGCGCGGCCGCGTGATCGAAATCTACGGTCCGGAAAGCTCGGGGAAAACCACGCTGGCGCTGCACGTGATCGCAGAAGCCCAGAAGAACGGCGGCACCGCCGCGTTCGTCGATGCCGAACACGCGCTCGATCCGGTCTATGCCAAGAAGCTCGGTGTCAATATCGACGAGCTGATCGTCTCGCAGCCCGATACCGGCGAGCAGGCGCTGGAGATCACCGATACGCTGGTGCGGTCGAACGCGATCGACGTGCTGGTGGTCGATTCGGTCGCGGCTTTGGTGCCGCGGGCGGAAATCGAGGGTGAGATGGGTGACAGCCATGTCGGCTTGCAGGCGCGCCTGATGAGCCAGTCGCTGCGCAAGCTGACCGGTTCGATCAGCCGCTCGCGCTGCATGGTGATCTTCATCAACCAGCTGCGCATGAAGATCGGTGTGATGTACGGGAATCCGGAAACGACCACCGGCGGCAATGCGCTGAAATTCTACGCTTCGGTGCGTCTCGACATCCGTCGCACCGGCCAGATCAAGGACCGCGACGATATCGTCGGCAACACCACGCGGGTGAAGGTCGTCAAGAACAAGGTCGCGCCGCCGTTCAAGCAGGTCGAATTCGACATCATGTATGGCGAGGGTATCTCGAAGATCGGCGAGATTCTCGATCTGGGCGTCAAGGCGGGCATTGTCGAGAAGGCCGGTAGCTGGTTCAGCCACGATTCGGTGCGCATCGGCCAGGGACGCGAGAATGCCAAGAATTTCCTCAAGGAGAATCCCGAGATGATGGCCAAGATCGAGGGCCTGATCCGCGGCCAGCAGGACAAGGTGGCCGAAGAGATGATGACCGGTCCCGATGCCGAGGACGATGTCGGCGACGACATGTAATCGGCCTGGGTCTCTCGCTCTGGCGTATCGCCGGAGCGGGCAGGCAATTGGTTGGAACGGTTCGAAGGGGCAGGGCAGCAGGCAAGCGGCTCTGTCCCTTCATTTTTGCGCATATATTGCTTCAATCTCGCTTCAACTCGCCTTATGTCGCAGCCATGACATCGACAAATGACATCCGGCGTTCGTTCCTCGAATATTTTGGGGGCAACGGCCATGACATCGTGCCCTCCGCGCCGCTGGTTCCGCACAACGACCCGACGCTGATGTTCGTCAATGCGGGCATGGTGCCGTTCAAGAACGTGTTCACCGGGCTGGAGACCCGCGCCAATGCGCGTGCCACTTCGTCGCAGAAATGCGTCCGCGCCGGCGGCAAGCACAACGATCTCGACAATGTCGGCTATACCGCGCGGCATCACACGTTTTTCGAGATGCTGGGCAATTTCTCGTTCGGCGACTATTTCAAGGAAGAGGCGATCCACCACGCCTGGACCCTGGTCAACAAGACCTGGGGCCTGGCTGCAGACAGGCTGACCGTCACCGTCTATCACACCGACGACGAAGCATTCGGGCTGTGGAAGAAGATCGCCGGGCTGCCCGACGAGCGGATCATCCGCATCGCCACTTCGGACAATTTCTGGTCGATGGGCGATACCGGCCCGTGTGGTCCATGCAGCGAGATCTTCTACGATCACGGTGACCATATCTTCGGCGGCCCGCCGGGATCGCCGGACGAGGACGGCGACCGGTTCATCGAGATCTGGAACCTGGTGTTCATGCAATATGAACAGCATGCCGATGGCAGCCGCACCAACCTGCCGCGGCCGTCGATCGATACCGGCATGGGCATCGAGCGCATCGCCGCAGTCATGCAGGGCGTCCACGACAATTACGACATCGACCTGTTCAAGGCGCTGATCGCCGCCTCGGGCCAGGCGACCGGCACTGCGACCACGGGCGACAATCAGGCGAGCCATCGCGTGATCGCCGATCACCTGCGCGCCACCTCGTTCCTGATCGCCGATGGCGTGCTGCCCGCCAACGAAGGGCGCGGCTATGTGCTGCGCCGGATCATGCGCCGCGCCATGCGCCATGCGCATATCCTGGGCGCGGCCGATCCGCTGATGCACCGGTTGGTGCCGACCCTCGTCGCCGAAATGGGCCAGGCCTTCCCCGAACTCGTCCGCGCGCAACCGTTGATCGAGGAAACGCTGGAGCGCGAGGAAACCCGCTTCCGCCAGACCCTCGACAAGGGATTGAGGCTGCTCGACGAGGCCACCGCGGACCTCGCTGAAGGCGCGGTGCTCTCGGGCGAGACCGCGTTCAAGCTCTACGACACCTATGGCTTCCCCTATGACCTGACCGAAGATGCCCTGCGCAGCCGCGGCCTGGGCGTCGATCGCGAAGGCTTCGACACCGCTATGGCCGCGCAGAAAGCCGCCGCGCGTGCCGCATGGAAGGGTTCGGGCGAGGCGGCGTCGGCCGAGATCTGGTATGATATTGCCGAGCGCGCCGGTGGCACCGAGTTCACCGGCTATACCGCCACCGAAGGCGAGGCCGAGGTTGTTGCGCTTGTCCGCGACGGTACCGAGATCGATAGCGCATCGGCAGGCGACACCGTCACCATCCTCGTGAACCAGACACCGTTCTATGGTGAGAGTGGCGGCCAGATGGGCGATGCCGGTGTCATCTCGTCGCTCGGCGGGCTCAAGGCTGTCGTTGACGATACCTCCAAGCCGCTTGGCCGGCTGCACGCGCACCAGGCGCGCGTCGAGGCTGGTACGATCAAGGTCGGCGATACCGTGCATCTCGCGGTCGATGTCGATCGGCGCGATGCGCTGCGCGCCAATCACAGCGCGACGCACCTGCTGCACGCGGCGCTGCGCAACCATCTGGGCGGTCATGTCACCCAAAAGGGATCGCTGGTCGCGCCCGATCGACTCCGGTTCGATTTCTCGCATCCCAAGGCCCTTACTGACGCGGAAATGGCTGCGATTGAGGCCGAGGTGAATGCCGAAATCCGCGCCAACGAGGCGGTGACGACGCGGCTGATGAGCCCCGATGACGCCGTTCAGGCGGGCGCGCTCGCCCTGTTTGGCGAGAAATACGGTGAGGAAGTGCGCGTTCTCTCGATGGGCCGTGCGACCGACAAGCATTATTCGGTCGAGCTGTGCGGCGGCACGCATGTGCGCGCGCTCGGCGATATCGGCATCTTCCGCATCGTCAGCGAAAGCGCGGTGTCGAGCGGCGTGCGCCGGATCGAGGCGCTGACCGGCGAAGGCGCTCGCCAGTGGCTGGTGGCACGCGACGAGCGGGTCAAGGCGATCGCGGCGTTGGTCAAGACATCGCCCGACGAGGTCGAGACGCGCATCGCCGCGCTGGTCGAGGAACGCCGCGCGCTCGAGCGCGAACTGGCCGAGGCGCGCAAGGCACTGGCGCTGGGCGGGGGTGGCGGCAAGGCCGGGCCTGCGGTCGAAACCGTCGGCGGGGTCAGCTTCCAGGCACAGGTGATCGATGGGCTCGATCCGAAGGAATTGCGCGGTCTGCTCGATCAGGCCAAGTCGGCGCTCGGATCGGGGGTTGCGGTGATGGTCGCCACCAATGACGGACGTGCCGCCTTTGCTGCGGCCGTGACCGACGATCTGACCGGACGCTTCAGCGCGGTCGATCTGGTCCGCGCCGGGGTCGAAGCGCTGGGCGGCAAGGGTGGCGGTGGCCGTCCCGACATGGCCCAGGGCGGTGGTCCGGACGCCAGCAAGGCGGATGACGCGGTGGCGGCCGTGCGCGCGCTGATCGAGAACGCAGCCGCGCCTGCGTAACGCTCGGCTCCCCTGCGCAGGCGGGACATCTTGTTGAAGTCTCTACAACAAACCGGTCCCCTGCGAAGGCAGGGGCCCATCACCTGCACTTGCCTGCTGTGCAGACGGTCAGTGGATTTGGTTAGTAGTCTGTTGGACGCTGGACCGGTGATGATAGCCTGAAAGCTCTGGAGATGGGCCGCTGCCTTCGCAGGGGATCTGAACCCGGTTTCACAGCCGAATACGCGTCCTCAATGAATCAAAAAAGGGCTGCGAAACCAGATGGTTCGCAGCCCTTTTTTATAGCGTCCCTCAGGCGAGGGGCGATGCTCAGCCCTTTTTGAGCGAGATGCCGCCGAAACGCTTGTTGAAGCGGGCGACCTGGCCGCCTGCATCCAGCATGCGCTGGTTGCCGCCGGTCCATGCCGGGTGCGAGGTCGGATCGATATCCAGCTGCAGCGTGTCGCCTTCCTTGCCCCAGGTCGAGCGGGTCTGGTACACGGTGCCGTCGGTCATCTTCACATTGATCATGTGGTAATCGGGATGGATATCGTTCTTCATCGTCTTTGTCCTTGAATATGGCTGGTTCCGACCAGCCCGCAGGATGAATGGGAAGCGGCGCGCATAACGCTGCGTGCCATCAAAAGCAAGAGCTTTACCGAAGTACCGATCAGGCCGGCGGGTCGGCAATCATTGCGGTAAAGCCGACTTCGCAGGCGAGCTTGCCGTTCATTTCGGCGCGTGCCCTGAACTTGCACACCTTGGCGCGCTTCTGCTCGAACTCGGCATGCAGGTCGAGCAGCACGCCGGGCTCGACCGGAACGCGGAACTTGGCACCGTCGATCGCCATGAAATACACGAGCTTGCCCGAGCCTGCGAGCCCCAGGGATTCGACCGCCAGGATGCCCGCAGCCTGCGCCAGCGCCTCGATGATGAGGACGCCGGGCATGATCGGGCGGGCAGGGAAGTGGCCCTGAAAGAACGGCTCGTTCATGCTGACCGCCTTGATCGCGTGGATCGACTGGTCGATGTCCAGCCGCGCCACGCGGTCGACGAGCAGCATGGGATAGCGGTGCGGAAGCGCCGCCATCACCTTCAGGATGTCATAGTTCACATCGCCTTCGGCCATGGAACGGACTTACCGGCCTTCGGGCTGCTGGGCAGCCGGTGCTGCCGGGCGGGCCTGGCCCTGCTGGGCAGCCTGCTGCGCGGCCTGCTGCTCACGCTGCTGACGCGGCAGCCAGCCCTGCGGTGGCACCAGCTGAGCCGAAGGGATCAGGGTATTGAGCTCTGCCGTGATGTCCTTGGTCAGGTCATAGGCATCGTTATGGGCCAGCGTCGCGCCGGTCTCGAACACGATCGTGATCTTGCGCTTGGTCATCGCCTGACGCACGGCCTGGTCGAACTTTTCGCTGATCTGTTCGAGCACATAGGCTTCCGACAGGGCGACGGGCTGCAGGATTTCCTGCACTTCCTGCGAACCCTGTTCACGCAGCTGCTGGATCTGGCCCAGCTGCTGCTGCAACGCAGCCTGATTGGCCTGCGCATTAGGTGCCTGAACGTCGGTGTTGAACTTGTTCACCAGCGGCTCGAGCTGCTGACGGATCTGGTTCGACTTGGCCTGCGCTGCATCATACTGCGCCTTGTACGTCGTCGGACGCGCGTTGTTGGCGTTGACGAAGGCCGACGATTCGACGACCGCACGGCGCTGATCGGCAATGCCGATGCCCGAAACGGCTTGGGCGGCGACGGGTGCGATCGCGCCCGAGGCCAGGGTGCCGGCGGCCATCAGGGCAGCGGCGGTGCATTTGAGCAGAAGTTTCATCAGAACTGGGTCCCTACGTTGAATGTGAATAGACGGGTGTCGTCGCCCGGCTCCTTGAGCAGGGCGCGGGCGATATCGATGCGGAAGGGTCCGAACGGCGAGTTCCAGTTGACGCCAAAGCCCACGGTGACGCGAGGTTTGGGTGAATCACCGAAGAACTGTTCGGTAAAGGCCAGGCTTGGAGTATTGGGCTGGCCTGCTGCATTGGTAGCATTGGTCACCGTGTTGATGACCTCGTTGCCAGCCGTGTCTCTGCCAACCTCCAGGAACAGCAGATTGCCGTTCTCGTCGCGGTTCTGGGGCGTCTGCAGCAGCGGACGAACCACGCCGAAGACCGCGCCGGCATCCACGAACACGGATGGGCGCAGGCCCAATTCTCTTGCGCCGCTGCCCAGCGGAATGTCGAGCTCGGCGCGGGCCAGATAGTAATAACGTCCACCCAGGGCGTCATCCACCCGGTTGCGTCGTTCCGTGATCGGCGTGTTGACCACGACGCCGTTGACGATCTCAGGTGTAAAGCCGGTACGGATCACGCGCGGACCCACACCTCGGATATCGAAGCCGCGGATCTGGGGCTGACCAAGGAAGAACCGATCGGTCAGACGGATATCGTCGATGCCCTGCGCCGGCGTGCCGCGATCCTCGAACGCGAGGATGTGGCCACCTTCGGCCGCGAGGGTGAAGATGAAATCGCTGCGGCCGATGCGCCAGTGCTTCGATGCGTTGAACCGCGTGCGCAAATAGCTGACCGCACCGCCAAGACCCGCGAAATCCTGGGACAGCGTGATATTCTGGCCACGGGTCGGTCGGATGCGGTTGTCGCGATTGTCGTAGATCAGCGAATAGCCGACCAGCGAGGTCGTGCGCTGGCCCAGGTTGTCGCACAGGAAGAAGCCGGCACGGACGGGATCGCATTCCAGTGTGCCATTATTGTCTAGGTCCGAGAAGAACTGGCTGCGATCCAGCGTCACGTCATCGACGGTCAGCGAGTAGCGCAGCAGCGCCGAAACATATTCGGTGATCGGCACGCCAAGCCGGAACGATGCCCCGGTGGTCAGCTGTTCGAACGTGGTGTTGCGCGAATTGCCGACAAAGTTGAAGCTGTTGAGGTCGCGGCGGAAGATGTCGGCGCCGAACGAGATGTTCTTGTCGAAGACATAGGGTTCGGTGAAGCTGAGGTTGATGCCTTGCGAGAACTGCGAATAGTTGATGCTGGCGCCGACCGTCTGACCCTTGCCGCGGAAGTTGCGCTGGCGGATCGAGGCCTGGAGGATGAAGTTCTCGATCGACGAGAAACCGGCGGAAAGCTGAAGTTCGCCGGTGGCCTTTTCCTCGACATTCGCCTCGAGAATGATGCGGTCGGGCGCGCTGCCCTGCTTCTGCTCAATCTCGAACTTTTCCTGGAAATAGCCGAGCGAGTTGATGCGGTTTTCCGAGCGCTTGACCAGGAAGCTGTTGAACGCGTCACCCTCGTTCAGACGGAATTCGCGGCGGACGATCTTGTCCAGGGTCAGCGTGTTGCCGTTGATGTCGATCCGCTCGACATAGACGCGTGCCGATTCCGCCAGCTCGAACGTGATGTCCATGGTGAGCGTTTCGCGGTTGCGGTTGAAGTTGGGCCGCACATCGGCAAACGCATAGCCGAACAGACCAGCGGTTTCGCTGAGCTGCTCGACCGTGTCTTCGACCTGCTTGGCATTGTACCAGTCGCCGGTCTTCATCGGCAGCTGCGCCTTCAGGCCATCTTCCGAAAAGTCGCGGATCTGGCTGTCAACGGCGACATCGCCAAACTTGTAGCGCTCGCCTTCCTCGACGACATAGGTGATGATGAAGTCGCGCTTGTCGGGGGTGAGCTCGGCCACCGCAGAGATGACGCGGAAATCCGCATAGCCCTGGGTGAGGTAGAACTGGCGCAGCTTCTGCTGGTCATAGGCCAGCTTGTCGGGGTCGTACGCGTCACCCGAGCTGAAGAAGCGGTAGAAGCGCGACTGCTTGGTCGCCATTTCGCCGCGCAGCTGACCGTCCGAGAATTTCTCGTTGCCCAGGATGTTGATCTGACGGACCTTGGACTTGGGTCCCTCGTTGATCTCGAACACCACATCGACACGGTTCTGGTCCTGCTGGACCATCTTGGGTTCCACCGTGGCGGCGAAACGTCCCTGGCGCTTGTAGAGCTCGATGATGCGCGCAACGTCGGCACGCACCTTGGTGCGGGTAAAGATCTGACGTGGCGACAGGCGGATTTCAGGCAGGATCTTGTCGTTCTTGATCCGCTTGTTGCCCTCGAGGATCACGCGGTTGATAACCGGGTTCTCCTTGACGTCGATCACCACCGCACCGTCATTGTTGCGGATGGCGACGTCGGCGAACAGTTCGGTCTCGAACAGATCGCGAAGCGCCTGGTCGGCGGCGACCTGGGTGTAGATATCACCGACGCGCAGCTGGATGTACGAGCGGACCGTGTCCGCCTCGATCCGCTGCGAGCCGTTGACGGTGATCGAGCGGATCTGCTGGCCGGTGGGAACGGCGGGCGCAGGGGCTGCAGCCTGGGGCGCAGTCGGCGGGGCTGCCGGACCTGTGGCCTGTGCAAAGGCTGCGCTTGCCGTTCCCGCCAGAACGGTCGAACTCAGCAACAGGCCGAGGGCACGCGCGCCAATGGCGATTTTGTTTTCAGATTTCACGGAAAGAAGACCCACCCTAAGCCAAAAAACACCGAACGGTCCCTGCATAGCCGTTCGATAACCCGCCCCGGTGCGCAAACCCCTGCAACATCCGCCGCCATCAATCAACCCGTCTTTCAGCCGAGCAGGCCGAACGACGCCAGATCGTTGACGGTCACGAACACCATCAGGGCCAGCACTGCGGCAAGACCCGAACGGAATGCCCATTCCATGACCTTGGGATTGACCGGTTTGCGTCGGATTCCCTCGATCGCGTAGAACAGCAGATGGCCGCCATCGAGCATCGGAACTGGCAGCAGGTTGATGAACCCCAAATTAATTGAAATCAGCGCGATGAAGAAGATGAAGTCGTCGAGCCCGGCGGAGAGCTGCTCGCCCGATACCTGCGCGATCTTGAGTGGCCCTCCGAGTTCGGAAACCGAGCGGCGACCGGTGATGACCTGGCCAAGGGTTGCGACCATCAGCCGCACGATATCGCCGGTACGCTCGACCGCCACGACGGGCGCCTCGATCAGCGAGACGGGGCGAACCACCGGTTGCGCCGACATGATGCCGAGGCGTCCGATGCGATATTCGTTGCCGAACCGGTCCTTCTGGATATCGACGCCAATCCGGAAATCGAATTCGCGCGTTTCGCCGCCGCGTTCGGCGCGCAGCGTGATGCGCTCGTCAGGACGGTGGGCGATCCGGCGGCCCAGTTCGTCGAACCACTCGATCTTTTCGCCATCGACGGACACGATGCGGTCACCCGGCAACAGGCCAGCTTCGGCCGCAGCGGACCCCGGCAGCACACCCGCCACGACCGGGGGGGTAACGCTCTTGCCATAGGCGAAGGCGAAGCCAGCGAGGATCAGGATTGCAAACAGGAAGTTGATGGCAGGGCCTGCAAAGACGATCAGCGCCCGCTGCCACAGGCTCTTGGACTGGAAGGTGCGGTTGCGTTCCTCGGCGGGGAGCGCGACCCAGTTGGGATCGGCCCGGCTCGACGGATCCATGTCGCCCGCGAACTGGACATAGCCCCCCAGGGGCAGCATTCCAAGCTTCCAGCGGGTGCCGCGCTTGTCGGTCCAGCCGGCAATCTCCCGCCCGAAGCCGATGGAGAAGGACTCCGCCTTTACCCCGAACCAGCGTCCGACCAGATAATGACCCATCTCATGCACGAAGACCAGGGGGCCGAGCACCAGCAGAAAGGCGATGACGGTCAGCAGAAAGCCGGGATTTTCGTTCAAGTGTCAGTTCCTGGTTCGAACGGCGGCGGCAGCATGCACGCGCGCATCTTTGTCAATCGCCAGCACGTCCTGCAGGCATTGCGGTTCTGCCGGGGTATAGCCTGCCAGCACAGTGGATACAATCGCGGCGATGTCGAGGAATCCGATCTCCTCCCGGAGAAACGCGGCGACCGCAATCTCGTTTGCAGCATTGAGAATGGCTGGCGCTGCGCCGCCGGCTGCGATCGCCTGGCGGCAGATGCCGGGGCCGGGAAAGCGCTTATCGTCCAGGGGCTCAAAGGTCAGCTGACCGATCGTGGCCAGATCCAGCGGAGCGCAGTTGGTCGCGATCCGGTCTGGCCAGGCCAGGGCAGAGGCGATCGGGATACGCATGTCCGGCGCGCCCAACTGGGCCAGCGTGGAACGGTCGCGATATTCGACCATCGAATGGATCACCGATTGCGGGTGCACCAGAATGCGGATCGCATCGAGACCGACGGGAAACAGGTGATAGGCCTCGATCAGTTCGAGCCCCTTGTTGAACATGGTTGCGCTGTCGACCGAGATCTTGGCGCCCATCGACCAGTTGGGATGCGCGACCGCCTGGGCGGGCCCCGCAGCGCGCATCTGATCGAGCGTCCAGGTGCGGAACGGACCACCGCTGGCTGTCAGCGTGATGCTTTGCACCTGATCATAACTAGCGCCGGCAAGGCACTGGAATATAGCATTATGCTCGGAATCAACAGGCAGCAGCGTGGCGCCACTGCTGCGCGCAGCCTCGATCATCAGCGCGCCCGACGAGACCAGCGCCTCTTTGTTGGCGAGCGCGACGCTGCGTCCGCGCAACAGGCTGCGCATGATCGGAGCAAGCCCTGCGCATCCGACGATCGCGGCCATGGTCCAGTCGGCGTCGAGATCGGCCGCATCGAGCAGCGCCTGCGGGCCGGACCAGGCTTGCGTAGCGCAGCCTTCGAGCGCATCGGCAAGCGTCTGATGCTGGGCGGGGTCGCCAATCACTGCAACCTGAGCACCGAATTCACGCGCCAGCCTCGCGAGCCCGGCGGCATCGCTATGGGCTGTCAGCGCAACGATCCGATAATGCGAAGGGTTCAGCCGGATGAGATCGAGCGTGGAGGTGCCGACCGAACCGGTGGCACCGAAGATGCTGATCGTACGCGGGTGCGCGACCGGGGGCGGCACGATAAGGCCGGGAGAGAGCGTTTCTGCGCGCGACATCGAGTTCCTATCCTAGCGCCCAAAATGCATTGGCTGCAACCAGCGTTGCGACGACTGGCGCAACCGGCACCAGCCCGTCGACACGATCGAGTATGCCGCCATGGCCGGGAATGAGCGCTCCTGAATCCTTGACCCCCGCCTGGCGCTTCATCCAGCTCTCCAGAAAATCGCCGATCTGCGCCACGATTGCGAGCGGCGCGCTGGCCAGCACGAGAATATAGGGAAGATCGAGATATTCGCGTAGAGCGATCGCAAACACCAGCGCCGCCGTCATGCCGCCCGCCAGCCCGGCCCAGGTCTTGCTGGGGCTGATCGAGGGCGCGATCTTGGGGCCGCCAATGCCGCGCCCGGCGAAATAGGCACCGATGTCCGTGGCCCACACCGTCGCCATCGTCCAGAAGGCGAGCAGCAGTCCGTTGTCCTGCTGGCGCAGATAGAGCAGGGCCATGACCGGCACGGCGCAATAGAGCACGCCCCAGGCCAGGCGGAAGCTGCGATCCACGGTGGCGATGAAAAAGGCGCCGCCGATGATGAATCCGAGCGAGAGAAAGCCCGGGCCATCGGCAAGCGGGGAAAGCATCGACAAGGGCGCCATCAGCGCCAGCATCGACAGGCGGCGGCGTTCCATGCGGCCGACCAGCCCGGCCCATTCATGCTGCATCGCCAGCGCGCCGGCCATCAGCAGCAGCCAGAACGCGATCCCCCCCAGCCACAAGGCCGTGCCCGCAATGGCGACCAGCACCACGCCCGAGCCCGTGCGAACCGCCAGATCCTGGCCGAACAGCGAACGCCGGACGGGTTCAGCGGCCACCAAAGCGCCTTTCGCGCGCGGCATAGGCGGTAAACGCCTCTGCCAGGCTGTCGCCGTTGAAATCGGGCCAGAGCGTGTCGGTGAAGTACAGTTCGGCATAGGCCGCCTGCCACAGGAGGAAGTTGCTCAACCTCAGTTCTCCCGAGGTGCGGATTAGCAGGTCGAGCGGCGGCAGGTCACCGGTATCGAGCGCAGCTTCGATATGCGCATCCTCGATCGCATCGGGGTTGATCTCGCCGCGAGCCGCCGCATGTGCCAGCGCGCGGGCCACGCGGACCAGTTCGTCCTGCGCACCATAGTTGAGCGCGATGGCAAGCGTCGTCCCGCTGTTGTGCGCCGTGCGGTGAACGACGTCGTCGATCATGTCGACGAGATCGGGCGCGAGTGCGCGATAATTGCCGATGATCTTCAGCCGCACATTGTTGGCAATGAACTCGTCGACATCGGCGCGGATGAAATGGCGCAGCAGCCCCATCAGATCCGACACCTCATCCTCGGGCCGTTTCCAGTTTTCCGAGGAGAAGGCGTAGAGCGTCAGGGCCTCAAGCCCCATGTCGCGCGCGGCACGCACCGTGGTACGTACCGCCTCGACACCCTGTTTGTGTCCGACAAAGCGCGGCAGGTTCCGTCTGGCGGCCCAGCGCCCATTGCCATCCATGATGATGGCGGCATGACGGACGCCAACGGCTGTTGCCAGTCCCGCATGGGGCAGGGCAGCGCTGTGCGCCTCTGCCTTGGGCAATTTCGGGGCCGGACGGAAGATCACTGTCCGAGGATTTCTTTTTCTTTCTGCGTCGCCGCGGCATCCGCCTGCGCGATCATGTCGTCAGTCAGCTTCTGCACCTCGGTTTCGAAGCGCTTGCGCTCGTCCTCGCTGATCTCGCCCTTCTTCTCGTCGGTCTTCAGCGAATCCATGCCGTCACGCCGGACGTTGCGGATCGCGACGCGTGCCTTTTCTGCATATTGACCGGCCAGCTTGGCCAGTTCCTTGCGACGCTCCTCGGTGAGATCCGGGATCGGGAGGCGCAGCGTCTGGCCATCGACGATCGGGTTGAGGCCGAGTCCCGCCGAGCGGATCGCCTTGTCGGCGGGGCCGACATTCGACTTGTCCCACACCTGGACCGACAGCATGCGCGGCTCGGGTGCAGATACGGTCGCGATCTGCGTCAGCGGCATGTGTGCGCCATAGACTTCGACCGTCACCGGATCGAGCAGCGTGGTGTTGGCGCGTCCGGTGCGCAGGCCGGAAAGGTCGCTCTTGAGCGATTCGACCGCGCCATTCATCCGGCGTTCCAGATCCTTCTTGTCAAACTGTGCCACAGGTTCAGTCCTTCTGATGTACGGTTGTCGCAGTGCCTTCGCCGCTCAGAACGCGGGCGAGATTGCCCTGTTCGCGGATCGAGAACACCACGATGGGGATGGAGTTGTCGCGGCACAGCGCGACCGCGCTGGCGTCCATGACCTTGAGATTATCCTGCAAGACCCGGTCGTAACTCAATGTTTCATATCGCACGGCATTGGGGTCGAGCTTGGGATCGGCATTGTACACGCCATCGACGCTGGTGCCTTTCAGCAGCGCATCGCACTTCATCTCGGCAGCGCGCAGCGCCGCGCCGGAATCGGTGGTGAAATAGGGTGCGCCGACGCCAGCGGCGAAAATCACCACGCGACCCTTTTCGAGGTGGCGCTGGGCGCGCCTGCGGATCACCGGCTCGCACACCTTGTCCATCTCGATCGCGGACTGGACGCGGGTGGGAACGCCAAGCTGCTCCAGCGCGCTCTGCATCGCCAGCGCGTTCATGACGGTGGCGAGCATGCCCATATAGTCGGCCTGGGCGCGATCCATGCCCTTTGCAGCGCCAGCCATGCCGCGAAAGATATTGCCGCCGCCGATGACCAGGCAGATTTCAAGCCCGGTATCCTTGGCGGCCTTCACTTCTGCAGCCATGCGCGAAACGGTGGCCGGATCGATGCCGTATTGACCGTCGCCCATCAGGGCTTCCCCCGACAGCTTCAGGAGGATGCGGCGGTAGGAAGCGATGGTCATGAAATATCCGGTATCTGGGATGAGGTACGGCCCTGGGGCCGGGTGGCGGGCACCATAGTCAGTGCATCCGGCACTGCCAAGCACGTTCCTTCACATCTTTGCGGGAACTGGGCCGGCCGGTGAAGCCCTTGTGTCAGGACTGCCGACACAAAAGCGGCGGGCGGCCCGGAAGCCACCCGCCGTTTCGTGTGTGTCAGCGCTGGAGCTTAGAGACCAGCAGCTGCCGCGACTTCGGCCGCGAAGTCGGTTTCTTCCTTCTCGATGCCTTCGCCGAGCTGGAAGCGGACATAGTCCTTGAGAGTGATCTTGCCGCCCGCATCCTTGGCAGCCTTGGCCACCACGTCGGCGATCGGGGTCTTGTTGTCGATCACGAACAGCTGGCTGAGCAGCGCGTTTTCCTTGGCGAACTTGGCAATCGCACCGTCGACCATCTTGGCCTGCACTTCGGCGGGCTTGCCGCTTTCGGCAGCCTTTTCCTCGGCGATCTTGCGTTCGCGCGCGATCAGCTCGGCGTCGAGGCCATCAGCATTGAGTGCCAGCGGGAAGGCAGCGGCAATGTGCATGCCGATCTGCTTGCCCAGCGGCTCGAGCACGTCGGCAGCAACATCGCCTTCGAGCGCGACCAGCACGCCGATCTTGCCGAGGTTCGGTGCGACGGCATTGTGCATGTAAGAGACGACCACGCCCTGATCGACCGAGACGGTCTTGATGCGGCGGATCGACTGGTTCTCGCCGATGGTGGCGATCGAACTGGTCAGCTTGTCGCCGACGCTGCCGCCATCGGGATATTCAGCCGACTTGAGCGCTTCGACATCGTCACCCGTGGTCAGCGCGACCGAGGTCACCTTGCGGACGAAATCCTGGAACTGGTCGTTCTTGGCGACGAAGTCGGTTTCGCTGTTCACTTCAACGGCGACACCCTTGAGGCCAGCGACTTCGATGCCCACCAGACCTTCGGCAGCGGTGCGGCTCGACTTCTTCTGCGCGGTGGCGAGGCCCTTGGCGCGCAGTGCGTCGACAGCGGCTTCGATATCGCCATTGGCTTCGGTCAGCGCCTTCTTGGCGTCCATCATGCCGGCGCCGGTGCGCTCGCGCAGTTCCTTGACAGTAGCAGCGGTTACAACAGCCATGTTCGTGTTCCTTGTTTTGAATATGGACGCAGGGGCCACAGGTGCGGGCCATTGCCCGGCCCGTAGCCCCTGCATGTGTCAGTTTTGTGCCAGCGGGGCAGGGCGAAGCCCCGCCCGGCCAGATTATGCAGCGTCGCCGGTCTCGGCAGCGGCTTCTGCCAGCGCCGCTTCTGCCGGCGGCTCGGCCATTTCACCGACGTCCGCACCCGAGGCGACCGCAGCACCGGTGCGGCCCTTGGTGGCAGCAGCGGCAACCGCGTCGCAATAGAGGCGAACGGCGCGAGCGGCGTCGTCATTGGCGGGAACCGGGAAGGCGATGCCCTGCGGATCGACGTTCGAGTCGAGGATCGCGATCACCGGGATGCCCAGAACATTGGCTTCCTTGATGGCGAGGTCTTCCTTGTTCGCGTCGATCACGAACATCACGTCGGGAATGCCGCCCATGTCGCGAATGCCGCCGAGCGAAAGTTCCAGCTTGTCGCGCTCGCGGGTCAGCTGCAGAACTTCCTTCTTGGTGAAACCCGAGGTGTCGCCGGCGAGCTGCTCTTCGAGCATCTTCAGGCGCTTGATCGAACCCGAGATTGTCTTCCAGTTGGTAAGCATGCCGCCCAGCCAGCGGTGGTTGACGAAATGCTGGCCGCTGGCGCGGGCGGCCTCGGCGATCGGGGCCTGAGCCTGGCGCTTGGTGCCGACGAACAGAACCTTGCCGCCGGCCTGAACGGTGGCGGAGACGAACTCGAGGGCGCGCGCGAACAGCGGCACGGTCTGCGACAGGTCGAGGATGTGGATGCCGTTGCGGGCGCCGAAAATGTACGGCTTCATGCGCGGGTTCCAGCGGTGGGTCTGGTGGCCGAAATGCGCGCCGGCTTCGATCAATTGCTGCATGGTGACGACAGGTGCCGCCATAGGGATTTCCTTTCCGGTTGTGCCTCTGGAAGACGGGAACCTTGTGGGCCTGACCCTCAAAGGGTGGCCGGGGCACCGGTATGTGTGTCTTCCATGTGGATTGACCGTGACCCATTGCCACGGACGAGCGCGCCCTTACGGGCATTGCGCCCGGAAATCCAGCACGAAATGTTGTGCCTTGAACTTTTTGCGCTTGACGGAACGGAACAGGAGTGGAACAAAGGGTATACAGAACAGGTTAAGTGTTCAGGATCGTCCCGGATTGGAACCAATATCTGTCCACCGAGTTATCCACAATGCGTCGATGCGCTGTGTCGCACATCGGACGCGAGCCAGGATGTAGCGCCATGTTTGCTGTTGCCATTGCCCTTTTCTTCGCCGCTGCCGCTGTCGGAGCGGTGCTGGTGATTGCCCAGTCCTTTGCGGGATCTGCCGAGCGCTTCGACGCGCTGTTCACGGCCTATCGGCTGGCAGGGCAGGGGCGTGTGGCTGAGGGTCAGATGCGGCAGCCGGCGCGGTACGTCCCGGCCCAGGCCCCGGATTACGCCCCGCGGATCGTCGTGCAGATGCCCGTCCGCGCGCCTAGCCGCGTCAATTCGCTGGATTGGCGCGCTGCTGCCTGACCTTGGCATAGGATCGTATGCCGAACGGAATGAGCGTCAGATAGATCAGGCAGATCGCCGTCAGGGTAATGAATGGAACGGTCAGCAGCGACGCTGCGGTGATCGCAAAGACCGCCAGCGCCTCTAGCCGGATGTTCTTGCGGAGATTCAGCGATGACCAGCTGAACGTGGCAACGTTCGAAATCATCAGAAACGCAATCAGCAGGACCCATGGACCGATTACGCTATAGTGACGGAACATCTCCTCACCGGTCTCGATCCAGAGATAGAGGGGCAACATGGCCAGGCCGGCTCCGGCAGGTGCGGGAATGCCTGTGAGATATCCTGCGGACTTGTGCGGCTGATCTTCCAGATCAATTTGCGCATTGAACCTTGCCAGACGCAGCGCGCAGCAGACAGCGAGCGCAAGGGCGATCAGCCAGCCGAAGCGCGGCAGTTCGTTCAGCGACCACAAAAACAGCACCATTGCCGGGGAGACGCCGAAGGCGATCGAATCAGCGAGGGAGTCGAGCTCGGCGCCGAAGCGGCTCTGCGCCTTCAGCATCCGTGCGACGCGGCCGTCAATGCCATCGAGCACGCCCGCCAGCACGATCGCACCGGCGGCAAGCGGCCATTGTTCCTGCAAGGCGAAACGAATCCCTGTGAGACCGCAGCACATGGCGCTCGCCGTGATCGCGTTGGGCACCATGGCGCGCAGCGTAAGCCCTTCGCGCAGGCGAAAGCGCCGTCCCGCCAGATATCGTATGGGTCCGCGACGACCCCGTCGGTCCAGCGGGTCAGGTGCAGTCATGCAGGGATCCTCCAGGGCAGCAGGTCAAGCGGGAGGGCCGGGGCAAGCATCAGTGCGCAATGCCCTCGCGCATCGGTGCATCGTTGACGATGCCGAGCACGGTTTCCCCGGCAACAATGCGCTGGCCCTTGACCACGGCCGGCGCAGTTCCGCCGGGCAGATAGACGTCCACCCGGCTACCGAAGCGGATCAGCCCGACGCGCTGGCCCACCGCCACGAAATCGCCTTCCTTCACGAAGGGCACGATCCGCCGTGCGACGAGCCCGGCGATCTGGGTGAAGCCGATGCGCAGACCGTCACTGCGTTCGATCATGACATGCTGGCGCTCGTTCTCGTCGCTTGCCTTGTCGAGATCGGCATTGAGGAACTTGCCCGATATATAGACGATGCGGCGGATCGTGCCGCCAATCGGTGCCCGGTTGATATGGACATCGAAAACACTCATGAAAATCGATATGCGCCACAACGGTGCCGATCCCAGGCCCTCCGGATCGGAAAGCTCAGCAGGCGGTGCAACTTCCTGGATGAGGGTTACCAGCCCATCGGCAGGCGCAATGATGAAGCGTTCGTCCAGTGGTGTGACGCGGGCAGGGTCCCGGAAGAAGGCGAGCACCCACAGCGTTATTCCGCCCATCGGCCAGGCCAGCGTTTCCCATGCCATCAGCGCGAAGATGAGCGTGATGCCCGCTGCGATAACGGCGAATTTGCGACCTTCGGGATGGACCGGCGGCAGGCTCCAGTTTGCCAGGCCCTTGCCCCGGTTATCCAGTAATTCTTGCGACATGCAGGCCCTCTTAGGGACAGGATGCGGGTGTGACAACGCCCTAGCCCCAAGCCTGCGACGAAATGCTCCGCTGCGACATCGAGCTGCGATTGATCCGCACTAGCGACAACGGCGCGACAAGGTTGAAACCTCGCCCGACTTTGCTAAGAGCGACGCAGTTTTTCCGATTCCTCCCTAGCAAGAAGGCGCAAATCCCGCATGGCAAAGATCAAGGTGGCCAAGCCCGTCGTCGAAATCGACGGCGATGAAATGACCCGCATCATCTGGGAGTGGATCCGCGAACGCCTGATCCTGCCCTATCTGGACATCGACCTGAAATATTACGACCTGTCGATCCAGAAGCGCGACGAGACCAACGACAAGATCACCGTCGACGCGTCGAACGCGATCCGCGAGCATGGCGTCGGCGTCAAGTGCGCCACCATCACGCCCGACGAGGCGCGCGTCGAGGAATTCAACCTCAAGAAGATGTGGAAGTCGCCCAACGGCACCATCCGCAATATCCTGGGCGGCGTTGTATTCCGCGAGCCGATCGTGATCTCGAACATCCCGCGGCTGGTGCCCGGCTGGACCGACCCGATCGTGGTCGGCCGTCATGCGTTCGGTGACCAGTACAAGGCGACCGATTTCCGCGTGCCCGGTCCCGGCAAGCTGCGTCTGGTGTTCGAGGGCGAGGACGGCACCACGATCGACGAGGAAGTGTTCCAGTTCCCCTCGTCGGGCGTCGCCATGGCGATGTACAATCTCGATGATTCGATCGCCGACTTTGCGCGCGCGTCAATGAACTATGGTCTCGATCGCGGCTGGCCGACCTATCTATCGACCAAGAACACGATCCTCAAGGCCTATGACGGCCGCTTCAAGGACATCTTCGAAGAGGTGTACGAGAAGGAATTCAAGGCGCAGTTCGAAGCTGCGGGTATCACCTATCAGCACCGCCTGATCGACGACATGGTGGCCTCGGCGCTGAAATGGTCGGGCAAGTTCGTCTGGGCGTGCAAGAACTATGACGGCGACGTGCAGTCGGACACCGTGGCACAGGGCTTCGGTTCGCTCGGCCTGATGACGTCGGTGCTGATGACCCCCGATGGCAAGACGGTCGAGGCGGAAGCCGCGCACGGTACCGTCACCCGCCACTATCGCATGCATGAACAGGGCAAGGCGACCTCGACCAACCCGATCGCTTCGATCTTCGCCTGGACGCGCGGTCTGATCTATCGCGGCCGCTTCGACGAAACGCCCGAAGTGGTGCGCTTTGCCGAAACGCTCGAGCGTGTCTGCATCGAGACCGTCGAACAGGGTTCGATGACCAAGGATCTTGCGATCCTGATCGGCCCCGATCAGGCCTGGATGACCACCGAGCAGTTCTTCGAGGCAATCCGGGTTAACCTCGAAACCGAAATGGGTACCTGGGCGTAAAGCGTTGATGGCACAGCGCAGCAAGGCTCGACTTGAAGTAAGGCAGGCCCGAAGGGGCGACATTCCCGGGATATCCGCGCTCGTCGAGCGCGCTTATCCCGGTCTGCCCCCTTACAAGTTCGGCGAGTTGCGCGGCCAGCTCAACAATTTTCCGCAGGGCCAGTTCGTCGCCATTCTGGATGGCGAGATCGTAGGCTATTGCGCCTCTTCCCGGGTCACCGAAGCCATGGCCTTCGCCCCGCACGACTGGGAGGAGATCAGCGGCAACGGCTTCGGCACGCGCCATGTTCCGACCGGCGAATGGCTTTACGGTTATGAAATGTGCGTCGACCCCGCCCAGCGCGGGGTCCGCATCGGCAAGCGGCTATACGAGGCGCGGCGCGCGCTGGCCGAACAGCTCGATCTCAACGGCATCGTCTTTGCCGGACGGATTCCGGGATATGATCGTGCCAAGCGCACCAAAAAGGCTGAAAGTCCCGAAGATTATCTGGCCAAGGTCGTCGACGGCAAGCTGCGCGATCCTGTGATCGGGTTCCAGATTGCGAACGGCTTTGCGCCGGTCGGCATCCTCAAGCGCTATCTTCCCGAAGACAGGCAATCCCGAGGCCACGCTGTGCACATGGTGTGGCGCAACCCCTATGTGAATCCTGACGAGCCGCCCAAGCACCGCGTCCCGCGCGGCGTCGAAAGCGTGCGCCTCGCCACCGTCCAGTTCCAGGCGCGCGCGGTCGCGAATTTCGAGGAGTTCGTCCGCAACGTCGAGTATTTCGTCGATGTGGCAGCGGATTACCGGGCAGACTTCGTACTGTTTCCCGAGATGTTCACCATGTCGTTGCTCTCCTTCGCCAAGAAGAAGATGGGGCCGCAGGAGGCGATCGAGGCGCTCAGCGAATTCACCCCGCGCATCCGCGACGAACTCACGCGGATGGCCATGGAGTACAACATCAACATCATCGGGGGATCGCACCCCACCCGTGCCGATGATGGCGACATCCAGAATATCGCGCTGGTGGCTTTGCGCGATGGCTCGATCCATTCGCAGGAAAAGATCCATCCGACCCCCAACGAGCGCTACTGGTGGAAGATCAAGGGCGGCGACACGATCGATGCGATCCAGACCGATTGTGGTCCGATCGGCGTGCTCATCTGTTATGACAGCGAGTTTCCGGAGCTGGCACGCCGCCTGGCCGACGAGGGGGCGCGGATCATCTTCGTGCCCTTCTGCACCGACAGCCGCGAGGCCTATATGCGCGTCCGGTACTGCTGCCAGGCGCGAGCAATCGAGAACCAGTGCTATGTCGTCATGTCGGGCAATGTCGGCAATCTGCCCGATGTCGAGAACATGGACATCCAATATGCCCAAAGCTGCATCCTGACGCCCTGCGACCTGCCGTTCGCGCGTGATGGCATCGCGGCGGAAGCGAGCGAGAATGTCGAGACGCTGACGATCAGCGACGTGAATCTCGATGACCTGAGCTGGGCCCGGCACGAAGGCACTGTGCGCAATCTGGGTGATCGTCGATACGACCTGTACCATATCGAATGGGACCGCGCCGTCGGCCGCGGCCATGCCGCTGCCAAGCGCGATCGGGCCCGCCAGACCGCGCCAGCGGGGCCTCAGGGCGGAGGCGGAGGCTGATCGCTTCCATTTCCGAGATTTATGGCTGACATGCTGTCCCTTATCCGCCATGAATTGATTCATGCACAATCCACTCGACAATCCCGTTTTCAGTGACGCTCTCGTCATTCTCGGGGCAGCAGGGATCGTCATCCCGGCCTTTGCCCGGTTCCGGATCACGCCGATCATCGGGTTTCTGCTGATCGGTATCCTGGTTGGCCCGTCGGGGCTCGGTTCGCTGGTCGACGAATATCCCTGGCTCTACCACGTCACAATCACCGATGCGGAGTCGATCGAGCCCTATGCGGAGTTCGGCATCATCCTGTTGCTGTTCACCATCGGGCTTGAGCTTTCGTTCAAGCGGCTTTGGTCCTTGCGAAAGCTGGTCTTCGGAGTGGGCGCCGCCGAGTTGCTGCTGTCCGCGCTCATCATCGGCACGGCGCTGAATGCGGTCGGGCAGAACTGGGGCGGTGCCATCGGACTCGGGCTGGCGCTCGCACTTTCCTCGACCGCTCTGGTGCTTCCGATGGCTGGAACGACATCGCCGGTCGGCCGGGCAGCGCTTGCCATGCTTCTGTTCGAGGATGTCGCGATCGTTCCGATCATCTTCCTGCTCGGTGCGCTGGCCCCGACTGCGGGCATGACGGGCCCCAGCAACCTGGGCCTGACGCTGCTGCTTGGTGTAGCCACCGTGCTCGCGATGCTGGTCCTCGGTCGCATGATCCTGCCGCGCATGTTCGCCCAGGCCGCGCGGACGAAAAGCCCGGAACTGTTTCTTGCCGCCAGTCTTCTCGTCGTCATCACCGCCAGCCTGGCGACCGCTTCGGTCGGGCTGTCTCCGATTGTCGGGGCGTTGCTTGCGGGTCTGATCATCGCGGAGACCGAATATCACGGCGAGGTCGAGATCCTGATCGAGCCTTTCAAGGGACTGGCGCTGGGCGTGTTCCTGATCACGGTCGGCATGTCTATCGACCTAAGGGTGATCATGGCCAACTGGCAGGCACTTGCCGTTGCGGTGATCGGTGTCGTGGTGGTCAAGGCGGTGGTGACGGGACTGTTGCTCCGCGTCGCAGGGGCCCGGCGCGGGACGGCGGCCGAAGCCGGCGTGCTGATGGCCAGTCCATCCGAAACGACCCTGATCGTTCTGGCTGCTGCTGTGCAGGCGCAGTTGATCCAGTCCTCGACCGCGCAATTCTGGCAGATTGTCACTGCCATCGGCCTCACGATCACGCCGCTCCTCGCCAAGCTGGGGCACAGCATGGCGCGGCATCTGGAAATGCGCGCCAGCGATGCGGCGCCGATCGATCAATCAGACATTGCCAATGATCGCACGGTCATCTTCGGCTATGGCCGTGTCGGCGAGATCATCGCCGATATGCTCAAGGAGCATGGCCAGCCGTTCGTTGCCGTCGAGTCAAACGTCGATGTCGTGCTGGCCGCGCGGCGTGCCGGCGTTCCGATCGTCTTCGGCGATGTCGCCCGGCCCGAACTGCTCGACCGGTTGCGGCTCGGTCACGCCCGCGCGCTGATCCTGACCATGGACGACCCGGTACTGGCGGTGCAGATCGTTCGCCGGGTGCACGGCTGGGTACCCGATCTCACGATCATTGCCCGCGCGCGCGATACCGACCATGCGAGCGAACTCTACCGCGCCGGCGCAACCCTGGCAGTGCCCGAAGCGCTCGAAAGCTCGCTGCAGCTGTCCGAAGCGCTGCTGGTCGATCTGGGTATCGCCATGGGCCATGTCATCGCCTCGATCCACGGCAAGCGCGACGAACTGCGCCGCCGGATCATGGAGGAGGGCGGGTTGGACCAGAAACCTGCGCTGCGTTCGGGCGAGGCGCCTGCGGGATAGAGCTCCGCCAAAAATCCTCCCCCAGCAGGCTGTGGGAGGTTTGCTTCGCCCTAGCCCAAAGCCGCCTGCTTTTCTTCCGCGAGCCGGTCGAGCTCGGCGCGGCTCTTCTTTTCGGACGCCGATTTCAGCTGGCCGCACGCCGCCATGATGTCGCGGCCGCGCGGGGTGCGCACGGGGGCGCTGATGCCGCCTTCGAACACGATGTCCGAAAAGCGCTTGATGCGATCGGGATCCGAGCACTCGTACGCCGCGCCGGGCCAGGGGTTGAACGGGATCAGGTTCACCTTCGCGGGCAGGCCATAGCCCTTGAGCAGCCGCACCAGCTCGCGCGCATCGTCGTCGCTGTCGTTCTTGTCCTTGAGCATCACATATTCAAAGGTGATGCGCCGCGCATTGCTCGCGCCGGGATAGTCCGCGCAGGCCTGGAGCAGCTGTTCGAGCCCGTATTTGCGGTTCAGGGGCACGATCTCGTCGCGCACCTCCTTGGTTACCGCGTGCAGCGAGACCGCGAGATTGACGCCGATTTCCTCGCCGCAGCGCGCCATCATCGGCACGACGCCGCTGGTCGACAGCGTGATGCGCCGCTTGGATAGCGCCAGGCCGTCGCCGTGCATCACGACCTTCATCGCGTCGCGGACATGATCGAAATTGTACAAGGGCTCGCCCATGCCCATCAGCACGATATTGGTGAGCAGGCGCCCATCGGCAGTATAGGCGGCGGCGTCTTCGTCCTCGTCGAGCCGGTCCATCGCGCCCTTCGGCCATTCGCCCAGCGCATCGCGCGCCAGCATGACCTGGCCGACAATCTCCCCCGGCGTCAGGTTGCGCACCAGCCGCATCGTGCCGGTATGGCAGAAGCGGCAGTTGAGCGTGCAGCCGACCTGGCTTGAGATGCACAGCGTGCCGCGGTCCGCATCGGGGATGAAGACCATCTCGTAATCCTGGCCGTCATCGGTGCGCAGCAGCCACTTGCGCGTGCCATCGCTCGAGACCTGCGCCTCGACGATCTCGGGACGGCCGATCACGAAGCGTTCGGCGAGCCAGGGGCGCATCGGCTTGGCGATATCGGTCATCGCGTCGAAATCGGTGACGCCGCGATGGTAGATCCAGTGGAACAGCTGCTTGGAGCGCAGCTTGGCCTGCTTGCGGTCGAGCCCGGCGGCTTCGAGCAGCGCGGCGATATCCTCGCGCGCCAGGCCCATCAGGTCGCTGCGGCCATCGGCGCGCGGCGTGATCGCCCGCGGCACGGGCACGGGGTCGATATGGCCCGGAATGGGCATGGAGATCGGAGTTTCGGCGTTCATGGCGGCGCACATAGTCAAATTCGGTCGCAATTGCTAGCTGTGCTGCTGGCCGAGCGCCGCGCAACCCGTCAGGAGCCCCCATGGATCGTTTCTTCACCGTGATTGCCACTCGTGTCGCCTGGCTGGTCGGCAGACCGTTTGCCTTTTTCGCCGCGACCTTGATCATCGTGATCTGGGGGGTGACCGGACCGGTGTTCGGCTATTCGGATACCTGGCAGCTGGTGATCAACACCGGCACCACGATCATCACCTTCCTGATGGTCTTCGTCATCCAGAACAGCCAGAACCGCGATGCGGCGGCGATGCAGGCCAAGCTCGACGAACTGATCCGCGCGCAGCAGGACGCGCGCAATGCGTTCATTGGCATCGAGCATCTGACAGATGTGCAGATCGATGCGATCCGCGCGGCGCTGGAAGAGGAGGGGCACGCCAGAGCCGACCATCACAAGGCGGCCCATGCCAGTGTCGAGCGGCTGCTCGAGCGGATCTAGCTCCGGCGCGCGCAGCCCAGAGCGGCGGCGTCCATCGCGGTCGCGGCGCCTTTGAGCAGATAAAGATCGCGGATCGCATTGCCGCGTCCATCCTCGCTGCTGGCGCTCATTTCACGGGCGGAGCGCATTGCGGCGATGATGGCAGCGTCCATCGTCTTGTCCCTGGCCCAGGCATCGCCACCGCCGCCGGTCAGGCGAAAGCGGCGGATGCCAATGGTCAGCGTGACGCTCTGCCCCTTGGCCATGGCGCGGCTGAGACGCAGATGGAACTGGCCGCGCACGCCGCGTTTCGGCCAATAGCCGATGCTAGCAAAGGGGCGATACTGGCGGGTGCCGCGCACCGCGTCAGGCTGGGCGATCGCATAGCAGCGCGGCACCTGCGGATCGCGGAATGCGCCCCAGGCGTCGAACACGCCCAGGCTGTCGCGCGCCTGCGCTGCCGGAACGAGCGCCGTGATCAGTGCAAGCGCGGCGAGGCATCGCCTCACGCATGGCCTCCGCCGGTGCCGGTGACGACGACATCTTCGGTGCCGTTCTCGATCATCACCACCGATCCCTGGGGCAGGCCGGGCGCGATCGGTGCACCGAATTGCGGATGTATCGGCAGACCCAGCAGCACACCGCGCAGAACGCGGCTGGAAATGCCATGCATGATGACCAGCCGGTCGCCCGGTTCGCCGGCATGATCGGCCAGCCAGCCGATGACGCGCTCAGCGATCTGCGGATAGGTCTCGCCATCGGGGGCAGGGGTGAGCAGCATGTCTGCGCTCACGATGGGGCCGACTTCGCCCACCACCTCGGCATAATAGCGCCCGCCCCAGCAGCCCATGCCGATCTCGGCGAGGCGCATGTCGCGCTCGGCATCGTGCCAGTCGAGCCCGAGATGTTCTGTAATCACGGCGAGTGTCTGCAACGCCCGCCCGGTATCCGAGGCCCACAGCTTCAGATCGGGCCGATGGCCGAGCACGCCTGCCAGCGCCGCGCCCATCGCATCGGCCTGCGCAAAGCCTGCGCGGGTCAGCGGCGTGTGCAGATGGTCGCCCTGCAGCCTTTTCGCGGCATTGAACACGGTCTCGCCATGGCGCGCGATGAACAGGCGACCGGGCACGGGAGGGCTGGCAAAGCGGGAATTCTGCGTCATATCGGACCCGTTTCGGCAATGGGTTGCCAATAGGCAAGTCTATCCCGTCATTTTCCACAGTTTTGGCGCGTTTGCCCGGCTATCGGCTTGCCCCTAAAGCCAATCTTGTTAATGAAGTGGGTCCGGAATCTGCCTGCACGGCAGATATGTCATTTGCTGGTGAGGCCACAGTGCCTCGGGGGATTTTCATGAAAGCGACAATCGAACGCGCGACGCTCCTCAAGAGCCTCAGCCATGTTCAGTCGGTGGTGGAACGCCGCAACACGATCCCCATCCTGTCCAACGTGCTGATCGAGGCGTCGAGCGATGGCGCGCTCCGCTTCATGGCGACCGACCTCGATTTGCAGATCGTCGAGACGATGAGCGCCTATTCGGTCGAGACCCCCGGTTCGATCACCGTATCGGCGCACACGCTGTTCGAGATCGCTCGCAAGCTGCCCGATGGCAGCCAGGTGATGCTCGATGCGGCGGATGGCAAGATGCTGGTCCGCGCGGGCCGCAGCCGGTTCACACTGCCGACGCTGCCGCGCGACGATTTCCCGGTGATTGCCGAGGGCGACCTGCCGACCAGCTTCGAACTGGCCGCAGCAGAGCTGGTGCAGATCATCGACAAGACGCGCTTTGCCATCTCGACCGAAGAGACGCGCTATTATCTGAACGGCATCTTCCTGCACGTCGCCGATGACGACCGGCCGGTACTCAAGGCTGCGGCCACTGACGGTCATCGCCTCGCGCGCGTGACGCTCGACCGGCCCGATGGCGCCGATGGCATGCCCGACGTGATCGTGCCTCGCAAATGCATCGCCGAACTGCGCAAGCTGCTCGACGAGCGTGGCGACTCGCGGGTGCAGGTGGACCTGTCCGCCAGCAAGATTCGCTTCACCCTGGGCAGCGCGATCCTGACCTCGAAGCTGATCGACGGAACCTTCCCCGATTACAGCCGCGTCATCCCGACCGCGAACGACAAGCTGCTCAAGATCGATCCACGCGCCTTCGAGCAGGGCGTCGACCGTGTCGCCACCATCGCCACCGAAAAGACCCGTGCGGTCAAGATGGCACTGGAAAAGGACAAGATCACGTTGTCGGTCACCAGCCCGGAAAACGGCACGGCGGCTGAAGAAGTAGAGGGCCAGTATGGCTCCGACGGCTTCGAGATCGGCTTCAATGCGCGCTACCTGCTCGACATCCTCGGCGAGATCGACGGCGATGTGGTGGAACTGCACCTCGCCGACAGCAGCGCGCCGACCCTGATCCGCGAAAACGACAAGGCCACCGCGCTTTACGTGCTGATGCCGATGCGCGTCTGACGCGCGCGTTCTGCTTTCAGTAAACCAGCCTCGTCATTCCCGCGGACGCGGGAATCCCGCTTCTGCGCCTACGTCCCTCGACTTCGCTCGGGACAAACGGAAGGGGGGCGCCAAGGTATTGGCCAGCTCTGTTGGCGCGGTTAGCGTCTCGAGAGCCCCTGGCCACCTCCCGCGTTCCCGAGCGAAGTCGAGGGACGTTGTGGGACGGCCTGCGATTTGTATGCCGACCCCCCATAGCAAAACGCCCTCCCGGTGAGGGGAGGGCGTTTCGTCTGTCTGGCGATGTCCGCCGGTCAGATCAGCGGTCGCCGATCTTCACATAGGGGCGCTGCGTCGGGCCGGTATAGAGCTGACGCGGGCGGCCGATCTTCTGGCCGGGGTCGGAGATCATCTCGTTCCACTGCGCGACCCAGCCGACGGTGCGCGCGAGAGCGAACAAGGCGGTGAACATAGTGGTCGGGAAGCCGATCGCCGAGAGGATCACGCCCGAATAGAAGTCGACATTGGGGAACAGCTTCTTCTCGATGAAATAGGGATCGTTGAGCGCCATTTCCTCGAGCTGCAGCGCGACTTCGAACACCGGATCGCTGACCTTGAGCGCGTCGAACACCTCGCGCACGGTCTTCTGCATGACAGTCGCGCGCGGGTCGTAGTTCTTGTAGACGCGGTGACCGAAGCCCATCAGACGGAACGGATCGTTCTTGTCCTTGGCGCGCTCGATATAGTGCGGAATCTTGTCGGGCGTGCCAATTTCGCGCAGCATGTTGAGCGCAGCTTCGTTGGCGCCGCCATGCGCCGGACCCCAGAGACAGGCGATACCGGCGGCGATGCAGGCAAACGGGTTGGCGCCCGACGAGCCGGCCAGACGCACGGTCGAGGTCGACGCGTTCTGCTCGTGGTCGGCATGCAGGATGAAGATGCGATCGAGCGCGCGCTCGACCACCGGATTGACCTCATAGGGCTCAGCCGGGACGCCGAAGGTCATCTTGAGGAAATTGCCGGTATAGGACAGCGAGTTGTCCGGATAGACGAAGGGCTGGCCGACCGAATATTTGTACGCGGCAGCCGCAATGGTCGGCATCTTTGCGATCAACCGGTGGCTCGAGATGCGACGGTGATCGGGATCGGCGATATCGGTAGAGTCGTGATAGAAGGCCGAAAGCGCGCCGACCACGCCGCACATGATCGCCATCGGGTGGGCGTCGCGACGGAAGCCGCGATAGAACTGCATCAGCTGTTCGTGCAGCATGGTGTGGCGCGAGATGGTGTAGGTGAAGCTGTCGAGCTCGTCCTTGCTCGGCAGTTCGCCGTTGAGCAGCAGGTACGAGACTTCCATGAAGCTCGAATCCTCGGCCAGTTCGCCGATCGGATAGCCGCGGTGGAGCAGGACGCCCTCGTCACCGTCGATATAGGTCAGCGCGGAATCGCAGCTGGCAGTCGAGGTAAAGCCGGGATCATAGGTGAAGCAGCCGGTTTCGGCATAGAGCTTGCGGATGTCGATGACGTCCGGGCCGATCGAGCCGGAGCGGATCGGATAACCGCTTTCCTTGTCGCCGATCTTCAATGATGCGCTGTCTGACACGGTACGTTCTCCTCCAAGCGTTTCTGCGGCAAGGCTGGCCTTGCCAAGCCGTGTAGTGTTGCGCGCAGCCGCTCAGGCGGCGACGCGCGTAACGTCATTGATCCGGGCGAGCGATTCCCCGCGGCCCAGCAGTTCGAGCACATCGAAAATACCCGGTGAGCGCGCCTGTCCGGTCAGGGCGGCGCGCAGCGGCTGGGCATAAGTGCCAAGGCCGTGCCCCTGTGCCTCGGCAAATTGGGTAAGCTTTTCCTCCAGCGCGGCAGCCGTCCATGACGGTGCTTCGGCCAGAACCGGCAATACTGTCTGCAAGACCGCGATCCCGGTTTCGTCTAGCAGGGATTTCGCTTTCTCGTCCATGCTTAACGGGCGATTCTTGAAGAGAAACTGTGCTCCTTCGGCGAGTTCGTTGAGGTCGCGTGCGCGCAGTTTCATCACCGGCATGGCGCGGCCCAACAGATCGATGCCGCCGGTGGGATCGAATTCGGGCATCAATGCCGCCACGCGCGGTGCGACCAGTGCGGCAAGCGCGGTATCGTCCATCTCGCGCAGATACTGGCCATTGAGGTTGATCAGCTTCTTGGCATCGAAGCGCGAGGGCGACTTGCCGACATTGGCGAGCGAAAACAGCTCGACCGCCTCAGTGCGCGAAATCTTCTCGCGGTCGCCATAGCCCCAGCCGAGACGCAGCAGATAGTTGAACATCGCATCGGAGACGACGCCCATGTCGTCGCGATAGGCCTCCACCCCCAGTGCGCCGTGGCGCTTGGAAAGCTTGGCGCCGTCATTGCCGTGGATCAGCGGGATATGCGCATAGACCGGCTCGGGCCAGTTCATCGCCTGGATAAGCGCGAGCTGGCGGAAGGCGTTGTTGAGATGGTCGTCGCCGCGGATGATGTGCGTCACCCCCATGTCGTGATCGTCCACGACCACCGCGAGCATATAGGTGGGGGTGCCATCGGAGCGCAGCAGGACATAATCGTCGAGTTCGCGCGTATCGACCGTGACGTTACCCTGAACCTGGTCGGCAATCGTCATCTTGCCCGATTGCGGAGCCTTGAGCCGAACGACATAGGGTGCGTCCTCGGGGGCTTCGGACGGATCACGGTCGCGCCAGCGGCCGTCGTAGCGCATCGGCAGTTTCTTCTCGCGCTGCTCGGCGCGCATCGCCTCCAGCTCTTCGGCGGTGGCGAAGCATTTGTACGCCTTGCCCGCCTCAAGCAGCTGGTGCGCGACCTCGGCATGGCGCGCGGCACGCTCGGACTGGAAAACCGGCGTGTCGTCCCAGTCGAGGCCCAGCCAGTCCAGCCCGGCAAAGATCGCATCGATCGCTTCGGGGGTGGAGCGCGCCTTGTCGGTATCCTCGATCCGCAGCAGCGCCTTGCCGCCATGGTGGCGCGCGAACAGCCAGTTGAACATTGCGGTACGCGCGCCGCCGATATGCAGGAATCCGGTCGGCGAGGGGGCAAAGCGCGTTACGACCTGTCCGCTGGACGCGCCCGCCGGAAGGACCGAATTTTCGCCGCTTGCACTCACTTGCGCTTTCCTTTCAAACTCGCCGCCGATGGCAATTTCGATCGCCTCTAGCACGGCTTTCTGGCAGCGACAAATGGCCAGTTTGCAGCGTTTTTCATGCCGCACGCCTGCCGTCGCGGCCATCGGGCGCTGGTTGCTGCAGGAGCGGGACCAGCTGCCCGTCTGGATCGTCGTCAGCTTTGGTGCAGGCATCGCTTCTTGGTTCCTGCTCCCCAGCCAGGACGTCCAGTTTGCGTTGATCGCGCTCTCGCTGGCGGGGGCCATGGGCACGCTGGCGGTGTTCCGTTCCTGGGCAAGGATGGAACTGGGCGCGCGCTGCCTGTTCCTGGGCCTTTTGATGCTGGCTGCGGGATGCGCACACATGGCCTGGCGCGCCGAGCGGGTCGGCGCCGATCCGCTCGCTGCCCCGTGGTTCGGGCCGCTGACCGGGCGGGTTGTCGAACGCGAGAGCCTGCCCGCCCGCAACATGGTGCGCCTGGTGATCGAACCTGTACCCGCGCTCGGGCTGCCACACACGGTGCGGGTCAATCTGGGCACTATGCTCGACCATCCCGCCGTGCAGCCCGGCGCGATCGTTACTGGCCGGGCACGGCTCATGCCGCCGGCACAGGCGGCGCTTCCCGGCGGGTACAGCTTCGCCCAGCGTGCGTGGTTCGAAGGGCTAGGCGCAACCGGCAGCATGCTTGACCGTCCGCGCATTCTCAGGCCTGGAACCAACGGCAGCGCGCTCGACTCGCTCCGCGCTCGGCTCTCGGCGCATATCCAGGCCTCCGTACCCGGCAGGGCAGGCGGGATCGCGGCCACGCTGGCGACCGGCGATCGCGGCGCGATCAGCGAGCAGGATGCCGAGGCTATGCGGTCGAGCGGTCTTGCGCATCTGCTCTCCATCAGCGGACTGCATGTCACTGCGCTGATCGGCGCTGTCTGGCTGCTGACGCTCCGCCTGCTGGCCCTGTTTCCACCGCTGGCGCGCGCCTGGCGCCTGCCATTGGTGGCGGCCGGGGCAGGAGCGCTGGCCGGCATTGCCTATACCTTGCTCACCGGCGCAGAGGTGCCGACGATCCGGTCCTGCGCAGCCGCCTTGCTCGTTCTGCTCGCGCTGGCGCTCGGGCGTGATCCGGTTTCGCCGCGGCTGATTGCCGCGGGCGCCATGCTGGTCCTGCTGATCTGGCCCGAAACCCTGATGGGGCCGAGCTTTCAGCTCAGCTTTGCAGCCGTCACGGCGATCGTCGCGCTGCACGATCATCCGGTCATGCGTCGTTGGGCAGGCGCGGATCTGTCGTGGCCCGGAAGGGCCGCGCGCTTCCTGGCGATGACGTTCCTGACCGGGCTGCTGATCGAATTCACCCTGATGCCGATCGCGCTGCATCATTTCGGCAAGGCGGGGCTGTACGGCGCGCTGGCGAACATGATCGCCATTCCGCTGACCACATTCATCATCATGCCGCTGGAGGCCATGGCCCTGCTACTGGATCCCTTGCATCTGAGCGCGCCGTTCTGGTGGCTGGCCGGAACGGCCATCCGGGCGCTGATCGACCTGGCGCACGCCGTCGCCGATACCCCCGGCGCAGTGGCGCTGTTCCCGCGGACAGGCGGGCATGTGTTCGCGCTGTTCGTCGTTGGCGGGTTATGGCTGGCCTTGTGGCGGACGCGCTGGCGCTGGCTGGGTCTGGTGCCGGCAGCGCTTGCGAGCTTTCTGGTCGCCGTGCAGCCGGTCCCCGATCTGCTGGTAACCGGCGATGGTCAGCACGTTGCGATCAATGCCGCCGATGGGCCGATGGTGCTGCTTCGGCGCGGGACGGGTGAATATGCATTGCAGAGCCTCAGCGAGGGTGCGGCATTCCAGGGGCAAGCGATCGCTATCGAGGATTGGCCGGGAGCACGGTGCAATGCGGATTTCTGCAGCCTTGCACTGGCGTCACATGCCGGGAATGTTGCGGTGCTGATCGGTCGCAGCCGCGAACGCGTGCCCGAACGGGCACTCGCCGCTGCCTGCCGCAGGGCGGATATCGTCATCGCCGGTCGATGGTTGCCCAAAAGCTGCCGCCCGCGCTGGCTGAAAGCCGATCGCGCAATGCTGGGTCGCACCGGTGGTCTTGCCATCTATCTTGGCAATCGCACGGTCCGCACTGTCGCCCGCGATCATGCCGGCCATCCCTGGTGGGACCGCGCCATGACGCTGCGCGAGGAGCATCGGGCGAAGGCTCTGGCAGAACGGCTCAGCACTCGACCACGTTGACCGCGAGGCCGCCCTGCGAGGTTTCCTTGTAGCGTTCGTTCATGTCGAGCCCGGTGCGGCGCATCGTCTCGATGACCTCGTCCAGGCTGACCCGGTGCGTGCCATCGCCCATCATCGCGAGACGCGCTGCCTCGATCGCCTTGACTGCGCCGACCGCGTTGCGTTCGATGCACGGCACCTGGACCAGCCCGGCCACCGGATCGCAGGTAAGACCCAGATTGTGTTCCATCCCGATCTCGGCAGCATTCTCGACCTGCATCGGCGATCCGCCCCAGGCCGCGACCAGCCCTGCGGCAGCCATCGAACAGGCAACGCCGACCTCGCCCTGGCAGCCGACCTCCGCACCCGAGATCGAGGCGTTTTCCTTGAACAGCGATCCGATGGCAGCGGCTGTCAGCAGGAAGCGTTCGACCCCGGCCTGGTTCGCACCCGGCGCAAAGCGATCATAGAAGCGCAGCACCGAAGGGATGATGCCCGCCGCGCCATTGGTCGGGGCGGTCACCACCTTGCCGCCGGCCGCGTTCTCCTCGTTCACCGCAAGCGCCCACAGGTTGACCCAGTCGATCACGGTCAGCGGGTCGGACAGCATGCGTTCCTGCCGCTCCATCAGATGTGCCATCACCAGCGGCGCGCGGCGCTTGACCTTGAGACCCCCGGGCAGAATGCCGCCGGTGCGAATGCCGCGGTCGATGCAGGCCGACATGGCTGAGGCGATCTCGGCAAGGCCTGCGGACAATTCATCCGGGTTGCGCGCGGCCAATTCGTTGGCGCGCATGATCTCTGCGATCGAGAGACCGGTTTCCGCAGCAATCGACAGCAGGTCCGCACCCGAACGGAAGACATGAGGCACGTCCCACAGCCCGCCGCCAGCCGGGGCATTGGCGCCCGTCTCGTTCTCGTCGACGATCGCGCCGCCACCCACCGAATAATACGCGCGGCGATCCAGCTCGGCACCAGCGGCATCGAAAGCGGTGAACGCCATGGCGTTGGAATGATAATCCAGCCTTTCACGCTGCAGGAACAGCAGGTCCGCCTCTTCGTCGAAGGCGATGCGGTGCTTGCCTGCAAGCTGAATGGCGCGATCGCCCCGGATCTGCGAGACCAGCAGATCGGCGGCATCGGGATCGCAACTGACCGGCTCCTCGCCCGCCAGACCCAGCAGGATGGCGCGGTCGCTGGCATGGCCCTTGCCGGTCAGCGCCAGCGAGCCATACAGACGCGTCTCGATCCGCGCGACGGCGTCCAGCAGGCCTGCATCGGCGAGGCGCTCGACGAAGCGTCCTGCAGCGACCATCGGCCCCATCGTGTGCGAACTCGAAGGACCGATGCCGATCTTGAACAGATCGAAGACGGAAGCGACCATGCGTTATCCTTGTGATCGGCGGATGTTTCAGTCGGCAGCGCCGGGCTGCGCCTCCAGCAGATGCTTCTGCCAGAAGGCGAGGGTGGCCCAGAACAGATAATCGGCATTTTCCTTGCGGCGGAAACCATGACCTTCGTTGCGGGCGAGCAGATGCCAGGCAGAGCCACCGCGCGAGCGGACCGCATCGATGATCTGGTCCGCCTCGCTTGCCGGAACACGAGGATCATTGGCGCCGGTGACGACGAACAGGGGCAGTTTCAACCGATCGACCTGAGTGAGCGGGCTGATTTCCTCAAGCTTTGCCCGCAGCGCGGGAACGCGTTCGTCACCATATTCGATGCGCCTCAGGTCTCTGCGATATTCCTCTGTATTCTCAAGGAAAGTCACGAAGTTAGAAATTGCCACGATGCAGTTTGCAGCGTTGAAGCGCCGACCATAGCGGATGGCGCTGGCATAGCACATATAGCCGCCATAGCTGCCGCCGGTAATGCCGAAATGCCTGGGGTCGAGAGTTGGAAACCTGCCCAGGCGATCGAGAAACGCGCCAATGTCCCTTACCGCATCCTCGCGGCGGAAGGGGCCGTTGTCCAGGCTCACGAACCGCTTGCCAAAGCCCGTCGAGCCTCGGACGTTGGGAAAGAACATGGCAATGCCAAGCTCGTTGATGAGATAGTTGGTGCGGCCCAGAAACCCGGCCGTTGCCTGGCCTTCGGGTCCGCCGTGGATCGACATGATCAGCGGGCGCTTGCCGGGGTGGCGCCCGGGATCGGGCCTGTAGAGCAAGCCGGAGATCGGTTCGCCGTCGAAGCTCCTGATCTCGACCAGCTCGGGGTTCACGTTGAGAGCAGGATCGAGGCCGCCCGTTTCGCTCTCGGTCCAGCGCGTGACCTTGAGCGTCGCAGGGTCAAGGCTGTAGGCGTCGCCGGGCGACTGGTTGGAATAGGCCGTGAAGCCCAGATCGCCCCAGCGGGCGAACTTGATGCCCGATCCGATCTCTCCGACCGGAAGGCCGGTGACCTGCCGGCTGGTGCCGGTGGCGATGTCATGGAGATAAAGCTGGGAAAAGCCTGCTTCATTAACCACATAGGCGATGGTCTTGCCATCTCTTGAGATATCGAAGTCGCTGATGTCCCAGCGGCCACCATCGATCACAGGGGTAAACACGCCCGTTTCGGTATCGAGCACGCCGAGACGCTGGACATCGGAGTCCTTGTCGCTCGATACCCATAGCCGCCCGTCCGGCGCGAACAGCAGCTTGCCATAAGCCACAGGGGTTGCGTCGCGCGTGACCTGCGTGATGGCACCCGTCTCGACGTTGATGATGTGCAGCTGGCTATCGGTCGCAGATATGTAATTGAACACCAGCAGGTCGCGGCCATTGGGCGCAAAGTCGATCGCCGCCCAGCCGCCGCTGTCGGTCGAAAGCACCATGCGCGCAGAACCGGGGTCGCGCGGGTCCATGACATAGATGTCGTTATAGACCCCGGTCCGCATGTTGCTGCCATAGGCGACGAAATGGCCGTCATCCGACCATGGGCCGAGCACATGGCGGCTCTTGCCATTGGTCAGCAGCATCAGCCGCCCCGAATCGAGGGCATATATCTGCGCCACCTCGTTGCCGCCCGAGTCCTTCTCGATCAGCAGCGTCGAACCGTCGGGCGACCAGCTCCCCTTGAAAATCGGCTCTTCCTCGAAGGTGACCTGCCTGCGGGCGGCGCCGGGCATGGCCACGCGGTGGAGCTGCGCGACATTGCCGAAGCGCGTCGCGACCAGCATCGACCGGTCAACGGGATGCCAGCCGACAAAGGCGGCGGTGCGATATTCCAGATAGGGCCGTGTGTCGGCCACCAGTGACTGCGCGATCGGCGGCAAGCCATCTGCGACAATGGCGGCAGGCGGCGGGACGACCGGATCGACAGCGGCCTTGTCCTGCGCTGACGCGGGCATGGCCGTGCCTGCCACCAGCGCGGTCAGCGCCAGATTCCAACCGCGCCAAAACATCCTGCGTCCCTTCTGCATCTTCTGGGTCGCCGATGTATGCGGCGCGTCCCGGCTTGGCAACTGCGCGCACAAAACTGGCCCCTATGCACAAGCCCGGCCACAGCCTAGAAGCGCGAGCCATGGACCCCAGGCCCAATCGCGATTTCCAGCCCTTCGTTCTGCTCGACGATGCCCGCAAGCAAGTTGCGAGCCCGGCGCGGTTGTACCGCGACCCGGTCCGCAGCCTGTCTGCAACGACGGCGCAGGAGCTCGATCAGCTGCTCGACGATCTGCGCCTCGCGGGGCACGAAGGGCTGCATGCGGCGGGGTATCTGACTTATGAGGCCGGCTATGCGCTGGAACCCCGGCTGAGGCCGCTGCTTGATGCTATGCCACCGCAGACCCTGGCCTGGTTCGGACTCTTCGAGCGTGACGAGCTTTTGCCACCACAGACGGTACCGGCCTGGCTGGCGGGACAGGGCGGCAGCGCGGATGCCAGTCTGGGCGCGGTGCGGCCCGCCATGACGGAAGAGGACTATCGCGCGCGTTTTGCCGAAGTGCATCGGGCGATCGCCAGCGGCGACATCTACCAGGCCAATCTGACCTTCCAGAACGAGGCGGCCGTATCGGGTCATCCGCTCGCGCTCTACCGGAGGCTGCGCGAACGCTCGGCAGCCGGCTATGGCGGGGTGGTGTTCGATGGCCGCGACTGGCTGCTCAGCCTGTCGCCCGAAATGTTCTTCTCGCTGCGCGACGGCGAGATGACCGCACGGCCGATGAAGGGCACGCGTCCGCGCGAGGCCGATCCCTTGCGCGATGCCAAGGCCGCCGAACATCTGCGTTCGTCGGAAAAGGACCGCGCCGAAAATCTGATGATCGTCGATCTGCTGCGCAACGATCTGTCGCGGGTGGCCTTGGCCGGCAGCGTTCGGGTGACCGATCTTTTCCGGATCGAGAGCTATCCCAGCGTCCACCAGATGACGTCGACCGTCCGCGCCGCGCTGGCCCCGGGCCATGATGCAATCGACATCATTCGCGCCATCTATCCGTGCGGATCGATAACCGGTGCGCCGAAGATCCGGGCGATGGAATTGCTGCGCGCCATCGAGGCAGGACCGCGCGGCATTTATTGCGGTTCGATCGGAAGGATCGATCCCTCTCGCGGCGGCAGGCCAGGGGATGCGGCGTTCAATGTTGCAATTCGCACCTTGCATCTGCCAGCCGAAGCGCAAAAGGTCAGTCTCGGGCTCGGTTCGGGCGTCGTTGCGGATTCATCGGCGGCAGACGAATGGCGCGAGTGTCTGATCAAGGGGGCGTTCTTGAAGGCGGCGACAGGCTCGGCAGCGCAGGCAGGCAGGTTCGATCTCATCGAGACCATGGGTTTCGATCCGAACCAGGGGATCATCCGCCTGGAACTGCATCTGGAACGGATGAAGGCGAGCGCTGCGGCTCTGGGCTTTTCCTTTGATCGCCATGCCGTGCGCAATGCGTTGAATCATGCGTGTTTCTTCCTCGAGGCGCCGACACGGATCCGCCTGCTGCTGGCGGCGAGCGGCGATACCGCGATCGAGATGCGGCCGATGCCTGAAGCGCTGGTCGAGCCGCTTGCAGTCGCCTTGCGGCCCATGGCCCTGGCGAGCGACGACGTTCGCCTTGCTCACAAGACGACGGATCGGGCGTGTTATGACGCACCGCGCGTCGATGCCCGGGCGCAACAGGGCGCCGATGAAGTGGTGTTCACCGACGCGACCGGCGCGCTGACCGAGGGCAGCTTCACCAGCCTGTTCGTCGAGCGCGACGGCATGCTGCTTACACCGCCGCTGGAACAGGGGCTGTTGGCGGGTGTGCTGCGGCGCGATCTTATCGAGCAGGGCAGGGCGGTCGAGGCGCGGCTGATGCCTGAAGACCTGGCCAATGGCTTCTGGCTGGGCAATTCGCTGCGCGGCCTGATGCGCGCACGGCTGATCCGCTGATCGATCAACCCTGATGTTCGCAGAAAAACCTGAACATCCGCCTGTGCCGTGGTTCACAGCGCATACAGCCGCATCAGGCACATTGGGCAGGCCCAAGCAGAACTATCCCCGGTGCTGCTTGATTCGCCCATCGGCGGCACCAGATGGATCGCCGATGTAACCCCGCAGGCGTTTTCCCCGAAACATCGGCCTGCGGATACGAGATACGAGACGAGCCATGACGCAATTGTTCAAATCGGACCTGTTCCGCAATTTCCTGGGTGGATTCCTGATCGGTGCCATCGGCATGTTCGTGCTGCTGCCCGAAGATGGCCAGGCCATCTCGGCCGCCGCCTCGACCGAAAGTTTTGCACAGCGATGAACCTGAAAGCCCGCTTCCTTCCCGCTCTGGCAGGTCTTGGCCTGCTGGGCGTCGGCGTCGCGCTCCTCGACACCGGCAGCGCTGCGCTTGCGGCCGAGGAAGCCAGGATCATTCCTGCACCGCGGCTCAAGGCGGTCGAAAGCGGGAAGCAGCGCGTGGCCATCTTTGCCGGCGGGTGCTTCTGGGGCGTCGAGGGCGTGTTCAGCCATGTGAAGGGCGTGAAGAGCGCCGTGTCCGGCTATCATGGCGACACGAAGGCCAGCGCGACCTATGACGCGGTGTCAGGGGGAGCAACCCGCCATGCCGAGGCCGTTCGCGTGGTCTATGATCCGGCACAGGTAAGTTATGGCCAGCTGCTCCAGATCTTCTTCTCTGTGGTCGCAGACCCTACCACCCTGAATCGCCAGGGCCCGGACCGGGGAACGCAATATCGCACAGCGCTGATTCCCGCCGACAAGAGCCAGGCCCAGGTCGCAAAGGCCTATATTGCCGAACTCGACAAGTCGGGCGTCTGGCAGAAGCGGATCGTCACCGCAATCGAGCCCTACAAGACCTTCTATCCCGCCGAAACCTATCATCAGGATTTCATGTTCAAGAATCCCGATCACCCCTACATCCTGCGATGGGATGCGGTGAAAGTCAGCAATTTCAAGCGGACCTTTCCTGCGCTCTACAACGCAAGGGCGGTTCGGGGTTGATCGCGCCTGCGCCCATTGCAACCTGCAATCGGGATGCGTAGATAGGCGGCATGTCCACCGTCACCGACCATGGCCACAAGCACCGCGAGCATGAGGGCGAAGACCTTGCCGTCGCGGCGCGCCGCTCGCTCGAAGCTGCTGGCGAGCAGTGGACCGAGATGCGCGAGTCGATTTTTGCTGCACTTGCGGAAATCGAGAAGCCCGCCTCGGCTTATGATATTGCCGATTCCGTCAGTCGCAAGCGCGGCAAGCGCGTGGCGCCCAACTCGGTCTATCGCATTCTCGACCTTTTCGTGCGGACCAATCTTGCGCGGCGGGTCGAGAGTATCAACGCCTATATCGCCAACTCCCATCCCGGTTGCGTGCACGACTGCATCTTTCTGGTGTGCGATTCCTGCGGAAATGCGACCCATATCGATGACGACGGACTGTCTCGCAGCGTCCGCCAGACGGCGGAGGCGGCGGGCTATGCCGATATCCGTCCGGTCATAGAGGTGCGCGGTCGCTGCGCAGCATGTGACTGAAATTCCGCATTTGCGGATCTGTCCAAAAAACTTTACACTCAAGACCGTCATCCAGGTCGATTATTCGACAGAACCCAAAAATGGGTCTAGGATTCGCGGTTGAAAGGGAATTCAATGACCAATCTGCCCGAAACGCCATTGCTGGACACTGTCACCACTCCGGCAGATCTGCGCAGGCTCAAGCCAACCCAGCTTCGCCAGTTGGCCGACGAGTTACGTCAGGAAGTCATTTCGGCGGTCTCGGTTACCGGCGGGCATCTCGGTGCCGGGCTTGGCGTGGTCGAACTGACGACTGCGATCCATTATGTGTTCGATACGCCGCGCGACCGTCTGGTCTGGGATGTCGGCCATCAGTGCTATCCGCACAAGATCCTGACAGGCAGGCGCGATCGCATCCGCACGCTGCGCACCGGTGGCGGCCTGTCGGGCTTCACCAAGCGTAGCGAAAGCGAGTATGACCCGTTCGGCGCAGCGCACAGTTCCACCTCGATCTCGGCCGCGCTGGGATTTGCCACCGCCAATCAGCTGAGCGGCGCGCCGGGCAAGGCGATTGCGGTGATCGGCGACGGTGCAATGAGCGCGGGCATGGCCTATGAGGCGATGAACAATGCCGAGCGCGCGGGCAACCGCCTGATCGTCATTCTCAACGACAACGATATGTCGATAGCGCCGCCGGTGGGCGGTCTGTCCGGCTATCTCGCCCGGATCGTATCGAGCCGCGAGTTTCTCGGCGTGCGCGAAGCGCTCAAGCGCCTGGCGCGCAAGCTGCCGCGCAGCCTGCACCAGGCCGCGCGGAAGACCGACGAATATGCCCGCGGCATGGCCATGGGCGGTACGTTGTTCGAGGAACTGGGCTTCTATTATGTCGGCCCGATCGATGGCCATAACATGGACCAGCTGGTCGCGGTTCTCGAAAATGTCCGCGACGCTGCGGAAGGGCCGTGCCTGATCCATGTGGTTACGCAGAAGGGCAAGGGCTATGCCCCTGCCGAAGCGGCCGCCGACAAATATCATGGCGTCGCCAAGTTCGATGTGGTCACCGGCAAGCAGGACAAGGGCGCAGCGGGGCCGCCAGCCTATCAGAACGTGTTCGGGGAAACGCTGGCCAAGCTGGCCGATACCGATCCCACGATCTGCGCCATTACCGCCGCAATGCCGTCGGGCACCGGCGTCGACAAGTTCGCCCAGGCGCATCCCGACCGCAGTTTCGATGTCGGCATTGCCGAACAGCATGCGGTGACGTTCGCTGCCGGTCTGGCAGCGCAGGGCATGCGGCCTTTCTGCGCGATCTATTCGACCTTCCTGCAGCGCGCCTATGACCAGGTGGTGCATGATGTCGCGATCCAGAATCTGCCCGTCCGCTTCGCGATCGACCGCGCCGGTCTGGTTGGTGCGGATGGTTCGACCCATGCCGGATCGTTCGACATCACCTATCTGGCGACCCTGCCCAACATGGTCGTGATGGCCGCCGCCGACGAGGCGGAACTGGTGCACATGACCTATACCGCCGCTTGCCACGACAGCGGCCCTATCGCCTTCCGCTATCCGCGTGGCAACGGCGTCGGCGTGGCATTGCCGGACGTTCCCGAACGGCTGGAGATCGGCAAGGGCCGCATCGTGCGCGAAGGCAAGAAGGTCGCGATCCTCTCGCTCGGTACGCGTCTGGCAGAAGCGCAGAAGGCAGCGGATGTGCTCGATGCCAAGGGCCTGTCGACCACGGTCGCCGACCTGCGCTTTGCCAAGCCGCTCGACGAGGAAATGATCCGCAAGCTGCTAGCCACGCACGAAGTGTGCGTGACGGTGGAAGAGGGCGCGATCGGCGGCCTGGGTGCGCATGTGCTGACCATGGCCTCCGACGAGGGGCTGATCGATGCCGGGCTCAAGCTGCGTACGCTGCGCCTGCCGGACGTGTTTCAGGAGCATGACAAGCCCGAAAAGCAATATGCCGAGGCCGGGCTCGATGCCGATGGTATCGTCGAGACCGTGCTCAAGGCGCTGCGCCACAACAGCGCAGGCGTCGCCGTGGTCGCGGATGGCGCGCGCGCCTGACCGCACCAGCTTCAAGCCAAAAAAAATTCCGGCGAATCAGACGATTCGCCGGGCTTTTTAATAACTTGTCTGCTCGCTTATTGCGGCGGTACGGCGGCCTTGGCGTCCTGTCCGTCACCTTCGGGCGCGGCGACGATGTCGCGCGTCGTGGCCCCCTTGTCGGTGGTCTGGGTCTTGGGATCGCCGACCTGCGAGCGGATCGCGGCATCGGGCGTGCCGGCGCGGTTGAGCGCGGCGCCTTCGACACCGCTGCGCGGCTGCGGACCGCCGAACAGCGCATCGAGCGCCTGCTGGCTGGCCGAGACATTCTGCGGACGCGCCGCGCCCGGAGTCGGCGGGGTCAGCGCGAAATCGGGCGGGATCACCAGCGGCGCCTGACGCGAGACGGCGAATTCGTCGGGCCGGTCGCGGTTGAAAACACCGCCGCCCGAGCCGCATGCCGAAAGCGTCGCTGCAGCGAGGGAAACACCGGCGATCAGGGCCAGTTTGCGCCCGTGGTTAAGCATCTCAATTCTCCGTCTTGGCGGCTGTTGCGTCACCGCTATGCCCGCCATCCTGAACCCCCGATGTAGGGCCTTCAGATTTCGCGGCTTTGTCGCCGATTATCAAAACGCGGGCAAGCAATAACAGCACCCCGATGGTGATCGCGGCATCCGCAATATTGAAGATCATGAACGGCCGGAAGGCGCCGAAATGCAGGTCTGCATAATCGACGACATAGCCCAGCCGCGCGCGATCGATGATGTTGCCAAGCGCCCCGCCCAGGATCATACCCAGCGCCAGAATGTCGCCGCGTGCGCGCTCCTTGAACATCCACAGCAGCACGATGGTGGCAATGATGCCGGTCAGCACGACGAGCATCCAGCGCGCGACATCGGTTTCGGCAGTGAGAAAGCCCATCGAGACGCCGCGATTTTCCGCCCAGGTCAGGTTGAAGAACGACGTGATCTCGATCTGCAGCCGGCTGCTCAGAGCGAGCGGCCCTGCGACGATGAACTTGGCGATCTGATCGACGACGAGAATGGCGAGCGCGAGTGCGACCCCCTCAATGCGGAAGCGGGTGAGGGTCATGCCGCGCACTCCAGGCCTACGCCAAATCCGTCACCCTGAACTCGTTTCAGGGTCCATCGGGCACCAAGCGCCTTCGCCCTGTCGGCACCCAGACGGTCGATGGATGCTGAAACAAGCCTGTCCTGAGCGCAGTCGAAGGGTTCAGCATGACGGGAAAGGATCGTCAGCGCGCTCACGCCAGCATCTCCGAACAGCGCCCGCACAGCGCGCCGTCTTCGGTCACCTCGGGAAGGTGACGCCAGCAGCGGCCGCATTTGTGGTGTTCGGTGCGGGTGACTTCAATCTGGCGGGTTTCTGCGACGTCGTCGTCGGTAAAGCCTGCAACGGACGCGGCCGATACGATCAGCAGTTCTTCAAGCTCGGCTGTGCCCAGATTGATCGCGGAATCAGCGGCAAGCGCATCTTTGAGCCGGATGGTCACCTCGGCCTCCAGGCTCGAGTGGATCACCTTGTCGCGGCGGAAGGGTTCGATCGCGCCGGTCACGCTGTCCTTCAGGTCGCGAAAGCGAGCCCAGCGCTGGATCAGTTCGTTGCCATCGCCCAGTGGGGGCAGTTCCGGCCACTCCAGCAAATGCACGCTGCCCGCATCGGGATAGCGCGTGCTCCACACCTCTTCCGCCGTGAACACCAGCACCGGTGCGGCATAGCGGACGAGCGCCTCGAACAGCACGTGCAGCACGGTGCGATAGGCGCGGCGTTTGTCCGTGCCCTGCGGCGCGGCGGGGCCGATATCGCAATAGAGGCAATCCTTGCGGATATCGAAGAAGAAGGCCGACAGGTCGTTATTGGCGAAATCGGCGAGGGTGCGAACATAGGTGTTGTAGTCGAAGTCCTCGACCGCCTGTTTCAGCTTTGCGTCCATGTCCGCCAGCAGGTGCAGCACATAGCGTTCCAGCTCGGGCATGTCCTCGACGCGCACACCTTCGTCCTTCTCACTGAACCCGGCAAGCGCGCCGAGCAGATAGCGGAAGGTGTTGCGCAGCTTGCGATACTGGTCCGACACGCCGGCGAGGATTTCCTTGCCGATGCGGTGGTCCTCGGTGAAATCGACCGACAGCGCCCAGAGCCGCAGGATGTCCGCGCCCGAATCCTTGATCAGCGTCAGCGGGTCGATGGTGTTGCCCAGCGACTTGGACATTTTCATGCCCTTGGCGTCCATGGTGAACCCGTGGGTCAGCACCGCCTTGTAGGGCGCATGGCCGCGCGTGCCGCAGCTTTCCATCAGCGAGGACTGGAACCAGCCGCGATGCTGGTCCGACCCTTCCAGATACAGGTCCGCCTTGGGGCCGACATAGCCTTCGGGGCGCAGCAGGTCGGGCCATTTGCCGCTTTCCAGCACGAACGCATGGGTGCAGCCGCTGTCGAACCAGACATCGAGAATGTCGGTGACGCGCTCATAATCCGCCGGATCGTAATCCGGGCCGAGCAGGGCAGGGACGGCGGCCTCGTTCCAGCCATCGACCCCGCTCTCGCGGATCGCCGCGACGATGCGGGCGTTGACCGCGGGGTCGCGCAGATACTGGCCGGTCTTGCGGTTGACGAACAAGGTGATCGGCACGCCCCAGGCGCGCTGGCGGCTGATCACCCAGTCGGGGCGACCTTCGACCATCGACCGGATGCGGTTCTCGCCCTTGGCGGGGACCCAGCGGGTGTCCGAGATAGCCTGCATGGCGGTGCTGCGCAGCGTTTTGCCGGTGGTGAGCGGCGCATCCATCGGGATGAACCATTGCGGGGTGCAGCGGAAGATAACGCGCGCCTTGGAGCGCCAGCTGTGCGGATAGCTGTGCTGGAAGGCGCCTGCGGAGAGCAACGCTCCTGCCGCGCGCAGATCTTCGCAGATCGGGCCATCTGGCGCATTGAACTTGGGATTGATCACCGACATCCGCCGCTCGTCCGCGCCGCCGAGCCAGGCCCAGTCGTCACGATAGCGCCCGTCGCCCTCGACCGCGAACACCGGCTCGATGCCATGCGCCTTGCACAGATCGAAATCGTCCTCGCCATGGTCGGGCGACATATGGACGAGGCCCGTACCCGCATCGGTGGTGACGAAATCGCCGGGCAGGAAGGGGCGGGGCTTGGCGAAGAATCCGCCGAGTGCGTGCATCGGGTGCCGGGCGGTGGCTCCGGCGAGGGCCGTACCCAGTATTTCGTTGTCCCCAATATTTCGGACGTTGGCAGCTACACTATGTGAGGCTTCGCCACTCAGCACTCGCAGTTCCAAGCCAGTCCGGCTCCGAAATTGCTCGATCAAATCGAAAGCTACTAGATAGCGATTACCATCCTCATCGCGCAGCAAATGGTAATAAACATCCGGCCCATAAGCGAGCGCCTGGTTCACGGGGATCGTCCACGGCGTGGTCGTCCAGATGACCGCATAGGCACCGACCAGTTCGGGCGCATTCGGCGCATCGACAATCTCGAACGCCACATCGATCTGGGTGCTCGTGACGTCCTGATACTCAACCTCGGCCTCGGCGAGCGCGGTCTTTTCGACCGGGGACCACATCACCGGCTTGGCACCGCGATAGAGCTGGCCGCTTTCGGCAAATTTCATCAGCTCCTGCACGATGGTTGCCTCGGCGGCGAAGTCCATCGTCAGGTACGGATTGTCCCAGTCGCCCAGGATGCCGAGGCGCTTGAGCTGCTCGCGCTGGGTATCGACCCAGTGCTGCGCATAGGCGCGGCATTCGGCGCGGAAGGCGACCGGATCGACCTCGTCCTTGTTGAGCTTCTTCTTGCGATACTGCTCCTCGATCTTCCACTCGATCGGCAGGCCATGGCAGTCCCAGCCGGGAACATATGGCGCGTCCTTGCCGAGCAGCGACTGGGTGCGGCAGACCATGTCCTTGAGGATATGGTTGAGCGCATGGCCGATGTGCATGTCGCCGTTGGCGTACGGCGGGCCATCGTGCAGAATGAACTTTTCGCGGCCCTTGCGGGCGTCCCGCAGCTGGCGGTAGAGGTCCGCATCCTGCCAGCGCGCCAGAATCGCCGGTTCCTTCTGGGCGAGGCCCGCCTTCATCGGGAAGTCGGTCTGCGGCAGAAAGACGGTGTCTTTATAGTCGGCGGCGGCGCTTGGCGATTGCTCAGTCATAGTGGCTGGCGCTTACGGCGCGGCGGCGTTTCAGGCAAGCAATTCCCGCGCGCGCACGCAGTCGGCATCGATCTGGCGCTTCAATTCGTCCCAGCCTTCGAACTTCGCCTCGGGCCGGATGAAATGGCGAAGCGCCACCTCGATCGTCTGGCCATACAGGTCCTCGTCGAAATCGAAGAAATGCGGTTCGAGCAATTCCTTGGGCGGATCGAACTGCGGACGGATGCCGAGGTTCGCGGCACCTTTCAGCACGCGGCCATCGGCGAGATGCCCGGTGACGGCATAGATCCCGTACTTCGGGCGCAGATAGCTGCCCATGTCGAGATTGGCGGTGGGAAAGCCCAGCAGCCGCCCGTTCTTGTCGCCATGCTGGACCACGCCCTGCACCGCAAAGGGCCGGGTCATCAGCCGCTCGGCCTCGTCCGGGTGGCCCTCGATCAGGCATTGCCGGATGCGGCTCGACGAAATCACCTCGCCCTCGGTGGTCACAGGGCCGACCGCCTCGCTGCGCAGCCCGAGCAACGCGCCGAGATCGCGCAGCACCTCGATATTGCCGCCGCGGCCCTTGCCGAAGGTGAAATCCTCGCCCGTCACCACGCCGACCGCGCCGAAGCGCTCGATCAGCAGATCGGCGATGAAGCTTTCCGCTCGCGTGCTGGCGAGCGTCTGGTCGAAGGCGAAGACCAGCATCGCGTCCGCGCCCGCTTGCCCGAACAGCCGCTGGCGCTGGTCCAGGCTGGTCAGGCGGAAGGGCGGGGTGTCGGGCTTGAAATAGCGCACCGGGTGCGGATCGAACGTGGCGATGATCGCGGGGCGGCCCTCGGACTTCGCCCAGCTTATGGCGTGCCCGGCCACGGCCTGATGACCGGCATGAAAGCCGTCAAAATTGCCCAGCGCGATGATGCCCCCGCGCAATCTGTCCGGCAGCCGCTCGCTGCCCTCCACCCTCAACATGAGCGCCCTATAGGCCCTTGCCGGGCAGGGGTTCAATGCCCTGTTTGAGGAGCCGCAGCGTATTGCCGCCCATCACCGCGCGGATTTCCGCCTCGGTAAAGCCGATGTCGAGCAGCGCCTGCGTCACCTGCACGACCTGGCTGGTGTCGAACCGCGTGGTGACCGCGCCGTCGAAGTCGCTGCCCAGCGCGACATGCCGGATGCCGACGAGATCGCGGACATGGGCAATCGACTTGGCAATCATCTTGGGGTCGGTCGAGCAGATCGCGCCATCCCAATAGCCGATGCCGATGATGCCGCCGGTCGCCGCAACGGCGCGGATTTCGGTGTCGGACAGGTTGCGGTTGACCCCGCACACCGCCTGGACGCCGCCATGGCTGGAGACGACCGGACGGCGCGCCATCGCCAGAATCTCGGCGACCGACTTGTGGCTCGAATGCGCGATGTCGACGATGATGCCCCTGGCCTCCATCGCGCGGATCATCCTGCGCCCGAACGGGGTCAGTCCGCCCTTGCGCTCGCCGTGCATGGAGCCTGCAAGCTCGTTGTCGAAGAAATGCACCAGCCCCGCCATGCGCATGCCGACGCCATAGAGCCGGTCCAGATTCTCGGCCTTGCCTTCGAGATTCTGCAGGCCCTCGACCGAATAGAGCGCGCCGGTGACCTGCTTGCCTGCCGCACGCGCGGCGAGAAGTTTGTCGATGTCGGCGGGCTTGCGGATCAGCATCAGCCGCCCGTTCGAATCTCTTGCCGCCGCCTCGAGCCGCTGGCCGTGCCACATCGAGCGTTCGTGCACCGAGAACCAGGTCCGCACCGGCTGCAGCTGCGCCATAGCAAGCAGCGTGATGTTGTCGGTGTCGGCCGAGTTGCTGTCGTAATTCTGGCCCTTGGGCGTCTTCGACACCGAAGAGAAGACCTGCAGCGCGACATTGCCTGCCTCCAACCGCGGCAGGTCGATCTGGCCACGGCTCGCCCCGTCGCGCAGGTCGCGCTTCCATAGCAAGGTATCGCCGTGCAAATCGGCAATCTGCAGTGTCTGGTGCAGCGCTGTCGCATCGGCGCGGATCGGCGGCAGCGGCTCGTCGGTGACGACATTCGTCTGCTTCTCGAACAGGCCGGGAAGGACGGTAACGGTGAACACCAGCCCCGCCACGATAAGCAGGACCAGCCCCACCAGAATCTTGCGGATCACCGCCGCACCAAAGTCACGAAGCTGAATGCAGGCCGGTCGCGATGCTCGGGATCGGCGGGATGATCGGTGCGCGCGCTTTCCTGCCAGACTTCCGGATCGAAGGGGGGCATGTGCGTGTCGCCGGGCACGTCTGCGTGAACTTCGGTCAGTTCGATCCGGTCGGCATGCGGCAGGAACAGGGTGAAGATTTCAGCGCCGCCGATCACTGCCACATGCGGCGCGTTGGCGGTGGCGATCGCCTCTTCCATGCTCCGCACGACCTCGGCGCCATCCTCTGCCCAGTCCTCGTTGCGCGTCAGCACGATATGCCGCCTGCCGGGCAGCAGACCGGGCAGGCTGTCAAAGGTCTTGCGGCCCATGATCATCGGGCGCCCCTGGGTGAGCGCCTTGAAGTGGCGCAGGTCCTGCGGCAGGTGCCAGGGAAGCGTCCCATTGGCACCGATCACGCCGTTGGTGGCGCGCGCCAGCACCATGAAGATCTCGGGGTGATTCATGATTGTACCCCCTGAGGTTCCAGCGTGATGCGGGTGACATGCCCCATCTTGCGCCCCGGCAGCGCGCGGTGCTTGCCATAAAGGTGCAGATGGTTGGCGGGATTGCCGAGCAGTTCCGGCCAGCCATGCGCTGCCTCGCCGATCAGGTTGCGCATCTCGGCGGCGTGACAGGCGAGCGCTGTCTCGCCCAGCGGCAGGCCGCAGATCGCGCGGATATGGTTTTCGAACTGGCTGGTGAACGCGCCCTCGATCGTCCAGTGGCCGCTATTGTGGACGCGCGGGGCCATCTCGTTGAATACCGGGCCTTCAGCGGTCGCGAAGAACTCCAGCGTCAGCACGCCGACATAATCGAGCTTTTCTGCGACCTTTGCGGCCAGCGCACGGGCAGCGGGAACCTGTGTCTCGATGGCAGCGCTCGCGGGAACGGTCGATACGTCCAGAATGCCGCCGACATGCACGTTCTCCGCGCTGTCCCAGAAGCGGATTTCGCCCTGGGGCGAGCGTGCGAGGATCACCGAGAATTCCGCCTCGAAGGTCACGAAGCCCTCAATGATTGCGGGAACCCCGCCTGCCTCGTGCCAGCGCGCGACCGGGTCATCGCCTGGCATCACCCGCGCCTGGCCCTTGCCGTCATAGCCCATGCGATTCGACTTGATGATCGCGGGGCAACCCGCCACCGCCATGGCTGCTGCGACCTCTGCCTCGGTCTCGGCGAAGCCGAACGGCGCGGTGCGTCCGCCGAGCTCTGTGACGAAGCGCTTCTCGTCGATCCGGCTCTGGGCTACCTCCAGTGCACGGGGAGAGGGGCGCAAGGGGACGATGCCTGCAATGCAGTCGAGCGGCGCGACGGGAACATTTTCCCACTCATAGGTCACGACATCGCAAGCCTTGGCGAAGGCGGCGAGGGCAGCGCTATCGGAATAATCGGCGCAGGTCGTCTCAGCCGAGACTTCGCCCGCCGGGCTGGTCGCCTCGGGTGCAAGGACATGACAGCGATAGCCGAGCTGCGCGGCGGCGAGGCTGAGCATCCGCCCGAGCTGCCCTCCGCCCATGATGCCGATGGTACTGCCGGGAGGGATCATGGCGCTCATGCCGGGCGTTCACCCACCGAATCGCTCTGTGCCGCGCGCCAGGCGTCCAGCCGCTCAGCCAATGCGGGATCGTTCAGCGCGAGGATCGACGCGGCCAGCAAGCCGGCATTCTTTGCCCCCGCCGACCCGATCGCCAGCGTGCCGACCGGGATGCCGCCGGGCATCTGGACGATCGACAACAGGCTGTCGAGCCCGCTCAGCGCCTTGCTCTGCACCGGCACGCCCAGCACTGGCAGACGGGTCATGCTGGCGACCATTCCGGGCAGATGTGCCGCGCCGCCGGCACCGGCGATGATCACCTGGAAACCGGCATCGACCGCGCCCTTCGCGAACTCGACAAGGCGGTCCGGGGTGCGATGGGCGGAAACGATGCGGCAGTCATGGGCTATGCCCAGATCGTCGAGGGCCTGCGCCGCGCCCGACATGGTGTCCCAGTCCGACTGGCTGCCCATGATGATGGCGACCGGGATGCGTTCCGGGGCTTGGCGGTCGGGCTTCGGCAATGGCTCGGCCACGCAGTAATCTCCGCATAATTGCTGATGCGATCAGGGTCTTAGAGGCAAAGACTGGCACCCGCAATCACCCTGGACATGAAAAGCAACATCGCGGGGGTCCGGGGGCAACTGTCCCGCTTGTGAACAGATTATACAGGGTTAACGGCATTTTGATCATGCCTGGGGCCGCAAGCCTTGCTATCAGGAAATCTCAAGGGACCGCGCCGGGGAATTCGCAGGCACTAAGATGAAAATGACCGATGTTCAGGGCGGCCCTGGTGGATTGCCACCTCAGGCGGATGTGGTGTTGAGCCACGAGCAGCTCGCCCTGCTCTGCACCGATCTGAAAGAACAGAACGCTCTGCTCAGCGCGCGCATCCGGCAGCTCGAAGACGAAATCTGCCGGGATACGCTGACCCCGCTGTTCAATCGCCGGTATTTCGAACAGGCCGTTTCCAGCTCGATTGCGCATTGTCAGAGGTATCAGAGCCGGGCCGCCCTGCTCTTCGTCGATGTGGATGATCTCAAGGTGATCAACGACACGTTCGGCCACGCGGCTGGCGACGAGGCGCTGCGCACCGTGGCACAGGTCCTGCTGGCCAATGTCCGCTCCACCGATGTCGTCGCACGGATCGGTGGCGACGAGTTTGCGCTGATCCTGGGCGCCATCAGCGAGGCCGATGTCGAGCAGAAGGTCGCCCAGCTGACCGCAGGCATTGCATCCTGCCGCATCGGTTCGGGCGATGCGGCGACGAGCCTGTCAGCGACGTTCGGCCACGCCTTCATTCATCCGAACGATGAAGCCGACAAGGTGCTGGCACGCGCCGACAATCATATGTACCGGCTCAAGCGTTCGCGCGCCGCCGCGCGCTGAGCCTTTGGGAACGCCGGCGCCAAGGGCGTTTGCCGGGTTTTAAGCCTTTTCCCTTACGCCATCAGGCATGAAGCCGTGGCACAGGGTCCTGATCGCCGTTTTCGTCAGCGTCGTTGCCACGCTCGTGGCAATGGAAGCGCTCGTCCTTGTTACGGGAGAACCAATCGAGCCGGTTTACTGGGCCTTTTCCGCCGCCTGCCCGATATTGATCGGAGCACCGGTGAGCTTTGTGCTGGTTCGCCAGGCAGAGGCGAACATGCGCCTCAATACGCAGCTGCTGATCGTCCAGCGGGAATTGCTGGCACAGGCCGATCGTGACCATCTGACCGGGGTGCTCAATCGCGCTGCCTTCTACCGCAAGGCTGCCGCCTATCGTGCGGACGGCCCAGCCAGCGTGATGCTGATCGATATCGATCATTTCAAGGCGATCAATGACGGATATGGCCATGCTGCTGGCGATTGTGCGCTGCGACGGGTGGCATCCACGCTCCAGGCGGCGCTGCGGCCGGATGATCTGCTTGGCCGGGTCGGCGGCGAGGAATTCGCGATACTGCTCGCCGAAATGCCCTTGCCGCTGGCCATGGCGATTGCCGAGCGAGCCCGAGGAGCTATCGCCGGCCTGAGCAAGCGGACAGCGGACGGGTCTTTGATCACCTTGTCCATTTCCGTCGGCGTCGCGCAGTTTGCGGCGGGGGCTTCGCTTGATGAGGCTTTGGACCGTGCCGATGCCGCGATGTATTCGGCAAAGAGATCGGGCCGCAACCGGGTCATGGTCGCCGAGTGATTTCGAGCCGGGACGCGGCTCTCTCGGTGGATAGGATCAGGTTTCGTTGCACAGTATCTCGCCATTTGCTCATTCGGCGACTTTTAAACTTTTCGATCTAGCTCGAATTGCATGAATCCGGTTCAAACCATTCTGGCCTGTGTGGCCTTTGGCATCATCATGACCCTGCTTGGGCTTGAAGTGATGACGCATGCGCTGCACGAGGACGTCAAATGGCCGTTCTGGGCCTTTGCAGTCATCTGCCCCGCAGGGATCACCGCAGCGATCAGCATCGTGCTGGTCGGTCAGGTCGAAACCAATCGCCAGATGGCGCGCCAGTTGCTGGAAACCCAGTCGGAGCTGATCGAACTGGCAAATCATGATCATCTGACAGGTGTGTTGAACCGGGCGGCCTTTTATCGCGAGGCGGCAGGCTATGGTGACGAGGCACCGGCCTGCGTGCTGCTGGCCGATATAGACCATTTCAAGGCCATCAATGACGAGCATGGCCATGCAGCCGGCGATTCGGCACTGCGGCTGGTAGCATCGACCCTGAGTGCGGCGCTGCGCCCGGACGACCTGCTGGGCCGGGTGGGTGGTGAAGAATTTGCGATCCTGCTCACGGGTCTGCCCTTTGGCCTGGGCATGTCGATTGCCGAGCGGGCTCGCGGCGCCATCGATGCGCTCGACTTCAAATCGCCCGACGGTGATCCGATCGCGCTGTCGATCTCGGTCGGCGTTGCGCCCTACCGTGCGGGCTGGTCGCTCGACAATGCGCTGGCGCAGGCCGACGCCGCGATGTACGGCGCCAAGCGCAGTGGGCGCAACCGGGTCCAGGCGGCGGGATAGATCTGACGGACCCGGGCTCGAGCCAGGCCCTTGCCAGCAGCGCTGGCAGGCTGCAATGTTCAACCTCATCAAGAACATAGGTTGAGGGGGTTGCAATGAAATTGACCATCCTGAGTGCGGCGCTGGCCTGTGCTGCGTTGACCGTACCAGCCACAGCACAGCCGGGACCGCCGCAAGCGGCGCCGGAAGTCGACTACGCCGCTCAGCTGCGGCAGGGCGACGTCATCCTCAACGATTTCCGGTTCGGCACAGGCGAGATGCTACCCGAATTGCGGATGCATTACGCGACTTTGGGAACGCCGACGCGCGATGCCAGTGGCCGGGTGACCAATGCAGTGATGGTGCTGCACGGCACCGGCGGCACCGGCCTGCAGTTTCTCCAGCCGCAATTCGCGCAGGCGCTGTTCGGGCCCGGCCAGCCGCTCGACATCCGCAAATATTACATCATCCTGCCGGACAATATCGGACACGGAAAATCGTCCAAGCCGTCGGACGGGCTGAAGATGCGGTTTCCCGCCTATGACTATACCGACATGGTCAAGGCGCAGCGGCAGATGCTCGTCGAGGGGCTGAAGGTCGATCGGCTGCGGCTGATCATGGGCACCTCGATGGGGTGCATGCACGGCTTTGTCTGGGGGCAGGTCGATCCCGGCTTTGTCCAGGCGATGATGCCGATGGCGTGCCTGCCGATGCCGATCGCCGGGCACAACCGCATGTGGCGCAAGGCCGCAATCGAGGGAATCAAGGCCGATCCGGCCTGGCAGGGCGGCAATTACACCAGCCCACCGGTGATGGGTCTGCGCGTTGCGGCCAGCCTGTTACAGGTCGCCGGTTTCGCGCCCCTTTATCTCCAAAAGGCCTATGGCACGCGCGATGCGGCCGATGCCTATATCACCCAGCGGATCGAGGCTTCGATGAAGGGCATCGATGCCAATGACATCATCTACCAGATCGAATCGTCACGCCATTATGATCCGTCGAAGACCGTCGAGCAGATGACCATGCCGGTCACCTGGATCAACTCGTCCGACGATTTCATCAACCCCTGGGATTACGGCGTGGCAGAAGATTTCGGCAAACGCCTGCCCGATGGCAAATATGTGCTGATCAAGGCAACGGACGACACACGGGGGCACAGCACGCACACCTGGGCCAAGTTCTGGAAGGATGAACTTGTCGAATTGCTTGCCCGCAGTGAGAAATAGCCGCGCTCAGTCTTTCGGGGCGTAGGTCTGGTCGGCGCTGGGGAAGCTGCGCTCGCGCACTTCTCCGGCGTAGCTCTTCACCGCATTCTCGATGACCTCGGCCAGATTCTCGTAGCGCTTGACGAAGCGCGCGGTGCGCTCGAACAGGCCGAGCATGTCCTCTGTCACCAGCACCTGGCCGTCGCAGCGCGCCGATGCGCCGATGCCGATGACGACGGCGGACACCGCTTCGGTCACCGCGATCGCGATCGGTTCGACCACGCCTTCGACCACGATGGCGAAGGCGCCAGCCTCGTCGAGCGCCCTGGCGTCACTGACGATCTTGTCCGCCTCGCTGTCCGATCGGCCGCGCGCGGCATAGCTGCCCAAAATGTTGATCGCCTGCGGGGTCAGCCCGACATGGCCGACCACGGGAATGCCGCGTTCGGTGAGGAACCTGACCGTGGGCGCCATAGCCGCGCCGCCTTCGAGCTTCACTGCGGCAGCCCCTGTTTCCTTGAGCAGCCGGGCGGCGCTGGCAAAGGCGGCTTCGGGCGAGGCTTCGTAGCTGCCAAAGGGCATGTCGATGACGACGATGCTGTGATAGCTGCCGCGCACCACCGCCGCGCCATGTGCCGCCATCATCTCCAGCGTTACCGGCACGGTGCTGGGAAGGCCGTAGATGACCTGGCCAAGCGAATCGCCCACCAGCAGCATGTCGCAATGCGGATCGAGCAGCTGCGCCATGCGCGCGGTATAGGCGGTCAGCATCACCACCGGCTGCTCCGTGACGCCGGCCTGCTTGCGCCGCTGGATGGCAGGCACGGTCAGGCGCTTCATCGGCGCGGGGGTGGGGTTGGCGCGGCTGGTCGAGGTATCGAGCGTGTAGGTCGTGGACATGCGCGCTGGTGTAGCGAGGGCAGGGCGGGGGTGCAAACCCAACCTATGTGCAACCCTTGCTTGCCTTGTGCGTCCGACAGGGCGACAAGGCGTCTCGTTTCCTCCGTTCGGGTGATTTTCAAGGATGCTGCGAATCCTGGTTTTCGCGCTGGCGGCGCTTGCTGCAACGGGCACGTTGCTGAGCCTGATCCCCAGCTATCGCTGGTATATCCGCATGTGGGATTTTCCGCGTGTCGGGTTGATACTGATCGCGCTGCTTGCCTTGGCCCTGGCCATTCCCGTCCTGTCGGGATGGGTTCGCACCCTGCTGGTTGCGGTGATGCTGATGGTGATCGGCTGGCAGGGCTTTCGCATCTATCCCTATACACCTCTTGCGAAGACCGAAGTCGCCAAGGCGGTGATCAACAAGGAGAACTGCATCTCCGCCTTTTCGTTCAACGTGCTGCAGACCAATCGCGACTATCAGCGTACGATCGACCTGATCGATCGCGAGGATCCGGACATCGTCTTGCTGCTGGAGACGGACGAAGGCTGGGAGGCTGCGCTCAAGCCGGTGATTGATCGCTATCCCCACCGCCAGTCCGCCCCGCTGCCGAACCTTTATGGTCTGATCTTCCTCACCCGCCTGCCGGTGGAGGATTCGGAGATCACCTGGCTGATCGACACCGAGACGCCCTCGGTCTTCGCGACCATCTCGACGGGGGCTGGGGCCAAATTCCGCTATATCGGGCTGCATCCGCGTCCTCCGCAGCCGGGCGAGAATACCGAAAAGCGCGATGCCGAAATCGCGATCGCGGCGCGCCATGCCAAGCTGACAGACCTGCCGGTGCTGGCCATGGGCGATTTCAACGATGTCGCCTGGTCGCGCACGTCGCAGATGTTCAAGCGGATCGGCGGCTATCTCGACCCGCGCGTCGGGCGCGGGCTCTATGCGACCTTCCCGGCCAACCTGCCGGGTCTGCGCTGGCCGCTCGATCATCTGTTCATGTCGCCCGACTTCACGCTCGTGAAGATGAGCGTGCTGGAAAATGTGGGGTCGGACCATCTACCGGTGGCGGCGACCGTGTGCATCGCCCCGCGCGCCGCCAAGATACTGAACGACGAGCCCGAAGCGCCCGATGCTGCCGATCGCAAGGACATGGTGATGTCGATCCGCGACGGGAAGAAGGCGGCAGTTGAAGAGGGGACCGCCTCGGGCGGCAAGGCGCCCCAGCCCTGACTATCGCGCGGCCGCGACTGCCTCTGCGACATTGTCGGAGAACAGGCCGTCAATGCCGGTGGCGACGAACGCCCTGATCTCCGCGCCGACATCGCCTGTGGCCACGGGACTTGCCCCGGCCTTGAAATCGGCGGGCAGGAAATAGTTCTCGCGCCGGAAAGTCCAGACATGAACCTTGAGCCCGGCGGCGTGCGCATCGGTGACGATACGGGTCGGCGCGGCCAGCTTTCCATCGGCGCTGCGCGGGACGACCATCGCCTTTTCCAGACCCACGCCATCGGCATAGTGCGCGATTGCGCCCAGGCCCTCGGCTGTGCTCATCGCCGCGTAGGTGACGCCCGGCTGGTCGGGCGGGCCATAGGCGCTCGCCATCAGCTGGATCAGCGGCAGCTCGGTCATGCCATTCAGCCGCTTCAGGTTGTCGACCTCGAAGCTCTGGATAAACACCGGATCCTCTGCTCCATCGTACCCGGCCCTGGCGAGGGTCGCGACCAGCGTCTCTTCGAGCGGCAGGCCGAGCGCGCGGAAATAGCTCGGATGCTTGGTTTCGGGATAGAGGCCGATTCGCCGCCCGGTCTCCTGCTCGCGCCGCTTCACCAGCGCGATCACTTCGTCCAGCGTCGGTATGTCCCACTGGCCGTCATAGGTGGTGTTGGCGGGACGCAGCTGCGGCAGGCGCTCCTTCGCGCGCAGCGTCTTGAGTTCTGCTAGCGTGAAATCCTCGGTGAACCAGCCGGTCAGGCTCTGCCCGTCGATGGTCTTCGTGCGCTTGCGATCGGCGAATTCGGGATGGCTTGCGACATCGGTGGTTTCGGAAATTTCGTTTTCGTGCCGCGCGACCAGCACGCCGTCCTTCGTGCTCACCAGATCGGGCTCGATAAAGTCCGCCCCCTGATCAATGGCCAGCGCATAGGCGCCGATCGTGTGCTCCGGCCGCTCACCGCTCGCGCCGCGATGCGCGATGATGAGCGGACCGTTGGCAGCCATGGCCAGCGCCACCACAAAAATCATCCGACCACCTCGACGCCCTTCCAGAAGGCGAGCCGGTCACGGATTTCCTTCGCCGCATCCTTGGGCTCGGGATAATACCAGACCGCATCCTTGTTGGTCTTGCCGTCGACCTGGAGCGAATAATAGCTCGCAACGCCCTTCCACGGGCAGAAACTGGTCGTGTCGCTCGGCGTCAGCAGTTCGGCGCGCACGCTTTCGCGGGGAAAATAATGGTTGCGCTCGACGACGACGGTATCGTCGCTCTCGGCGATGACGGTGCCGTTCCAGATGGCCTTGGGCATGTTCGTTCTCCTGTCAGTGCTTCGCCTTATATGGGCATGCTGACAGGCTTGTGACAGTGGGTCAGCCCAGCGCCGCAGCATAGGCGTCGGGCTTGAACCCGACCAGCACGCCGCCTGAATGTTCCAGCACCGGGCGCTTGATCAGCGAAGGCTGCTCCACCATCAGCGCGATGGCCCTGGATCGGTCGATCCCCGCCTTGTCGCTATCGGGCAGTTTGCGGAACGTGGTCCCAGCCTTGTTGAGCAGCACTTCCCACCCCACCGCATCGGCCCAGGCGCTCAGCTTCTCGGCGCTGATCCCGGCCTTCTTGTAGTCGTGAAATTCATACGCCACGCCCTGACCTTCCAGCCAGGTCCGCGCCTTTTTCATCGTGTCGCAGTTTGCAATCCCATGAATGACAATCCTAGTCATCGATCTACCTTGATATCTTGCAAGTGGGTGGTGCGACATCGTTGCGCATGCCGTCGATGACCTGGATGACAGCTTTTCACGCCATCGTCAAAAAAGCTGCAGTTTGGCAAACGACCCCTTTGTTGACACTAGACTAAGGCGCTGGATCAGCCACCAAGGTCGGCTTACCGGCCATCACTGGGACGCACTGATCAGGGTAGTTTGCGCGCGACGACGAATTCAGCCCTTCCTCGGTATTCGACAGTGCTTTGACCAGCACGAAGGGATAAGACAAGCTTTCTACTATGGCACAGTGTTCGCCAACAACGCCTACGCGAACTTCGATTGAATGTCCGTCGAATTCTTTGTTTTGACCGAACCCAGTCACAAACAAATTCTCGCTCGCATTGGACATTTCTCCGACAGCGTAAACGCCTAGAATCTCGGTTTCGAAGTTTACACGCCCCAATAATCGGGACAGCTCTTCCTCGGTCAACGCATTTGCAACCCACGATTGCCGCACGTCGGTCGCGGACCGAAGCAGCAATGTATCGCCCTGCACTGGACCATTGAAGCCGCGATGCAACACGGTGAACGGTGCTCCCGGCCCCGGCTCGTAAACTTTGCGCCAAGGCACCGCGGTCGCCGTCGGTGGGTCGCCTAGAACGGTCATGCGGGCCCGCATGATCTCGGCCACTTCGCCGAAGCGCTCAGGCAATTGTGCTCCGTCCTCCCCAATGCTGGCGAGCATCGCAACTCTCTCTAGGTATGCGGCATAATAAGCATCGTCCCGCACCAAATTCGCGATGTAGCTCTCCAGTGCCAGCCTGTCCGTCCGCAAACCATCGATCACTTCGGCGTAGAGTTCGCGTTTATTGTTATCGGCGACAACCCAGCCGGGATCGTAGGCGACAGGAATAGATAAGTCCGCCTGCCGGACCCTTTGCAAGAGCGCTGCAAAACGCTCAGTGTTGCGTGCAAGCTCTTCGTCGACATATTCGTTATGGCCTGCAAACACCGTTCTGAAATCTTCGCGCTTCGCAAGCTCAAGCATATCTTCCGGCGGCAGCAACATGATGTCGGCGTTGGCACGAATGCGGGCGAGCACGTTGAGAAAGGCCGCATCTTCCACACGGCCCTCTTCATCGCAGGCCTTCGAACCTGAGCCTAGTTCAAGGGTGTTGCCCCCTTTTTGGTTCGTGATGACGTGGCCCCCAGCTTTCCTCCAGCGGGGATTAGAGCCGGGCGGTTATTTCGCGCATCAGCGCGGTTGAAGCAATGGGCTGCGTAGCGGAGCC
>NZ_QJJM01000014.1 GCF_003201955.1 Blastomonas natatoria
GGGTCTTCATCTTCGTTCCTTCGTCACTACGACGAAGCCCCAACCCTCCTTAAATCACAACCTCAAATCTGTGCCATTGGTGCTGACGGGGGACACGCTGCCTGGGTCGAGGATTACAACCGGGAGAGACCACACTCGTCCCTTGGCTACGCAACCCCGGCGGCGTTCGCCGCCGAACTGAATAAGCAATGGCCTGCTTCGCTACGCCCTACGGGCTCCGCTACGCAGCCCATTGCTTCAACCGCGCTGATGCGCGAAATAACCGCCCGGCTCTAATCCCCGCTGGAGGAAAGCTGGGGGCCACGTCAACTGAAATATAGAATACTCTTCAATAGTCAAATACAAACTTGCAATGAATATTTAATGTTAATTGAAAGTCTAAATATAAATTTCAAGATTGTTAGATCACCGGCGTGGTTCATGGACCAAAATGGTTTGGTATTTGGTTGGCGCCCCGCAAGTACGGAGGGTACAGTTTGCCGACTATTCCCTTGTCGCGCGCAGTGGTGTTGGATCCGCCAACTTTTCCGTTGCTCCGTCATGCCCACCCTCTGGGTGGTGGATGCTGACCATCACGAGATGGTTTCGCCTGCTTATCACATTCACACTGCTATCCTTACAATCTGATCGACCGTAATTGGCCCCCAGTCTGTTCGATCAACCGACACGGAGCGATGTCCAGCCGACTGCTCGCACCTCGCCATGATACAGGCAGCCGCGGCAATCACGCCGCGGCTACTTCCTAGGCCCTTCCAGCAAGGTGTGCGCCGCAGGAAGCCCATCGAGCAGCATTTCTGCCCATATCAGCGCCAGCTCTCGCTTCCTGTCGTCAAACTGTGCCCGATTGTATGCCGCCTCGACCCGGTCTTTTGGCGCATGCCCAAGCATCAAATCGAGGATCCTGCTGTCGTTGGGCGTGCCGTTCTTGATCGCCCATTCGTTCATGATAGTGGAGAAGGACGCGCGCCAGCCATGAGGCACGTGACGATCCTGAAAACCTGCACGCTTCAACATGAATCCGAGAGCATTCTCGCTCATGTGTTTGCGGATATCCCACAGGCTCGGGAACAGATATTCGGAGGTGCCGCAGATCACATGCAATGCTCGAAGGACAGCAATGTGATGCGGGCCGAGCGGCACGACGTGATCTTTCTCTGACCGGTATTTCTCAGCCTTCGGCATCTTCATTCGGCTTGCCGGGATGCGCCACAAAGGCTTCTCCGCATCAAATGACGAGAATTCGTTCCAGCGCGCGCCAATGAGGGTGCCAGGCCTTACCGCCGTCAGCCCCAACAGCCGATTGGCAAGCTTGGTGGCAGGTTGCATCGGCATGCTCTCCACCTTGATCAGCATCGCTCTCAATTCGGCCAGGTCGGTGATCGAAGGCTGCGGCCGTTTCGGCTTCATCGGCATCAGTGCCGGCCCGATACCAGCGGCTGGATTCCGCTCGCATTCACCCTCCGCGATTGCAAACGCAAAAACGCCGCCAATCTTCTGACGAAGCCTTTTCGCTGTTTCAATCGCTCCCCGAGCCTCGACGTCCCGCAGCACAGCGAGGATAGTTTTCTCCGTGATTTCAGAGATCGGCATCTGCCCAATCTCGGGGAACACGTCACGCTGCAGGCTGTGCAGGACATCATGCGCATGACGATCAGTCCATTTAGGCTGTTGAATGGCCCACCATCGCTTTGCCATTGTTTCAAAGTCTGTGGTGCTTGTACCGCCGCCTGCTGCTTCGCCGCCTCGCAGTAACTGCCGAGGATCAATCCCCTGGGTGAGAGCGCGCTTGGCTTCATCACGTCGCTCGCGCGCCTCGCGCAACGGGACGTCGGGGTAGCCGCCAAATGTAAGCAACTGCTCGCGGCCCTGAACCCTGAACTTGAACCGCCAGACCTTTCGGCCGGTCTTGTAGACGTGAAGGTAGAGCCCTCCAGCGTCACTCAACTTGTAATCCTTGTCCCGCGGCCTGGCCGCCCTCACTGCGGTATCCGTGAGCATCATACCCCCATGGTCTTCGGCCTACCCCCGACCACACCCCCAAGAACGACTAGCTTACCCCGGAAAGGGGTGGCCTTGCGTAGACAGATGAAGCGGAGAAAACCCCGTATTCGCAGGGGTTTATAGACGATCGAGGAGCGGTATGGAAGAACGACTGGCGGAGAGGGTGGGATTCGAACCCACGGTGAGCTTGCACCCACGCCGCATTTCGAGTGCGGTACATTCGACCACTCTGCCACCTCTCCGGCCGGGCGAGCCGAACGCTTGCGTTTCGGCGATCCATTCGGTTCTCGCGGGGCATGAAAATGCGTGGTCGATCCGCGAGAAGGCGGGCCATTAGCGCAAGGCGACATGCTTGCCAAGGGGGAATCCGGCGTGTGCGTGCCGGAAAGCTTGTATGCTGCGCCGCAACACCTTAGATTAAGCCTATGAGCAACAATCCCTTCCGTTTCGGCCAAGACGATGCACCCGATGGCAGCGCCGGTTCCGGTGCGGTGGTGATGCCGCGCGTGGCAAAGGCGCGCTATGCGATCGGCGATGTCGTGCGGCACCGCATTTTCGACTTTCGCGGCGTGGTCTTCGATATCGATCCGGTGTTCGCCAACAGCGAGGACTGGTACGAATCGATCCCCGAGGAACTGCGCCCGGCCAAGGACCAGCCCTTCTATCACCTGTTCGCCGAAAATGCAGAAAACAGCTATATCGCCTATGTCAGCCAGCAGAACCTGGTGAAGGACGACAGCAACGGCCCCGTGGACCATCCCGCGGTGCCGCAGCTGTTCGGCCCGTTCAGCGACGGGCGCTATCGCCTGCGCACGATGCACTGACGCGCGTCATCCAATGGGCTGCGCCCTCCCGACATATACAGGCTGAATTGGCAAACCCGACCGAGCCACATCGCCGACACCTAGCAGGCTGACGGATCGCTTTCGCGTAGACCCAGAAAATTCGGATTTTCTGCTTTCGATCCCAATCCGGGCATCTCGAACCGGGCCCTTTTTTGCCAATAGCCGCCCAGAAACCGAAGAAATTTGGAGGCCCTTAGGCTGCCAACTGGCACGATGCGGATGGATCAGGTAACTGGGATGGGAATTTTTGATCGAAAGTTGACCGGACATGGTTCTCTCGCGACCCGGCATGATTTGTATTGTTGTGCTGACGATGGGTTGCGAACCTCAGGCATCGCAGATCAAAGCCGTAAGCGACGACGACACGCAGGTCCAACCTTCTGCAGCGAAGCGGCAGTCTCAGATGCCAACATCAACCCAAACTGATGAACTGCAGGGAGGATTGGCAGATTTGGCCTATTCACGTCCCACGAGTGGTGCCGAGCTTCGGATCCTGATTTCGGATAAACGGTTTGATCGTCGCAAGGGTCAACCAACGCCAACCCGAGCCGAGCAATTCAATGCTGATGGCACTTGGTGGGCGAGTGTCGAAGAGACGATAGCGGCGCAGCTTAATGGCAGTTGGAGAGTGGTCGAGCAGCAAGGCTCACCACCGGAAGTTTGTGTTTCACTGCTGACTAAAAACAAATCACCGATAGATCAGCGCAAGGAAATATGCCGAGTTGTGGAGTTTTCTGAAGACCGGCGCGTTGCGAAGGTTCCCGACATCTACCGCGCATCTGTGATTTCGGAGTTCGATATAGACATGCTTGGGGATGTCTGAGGCAGGCAGAAGTCCGTCCGGCTTGAAGCGCCTAAAGGCACGCCGCCCCCCTTCCACCCGATCCCCTTCATTCCGGCACCCAGCTAATCTCCCAAAAAGCGGACCCGGCCCGAACTCGCACAAAAGCGCTGCTGGCTGCTGGTGAAATCCCCGCCTGCCGGTCAGGAGCGCAGCTTCCATCCCGATTTCAGCAGCGCATAGCAGCCGATGCCGAGCGCGGCATTGATGCCGAGCAGCAGCAGCGATCCGGCGAGAAGCGGCGAATCGGTCGTGCCTATGAAACCGTAGCGAAAGCCCGAGATCACGTAGAAGAACGGATTGGCGTGGCTCAAAGCACGGAAGGTGGGCGCCATAGCATCAACCGAATAAAAGGTGCCCGAAAGCAGCGCGAGCGGCGCGACCACGAAATTGGTGATCGCGGCGGCATGATCAAATTTCTCTGCCCAGATCGAGGTGAGCACGCCCATGAAGGCGAGCATCACCGCGCCCATCAAGCCGAACCACAGGATCGCCCAGAGATGCTGCGGCATCACGTGGATGCCGGGCCAGAGCAGCATGGCGAGCCACACGGCGGCGCCAACAAGAAACGCGCGCGTCACCGCCGCGATAACCAGCGACACCAGCACTTCCATTTCGGACAGCGGCGGCATGAGATAGTCGATGATCGTGCCCTGAATCTTGCCGACCAGCAGCGAGAAGCTCGAATTGGCAAAGCTGTTCTGCATCATCGCCATCACGATGAGGCCAGGAGCGAGGAAATCGCCGAAGGGCACGTCGAGCACCATACGCCCGCTGCGTCCCAGTGCGACGGTGAAAATCACCAGGTAGAGCATCGTGGTGATCGCTGGCGCCCAGATGGTCTGCAACTGCACCTTGAAGAACCGGCGCACCTCTTTCATATAGAGGGCTTTCAGTCCTCCCCAGTTTATTGCGCTGATCCTTACGGTGCCGGGTTCCGCAAAGGGACTCGGCGATCGCACTTCCGGCCTTGTGCCGGTCTGGGCCACGCCAGCGGGGGGATTTGGTGCTTGATCGTTCATGGTGGATGCGCCTATCGGCGGACACCAGACCGGGCAAGCCCCAAGTGGTCAAGAAGGAATTGCTTTTCATGTCATGGACCGACGAGCGCATCGATCAGCTCAAAACCATGTGGGAGAAAGGCCTCACCGCCAGCCAGATCGCAGAAGAGCTGGGCGGGGTCAGCCGCAACGCGGTCATCGGCAAGGCACATCGCCTGGGCCTGAAGTCGCGCCCGTCGCCGGTCAAGGCAGGGGAAGCCAAGCCGAAGGCCGCGCCCAAAAAGGAAGCCGCCCCCAAGCCAGCCAAGAAGGCGGCAGCCGAGGTTGCGGCCGACGAACCTCCGTTCAAGGTTGACGCGCCCGTCGCCGCCAAGCCGGTGCGCGCTGCGCCTGCTCCGGCTCCCACCCCTGCCCCGGAACCGCGCCCCGTAGAGGCCGCGCCTCCGGCCGATGAGGATGAGGACGATTTCGACGATGGCGCCGAACTGGCAGCCGCACCCGAGCCCAAGCCGCAGCCGCGCATCGTTTCGGTCGGCCCCGGCGGATTCCTGCGCCAGGGCCCGGGCGACCAGCAGGCACCGATTCCGCCCGCACCGCCGCGCCGCCTGGTGCCGGCGCGCCCCAGCCCGGAAATCGCCGACAAGACGAGCCTGCTCGATCTGACCGATCGCATCTGCCGCTGGCCGATGGGCCATCCGGGCGAGCCGGATTTCCATTTCTGCGGCGAGGCCGTCAACCCCGGCTTCCCCTATTGCGTCGAGCATTGCGGCCGCGCCTATCAGGCGCAGCTGCCGCGCGGCACGCGTCGTCCGCCGCCACCGATGCCGTTCGGCGGCCCACGGGTTCGCTGAATTTTTTCGAGTTGACCGTTCACGGGCAACGGCTCGGAAAATGCGGTCACAGGCCTTCATGTTCCTGCCATCGAAGGCGGCAGGAATATGATGCGATCAAAGCCTGAACATTCTGGCGGATAAGTCGGGCGGGCGGCTTGCCCGACAGGGGTATTGCGCCCTATAGCTGCAGGCATGTCCGACGATCTGTTCGCCAAGTCCGCAGCTGCAGCCGAAGCCTATGACGCCTCGGCGATCGAGGTGCTGGAAGGGCTCGAGCCCGTCCGGCGCAGGCCCGGCATGTATATCGGCGGTACCGACGAGCGCGCGCTGCACCACCTGGCGGCCGAAGTGCTCGACAACAGCATGGACGAGGCGGTCGCAGGCCATGCCAGCCGCATCGAAGTCACGCTTCGCGCGGGCAACCATCTGACGATCAGCGACAATGGCCGCGGCATCCCGGTCGATCCGCATCCCAAATATCCGGGCAAGTCCGCGCTCGAGGTGATCCTCACCACGCTGCATTCAGGCGGCAAGTTCTCGAACAAGGCCTATGCCACCAGCGGCGGCCTGCACGGCGTCGGCGTCTCCGTTGTCAACGCGCTGTCGACCGAATTGCTGGTCGAGGTCGCGCGCAACAAGGAGCTGTACGCGCAGCGCTTCTCGCGCGGGGCTCCGCTGGGACCGCTGGAAAAGGTGGGCGCGGCGCCCAATCGGCGCGGTACCACGATCAGCTTCGTGCCTGACGAGGAAATCTTTGGTGCTGGTGCAAAGTTCAAGCCGGCGCGGCTGTTCGCGCTCGCCCGGTCCAAGGCCTATCTGTACGCGGGAGTCGAGATCCGCTGGAAGTGCGACCCGGAACTGGCCGACGACAAGGTGCCGGCCGAGGCGGTGTTCCAGTTCCCCGGCGGGCTTGCCGATCACCTGCGCGAGCAGCTCGGCAGCCGCGAGTGCGCCACATCGGATTTCTTTGCCGGGCGGCAGGATTTTCCCGAAGACAAGGGCCGGGTCGAATGGGCAGTCGCCTGGCCGCTCTGGTCCGATGGAAGCTACAGCTATTATTGCAACACCATCCCCACGCCCGATGGCGGCACGCACGAGGCAGGTCTGCGTGCGGCGATCCTGAAAGGGCTGCGCGGTTTTGGCGAGCTGATCGGCAACAAGAAGGCAGCTGGGTTGACCGCAGAGGACGTGATGACCGGATCTGAGCTGATGCTCTCGGTGTTCATCCGCGATCCGCAATTCCAGAGCCAGACCAAGGATAGGCTGACTTCGCCCGAGGCGGCGCGGCTGGTGGAAGCGGCGATCCGCGACCATGTCGATCATTTCCTCACCGACAATATGGAACGCGGCAAGGCGCTGCTCGGGCTGGTGCTCGAGCGGATGGACGAGCGGCTGAAGCGCAAGGCCGAGCGCGAGGTCAAGCGCAAGACCGCGACCAGTGCGCGCAAGCTGCGGCTTCCGGGCAAGCTGACCGATTGTAGCAATGACGGCACCGGGGTCGAAGGCGCGGAGACCGAGATATTCATCGTCGAGGGCGACAGTGCGGGCGGATCAGCCAAACAGGCGCGCGATCGCAAGACCCAGGCGATCCTGCCGATTCGCGGCAAGATCCTGAACGTGGCTTCCGCCAACAGCGCCAAGATCGGGGCCAATCAGGAAATCGCCGACCTCGCGCTGGCGCTTGGCTGTGGCACGGGCAAGCATTGCGACCCGGCCCAGCTGCGCTACGACCGCATCATCATCATGACCGACGCCGATGTCGACGGCGCGCATATCGCGACACTGCTGATGACGTTCTTCTTCCAGGAAATGCCGGACATCGTGAAGGCCGGGCACCTGTACCTCGCGCAGCCGCCGCTTTACCGGCTCGTGGTCGGGGCCAAGAGCTGGTACGCGCGCGACGATGCGCATCGCGCGGAGCTGGAGGCGACGGTGCTCAAGGGCAAGAAGGTCGAGGTCAGCCGCTTCAAGGGCCTGGGCGAGATGAACCCCGGCCAGCTGCGCGAGACGACGATGAACCGCGCGACCCGTTCGCTGCTGCGAGTCACGCTGCCGCCTGCCTATGAGCAATATGCGGCGGTGAAGGAACTGGTCGGCGAACTGATGGGCAAGAACCCGGAACACCGGTTCAACTTCATCCAGAACCACGCAGCCCAGGTCGACCGTGAAGCGATCGACGCGTAAGAGTTTGGGCCTGGGGGGCCTGTTCGTGAAACGTCCCTCGACTACGCTCGGGACAAACGGAAAATTCATGCGCATGTCGTCATGTCGTGATGCGGGATTGCTCTTCTCTCCGTTTGTCCCGAGCGAAGTCGAGGGACCTGCGCGTATATCTCGCCAATTGATGGCGACCATCGCAGCGCTGGGCCTCGCGATCGCGGCCCCCATAGCCCACGCGCAGACACCCCCCGCATCCACCACAACCCCCTCCCCCGGCTTCGACCAGGCGGCCAGCAATGTCCTCACCCTCCTGCAAGGCAAGGCCAAAGCCGCAGACATCTTCAACCCCGCCTTCATGACTGCTGTGCCCGAAGCGCAGCTCGCGCCAGTGCTCGCCGGTCTCAAGGCGCAGCACGGCGAGGCGCAGGCGGTGGTCGCGGTGCGGCCGATGGATGCGCGGGCGGCCAGCGTGGATATCCGTTTCGACAGGGCCATCGTCACCTTCACCATCGGCATGCTGGACGGCAAGCTCTCCGGCCTGTTCATCACCGGCACGCGCACCGAGGGGGACAGCCTCGACACGATCATGGCCGAAATCGCCGCGCTGCCCGGTCGCACCGGGCTGATCGTGCAGAAGCTGACCGACACGGGCGCCGAAACCATCGTGGCGCACAACGCTAACGACCGTTTCGCCATTGCCTCCGTCTTCAAGCTCTATGTGCTCGCCGAGCTCGACCGAGCGGTGCGTGCGGGCGAGCGCTCGTGGAGCGACGTGCTGGTGCTGTCGCAGAAATCGCACCCGTCGGGCATCAGCCAGGACTGGCCCGACGATGCTCCGATGACGCTGCAGACACTGGCGACGCTGATGATATCGGTCAGCGACAACAGCGCCACGGACACGCTGATTGCGGCGATCGGGCAGGAGAGGCTCGCCGCGATCGTGCGGGCGAGCGGCCATGCCCGGCCATCGGACATGATCCCGCTGCTGTCCACGCAAGCCGTCACCGGGCTGAAAATGGCGGCCAATTCGGGGGTGCGCGACCGCTTTCTCGCTGCCGACGATGCGGCGCAGACGCTATTGCTCGCCGAGGCGGGCGATGTACTGCGCCTCAAGAATCTCGACCTCTCGGTCTATACCGGCGGCCCGAACCAGATCGACACCATCGAATGGTTCGCCAGCCCCGCAGACATCGCACGGCTGCTGGCGATGCTCGAACGCGAGGGCGATCAGGTCACGCGCGCGATCCTGAGGATCAACCCCGGCATTCCCCCGGTCAATGCGGGGCGCTGGGCCTATCTTGGCTACAAGGGCGGATCGGAGCCGGGGATCATGGGGATGAGCTTTCTCGCAGCAAGCAGGACCGGCGAGCGCTATATCGTCAGCGCACTGGTCAACAATCCCGCAGCAGAGATCGACCAGCCCGGTTTCGTCACGCTGATGGCGCGGCTGCTCGATCAGCTCGCTGCGCCAGCCACTCGTCCCTGAGCAGTCCGAACAACAGGGTATCGCGCACGCCGATATGCGTTTCCCACTCGGCGCGCAGATGGCCTTCTAGTTGGAAGCCCATCTTCTTCAGCAGCGCGATGGAAAAGCGGTTTTCGGGATCGGTATCGGCGAAGACGCGGCGCTGGCCTTCGGCAATGAACAGCTGATCGAGCACCATGCCGACCGCCTCGCGCGCAATCCCCTGCCCCCAGGCCGGGCGCGCCAGGATATAGCCAATCTCGCTGACATTCTCGCGCCGCTGATGCGCATTGACCCAGCCGAGCGCGACATCCTCGCCGGAGCGCGTGATCGCCCAGCTGCGCCAACCGCCGCCACCGGTCGCCGGTTCGATATAGGCGCGGGTTTCCTCGATCGATTGGTGCGGGCCGGACGACCACCAGGTCATCAATTCGGCATCGGATAGCACCTCGAACAGCGCCTCGGCATCGCTCACGCGCACCTGGCGCAGCGTCAGCCGGTCGCTCGTCAGGACGGGACGGCCGCTCATGCTGCGGTGAGCGCGGCGACCAGCGCCTTGACCTTCTTCTGCCGCCATTGCGGGGTCGGCGCGACCACCCAGAAGGCACGGCGCGAGTCGCGCACCTCACCGATCGCCACCAGCCGCCCCTCGGTCAGATCGCGCTCGGCGAGCAGCCAGGGCACGGTGACGATGCCAAAGCCTGCAATCGCGGCATCGAGCCCCAGACCTGCATCGGCGACCTGCATCACGGTCGAGTCATCTGCCTCGTCCTCGCCCGCGCCGCGCTGACAGCCGGGCCAGTCGATCCGACGCTCGCCCTGATAGCCGGGTGCGGAAACCGTGACGAATTGCGCCGGGCCGATCTGCGCGCCTTCCAGCTCGGCCGGGCCGTCGGCAAGGCGGATGGCGCAATCAAGATTGGCCTCGGTAAAGTCGATATCGCTGTCGCCGGATACCAGCGTGTAGCGGATTTCGGGGTTTGCAGCGGCATAGCCGATCAGCCGGTGGTGCAGCCATTTGGCAGCAAAGTCGCGCGGCACCGCGATGGTCAGGCGAAAGCTCGACTGGCCCTGCTGCATCGCCCGCACCGCCTCTTCGAACTGCAGGAAGCCGCTGCGCAGCGCATCGAGTCCCGCGCCTGCCTCGTCGGTCAGTTCGAGCCCCTTGGGCGTACGGCGAAACAGCACGACGCCCAGCATCTCCTCGAGCGCGCGGATCTGCTGACCCACGGCGGCGGGCGTCACCGCGAGTTCATCGGCCGCGCGGGTGAAGCTCAGGTGCCGGGCGGCGGCATCGAGCACGCGCAGGCCGTTGAGCGGAAGATGGGTACGCTTCATGGGAAAAGGTGATTAATCGGCAACCGCCGGGGCGACCAGAGGAAAACGCGGAATTTCCACCGAGATCAGCTGGCCGTCGTCGCGCAGCATGCGGTAGATACCCTCCATTCGCCCGGTCGGGGTGTTGAGCGGGCAGCCGGAGACATAATCATGCGCCTTACCAGGCTGGATCACCGGCTGTTCGCCGACCACGCCCTCGCCATCGACCTGATGCACGCCGCCGCGCCCATCGGTTATGACCCAGTGGCGGGTGAGCAATTGCACCGCCTGGTCCGAATGGTTCTCGATACGGATGTGATAGGACCAGAACCACCGCGCGCTGTCGGCCCTGGACCGATCTGGCAGGAAGCTGACCGCCACCCGCACCGTGATGCCCTGGGTGGTGGCCGAATGGCCGAAGAACCTGTCCATGCTGTCTTTGAAGCGGTCCATGCCGTCAATATGCCTCTTTAGGCCCGGCTGCGAAAGGGGGCATCAGGGATAAATTCGTGCGCCAGCACCAGCGGGACTACTTGCCGCTCTCCTTCTTCAGATAGGCAATCACATCGGCGCGCTGCTGCACGTTCATCAGGCGGAAGGGCATCTTCGCGCCGGGCACGAACCCCTGCGGATGGGCAAGCCATTTGTCGAGCTTCGCCGCGTCCCAGATAAAGCCTGCCTTCTTGAGCGCTGGAGAATAATCGAAACCCGGCGCGCTGCCCGCCTTGCGACCGAAAACACCGCGATGCGCAGGCCCCACGCCATTGGCATCGAGGGCATGACAGCCCGTGCAGTTCGTCTGATAGACCTTCGCTCCGCGCTCGGCATTGCCCCCCTGCGGCGCCGTCTGCGCCATGGCGGACACCATGGCGAGCGCCATCAGCCCTGTGCCCAGCAGACCAAATTGGAAAACGCGAATGTCGATCAAGGTCTTCTCCACCATGTCCAGCTACGAGCGCAGGATATGGGAGCAAGTCGATGGTTTACCAGCCACGCTGCGCAGGAACAGGCACCTATTCTGCAGGCGCGACGAACGGATCGGCCTTGCCGCGCCGACCGGTCAGCCAGGCAATGGCTCGCGGCACCGGGCCGTGACGATCCATCCACGCAGCATAGGCGGCATAATCGGGATCGGCCATCAGATGCCGCTCCTCGGTCCGCGCGCGCCAGTAATAGACGCCTGATACCGCAGCCAGCAGCACCGTGTTGCGCAGCCCATCCTGCCAGGAGCCGCTGGTGACCAGAAACGGCATGGTCGCAAACCACCAATAGGCGTTCTTGGACAGATAGGCCGGGTGCTTGGTCCAGCGATACGGCCCGTGCGTCAGGATGCCGCGATGGGTGAGGTTGGAAAAGCGGATACCGAACGCGACCGTGGCCCAGGCATAGACCCCGGTCAGGAACACCAGCCACACGCCCCAGATGGCGAGCAGCGCCGTCTGCCCTTCGAACCAATAGGCCCAGTCGGCGGTCGCGACATGATAGTTGAGCGGACCGTTGTCGCCCATCAGGATGAACGGCGGATAGCAGATCAAGGCTGCGGCCCAGCCTGCCATATAGGGATTGGCGGTGCGGATATGCGCATCGAGCGGCTTGAAGGTCAGCACATAGCCGACGGTGGCGAACTGAACGTCAACCAGGAACATCGCGATGATCAGCCAGTTGGCAATCCACACCGGATTGGTGACGATCTCGGCGACATTGGCGTTGACGATATCGGCATAGCCGCCCGGCACGATCGAGAGCATGAAGGCGAGGAAGAAGCCCTTCACGCCCCACGCGCGAAGATGGTGCCAGATCTGTTCCCTCTCCCAGCCCGCCTGGCCAGAGATCATCGCGCCGAAATGCCACGCTCCGTCGCGCGGCTCCTTCAGAAAGCGGTCGATCCAGATGACATAGGGGATCGAGAGGAAGAAAAGGAACGGCGCGGCGTAGATGAACACGGCCATCGAGAACTGGTAACTGCCCGTCCAGTACCAGCGGGCGCAAGCATAGATCGCGGCGATCAGCGACCAGGTCAGCCAGAGGCCGGTCAGCTTGATCGTGCTGATGTCGAGAACATCCTTGACCGCGCGCGGGCTCGACCAGTCGATGCCGGTGCTGGGCCGCCGATGGACCTTGTCGACAAGAAGCGACCAGAGCACCATCGGCAGGCCGGTCGCGACGCAGCAGACCAGCGCCGCATTGGGCCCGTTCCAGCCATAATGGCGCGCCAGCATGACCCAGCCGATCAATCCGACGAGCCCGACAAGGCCGGCGCCATGACTGACCGCGCTGGGCGGACAGGGATCGGACAGTTGCGACGCGTTGCGGGTCATGACGCCCAGCCTTTAACCGATATTGGTAAGAATTGGATGAAGGAAACGCATTCCCGGTCGTGGCAAAGCGCCGAGCTGAAGCAAATGCCACTCGACTTGGGAACATGAACGTGCCCTAATCGTAAGCCCGGCATGGGGCATGGCCTGACTAGGGAGATGCCGGGAACAGGGTTGCAAAGGGCTGTAGCATGTATCTGGGGCGTTGGCGGGCGCGTGGTCTCGCAGGAGCGGGACTGGCAATCTTCATGACGGGCATCGGCGCGCAGGCGGCCGGGTCCGAAACCATTCACGGGACATGGGAAAATCCGACCGGCGATGTCCGCGTCATTACCCAGCCGTGCGGCGACAATCTTTGCGGCAAGGTCAGCTGGGCCAGCGATCTTGCCAAGAGGGACGCCGCAGCCGGAGGCACGCCCAATCTCATCGGCACAAGCCTGTTGCGCGACTATCACCAGACCAAGCCGGGTCACTGGAAGGGCCGTGTTTTCGTACCGGACTTGGGCGATACCTATTATTCGAAGATCGTTCAGCTGGACAACCGGCGGATCAAGATCAGCGGCTGCATATTGGGCGGCCTGCTGTGCAAGTCGCAGGTCTGGAAGAAGATCTGACCGGTCAGCCCTCGCGCTGATCGGCCTCGCGCATTGCGGGGTCGAAGCCGTGCATCCGCCAGTGATATTGCAGCGCGATCACCGCGCCCTTGGCGGGTTGCAGCATCACGATCGTCAGCAGCAGCGCGCCCAGCACTGCGATCAGCGCAAGCCAGCCCATCGGAAGCAACTCGTGTGACCCCGCCGCGATCAGCACCGGCGCGAGCAGATGGCCGCTGACGAAGATCGCGATATAGGCAGGAAAATCGTCGGCCTGGTGCAACGTCCAGTCCTGGCCGCAACATGCGCAACGCTCGACGGGCTTCAGATAGCGCGCGAACAGCGGCTTGTGGTCGCAACGCGGACAATGGTTGCGCAGCCCCCTGAGCGCGGCGACCACGGCGCTCGGCTCCTCGACAGCGCGCGGTGCGGTATTCGGCATGGCATTCGTCCCCGGTCAGCCTCGGCACTGGCCCGATCGGCGTTACGCCCTTGATGCCGCAATTCATAGTGGCCTTCAGCCATTGATTGACGGGCGAGCCTCCCCATCATGAAAGGCTCGCACGACAGGGGCCCTTCATGACCATACTCATCCCGATCCTGGGCGATCAGCTCAGCCCGAATCTCTCCGCGCTCCAAGGCGTGGAGCAGAAAGCGGCGGTGCTGCTGATGATGGAGGTGGATGAGGAAACGACCTATGTCCGCCACCACAAGGCCAAGATCGCCTTCATCCTGTCTGCCATGCGGCACCATGCCGAGGCGCTGCGCGAGGCGGGCTGGGCGGTCGATTATGTCAGGCTCGACGACGCCGAAAATGCAGGATCGTTCACCGGGGAGCTTGCCCGCGCGATCGAACGCCACCGGCCGGACCGCATCATCGCGACGCTGCCCGGCGAATGGCGCGTGCGAGCGGCGATGGAGGAATGGGCAGACCGGTTCGACGTGCCGGTCGAGCTTCGCGAGGATGACCGGTTCGTCTGCACGCACGAAGAATTCGACGCCTGGGCGGAAGGCCGCAAGCAGCTGCGCATGGAATTCTTCTATCGCGAAATGCGCCGCAAGACCGGCCTGCTGCTCGACGACGAGGGCAAGCCCGAGGGCGGCGAGTGGAATTACGACAGCGAGAACCGCAAGCCGCCGCCCAACGAGCCGCTGCTGATACCCCAGCCGCTGCGCTTCAAGCCCGATGCGATCACGTGCGAAGTGCTCGATCTGGTGGCAAGGCGGTTCGGCAACCATCCTGGCAGCCTCGACCATTTCGCCTTTGCCACCAGATTGGAGGATGCGAAGAAGCAGCAGGCGCATTTCATCAAGCACGCGCTGGCGAAGTTCGGCGATTACCAGGACGCGATGCTGACCGATCAGCCGTTCCTGTGGCACTCGATCCTGTCGCCCTATCTCAATTGCGGGCTGCTCGATCCGCTTGACCTGTGCCGTGCCGTGGAAAAGGCGTATCGGGAGGGCAAGGCCCCGCTCAATGCCACCGAGGGGTTCATCCGCCAGATCATCGGATGGCGCGAATATGTGCGCGGCATATACTGGCGCGAAGGACCGGACTACGCGACACGCAACGCTTTGAACGCAACCCGCCCGCTGCCCGGCTTCTATTATGACGGCCAGACCGACATGCATTGCCTGAAACAGGCGATCGGCCAGACCATGGATCATGCCTATGCGCACCATATCCAGCGGCTGATGATTACCGGCAATTTCGCGCTGGTCGCCGGCATCGATCCGCATGCGGTGCACACATGGTATCTGGAGGTCTATGCAGACGCGTACGAATGGGTGGAGTTGCCCAATACGCTGGGCATGAGCCAGTTTGCCGATGGCGGGCTGCTCGCGAGCAAGCCCTATGCCTCGAGCGGCAATTACATCAATTCGATGTCCGATTATTGCGGACATTGCCGTTATGACGTGAAGGCCAAGACCGGGGCCAGGGCCTGCCCGTTCAACCTGCTCTACTGGGATTTTCTCGACCGCAACGAAGAGGTGCTGGGCAAGAACCAGCGGCTTGCCATGCCCTATCGAAACTGGGCCAAGCGGGCAGACAAGGACAAGCAGACGATCCGCACCGATGCGAAGCGCTTTCTGGATCAGCTCACCAGATGAACGAGCTGATCGCAACAAAGAACGCGGTAAAGCTCAGAAAGAAAAGCCGGATTTCCTCGTTTCGCTGCGCGCGTTTGCGCTTTGCGCGCACTTCCGGTTCGTCCACTGGGGTCGCAGCAAGGATGCGCGGGGCAAGACTGCCACGAAAACTGTGGGGCTGAGCCGGTGCGCGAAGAAATTGAAGCCGTTGCATCCCTCAGGAGTTAACGCATTTTTAACCATTGCCTATGGCAATTGATGGTTAATGCCAACCATGTGTCGAAAACGGACAACGGCTCACCGCGCAGACTTGACGTAAACGTCAATCGGCAGCGCGAAAATCCGGTTGGAGCACGGCCCAAGCTGCGCTAGACCTTGTGCCATGAAGCACGAAACCATCCGCAAGGCCGAAACCATCCCCTTCACCTGGGAAGACCCCTTTCTGCTCGACGAGCAGCTGACCGAGGAGGAGCGGCTGATCCAGGCGAGTGCACGGGGATTTGCGCAAGACGTGCTGCAACCGCGGGTGATCGATGCGTTCCGCGAGGAGATCGACGCGCCCGAACTCTTCCCGATGATGGGTGAGGCGGGGCTGCTCGGCGCGACCATTGCCGAAGAATTCGGCGGTGCCGAAGCCAGCTATGTCGCCTATGGCCTGATCGCCCGCGAGGTCGAGCGGGTGGACAGCGGCTACCGATCGATGATGTCGGTGCAAAGCTCGCTCGTCATTCACCCGATCAACACCTATGGCAGTGACGAGCAGCGCCGCAAGTATCTGCCGGGCCTCACCTCGGGCAAGCTGATCGGCTGTTTCGGATTGACCGAACCCGATGCGGGATCGGACCCCGCAGGCATGAAGACCCGCGCCAAGAAGGTCGATGGCGGCTATGTCATCTCGGGCGCCAAGACCTGGATCTCGAACAGCCCGTTTGCCGATGTGTTCGTGATCTGGGCCAAGTCCGATGCGCATGGCGGCGCGATCCGCGGCTTCATCCTCGAAAAGGGAATGAAGGGTTTGAGCGCCCCCAAGATCAAGGGCAAGCTCTCCCTGCGCGCCTCGACCACCGGCATGATCCAGATGGACGAGGTCGAGGTCGGCGAAGACGCCCTGCTGCCGAATGTCGAGGGACTGAAAGGCCCGTTCGGTTGCCTCAACCGCGCACGCTATGGCATTTCATGGGGCGCGATGGGTGCAGCGGAATTCTGCTGGCACGCCGCGCGGCAATATGGCCTGGACCGCGTCCAGTTCGGCAAGCCGCTCGCCGCGACCCAGCTTTTCCAGAAGAAGCTCGCCGACATGCAGACCGAGATTTCCCTGGGCCTACAGGCATCTCTGCGCGTCGGCCGACTGATGGATGAGGGCCGGTTCGCGCCGGAGATGATCTCGATCGTCAAGCGCAACAATTGCGGCAAGGCGCTCGATATCGCACGCATGGCGCGCGACATGCACGGCGGCAACGGCATCAGCGAGGAATATCAGGTGATGCGCCACATGGTGAACCTGGAAACGGTTAACACCTATGAGGGCGCGCATGATGTCCACGCGCTGATCCTGGGCCGCGCGCAAACGGGTATTCAGGCGTTTTTCTGAGCGACCTTGGTTCATCCCATTGGTAACGCAGCATTAACCCGATCCATTTAGCTCTTGGCGCTGGCCAGGGAGCGACGCATTCAGCGGTGATGGACGGGTATATTCATGACTTCGGGTCGACCGGCCATCAGGACTGGGACGATTCCGACCTTTCCGAGGAAACAGTCGGTCGCATCGATCGGCCCGACCCCTTGCGTCTGCTGCGCAGCCTCGACCGTGCCGGCATCGGCGTGTTCGAATGCGATCTCAAGACGGAAAGCCTGATCTGGACGCGAAGCCTTTACGATATCTTCGGCGTGCCACTGAAAGGCGATGTCCATCGCAGCGAAATCATCAAGCTCTACGATCCGGAATCGCGCGATGCGCTGGAACGGGTGCGCTCGCACGCAATAGAACGGTCCGGCAGCTTCGCCCTCGACGCCCGCATTACCCAGCCCGGAGGAGAAGATCGCTGGATCCAGATCACGGCCCAGGTGGAATGCGTTGCAGGGCGGGCGGCCCGGCTGACCGGCACCAAGCAGGACATCACCCGTCAGCGCGCCGAGCACGAGCGACTCCGCGCCACGGCGGAGACCGATTGCCTGACCGGCCTTGCCAACCGGCACCTGTTCCAGTCGCAATTTCTTGATGCCAGCCGGTCCAACCCGGTGCTGCGTCCACTGGGCGCGCTGGTACTGTTCGATGTCGATGGCTTCAAGGCGATCAACGACCGGTACGGCCATCTTGCCGGAGACGCCTGTCTGGCGCAGTTCGGCAAGCGCCTTTCCCAGGCCTTTTTCGATGCGCTGATGGTGGCTCGGGTGGGCGGCGACGAATTTGCTGTGCTGCTGCCCAGCAACCGGCACCTGCCGCGGATTTCCCGGCGCGCAAAAGAGGCGATCAACCTGCTCAAGACGCCGATCGTCTGGAACGGGCACCTGATGGAAGTGGGCGCAAGCTATGGCATCGCGATTGCCGAGAACGCGATGGCCTATGATGCCGAAGCGATGTTCGCGCGCGCCGACCGTGCGCTTTATGCCGCCAAGCAGACGGCGTTGCGCGCCTGATCCCAGCCTCGTCTCAGGCGCGAAGCCCTGCCAGTTCGTCGAGCCCGGCCATGATGTTCAGGTTCTGAACCGCCGCGCCGCTCGCCCCCTTGCCCAGATTGTCGAGCATCGCGATCAGCCGCACCTGCGAGCCATCGGCGCTCGGCAGGACATGAAGCGCCAGCCTGTCGGTCGCTGCATCGCCTTCGCTCACCAGCAGTTCGCCGGGCGCGGCATCGATGGGCGCAACCGTCACCAGCGACTCGCCAGCATAGTGATCGGCGAGTGCTGCGTGCAAGGTCCGCGCATCAGCAAAGCCCAGCTCGGGATCGAGGAACAGCGGCACATCGACCAGCATCCCCCGGAAGGCCCGGATCACCGCCGGGGCAAAGATCGGCGCACGGCTGAGGCCAGCATGGACCTGCATCTCGGGCAGATGCTTGTGCTCCAGCCCCAGAGCATAGGCGCGGAAACCGATCTCGGGCGCGTCGACCTGCATCCGCTGGATCAGATCCTTGCCGCCGCCTGAATAGCCGCTCACCGCATTGACGATGAAGCCATGATCGGCAGGCAGCAGATCCTCGGCTACCAGAGGAGCGACGAGCGCGAGAAAGCCCGTGGGATAGCAGCCGGGGTTGCTCACCAGCCGCGCGTTCGCGATCGCCTCGCGCTGGCCCTTACGCAGTTCGGCAAAGCCATAGGTCCAGCCATCGGCGACGCGGTGCGCGCTCGAGGCATCAATGAAGCGGGTATCTGCCCCCTCGCCCAGTGCCACTGCCTCGCGCGCTGCGGCATCGGGCAGGCACAGGATGACGAAATCGGCGTCCTGGATCGCGGCGGCGCGCGCGGACACGCTCTTGCGGTCTGCGTCGGACAGCGTGATCAGGCGGAACTCGCCCCGCCCCGCCATGCGTTCGGCGATTTCCAGACCCGTGGTCCCTGCGGCGCCATCGATGAACAGTTTGAGCATCAGCCGATCCTCTTGCGCGCCAGGACCGGCTGGGGCGTGTCTTCGGGAAAGCGCGCGATCACATCGGCGAGCGGCTCTGCGACCACCTGCATCCAGTGGGCATTGGCGTGCACCAGTGTGTCGGCATCCGCCATGATCCCGACATGGCCGGGAAAGAAGACCAGATCGCCACGCTGGAGCGGCTCCGGATCGGCAAGCGCCCTGCCGAGCGCATCGCGCTGCTGGTCGCTGTCGCGCGGCGCAGCATGTCCAGCAAGCATCAGCACCAGCTGCACCAGCCCCGAACAGTCGAGCGCGTCACCACTGCGACCGCCCCAGAGATAGGGTGCGCCGATCAGTTGCAGCGCCCGGTCGACGGGATCGCAGGTCAGCGCATCAAGGCCGAGCGCGTGGCGTACCGACATCCACCCGCCTTCGACAGCGAAGAATCTGCCGCATTCGCTCACGCCTTGAACCGCGATCCGCGCGCCCATCGGCAGGCTCGCCACCACCGGAGTCTTGATCGAGGGTTCGGCAAAGACGAGGGCGCGGCGAACATGCACGACATGGGTCGGCTCCGCGTCGTCGCGAGTCAGCCCGTCGAGAAGCACATAGCCGCAATAGCCGTCGTGCACGCCATAGCCCCAGCCCCACTCACCAGCGCTATCCAGCAAGGCAAAGCCTTCGCCGGCCAGCAGCTGGCTGACCGCTTCGGCATCGCGGTTGCCCGCCTTGCGCAGCATGGCACCATCGGCCTTCACCCGGTGGAGCTGCGGCGCGACATAATGCGGCGCGAAGAACCGCCCGGCCAGCGCAATATCGGCCAGATCGCCGCGGATCGGCGTGACGCGCGGATCGTAATCGGCAACCGGACCGCTGAGCACGAAGCGTTGCCGGATCGCAGCGGCGTCAGGGCTGTCCTGCAGCGCCGATCCGGCATCCACCGGCGATGCTTCCGCCGCAGAACGTGTCGAATGTGTCAATTACCCCAGTCCCTCAAGCCCTGCTGCGCCGCAGATTTCCGTGTCCGAGCCCGGGCAGAGGCCGCAGGCAGGCGCGCCAGATAGCCGAACCATCGGCATTTGTCCAAGCCCCGTCATGCCGGATCAGGCGAATAGCGGCTGCGCAGATAATGCCAGCTGGCCCGCAACCCCATTGCCTCGCCGCCCTTGGGCTGGCCGGGACGCGGTGTCGGTCGCCAGGCATAGGTATCGAAATGCGCCCAGGGCAGGCCTTCGCCGACGAAGCGCTGCAGGAACAGCGCAGCGGTAATCGCGCCGGCAAAGGCTCCGCCGGTATTGCCGATATCGGCAATGTCGCTTGCATACATGTCCTCGTAACCTGCCCAGAGCGGCAGCCGCCAGCACGGATCGCCAACCATCGTGCCGCTCGACAGCAGCCCATCGGCGAGTGGATCACTGTTCGAGAACAGCGCGGGCAGGTCCGGTCCCACCGCGACACGCGCCGCACCCGTCAGCGTCGCGAAATCGAGGATCATGTCAGGCATTGCCTCGCTCGCCTTGGCCAGGCAATCGCCCAGCACCAGCCGCCCTTCGGCGTCGGTATTGCCGATCTCGACGGTGATCCCCTTGCGGCTCCTCAGCACGTCGCCGGGACGGAAGGCGTTGCCCGAGATCGCATTCTCGACCGCGCCGACCAGCAGGTGCAGCCGCACCGGCAGCTTCAGCCGCATGATCAGCTGCGCGAGCGCCAGCGCATGCGCGGCGCCGCCCATGTCCTTCTTCATCAGCAGCATGCCCGATGCAGGCTTGATATCCAGCCCGCCGCTGTCGAAGCATACGCCCTTGCCGACGATAGCGACGCGCGGATGATCGTCGCGGCCCCAGTGCAGTTCGATCAACCGCGGCGCGTGGCTGCGCCCTGCGGCCCGTCCGACCGCGTGGATCATCGGATAATGCGTTTCCAGCGCATCGCCGCGCGTCACATCGAGCAGCCCGCCATAGGTGCGCGCGAGTTCCGCTGCCGCTTCTTCCAGCGCTGCGGGACCCATGTCCTCGGCGGGGGTGTTGACCAGGTCGCGGACCCAGGCCGTTGCCTCCGCTTCTGCCAGCGCCGCGTCCATATGTGCAGGATCGTTGGTGAGCAGGACGCGCGGCCCTTGCGGGTTTTCCTCAACCTTCTTGTAGGCGGTGAACCGGTGTTGCGCGAGCGCCCAGCCGATCTGCGCATCGCCGGGCCGGGCGTCGTTTGCCAGCCGGTACGTACCTGTTGCCAGCAGCTCTGCCACCTTGGCGAGACACCAGGGCTTCAGGCTGGATGCATCGGCAACGCCCAGCACGACAGCCCAGTCGTCCGCCTGATCGCCCGGCACGACGAGCATCTCGTGCGCTCGGGCAGAAAAGCGCATCGCCGCGAGATGGTTGCGCACGCGCGGCGGCGCGGCCTTCAGCCAATCGGCAAGCCCCGCCTTGTCGACGAGGTGGATGGTGCGGGCCTGCTGGCCGAGGTCCGGCTGGACGAGGGAGGACAAATCAATCATTGTCGGCTCTTACAGCAATATGGCGCGCAACTGCGAGAGAGAATCATGACCATCCGCCAACCCGTTCATCTGGCGCTGACTGCGCTGGCGGCCCTGATGCTGCCCGCCATGGCGGCCTGCGGCCAGGATGCGCCCGAGGCGAGCAGCGCAACGCGTGAAAAGGCGGAGCAGAAGGCGGCTCCGCCCGTCACGTTCGCTCGCGAAACCGACACGTTCACCTTCAGCTATGCCTATCCGGCTGAAGCGGCGGCGATCCCGGAGCTCGCAAGCCTGCTGGAAGCCGAACGCGCCAAGGATCTCGCCAATCTGGAAAGCGAGGCGGCCGAGGCAGAGAAGGACGCCAAGGCCAATGACTATCCCTATAATCCGCACATGATGGGGCTAAGCTGGACGAGCACCGGCAACACCGCGCCCCTGCTCGCCATGCTCGGCGAGATCAGCAGCTATTCGGGCGGCGCGCATGGCAATACCGGTTATGAAGCTCTGCTCTGGGACAAAACGGCGGGCAAACGGATCAAGCCGGAAGAGCTGTTTACCGACATGAGCGCGGCGCTGGAGCCCATGCGCAAACCCTATTGCGACGCCCTGAACGCCGAACGGCTGCAGCGGCGCGGCGAATACATGTCGGACGATCCCGATGACATGTTCAACGTCTGCCCGCCGTTCAGTGATCTGACAGTGGTGCCTTCGGCGGTCGGCAATGACGGATTTGACCGGATCATGTTCGTGGCCGCCCCCTATGTTGCCGGGCCCTATGCCGAAGGAGCCTATGAGATCAGCGTCGCAGTGACGCGGGATACCCTGGCTGCGATCAAGCCCGCCTATCGGGCCGCGTTCAGCAATCCGGCAGAATAAGGGTTATTCTGCCGCAATCGCGGTCGGCGCCTCGACATCGGCCTCGGCCTTGCGGAAGGCGAGCACGCCATCGTCGACCGCTTCCTCGCGCAGCACCTTGCGGTCGAACAGATAATCCTGGTTGAGCCGCCAGGGCATGCGGTTGCCCTGTTTGGGCAGGATATTGAGCGCGCGCTGGACATAGCCCGACGAGAAATCGAAAATCTGCTCCTCGTTCACCGGGCCATCGCTGCCCAGCACCGGCACCGCGATCTCGCTGCCGGTGGCGGCCATGTGATTGAGCTGGCGGCAGACGAAATCGGCAACAATATCGACCTTGAGCGTCCATGAGGCGTTCAGATAGCCGAACACGATCGCCATGTTCGGCACATCGCTGAACATGCAGCCCTTGTAATAGAAATGCTGCGTGAAATCGAGCGGCTGGCCATCGACCGAGAAATCGACTTTGCCGGCCATGGCGAGCTTGAGGCCGGTCGCGGTGACGATCACGTCCGCATCAAGATGCCTGCCCGACTTCAGCTGGATGCCGGTGGGCGTGAAGCGGTCGATATGGTCGGTAACGATATCCGCCTTGCCGTCGCGGATCGCCTTGAACATGTCGCCATCGGGCACCAGGCACAGGCGCTGCTCCCAGGGGCCATAAGGTGGCTGGAAATCGGGCTCGTGCATCTTGCTGCCCATGATCTTGCGGATCCGCTTGAGCAGATAGTCGCCGACCTTCTTGGGGTTCTCGCGCGCGCGCCTGAAGGCGATCTGCTGCATCCGCACGTTCTTGAAGCGGATGAGGCGATAGGCCCATTCGTCGGGCATGATAGCGCGTAGCGAGTTGGCCAGCCAGTCCTTGGCCGGGCGGCTCCAGTACCAGGTCGGCGTGCGCTGGAGCATGGTCACATGCTTGGCCTTGTCGGTCATCGACGGCACGATGGTCACAGCCGTCGCGCCCGATCCGATCACGACGACGCGCTTGCCCGCATAGTCGAAATTCTTCGGCCAGAACTGGGGATGGATGATCTGCCCGCCAAAGCTCTCGCGCCCGGCGAACTCGGGGTCATAGCCCTGATCGTAATCGTAATAGCCGGTGCCCATGAACAGATAGCTGCAGGTCAGGTGCTGCACGCGGGGACCATTTTCTCCGGGGCCTTCGACCTCGGCCGCGATTGTCCAGCGCGCCTCGCTGCTCGACCAGCTCGCCGACAGCACCTTGTGTCCAAGCCGGATGTAATCATTGAGGCCGCGCTCGTCCTTGATCCGCTTCAGATAGCTCAGGATCGACGGGCCATCGGCAATCGCCTTCTGCTCGCGCCAGGGTTCGAACTCGAATCCCAGAGTGTGCATGTCGCTGTCGGAGCGGATGCCGGGATATTGAAACAGGTTCCAGGTCCCGCCGATATCGCTGCGCCGCTCAAGAATTGCGAAAGTCCGATCCGGGCATTTTTCCTTCAGATGCACCGCCATGCCAATGCCGGAAATTCCGGCACCGATGATCAGCACATCGACATGCGATGCAGCGATGAGGTCGGACGGCTTTTCATGCTTCATGGCTAGTCTCTCCGGTCGCGAGGCCGCTTTTGCGGCTCTCCGGCAGGAAAGGTTGCTTACATCGTTGTGAATTGCAACCCATATCGGACCGCACCGGCCATATTTTGCGCTCAGGAGAGGTGCCAGGCCCCGTCGAGCCGCGTGATCATGCCGCGCTGTCCGCCCTCGCGCAACGCTTCGGGCAGCAAGGACTCAGGCATGTCCTGATAGGCGACCGGGCGCAGGAAGCGATCGACCGCCAGCGTGCCGACCGAGGTCGTGCGCCCGTCCGAGGTCGCAGGGTACGGCCCGCCATGGTTGATGGCATGCCCGACCTCGACCCCGGTCGGCCAGCCATTGGCGAGGATGCGCCCGACCTTGCGCTCGAGCACCGGCAGCAGCGCACGGGCGTCATCATTATCGGCCTCGTCCATGTGCAGCGTCGCTGTGAGCTGCCCCTCCAGGCCGCGCAAAACTTCGAGCAACTGTGCGCGGTCGGCGCAGCGCACGACGATCGACGACGTCCCGAACACCTCGTGCTGCAGGTCCGGCTTGGCGAGCCAATCCCGCGCCGCGACGCTGAACAGCGCGGTGCGGCCTTCGTGCGGCCCGGTCGGGTGGATGCCGCGCGCAACGGTGATCACTTCGGGTGTCGCGGCGAGCGCGGCGCTGCCCTTCTCGTACGCAGAATGAATTCCGGCGGTGAGCATGGTCTGCGGGGCCTGCGCCTCGACCAGTGCGCCCGCCTCGGCGAGAAAGGCGTCCAGATCGGGTCCTTCCAGCGCGAGCACCAGGCCAGGATTGGTGCAGAACTGGCCCGAGCCCATGGTCAGCGACGCCACATAACCCGCTGCCAGTGCCTTGCCTCGGTTGGCCAGAGCGTTCGGCAAGAGGATGACAGGGTTGATCGCCGACATCTCGGCATAGACCGGGATCGGCTGCGGACGGCTGGCCGCGATCTTCATCAGCGCCTCGCCGCCGCTGCGCGATCCGGTAAAGCCCACCGCCTGGATGCGCGGATCGGCAACCAGCGCCGCACCGATGGCATTTCCGGTGCCCGTGACCAGGCTGAACACGCCGGCGGGCATGCCGGTGTCGGCTGCGGCTTTCGTGATCGCGCCTGCGACCAGCTCCGCCGTGCCGGGATGCGCGGGGTGCCCCTTGACCACGACCGGACATCCTGCCGCCAGCGCCGAGGCGGTGTCTCCGCCCGCCGTCGAAAAGGCGAGCGGGAAGTTTGACGCGCCAAATACCGCGACTGGCCCCAGCGGGATCATGCGCAGGCGGAGGTCCGGCTTGGGCGGGGTGCGCCGAGGATCGCCGTGGTCGATGCGCAGCTTGAGCCACTGGCCGTCGCGAACCTCGGCGGCGAACAGGCGCAGCTGGCCGCAGGTGCGGCCACGCTCGCCGGTCATGCGTGGCAAGGGCAGGCCGGATTCGGCGCAGGCGCGGCTCAGCAGCGCATCGCCCAATGCCTCGATCTCGCTCGCAATGGCTTCGAGAAAGACCGCGCGGCGCTCCAGCGGCAGATTGGCATAGGCAACCGCCGCTTCTTCGGCGGCGGCACAGGCATCGGCGATATCCTGCTCGGTTGATGTGAAAAAGCCGATATCCTCGATACTCGCGCCCTTGCCGGGATCATAGGCGTGGAACGTTTCGCCGGCGCCGCGCCGTTCGCCCGCGATGAAAAACTGGCCTGTCAGTGTCACTGTGTCAGATCTTCCTGTTCGATGGTCATGTAGCCGGGCGGCAGTCCGCGCTCGGCCTTGGCGCGCGCCACCATCGCGCGGATGTCCGCACGCAGCGCCTTGCCCTCGTAGAAAATGCCGTCCTTCACCGTCCAGGCGATACCGCCGACGCGTTGCGCCTTGCCGGTCGCATCGTCGAGCTTGAGCGTGCCGGTCGCGAACAGCAGCTTGAGGTTCGCGATCGGGTTGCCCTTGACGATCACCAGATCCGCCTTCTTGCCGGGTTCGATCGTGCCGATATCGGCATCATGGCCCAGCAGCTGCGCGCCCTGTTGCGTCGCGCTGTGGATCACCTCGAGCGGGCTGAACCCGGCCTCGCGCAGCAATTCCATCTCCTGGATATAGCCGAAGCCATAGGTGTTGTAGATATAGCCCGCGTCCGACCCGACGGTGACGCGCCCGCCGCGGTTCTTGTATTCGTTGACGAAGGTCATCCAGATGCGGAAATTCTCCTTCCAGTCCATCTCGCGCTCGGTGGTCCAATCGAACCAGTAGCTGCCATGGTTGATCCGGCTGGGACGATACCAGTCCCACAGCGCGGGCATTGTGTATTCGTTATGCCAGACCGCGCGGTTCATCCGCATCAGGTCGCGGCTGGCAAGATAGGCGGTAAAGGTCGGGTCGATGGTGAAGCCGCGCTGCAGCAGCGTTTCCATCACCTCGTTCCAGCGCTCGGAACCGGGCCTGGCCGCCTGTTTCCACAAGCGCCCGGCCTCGCCGAAACGCATCTGCTCGTCGGTGTTGACGAAATCGCCCGGCCAGTCCTGCAACTTGCGGTCGGTGAACATGGCCTCGGGCAGGCCGTACCAGTGCTCCATTGATTCCAGCCCCGCCTCGCTGGTGCGCAGCACATTGGCATAGGCGACCACGCCTTGGGCATGGTGCATCGTCGAGTGCATGCCCAGCTTCTTGGTCTCGTCGATCGCGGCGAGCAGGGCCGCCTCGCTGCCACCGATGAACTTGATGCCGTCCGCCCCGCGCCGCTTGGCATCGCGGATCGCGGCGCGGCCCTGTTCGGCCGTGCGGATCGGCAGGCCAATCTGCTGGAACATCGGATAGATATCGAGCCGGGGTCCGGTGATCTCGTTGCGCGCCAGCCGGTTCTTGATCGCCACCTGCTGCTCGATCGACATTTCGGACGAGCCGACATTGCGTGCGGTGGTGATGCCGTGCGCCAGCCACAGCTTGAGCACATAGTCGCTCGGCACGCCCTGCCCGTCGCTCAGCGTGTGCAGATGGACATGCGCATCGACGAAGCCGGGCAGCACATAATGGCCGGTCAGGTCATATTCCTTCTCGCCCTTTGGCGGCCGCCGCGCTTGGTCGATCGCGCCGGGCGCGCCGATGCTGGCGATCTGCACGATCCGGTCGTTCTCGATGACGATATCGACCGGGCCTTGCGCAGGCGCGCCGGTGCCGTCGACATAGATGGCGTTGCGCAGCACGGTGCGCGGCCAGGGGCCCTCACCCAGCGTGCGCGCCGGGATGGGATCGGCGAGTTCACGCTGTTCTGCCTGGCCCAGAGCCTGCGCCGAAACGCTGCCTGCCAGCGCCAGCGCCGACAGGCCTGCCAGCAAAATCCGACCGATCTTCATACCCGTTCCCCTGATGCGGGCCTTTGCGGCCCTTGTTGTGTCACACTCCGGCCTGCTGTTCCTGCAGCGCCTGGCTGCGCGAACGGCTATAGAGGAAATAGAAGGCAAGGCCCGCCACGTTCCACAAGGCAAAGCGTACCAGCGTCTGCGTCGGCAGGCTGGCAAGCAGATAAAGGCAGCCGAGGATCGCGAGCGTACCGACCAGATAGGGCTGCGGGCAGTTGAACACGCGCTTCAGTTCCGGCGCGCGCTTGCGCAATACCATCAGGCAGCCTCCCACCGCGATGAACGCGAGCAGCGTCCCCGCATTGGCGAGCTCGGCAATCTCGTCGAGCCGGAAGAAGCCTGCGACGGCTGCGACGAACACGCCGGTAATCCCCGTCACCAGCACCGGCGCGCCGGTCTTGGGCGAGACACGCGAGAGCACCGGCGGCAGCAGTCCATCGCGCGCCATGACGAAGAAGATGCGGCTCTGCCCGTACATCATCACCAGGATCACCGACGGCAGCGCGATCAGCGCGGCGAGCGCGACAAGATAGGAGGCGGTCGGATGCCCCAGCGTGCGCAGCACCAGCGCCAGCGGTTCGGGCGAATTGCCGAGCGTCAGATACGACATTGCACCGACGGCGGACAACGCGACGGCCATGTAGATCAACGTGCAGACCGCCATCGACCCCACGATGCCGATGGTAAGGTCGCGCCCCGGATTGCGCGCTTCTTCGGCCGAGGTCGCCACCGCATCGAACCCGTAGAACGCGAAGAACACGATCGCCGCGGCGGCCATCACCCCGCGGGTCGATCCGTCCTGCACCGTGCTGCCAAAGCCATAGGGCATGAACGGGGTGAAGTTCGCACTGTCGAACGCGGGCAGCGCCAGCGCGACGAAAGCGGTCAGTGCGGCGAGCTTGATGATGACGAGGATGATGTTGAGCGTCGCGCTCTCGCGCGTGCCCGCCATCAGCATGCCGGCAATCGCGAGCGATACGATCACCGCCGGCAGGTTGATGATGCCGCCCGCATGCGGCCCGCTGAGCAGCATCGCGGGCAGCTCGACCCCGGCGGATTGCAGCCAGCCGACCAGATAACCGGACCAGCCGACCGCAACGGTCGAACAGGCCAGCGAATATTCGAGGATCAGGCTCCACCCGACCACCCAGGCGAGCGTCTCGCCCACCACCGAATAGGTATAGGTATAGGCCGATCCTGCGGTCGGGATCATCGTCGCAAGCTCGGCATAGGCCAGCGCCGCGCAGGCGCAGACCGCGCCTGCAATCGCGAAGGCCAGGATCACCGCCGGCCCGGCGCGCTCTGCCCCCACGCCGGTCAGCGTGTAGATGCCGGTGCCGACGATCGCCCCGACGCCGAGCGCAATCAGGTGCGGCCACGACAATGTCGGCTTCAACCGGCTGCCTTCAGGGGCGTCGGCCGCCTGCACTATCGGTTTGATCGGCCCCAGAATCCCCATGCATTGCGTCCCTTTTCATTGTCAGCACAGGCTCCCTGCCCGGCAGCTTTCGGTTATCGGTTATCGTCCGTGCTCAGCTGCAGCCGCAGGTCATCCAGCGTCTTGCCGATATGCACCACCGCCAGCGCCGCGATCTTGCGTTCATCGCGCGCCAGCCAGGTTTCCAGCAGCTCGCGATGCTCCTCATTGGCGCGCTCGTTGCGCCCCAATGGTTCCAGATGCTTGCGGACATAGCGCTCCGAAAGCACATGCAGCCGCTCAAGGATGGTATAGGTTACCGGACGCCCGGCAGGGCGCAGCAGGGCCAGGTGAAACGCCCGGTTGAACGCACCGACACCGTCGCCCTGCCGGTCGGTCAGGCTGTAGAGTCGGTCCAGCAGGTCGGTGGCAGCCTGTTGGGCGGCGGCATCTGCCTGGCGCGCGGCGAGCGCAATCATCTCCGGCTCAAGCGTCAGCCGCAGCGCGAAAACCTCTTCCGCCTCTGCAGCGGCGAGTGGCCGCACGGTGAAACCGCGATTGGCCTGCGAAACAAGCAGCCCCTCTTCCTCGAGCCGGGCCAGAGCCTCGCGCAGCGGAATCTTGCTCACCCCCATTTCGGCGGCCAGCGCGTCCTGGCGGATAGGGCGATCGGGCGCGACACTGCCGTTCAGAATCCGGTCCCGGACCAGATCGACCAGCTGTTCCGAAGGGTTGCGCATGCCGATGCTCATCGGCCCCTCATATCACAGAGAAGCCAGCCCAAAAGGGGTCTTTGTCATCGATCCAGATGGTATTGAAGCCGGTGGCGACAGCGGAGCCCTCGATCGACGGAATGATGGCGGGAACACCGGCCAGATTTTCGGCTGCCTCGACACGACCGATGAAGCGGCTGCCGATATAGCTTTCATGCACGAACCGGTCGCCGGTCTTCAAGCGGCCCTTGTGTGCCAGATGCGCCAGCCGCGCCGAGGTGCCCGTGCCGCAGGGCGAGCGGTCGATGGCGCGCTCGCCATAGAAGACCGCGTTGCGCCCGTCCGCGCCGTCGCCTTTCGGCTTGTCCGCCCAAAGCACATGGCTGACCCCGCGAATCCGGTCGTCGAGCGGATGGACCGGCTCGATGGTCTCGCGCAACATCGCACGGATCGTGCGGGCATGTTCCACCAGCCGCGCCGCGCCCAGATCGTCCAGTCCGGTGTAATTTCCCTGCGGCTCGACAATTGCGTAGAAATTGCCGCCATAGGCAATATCGATCGACAGTGGGCCAAGGCCGGGCACATCGATCCGCACGTCTTCAGCGGCGACGAACGACGGCACATTGCGGATGCGCACCCAGCTGACCTTGTCGCCATCCTGACCATATTCGATGCGGATGTCGCCGGCAGGCACCTCGACCTTGAGCAGACCCGGCGTCCGCGGCTGGATCAGCCCGTGTTCCAGCCCGAAGGTGATCATGCCGATCGTGCCATGCCCGCACATCGGCAGGCAGCCCGAGGTTTCGATGAACAATATGCCGACATCGTTTTCGGCCCGGGTGGGCGGGTAGAGGAACCCGCCCGACATCATGTCATGCCCGCGCGGCTCGAAGCACAGCCCGGTGCGGATCCAGTCGAACCGCTCGATAAAGTCCATCCGCCGCTCGGCCATGGACGATCCGCGCACCAGGGGCGCACCGCCCGCGACCAGGCGCACCGGATTGCCTGCGGTATGGCCGTCGATGCAGAAGAAGGTGTGCCGCATCAGCGATCAGGCGGGAACGGGCCGGGTCGCGGCGCATTGCTCGACCCAGGCGATAACGTCCGCGCGCCGCTGGCCGGTCAGCGGCATGCGTGGCATCCGCACCCGCTCCGATCCGCGGCCCATGATCTGTTCGGCCAGCTTGATCGACTGGACCAGATCGTGCTCGGCATCGAGATGCAGCAGCGGCATGAACCAGCGATAGATGCGCAGCGCCTCAGCATAATCGCCGCGCCGCTGCGCCGCGACCAGGGCCACCGATTCGCGCGGAAAGGCGCTGGTCAGGCCCGAGACCCAGCCCGATGCCCCCAGCATCAGCCCTTCGAGAGCGACATCGTCGAGCCCCGCCATCACGGTGTAGCGATCGCCGAAGCGGTTGATCAGATCGGTGAAGCGGCGCGGATCGGGCGCGCTTTCCTTGATCGCGACGATGTTCGGCACGTTCTCGAGCTTCGCCAGCGTGTCGAAATCTACGTTGACGCGATAGGCGGGCGGGTTGTTGTAGAGCATGATCGGCAGGCTGGTCGCCTCCGCCACCGTGCGGAAATGCGTGTACAGTTCCTCGACCCGGGGGACGTAGACCATGCACGGCAGCAGCATCAGCGCATCGATGCCGATCGCTTCGGCCGCCCTTGCATATTCGACAGCCCGCTTGGTGGTGAATTCGGAGACGCCCGCAACCAGCGGCACCCGCCCCCCCACGGCCTCGACCGCACCCTTGAGCACCGCCAGCTTCTCGTCGGATTCCAGCGAATTGTTCTCACCGCACGTGCCCAGAAGGATAAGCCCGTCGACCCCGTCATCGACCAGCGCCGTCTGCACCCGCTGCGTGGCATCGTGATCGACGGCCAGGCTTTCGGTAAACTGGGTGGTGGCAGCAGGATAAACCCCCTGCCAGAGCGTCTTGCGGGTCATCTTGGTCACGCATCAATCTCCGGTTGCGATGAAAATCGTATACGATATATGATCGGCATCGCAAGATGAAAAACTTTGCTTCCCTTTCCGGCTCGACTGCTTTGGTGGTGGGCGGTGGCCTGGTGGGCCTGACGAGCGCGCTTGCCCTGCAGCGCGCCGGAGCATCCGTGACGCTGATCGAGCCGTTCGAGGCACCGCGCGGCGCCTCGTGGGGCAATGCCGGGCATATTGCGATCGAGCAGGTGCAGCCGCTCGCCTCCGCCGCCACGATCCGCAGCGCCTGGGCGATGCTCCATCCGCGCGGTGCCCTCGCGCTTCCCATAGGGCAGATCGTCACCTGGGGGCCCTTTGCCCTCAAGCTGCTGCGGGCCAGTTCAGCGGATCGGTTTGCTTCCGGAACGGCGGCCCTGTCGACGCTGCTGGCCGAGGCCATGCCGGCATGGCGCAGGCTGTGCGACATGGCCGGGGCAAGTCACCTTCTGCGCGAGGACGGCCATTTCGTCGCCTGGGAAAGTGCTGTCACCGCCGCACGCGGCAGGGCCTTCTGGCTGAACACCAATCTCGGCACCGCGACCGTGCGCGACGCGACGGCGGGCGAGCTCGCCGACATCCGCAATCTCGCGAGCCGGGGCGAAATCGTGGCGGCAATACGTTTTGCAGGATCGGGCCAGATCGCCGATCTGGGCGCGCTCGCCGATGCCCTGCGGGCGCTGTTCCGCACCCAGGGGGGCGCGTTTCGCCACTCTGCCGCCGATGCCATCGCCATGGAGGGCGGCCAGGCAGCCGTGCGCTGCGGCGCTGACATTTTGCGCGCCGACCATGTTCTGCTGTGTGCCGGGGCAGCCTCTGCCGAACTGCTGCGTCCGCTGGGTATCCGCATCCCGCTGATCGCGGAACGCGGCTATCATATCCAGTCAGCCGCCAGCCGCTGGCCGCAGGACATGCCGCCGGTCGCGTTCGAGGATCGGTCGATGATCGTCACCCGCTTCGCAGGTGGCCTGCGCGCAGCGAGCTTTGTCGAATTTGCCGCCCGCGCCGCGCCGCCTGACCCGGCAAAATGGCAGAAGTTGCGACATCATGTCGCGGAACTCGGCCTGCCTTTCGACCCACCGGGTGAGCCCTGGATGGGCGCGCGCCCGACACTTCCCGATTATCTGCCCGCCATCGGCCGCAGCCAGTACGCATCCAATCTGCTATACGCCTTCGGACATCAGCATCTGGGGATGACGCTGGCGGCAATCACGGGAGAGCTGATCGGCGCGCTCGCAGCTGACCAGCCCCCGGCAATCGACCTTGCGCCCTTCGACCCGGCGCGTTTCGGAGGGAAGACATGAAAGGCATTGGCGGATCGACCGCAGCCGAGCAACTCGCAGGACTTGGCCCTTGGGCGAGCCCTGCTTCCGCGATTACGCACAACGAACGGCTGACGCGGATCGAAAAGGCGCGCAAGCTTACCCGAGATGCCGGAGCGGATGCACTGATCGTCGGCGCGGGACCAAGCCTGCGCTATTTCGCGGGCGTTTCCTGGGGTGGCACCGAGCGGCTGGTCGCGCTGCTGATCCCGGTATCGGGCGACCCGGTGATGATCGCCCCCTTTTTCGAACTGGGCTCGCTTGAAGCCGAACTGGCGATCGAGGTCGAGATCCGGCTGTGGCAGGAAGATGAGTCGCCGACCGCGCTGGTCTCCGATGCCTGCCGTTCCTGGGGCGCGCATACGCTGGCCATCGACCCCGCGCTGCCCTTCCTGTTCGTCGATCATATCGCCAAGTCCGCGCCGGGCCTTGCGCTGACCAGCGGAGCGCCGGCGATCGACGGCTGCCGGATGCACAAATCGCCCGCCGAGATCGCGCTGATGCAGCAGGCCAAATCGATGACGCTGGAGGCGCATCGCCGGGCCGCGCTGACCTTACGCGAAGGCATGAGGGCCAGCGAAGTGATCCGCTTCATCGGTGACGCCCACCGCGCGATGGGCGGGCCGGGCAGCACGTTCTGCATGGTCCAGTTCGGGCGCGGATCGGCCTTTCCGCACGGCCTTCCCGGCGATCCGGAACTGCGCGAAGGCGATGTGGTACTGATCGATACCGGCACCACGGTGCAGGGTTATCATTCGGACATCACGCGCAGCTATGTGTTCGGAAAACCCGATGACGAGCAGCGCCGCATCTGGGACCTCGAGAAAGCCGCGCAAGCCGCCGCGTTCGACGCCGCCCAGCCCGGTGTGCCCTGCGAGAGCGTCGATGCCGCCGCGCGCCGCGTGCTCGAAGCTGCAGGCTTCGGCCCCGATTACGCGCTGCCCGGCCTGCCGCACCGCACCGGCCACGGCATCGGCCTGTCGATCCACGAACCCGCCTATCTGGTGCGCGGCGACACGACCCCGCTTGCCACCGGCATGTGCTTTTCCAACGAGCCGATGATCGTCATTCCCGACCGGTTCGGGATAAGGCTGGAAGACCATTTCTACATGACCGACACCGGCCCGCGCTGGTTCACCGAACCGCAAACCGCGATCGACGCGCCGTTCGGGTGAGCTTGCAACCATAATCGTTGGAACGGGCGGATAGCGGTGTTAGGCCGCTATCATGGTTTCGCTCGCCTCTCCCTCGCCGCTTCCCACCCGCGCGCCGCGCCGCTGGTATGCGCAGCTCTATGTGCAGGTGCTGGTCGCGATCGTCGCAGGCGTGGCGCTGGGGCATTTCGCGCCGGAGACCGGTGCGGCGATGAAGCCGCTGGGCGATGTGTTCATCAAGCTGGTCAAGATGGTGATCGCGCCGGTCATCTTCCTGACCATCGTCACCGGCATAGCCGGAATGCGCGACTTGGCAAGCGTCGGGCGCGTCGCGGGCAAGGCCTTTGCATATTTCCTGACTTTCTCGACGCTGGCGCTGATCGTCGGCCTGATTGTCGCCAATGTCGTCCAGCCGGGCGCAGGGCTGAACATCGATCCGGCGACGCTCGATACCGGCAAGGTCAGCGAATATACCGCCAAGGCGCAGGAAACGAGCATCACCGGCTTCCTCAGCAGCATCGTGCCGGACACCTTTCTCGCCTCGCTGAGCAGCGGAAATCTGCTCCAGGTGCTGTTCGTCTCGATCCTGTTCGGCATTGCGCTGGCGATGATCGGTGACAAGGGCACAAAGCTGTTCGAGCTGCTGGAGGATGCATCGTTCGCTTTCTTCAAGCTGGTCGGCATGGTGATGAAGGTCGCGCCGGTCGGGGCATTCGGTGCCATGGCCTTTACCATCGGCGAATATGGCATCGGCACATTGGCCAACCTGGCGGCGCTGGTCGCGACCTTCTATCTTACATCGCTGCTGTTCGTGCTGGTCGTGCTGGGCGCGGTCGGCTGGGCCTGCGGATTTTCGATCCTGAAGCTGATCGTCTATCTGCGCGCCGAACTGCTGCTGGTGCTGGGCACGTCCTCCTCCGAAAGCGCGCTTCCCTCGCTGATCGAGAAGATGGAGCGCGCGGGCTGCCCCAAGACGGTCGTGGGCCTGGTCGTGCCGACGGGCTACAGCTTCAACCTCGACGGTACCAATATCTACATGACACTGGCTGCCCTGTTCATCGCGCAAGCGTGCAATGTCGAACTGTCGCTGGGCGAGCAGTTGCTGCTGCTGGGCGTCGCGATGATCTCGTCCAAGGGCGCGGCGGGAGTGACCGGGGCGGGCTTCATCACCCTGGCGGCCACGCTGTCGATCGTGCCGTCGGTGCCGGTCGCGGGCATGGCGCTGATCCTCGGAATCGACCGCTTCATGTCCGAATGCCGCAGTCTCACCAATTTCATCGGCAATGCGGTCGCGACCGTGGTGGTGTCCAAATGGGAAGGGCGGCTCGACAAGGAACAGTTCGACCTCGCACTGGCGGACCGGCTGCCGCGTGTCGAGGATCTGCCGGACGATGCGGTAGACCCCTGAGGGTCAGGCCTTCTCTCCGTCGAGCAACGCAACGGGGGACAGGCCAATGCGGCGCATCTGGCGCAGCACGGGCGGCCAGACATGCTTGAGGAAATCCTCGCGCTCCATCGCGCGGAGCTTGTCGACAGCGCCAGCAGCAACGTACATGCCGACCCCGCGCTGAACCTCGACCAGCCCCTGATCCTGGAACATCTGATAGGCCTTGGCGACGGTGAGCGGATTGGCCTGTTGTTCGGCAGCAAAGGCCCGGACCGAAGGCAGCATGTCACCTTCCGCATACTCGCCGTCAAGAATCGAGGCGGCGATAATGTCGCGAAGCTTGAGGTAAACGGGTTTGCTGTTATCTGCCATCACTGCTTCACTGCCATAATACAGCGTGGCAGGTCAAGCGGATTCAATCCGGGGCTTTTTTGCGCAGCACGGCCCCGTGCCAAGGTGCCTCATCCCTGCCCGCGCGGCATGCCACCAAAAGCGGCAATGGATTCGAATATGGTGGTCAGGGCCGCGCGCTCATCCTGCGATATCTCTGGGCGCCAGATTTCGAACAGCAGGATGATGCGGGTCGCGCTGCCCCGGTTCCAAGCCTCGTGCTCGATACTGTCATCGAAGATCAGGAGCTTGCCATGCTGCCAGCGTCGCGTCTCGTTCCCGACCCGGATCGCGCAATCGGGATTGGTGATCAACGGCAGATGACAGATCAGCCGGGTGTTGAGCATGCCGTGATGTGGGCGGATATGCGTTCCTGGACGCAACAGCGAATAGAGCGCCATAGGCGACCGCTCGGCAATTTCCGGCATCGGGGCGGTGGCGAGCGCTTCCATCGTCACGGGCGCAAGCGCCGCATGATCGGCAACGATGCTGCCATCTTCCCAAAGAAAATGAGCGCCCCAGCTGGGATCGTCACGAAGCGGATTGGCAGCTGCCGGTCGATTCGGATCGGTGCGCAAATAGGGTGAAAAGCCCTGTCCACGGTTATCCAGAAGATTTTCCAGTTCCTCAACCATGGCGGGCGCAAGCGCTTCAAACCCTTCCGCCCAATCGAATTCCCGCGCCTCGTAGAACTGGCGCTGCGGCAAGGCAGGAAAATAGAAACTGGTCGGCTGCTGAAGGAACACCTGCCGCCGCCCCAGCAACAGATCGAGCGCTTCGTCGACACGCGCGGAAATCTGCCCGGGCACTATATTACGTTCCGCAAGGTGCCGGCTCAGATGTTCGGCATAGCTGCCATTCGCCTGCTGGAGATAGTTCCGCGCCTTTTCAACCAGCGGGCGGATCGTATCGGGTGCGCCGGATTGGTCGGCAACGGTGACCCCCGTCATGAAGAACGAAGTTGCAGCGCGAGTATCGCCGAGGCTGGCCTTGAGCTCGCCCATCAGCAGCAAGCCCGCGAGATGGCGCGGATCCCGCTCCAGCAATTGCGCGAGTGCCTGTTCCTGACCTCTCTGGTCGCCGGCCAGTTGGCATGCCTGCGACAGCAGGAGCCAGGGCGGAGCAATGCCAGGGGGCGGATCGCGCACCACCTGCTCGAAACACAGGCGCGCAGTGGCTGCATCCCGCCGACGCATGGCCTCCCGGCCCTGATTGACCAGCGTGTCAGCTAAATGTCGTTCCATTGGGCGGGTCTAGCCCTCAACTCCCGGATTGGCCAGCCACGCAAACACGGCTGACCTCTATTTTCAAACGCCGGCAACGGCATCGCCCACGTTGATGCGCTGGCCGTTGGTGATGATCACCACATCGCCGAGCTTGACCTGTTCGAACAGCATCTTGGCGAACGCCGTCGGCACGCCGATGCAGCCGCGCGTGCCATAGCCCCATTCGACATCGCTGCCATGGATCGCGACGCCGTCATTGGTCAGCCGCATCATGTACGGCATCGGCGCGTCGTAAAGGTTGGAGACGTGATCGGCATCCTTTTGCGTGATCGGAAAGGCGCCCAGGGGAGTCGGCTTTTCGGGGGTGCCATAGAGGATGACTGCGACCCCGATCTCGTGCCCGTCGCGGAAGACCGACAGCGTCTGCGCTTCGAGGTCCACGGTGATCAGCAGCGGTCCGGTGGCGGGCGCGTTGCTTTCGTCCCAATAGTAATTCCCATGGCCGAGCGGGCCATCGATGGTCAGCACGCTCTTGATCGCATAACCCGCCTGCTGCGGCGTGGTGATAGTCGCATCGGCCTTGGCCAGAACCGGCGCCGGAGCAGCCGCGATCGCCTGCGAGCCCGGCAGCGCCGCGCTTGCTAGTGGCCGGATCGCAGCATCGCCTGGAGCGCTGGTCAGCATTGCTCCCACCAGCACACCGATTCCCATCAGAATGCCGCCGCCTGCCATCTGCCTTGCCTTGGGCAATTTCATCGATCGCTGCTCCCGCCGTCTGCTGCACCAACACCGCATCGGTGCGGCATTTACGAAACGCTAACCAATATGTTGCCGAATCGCCAGTGGCGCAAAAGCGGCGTCCCCCGCCGGGACGATGGCGGCGAGCCAGGTTAAGCCACAAGGTTACCGCCGCCCCACGGCTGACGGGGGGACACATATGGCTTGCTTTTCGGGCACCACGGGAATATATGGCCAGTCATCCCGACATGGTTGCTGAAACTTGACGGGCCGGCGCCTCACAGGGCCGGCACGAACGAGCTTTTGCTGCCCTGCCGACAGAGCCATTTCACCAGGAAGCGCCTCCTTGACCGATCTTGCCGCCGTTGCCGCTCTTGTCGAACCCGAAGCCAGCGCGCTCGGCTTCGATCTCGTGCGCGTGCACCTGTTCGGCGCGGGCGACGATCGCACGCTGCAGATTATGGCCGAGCGGCCGGAGACCGGCCAGCTCAACATCGACGACTGTGCCACGCTCTCGCGGCGCATTTCGGACGTGTTCGACGCGCTGGAAGAAGCGGGCAAGGACCCGGTGCCCGGTGCCTATCGGCTGGAGGTCAGCTCGCCCGGAATCGACCGGCCGCTTACCCGGCTCAAGGATTATGGCAGCTGGCTGGGCCATGAGGCGCGGCTGGTGCTGACCGAGGCGGCGCAGGGCCGCAAGCAGCTGACCGGCGACCTTGTGTCGCTGGAAGGCGAGATGATCACCGTGCAGGACAAGAAGGTCGGCCAAGTCACCGTGCCATTCACCCAGGTGATCAGCGCCAAGCTGATGCTGACCAACAAGCTGATTGCCGCCACCCGCCCGCTCGATACCAGCGGCGTGGACGACATCGAAGAAATTGACGAAAACGCAGACCTCGAAGAACAGGAAGACTGATCATGGCCAGCGCCATTTCTGCCAACAAGGCTGAACTTCTCGCCATCGCCAACTCGGTGGCGACTGAAAAGATGATCGACAAGGCCATCGTGCTCGAAGCGATGGAAGAGGCGATCCAGCGCGCGGCGCGGGCCCGTTACGGCGCAGAGAACGACATCCGCGCCAAGCTCGATCCGGTCAGCGGCGACCTGCGCCTGTGGCGCGTTGTCGAGGTGGTCGAGACGGTCGAGGACTATTTCAAGCAGGTCGATGTCAAGCAGGCCGAAAAGCTGCAGAAGGGCGCCGTCGTCGGCGACTTCATCGTCGATCCGCTGCCGGCCGTGGACCTGGGCCGCATCGACGCGCAGGCCGCCAAGCAGGTGATCTTCCAGAAGGTCCGCGATGCCGAGCGCGAGCGCCAGTATGACGAGTTCAAGGACCGTGTCGGCGAGATCATCACCGGTGTCGTCAAGTCGGTCGAGTTCGGCCATGTCATCGTCAACCTGGGCCGTGCGGAAGGCGTGATCCGCCGCGAACAGCAGATCCCGCGCGAAGTCGCCCGCGTTGGCGACCGCATCCGCGCGATCATCCTCAACGTCCGCCGCGAGAACCGTGGTCCGCAGATCTTCCTGAGCCGCGCGCATCCCGATTTCATGCGCAAGCTGTTCGAGCTGGAAGTGCCGGAAATCTACGACGGCATCATCCAGATCAAGGCCGCGGCGCGCGATCCGGGCAGCCGCGCGAAGATCGGCGTGATCAGCTATGACAGCTCGATCGATCCGGTCGGCGCGTGCGTCGGCATGAAGGGCAGCCGCGTGCAGGCGGTCGTGCAGGAAATGCAGGGCGAGAAGATCGACATCATCCCCTGGTCGGAAGACACCGCGACCTTTGTCGTCAACGCACTGCAGCCCGCAACGGTCAGCCGCGTGGTGATCGACGAGGAAGAAAGCCGCATCGAGGTTGTCGTTCCCGACGATCAGCTGTCGCTCGCCATCGGTCGCCGCGGCCAGAACGTGCGCCTGGCCAGCCAGCTTACCGGCTCTGCCATCGACATCATGACCGAGGCGGAATCGAGCGAGAAGCGCCAGAAGGAATTCACCGAGCGTTCGGAAATGTTCCAGAACGAGCTCGATGTGGACGAAACGCTGTCGCAGCTTCTGGTCGCCGAAGGGTTCAGCGAGCTGGAAGAAGTCGCCTATGTCTCGCCTGAAGAGCTTTCGAGCATCGAAGGCTTTGACGAGGAACTGGCCGAAGAGCTGCAGAGCCGTGCGCAGGAAGCGCTCGAGCGCCGCGAAGAGGCATCGCGCGAGGAACGTCGCGGTCTGGGCGTCGAGGATGCGCTGGCCGAGCTGCCGCACCTCACCGAGGCCATGCTGGTGACTTTGGGCAAGGCGGGCATCAAGACGCTCGACGATCTGGCTGATCTCGCTACCGACGAGCTGATCGCCAAGAAGCGCACCGAGCAGCGCCGCCGCGACAATTCGGCCAATGCCAACAAGCGGCCCGAGGACAAGGGCGGCGTTCTCGCCACCTATGGCCTGACCGAAGAGCAGGGCAACGAGATCATCATGGCCGCACGCGCGCACTGGTTCGAGGACGAGGACACGAGTGCAGACGGGGAGGACGCGCATGCGGAAACTTCCCAATGACACGGCCGGTGATCTTCTAACCGACGTTGCCACCGATAGTGCCGCCGACAAGGCGGATGGCCCGATCCGCCGCTGCATCCTCAGCGGCGAACGGGCGGAGCGTGGCGAACTGATCCGGCTGGCGATCGGCCCTGAGGGCCAGGTCGCGCCCGATGTGCGAGCGCGTGCCCCGGGGCGCGGCGCCTGGATCGGCGTAACCCGGCCAGAACTGGAAGACGCGATAGCCAGGGGCCGGATGAAGGCGGCGCTCGCGCGTGCCTTCAAGACAGGTCCCATCGTCGTGCCCGACGACCTGCCCGGCATGATCGAGGAGGCGCTCACCCGCGCGCTGCTCGACCGGCTGGGTCTGGAGGCGCGCTCGGGCACGCTGCTGACCGGCTCCGACCGGATTGGTGAAGCGGCGCGGCGCGGCAAGGTGTGGATGCTCCTCCATTCCAGCGACAGCTCGCCCGATGGCAATGCCAAGCTCGATCAGGCCTGGCGCGTCGGCAGCGACGCCGAGGGCTCGGGCCAGCGCGGGATCGTATTGCCTGTAGACCGCACCCGCCTGTCTGTGGCATTGGGGCGCGACAACGCGGTTCATGTGGCGCTGACCGATCAGCGCGCCGCCGCCCGCATTGACCAGTTTCTTGGCCGATTGCTGCATTTCAAAGGGGAGGGGGCCGTGCCCGGCCCCGGCAAGGCAGTCTAGCGCGCATTGGCGTGTGCGGATCTGCCCCGCGCGGACCGGCGATGCTCGACGCATCGTCATACGTGAGAATTTATTGAGGATTGAGTCTGTTCGATGAGTGAAGATACCGAAAACAAGCCGACACTGGGTCGCAAGCCGCTGGGGCTGAAGCGTTCTGTCGAGGCTGGCGAAGTCAAACAGACGTTCAGCCATGGCCGCACCAACAAGGTCGTGGTCGAGGTCAAGCGCCGCAAGCTGGTTGGCAAGCCGGGCGAAGCGCCCGCTGCTGCGCCGGCCCCCGCGCCTGCGCCGGCCCCCAACCCTGCCCCGGCCGCCGCTCCGCCGCCACCGCCGCGTCCGCAGCAGCCGGTTTCGGCGATGAGCCGTCGCGAACTGCAGGAAAAGCTGCTGCGCGAGGCCGAAGAGGCGCGTCTGGCGTCGCTCGAGGAAGCGCGTCGTCGCGAGACCGAAGAGCGGCAGCGCGCCGCTGAGGAAGCGCGCCGCAAAGCCGAAGAAGCGCGTCAGGCTGCTGCCGAGCCAGCGCCCGCTCCCGCCGAAACGCCCGTGCCTGCAGCCGAAGCCCAGCAGGCGCCAGCGGCCGAGCCGGTCGAAGCCAAGACCGAGGCTGCTCCCGCAGCCAAGGAAGCAGCCAAGCCCGCAGAGGAAACGCGCGCTGCGCCGCCGCCACGCCGGTTCACGCCCGTGGCCCCTGCCCCGCGTCCCGAGATCAAGCCGAAAAAGGCCGCCAGCACCAAGGTGGTCGACAACCGCCGCCAGGCTGGCAAGCTGACCGTCAGCAAGGCGCTGAACGAGGGCGATGGCGGCGCGCGTGCGCGCAGCCTCGCAGCGCTCAAGCGTGCGCGTGAGAAGGAACGCCGCCTGCACATGGGCGGCCAGAGCCGCGATGCGCAGCCCAAGCAGGTGCGCGACGTCGTCGTGCCCGAGGCGATCACTGTTCAGGAACTCGCCAACCGCATGGCGGAAAAGGGCGCGGACCTGGTCAAGTCGCTGTTCAAGATGGGCATGATGGTCACCGTCAACCAGACGATCGACCAGGATACCGCCGAGCTGCTGGTCGAGGAATTCGGCCACAAGATCACCCGCGTGTCCGATTCCGACGTGGAAATCGATCACGAGGCCGATGTCGATGCGGCAGAGACGCTGAAGCCGCGCGCTCCGGTGGTCACGATCATGGGCCATGTCGATCACGGCAAGACCAGCCTGCTCGACGCGCTGCGCGGCACCGATGTGGTGGCGGGCGAGGCGGGCGGCATCACCCAGCATATCGGCGCCTATCAGGTGCAGGTAAAGTCGGGCGACAAGATCACCTTCCTCGACACGCCGGGCCATGCCGCCTTTACCGAAATGCGCGCGCGCGGTGCCAATGTCACCGATATCGTCATTCTGGTGGTGGCGGCCGATGACGGCCTGATGCCGCAGACGATCGAGGCCATCAACCACACCAAGGCCGCTGGCGTGCCGATGATCGTGGCGATCAACAAGGTCGACAAGGACAGCGCCAACCCGCAGAAGATCCGCGAGCGCCTGCTCGAGCACGAGGTCATCGTGGAAGCGATGTCGGGCGACGTGCAGGATGTGGAAGTGTCCGCGCTCAAGAAGATCAACCTCGACGAGCTGGTCGACAAGATCCTGCTTCAGGCCGAACTGCTTGAGCTCAAGGCCAATCCCGATCGTGCTGCCGAGGCCGTGGTGGTCGAAGCCAAGCTCGACAAGGGCCGCGGCCCCGTCGCCACCGTGCTGGTCCAGCGCGGCACGCTGAAGCGCGGCGACGTGTTCGTCGTCGGCGAACAGTCGGGCAAGGTGCGTGCGCTGATCAACGACAAGGGCAAGCAGGTGAACGAGGCCGGCCCGTCGATCCCGGTCGAGGTGCTGGGTCTGACCGGCGTGCCGTCGGCAGGCGACAAGCTGACCGTAGTGGAAAACGAGCAGCGTGCCCGCGAGGTCGCCGATTACCGGCGCCAGAAGGCACTGGAAAAGCGCACGACCATGGCGCCTGCGAGCATCGACACGATGTTCTCGGCACTGTCGGCCAACCGCGCCAAGGAATATCCGGTGCTGGTCAAGGGCGACGTGCAGGGTTCGGTGGAAGCCATTGTCGGATCGCTCAACAAGATCTCGACCGACGACATCAAGGCCCGGGTGCTGCATTCGGGCGTGGGTGCGATCACTGAGTCCGACGTGACCTTGGCCAAGGCCTCGAACGCGCCGATCATCGGCTTCAACGTCCGCGCCAATGCCCAGGCGCGCGCGCTGGCCGAACGCGATGGCGTGCGGTTCAAGTATTTCGACATCATCTATGACCTGCTCGACGACATCAAGGGCGAGATGGCGGGCGTGCTGGGTCCGGAGCGGATCGAGACCGTGGTCGGCCGCGCGGAGATCAAGGAGATCTTCCCGGCAGGCAAGAAGGACAAGGCAGCCGGTCTGCTCGTCACCGACGGCTTCATCCGCAAGGGCCTGTACGCGCGCATCACGCGCGACGATGTCATCGTCAGCAAGACGGTCATCGCTTCGCTGCGCCGCTTCAAGGACGATGTGGCCGAAGTCCGCGCGGGTCTGGAATGCGGCGTCGTGCTGCAGGATACGAACGACATCAAGCCGGGCGATATCCTGGAGACGTTCGACGTCGAGATGCGCGATCGCACGCTGTAAGGCATGATCCCCGCCGTCCGGTTTCGGTCGGCGGGGTATCGTGAAGGAAACGATCATGGCCAGGCATAACGATACCAGCCCCGAAGGGCGCTCGGTGCGCGTGCTGCGCGTGGGCGAGCAGGTGCGCCATGTGCTGTCCGAACTGCTGACGCGCGGCGAGGTGCATGACGATGTGCTGAGCAGCACCACCGTTTCGGTCACCGAGGTGCGCATGTCGCCCGACCTGCGCCACGCAACGGTGTTCGTGAAGCCGCTGCTGGGCAAGGACGAAGAGGTCGTGCTCAAGGCGCTGCGCACCAACACCGCCTATTTCCAGCGCGAGGTCGCCCAGCGCGTGCGGATGAAATATGCCGCGAAGCTCAAATGGCTGGCCGATGACAGCTTCGACACCGGCAGCCATATCGACCGTCTGCTGAGCGATCCCAAGGTCGCGCAGGACCTGGGCGGAGATGGCGACGGCGACGACAATTGACGGCTTACAGGGTAAGACGTAAGCTGACCGCATGAACGATATTACCCGCCTCTCCGCCCAGGGCCAGGTACTGATCCCTCAGGATGTGATCGACCGCCTGCAACTGGCTGAAGGTGAGGCATTTGATGTTCGTGCGCATGGCGACGAGATCATCTTACGGCGTTTGTCCAAATCCCCTCGGCGCTCGATCGCCGAAGTCAGACAAAGCCTGCGCGCCATTTATCGGCACAAAGGACCACCGATCCCCATCGAGAAGCTGAGTTGGTCGCCAGACGTTGACGATCCATCGCTGGATAACTGAGACAACGCTCGGTGCAGATTTTGGATACTAACGTCCTGGCGCGTTGGTTGTTGAATGATGACCCGGTTCAGGCCCAGATTGCCGATGATGCTGCCACCCAACCATTTTTGCTCATATGGACTGTTTTCACTGAACTTGGCTGGGTTCTGGAGAAGGCCGCCGGAGTGCCAAGGCCAATTGTCGCACAAATGATGGAGCAACTGCTGACCTTTGATAATGCCCATATGGAAAACGCTGCCGCAGTGGAATGGGCCATTGAAAGATACCGGTTGGGTGCTGATTGGGCGGACATGATGCATCTGGCGGCCGCTCCAGTTGATGCAGACAGCTTTGTCACATTTGACAAGAAGCTGGCGCGACAAGCAGGTGAGGCCAGTCCGCTTCCGGTCAAACTTCTCAAAAAACCAAGCTGATGGCCAAGCTCTATTTCTACTACGCCTCGATGAACGCGGGCAAATCCTCCACCCTGCTGCAGGCGGCGTTCAACTATGCCGAGCGCGGGATGCGGGCGATGTTGTGGACGGCAGCGTTCGACGATCGATACGGCGCCGGACAGATCACCTCGCGCATCGGGCTCAAGGCACCGGCGCATCTGTTCGAGCCCGAGACAGACATTTTCGCGGCGGTGGCGCTGGACCTGGCCTCTGCCCCGCTCGATTGCGTGCTGGTCGACGAGGCGCAGTTCCTCACCAAGGCACAGGTCTTCCAGTGCGCGCGGATCTGCGACGAGCTGAAGATTCCGGTGCTCCGCTACGGTTTGCGCACCGATTTCCAGGCCGAGCTGTTTCCCGGCAGCGCGCAGTTGCTCGCCATCGCGGACCATCTGGTCGAGCTGAAAGCGGTTTGCGAATGCGGCGCCAAGGCGACGATGAACCTGCGCGTCGACGAAACAGGTCATGCGGTCAAGCAGGGCGCGCAGACCGAGATTGGCGGCAATGACCGCTATATCGCGCTGTGCCGCAAGCATTTCATGGCGCGCATGGCATGAGCGCACTGCGCACCGTGTTGATGGACGGCGACCTTCGGCTCGAACCGCTGGCCAACTATCATGTCGAGCCGCTGCGCGCCGCCTGCGCGCGCGACCAGGATATCTGGAATATCTACCCCGTATCCATGCTGGGCGAGCATTTCGACCGGGCGATGGACGAGTTCCACGGCACCGATCGGCGCCTACCGCTGGCAGTTCTCTGGCAAGGCAAGCTGATCGGCATGAGCAGCTACATCAACCCGGATGATGCCAACCATATCGTCGAGATCGGCGGCACCTATATCGAGCCGCGCGCACGCGGTGCTGCGGGCGTCAACACCCGCATGAAGCGGCTGATGATCGACCATGCCTTCGCGCAGGGCTTTACCCGCATCGAGTTCCGTGTCGATGCGCGCAATCTGCGCAGCCGGGCTGCGGTGCTGAAGCTGGGGGCCATTCACGAGGGCACCTTGCGCCGCAACCGCATCACGTGGACGGGCTTTGTCCGCGATACCTGCATCTTCGGGCTGCTGCGCGAAGACTGGGAACGGGCTCGGCCCTGACCGCTTGATTTTCGGCATTTGGTCAAGAGCGCGAACGCTGCTAACGGGCGGCGCATGCACGGATGGATCATTCTCGACAAGCCTTATGGCATGGGCTCGACCGACGCGGTGAGCGCCGTCAAGCGCGCCTTTCGCCAGGGTGGGTTCGGCAAGGTCAAGGTCGGGCATGGCGGCACGCTCGACCCGCTCGCCACCGGCGTGCTGCCGATCGCGCTGGGCGAAGCGACCAAGCTGACCGGCCAGATGCTCAATGGCGACAAGACTTACGATTTCACGATCCGGTTCGGGGTGGAGACCGACACGCTCGACGTCGAGGGCAAGCCGGTAGCGACAAACGACGTACGGCCGACCCTGACCGAGGTCGAGGCGGTGCTGGCGCGCTTCACCGGCCCGATCGAACAGGTGCCGCCGGCTTTCTCGGCGCTCAAGGTCGATGGCCAGCGGGCATACGACTTGGCGCGCGCGGGCGAGACGGTGGAACTGGCAGGCCGGGCGGTGACGGTGCATGCGTTGCTTATCCGTCATCCTGAACTTGTTTCAGGATCCATCGCGCCGCAGCAGCTGAAGCCCCAAGACGCTGGATGGACCCTGAAACAAGTTCAGGGTGACGAGAGGGAGGCAGGTCGACAGCCGCTTGAAACCGTCACCCTCACCGCCCATGTCTCCAAGGGCACCTATATCCGCAGCCTCGCACGCGACATCGCGCAGGCGCTGGGCACCGTCGGCCATGTGACCATGCTCCGCCGCACCCAGGCCGGGCCGTTCGAGCTCGATCAGGCGATTTCGCTGGACAAACTGGACGAAATCCGCCAAGGCGCGGCCCCAGAAGACGTAATCTTGCCATTCGAGGCAGGGCTGGCCGACATCCCGGCTCTTGACCTCACTCCCGATCAGGCAAGGCGGCTCCGCATGGGGCAGGTCGTGACCGGGATTGCCGCACACGATGGGCGTTACTGGGCGCGGGGGAGCGATGATGCTCCGCTCGCGCTGGTATCGCTTTCGGACCACGAGGTCCGCGTGGTGCGCGGTTTCAACTTTGGATGATGTTCGAGGAATGAAGACATGACGATTACCGCAGAGCGCAAGGAAGAAGTGATCAAGGAATATGCGCGCGAAGCCAACGACACCGGCTCGCCCGAGGTGCAGGTTGCCATCCTGACCGAGCGCATCAACAATCTGACCGACCACTTCAAGTCGCACCACAAGGACAACCACTCGCGTCGTGGTCTGCTGATGATGGTCAACAAGCGCCGCTCGCTGCTGGACTATCTGAAGAAGAAGGATCAGGCCCGCTATACCGACCTGATCGGCAAGCTGGGTCTCCGCAAGTAAGCATTCTCGAACGGCCCCCCAGCGGGGCCGTTCGTTTATCCGCGCCATGAAATTAAAGTGCGCGGTATCCAACGCCCCCTTCCGCAATGAGGCGGATCAGGGCGAGCCGGGGCAAGATATGGCCCCGAACCGCGCCAGGCCGGTCAGCCTGGCACCAGAAGAGGCCCCGGTCCGCAATAGGGCGCACCGGGTTCGATAAGGAAAATCCATGTTTGACGTAAAGACTGTAGAAATCGAGTGGGGCGGAAAGACCCTCAAGCTCGAAACGGGCCGCATTGCCCGTCAGGCGGACGGCGCTGTGCTGGCCACCTATGGCGAAACCGTGGTGCTGTGCGCCGTGACCGCCGCCAAGTCGGTGAAGGAAGGCCAGGACTTCTTCCCGCTGACCGTCCACTACCAGGAAAAATTCTCCGCAGCAGGCCGCATCCCCGGCGGCTTCTTCAAGCGTGAGCGCGGCGCGACCGAGAAAGAAACGCTGACCAGTCGCCTGATCGACCGTCCCGTCCGCCCGCTGTTTCCCGAAGGTTTCTACAACGAAATCAACGTGATCGCGCAGGTCCTGTCATTCGACGGCGAATCCGAGCCCGATATCGTTGCGATGGTCGCCGCCTCGGCAGCGCTCACCCTGTCGGGCGTGCCCTTCATGGGTCCGATCGGCGCTGCGCGCATCGGCTACAAGGATGGCGAATATCAGCTCAACCCGTCGATGGACGAGGTCAAGGAAGGCGAGCTCGATCTGGTCGTCGCCGCCACGCATGACGCGGTGATGATGGTCGAATCGGAAGCCAAGGAGCTTTCCGAAGAGGTGATGCTGGGTGCCGTCGAATTCGCGCACGCTGCGTGCCGCGAAGTCACCGACGCGATCATCAAGCTCGCCGAACAGGCTGCCAAGGATCCCTGGGAAATGGCTCCGCAGGCCGATCTCAGCGCCGCCAAGCAGAAGCTCAAGGACCTGATCGGTGCAGACATTGCCGCGGCCTACAAGCTGACCGACAAGTCGGCCCGCTCCAATGCCCTGAACGAAGCACGCGCCAAGGCGAAGGAAGCCTTTGCCGATGCGACGCCGCAGGACCAGATGGCCGCGCAGAAGCTGATGAAGAAGCTGGAAGCGGAAATCGTGCGCGGTGCCATCCTCAAGGACGGCAGCCGCATCGATGGCCGCACCACCACGCAGATCCGTCCGATCGAGGCGATGGTCGGCTTCCTGCCGCGCACCCATGGTTCGGCGCTGTTCACGCGCGGTGAAACCCAGTCGATCTGTACCACCACCTTGGGCACCAAGGACAGCGAGCAGATGATCGACGGCCTCACCGGCCTGTCGTACGAGAGTTTCATGCTGCACTATAACTTCCCGCCCTATTCGGTCGGTGAAGTCGGTCGCTTCGGCGCGCCAGGCCGTCGTGAAGTCGGCCATGGCAAGCTGGCATGGCGTGCGCTGCACCCCGTGCTGCCCAGCAAGGACGAGTTCCCCTACACCATCCGCGTGCTCTCCGACATCACCGAGTCGAACGGCTCGTCGTCGATGGCCACGGTGTGCGGCGGTTCGCTCTCGATGATGGACGCGGGCGTTCCGCTCAAGCGTCCGGTGTCGGGCATCGCCATGGGCCTGATCCTGGAAGGCAGCGAGTTTGCGGTGCTCTCCGACATCCTGGGTGACGAGGATCATCTGGGCGACATGGACTTCAAGGTCGCCGGCACGTCCGAAGGCATCACCACGATGCAGATGGACATCAAGATCGCCGGCATCACCCGCGAGATCATGGCGCAGGCGCTGGCACAGGCCAAGGAAGGCCGCGCGCACATCCTGGGTGAAATGGCCAAGGCGCTGGGCGAAGTCCGCACCGAGCTTTCGGCGCACGCTCCGCGCATCGAGACGATCCAGATCGACAAGTCGAAGATCCGCGAAGTCATCGGCACCGGCGGCAAGGTGATCCGCGAGATCGTCGCCGAAACCGGCGCGAAGGTGGATATCGACGACGAGGGCCTGATCAAGATCAGCTCGTCCGATCTCAGCCAGATCGAAGCTGCCAAGAATTGGATTCTGGGCATCGTCGAGGAAGCCGAAGTCGGCAAGATCTACAACGGCAAGGTCGTCAACCTGGTCGATTTCGGCGCGTTCGTGAACTTCATGGGCGGCAAGGACGGCCTGGTCCACGTCTCGGAAATTCGCAACGAGCGGGTCGAGAAGGTGGCCGATGTCCTGTCCGAAGGCCAGGAAGTGAAGGTCAAGGTGCTCGAAATCGATCCGCGCGGCAAGGTGCGTCTGTCGATGCGCGTCGTCGATCAGGAAACCGGTGAAGAGCTGGAAGACACCCGCCCCGCCCGCGAACCGCGCGAGCGCGGTGAGCGTGGCGATCGCGGCGAGCGTCGCCCCCGCCGTGACGGCGATGGCGGACGTGGTCGCGGTGGTGACCGTGGTGGCGATCGCGGTGAACGTTCGGGCGGAGGCGGCCGCGGCCGTGGTCGCCCTGAGCGCTCGGAAGGCGGCGAAGGCGGCGGTGACGCTGGCCTGCCCGACTTCATCACCGGCGAAAACTGAAGATAGCAGTTTGCTGCTGGCGTCGCGGGCTGAGCCCGTGACGTGACAAAGACCGGCTGGAAGCCCCGCGCTTCCGGCCGGTTTTTTGTTCGATGATGGGCGATTGGATGCGTTACCAAAATCTGGTATCGTCAACCCATGACCAAGAACACCTCCATCGCGCTGGGCGCGCCGTTTCAGGAATTTGCCCGCCGCAAGGTGGAGTCGGGCGAATATGGCTCGACCAGCGAGGTCGTACGCGAGGCCATGCGGCGGTTGATGGCCGAGGATGAACGGCGCGGAGCCCTTAATGCAGCTCTTCGCGAGGGTCTGGCGAGCGGCCCTGCCGAGCCATTCGACTGGGACGGCTTCATGCACCGCCATTTCGGCGATGCCGCATAAGGTTCTCCTGCTCCCCGCTGCTGGCCGCGATCTCGACGCTATCGCCGTCGCTACCATGCAGCAATGGGGCACAGCGCAGGCTCGGCACTATCTCGCTGCGATGCGAGCGAGTATTTCGTCGCTGGCCGATTTTCCGCTGCGCAATCCAGTCTACCGCAGCGAGGGGAGGGAATTCCGCCAGCTGCTGTGCGGGCATCACTTAGTATTTTATCTGGTCGTTGAAGACACGGTGCAGATCATCCGCATCCTGCACGAGCGGATGGATATCGACCGGCATCTCTGACACCGCCCACAAATGCTTCGGGGCAGGAACCGCGTACGGTACCTGCCCCGAACAATGTCATCGCCAGATGGCCATTCAGCCGATCAGTACACCCGCTTCTTGGGCTTGATATACTCGACCTCGTCGCTCAGCGTATATTCGTGGACCGGGCGGTAGTCGAGCGTCACCTTGCCGCCCTTGCCACCCCAGCCTTCGAACCAGCTGACGGTGTGCTTCATGAAGTTCGCATCGTCGCGCTCGGGATAATCCTCGTGCATGTGCGCGCCGCGGCTTTCCTTGCGGGCATGCGCGCTCTCGATGGTGCACACCGCCTGGCTGAGCAGGTTGTCGAGCTCGAGCGTCTCGATCAGGTCGGTGTTCCAGATCAGCGAGCGGTCGGTGACGTGGACGTCCTCCATCCGCTTGTTGACCGTCTGCATCAGCGCAGTGCCTTCGGACAGCAGCTGCGTATCACGGAACACGGCGGCATGCTTCTGCATCGTCTTCTGCATCTCCATGCGAATCTGCGCGGTGGGCGAGCCGCCCTTGGCATTGCGGAAATGGTCGAGACGCGACAGCGCCAGATCGGCCGAGTCCTTCGGCAGCGCCTTGTGCGCGCTTCCCGGCTTGATCGTATCGCGCAGGTGGTGGCCGGTCGCGCGGCCGAACACGACGAGGTCGATCAGCGAGTTCGATCCCAGACGGTTCGCGCCATGGACCGAAACGCACGCTGCTTCGCCCACGGCATAGAGGCCGGGGACCACGGTATCGGGGTTGCCATCCTTGATGGTGACGACCTGGCCGTGATAATTGCAGGGAATGCCGCCCATGTTGTAGTGCACGGTCGGCACCACCGGCAGCGGCTGGCGCGTCAGATCGACGCCGGCAAAGATCTTGCCGGTTTCGGTTATCCCCGGCAGACGCTCGGCCAGCACCTTCTCGTCAATATGGTCGAGGTGAAGGTAGATATGATCGCCTTCCTTGCCGACACCGCGGCCTTCGCGGATTTCGGCAGCCATCGAGCGGCTGACGACGTCGCGGCTGGCCAGGTCCTTGGCCGACGGGGCGTAGCGCTCCATGAAGCGCTCTCCTTCGGAATTGGTGAGATAACCGCCCTCACCGCGCGCGCCTTCGGTGATCAGCACGCCCGCGCCATAGATGCCGGTCGGGTGGAACTGCACGAATTCCATGTCCTGCAGCGGCAGGCCTGCGCGCAGCACCATTGCGCCGCCGTCACCCGTGCAGGTGTGCGCCGAGGTGGCGGAGAAATAGCAGCGGCCCGATCCGCCCGTCGCCAGCACCACGGCATGGCTGCGGAAACGATGGATCGATCCGTCTTCCATGCACAAAGCGATCACGCCCCGGCAGACGCCGTCTTCCATGATCAGGTCGATGGCGAAATATTCGATGAAGAAGTCGGAATCGTACTTCAGTGACTGCTGGTACAGCGCGTGCAGCATGGCGTGGCCGGTACGGTCTGCTGCTGCACAGGTGCGCTGCACCGGGGGGCCTTCGCCCATGTTCTGCATGTGCCCACCGAACGGACGCTGATAGATGGTGCCATTGTCGTTGCGGCTGAACGGCACGCCGGCATGCTCGAGCTCGTAGACGGCCGCCGGTGCTTCGCGCACCATGTACTCGATCGCGTCCTGATCGCCCAGCCAGTCCGATCCCTTGACGGTATCGTACATGTGCCACGACCAGTGGTCGGGAGAGTTGTTGCCCAGGCTGGCGGCGATGCCGCCCTGCGCCGCCACGGTGTGGCTGCGGGTGGGGAACACCTTGGTGATGCACGCGGTCTTCAGGCCCGCTTCTGCGCTGCCCATGGTGGCGCGCAGGCCCGATCCGCCGGCCCCCACGACAACCGTGTCGTACACATGGTCGATGATCTTGTAGGCTTCGGTCATCAGCTTGCAGCTCCGGCAAAGGCAATGCGCGCTACGGCGAAAATGCCGAGGGCGGCCCCGGCAACGGCGTAGAAGTTGAGCAGCAGGATCACGCCGAACTTGGTGCCATGATCATGCACATAATCTTCGACGATCACCTGAAGGCCCAGGCGCAGGTGATAGAAAACGGTGACGATCAGCAGGATCATCGCGGTGGCAGGCAGCGGAGCGGAGAGCCAGGCGGTGACGGTCGCGTAATCCAGCGCAGGCAGGCTGACCAGCGAGGCGATGAACCACAGCATCAGGATGAGATTGCTGACCGCGGTCACCCGCGCCATCACCCAGTGATGGGTTCCCGTCTTGGCGGACCCCAGCCCGCGAACCTTGCCAATTCTGGTGCCACTTCCCATGGTCAACTCCCAGCGCGGGCCCCATAGCCCTTTCGCGCTTCACAGATAATTCAAAAGATCAGGCGAAAAAGATGATCGCCCACAAAAAGGCCGTCAGCGCGATCGACAGCACCGGCAGCAGCCCGGCCCAGCGGTTGTTGCGATCAACCTCATAGCCCGCGCCGATATCCAGCACGAAATGGCGGAGGCCCGAGAGCATGTGCTGGAAGAAGGCCCAGGACAGGCCGATCATCAGCAGATAGCCGATGGGGCTGGTCGCCCAGCCGACATACCAGGCATAGGCATCGGGTCCGCTGGCGAGTGCCATAAGCCAGCCGACAAGCAGAATCCCGCCGATCACGGCCATGCCGTCACCGGTTGCGCGATGCAGGATCGAGACCAGCATGGCCGGGCCCCAACGCCAGATGGAAAGGTGCGGCGACAGCGGCCTGCCCGATGGTTTTGCCATGGTCTCCCCCGTTTAAACGATCGTGTTCATAAGCGAAATTGCGTCCGGCGCCTGTTTAGCCGATTGCCCAAATGATGCAATTGTTGATTGCGCGCCCCGCCTTGCACCGGGGGCATCGCGCTGCTGACCGCGCGCACCCGATCGCTCCAGCAATAACCGGGCGTTAACCATGAGCGCATATGCCGGAGGCCGACGCACCCAGCTTGGCGAGAGGACGGCATGGCAGACCACCACAGGGATACGAAGGGCAGTGCCAATTTCAAGGCGCTCTACCAGTCCGTGGCTCACGAACTTTCGATCAGCCGGCGGCTGGCAGCCTTTGACGCCGCCGGCGATCTTCCTCGCCTTGCGCGCGAGGCGCTGGACCTGCTGAAGCAGGATCAGGACGCCATTGCCCAGTGCTTCTGGGATAATTTCAATTCGATTGCCGACCTGGCCAGCAAGACGCGTGACCTGGAGACGCTCAGGCAGAAGAATATCGAGGCCAGCCGTCGCTACACCCACGAGAAAATGGCCAATTTCGACGGCCAGCTCTGGGTGGAGATGGCCTTCAGCCACGCCCTGTACGCCCAGCAACTGGGCGTCCCGATGTGGCAGCTGCTGGCTGCACAGGCGCATACGCATGATTTTGCCGTGAGCAGAATGCGCGAGAAGCTTCCTGACGACATGGACCGGTATCAGCAGCTGGCGCGTGCCACGGCCCAGGTCATGGTGATCGAAGCAGAGATCATGGCCTTTGCCATCAACACCATGACCCAGCAGGAAGCCCAGAAGGTGCGCATCGCGCAGACTGCCAGCTTCAAGCAGACCGTGGACGGCGAACTGCAACAGGCCTCGCATCTGGGCAGTGGTCTTCAGAGCCAAGTCGTGAATGCATCCGAAGCCGCCCGGCAGATGCTGGGACGGTCATCCGAGGTTGCCGCCGCCGCAGAACAGTCGGCAATCGCCATGCGCGAGGCGGCCCAGACAGCCGCCGGCCTGATCCGCGCTATCGAGGAAGCCCGCAGCGAGGTCGAAGTCGCCGCCGACGTTGCCGAACGCGCCTCGCGTGAGGCAGGCCATGCGGTGGCGAGCACGCAGACCTTGTCGACCCATGCCGAATCCATCGAATCGATTCTCAGCCTGATCCGCGACATCGCCGGGCAGACCAACCTGCTGGCGCTCAACGCCACCATCGAGGCGGCCCGCGCAGGCGATGCCGGGCGCGGGTTTGCCGTGGTTGCGCAGGAGGTCAAGAGCCTCGCCAACCAGACCGCCCGCGCCACCGACGATATCGCCCACAAGATCACCGCCATCCAGCAGGCTACCCGCGATACCGTGGCATCGAACGATTCGGTGCGCGCAACGGTGAGCGAAGTGCAGACCAGCGCCGACCGCATCCGCGAGGCAATGGAAATCCAGGCGCAGACGGTTACCATCATTACCGCCGCCGTCGACGAAACCGCGCTTGCGGCCGATTCCATGTCGAACACCATCGGCACTATCCGGATCGACACCGAAAGCCTCGCGAGCGAGATGGACAAGGTCGGCGCAGGCTTCAGCCATCTGCAGAACCAACTGGTCGAACTGCGCAATCGTTCGGATCGGTTCGCGGACGAAATCGGTCTCGCCAAGAGCGCCTGACGCTGCAATTTCGTCGCCCGGTCATGGACCGGGGCGCGAGGCGGCGATATGGTGCCGCGCATGATCAGCGTTGAACAGAATATCCTCATCACCGGCTCGAGCCGGGGCATCGGTCGCGCCATTGCCGACCATCTCCATGAAGCGGGCCACCGCATCGTTGGTCATGCCAGCCGCCCCTTCCTCGATGACAGCCCCGACACCCCCGAATGGGATGTGATCGGCGCCGATTTCGGAGACTTTCGCGGACCCGACATGCTCTGGAACGAGGCGCTGGACATTCTGGATGGCCGCATCGACGTTCTCATCAACAATGCCGGCATTTTTGCAGCCAATCCGATCGACCGGGGCGATGCCGAATGGCTCGCCGCCTGGGACGAGACGATGACCATCAATCTGACCGCCAGCGCGCAACTGTGCCGCTTTGCCGTCCAGCATTTCCTCGATCATGGCAATGAAGGGCGCATCGTCAACATTGCCAGCCGCGCGGCCTATCGCGGCGACAGCCCGGCGCATTGGCATTATGCGGCATCCAAGGGCGGGATGGTGGCGATGACCAAATCGATCGCGCGCGCCTATGCCTCCAGCGGTATCTACGCCTTCGCCATCTGCCCGGGCTTCACCATGACCGGCATGGCGGAGGACTATCTTTCGAGCAGGGGGGGCGACAAGCTGCTGGCCGACATTCCCCTGGGCCGCGTCGCCATGCCCGACGAGGTTGCCACCATGGCGGCCTTCTGCGCCATCGACGCGCCGCCCTCGATGACGGGCGCAGTGCTCGACGTGAACGGCGCGAGTTACGTGCGGTAAGGGGATGAGATGAAGGGGGGCTGGGTGTACATGATGGCGGACCGCTATCGGGGCACCATCTATACCGGTGTAACTGCGGACATCGGACGCCGGGTGGAGCAGCATCGATCTGACGGTGGGTCACGTTTCGTCAAACGATATGGCCTCGACCGACTCGTCTACACCGAATGGCATGACGAGATCGAATTTGCGATCGCGCAGGAAAAGGCGATCAAGAAATGGTGCCGTCAGTGGAAGGTTGACCTGATCGAGCAGGCAAACCCGAATTGGGAAGACCTGTCACACCTCATAAACGCCTGATCCGGGCGCACCGTATTTCGTCACCCCCGCGAACGCGGGGGTCCCGCTTCCTTTCTGAACTCTGTGAATAAGCGGGATTCCCGCGTTCGCGGGAATGACGGTATTGGCAAAGTGAAGAGGGTTTCCCTAAAGGTGTGCGAGCCTCCACGCGAACAAGGACCCACGCATTGGACAATTGGAAAGTCACCATCCCCTGCACGCTCGCAGAGGCGCAGGCCGTGACCGACGACATGACGCTCGACGACAGCGCCTTCGGCAGCCCCAGCCTGGTGGCGAGCGAGGTCGATGCCTATGCCGATCCGCAGGAGTCGGGCAGTTGGGCGTTGCACGCCTATTTTACCGAAGAACCTCAGGGCGCGTGGATCGAGACCCTGCGCGGCCTCGTCCCCAGCGCGACCAGCGCGGTGCTCAGCGCGGAACTTCTTCCCGACGAGGACTGGGTTACGCTGAGCCAGGCCGGGCTCGAACCGATCCGCGCTGGACGCTTCCATGTCCACACGCCCGAAATGCCCGCTTCTGACGAGCCCGGCGTGCGCAGCTTCGAGATTCCGGCGAGCCTGGCCTTTGGCACCGGGCATCACAACACGACGCGTGGCTGCCTGATGATGCTCGATTCGATGCAGGCCGCCGGTACGCATGTGACAAGCCATATCGATATCGGCACCGGCACCGGACTGCTCGCCTTTGCCGCGATGCACCTGTGGCCCGGGGCGAGCGCGATCGCCAGCGATATCGACCCGGTCTGTGGGCCTGCGGTCGAGCATAATGCGGCGGCCAATGCCGTGCCGATGGGCGATGGTCCGGGCGAACTGGCGATGGTGATCGCCGAGGGGCTGGACGACGCGCAGCTTCAGGCGCGTGCGCCTTATGATCTGGTAATCGCCAATATCCTGGCCGGGCCGCTGATCGATCTGGCGGCCGATGTCGCTTCGGTCACCGGCGCGAACGGCTATGCGGTGCTATCCGGCTTGCTCGGCACCCAGTCCGAGGCGGTGGCAGGGGCATATCGTGCGCAAGGCTTCGCGCTGGAAGATCGGCTGGACCTCGGCGACTGGACAGTATTGCGGCTGTGCAAGACCGGCGCAGCCTGACGTCAAGGCCTTTCAGGCATTGCCAGTTCTCCGGCGAAAGCCGGAGCCCAGCGGCGACATTGTGCCACGCCGCTCTGGATTCCGGCTTTCGTAGGAAAGCGGATCAGGAGGAACGTGCCGCTGCCTGCCCCATTTGGTCACCCCCGCGAAGGCGGGGGTCCCGCTTCCTCTGGAACGTCACGCAAAAGCGGGATTCCCGCGTTCGCAGGAATGACGGGTGATGGCGAAAGCCGCCAGAGCCCTGCTCGCCTGGCTGGCGCTGATCGCGGGCTTGGCCTTTGCTGCGGGCGAGATCGGCGGGCTATGGGGCACCAACACCGACTGGCGCGCGCCCGAGGACGGCGTGACCATCTATGTCGAGACCAACGGCTTTCACACCGGCTTCATCCTGCCCGCACGCGCCGAGGGGATCGACTGGCACGTGCTGTTCCCGCCGACCGATCTCAAGGACATACGCTATCATGCCACCGGTGCGACCGATCATGTCGCGATCGGATGGGGCGAGCGCGATTTCTACCTGAACACCCCGGACTGGCGACAGCTCGACCCTGCGACCATGGCCCGCGCCGCCATCGGCAGCGATGCCACGCTGATCCACATCTATCACATGAACCGCCCGCAGGAGGGCCGCTATGCCCGCAAGCTGATGATCAGCCATGCCGCCTATCGCCGGCTGGCCGACCGGCTGATGCAGGACATCGCCTTTCCGAAACGCGGACCGCTGAACCCCATTCCCGGCTATGGCGGCGATGATGTGTTCTACAAAGCCAATGGGCGGTATTCGCTGGTCCGCAGCTGCAATGTCTGGACCGGCGACCATCTGCGCGCCATCGGCGTGCGGGTCGGCGCCTGGACCCCGGCGGAACACCATGTCATGCGCTGGTTTCCTGAAGTTTCATCTCGAGAAACAGTCGCTCTGCCCGAGCCGGATTGAGCGCCAGCGCCGCGCGGTATGCCTCCGCTGCGCCGACCCGGTCACCGGTTTGCGCGAGCAGATGCGCGCGCGCTGCATGCCAGGGGCGGTATCGTTCCAGCTGCATGCTGCCCAGCGCCTCGATCTCGCCCAGCCCAACCTCAGGCCCCTCGACCCGCGACAGCGCGACGGCGCGGTTGATCGCCACGACCGGGCCGGGGCGCAACACCATCAGCATGTCGTACAGTCTGAGGATGGCAAGCCAGTCGGTATGTCCTTCTCCCTTGCGCCGCGAATGGGTGAGATGGATCGCCGCCATCAGCTGATACGGCCCGCTTTGCCCGATCTGTGCCGCGCGGCGCATCAGACTTGCTGCCGATCCGATGAGCCTGTCGTTCCACAAGGCCGGTTCTTGTTCGCTCAACGGGATCATGCGGCCTTGATCATCGACCCGTGCCGCCCGCCGCGCCTCGGCGAGCTGCACCAAAGCGGCCAGGCCCAGCACCTCGGGGTCATCGGGCAGCAGTTCGGCGAGCATGTCGGTCAGCCGCAATACCTCGGGACCCAGATCGGCGGTCGGCTCGCTGCTAGCCGCGTCCTGAAAGGCCAGCGCATAGCCGATCTCGAGCGTCGCCAGCACCGCTTGCAGCCGCTCGGTCCAGAGATGCGGGGGCGGGGTCTCGAACGGCACGCCCGCCTCGCGGATCTTGGTCTTGGCGCGTGTGAGCCGCTGGAACATCGCCGGGACGGCCATCAGAAAGGCCGCCGCGATCCGCTCGGTAGGCACACCACAGACCACACGCAGGGTCAGCGCGGCACGTGCCTCGGGCGCGATCGCCGGATGGCAGCAGATGAAGATCAGCCGCAGCCGATCGTCGGGAATCTGTTCGTCGAACAGCGAGACGGCATCCATGTCCCCGCCCTCCGGTTCGGGCGGCTGTTCGGCGATCAGCTGGGTCAGCCGCGCCTCGCGCCGCAGCCGGTCGATGATCCGCCTCCGTGCCGTCACGTGCAGCCAGCCGCCGATATTGGCAGGCAAAGGTGCATCGGCGAAATGGCGCATCGCCAGCTCTGCTGCATCGGCAAAACCGTCTTCGGCGAGGTCCAGATCGCGGAACCGCGCCGCAAGCACCGCCACGACGGCGGGCCGGGCCGCGATGATCGACGCGCCCAGCCCGGCCGAGTTCATGCCTCGGGTTCGCTCATCGGCCAGACTGGGCGGATTTCGAGCGCGCCCTTGGGGATCGGGATGCGCCTGGCCCAAGCCAGCGCCTCGTCGAGATTGGCGACATCGATGATGTAGAAGCCGCCCAGTTCCTCATGGCTTTCGGAAAAGGCGCCGTCGTGGATCTGATGCTCGCCCATGTTCCAGCGGATCGTCGTGGCGGTCGATGCGGGCTTCAGCCGCTCGCCCGAAAAGCTGACCCCGGCAGCGACCATCGCCTCGCCCAGCGCCATGTGCGCGGCGAGCGTCTCGGCGAGCAGCTTCTCGCCCTCGGGGCCTGCATAGACGCTCTCGTCCTCGTGGATCATCAGCATGTACTGCATCATCATGTCTCCTCGTCCGAACGGCAAAAGGCGCGTTCTGCCCCATGACGAACGGCAATGGGTGAATTCGACAGCGGCTGAACTTTTTCGGCGCCATGACGCCAGAAGGACCGGAAACTTCAAGCCGATGCCATGATCGCCGCCCATTCGGCCTCGTCGACCACGCGCACGCCGAGCTCCGCCGCCTTTTTCAGCTTCGATCCTGCGCCGGGTCCGGCCACGACCAGATCGGTCTTGGCCGAAACGGACCCCGCGGCCTTGGCCCCCAGTCTTTCGGCCTGCGCCTTGGCCTCGTCGCGGCTCATGGTCTCGAGCTTGCCGGTGAACACGATGGTCTTGCCGCTCCATTCGGTCTCGCGCGCGGTGGAGACAAAGGCGACAGGGCGGACCTCGGCGATCAGATCGTCGAAGACCTGGGCGTTATGCGGCTCGTGGAAGAAATCGCCCAGCGCCTCGGCGACGGCGGGGCCGATGCCGTCGATTGCGGTGACTTCGGCGGTGGCCTCAATGCTGCCTTCAGCGAGCCTCCGCCCGATCTCGCCCACCGCCTCGGCGCTGCCGAAGCATTTGACGAGGTCTTTCGCCGTCACCGCGCCGACATGGCGGATGCCGAGCGCGAACAGGAAGCGCCCAGGGTCCGCCCCGCGCCGCGCCTCGATGCTGGCGAGCAGATTGTCGACCGACTTTTCCTGCCAGCCCTCGCGCGCCAGGATCGCGCTGCGGTGCTGCTTCAGGCGGAAGATATCGCCCGGCAGCCTGATGAAGCCGGCGTCGAGAAACTCGGCGATCGTCTTTTCGCCCAGGCCATCGATGTCGAGCGCGGCGCGGCTGACGAAATGCTTCAATCGCTCGCGCTGCTGCGCCGGGCAGATCAGCCCGCCGGTGCAACGGACATCGACCTCGCCGTCTTCGGCCACCGCCTCGCTGCCGCATTCGGGGCAGTGATCGGGGAAGTTGTAGGGCTCACGCAGTTCGTCGCGGGTCAGGTTCTCGACCACCTGCGGGATGACGTCGCCCGCACGCTGCACCTTCACCCGGTCGCCAGGGCGCACGCCCAGCCGCGCGATCTCGTCGCGATTGTGCAGCGTCACGTTCGACACGACGACACCGCCGACGGTCACGGGCACCAGCCTGCCCACCGGGGTCAGCTTGCCGGTGCGCCCGACCTGGATGTCGATCGCCTGCAGCGTCGTCTCGGCGCGCTCGGCGGGAAACTTGTGCGCCAACGCCCAGCGCGGTGCCTTGGCGACAAAGCCCAGCCGCGCCTGCCAGTCGAGCCGGTCGACCTTGTAGACCACGCCGTCGATATCATAGGGCAGGTCGGCGCGCCGCCGTTCGATCTCGCGATAATGCGCGAGCAGGTCTTCCAATGTTTCGACCCGCACCAGCAACGGCGACACCGGCACACCCATCGCGGCAATCGCCTGCATCACCGCATGCTGCGTGGCGCCAGGCACCGCGCTTGCGACGCCCCAGCCATGCGCAAGAAAGCGCAAGGGCCGCGCGGCGGTGACCTTCGCGTCCTTCTGCCTGAGCGAGCCGGCGGCGGCATTGCGCGGATTGGCGAACAGCTTCTCGCCGCGTGCCTCCTGCGCCGCATTGAGCGCGGCAAAGTCCGCCTTGGACATGTACACCTCGCCGCGAACTTCGAGGATGTCGGGGACACCACCGCCAGCGAGGCGTTCGGGAATATCCGCAATCGTCCGGACATTGGCGGTGACATCTTCGCCCACCTCGCCATCGCCGCGCGTCGCGGCGCGCACGAGCTCGCCATTCTCATAACGCAGCGAGAGCGACAGCCCGTCGATCTTGTCCTCGGCGGTAAAGGCCAGCACCTCGCCCTCCGGCAAGGCGAGATAGCGCCGCACCCGGCCCACGAACTCGGCAATGTCCTCGTCCGAAAAGCCGTTGTCGAGGCTCATCATCCGCTGCTCATGCCGCACCTTCGTCAGCGGCGAGGCCTCGACAGCCGCCCCCACCATCCGGCTGGGGCTGTCGGCGCGGATCAGGTGCGGAAAGGCCGCTTCCAGCTCATTGTTCCGCCGAACGAGCGCGTCATAATCCGCATCGGAAATCTCCGGCGAATCCTCGGCATGATAGAGCCGGTTGTGATGCGCGATTTTTTTGGCGAGCCGCTGGAGCTCGATCGCGACTTCGGCTTCGGACATCTGATGTGAATCGATCATCAAAAGCTCACTGTGCCCGTCGGGGTACGCATTTTTCCTCCGGGACCTTTCGCACCGCCTCCGGTCAACGATCCGTCCGCAATCAGTAGAGCGATCTGATACTGAAAAGTCCTAGCTTCTTTTGCTAACCAGAAACAATCATTGGCTGCCCCCACGACGTCATTTTCATCCCCTAACGTCTTCCGTCGATAGCAGTTGGCAACCGGTTTTCCTCTGGTGTCAGTGCCCCATGAAGCATGAATTGAGAAATTCCGCCTTTCCCTCCAGCGCTCATGATTTTCCTTTATACCCTCGAAATAGGGGCGCAATAACGGAAACCTGACCAGCTCTTGGTCGATAGCCTTCACAATGTCTTTAAAGTGCATACGCTCCAAACGCACCCATTGCTCGTGATTCAACCCTTTTAGCGCCTTCAAGCAAAGAGTGAGGGCAGTTTTTGCAAAACCTTCATAAAGAGCTGCCCGGCCAAGGTGAGCAAGAGATTGATCGTTCAATGCAATCTCAGGGGCTCCTTCGGCAAATTCGCTCATCACACCCCCTCCAGCAACCGGTCCGCCTGCGCTCTTGCTTCGGGCGTGATTTCCGCGCCCGACAGCATCCGAGCGATCTCTTCCTTGCGGCCGGCATCGTCCAATGTGCGCACGCCGGTGCGGGCTACCGTGCCGTCCGAGGTCTTGGCGATCAGCAGATGCTGACTGCCGCGCGCGGCGACCTGGGGCGAGTGGGTGACGACCAGCAGCTGCGTACCGCGCGCCAGCCGCGCGAGCCGCTCGCCGATGGCGGAGGCGACCGCGCCGCCGACGCCGCGGTCGATCTCGTCGAAGATCATCGTTGCAGCCCCGCCCTGTTCGGCCAGCGCGACCTTGAGCGCCAGGATGAAGCGCGAGAGCTCGCCTCCGGACGCGATCTTCATCAGCGGCGCGAAATCGCTGCCCGGATTGGTCGAGATGAGAAATTCGACATGATCCTTGCCGCTCGCGCCCCAGCGCGCCTCGTCGAGCGGCTCGACCAGGGTGCGGAAGCGTGCGGCGTCGAGCTTCAGCGGCTTCAATTCGGCCATCACCGCCGCATCGAGCGCCGCGCCCGCCTTGGTCCGCGCTACGCTCAGCGCCTCGGCGGCCGCCACATAGGCCTCGCGCGCCTTGTGCCGCGCCCTGTCGAGTTCGGCGACATTCGCCCCGCCCGATTCCAGCGCGGCCCAGTCCGCCTGCATCTTCTTCAGCAGATCGGGCAGCAGATCGCCTGCGACATTGTGCTTGCGGGCGAGCGCGCGCAGATCGAACAGCCGCCGCTCCAGCTCGTCGAGCCGCACCGCGTCATAGGTCAAAGCCTCGGAGGCGGCGCGCAGCTTGGCCTCTGTATCGTCAGCCTCGATCATCGCGCGGTCGAGCGCCTCCATCGCCTGGTCGAGCAGCGGATGCTCCTCCGCGATCCGCCCCAGCTTGCGCGCCGCCCCGCGCAGCTGCGCCAGCGCGCCCTTCGATCCCTCGAAGGTCTCGAACAGTTCGGCGAGATCGCCCGACAGCCGCTCGCCCTTCTGCATCGCGGCGCGTTCGCCTGCCAGTTCCTCTTCCTCGCCAGGCTGAGGGCCGAACGCGGCAAGTTCCTCCAGATTATGCTCGAGCAGTTCGCGGTCGCGCATCGCGGTCTCGATCGCCTCGCTCGCCGCAACGAACGCGCGCTCAGCCGCCTGCCATTCGCGCCAGGCCGCCGCGACGCCCGCGACATCGCAGCGCCCGAAACTATCGAGCAGGTCGCGATGGCCCTTGGGGTTGATGAGGCCGCGATCGTCGTGCTGGCCATGAATCTCGACCAGCATCGCGCCCAGGTCGCGAAGCAGCGCGGCGGACACCGGCTGGTCGTTGACGAACGCACGACTGCCGCCATCGGCGCGCACCTGCCGCCGGATCAGCAGCGGCTCGCCCGGCTCCTGCGCGATGTCATTGTCCTGGAGCAGTGCAGCAACACCGGCATGGTCCGCCGTATCGAACCCCGCGATCACCAGTGCCCGCTCGGCCCCCTGGCGCACCAGCCCGCTATCGGCGCGCGCGCCCATGGCGAGGCCCAGCGCATCGAGCAGGATCGACTTGCCCGCCCCGGTCTCCCCGGTCAGCACGCCGAGGCCCGCATGGAAGTCCAGATCGAGCGCCTCGATCAGCACCAGGTCACGAATGGCGAGCGACAGCAGCATCCCCGTGCTTTAGAACAGAGCAGGCACATCTGGAAACAGGCTTTTTGGACGATGGTGGCGCAACCGCACGATCATCTGCGGGTAAAAGCGCGTGCATGGCATTGACTTGTTCCGGCGCTCCCCATAGCTCCGGCCAATGGGGCATGGATGCGCAAGGATGACGACGCGAAAATGACCCTTATACCGCAAATCCTCGACTTCGGGACGGCGCGATGAGCCTCGCTGCCCTGCCGCTTGCGCTGGTGCTCTCGACAATGCAGGCCGGGGCCGAGCCGGTTGTTCCGCCATCGGGCAGCCCCATCCGGACCGAGCAGGCCATGCCCGCGCTGCCACCCTGCCCTGCCAATGCGCCGCTGCCGGGTGCACCTGCCGATGCGCCGGCATCGCTCGACCAGGGCGGTGCCATTGTCGTCACGGCGCGGCCCGATTCCGAGCCTGGCGACCCGATGCTGCAGCTCAATGCACAATCGTTCGAGGTCGTGCAGGATGTCGACGAGGCACTCGTCGGCCCGGTGGCGATGGCGTACAAGGACGCGGTGCCCAAGCCGGTGCGCCACGGCATCCGCAACTTCCTGCGCAACCTGACCGAGCCCATTGTCGCGCTCAACTTCCTGCTGCAGCTGAAGCCGGGCAAGGCGGCGGAGACGGTCGGGCGGTTCGCAATCAACAGCACCATCGGCATCGGCGGGCTGTTCGATGTCGCCAAGCGCGATCCGTTCAAACTGCCCTATCGCCGCAACGGCTTTGCCAACACGCTCGGCTATTATGGCGTCGAGCCGGGCGCGTATCTGTTCCTGCCGCTGATCGGGCCGACCACGGTGCGCGATCTGGTCGGCGGAACGATTGACGGACTGCTGCTGCCGACGGTCGCGGGCGCGCCGTTCAACGACCCCTATTTCACCCTTCCCGCCGCGACGCTGAGCGCGCTGCAGGGCCGCATCCAGATCGACGAACAGCTGAACGCGCTGCGCAACCAGAGCGGCGACCCCTATATGGCCGCGCGCGATTTCTACCTGAAGCGCCGCCAGGCCGAGATCGATGCGCTGAAGGGCCGGGTGCAATATCCCGATGCGGACCTGCCGTTCGTCAATCCGGGCACGGGCCGGACGATGGTGGTGCCGGTTGCGCCGGTGACGCCTTCGGTGAACTGTGTGCCGGTAGGCGGGCTTTGAGCGCTTGACCCACTAACCACCTCCGCTCAGCCTGAGCTTGTCGAAGGCCCCGCACAGACCGTCCGAAAAATCAATTCGTCACCCCCGCGCACGCGAGGGTCCCGCTTTCTTCAATGCTCCGCGCAAAGCGGGATTCCCGCGTTCGCGGGAATGACGAGAGTTAAGACGCAGGCATCGGCGCGGGGCCTTCGACAAGCTCAGGCTGAGCGGACGTTGGGCGGTTCAACGCCTGCACATCCGCTTGGCTCACGCCCCCTGCAACAGCCCCTCTTTCGCGATCTTGTCGCGCCACACGAGCGGGGCGAGCTGGTGGACGTTGTTGCCTTGCGCATCGACCGCGACGGTCACCGGGAAGTCGCTGACCTCGAATTCGTATATCGCCTCCATGCCCAGGTCATGGAAGCCGACGACCGTGCTGCCCTTGATCGCACGCGCGACGAGGTACGCCGCGCCGCCGACCGCCATCAGATACGCGCTCTTGTGGTCGCGGATCGCATCGACCGCTGCCGGGCCGCGCTCGGCCTTGCCGACCATCGCGAGCAGGCCCTGCTCGAGCATCATGCGGGTGAACTTGTCCATGCGCGTCGCGGTGGTGGGGCCGGCGGGGCCGACAATCTCCTCGCCCACCGGATCGACCGGGCCGACATAATAGATCACGCGGCCGCGGAACTCGACCGGCAGAGGCTCGCCACGGCTGAGCATGTCCTGGATGCGCTTGTGCGCGGCGTCGCGCCCGGTGAGCATCTTGCCGTTGAGCAGCAACCGGTCGCCCTGCTTCCAGCTCTGCACAACCTCCGGCGTCAGGTTGTCGAGATCGACACGGATCGCCGCCTTGTCGGGCGTCCAGTTGACATCGGGCCACTCGTCGAGCTTCGGCGCCTCCAGATAGGCCGGGCCCGACCCGTCGAGGCTGAAATGCGCGTGGCGCGTCGCGGCGCAATTGGGGATCATCGCGACCGGCTTGCCCGCTGCATGGCAGGGCGCGTCCATGATCTTGACGTCGAGGATGGTCGACAAGCCGCCGAGACCCTGCGCGCCGATGCCGAGCGCGTTGACCTTGTCGAAAATCTCGATCCGCATCGCTTCCAGATCGCTCTGCGGCCCGCGTGCTTTAAGCGGCCCCATGTCGATCGGCTCCATCAGCGCCTTTTTGGCGAGCAGCACCGCATGTTCCGCGGTGCCGCCAATGCCGATGCCCAGCATGCCCGGCGGGCACCAGCCCGCGCCCATCTGCGGAATCATCTCCAGCACCCAGTCGACGATATTGTCGGAGGGGTTCATCATCTTGAACTTGGACTTGTTCTCGCTGCCACCGCCCTTGGCCGCGACATCGACATGCACGTGATGGCCCGGCACCATCTCCACATGCAGCACACAAGGGGTGTTGTCCTTCGTATTCCGGCGGGTGAAGGCCGGGTCGGCGAGCACCGAAGCGCGCAGCTTGTTGTCCGGGTGCAGATAGGCGCGACGCACGCCCTCATCGACAATCTCCTGCAGCGAGCGCGACGTATCGTCGAGGCGGCAGTCCATGCCCCATTTGACGAAGACGTTGACGATTCCGGTATCCTGACAGATCGGACGATGCCCTTCCGCGCACATGCGGCTGTTGGTGAGGATCTGCGCGATCGCATCCTTGGCCGCAGGCGATTGCTCCGCCTCGTATGCCGCACCCAGCGCACGGATATAGTCCATCGGGTGGTAATAGCTGATGAACTGCAGCGCGTCGGCGACGCTCTCGATCAGGTCGGCGGCTTTGATGGTCACGGTCATGGCATTCCCCCGGGCAACTGGACACGCGCTCAAGGGCGCGGGCGGATGAACTGCGACCGTCTCTATTGTGGCCGCACGGCTATCGCAAGCGGAGGCACAAGGGAATGTGTTTCGAGAGGCACCGCCCCACCCGATTACGGTCATCCACAGCCTGAAATTTGACGTGCACAAGCCTGTGGAGAGGAAATTGTGGGCAAGCCGCATTTGCCCTCTTGCGATTTTTCGGACCGGCTTTTTTCCACGCGTCGCACCGCCTAGCGTCCGCTCGGCCAGCGACGAAGCGAATCCCACGCGCGACGAACGGTTGGCCTAATTAACCATTTACCCTCTTGCGCCGGAATCAGGAAACGGCACTATAGGTAGTGGGGCATGCGGACGGGGCATACCAATAACAGTGGGTAACGTCAGGCGAGGGGGCAGACATGGGCCTTCACGTCAAGGGGCTTTCGCCCCTTTCGGGACCTTCTGTTGGGGATAAGTTTTCCCCCGTCGCGGGCCACAAGATGCTATACGGGACGCTTGCGCCCCGAGTCGAACAATTGCGGAACAAAGTTTCCCATCAAATGTCATTACGGGGGCGTCATGGATTTCAGAGATACGGGCAAGGGTAGCGCAGACGATATGGGTGAAGCAGATGTACTGGACGCAGCCGCCAAGGCAGATTCCGCAGCAGGCGCAGGCGCAAAAGTCGCGTCGGGCGAGGCCAATTCTGCGGAAATGGCGCTGATCGCGATGGCCGCCACCCAAGCCGCCGCCGCCAAGCCCGCCGAGGCTCTGGACAGCAAGACCGTTGCCGCACGCCGCTTCAACGTGGTCACGGACAAGAGCCGCGATGCGCTGCTCACCGATTTCGGCAAGGAAACGCTGGAAGACCGCTATCTGCTGCCCGGCGAATCCTATCAGGACCTGTTCGCGCGCGTGGCCGATGCCTATGCCGACGATCAGGAGCATGCCCAGCGGCTCTATGATTACATCTCGAAGCTGTGGTTCATGCCCGCCACCCCGGTGCTGTCGAACGGCGGCACGGGCCGGGGCCTTCCGATCAGCTGCTATCTCAACAGCGTCGACGACAGCCTGGAAGGCATCGTCAACACCTGGAACGAGAATGTCTGGCTCGCGTCGCGCGGCGGCGGCATCGGCACCTATTGGGGCAATGTGCGCGGCATCGGCGAGCCGGTCGGCCTCAACGGCAAGACCAGCGGCATCATTCCGTTCGTGCGCGTGATGGATTCGCTGACCCTCGCGATCTCGCAGGGTTCGCTGCGGCGTGGGTCTGCGGCCTGCTATCTCGACGTGTCGCATCCGGAGATCGAGGAGTTCCTCGAAATCCGCAAGCCGTCGGGCGATTTCAACCGCAAGGCGCTCAACCTGCACCATGGCGTGCTGCTGACCGACGAGTTCATGGAAGCGGTGCGCGATGGCGCGGAGTTCAACTTGCGCAGCCCCAAGGACGGCAGCGTTCGCGGCACGGTGAATGCGCGCGCGCTGTTCCAGAAGCTCGTCGAGACGCGCCTCGCCACCGGCGAGCCCTATATCGTGTTCAACGATACCGTGAACCGCATGATGCCCGCGCATCACCGCGAGCTCGGCCTCAAGGTCTCGACCTCCAACCTGTGCAGCGAGATCACTTTGCCCACGGGCCGCGATCACCTGGGCAATGACCGCACCGCCGTGTGCTGCCTCTCCTCGCTCAACATCGAAACCTGGGACCAGTGGCACGACGACAAGCGCTTCATCGAGGACGTGATGCGTTTCCTCGACAATGTGCTGCAGGACTATATCGACCGCGCTCCGCCCGAAATGGCGCGTGCCCGCTACAGCGCGATGCGCGAACGCTCGGTCGGCATGGGCGTGATGGGCTTCCACTCGTTCCTCCAGGCACGCGGCCTGGGCTTCGAATCGGCGCTCGCCAAGTCGTGGAACATGAAGATCTTCAAGCATATCGCGGCCAAGGCGTCCGAGGCCTCGATGCTGCTGGCCAAGGAACGCGGCCCCTGCCCCGATGCCGCCGATCAGGGCGTGATGGAGCGTTTCAGCTGCAAGATGGCGATCGCACCGACCGCGTCGATTTCGATCATCTGCGGCGGCACCAGCGCGTGTATCGAGCCGATCCCCGCGAACATCTATACCCACAAGACGCTCTCGGGCAGCTTCGTGGTCAAAAACCCGTATCTGGAAAAGCTGCTGCGCGAAAAGTCGAAGGATTCGACCAATGTGTGGAATTCGATCCTCGAACGCGGCGGCTCGGTCCAGCATCTCGACTTCCTGAGCGCGGAAGAAAAGGATGCGTTCAAGACCAGCTTCGAGATCGACCAGCGCTGGCTGCTCGAACTGGCAGCCGACCGCACGCCGTACATTGACCAGGCGCAGTCGCTGAACCTGTTCATCCCGGCGGACGTCGACAAATGGGACCTGCTGATGCTGCACTTCCGCGCCTGGGAGCTGGGCATCAAGTCACTCTATTACCTGCGCTCCAAGTCGGTCCAGCGCGCAGGCTTTGCCGGCGGCGTCGAGGCGGACAACACCATCGACGCGCCCAAGTTCGAGCTCGGCGAAACGACGGATTACGACGAGTGTTTGGCCTGCCAATAAAGGGTTTCGACCAAAGTGGTACTTTGGTCGAGTTGATGCCGCTGCGCGCAAACCTAGTCCGGTCCCCGGAATTGATCCGGGGTCCAGAGCGGTATGGCACCGCATCAGCCTGATTGGATCTGAGTCAGAATTTTATCTAAACACGGGATGCCGCTGCGCATCCCTCCCTCTCCCTCGGGGAGAGGGGAATTTGGAGCAATAGCATGTCCCTTCTCGAAGCCCGCACGCAGTACAAGCCCTTCGAATACCCCTGGGCCTATGATTTCTGGAAGCGCCAGCAGCAGATCCACTGGATGCCCGAGGAAGTGCCGCTGGGCGAGGATTGCCGCGACTGGGCGCAAAAACTCTCCGATCATGAGCGCAACCTGCTGACGCAGATCTTCCGCTTCTTCACCCAGGCCGATGTCGAGGTGCAGAACTGCTATCACGAAAATTACGGCCGCGTGTTCAAGCCGACCGAGGTCAAGATGATGCTGACCGCGTTCAGCAACATGGAAACCGTGCACATCGCAGCCTACAGCCATCTGCTCGACACCATCGGCATGCCCGAAAGCGAATATGGCATGTTCCTCGAATATGAGGAGATGAAGGCCAAGCACGATTATCTCGCGACCTTCGGCGTCGACAACGATCAGGACATCGCGCGCACGCTTGCGATGTTCGGCGGCTTTACCGAGGGGCTGCAGCTGTTCGCCAGCTTCGCGATGCTGATGAACTTCCCGCGCTTCAACAAGATGAAGGGCATGGGCCAGATCGTCAGCTGGTCGGTGCGCGACGAGAGCCTGCATTGCGAAGGCATCATCCGCCTGTTCCACGCCTTCTGCGCCGAGCGCGGCTGCCTGACCAAGGCGGTGAAAGAGGACATTATCGACTGCTGCCAGAAGACCGTGCGGCTGGAAGATGCGTTCATCGACCTGGCGTTCGAACAGGGCCCGGTCAGCGGCATGACCGCCAAGGAGATCAAGCGCTATATCCGCTATATCGCCGACTGGCGCCTGAGCCAGCTGGGTCTGCCTGCGATCTACATGATCGAGGACCACCCCCTCCCCTGGCTCGCCCCGCTGCTCAACGGCGTTGAGCACGCCAACTTCTTCGAAACCCGCGCAACGGAATATTCGAAGGGCGCAACCCGCGGCAACTGGAACGACGTGTGGAGCGCCTTCGACAAGCGCCAGAAGAAGAGCGCCGCCAACGAGGTCGCGGTGGTCGACGACAGCGAGGACATGTTCAAGCAGGCGGGGATCGCGGCGGAGTAAATGCACCGGTGATCGAGTTCGATCCGGTGAAGAACAATATCAATATCCATGAGCGTGGCTTGCCTTTCCAGCTCGCGGCCCTGCTCTTCGATGGCCCTTTCATCGAGGAGCAGGACAGCCGGCAGGATTATGGCGAGCCACGCTTCATTGCGACGGGCCCCATCGCGGCTTTGGACAACCGCATCTTTGTGGTAGTCTATACTTGGCGCGGCACCAACCGCCGCATCGTGAGTTTCCGGAAAGCCAATGACCGCGAAGTCAGAAGATACCGAGCAAGTCTCCCGCGATGAGGCGCTGGCCTTTGCCAGGAAATGGGCGACGCCAGAAAATCTGGCGCGGCTCGACGCGCTGACCGACGACGATATCGCTCAGCAGATTGCTGCAGATGCTGACACGGCTCCCGAGCTCACCGACGAGTGGTTCGACAATGCACGGCTTGTCATACCGCTCAAGAAGCCGCGCGCGGCTTAGCCCCTACCCCCGCTCCCCCATGGTGATCAGCCTGATCCCCGCGCGTTGCGTCGCATAGCTCCACAGCCAGTTGACGATCACGGCGGCGCGGTTGCGGAAGCCTGCCAGAAAGCCGATATGGACCGCGCCCCAGAGCCACCATGCCGGCGCGCCATGCAGGCGGAGCCAGCCGAAATCGGCGATCGCGCTCTTGCGGCCGATGGTGGCGAGGCTCCCCTGGTGGCGATAGACGAAAGGCGCGTCTGCCGGTTTGCCGCGCAACTCCTGCCCGATCAGCCGGGCGACATGCTGGCCCGCCTGTTTGGCGGCGGGCGCGAGACCGGGCACGGGTTTGCCCGCCCAGCCGAGGCTTGCCGCCGCATCGCCGACCACGAACACATGGGGCTGCCCCGCGACGCGCAGGCACGGATCGACCGTCACCCGGCCCGAGGGATCGGTCGCCGCCCCCAGCCAGCGTCCGGCGGGCGAGGCGGCAACGCCAGCGGCCCAGAGCACCGTCTCGCTCTCGATCGCTTCCTCGCCCATCCACACACGCTCGGCCTCGATGCCGGTCACCCGCGCATCGAGCCGGATCTCGACGCCGAGCCGTTCGAGCGAACGCGCGGCCTCAGCGGATAATTCGGGCGGGAAAGCGGGCAGGATGCGGTTCGCCGCCTGCACCAGGATCACCCGGGCATCCGCCGGATCGATGCTGCGATATTCGTTTTCCAGTCCGTGGCGCGCCAGCTCGGCAATCGCACCGGCGAGCTCGACGCCGGTCGGCCCCGCGCCGATGATGACGAAGGTGAGCAGCCGCCGCGCGCGCGCCGGATCGCCGCAGCTTTCCGCTTTTTCGAACGCGCCGAGCAGCGCCGCGCGCACCGCGATGGCGTCTTCCACGCGCTTGAGGCCGGGGGCGAAGGCCGCCCATTCGTCGCGGCCGAAATAGCTGTGCGTCGCGCCGGTCGCGAGCACGAGATATTCGTAATCCAGCGCATTGCCGCCAAAGCCGATGGTGCGCGCGGACGCATCGACCCGGTCGACCTCGCCCAGCAGCACGCGGACATTGCCATCGGCGCGGAACATCTGGCGGATGGGAATGGCGACATCGGCGGGCGACAGCGCGGCGGTGGCGATCTGGTAGAGCAAAGGCTGGAACAGATGGTAATTCTGCCGGTCGATCAGCGTGATCCGCACCGGCAGACGGCGCAGCGCGAGCGCGCAAGCGAGCCCGCCAAAGCCGCCACCGACGATCACCACATGCGGCCAGTCCTGAGGCACCATGCCGGGCCGCGCATCGCGCAGCACGTTCGCCTGCAGCCAGGCCGCGATCGCCGCATCGATCGAGGCACGTCCGCTGCCATGGGCGATGAACAGCGCCAGCGTCGCCATCGCCAGCAGCGGCAGGCCCGCACCATAGCCCATCAGCATCGCCCCCTGCAGCCCCAGGATCGCGAGCAGTGACACGAGCGGCATGGCGAACCCGGCGAGCATCAGCAGCGCATAAAGCCCGGCGCTGGCAGACGGCAGCGCCGCGAAGCTGTCGAGCGGCAGCAGCACCTGCGGCTCGGGCAGCGCCAGCCATCCCGCCTGCACCGCGAGCGTCAGTGCCAGCCAGAGCCGCAAACCCGCGAGATACCAGGGCGCGGCATGCCGGCCCAGCGCGTCGCCCAGGCCGATCAGCGGCGCAGCCAGCGGTACCGCGCTGCCCTTGAGCCCACGCGCCAGCAACCGGTCAAGCGACAGCGCTCCCGCACCGCGCACGGCATACCAGCCCATCAGCGCGATAACGAACAGCTGCGTGTCGGTCGGCAGATAGCCGAGCTGCGCAACCAGCATCAGCGCCCCCACCGCGATCGCCGCGCCGCGCGTCATCAACCCCAAGGCCAGAAGCACTGCGCCGCCCAGCTCGATCGCCAGGCCGAGGGCAGCGGCAAAAGGGGGCGACATGAAGCTGACCGGATATTCCTGGGTCGCGAGCGTCAGCGCGCGCTCCCAATCCATCAGCTTGACCAGGCCCGAGCCAAGCAGCCCCTGCACGATGATCAGCCGCACGGCCAGATCGAACACCGGCCGCGCCGAGGCGATCAGCGCGGCGTAGAGCTTCAACCAGACGCGTAAAGTTATGCGCAGCGCCAGCGGAAGCGGGCGCGGCTGGCCCCCCGTCACCTTGCCCTGTACTGTGGCAGCGTCCATCCCTGCGAACCCCGATAGCGTGCACCCGCTTCCAGGTTCGCTAGGGCGAGAGGATCGTTACACGGGCGCTGTGTCCGGCTCGGGCACGCGCAGCGTCGCGAGCGCGGCGAGTCCCAGCACGGCGGCGGCGAAGGCCATCGTCCAGACCGGCTCGGTCGGGAACAACGCCTTGAGCAGGCTGCCCATCACCGTCGCCACCAGCAGCTGCGGCAGCACGACAAACACGTTGAACAGCCCCATGAAGATGCCGAGCTTGGCCTGGGGCAGGCTGGAGGCGAGGATCGCATAGGGCATGGCGAGGATCGACGCCCAGGCGATGCCGATGCCGATCTCGCTGACGATCAGAAGCTGCGCATCGCGGATGAACAGGAAGCTCGCGAACCCGGCGGCCCCGCAGAGCAGGCAAAGGGCGTGCGTGCGCACCTTGCCGATTCTTGCGGCGAGCCAGGGCAGCAGCGTCAGCGCCGCGACCGCCGCGATGCCGTTATAGATGGCGAACAGCACGCCGACCCAGTTGCCCGCCGCGTTATAGGCCGGGCTCGACGCATCCATTGCGCCGAACACGGTCTGCGCGACCACGGGCGTGGTGTAGATCCACATGATGAACAGCGCCGACCAGCTGAAAAACTGCACCAGCGACAGCCGCTTCATGATCGGCGGCATGCCCGAGAAATCACCGACAATATGCCCCAACAGGCTGTTGTCGCGCCCTGCGCGCGCCATGCGGATCGCGATCAGGCTGGCGAGACCATAGCCGCCAAGCAGCCCGCCGAGCAGATAGACCTCCTTTTCGAGGTCGAAGCTCCAGACCAGAACGATGACGACCGCCCCGGCGGCGATCCAGGCGATGGCGCTGGTGAGCGTGCGCGTCGCGAGCGCCCGGATCGGCTGGGCGTCAGGTGCATCGGGCGCGGCCTCGGCAAAGGCGCGCATCTCCTCGGGGCTGTATTCGCGCGTCGTCAGGATCGTCCAGAGCACCGCAAGGAACAGTGCGACCGCGCCGAACCAGAAGCTGATCCGCACCGTATCGGGCACCTGGCCCGCCGGCGCGGTATTCGCGACGCCTAGATCGGTCAGCAGATAGGGAAAGAGCGAGCCCGCCACCGCGCCAGCGCCGATGAACGCGGTCTGGATGGCATAGCCCATCGTGTGCTGGTCCTTGCGGAGGTTATCGCCAACAAAGGCACGGAACGGCTCCATCGAGATGTTGAGCGACGCATCGAGAATCCACAGCATCATCGCGGCGAGCAGCAGCGATTGCGCCAGCGGCATGATGACGAGCGACAGCGCTGCGAGCACGGCCCCTGCGAGAAAATAGGGGCGGCGTCGGCCGAGCCGCGTCCAGGTGCGGTCCGAATAATGGCCGACGATCGGCTGGACGAGCAGCCCTGTCAGCGGCGCGGCGATCCACAGCGCAGGCAGGTTGTCGAGGCTTTCGCCCAAGGACTGGAAGATGCGGCTCATGTTCGCGTTCTGCAGCGCGAACCCGATCTGGATGCCGAAGAATCCGAAGCTCAGGTTGAACAGCTGCCAAAAGCTCTTGCGCGGCTTTTCCGCGATCATGCGCCTCTCCCTGTATGTCCCTGAGGCCCGCGCCTTATGCTCTTCGCGGGGTCCTTGGCCCGAACCGTGGCAGACCGCCTGCCCCCGCACAACCTGAGCGCATACGTATACGTGCAGGACGTAGGAGCTCAGCTGCTGGAGCCGCGCACGATGAGCTGAGTGGGCAGCATATAGGGCTCGACCGCCTGGCCGCGAATCTTGCGAAGCAGCGTGTCGACCAAGGCCTCGCCCGCCGCCTTCACATCCTGGCTGACGGTGGTGAGCGGCGGGTTGGTGAAGCTCGCCGCCGGAATGTCGTCGAACCCGACCAGAGCTATATCGGCGGGGACCGACAGGCCGGCTTCGCCCAGCGCACGCATTGCACCGATCGCGATCAGATCGGACGCGGCGAAGATCGCATCAAAAGGCGTGCCTCCTGCCAGCAGCGACAGGACGGCTTCATGCCCCGCCTCCTCGGATGTCACCGCATCGTGCTGAAGCGCCGGATCGGCCTCCAGCCCCGCCTCGGCCAGCGCATCGCGATAGCCGCGCCAGCGGTCCTCGAACTCGGGCGCATGGCTCGACGCGATGCCGATGAACGCGATCCGCTTGCGCCCATTCTCGATCAAATGGCGGGTGGCGGCATAGCCTCCGCTGCGGTTTTCCGATCCCAGGGTGATCCCTGGCTCGTTGGCCATGGGGGAGCCCCAGCGCACGAAATGCGTGCCCTGCTCGACCAGATGTGTCAGCCGCGCGCGATAGTCCTCGTAATCGCCATAGCCCAGCAGGATGATGCCATCGGCCTTGTGGCTGTCCTGATAATCGACATGCCAGTCGCTGGAGAGCTGCTGGAACGAGATCAGCAAATCGAACCCGGCGCGCGAGGCGGTGCGCGTGATCGATCCGAGCATCGCCAGGAAGAACGGGTTGATCATCGAATCGTCGGGCGTCGGATCCTCGAAGAACAGCAGCGCCAGCGTGTTCGCCTGCTGACGGCGCAGCGAGGACGCGTTCTTGTCGACCGAATAATTGAGCTGCGCCGCGATCGCCTGGATGCGCCTGCGCGTCTGTTCGCTCACCGCCGGATTGCCGCTCAGTGCGCGCGAAACCGTGGGCTGCGAGACGCCCGCCAGCTGTGCGATATCGAATGAGGTTGGCCTGCGTCCCATCCTGCCCCTTGAGCTTCCAGTCGCTTGCAAAACCGCGCTTTTCTAAGGCTCTTTGCGACCTTTCAGCCTGAATACGTATGCGTATGCCTTTTGCAATCGTGGTGCAAAGGTTATTCAGACAGCCGACCGGTTCACCTGAAAACCGGCGGCCTACGGACTGCTTCCGGACGCCAGAAATCATCCCCGCCACTGTCGTGCGGGGCCCCTGGGGAGAGTGATCATGAAAGCGATTTTTCGCGCCCGTCGACTGCGCCTTGCGTCCGGCCGCACCAGCCTTGCCGCCCTTTCCACCGCACTGATGATCGGCGCCGCCAGCCCCGCGCTCGCGCAGACCGCAGATGCCGAACAGCCACAGGGCAACGCCGAGATCGACGAGGAAGCGGGCGTCATCGTCGTCACCGGTTTCCGCGCCAGTGTCGAAAACTCGATTGCCGCAAAGCGCGAGAGCAATTTCATCGTCGATATCGTCACCGCCGACGATATTGCCGGTCTTCCCGACGTATCGATCGCGGAATCGCTTGCCCGCCTGCCCGGCGTGACCTCGCAGCGCACCGGCGGTCAGGCGAGCGCGATCAACATTCGCGGCCTGTCGCAGGATCTCGTCTCCCCCACGCTCAACGGCCGCGAACAGGTCGCCACCAGCGGCAACCGCGTGATCGAATTCGACCAGTATCCGTCCGAGCTGATCAACCAGGCCGCCGTCTACAAGACCCCGCTCGCCAGCCATATCGAAGGCGGTATCGCGGGCAAGGTCGAATTGAAGACCGTGCGCCCGCTCGACAATGCGGACGCCTTCAAGGCGACCGTCAACCTGCGCGGCCTGTACAATGACCGCGCCAGCGAAAGCCCCGACGTCTCGTCCTATGGCTATCGCGTCTCGGGCTCGGTCCAGGCCAAGTTGCTCGACGACACGCTCGGCATCGCTCTGGGCTATGCTCGGCTTTATCAGCCGAACGTCGCGACCCGCTTCGTGCAGTTCGACTTTCCGATCCCCGGCACCAATGGCTCCCCCACCCGCGATCTCAATGGCGATGGCGTAGCGGACTCGCTGAACTTCGGCTTCGAAGGCATCCAGTTCGGCGGGCGCGAAACGCGTGACGCAGCAATTGGCGTGATCCAGTGGGAACCGACCAGCAATCTGCGGGTCCTGATCGACGGCTATTATTCGCGCTTCAGGTCTGATGTGGCGCGCCGCGGCCTTCGCGTCGTCTCGCCGCAATCGGGCGACAACCAGTTCATCAACCCGGTCATCGCCAACAACGCGCTGATCGGCGGCCGGATCGTCAACCAGGTGGGCAGCAACGGTTTCGGCTTCGGCCTGGGCACCGAGCTGGTCAACCAGGACGAAAGCCGCCGCGACGAGCTGTACACCATCGGCGGTAATATCGCCTATGACATCAACGAGCGCGTCACCCTGGCGGTTGATGTGGGCTATTCCAAGGGCACCAGCTTCTTCAACAATGCCGGCATCAACCTGCGCCCGTATGTCAGCACACCCACAGGACTCGTGCGCGCAGACTCGGTCCCCGGCCTGATCTCGGTCGATTATCAGCTCAACGGCACCAGACTGCCGACCATCCGTTCGATCGGCTCGAACTTCACCGATCTCGATCCGGCGGGCGGCGGCTTCTTCCTCGACGGCCAGTTCCTCGTGCCGCAGGCAGACAGTGACGAGCTGTTCGCGGCAGCGACCGATCTGGTGGTCGGCTTTGACGAGAGCAATTTCCTCGACAAGCTGCGTTTCGGCTTCCGCTATGCCGACCGGCGTGGCGACCGCCGCGTGACCTCGTTCAACACCTTCGGCATTCCCGGCAGTCCGTTGGCGCTGCCCGGCAACCTGGTGCAGCAGGCCGGCTTTTCGGGCGGCTATGCCAATGCGGGCCTTCCGAACTTTGCCGTCGTCGATATCGATGGCGCGTTCAACCTCGCCTTCGGCAACACTCTGGGCGTGCGCCAGCCCACCGACCAGATCGCGTTCGATTTCACCATCGACCAGAGCTTCCGGATCGATGAGGAGACCTGGGCGGGCTATGCCCAGCTCGATTTCGATACCGAATTGGGCGGCTTGCGCTTCCACGGCAATGTCGGCGCGCGCTATGTCCGCACCGACCAGAGCTCGACCGTCAACTTTGCCGACCCGAACCTGACCGACAATCCCGCAACGCCACCACCGGCGCGCGAGAATCGTCGTCCGGTGACGCGCGGACGGACGTTCAACGACTTCCTGCCGGCAGTGAACCTGATCCTCGACTTGTCGGACCGCGACATCCTGCGCATGAGCTATAGCCGCCAGATTTCGCGCCCGCGCTTCTTCGAGCTGCGCGGATCGATCAGCGTCAATACCGGATCGGACGGCAACACCAGCGGCAGCGGCGGCAATCCCGACCTGTCGCCCTACAGAGCCAATCAGTTCGACCTCGCTTACGAGCATTATTTCGGCAATTCGGGCGTGTTCGCGGTCAGCGCCTATTACAAGGACCTCGAATCGTACATCATCAACGGCACGATTCCGCAGTTCAACTATGTCGATAACGGCATCACTCCGCCGCCGATCCCGGGCACCAACATTCCCGGCAACGCGGTCGGCAGCTTCTCTTCGCCGATCAACGGTGATGGCGGCTATGTCTATGGTATCGAATTCCAGTTCTCCAAGACCTTCGTCGAACTGCCCGCTCCGTTCGATGGTCTTGGGGTTCAGCTCAACTATGCGTACAGCAAGAGCGACCTGGAATTCCCCAGCGCGACCAGCGGCGCCTCGATCAACCTGCCGCTGCCGGGCCTGTCCGAGCATGTGTTCAACCCGACCGTGTTCTATGAAAAGGCAGGCTTCGGCGCACGCCTCAGCACCCGCCACCGGTCGAGCTTCGTCAGCCCGCAGATCGGCATCAGCGAGCTCATTCTGACCAGCGCCAAGGAAACGGTGATGGATGCGCAGCTGTCCTATCAGTTCCAGGAAGGCAGCGTGCTGCGCGGGCTCAAGCTGCTTGCGCAGGTCAACAACCTGACCGATGAACCGACCCGGACCTATTGGGGCAATGTCGCCCAGACGGGCACGATCCAGAATTTCGGCCGCACCTTCTTCCTGGGTGCCACGTACGAGTTCTGAATGGGCGAGTTCTGATCCGGTTACCAGTCGGGGGGCGGGTTTCCCCACCCGCTCCCCGTTATTTTACGAGGTTTGCCGCATGATGCGACACTGGATGACGCTGGCCGGACTGGCCGCCCTGGCCGCATCGGCCCCGGCCACAGCGCAGGCCCCCGATTACAGCGCCGCCACCGTGCGCAGCCGTGCCCCGCAGGACGAGATCATCTATTTCGTGCTGCCCGACCGCTTCGCCAATGGCGATCCTTCGAATGATCGCGGCGGGCTGAAGGGTGACCGGCTGCAGACCGGGTTAGACCCCTCGCACAAGGGCTTTTTTCACGGCGGCGACCTCAAGGGGCTCACGGCAAAGCTCGATTACATCCAGCGCCTCGGCGTCACCGCGATCTGGTTCGCGCCGATCTTCCAGAACAAGGCCGTGCAAGGCGAGCCGGGCCAGGAGAGCGCGGGCTATCACGGCTATTGGGTGACCGATTTCACCAGCGTCGACAGCCATTTCGGCACCAATGACGAGTTCAGGGCCTTTGTCGATGCGGCGCACGCGCGCGGCATCAAAGTCTATATGGACATCATCACCAACCACACCGCCGATGTGATTTACTTCAAGGAATGCGCAGGAAAACCGGTCTGCGCCTATCGTTCGAAGGCGGATTACCCCTATTGGACCAAGGGCGGCCTGAAGGGCGCGCAGATCAACGCCGGGTTCGAGGGCGATCAGGTGCGCACGGCCGAGAATTTCGCGCAGCTGACCGACCCGGCTTACGCCTATACCCCGCAGCTTCCCAAGGGTGAGGAGCAGATCAAGGTCCCGGCCTGGCTGAACGATCCGATCCACTATCACAATCGCGGCAATACGAGCTTTTACGGCGAGGATTCGCGCTATGGCGATTTCGTCGGGCTCGACGATCTGATGACCGAGAGCCCGCGCGTGGTAGACGGGTTCATCGAGATTTATTCCAGCTGGATCGACCGGTTCGGCATCGACGGCTTCCGCATCGATACCGCGCGGCATGTGAACCCCGAATTCTGGGCGCGCTTTGCCCCCGCGATGCTCGAACGGGCGCGGGCGAAGGGCATCCCGAACTTCCACATCTTCGGCGAGGTCGCGAACGACCCGATGGACCCCGGCTTTCTCGCGCAGTTCACGCGGCGCGACAAGTTGCCCGCCGTGCTCGATTTCGCCTTCCAGGCCGCGATGCGCGACATGCTCACCGAAAAGGCGGGGACCGATCTGTTCGCTGGGCTGATCGCGGGCGATGTGCTCTATGAAGGCGGCGAGGCGACCGCGCTCACGCTGCCGACGTTCCTCGGCAATCACGACATGGGGCGGCTCGGCCACATGCTCGACAGGGCCTATCCCGAGGCCAGCGAGGCCGAGCGGCTGGCGCGGATGAAGCTCGCGCATGTGCTGCTGATGACGGCGCGCGGCGTGCCGACCGTCTATTATGGCGACGAGCAGGGATTTACCGGCGACGGCAATGATCAGGACGCGCGCGAGGACATGTTCGCGAGCCGCGTTGCCAGCTATAACGACAACCGGCTGGTCGGCTCTGATGCGAGCACGGCGACCGAGAATTTCGATCCCGCGCACCCGCTCTACACGCTGATCGCCGAGCTGTCGGCGATCCGCAAGGCGCACCCCCGGCTGCGCGACGGGCGTACGGTGCTGCGCCATTATGGCCCCAAGCCCGGCCTGCTCGCCTTCACGCGCGGCGAGGACGATGGCGAGGAAATCCTCGTCGCGGTCAACACCTCGGACCAGCCGGTCAGCATGAACGTCGAGGTCGGCTATCGCTCGCGCGCGTTCATCGGCCTCACAGGCATCTGCCCGACCAGCGCGAGCGCGCCAGGATCGGTCGCCATCCGCCTGGCCCCGTTCGGCTATGCCGTCTGCCGCGCCACCCCGATCGACTGAGAGCCTAGAGATGACCAAGCCGATCTGCGACGCCCGGCCCGCCAGGGACAGTGATACCGGTGCCAGCCGTCCCTGGTGGAAGGGCGCGGTCATCTATCAGATTTATCCGCGCAGCTTTGCCGACGCGAACGGCGACGGCATCGGCGATCTGGCGGGCATTACCGCCAAGCTCGACCATATCGCCGAGCTTGGCGTCGACGCGATCTGGCTCTCGCCCTTCTTCCCGTCGCCGATGAAGGATTTCGGCTATGACGTGGCCGATTATTGCGGGGTCGATCCGATCTTCGGCACGCTGAAGGATTTCGACGCCCTGGTCGCGCGCGCGCATGACCTGGGCCTCAAGGTGCTGATCGATCAGGTCTTCTCGCACAGCTCGGACCAGCATCCCTGGTTCGTCGACAGCCGCTCGAGCGCCAGCGCCGACAAGGCCGACTGGTATGTCTGGGCCGATGCCAAAGCGGACGGCAGCCCGCCGAGCAACTGGCAATCGGTGTTCGGCGGCCCGGCCTGGACCTGGGACGCACGGCGCGGCCAGTATTACATGCACAATTTCCTGAAAGAGCAGCCGCAGCTCAATGTGCACAACCCGGCGGTGCAGGCAGCATTGCTCGACGTATTGCGCTTCTGGCTCGATCGCGGCGTCGACGGCTTCCGCATGGACGCGGTCAATTTCGCGATGCACGATCCGCAATTGCGCGACAATCCGCCCGCGCCCGACACCGGCAAGCCGCGCACCCGGCCGTTCGATTTCCAGCTGAAAGTGTTCAACCAGTCGCATGCCGACATTCCCGGCTTTGTCGAGCGAATGCGCGCGCTGATCGACGGCTATGGCGGCAAGTTCACCGTCGCCGAAGTCGGTGGCGACGATGCCGAACGCGAGATGAAGCTGTTCACAGCCGGCGGCACCCGGTTCGACAGCGCCTATGGCTTCGACTTTCTCTATGCCGAAAAGCTGACGCCCCAGATCGTCGCCGGGGCACTGACCGGCTGGCCCGATACGCCCGGCACCGGCTGGCCGAGCTGGGCGTTCGAGAATCACGACGCGCCGCGTGCGCTCTCGCGCTGGGCCGCTCCCGAGCATCGCGCGGCCTTCGCGCGGCTCAAGATCCTGCTGCTCGTCGCGTTGCGCGGCAATATCTTTCTCTACCAGGGCGAGGAGCTCGGCCTGCCGCAGGTCGACATCCCGTTCGAGCGGCTGCAGGACCCCGAGGCGATCGCCAACTGGCCGCTGACGCTGAGCCGCGACGGCGCGCGCACGCCGATGCCGTGGCGCAAAAGCGCCAACGACATGGGCTTTGGCAGCGGCGATCCGTGGTTGCCCTTCGGCGACGAGCACGGTCTGCTCGCGGTCGACGCGCAGAGTGCCGATCCAGCCTCGCTGCTCAACCTCACCCGCGCGGCGCTGGCGCTACGCAAACTGCATCCGGCGCTGGCAGTGGGCAGCATCACCATCCGGCACTGCGACGACCGGATACTCGCCTTTGAGCGTGAGGCCGAGGGCGAGCGCATCATCGCCGCATTCAACCTCAGCGCCGAGCCTGCGCCCTGGCCCGCCGGCGTGCGCGCAAGGGGCAAGGTGCTGATGGCCGTCAACCATGCCGCGCCCGGCAGCCTGCCCGGCCATGGCGCGCTGCTCTTCACCCCCGACTGACTTTCTTCCCCGGAGAATCCCCATGCGATCGCTGCTGCTCGTCCTGCTCACCTGGCTCGCGGCGGTCGCTGCGCCAGCGCTCGCGCAATCCGGCCCCGTCGCGAGCGTCGCCTCGCCCGATGGCCGGGTGCGGATCGACGTGACGATCGATGGCGAGGGCTGGGCGCAATATGCGGTCAGCCGCGACGGCAAGCCGCTGATCGCGCCCTCGCGGCTGGGCTTCCAGTTCACCGATCAGGACGGCTTCGGCCGCAACAGCCGCTTCGTCGCCGCCGAAACAGCCAGCGTGGATACAAGCTGGGACCAACCCTGGGGCGAACGCAAGACGGTGACCGACCGGCATAACGAGCTGCTGGTGCGCCTGATCTCGCCCGGTGCCAGCGATGCGCTCAACGACGCGCCCGCCGACCGCCCGATCGCCATCCGCTTCCGCGCCTTCGACAACGGCATCGGCTTTCGCTACGAATTCGCCGCGCGCGCCGATGGCCAGCCCTGGCGCATCGCCGACGAGCTGACCGAATTCGTCATCGCCGCGCCCGGCCAGGCCTGGTGGATTCCGGCGGGCGACTGGAACCGCTACGAATATCTCTATCACGATGGCCCGATCGATCAGGTCTCCGCCGCGCACACGCCGATGACGGTGAAGCTGGCGGATGGCACGCATCTGGCGTTCCACGAGGCCGCTCTGGTCGATTATGCCGGAATGTGGCTCAAGCGCATGGACGGGCAGCGCTTCCGCGCCACGCTCTCGCCCTCGAGCCGCGGCGCGAAGGTCGAGCGCACCGGCGCCTTCACCACCCCCTGGCGCAGCATCCGCATCGCCGACAGCGCAGCCGGGCTCTACGACAATGATCTCGAGCTCAACCTCAACGAACCCAACCGGCTCGGCGATGTCAGCTGGTTCACCCCGCACAAATATGTCGGCGTGTGGTGGGAAATGCATCTGGAGACCAAGAGCTGGGCGAGCGGCCCGAAGCACGGCGCGACCAACGACAATGTCCGCCGCCATATCGATTTCGCCGCCAACCACGGTTTTCGCGGCGTGCTGGTCGAAGGCTGGAACAAGGGCTGGGACGGCAACTGGTTCGGCAATGGCCGCGACTTCGATTTCGTCCAGAGCACCCCCGATTTCGACCTGCCCGACCTTGCCGCCTATGCGCGCCAGCATGGCGTGCGCCTGATCGGTCATCACGAGACCGGCGGCAATATCGCGAAATACGAAAGCCAGCTCGGCGCGGCGCTCGACCTCTATGCCCGGCACGGCGTCGATGCGGTCAAGACCGGCTATGTCGCCGATGCAGGCGGCATCATCGCGCCGGGCGACGCTCCGGGCGAACAGCGGATGGAATGGCATGACGGCCAGCGCATGGCTCAGCATCATCTGCGCGTGGTGCAGGAGGCCGCCGCGCGCCGCATCGCGGTCAACCCGCACGAGCCGATCAAGGACACAGGCCTCAGGCGCACCTATCCCAACTGGGTGAGCCGCGAAGGAGCGCGCGGGGGCGAATATCAGGCCTGGGGCACGCCCGGCAACGGACCCAGCCACGCGCCGACCCTGGTGTTCACGCGGATGCTCGCCGGGCCGATGGACTATACGCCGGGCATCCTCTCGCTAAAGGGCCGCGGCGGGCGCGATCTTGAATCGACGCTGGCGCGCGAGCTTGCGCTCTATGTCGTGCTTTACTCGCCGATCCAGATGGTCGCCGACCTGATCGAGAATCTGGAAGCGCATCCGCGCGAACTCGCCTTCATCGAGAAGGTGCCGACCGACTGGGAGGAAAGCCGCACATTGCTCGGCGAGGTCGGCCAACTCGCGGTGATCGCGCGCAAGGACCGCAACGGGCCCGACTGGTATATCGGCGGCGTCACCGACGAGACCGCGCACGAGGCGGCGATCGACCTGTCCTTCCTGCCCAGGGGCTCGCGCTGGCGCGCTCATGTCTGGCGCGACGGCGACAGCGCCGATTACCGCACCGAGGCGCGGCATCAGATCGTGATCGAGCAGAAGGCCGTCACCGCCGGAGACACGATGAATATCCGCATGGCACCGGGCGGCGGCTTCGCCATCCGGCTCGAGCGGCTGGACCGGTGAGCCTGATCCGGCTTGCGCTGGCGCTGCTGGCGCTCGCGCTCGCCCCCGCGCTGCGGGCCGAGGATGCGGGGCGGCTGCTACAGTACGAGCGGATCGCCGCCGCCGGCCTGCCCGACCAGCGCCTCACCATCTGGCTGCCGCCGGGCTATGACGCCGGGGCGCGGCGCTACCCGGTGCTGTACATGCACGACGGGCACAATCTGTTCGACCGGCGCTGGTCCAATTTCGACAAGATCTGGGCGGCAGACAAGGCGATGCTGCAGGCAGTGGCCAGCGGCGCGGTCGAGCCGCATATCATCATCGGCATCTGGGCCCCCGGCGCGGACCGTTTCCGCCAGTATCTCCCGCGCGATATTCACGACGCCGCCTCGCCGGGCTTGCGCGCAAAGATGGACGCGGCCGCCGGTGGCCCGATCCTCTCGCATGCCTATCTCACCTGGATCGCAGGGCCGCTCAAGACCTGGGTCGATACGCGCTTCCGCACCCGCCCCGGGCGCGACGATACCGCGATCATGGGATCGAGCATGGGCGGGCTGATGAGCTGCTACGCCTTCCTCCACCGCCCCGACATTTTCGGCCGCGCCGCGTGCATCAGCTCGCACTGGCCCGCGATCGATCCGCGCGCGGTGGAGGGCGGCGACCCCGAGCTGATCCGCCTCTGGGACCGCTGGTTCGCCGAAAAGCTGGGCGCGCCCGACGGCCGCCGCCTCTGGCTCGACCACGGCACCGCCACGCTCGACGCCTTTTACGCGCCCTATCAGCAGGCCGTGGACGCCCGCATCGCCGCCTCGGGCTGGCAGAAGGGCAAGGACTGGGAAAGCCGGGTGTACGAAGGCGCCGAACACGAGGAAAACGCCTGGGCCGCGCGGCTGCCGGAGATCATGGGGTGGGTGTTAAGGCGGGATTGATGCGCTTAGGGTAGCTTAACGTATAGTTGCGGTGCTTCTGCGGTTTGTCGAATGCGTAGATTAACCCTACAGAAAATCAATTGAAAGAAACAAAAACTGAAAATCAGGCTGTTAAGCTCCGCCAATATGCTTGGAATAATTCTGAGCAAGTTCCGTCTTTCATGAATATGCGTGGCTCTGCTTCTCTGTATCCACCTGTATGATTGAGCATCAATGTTATCTGATCACGCGCGAACTGCGCATCACTTTCTGACAATCCATATGTTGTTGCAAAAACTCGATACTGCTTACCGCCTTGTATGCCAAGCCGATTATCTGGGCTCAGCAGTTCCATATTTTGGTTATGAAAGCCAAAACCCAGAAATACGAGTGTGTCCGCCTTTTCAACCAACTGCTTAATCGTTTCCCCCGTTTCAGAATCGACGCTCTCGGAAAACGTCTTGATACGATGCGAAGCGGAAATCAAATCAACGGATTCATCTCCGAATTTAACATATCCTTGCTCACCGGAGAACGGAGAGCCAATAGTTCCATAGGCATGTACTATAGGAACTTTTCTAATTATTGATTGAGCGTCTTGATTTGAAATCCTAAAATAAACCTCCAAAGCTCTGACAAGAAACGTTTGAAGGCATCGATCGTAATTAAAAACAACAAAACTAACTCCGTCAAAGGCATCTTGAGGACGTTCGACAGGAACCGTAGTAAAAAGCTGCTGAACAAGACTCGTATACCATGTCCCCGCCAGGTCCCGAATCCTAAATGGCTGCGCACCCTCTCTCGACTGAGCCATTTTGCTTGCTCGCTCTGCCATTGCGATCGCCCTAACAATGCCGAGCTTTCCTATCAAAACATATTCCGGGTTTGATGCATGAGATTCGAGAAACGTATCGATCGAGACTGCCATATCCATCGCCTCAGCGATTGATCTCCCCGAACCGAGGAACTGATTTTTTTCCCATTGGGGGTCAGATTGAGTCAAAGTACGCATCGCCTCAAAAATATAGGGATCACCTCGACTCAGCCTCCAGTAGTCGGCATGGATGTTCACCAAGTCCGCAATCTTCAGAGTCAGCTCGCTTCCGACTGGAAATCCAGCCTCTTTACTCGCACCAGCACCTACAACAAATACTGTGTTCGAACTGAACATTATCAAATTCCATCAGAATAACAGTGAATGTTAGTGTAACATTTTAGTTTTGACATTTCAATGCAGCTATTCCGATTTTGCAAATCTGACAACGCAACAAGCCCGCCATTCTCATAAGTTAAAGCCCCTCGCCCCATCCCGGCGCATCCTCGCTCGTCCAACGAGGAGCAACGAACCATGCCTGCAAAATCCAAGGCGCAGCAGAAGGCGGCGGGGGCGGCGCTTGCGGCCAAGCGCGGGGATGCGCCCAAGAAGAGCCTCAAGGGCGCGTCGAAGCAGATGACGGAGTCCATGTCCGAAAAGGAGCTGGAGGACTTGGCCTCGACGAAGCGCAAGACACTGCCCGAGCGCAAGGACTGAGCGGCGCGGGGCTAAACTATGTAGTTTCGCGAGGTGCGGCCAACCGCAGAAATGCGCGCACCGCCTCGCCGCCCCCGGCAGAGGCGCATTTCCCCCAATGGAGGCTCATCATGGCCAGCTATGACAATGACATCTCGCTCCTCAACTCGCTGATCGCGACGACGCTCGACAGTGTCGAGGGCTATCGCGAATCGGCCAAGGATGCCGAGGACCCGCAGCTCAAGTCGAATTTCGGCGAACGCGCCACCGAACGCACGCAGGTCGTCGCGATGCTGCGCGACCAGGTGCGCACGCTGGGCGGCACGCCCGAGGATGACGGCACCGTGCTGGGCAGCGCGCACCGCATGTTCGTGAACTTGAAATCGATGATCGTTTCGCGCGACGACAAGGCGGTGCTGGAGGAAGTCCAGCGCGGCGAGACATACCTCAAGGAAAAGTTCGAGACCGCGCTCAACGATCGCAACGCCTCGCCCGAGACGCTCCGCGTGATCGAGCAGGCACATCGCCAGATCGCCTCGGGCAGCAGCGCGATGCAGGGCCTGGGATAGATCACCGGCAGCTACTGACGCTGCCGCGCACCGCGAGAGATGGGAAAGAGGGGCCGCAGCGCCCCTCTTTTCTTGTGCGCGCACACGACCGCGATCAGGCCGAAGCCTGATGCGATGTCGCGACGAAATATCGGAAAACTGGAGCGGGCGAAGGGATTCGAACCCTCGACCCCAACCTTGGCAAGAAGACTGACTGACTTTCCCTAAGAGCGCCTGACTTGGATATTCTACTATAAAGCAACGTTATATGGAACGATAAACTTCCCTCAGTGCGATCAAGATGCCTGAAATAGACTTGCACCTGCTGACAATTTGGTGACAAAAGGTCCGACAGAGAGTTTTGTCACCAAACGAGGAGGGGCGATGACTCCGGTTAAGCTAAACAAGCGCAGCGTGGACGGCCTGCTTCCGCCCTCCAAGGGCCAAGCGGTTCTCTGGGATACGGAGGTGCGCGGCTATGGCGTACGAGTCCTTCCTTCGGGCACGAAGACCTTCATCCTCCAGTATCGCAACCCAGAGGGAATTCAGCGCCGGATCAACATTGGCCGATACGGGATACTTACCGTGGATCAGGCGCGCGATCAGGCCAGGCTGTTCCTGGCCTCGGTGATCAAAGGCGAAGATCCGGCCGATGAAACGCGTCGTGCACGAAAGGGCATGACGGTCGCTGAGATGTGCGAATGGTATCTGGCCGAAGCACGGGCCGGCAACATCTTGGGACGACTGAACCGACCAATAAAGGCGTCTTCCCTCGATATGGACGAGAGCCGTATCAAGACGCACATAATCCCACTCCTCGGAAAGCGCGTGGTGGCCCAGCTGAGCGTGGCCGATGTCGAGCAAATGCAGTCAGATGTGAAGAACGGGAAAACCGCCAAGGCACGCAGCGGCGGGCGAGGCGGAAGGGCTACCGGTGGGGCCGGTGTCGCCTCCAGATGCGTTGGCACGATTCAGGCGATCATAGGTCACGCCAAGCATAAGGGGTTGCTAGCCACTCATCCGACCCAAGGTGCAAAGAAACTTGCCAGCAAAAAACGGACCCGGCGGTTGAGCGTCACCGAGATTGAAATGCTCGGCAAAGCCATTGCCTATGCCGAGCAAAATCGCGAAAATCCTGTCGCGCTAGGGGTATTAAAGACGCTGCTGTTGACGGGTTATCGCCGTGAAGAAGCGCAGGCTATGCAGAGGGCTTGGGTCAACGTTACGGGCGGTTTCGTCAGCTTCCCGGACACCAAGGGCGGTGCACAAGTGCGTGCCATTGGCTCCGCCGCACTAAAGGTGATCCAAGGTCAGTCGGAAATTTTGGGCAGTCCCTATGTTTTCCCATCTGATGTGGGGGCTGGGCCATACACCGCGGTGAGTTCCTGCCTGGACCGCGTATGTAAGCTTGCGGGGATTTCAGGCGTCACGCCCCATACCCTGCGGCATACGTTCGGAAGCATTGCCGGCGAACTTGGTTTTTCGGAACTGACGATCCGCGCCATGCTCGGTCATGCGTCACAGAACGTGACCCAAGACTACATTCACATCGACGAGGCGTTGAAACTTGCGGTAGAGCGCACCTCCGATGAAATTGCTCGATTGCTTGCCAAGGGAGCTGCAGCACTAGTTCGGCTCAGCGAGGCAGCGTAAAATGGTCCAGTTCCTCAATGCGGACTTCAGTGGCTGCGAGCTCGAGCGGTCAATTCCGTTCGACGGCCTTCGCATGATGTCCGGAGAACGAGGAGAACACATCGTTTCGGACATCGGACAACGTCTCCTAGCCCTTGAAGGGAGACGTCGCGACCGCCGGAAAGCAGATCATGAGCGGTGGTTGCATTCGCTCAGCGCTCTTCTAGCAAATGTTGCACTCGGGATCTTTAACAGGGTGGACTCAGGCCGTTTTGTTGCGATCTCACTCAACAGAAATGATTATTCTGGCCACTGGATCAGTGTAACCGCCCTGCGAAGCCAGCTCGAGCAGCTCGTCGAACTGGGCCTCATCGAAGGCCAGCGAGGATATCGCGATATCAAGAATGGCGAGGTTCGCCACTCGAGGCGAACGCGCATTCGGGCGACAAAATTGCTTCGCAGCCTTCTAGTGGAGGCCGGCGTCTCCAGAAAAGAAGTTGGCTGGAGCGAGCGGCGAGACATTATCATTCTGCGTGAGCCAGATGTTGCCGATCTGACTGAACCTGATGATGTCAAAGCGAGCAGGTCTGTCCTCACAAAAGTGAGTTCCGAGCTATCACGTGCGGAAATCCTATTGCCTGACGATGCTTGGGAGCGGGTAAACGAGCGTTACAGGTCGGCAGGTGACCCAGAGGCAGATCGCTTGGTTTCTGGCGAAGAGAGCACGACTTTGTACCGGATATTCAAGGGCGGTTGGGACAGGGGTGGACGGCTATACGGGGGATGGTGGATCAACCTGCCGAAAGCGGAACGGTTGTTGCTCACGCTGCACGGCTCTCCCATTGTTGAGCGAGATTTTGCGCGTTTGCACCCGACGCTACTCTACGCTCGCGTCGGAATTGAGCTGAACTTCGATATCTACTCTGTTCCCGGCATTGAAGGGCCATTCGTCCGAGAACTGGGTAAGCGCACATTCAACAGACTGATAAATAGGTCGAACGCTCGACGACCGAATCTCACCCCCACTCCAACGGACCGCGCACAATTGCCACCAGGAGTGAGCTTCCGGGCTTATGTTTCCGCTCTGGTTGAGCGCCTTGCACCGATCGCGCAGTGGTTTGGAACTGGAGAGGGCCTGCGCTTGCAGCGCGAAGACAGTGATCTTGCTCTGGGGATTGTCGACCGCCTTTTGGCCAAGGGCATCGTCGCTCTACCGATCCATGACAGCTTCATTGTGGCCCAGCAAAATGAAGCGAGCCTCATCGAGGCCATGCAATCCGAATTTCGGGCTAGGTATGGCTTCACTCCGGCCATTCGGTAGCGGCGAAGACGTCCCATAACTAAGAGCCGTAATTTATTCCGGCAATGCGGAGGTCTCAACAAATAGGAAGAGCCGAGGCCTTTCTTCCGTCCCGTTGAGGCGATCAACCACGGCGGAAACGCGCTGCTGTTTTGCCCATGTCCCGTAGGCGGCAGCCTGCAAACGGTTGATATTACCGATTTTTGCTCCCTCAAATTGGCATGCGACGGCATTAGGGTCGAACGCATTGTCGGGTTCGGGGCAGATGTCGATCCTAGCCCCTATCGGCGGGGCAATAAAACCGGGCTTGCGTGCATAGTATCGGTAGCCAGCGACCTCACAGATGAGCTCTCTCGCTTCAATGCCCACTGACAATGGGTCAACCAGCGAGAAGCCATCACTTGGTAACTGCGCTTCAGAAAGCCCGAGCAGTGCAAAATCCGTCACGCTAGCGTCGGGCGCAATTCTGAGGTGTGCGATATAGCTTGCAAAATCAGAGCGAGATCTAGGCGGAAGTCGCCGCATAAACGCTTCGATTACGCCCGCATCATGCTCAGCCTTCTCTGTCGAAAAGCCAGGATAGCCAGCATAACCATAGCTCTTCAACTGATCGTAGGTTTTGCCCGGGTTCAATTCAGCAAACTGTTCGCTATCACCAAAATATCTCAGGCACGCCGTTTGGTCTCCGCGCGGGTTCAACTCGCCCACGGCGAAGCGCGTCCGATCATTGAATTCATCAGGGGCCTGCCACGCAAGGATCAGCCGCGGTGGTTCAACGATGTGACGGATAAGTGCGCGGCTCATTGCTCCAAAACCTCTCGGAGCAAACGTTGGCGCGTCGTGATCTGATCGACAACAAATCGAGCGCGGGCAGCTGAGAATCGCAATGGCGTATCAAAGCCTTGCGCCCACTCCACAATTTCTTCGATTGCAGCTCGTCCAACTCCCAACATGGCCATCCCCATAGGGACGTACTGTGGAAAAGTCGTGAAGAATCGCCGACAGAGCTCAATGTTGAGCATCGGGCCGTCCTCCTTGTGGGACCATCCGCAGTCATGCTTTCCCTTCCGGACAAATTGCTCGATCTGCTCAAGGGTCCATGCAGGGTCGAGCCGTTCCTCCAGAATGTTGTATCCAAGGCTCGTGCCGTTGTCGTAGAGCGGCGCCAACGTCACCGACTGAGCGTCGCCCTTACGTTCAAAGATAAACCCCCAGTTTTCCGAGTGCCGATCGACGTTACCGAGCAAACTGTCGAACAGCACCGCTTTGGCCCACCATTCATAATATTCAGGGGCTTTGAGAGCCCGGCACAACGCGAGATTTTCACGAACGGCGTGAGGCCGTCCCTTTCTGCCTTCGATGAAATGATCTTGCATGTAGTCGGCGGCGTGTACCAACCGGGCGGTGGGCCTTGGATAACGATAAAAAAGTTCGATCAAGACCCCTGCCTCGCCCGTATTTGAGTCGATTGCAGCAAAAGCTGGTGGAACCGGGACCCCAAAGTGGAATGACAACTCGTAGGCCAGGATTTCTGACCACATCTGTTGAGCTTGCCAATCATGCGCGGCCTTAAATAGATATCCCTGCCCAGACCTCAGGAACAGACTGGTTTCATCTGGTTTGCTTATCAGCAGTCGCTTTGGCTTGGAGCCCGTTGGATAGATCGGGAAGTCTTCATCCAACGCCCAGTCGGCAACATCAATAACCATGCTACATGGTTGCCGAGGATAAGGGCGCGGTGTTGTCATGATGGCTGCAATACGGCCTAAAGGTCGCCGATACCAGCGGTGGCGACCGGCATCGACTATCCAAGGCCGGAGTCAAGTTGGTAGCGCCCGTTTCGGCGTGCACCAGTGAAGCGGATCAGGCCCAGCGCGCAAAGCCCTGCGACATCCCTCCGAGCGGTTTTCGGACTTACTTTCCAGTAGGCCGAGATATCCGCTGCACGGCATTGATGACCAGTCCCGACTCGGCTGAGAAACCAGCGCTGCCGCTCGTTCAGCGCATCGGTTATTGGGTCATTTATAGGGTCAGTTTTAGGGTCATTTATACGGTCACTCTGGCGACGATCCTGCCGTGGCGGCTGCGTATCGGACGTTTTTGATGATAGGCGAGCGGCTTGTTGGCCTGCTCCATGTCGATCTTGAACTGCCCCTTGCGAGCTTTCGATGAGCCCGATCACAAATGCCCTGATGACGGGGGAGCTGGTCACAAGGCGTAGAAAGAAGACAGTATCGGGCCCGTGTTGAGCGGCCAGCCAATGCTTAACGGTCCTCTCACTCGCGTCAGTCAGCCTCATCACTTGTTTGACTGCGCGATGCGTTCCGCCGTGTTCACGCTTCAACAGCTCGGCGATGGTTTCGGCATAGGCCTCCCTTCCCGCCATTGCTCCTTTCCACTTCGGCAACTTCCTGCCCTTTTTCGGCAACATCTCCCGCTCCTTTCCCACATATACTGGTGAAAATGCGGGGATGCCGGAGAAGTCCGTGGTTCGCGCTGCAGCGGTTGGTCGCCCTGGCCACGGCAGCATGGTCATCGAAAGGGCGGAAGTTGCAGGACTGGGACTACGAAGACAGCGATGGCAGGGAACAGGCGCCGCGGCTCGTGCGCGCGGCCGAATATGTTCGCATGTCGACTGACCATCAGAAATACTCGACCGAGAACCAGGCCGATGCGATCCGGCACTACGCCGCCGCACGCGGGATCGAGATCGTGCGGACCTATGCCGATGCAGGCAAAAGCGGGCTGAAGATCGAAGGCCGCGACGCTCTCAAGCAGTTGATCGACGACGTCCAAAACGGTGCCGCCGATTACACCACGGTTCTGGTCTATGACATCAGCCGCTGGGGCCGGTTCCAGGACGCCGACGAAAGCGCCTACTACGAGTACATCTGCAAGCGCGCCGGGATCGCGGTTCAGTATTGCGCGGAGCAATTTGAGAATGACGGAAGCCCGGTCTCGACCATTGTGAAGGGCGTCAAGCGTGCGATGGCCGGGGAGTACAGCCGGGAGTTGTCGACCAAAGTCTTCGCTGGCCAAGGGCGCCTGATCGAGAAGGGCTACCGCCAAGGCGGACCTGCCGGGTTCGGGCTTCGCCGGACCCTGATCGACGAAACCGGTACGACCAAGGGTGTGCTGACGCGGGGCGAGCACAAGAGTATCCAAACCGACCGCGTGATTTTGACGCCAGGCCCGGTTGAGGAAATCGCCATCGTCCGTAACGTCTATGCAGCCTTCGTCCACGACGGGCTGAGCGAGCGCGAAATCGCCGATGACCTCAACAGCCGGGGTATTGTCACCGATCTGGGGCGGCCGTGGACGCGCGGCACGGTTCATCAGCTCCTCATCAACGGCAAGTATGTCGGCGACAATGTGTGGAACCGGCAGTCGTTCAAGCTGAAGAAGAAGCGGGTCCGCAACGACCCTGAGATGTGGATCCGCAGCCCCGGTGCGTTCGAAGCCATCGTCGAGCGGGACCTGTTCGATGCGGCGCAGGCGCTCATCGGCGCACGGTCCTTCAGGCTGTCCGATGCCGAAATGATCGACGCACTGCGCACGGTCTACGAAAGCAAGGGCCTGCTCTCGGGGATCATCATCGACGAATGTGAGGGCCTGCCCTCCAGCAGCGCCTATTCGTCGCGGTTTGGCAGTTTGCTGCGGGCCTACAGCCTCGTCGGCTATTCGCCGGATCGCGACTACCGTTACCTCGCGGTCAATCGTGCGCTGCGCCGACTGCACCCAGATATTCTTCGCGAGGTCCTCGAAGGCCTGAAAGCGCAGGGCAGTGAAGCATGGCAGGATCTGGAGACTGACCGGGTCATCGTGAACTATGAGTTCAGCCTGTCCGTCGTCATCGTTCGTTGCACGCCCACGCCGACGGGCCTGCTGCGCTGGAAGATCCGCTTCGACACCTCCAAGATGCCCGACATCACCCTGGTGGTACGCATGGACGCCAGCAACCGGCAGCCCTTCGACTACTATCTCTTCCCGAGGCTCGATGTTGCGGCCGAACGTGTTCGGCTAGCCGAGGACAACGACCTGCTGCTCGATGCATACCGCTTCGACGATCTCAGATTCTTCTATGAAATCGTTGCGCCGATCAAGATTGCGGAGGCCGCCTAATGACTGTCACCCATCCTTCGACAATCGAAATGATCCCGATTTCCCGGATTACAGTTCTCAATCCTCGGACCAGAAACAAGCGTCAGCACCGGGAGATTGTGAACAACATTGAGGCGATTGGGCTCAAGCGGCCCATCACGGTTAGCCGAAGAGAAGGGCCTGGCGGGCCGCGCTATGATCTGGTTTGCGGCGAAGGGCGGCTTGAGGCCTTCCAGATGCTGGGCCAGACCGAGATACCGGCGGTTGTGATCGAAGCCAGCGAGAGCGAATGCCTCGTCATGAGCCTGGTGGAGAACATAGCCCGCCGGGTCCAGCGGCCAATTGACGTCATGAGCGAGATCGGTGCGCTGCGGAAGCGGGGATACAGTGAAGCTGAAATTTCACGCAAAATTGGGGTCGCAAGTTCTTGGGTCAGTATGATTGTCTCCTTGCTGGAGCGCGGCGAAGAAAGGCTGCTTTCGGCGGTCGAGACGGGGCTAATTCCGATCAGCCTTGCGATGGAGATTTCGCGCGCCGAAAGCGAAGAAGCGCAGGACTTGCTGCTCGATGCCTACGAAACTGGCAAGCTGCGAGGGAAGAAGCTGGCCTCCGTTCGCCGACTGCTTGATCTTCGCATGCGCAGCCGCAGCAAATCCATGACATCGGGAAAGCTTGGACGGAAAGGTAGCAACCGCAAACTAACAGCCAGCGACCTGATGCAGGTCTATCAGCGCGAGGCGGAAAAGCAGCGTCTGCTCGTGAAGAAATCTGATTTCACGCAGACTCGTCTGCTCTTCATTGTCGAGGCGATCAAGGATTTGCTCGCCGACGATGGTTTTCTGACCCTGCTCAGGGCGGAGGGGCTCGAAACGATGCCCCGGGCGCTCGCCATGCGGATCGCGGGAGAAGTCGATGACTGATTGGCCACCATCAGACCGGCCGCCGTCGGATCCGGACTCCGACAACCGTGTACGACTGGGCTTCGAGCGGCAGTCTGTGACACTGCGCATCGATCAGATCGTGCCCTTGAAGACATTGCGGGAGGGCGTGCGGGAGAGCCGCAAATACGCCCAGATCGTGAGCTCGGTAAAAGCTATCGGGTTGGTGGAAGCGCCTGCCGTCGCCCCAAACCCAAAGAATGCCGAGCAGTACTTTCTGCTTGATGGTCATCTGCGCATCGAGGTGCTGAAGCAGCTCGGCGTAGATACGGTAGAGTGCCTCGTCGCCAATGATGACGAGACCTACACCTACAACAAGCGCGTCAATCGCCTACCCCCGGTGCAGGAGCACCGCATGATCGTCAGAGCTGTCGAGCGCGGCGTCACTGAGGCTGTGATCGCCGACGCGCTCGGCCTGGAGGTGGGATCGATCCGCGCGCGTTTCCGCCTGCTCGACGGTATCTGCGACGAGACGGCGGATATGCTCAAGGACACCAATTGTTCGATGAGGGTGTTCGACATGCTGCGCCGCATGTCGCCGATGCGCCAGATCGAGGCTGCGGACCTGATGATTGGGCAGAACAATTATTCGCTGATCTTCGCGCGTGCGCTCCTCGCGGCCACGCCTGAGGATCAGCTCGCAGCGCCAGCGAAGAAGGCGAGGAAGAACGATCTCGCAGGTCCGACGAGCCAGCAGATCTCCCGGATGGAACGGGAGCTTGCCACTCTCCAGACGCAGGTGAAGTCGGTAGAAGACAGCTACGGCATCGACAATCTCCACCTCACCTTCGCGCGCGGCTACGTCGCGAAGCTGCTTGGCAACGCGCGGATCGTTCGCTGGCTGTCGAACCATAGGCAGGAATATCTGTCTGAGTTTCAGCGGATCGCGGAGATCGAAACGATAGGAACGGTCGCGGCACCCGCGCCAGAGTAATGATGACGGGGACCCGGACCCATTAAGCGCGGGGACCATGGGAGACGCCGCACGTTGGGGCGGATCGAGCATGGTGGTGGGAATGGCGGCGAACCCGCAAGGAGCCCACCAGGTCGGCCGCCATATGGACCGACCGCATGCGTGCTTTTCGCGCATGGTGGATACGGGCGTGTGCTGAAATGCCGGATTTGGCGCACGCCCGTCACATTATTCGGCCTGGCACTCAATAAATGTCGGCTGCAGAAATGGCCCCGCCCAGAGGCGGGGCCAATACGAGGGCCTTAGCTCGGCGGGTTCCAGATGATGACCTTCTTCGAAGGATCATCGCCTGGCGCGTTGGCGATGTTGCCATAGATCGTGCCGAATTCGGGAGCCGAGAGCGAGACCGAGACATATTCAGCGCCGGTGTTCTGCGAGAAGCGCTTCCAGCCAGCGCCGAGTTCGAAGCCGTTCTTGCGGCTGACGATGCGATAGTCGGGTTCGCTGTCCTTGGCCTTGCGATTGTTGGGAATGATCGCGATCGGCGCGGACACAGTCAGGGTAGCCAAGGTGCCTTCGAAGCTGTCGTCGGACTTCACGGTGAGGTTTGCGATGGTAGCCATGTCGGTTCTCCTTAAAGGTCGGGGACCATCCCCGATGGCGCCAAAAGGAGGGGCCGGGAGCCGCCGTCACCGCAGCGCCAGCGGAGGGCGAACCCCGCACGGGGTTGACGGCAAAAGGCGATCCGAGGCCCGCAAACAGGCGGCAACGAGGGGTGGTTCTCGAGCGGCAGGATGCGACAGAATTCAGATCATCCGCAGGGAATGGACCGTTCTAATCTTCACGGCATCTCTGCCCAGCCAATTCGAGCAACGCGAGATCTGAAATGGCTTGGAAGGACAGTCGCTCCGAACCATTAAAAGCATATTCCGAAAGCTGGCCAGCAGTCAGCTTTATCCCTCACATTGGTCAATGCAGTTGGCCTGCTGTGCTCAGAATGCCAACAAGTTCTCTGATCGGCTTGAAAGAGCCGGTGTGGAACAAAGCTGCTGTGCACCGGCCTGCGGGCAGATTGCAGACTCAGCCGAAAGCGGGCCTCAGTCGATGGAACTTAGTATGTAGAGGATGCTCGAAACCCCCGGGAGCAAGTCCGGTGCGAGAGGTTTCTGGAGCAGCCTTTCGTTCAAGCTGGGTAGCAAAGGCCCGCGTTGAGCCCTCGAAAAGGATTCATTACGAGAAGCAATGTCGGCTCGCCTGCCATGCGCGATCTTCACAGCATGACGCACGATTGATGATAACGGATATTGCATAACGCGAAAATTTGTATATCATTTCCTTCATAACGAAGGATTCACGACAATGACCAATGTCCGCCATACGCTCCTTGATGCTTTGCCGAAGAATCTCCTCCTCGATTTAGAAGATAGATTGCGCGCGGCTGCACTGCGCGCTTTCGATGTCGTTCAAAAGGAATTGCCACTCAATTCAAAGCGCAGTCGTGAAGCCGAAGGGCAAATTCGCTTCCGCCTTCAGGAGCAGGCCTTTGAAGAGGTTGTGCGCGAGCATGGCGGAGATTTGCTTGTCGACGGCGTGATGGTAGGAACCGAGCTGAAGGTGTTCCAGCCTTTCGCGCGTTTTGCGGGTTCGGACGTTGGCGTTGTTCTGGGCTTCGCTGCCATGCCGGAGCCTCGCAAAATCCCTGTGAAGAACCAGTCCCGTGCAGCCGGTGTAACATTGAACGTCAGTCTGCAACCTAGCCTGCTGGACGATGGCAAAAGCCCCCGGCCAACTGACATTTTCGCGCTGTTCCTGACAGCGCGCGATCGTGAGCGCGCTGGAAGGATCGAAGAAATCGCCATTGGTGTGATCGGGTCCGATTATAAAGAATTCATCTTCTATGAATCGCTCGAGGCTTTGCTCGGTGGCTATGCCGAGACGCCTGCCGCGCCGGACGATGGCAGCAAGGGCGGCGCCGCCGTGAAACTGCGTGCGACCCGCAAACCGTTCGTGCCTCCCGAAACGCGTCCCGACACCGAGGTTGGCAACGGCACTGCGGATTAAAACCGCGTAGAAAGTTCATTACACTGTGTGTGCTCCGCGCCTACCTGGCGCGGAGCTGAAGGGACTCGTACATATGCGCATTGGCACTCCAGGATTCGTCCCTGCGCGACTTACCGAAGCGCGTGAGGCGCGGCGGATCGCGACCAAATCGGCGCTGGCTCGGCGGATCGGCGTCAGCCCTACATCTGTGTCGCGATGGGAAGATGAATCGTCGGATCAGACGCCCGACTATCCCACGCTAGTTCGTCTTGCGGGCGAGCTGCAGGTTCGCCCCGAATTCTTCCTCCGCCCAACTTTCCACAGTGATCGCCCGACTTTCTTGCGCTCACTTGCGAGCACGCTGCAGCGTGATCTGAATTTCCAAAAGGCACAGATGCATTGGCTTCAGGAGGCGAGCTATGTGGTGGGCCATTATGTTGATTTGCCTGATGTAGATATTCCCGATGTTCTGGAAGGGGCGAGCTACACTCAACTTCGCGATGACGACATCGAGGCGATCGCTTTGCGCTTACGCAATCATTGGAACATGGGCGAAGGGCCATGTGGCGACGTCGTTTCACTAATGGAGCGTATTGGCATCGTGGTAGCCGCGATCCCCATGAATACAACAAAACTGGACGGTCTTTGCAGCTGGTCGCCGGTTGATGGGCGTCCGCATGTGCTGCTCGCGACAGACAAAATGTCGTTTCCCCGCCGCCAGATGGATGCTGCTCATGAGTTGGCTCATGCAGTTCTGCATCAGGCGGTCCCAGAAGAAGAGTTCCAAGACAATCTTCGCATGATTGAGCAGCAGGCTTTTCGCCTTGCCAGCGCATTTCTCATGCCCTCGTCTACCTACCCCCATGAAGTTCGGCATGCGTCGCTCGCCATGCTGACGAGCCTGAAGGAACGGTGGCGGGTTTCAATCAAGGCGCAGATCAAGCGGCTTGCCGATTTGGATGTGATCCCGGAGGACCATGCACGCCAACTCTATAAGCTGTGCTCGGCGAAAGGTTGGTCGACAGGCGAGCCGCTTGATCAGCATTGGCCGGTACCGGCACCAAAGGCTCTGCACGATAGTCTCAATCTAATCGTCGATAATGCTGTACGTGGTAAGGCGGATCTGATGTCGACCGAGTTCATTATTTCGGAATCTGACGTTGAGCTGCTTTGCGGCTTACCTCGTGGCTGGTTCGAACGCGATGGTGCCGAAGTGGTCTCACTGAAGGTGCGAGAAGACATGATACCATCCAGGATGGACGGGGCGGCTGAGATCATTCCCTTTCCAGATCGACGTCCGCCTCGCTGAGAGGAATAGAGGTGAGCTAGACGAAGTCGGCATTGGGGGTGATCGTGGAAGTCTATTGTTCAGGCGTGGCTCGCATCCGGCACAATGTGACTGGACAGCTTTACGAAATCGAGAGCGACGAACTCGACTGGCATGCCGTTGGTGGCGACGAACGCCAGATGGGGCCGGAAATGCATTATGAAGCCGTACTGGAGCATCCCGAACTCGGGGAACTGACGTGGGGCCTTTGGGAATATCCGATCGGCATCGAAAATTACAGCAGCACCGACGTTGGAGGCCATGAGATCGTCAAGGATCTAGATTACGGCCTCAAGCACGAGCGGCCGGATCCGGAGGAGTGGCTGGACTATGATGTCCCGGCGAACCCGTTCACGATCTTCATGGAATCCTATCATCACACCGGCGACCTACTGGCTGAAATTGGCAAGGACGACGGACGCGATCTAGTCAACCGCCTAATTTTTTCGCATCAGGTGACGGCGCTAGAAGCTTATTTGGGTGACACCCTGCTGAACGTCGTGGCATCAGATGAGAACGCTATGCAGCGCCTTATTGTCGGCGACGATGAACTATCCAAGCAGAAATTCACGCTTGCGGTAATTCGCGAAGAGCCCGAATTGGTCGAGCGCAAGGTCCGCGAGCATCTTCGAACGGTCCTTTATCACAACCTGGCAAAGGTTGACGCCCTTTACAGCATCGCCTTGGGCATTCGAATATTGAGCCTGACTGACAAGAAGGACGAGCTTTTCCGTTCAGTCATGCTGAGACACGACTGCGTCCATCGCAATGGCTTCGGCAAGGACGGGCTTGAGCTTTCGACCTTCACGCGGGAGTTTGTGCGCGAGACTGCCGAGATGATCAAGAGTCTGGTCGAAAACATTGACCGTGCCATCCGCGAGAGGCCGAAAGGGTGATTCACTGTCTAGCTGTGGCCGAGCTGGAAGCCAATCTGGCACCATATCAGCGCAAGATTTTACACCCGGCTAACAATTTGCGGGAGCACAGGTGAACGATACGCCTTCGCCATCAGCGATCGTGAGCCCGTTCGATAACGGGCCGATGGACCCTGATCAATTGGCCAGGATAGAAGGCGTCCATCGTGGCTTTCTGTATCAGCACGTCTACGCGGTTGCGTTGCTTCTTGAGCTCGGACGCGAACCCGGCGCCGTTCTCGCAGTTGAATTGGACGAAGATATCGAGCTCGCCGTTGGTGAAGCGCATTGGTATATCCAAGTGAAAACCCGTATGGCCGCCGTCGTGCCGAGCGACTTGGAAAGCGCGCTGGGTCGCTTCGAGAGAATCCGGGGAGAGCATGCTTCCGGCGCGCGCGCGCGGCAGCCGAAGTTTGCGATCGTTGCCAACAGCGAGCCGGGCCCCAAGCTACAGAAGCAGCTTGAAAGCGTCGACTGGCCAAGCGACGTGCATCTCGTCACGCCGCTGCGTGGCGCCTGCGACGAGCTGCCGGCTGCCGGAACAGATGTCGATGCGATGATGAATATCGCAACGGCCATAGCTGACACCATCCCGTTCGGGGGACTCGCGCCACGCACGCTCGTGTTCAAGCTTGCGACCCTAGTCCAGCAGGCTTCAGCTGGTGGGCGCGATCATCAGTTCGCAGCTGCTGATCTACCGGAATTGCTTGAGCAGCTCGTGATCCAGCTCCAGGATTTCCCCGAACCGCCCGTTCCCTACCGCCCACAACGCGGAGAGCCTGCAATCAGTTCGGATAGGCGCGTTCGTCTGGTCGTGGGTTTTTCCGGCGCGGGCAAGACGGCGTGGGCGGCCGAGGCGGCGCGACATGCTACCGAAGCCCTGATCTATTTCGATGTGAGCGATCTGCCGTCTCGATCTGTACCGACCAACCTCGCGAGGGAGATCGTCGCACGGTTTCTTGGCGGCCGCGAAAAAGGCATTGGCGGTGTGCAATTGCCACCGAGGGGCGGCATCGACGCCTTGCGATATGCTGACAGCCTGTTGGCTGAGCAGGGCATCCGCGCGATCATCGTGCTTTGTCCGCCGTCAGCGCCAATGGCACAGATTTGAGGTTGTGATTTAAGGAGGGTTGGGGCTTCGTCGTAGTGACGAAGGAACGAAGATGAAGCCCC
>NZ_QJJM01000015.1 GCF_003201955.1 Blastomonas natatoria
GGGTCTTCATCTTCGTTCCTTCGTCACTACGACGAAGCCCCAACCCTCCTTAAATCACAACCTCAAATCTGTGCCATTGGTGCTGACGGGGGACAACTTATGCTGTCGTCACTGGCGATATCTCACGCGGCGCATCCCCAACTGATCTCCCTGGCCGTTTCGGCAACCCTAAGAGCCCGGAAGAGTATCTCACCTACGGAGGGAAGCCTTCGAAGGGTGGTTCGCTGATTGCACTGGCTCTTTCGATTGCCTTCCTCATCGTGGCCGTCCTTAGCTGGTAGCCTTTCCGGAATAGCGGTTGGGTTTAAAAGGTCACCGCTGATCACGATCATAGAAGCGCTCATTGAAGCGATCGTCGGCACCGTCCTCGCCTTTGCGATCCTGCTGAAAATCCTGACGGCGCTGGCCGGATCGCGTGACATTGGTCTCATAACGCTGTCCGAGAGACTGACCGCCTTCCTCAATTCGATTGCCGATCGCGCTGTCTGACGCCCCCTCGACAAGATTGCGCGGTGACCCGGCTGAACGACGGGGACCCTGTCCGCGTAAGTCTGCTTCGGTAAATGAGCCCGGACCTGAGACATTGCCCACAAGCGAACCAGATTCTGGTATCAGATCGCTGAACGGCGCCACTCGCTGATCATAATAGTCGGCGATGATCGCCCGCGCGACCACTTCGGCAGTCGCCTGCTCCTGGGGGCTAAGATCAGTACGTGCCAGACTCGGTGCCGTCAGACCCAGTTCAGCAGCCTTTTCCTGGTACCGGCTTGCGATAATCTGGCTGAGGTCGAAGGAGAGATTGGACCCATAGCCATCCCTACTCGAGGTGTTGCTGCTGAGGGATTTCGAGACCTCGTCGATCGCCGCAATGCGCTTATCAATCCGCCGAACGTCCTCAAGAGCCTGTTCACGGGAAAAGGCCTTTTCCGAGTACCCTTCGCTGCGGCTGAAGCTGCCGCTCTGCGAATAGCTGCCGCTGTCCTGCGTTGCGTTGGATCCACTCGAACGATTGTCAGATGTCGATGAGTCGAAGCCTTGGCTCTGGTTGGCTTCAGTTCCTCGGGTGACCGAATCTAGCCGCGAACGGCCACCACTAATCCCCGCTTGAACGTTGCCGCCAATGGCACCATTCGCCCCACTTCCGCCCTCGCCATTTGCAGCGCGATTACCGCCGCGTCCCGCTGAACCACCAACGCTCAGCGAGCCACCCTTGGTTGTTTCGAGGCGATCCGTATTGCTTTGCTGGGCACCCCGCGAGGAACTCACACGATCGCTCTCCGAGACCGTGTCGCGTGCATCAAGCGACTGGTTGTCAAACCGCTGAAGGTTCTCGCCCGACCGGAACCCTGCAGAACTCTCGGAACCGCTGGAATTGCGGGTGCCGGTTGTTTGCCGGCTCGACGTTCGATCAGCCAACGATAGCGCACGGGAGCGCTCTTCGCTCAGCGTATTGCGTGCGGTTTCCAATTCGGACAGCGTCTGCTGGCGCTCAGCATTCGCGAATTGGCTGACAGAAGATGCAAACGCGAGGCGGCTCATCGCAGGTGAGGTATCGTAAACCGTCGATTCGCCCTTCTGCTGGAGGATGAGGAACCAGTCGGAGTTTTCGAGGGCGGCCCGCGAGCCTTCGGATTTGTAGTAATCGTGGATCGACTGCGTGGCAGTGATCAGCGCGCCGCCATATTTGCGGCAGGTGCGCGAATAGGTCTCGACGAAGTCGGCCATCGCCCCGCCCTTCAGCATCTGCCAGGCCTCATCGATGATCAGCGGTTTCGGGATCGCGCGGTCCATCCGGCGCATGACCTGCGAGGCAATGAACATGATCGAGGTCAGAACGACGCCGCGCAGCTCCACCCGGGTCGCAAGGTCCGAGAGCTCGAACACGGTAAGATCGGCCGACAGATCAAGGTTGGCATCGCCAAGGAAGAACTTCCCGTATGTTCCCTTGGCCGCGAACGGCAGCAGCGAGGTCGCCAGATCATAAGCGAAGGGATGCTCGTGGCCCTTGAGGGCCTGCATCACGTGATCGATGGTGCCGTCCCGGCCCTTCGGCGCGATGATCGTAACAGCATAGTAGCAGGACACGAGCTTCTCGCCCTGCTTGACCCGGTCGGCAACGAACTGCCACTCAGCCGCTTCGGTACGCAGCTTGGGCACAAGCTTCACGCCCTTGCCTTCCGCAAGCGAGCTGGTGCGCACGAACTTGTAGCCGGCCTTCGCTTCGGAAGACTCCTGATTGGGGATCACTCCACAAGCCGTCTGCAAGACAGGACAAGGCAGCGAGAGCTTGGGGTTGAAGATGTCCCCAATCACCTTCTGGCTGTCCCAGGGTGCCCAACGATCCGGAAAATTGCGCACCGCCATGGTTCGCACATCGAAGCGCTCAGGCACGAAGTCCTTTAACTCGGGCACGCCATCGACTGATGAGCCCGTTGGCCGCAACGACTGTGCCTCAAGCACAAGGCGGTCACGACCGACATGGGTGACGAGATCGCGCCTGATGCACTGCTCATTGATAGGATCGAACCGGTTGTATCCCGGCACTTCGTCGCCAGCGCCAGTGGACGGGGCGAGGATCTCATCGAAGAAGCGGATCAGGTCGGTTGGCGCGAATTCCTTGACCGGCACATCGATGGAATCGAGCGCGGATATGATCCCCTCGCGCATGGTAAGGAGGTCATCGGTCGAAAGGCCCGAACCGTCACTTATCCCGACCGCGAGCAGCACGCGAAAGCTCCGCACAAAGAACGGGCCATCGCTCGCAAGAGTGGACCATGCTCCATTGCGCAACTTGTCGACGCGGTGACGGGCGAGCGTCTGGAAAACCCCCGAAGCCTTGTAGCGCGGCAACGCCCAGGCCTGAAGTTTCTCAGCAACGCGCGGACTCGAATAGTTCGTGACCGAGAACTTGGTGCCGGGCAGAAGAATGTCGGAGAACAGCGACCCGATCACATCATTGACCCGGTCGTTTGCACCGACAAGCGGCGCGAGCTCGATGATGAAACCCTTCGAGCGGACCTGATGAAAGATACGCTTCTCCTCATCGAACGAGCGATACCCGAGGAAATGGGAGAGCATTGGCACGCTGGCAGGCCGAGCGTTCTGCTCAGGCTTGCGAGCGTCGCCGGTTACCAGATCGATGATGTTGGTGAAGGCCTGCAGCATGGCGCGTTACTCCGGCGTTGCAGGGGGCGTTGCAGGGAATGAGGCGGCCTCGCGCCTCGGCAATCGCTGCTGTGATGCGAGGCGCTCGGAGACCTTCGCCTCGATCTCAGCGATCGGGTTGGCAGGCTGAGAAGCCGCTTGCTGGGCTGGGGCCTGCTGGATCGGCGCTGGGGTCTTTGGAAGATTGGACGCCATGGCAGTCTCAGCGCCCACGGAACCTGGCTGACCGTCATCCAAGATGCCAGGGGCAATCGCCATGAATTGCGGTGCGCTCTCGGCGGCCGCCAACAGCCCCTGAGCACGCGCAGGCTTTGCACCTCGTAGCGCAATTGTCTCGAGAGCATCGCCCCGGCCCGGGAGCATCGCCTTAACTGGCACCGCGATGCGGGCATGGGCTGTGCCTGCGGCATCCGTGTAGCCCGGAAACACGACAGACAGCTCGTAACTCGGCGACGAACGCGCAACGAGTGCTTCGGAACCGAGCGACTGGCCCCGCACAGGCGCGGAGATCCCGTCGTCCATCCGAAATGGACCTGCAGGGTTCAGAAGATCCGCCGAGGTCGTTTCCTCGATCCGCGCAATTGCGCTGTCATCGATCACCAGCGAAGGCGCGCAGATACCGTCTGCAGCCTCGCAGCGAAACTTGCCACTGACGTTGGTACCGAGCGTCGTACAGGCCGACAGCCCACACGTCACAGCCGCGATTGCCAATGCCCCTTTGGTGTTCATGACACCTTCTCCTTCAGCCAGGTTTCGAGGAATTCGCGAGGGCGGAAGCCGTGAAGGACAGCGCCATCATCGCGCACAATGACCGGGGTGCCGGTGAACCCATGTTGCCTCGCAAAGGCCTCATTGGCATCAAGGCCCGAGGTGTCGCAGCGCCGACCGCTCGTGATCGCGCCACCATCATAGGCTTCGTTCACCGCGCGGCGCTTGCTTGATCGGTTGTCAGAGCGCATATCGCTCGGCGAGATTGCGTCGCTGACACCTTCCGGGGACACTAGGGTGCGCCGGGATGGCCACCATCAATACAGTCCTGAAGAAGCTCTTGAATCTGTATCCGGCTTGGCGGAGGGCGCTTGCCGACGGGAACCTGATGACGTTCGAACCACGCCTGATGCCGACAGGGTGAAGCAAGAAACAGCCGATGCTTGTCAGAACGCGCTGGTCTCTGCCGACACGAATGATGTCTACGGCATCCAGCGATCGGGGTTCGTTTGGGCCGAAGCCTCTGCCCTCTTCCCTTTCATCGACGGTATGGTCGAAATCGCGAGACGGCCCGGCCTGACCGAGCTTCACGCGGTCGCTCGCGTCTGCCAGATAGGTCAGGCTACAGCCGCTCGGGCAAGCGCCATGCTAGGGACAGAGATCGCACTCCTCTGCGCGCTAATCACCGGGCATCACCTGGCCAACGGACAAATCCGCAAGACCCCCGATGCATACATGCAAGCACTGGTGCGGCGCGCCCGCAGCGGTGAGCTCAATCTCGGCCACACGCTGCTCGGCCGCAGAAAGGCAGTATTCGGCCAGGGGGATACAAGGGCTTCGAATATGCGTATCTCTGTTCGATCATCGATGCACTAGGTCCGACTCATGAAGCAGGAAGCCCTTATCGCTTGGACATCGCTCTACATCGGCGTGGGAATGATGGCGCTGATCTGCGCAGTGCTCTCAGTTGTCGTCACGGCTGACGACTGGCGGAGTGGCAGGTGGCGACCCACGCACCAAACGGGGCTCCAGAAAGCTCTGGTCATCCCGAAGCTCTGGCTGCGCTGGCAGCTCAACTACCTCAAGGGCGCGCCAGTCATCCTGGCAATCAGCGTGTACTATGCTTGGCACGTCGGTTTCTCAGTGTTCTGGGACGTCTGATCGTCCATCGAATGAGGCAAGCATTACCCTGCGAAACGGATTGGGCGCGGGAAGTGCTGCCGAAGTCAGCGACACGCCGCCGGTCGAATTCGGAATGCCAATTGAGCCCATGATCGTACGCACATAGTTGCGGGTCTCACGAAACGGCGGGATACCGCCAAATTGGTCCACGCGTCCCGGGCCTGCATTATAGGCAGCCAGTGCAAGCTCCCATGTCCCGAAGCGATCCAACTGCTCGCGCAGATACCGCGCGCCGCCGACAAGGTTTTGCCGCACATCCCAAGGGTCGGTGACACGCAGATATTGGGCCGTACCGGGCATAAGCTGAGCCATGCCCATCGCACCGGCACTGCTTCGGGCGAAGGGACGATATCTGCTTTCCTGCGCCAGCAACGCGTCAAATAGAACAACGGGCACGCCGGCATCGCAAGCGACGTCGACGATCAGGTTGAAATAGGCGGTCCGGCGAGCCTGAGCATCGCCGCTGATACCATATCGCGGGAAGAAGCTGCGGGACTGGCAGAGTGGGTCATCCTGCGAAGGGCGGAATGGTGAAGAAGCAGGGCTCATGAATGATGCACCTGCCCGCATCCACGAAGGAACAGCGGGACGCGCGGCATAGGGATTGATCGTGAAGCTGTGAGGGACCAACTCAAAGTCGCCGTGCAACTCTGGTGAAAACGCATCCACTGGAGCCGGAGGCACTTCCACTGATTGCTCGAGATCGACCGCCCCGCGCAACTGTGGGCGGAGCACAGCAAAATCCGGTTTTGCCTCTGGCACAAACACGTCGAGCATGGCTTCGCGCGCCGATGATGGCGTCGGCGTCAAAGCGACCAGCAAAAATAGAAGATTTTTCATGACCACACCTTTCGGCGTGGTTCGGATATCGCCCCACTTTTCTAAATGAACAGGCGGCGCATGGCAATCGCCCAGAATCTGGCATCGCACAGACGAAAGCGGCGTTGGCCATCGCGAGCCGTGCCGGAGAAGGTCGGGTCGATCCAGAGGGGAAAGATGGTGAGGCTGAGCTGAGAGGAGCGAGTTTATGCTAGTTGCGCTCAAACCCACCCAGGAGACCATCGACATCGTTGCTGCGCTGAAGGGCCGTTGGCACGGTTCCTACGCGATGTGCATCTGCCCTGCGCATGCAGACCGAACGCCGTCACTTTCAGTCCGGCAGGGCGAGCGGGGTATTCTGGTCCACTGTTTTGCGGGATGCCGCAGCGAGGATGTCCTGCGCGAAATCGGTCGGACCAAACCGATCCTGAATTCCTCTGCCCCAAGCTATCAGCCAGAACGAACTGCGCCAAACGTCAGAAGGATATGGGATCAGGCCACGGAGATCCGCGGAACGCTCGGTGAAGTCTACCTTCGGTCGCGGCGGCTGCCAATCGACCTCCCCGACTTACGCTTCCATCCGCGGTGCCCATTCGGCCGCAAGCCTAAGACCACCTTCCGGCCCGCGATACTGGTCGGTGTCAGAACCGGGCACCGGATGACGGCCATCCAGCGGATCAGGCTGACCAACGACGGAACATGGCATGATGGCAAATTCATGCTCGGAAAGCCTGAACGGGGCGCGTGGGCACCGCAGTTCGAGGGCGACGTGCTCGCCATTGCTGAGGGCATGGAGGATGCGGCGAGCTATACTCAGATCAAAGGAGTCCCTTGCTGGGCAGCACTCGGGAATAAGCGTCTCGCGCTAATCAACGTTCCGGACCAAGTTGGCACCCTTTACATCGCCGCGGACAACGATGGTCCAGGCCGATACGCTGCAATGGCGGCAGTTGGATCACATAACATACCAGAAAGGCAGCTCTTGCGTGATCCGCCGCCAAGGCCTTTCCACGATTGGGCAGAAGCTCAGAGCCATATCCGTTAAATGAACATCAGGCTGAGTGTCGGCGATGAAGATCGGGCGCGAGGCACCGACAAACGCTGTAAGCTGTTGAACGAGCCATTCGGAAACATACCGCAAACTTGCCGGTCGAATTTCAGCATCGATATGCAGTTCCGACTTCCGCCGTCGAAGTTCATAGGCCACACCATCATAGAAAACGGATCGGTCCATTGAGGAACCCGTTTCAAGCAGTGCAGCGAAACTACGCAGACCGATTACTTGCATCTTTCCCACTACAAAGCTTGCGGGATTATCAATCGCGTCAATTCGATTTATGGCGAACCATTTGCCCATGAAATCTCGGATTTTCGGTGATGGGGCCAAAGGAAAACGCTATCACTTCAAGACACAGCTTGGTTTTATCCTGTATGTCAATTATACTGCCGCTGACTTCGGTTAAAATCCGTTGTCAACAGATCGCGCCGGTGCCCGAGAGGGTTTAATTCGGGAACACGGTGAGGAGCGGCTTTTGCTGATCCGAGTCCGAGGCTGTCCCTGCAACTGTAAGCGGCGAGCGCGATGCACATCGCTTCCACCTTCGGGCGGGAGCAGCCACTGGGCCGGACGCTAAGTCATGCGGGGCCTGGGAAGGCCGTGCATCAAGCTGTGACCCGCGAGCCAGGAGACCTGCCGGCGCTTGGTCGCTCTTGCTGCGGTCCAGGGGATGGCCATGGCACGGTAAACCTCCGTCTGAGCGACGAATCGATGTGACTGGGTCTTTCAGCGGCCCCGGCGCTGCGGGCGCGCGCCAGGAGAAAGCTGCTGACCACCTCACGTGGCGACTTGGTCTTGGTTCGTGGCGTCCGGACCGGAGACACCTGCAATGCAAATGTCATATAGTGCCTGACGTTATGGCAATCCGCCGCTTGGTCACCCTCAAGAAAGACAATGACCATTTGGTCGTAGAGGTAGACCTCGATGGGCCGATGCCGATTGGCCTTGTGGTCCATAAGGGCGAGCGCGACGCTACCATGCGGCTACTCATGGCGAAGAGTGGCAGCGCAATCGACAAACCCGGAAGAGTTTGCAGATTTCAACCCGATCAGTTGGGCTCTGCTGAAATGCTTGTCGATGAGCTTCGCGACAGGCTCCGCCGGATCGCTTCGAAACCCCTTAGTCTCAAGCAGATTGAGAAGCTGTTGTCGCTCACCCCCGCCGAACGCAACCGGTGGTCGAAAGATGGCCGACTGCAAATTTCCGGGACATCCAAAATACGCCGAGGGGACAACCTCATTTCGCTCGCGACCTATAATGTGGATGCGGTGGAACGGTTGCTTGAAAATCCTGCCATCGTTGAGGCTTGGCGTCGTTCCGATGCCAGTCGTTAAGGGATTGGCTTTCGGGCGACTTTCGACTAGTGGATCAACGTCAACGGTTTAAGACCGTTGTCAACAGATCGCGCCGGTGCCCGAGAGGGCTTAATTCGGGAACACGGTGAGGAGCGGCCTTGGCTGATCCGAATCCGAGGCTGTCCCTGCAACTGTAAGCGGCGAGCGCGATGCACATCGCTTCCACCTTCGGGCGGAAGCAGCCACTGGGCCTTACGCTTGTCCAAGCGCGGCCTGGGAAGGCCGTGCATCAAGCTATGACCCGCGAGCCAGGAGACCTGCCGGCGTTTGGTCGCTCTTGCTGCGGTCCAGGGGATGGCCATGGCACGGTAACCTCCGTCTGAGCGACGAACCATTGCGGCTGGGGCCGCAGGGTTAGTCCTGCGCGGGTGAATTGTGCCCACTCGCGTTGGCCTGGCCGACCGTTCGTGCGCTCTCCCGACTCGCCTTGGGAGTTGATGGATCCGGTTGCCCCTTTTCGTCGCGCAGTTGCTCGGCACCAAGGGGGTATCCCGATGAAGAAACCTGTTCTCGTATCCACGTTTGCGCTGGCGCTAGCCAGCTGCCCGGCCTTCGCGCAGTCGAACCCGGGACAGCCTACAACCAATGACAGCGGAGAAACCATTGTCGTGACGGCGTCACGGTCCGGTGAGGCCGTGGCCGTAAACAAGCTCGGTGCGTCGGTGACGGTACTGGACAGCGAAGCGTTGGAGCAGCGCCAGACCCGGATTGTTTCGGACATTCTGCGCGATGTGCCGGGCGTTGCCGTGAGCCGCACCGGCGCTGCTGGCGGCCTCACCCAGCTCCGGCTTCGCGGCTCCGAGGGCAACCACGTCCTCGTTCTGATTGACGGTATAGAAGCTTCGGACCCGTATTTTGGCGAGTTCGATTTCGCCACTCTCATTGCCGATCCCGAAGCCCGCGTTGAAGTCCTGCGAGGGCAGCAGTCCTCGCTTTACGGTTCGGACGCGATCGGCGGCGTTATCCAGTATCTGACATTGACCGGGAAGGAGGCTCCGGGGGTCAGCTTGCGCGCAGAGGGCGGCAGCTTCAACACCTTCACCGGAAGCGCGCGTGCTGGCGGAGTGTCTGGCGATCTCGATTATGCTGTGTCTGGCGCTTACTATCACACCGGCGGCTATCCCACGGCACGAAATGGCAGCAGGGATGTCGGCTCCGACATCGCAGGCCTTTCGGCCAAGCTCATCTGGTCGCCGTCCGAAACCTTCAAACTGACCGGCGTTGCCCGCTACAGCTTCACGGAAGCCGATACCAACAACAGCGAGAACAATCCGGCGAGCCCGCTATTCGGATTCACCGTCGACAGCCCCGGCGTGTTCTTCAGAAACAAGGCCTTCTATGGTCTTGTGAGAGCTGAACTGATCGGGCTCGACGGCCGCTGGACGAACGCAGTGACAGGGCAAGTCGCGTTGAGCGAGCGCAAGGGCTTCGACGCTGCGGGCTTCGATTACGGCAACAAGGGTAACCGCTACAAAGGCTCGTTCGAATCGAGCCTGCGGCTGGGCACCGACGCCATCCGGCATCGCCTGACCGCCGCAATCGACGTCGAGCGCGAAGAATTCCAGAACACCACACCGTCATCCTTCGCGTTTCAGGGAAAAAGATCGACCGACAATGTCGGGATTGTCGGGCAGTATGAACTGCTGATCAACGACGCATTCTCTTTTGGTGCATCGATCCGCCATGACGAAAATGATCGCTTTGATGACCCCACAACTTGGCGGGTTCAAGGCAGTTATTCGCTCCCGACTGGTACCCGTGTTCGCGGTGCCTATGGAACGGGGGTCAAGAATCCGGGCTATTTCGAGCTCTATGGATTTTCCGATGGCCGCTATATTGGCAACCCTAACCTGAGGCCCGAGAAGTCGGAAGGGTGGGAAGCCGGCATCGAGCAAAGCTTCAGCGATGGCAAGGCCACCATAAGCGCGACCTATTTCGATAGCCGCCTGAAGGACGAAATTTTCACGACCTTCCCCGCTCCGACCTTCATAGCGACGCCATCAAACCGTGCAACTTTGTCGAAACAGCATGGCATTGAGGTGGCCCTTGCCGCCCGTCCAATTCCCCAGATCAGGCTGGACGCCGCCTACACATGGCTTCATGCGCGAGAAAACGGCACAGTCGAGGTGCGTCGCCCCAAGCATATCGGCAGTTTCAACGCGACAGTGTTCAGCAAGGATGAGCGCTTTTCGGGTACGTTGACAGTGCGCTACAACGGGCGTCAGACCGATGTCGCGTTTACAAATCCAAGCTTCATTCCGGTGCGCGTGTCCCTGAGGGAATATGTACTGGTTAACCTGAATGCCGAATACAAGTTGCGCCCCAACATTTCGTTGTTTGCGCGCGTAGAAAACCTCATCAACGAGCAATACGAAGAGGTGTTCAGTTTCGCCACTCCGGGCCGCGCAGGCTATGGTGGCGTTCGCGTCCGCTTCTGATGTTCCGCAAGGCGCTCTGCCTCCTTTGGATGATCTCCGTGCTTCCGGCTCTGGCCGGTTGCACGGAGCCGTCTGGTAGTCGCAGCCAGGCGGCAGCAAAGCCAGTCCATGTCATGTCGATGAACCAGTGCACGGATCAGCTTGTCCTGGCATTGCTGCCACCTGAGCGGATCGCGTCGGTCACTTGGCTGTCGCGCGATCCCGACGGCTCCCTCATGTTCCGCGAGGCTGCGCGTGTCGACATCAACCATGGAATGTCGGAGGAGGTCCTGCGCCAGAAGCCGGACCTGGTTATTGCCGGGGCATTTACGACGCCGGCAACACGCGGACTGCTTAAGCGATTAGGGTTTCCAATGATCGAGGTCGATCATGCGGAAACCTACGAAGATATCCGCAAGATAACCCGACAGGTCGCCAAGGCAGTAGGAGAGCCCGCTCGCGGCGAGGAATTGATCGCAAAAATGGACCGCCAACTGGCCGACCTTGCGCGCGATCCGGGCCCGCCGCTACGAGTGGCTGCGTGGGATGGTGCTGGCTTCAATGCAAGCACGGGGTCTCTCTATGACACTGTGCTCAAGACAGCCGGTGCGACCAATGTTGCCAACACACTGCAGAAGAGCAGCTACGGCAAACCGGATATCGAAATCCTGCTCCTTTCTGCTCCGTCCCTGCTGGTGAAAGGCGCCGGGGTAGGTCGCCGCCCGGGGCTTCGCGAAAACGTCGAGCGACACCCTCTAATCCGTCGCTACTGGGACGGTGACCGTACGCTGACGATCCGACAGGCGTACTACGTTTGCGGAACGCCGATGGTGACGGAAGCCGCGATGCAGTTGCGCAACGAACTTCGTTCAGCGGCTCTCCATGCCCGCTCTCCCCTTCCCTTTGCCGGTGGGAAATCGCTATGACCCGGTGGCTTGTTCCCATGCTGGTCAGTTGTCTGCTCGCCAGCGCTTTCGCTTCGGTGCTGGCTGGCTCCGTCTGGTTGACACCACGCGAAGCGTTTCAGGCGCTGGCTTTCGATCATGCGGATCTGGCTGGCCAGATCGTCACCCAGATCCGCCTGCCACGGGTTGTCCTTTCGATGGCCATCGGTGGCATCCTTGGCCTCTCGGGTGCCGTCATGCAGGGGCTGTTGCGAAACCCGCTGGCTGACCCCGGCCTGCTGGGCGTTTCGGCAGGTGCCTCGCTCGGTGCGGTCATCGCCATCTATTTCGGCTTTGCCGCCAGTTTTACCCTTGCCGCTCCGCTGTTTGGTCTGACAGGTGCATTCGTCACCACAGGCATTGCCTTCATCCTTGCGCGGGGAGGCGGTACCCTATCGCTCATCCTGGCCGGGGCAGCAGTCAGCAGCATAGCCAGTGCAGGCGTCAGTCTGGCGCTCAACCTCTCCCCCAATCCTTATGCCGCTTACGAGATCATGACCTGGCTGATGGGTTCGCTTGCCGATCGAAGCTGGGATCATGTCCGCCTTGCCACACCCTTTATCCTTGCCGGGGGTACGATGCTTCTGCTGACGGGCCGAGCTCTGGATGCTCTTGCATTGGGTGAAGCGCAGGCTGAAAGCCTGGGGATTGCGGTTTCACGAACGCGCATGCTGGCGCTGATCGGTACGGCCCTTGGCGTCGGAGGCGCAACCGCCGTATCCGGAACGATCGGTTTCGTAGGCCTGATTGCGCCTCACCTTGTCCGGCCTCTGGTCGCCCATCGTCCAGGCAAGGTGCTCATCCCGGCCATGCTGGTTGGAGCCGTTCTGGTAACCCTCGCCGACATCGCGTCGCGCACATTGGTATTCCGGGGCATGCCGCTAAATCTCGGGGTGTTCATCAGCCTGATCGGGGCACCGTTCTTCCTGTGGCTGGTCCTTCATGTCCGGAGACGCACCGCATGAGCGCGCTGCACTTTCATGGTGTTTCGGCGCGCCGGGGGCAGCGTCTGGTCCTTGACGGGATATCGGCGCGTGTTCCATCGGGCCATCTGACTGCTGTGATCGGCCCCAATGGCGCCGGCAAGAGCACCTTGCTGGACATCACATCGGGCCTCAAACGCCCGGTGCAAGGTTCGGTCGAACTCGATGGCAAGGACCTCCACCGCCTTGGCCGCCGGGAACTTGCCAAGTTGCGTGCCTATCTGCCGCAACGTGCGGGGGTTGATTGGCCGATCACCGTAGAGCGCGTGGTTGCGCTCGGGCTGACTCCGGCGCTGCCAGCATTCGGCACCATACCGTCCGCTCTGCTTCCCGCCATCGACGATGCACTGCTCGCCTGCGATCTGCTGGGTTTGCGGGATCGGCCAGCCACGCAATTGTCGGGTGGCGAACTGGCGCGGGCAATGCTGGCCCGCGCGATTGTCGGCGATCCAGCGCTTCTGATCGTTGATGAACCAACCGCGGGTCTGGATCCACGCCATGCCATCGATGCCGTCCAGCGTCTCAAGGCCCGGACCACGGCCGGGTGCACGGTTGTCATGGCGATCCACGATCTTGATCTGGCCTTGGCCTTCGCGGACTCGATCCTCGCAATCCGCGATGGGCGATTGCTTGCACACGGTCCGACGCACGAAGTCGTCACCGAAAGCCTACTCACCTCGCTCTATGACGTTCCGGTCCGGTTATCTCGTGACGGGGACGGCATTTCCGTCCGCTTTCTCAAGTCCGGGGTATCATCATGAACCAGATTTCCTTTGACGAACTGGCACGTCTCGCGTGCGACCCTGGCCATGGCTGGAGCATCGGCACATTCGGTGCGATCGGCGAATTCATTCGCGACGAGGATGAGCCGGCCACGGTTCAAAACGACCGCGACAATATCGAAATCGTGACCGCTCGCGGTGCCTTGCGGATCAGGCATTCGGATAGCTTTGAATGCCTTGCCTGGGATAGCCTGTCCTCTGATGGCGAAAGCTGGGGTCATGCAATGGCGCTCTGCGCGCCTCTGACTGGTTCGGTCGATCGGGCTGTCGTATCTTTGGGCGCCGATACCGACGCCATTCGCAGGGAAGACCAGTCGAGCCGCCTGTTCGACATGGGCGTTTGTAACGGCACCATAAGGATGTGCGCCCGCACTGACGACGAAGCGCTGATCGGGGCTCTCGAGGCTCTTGAAGGTCAGGACCTGCTGTCTTCGCCAACAGTCATGGCCGAGGTTCTGCGTGCGCAGCCCCACCGGGTCATGCTCTCGCCTGCCGGACGGATCGAAGTCTTCCAACCGATTCCGCCTCCGGATGGGAAATCGCCGGAAGGCCCGCACACCCATCTGCTTGCCAAGCTTATCGGGAAGGGTCGGCCACATGGCGCCAACGTCCCCATTCCGGATGGCTATCAGTCGATCCTGAACATTCACCCTCGCTCACCTTGGCGGAACGCACTGGGTGAACGGCACGATTTCGTGCCCGATACGGACACCGCCTTTTCACCTATGCTTGAACGCTTTGGCCTTGATCAGGATCGTGCCGTGGACGCACATATCCGCACCGCTGTGGCTGAAGGCGCAAACCCTGAATTCTTTGATTGGCCCGACACACGGCGGGGCCGAACGAAAGCCCGCATCGTCCTGCGCCGTCTTGCCGCTGCCGGTCACGAGCACGTGGGTCCCTGGCGCGTCTGGTTCGACCGCGCTCCCGTTGAAACCGATGAAACGGAACAGTGAGGTTGCGCCTGCAATTTCAGCGCGAACTTTGATTGGCATGATCGAAGTTTGGGTCTAGAGATATTCAATGATGATGCGGGTTTGCCCGTGCCATCGATGATCGCGCCGGTGCCCCCAACGGGGCTTAATCGGGAATGCGGTGCGGGAGCGTAGCTCCCAAATCCGCGGCTGTCCCTGCAACTGTAAGCGGATAGCGCGATGCACATTTTTCCTGCGCGTGCAGGAAAAGCCACTGGACCGCGCATGAACGCGCATCTGGGAAGGCGTGCATCAAGCTGTGACCCGCGAGCCAGGAGACCTGCCGGCGCTCTGGTCGCTCTTGCCCGGGTCCAGGGGATGGCCAAGGCACGGTACTCTTCCGTCTGAGCGACGAAGCTGTGCGGCTGGGGCTGCACGGCCGCGTGGTTTCGGGCGTCTGTCGCGCCAGCCCGTTGTCGCGCGCCGACCGGACCTGTCCGGCAAGCCCTGCCCGGTGTCGCTCTGGCGCGCGGAGGAACTGCCATGTCGGACCTGTCAAAGGTACCCGTCACGATCATCACCGGCTTTCTGGGTGCCGGTAAGACCACGCTGATCAGCCACCTGATCCGCAACGCTGGCGGACGCCGATTGGCTGTGGTCGTCAATGAATTCGGTACTCTGGGGGTGGATGGGGACATCCTACAATCCTGCGCCATTCCCGATTGCCCGGCGGAAAACATCGTCGAACTGGCCAACGGCTGCATCTGCTGCACCGTGGCGGACGATTTCATTCCCACCGTAGAGCGCCTGCTCGCGCTTGATCCGCGCCCTGACCATATCCTGATCGAGACATCAGGGCTGGCCCTGCCCAAGCCCTTGCTCAAGGCCTTCGACTGGCCGGCAATCCGCAGTCGCATCACGGTGGATGGCGTCCTTGCGCTGGCCGATGCCGAAGCGGTTGCTGCCGGACGGTTTGCCCCCGATCTTGCAGCGCTGGAGGCCCAGCGCGCCGCAGACCCGGGGATCGACCACGAAACCCCGCTGTCCGAAGTCTTCGAGGACCAGCTTGCCTGCGCCGATCTCGTTTTGCTGACCAAGGTTGATCTGGCCGGACCTGACGGAGTCGCTGCCGCAAGGGCAGCCATTGCGGCCGAAGCACCCCGCCCCGTGCCTGTGATCGAGATAGCCGAAGGGATTGTCGACCCTCGCGTGATCCTTGGACTTGGAGCTGCCGCCGAAGACGATATCGCTGCCCGGCCCTCGCATCACGACAATGAGGATGATCACGAGCACGACGATTTCGACAGCACCGTCATCGCGCTCGGCGAGATTGCCGATCCCGCCGATTTGGTGGCGCGTATCGAAACGCTCGCCCGCGACCATCGCATCCTGCGGGTAAAAGGCTACGCTGCCGTGACTGGCAAGCCCTTGCGCCTCTTGGTGCAGGCCGTCGGGTCGAGGGTTCGTCACCAGTACGACCGCCCATGGCGCCCCGATGAGCGGCGCCAGACCACCCTGGTCGCCATCGCCGAGCATGACGATATCGACGAGCCTGCCATTCGCGCGGTGCTGGCAGGCTAAGCTAGGCCGTGCACGTCATCTTTCGCGAAACGCATGGGATGGAGGAAACGGCCATCCCACAGGATCTGGGGCAGGAGCCTGCGGATCTTGTCGTCCTGTCCTTCTCGGACAGCGATCTTGGTGCGTTCGCGGAAGGCTGGCGCCAGGCGCAAGCGGCGGATCCGGCATTTCCTTCGTTGCGGCTCGCCAATCTTGCCGCGCTGATCCACCCTTTGTCGGTCGACACCTATATCGAAAAGACATTGGCCGGGGCAAAGGCCGTGCTGATCCGGCTGATCGGCGGCACGCCCTATTGGAGCTACGGCCTTCAACAGGTCGAGACCCTCGCCCGATCGCGCGGGATTGCGCTTGCTGTCCTGCCTGCCGATGGTCGGCCGGATTGGCACCTCGACAGTGTCTCCACGCTTCCTGCCGCCACGCTGGCCAAGCTTTGCCAGTTGTGTGACGAGGGCGGCGCGGCAGCGGCGCGCGCGGCCCTGGCCGCTCTCGCGCACGCCGCAGGGCTTGGCGTCAGCACTGTGACGCAATGCACGGCTTTGCCGGCAACTGGCGGATGGCACCCCTCCTGCGGGATCATCGATCCTGCCAGCTTCAGGCCCAATGCGGATCGGCCGCTGATCCTGATCGTCTTCTACCGTGCGTACCTCGCCGCACACGACCTGCACCCGATCGCCGCGCTTCATTCCGCGCTTGAACAACGCGGCTTTGACGCGCTCTCGATCTTCGTCCCCTCGCTCAAGCCCCCTGAGGTCAGGGCACAGGTGGATCGCTGGGTGCGTTCGCTGGCGCCTGCAGCCATCGTCAATGCCACGGCTTTTTCAGCGCGGGGCGAGGATGGCGGAACGCCGCTCGACGGGGGGGGCGTTCCGGTCTTCCAGATCGCGCTTGCCACCGCACCGCGCGCAGGATGGGCGCGCACATCGCGTGGCCTCTCGCCGGCTGACCTTGCCATGCATGTCGTACTCCCCGAGATTGACGGGCGCATCTTTGCAGGCGTGTCGAGCTTCAAGGAAGCGGGCGAACGCGATCCGGCACTCGGCTTCGCTCCCTATTCGCACCGCGGCGATGACAACCGGATCGCAGCGGTCGCCGACCGCGTGGCGCGCTGGATCGGGCTGGCCCGCAAGCCGGCATGCGAACGCCGCGTCGCCCTGATCCTGTCGACCTACCCCGGCAAGGCCTACCAGATGGCGCACGCCGTGGGTCTTGACGCGCTGGCCTCAGTCGATGCGATTGTCGCCGATCTGGCAGAGGCCGGGTACAAGGTCAGCCGCCCCACCGATCTTGCCAGGCAGCTGGCGACCGAGCATCTGGTCTGGCCTTTGAATGCCTATCGCACTGCCATGTCCGCCCTGCCCGAGACGCTGCGGCAGGACCTTGCCTCGGCATGGGGAGAGCCGGAAGACGATCCGCTGGCTGTCGATGGGGCATTTCGCTTCCCGGCGCTCACGCTCGGCCAGGTGCTGGTGGCGCTTCAGCCCGAGCGGGGCGAGCCTATCAGTCGCGATGCAGACTATCACGACCTCTCGCGCTGCCCGCGGCACGCCTATGTCGCCTTCTACCTGTGGCTGGGCCAGCAGGGTACGGATGCGCTGGTCCATGTTGGCGCGCATGGTACGCTGGAATGGCTGCCGGGGAAGGCTGTAGCGCTGTCTGACGCTTGCTGGCCCGAAGCGCTGACACAAGCGATGCCGGTCATCTATCCCTTCATCGTCAACGATCCGGGCGAGGCAGCGCAGGCCAAGCGCCGCATCGGTGCTGTCACCATCGGCCATGTGCCGCCGCCGCTCGTCCCGACCGGAAGCGGCGCCGGGCTGGGCCGGATCGAGGCTTTGCTGGACGAATTCTCCAATGCCGACGGGCTGGACCCTGCCCGCCGGGACCGTCTGCAGAAATCCATCCGCGAGGAAGCTGCCGCGCTGGGGCTGGAGGCAGAGCTCGGCCTTGATACCGCCACCACTCTGGTCGAAGCGATCACCCGGATCGATCGCTTCGTCTGCGATGTGAAAGCCAGCCAGTTCGGTGACGGTCTCCACGTTTTCGGCCGCGGTGAACAGGGCGCGGCAGAGCGGAACGGGCTTCTGGCTGGGCTGGACGGCCGATGGATCGCTCCCGGACCATCTGGCTCGCCCCATCGCGGACGAACCGATGTGCTGCCGACGGGACGCAACCTCTACACGATCGATCCGCGCGCAGTACCTTCGCGCGCAGCGCATGCACAGGGCGTCGTGCTCGCCGAGGAGCTGCTCCGCCGCCATCTGCAGGATCACGGCGACTACCCGCGTGGCCTTGTGGTGGATCTGTGGGGTTCGGCCACCATGCGCACGGCTGGTGAAGAGTTTGCGATGGCGCTGCACCTTCTGGGGGCAAAGCCGATGTGGGACATGGCTTCAGAGCGCGTGACGGGGGTTGAGATTCTCCCACTCGCCATGCTCGACCGCCCTCGCCTCGATGTAACGCTGCGCGTTTCGGGCCTGTTTCGTGATGCCTTTCCCACCCTGCCCGCCTTGTTCGGTCAGGCCGTCCGGGCGCTGTGCACCAGGGACGAACCCGCCGACTGGAACCCTTTCGTTGCCTTGGCCCCAGCGCCGCGCGTCTATGGTCCGCGTCCGGGCCGGTATGGACTCGGGATCGGAGACGCGGCCGAAACCTATACCGATGATGCCCGGCGTGCGGCGGGCGAAGCATGGCTGGCAGCCTCCGACCACGCGCTGGATAGCGTTTCCGATTCCAGCACGGGAAGCGAGGCTGACCCCGATGGCATCCGTCTGCGAGTGGCCAGCGCGGACGCCTTCGTCCACCTGCAGGACCTGCCTGAAACCGACCTCTTGCTGGCCGCGGACTATGCCGGGCACGAGGCAGGCTTTGCCGCAGCCCAGGCGATTGTCGGAGGCAAGGCCGCACTCTATCATCTCGACAATCGGGACCCGAACAACCCGGCGGCCCGCACGCTGACCGAAGAAATTGCCCGCGTGGTCCGTGCCCGAGCCGCCAATCCAGGCTGGATCGCAGGAATGATGCGCCACGGCTTTCGTGGGGGCGCGGAACTGGCCGCGACGCTGGACCATCTTGGCGCTTTCGCACATCTTTCCGGCAGCGTGCCGCCGCAGCTGATCGACCTTTATCACGAGGCAACGCTCGGCCAGTCCGAAGTTCGCGCCTTCCTCGAACGCGAAAATCCCGATGCACTGGCGGCGATGGAAGCGCGCTTTGCCGCGCTGCATGCCGCGGGCCTCTGGCGCACCCGGCGAAATTCCATCCTGGCCAGCCTGCGGGAGGCACCATGACCGGATTTGCCGTCAAGGGCTGGTGCCCGGACGCATGGCACCCGATGATATCCGGCGACGGCCTACTGGTGCGGGTCAAACCCCGGCTCGGGCGGCTGACACGGGAGCAGGCGCTGGCCCTTTGCGATGCGGCCGCCACCTGCGGCAGCGGGCTGATCGACCTGACGCGGCGCGCCAATCTGCAGATTCGCGGCGTTGCCCAAGATCGCTGGCCCTTGCTGATCCAAAGGCTGATTGCGCTGGAATTAGTGCAGCCCGAGCCTGCACTCGAAGCGCGGCGCAACGTCCTTGTCGCGCCCGACTGGCAGGAGAACGACGACACCCACCGCATCGCCAACGCCCTGCTGGCCCGGATAGGCGAATGGCCCGATCTTCCCGGCAAGGTCGGGTTCGTCATCGATGCCGGCCCTGCCGCTGTGCTGACCGGCGCATCCGGCGATTTCCGTGTCGAACGCGGCACGGACGGCAGCCTCATCCTTCGCGCCGATGGTTGCCTCACCGGATCAAGCCTGTCTCCAGGCACGGAAGCGGACGCCCTGATCGCTCTCGCTCACTGGTTCGCCGCGAGCGGCACCGCCGCAGCCGGGCGCATGGCCCGTTGGGATGCGGAACTTCCCGCATGGGCAAAAGGTGCGATCGCGCCTGCAATGGCTGAACCGGGCCATGTGCTTGGCACCGGACATCATCCATCGATCGCGCTGGCGTTCGGGCTGATAGAGGCTTCGGAGCTCGCCATCCTGCTCGAATCCGGTTCTGCTTCTGGACTGCGAACAACACCGTGGCGGCGGCTGTTGATCGAGGGGGCGGCGGCTGCCCGGACCCACCCGTCCACCGGCGCTAAACCTGATCCGCTGCCCCATGTGGAAGCCTGCCCGGGCGCACCATTGTGCGCACAGGCGACGGTTGAAACCCGTGCGCTTGCGCGCCGACTTGCGCCCTATGTCTCGGGACGGCTGCACGTTTCGGGTTGTGCCAAAGGCTGCGCCTGCTCGCAGGTGGCCGATGTCACGCTGACCGGACGCAACGGCAGGTTCGATCTGGTCCTTGCTGGCAAAGCCGGATCGCCTCCGTCCCGCTCCGGCTTGAGCGCCAGCGAAATCCTCGCGCATTTTGGAGCCGTCTGATGCCCCATGTCTATGAAACCGACGGGGCAGCGATCTATCGCCAGTCGTTTGCCACGATCCGCGCCGAAGCCGATCTCTCCCCTTTCGCGCCAGGCGAAGAGCAGGTGGCAGTGCGGATGATCCATGCGGCCGGGATGGTCGGACTTGCAGCGCATATCCGGTTCTCGTCGGGATTTGCCGATGCGGCACGCGCTGCGCTGGCCGGCGGCGCGCCGATACTGTGCGATGCGCGGATGGTGTCTGAAGGGATCACCCGCGCCCGGCTTCCCGGGAGCAACGCAATCATCTGCACGCTGCAAGATCCTGCGGTGCCTGACCTTGCACGCAAGATCGGCAACACCCGATCCGCTGCCGCGCTGGAACTGTGGCGGCCCATTCTGGCGGGTGCGGTCGTGGCGATCGGCAATGCACCAACCGCGCTGTTTCATCTGCTGAACATGCTGGAAGACCCCGCCTGCCCACGCCCTGCGGCGATCATCGGCTGTCCGGTGGGCTTCGTGGGAGCAGCTGAATCCAAGGCTGCCCTCTGGGCCGCTCCTCCTGCACCCTGCTGCGTCGTCGAGGGCCGCCTTGGCGGCAGTGCCATCACCGTGGCGGCCATCAACGCGCTGGCGAGTACGGCCGAATGAACGCCGGCACGAACATCGGCACCATTCACGGTGTCGGGCTTGGTCCGGGTGCGGCAGACCTGCTGAGCGTGCGCGCCGACCGGCTTGTACGCACGGCGCACCACGTCGCCTATTTCCGCAAGGCTGGGCGGCCCGGCCAGGCAAGGCGCATCGTGGAAGGGATGCTCCGCGCTGACGTGATCGAGTTTCCGATGGAATATCCGGTAACCACCGAAATCCCGGTATCCGATCCTCGCTACAATGCCTGCCTGTCGGCGTTCTACACGCACTGTTCGGAGCGGCTTGCAGCGATTTCGCAGCAGGGTGAGGACGTCGTCGTGCTGTGTGAGGGCGACCCGTTCTTCTACGGCTCCTTCATGCACCTCCATGCCCGCCTTTCAGGCCGCATACCGGTGGAAGTCGTCCCTGGCATCACGGGCATGTCTGGCGCCTGGACCGCGACGGACCTGCCGATCACCTGGGGCGATGATGTGATGACCGTGGTCATGGCCACGCTGCCGGAAGCCGAGCTTGCCCGCCGGATCCGCGAGACTGACGCGCTGGTGGTGATGAAGATCGGTCGGAACCTGCCCAAGCTTCGCCGCGCCGTGGCAGCCGCCGGGCGCATGGATGCGGCATGGCTGGTCGAACACGCAGCGATGCCCGGACAGCGCGTCACCATGCTGGCCGAGGCTGAGGCGGTGACCCCCTATTTCTCGATCCTGCTGATCCATGGTCAGGGGAGGCGACCATGACCGGGGAAAAGGACAAGGGTTGGCTAGCAATCGCCGGTCTGGGACCAGGAGACGAGGCACTCGTCACACCCGAAGTCACCGCCGCGCTGGCCGGGGCTACGGACGTGATCGGGTACATTCCCTATGTCGCCCGGATAGCTGCACGCGAAGGCCTGACGCTTCACCCCTCGGACAACCGGGTGGAGCTCGACCGCGCCGCTCTGGCGCTCGATCTTGCGGCGCAGGGCCGCAGGGTCGTTGTCGTATCGTCAGGTGATCCGGGGGTGTTCGCGATGGCCTCGGCGGTATTCGAAGCGCTTGAGGCAGGTCCTTCCCGCTGGCGGACGCTGGATATCAGGGTGCTGCCGGGCATCACCGCCATGCTGGCCGCCAGTGCACGGGCCGGGGCACCGCTGGGTCACGATTTTTGCGCGATCAATCTTTCCGACAACCTGAAACCCTGGGCCATGATCGAAAAGCGGCTGCGGCTGGCCGTGGAGGCGGACTTTGCCTTGGCGCTTTACAACCCCCGCTCGAAGGCACGTCCCGAAGGCTTCGCCCGTGCGCTGGCCTTATTGAAGGAGCTGTGCGGCGATGATCGCCCGATGCTGTTTGCCCGCGCCGTCACAACGCCGCAGGAAGATCTGCGCATCGTGCCGCTGGGCAAGGCGCACGATGAAATGGCCGACATGCGCACCACGGTGATCGTGGGATCAAGCCGGACGCGGATCATCGAACGTGCGGCAGGCCCTATCCTCTATACGCCCCGGTCCGTTGCGGAAGTGGCCTCATGACCAAGCCATTCCAGCACATCTTCTGCGCGACAGACCTCGATCCGGTCACCGATCACCGGGCGGTCGATCATCACGACCGGAAGCTTGAGCTGGCGCGCAGCGACAAGCTTTGCCTCGGCGCCCGTGCCACCGGCGTTCTTGCACACAACAAGGTCGATCATGTGAGACTGCATCAGCAGCCGATCACCTTCAGCCGTAAACGGCCCGCGATCGATGACAAGGTCGTGGGAGGGCAGGCCTGGGGGCGCAGCCGGAGGGTCAACAAAGCGCAGCAGGTAGTGATGCTGCGGCTGTGCGGCAAAGGCTTCCACATGCATTCGGCCCAGCGCGAGCAGGATGCGGCGCGGCGTGCCCGCAAGTTTGGCCACCGCAGCGGCAGTGTCTCTCACGCATGTCCAGCGATCGCCCGACCCGGCCTCCCATGCGGGTCTGGTCAAGGCGATATGGGCAATCCCGGCAATCCGCGCGGCCTTTATGGCATGTGTGCTCATAGTCGCGGCAAAGGGATGCGTCGCATCGACCAGATGCGTGATGCGATGGTCTTGGAGATAGGCCACAAGCCCCGCCACCCCACCAAAGCCGCCGACGCGGATCGGCACCGGCTGTGGCCGCGGGTTGTCGGTCCTGCCCGCGTAGCTGAGTGTCGTCGCAACCTGCGCTGCCGCAAGCAGGCGCGCCAGTGCGCTCGCTTCGGTTGTTCCGCCAAGCAGGAGAACATTCGGCATGGCTGACATGGACCCTCGCGCATGGTTGACGATCATCGGCATCGGTGAAGACGGCGTGGACGGCCTGTGCTCAGCGGGCCGGGCCGCGCTGGCCAGGGCCGAACTGGTCATGGGATCGGCGCGCCATCTAGCGCTGCTTCCCGCGCTTACCTGCGCGGTCTTCAAATGGCCAGTTCCCTTTGCCGACGGCATAGCCGAACTGCTGGCGCATCGCGGGCGGCGGGTGGTCATGCTGTCATCGGGCGATCCGTTCTGGTTCGGCGCAGGCGCAAGCCTTGCGCGCCATCTCGGTCCGGCGGAATGGGTTGCGCACCCCGCGCCATCGACCTTCAGCCTTGCTGCCGCCCGGCTGGGCTGGCCGATCGAGGAAACGGCCTGCCTCGGCCTGCACGCAGCGCCGCTGGACCGCTTGTGCCCCCATATCGCACCCGCCCAGCGCGCCATTGTCCTGCTGCGCGATGGCGATGCCGTTGCCACGGCGGCGCAATATCTGACCAGCAAGGGCTTCGGCCCATCGACGCTTCATGTGATGGAAGCGCTGGGCGGCCCCCATGAACGCCTCCGCGTGACGACCGCGCAAGCCCTGCCGTTCGCAGACATTGCCCATCCCGTTGCCGTGGGCATCGCGTTCGCCGGTTCAGGCAATGTCCTGCCCGTCACATCCGGCAGACCGGATGCGTGGTTCGATCACGACGGACAGATCACCAAGGCCCCGGTGCGCGCCCTGACCCTCTCGGCCCTCGCCCCGCGTGCCGGTGAATGGCTCTGGGATATCGGCACGGGTTCTGGGTCAATCGCGATCGAATGGCTGCTGGCTCATCCCGCCAACCGGGCGACCGCGTTCGAAGCCGATCCGCTACGGGCCGGCCGCGCCCGCGCAAACGCCAAGGCTCTGGGTGTAGACCGGTTGGATGTGATCAATGCCCGGATGCCCGAAGGCCTGCCGGAAGGCCCCCATCCGCATGCTGTGTTCATCGGTGGCGGCTTGTCCGACCCGCTGCTCGATGCCCTCTGGGCCCGGCTGCCTGATGGAACGCGGCTGGTGGCGAACGCCGTGAGCCTTGAATCTGAAGCCGCTCTTACCCGTTGGCATGGCGCAAAGGGCGGCAGTCTGCTGCGGATCGAACTGGCCGATGCCGTGCCCCTTGGCCAGCGGCATGGCTGGAAGGGGCGCTATCCCGTGGTACAGTGGAGCGTCACGCTATGATCGTGGCTGGCTTCGGCTTTCGGCGCGGCGCAGGCCTCGCTTCGCTGCGGGCGGCGCTGGAACTGGCGCAGGACGGGCTGCCCCCTATAACCCATTTGGCGACCGCCATCGACAAGACGTCTGCGTTGGTACCGCTTGCAGAGGCACTGGGACTGCCGATGACCGGCATCCCATCGGCGTCCCTGTCCACCACGCCTACGCCCACCAGCTCTGCCGCCAGCCTGAAGGCACGCGCGACCGGCAGTGTCGCAGAAGCCTGCGCGCTGGTCGCCGCTGGTCCGGGCGCCCGCCTTTTGCGCACGCGCCACATCTCGCCCGATCGCATGGCCAGCTGCGCCATTGCCGAAGGATCACAGCCATGACCGTCCACTTCATCGGCGCCGGCCCCGGCGCACCCGATCTTTTGACCCTGCGAGGGCGCGACCTGATCGCCGCCAGCCCGGTCTGCCTCTATGCCGGTTCGCTGGTTCCCGTGGCTGTACTCGATCACTGTCCGCCCGGTGCCCGCATCGTCAACACCGCGCCCATGACGCTGGACGAGATCATCGCCGAGATAGCGGAGGCTGACGCCGCAGGGTGCGATGTTGCCCGCCTCCATTCGGGCGACCTGTCCGTCTGGTCGGCAATGGGCGAACAATTGCGCCGCCTGCGCGCACTGGACATTCCGTTTACGGTCACGCCGGGTGTTCCCGCCTTCTCGGCGGCAGCGGCGGCTCTGGAAGCCGAACTGACCTTGCCCGAGCTCGGCCAGTCGCTGGTACTCACGCGCACGCCAGGGCGGGCCAGCGCGATGCCGCAGAGCGAGAGCCTCGCCAATTTCGCTGTGACGGGCGCGACTCTGGCTATCCATCTATCGATCCACAACCTCGCGCGGGTCGTGGCCGATCTTGCTCCCGCCTATGGCGCGGATTGCCCCGTTGCGGTCGTCTGGCGCGCCAGCTGGCCCGACCAGCGGATCGTCCGGGCCACCCTCGACACCGTCGAAACAGCCATCGCCGGCAGCATGGAACGAACCGCGCTGATCCTTGTCGGACGGGTGCTGGGGGCGGAGGACTTCGCACAAAGCAGCCTCTACGCCCACGGCTACGACCGGCGCTTCCGCCCACAGGATGCGAGCTCGCGCTTTGCAGGAGCCGGGGAATGAGCGTTTCAGGCCTGATGATCGCCGCTCCGGCATCGGGAACGGGCAAGACTACGGTCATGCTGGGCCTGCTGCGAGCGCTGGTTGAAGACGGCGCGGTGGTCCAGCCCTTCAAGAGCGGTCCCGACTATATCGATCCCGCCTTTCACCGCGCCGCCTGCGGCCGTGCGTCGTTCAACCTCGATACTTGGGCCATGAATGGCGAGCTGATCGCTGCAATCGCGGGAGAGGCTGTTGGCGCGGACATGGTGCTTGCCGAGGCTTCGATGGGCCTTTTCGATGGTGTCGCGAGCCGGGGTGCCGTTGGCAATGGCGCCAGTGCGGACATTGCACGGACAATGGGCTGGCCGGTTGTGCTGGTGCTGGACGTGTCCGGACAAGCCCAATCCGCCGCTGCAACGGCGCTCGGTTTCAAGCATCTGGATGACACGCTGCCGTTTGCAGGCGTGATCCTGAACCGGGTGGCCAGTCCCCGCCATGAACGGCTGGTGCGCCGGGGGATGGAAGCGATAGGCATGCCTGTGCTGGGTGCCCTGCCCCGGCGCGGCGATCTCACCCTGCCAGAACGCCATCTCGGTCTGGTCCAGGCTGTCGAGCATCCCGATCTCGAGCGGGCGATATCGGACTATGCCGCATTTCTGCGTGCAAATGTCGATCTGAATGCCATCCGCCATGCCGCCAGCAGCAACAGCGCCCCGCCTCCGGCCCCCGGCCAACTGCCGCTTCCCCCTGCCCAGCGGATTGCCATCGCCCGCGATCCCGCCTTTTCCTTCGTCTATCCCCATGTGCTCGAAGGTTGGCGGCGGGCTGGCGCGGAGATCATGCCCTTCTCGCCATTGGCAAACGAGGCCCCTGCCCGCGATGCCGATCTTGTCTGGCTGCCGGGCGGCTATCCGGAATTGCACGCAGGGACCATCGCTGCAGCGACGAACTTCCTGACCGGCCTGCGCCATCACGCCAAGACCCGCCCGGTCCACGGCGAATGCGGCGGCTACATGGTTCTGGGCGAGGCCTTGGTGGACAAGTCGGGAGAACGGCATCGTATGGCCGGCCTGCTGGGGCTTGTTACCAGCTATGCACAGCGCAAGATGCATCTCGGCTATCGCCAGGCCGAACTGCTGGCACCGATAGCCGGACTGGCCAAAGGCAAAAGACTGCGCGGCCACGAGTTCCACTACTCGACGATCCTCGAGCAGACAGACGCAGCGCTGGCATGTGTAACCGATGCAGATGGCGTCGCGGTTGCCGAAACAGGCTCGTATCGCGGCCGCGTGACCGGAACCTTCTTCCACATGATCGCGAACGCATCGTGAAAGGGTTCGTATCATTTGTGGGTGCGGGCCCTGGCGATCCCGAGCTGCTGACCCTTAAAGCCGTTTCTCGTCTTGAGACAGCGCAGGTGGTCCTGTTTGATGATCTGGCTGCGGGACCGATCCTGGCCCGCGCGCGCGATGACGCTGAACTGGTAGCGGTAGGCAAGCGCGCCGGTCGGCCATCTCCAAGTCAGGCCGAAGTCAGCCGTCTTCTGGTGGACCATGCCCTGGCCGGGAAGCATGTCATCCGGCTCAAATCGGGAGATGCTGGCTTGTTCGGCCGACTCGAAGAAGAAATTGAGGCGCTTCGCCATGCGGGAATCTCGTTCGAGATCATTCCTGGCGTCAGCTCGGCGACCGCCGCAGCGGCAGCTGCCGCGATACCACTGACACGACGCGAGCACGCTAGACGCGTCCAGTTCGTAACCGGACATGGCAAGACTGGCACTTTACCCGAAGACCTCAATCTATCAGCGCTTGCCGACCCTTGTGCCACAACGGTCGTCTTCATGCCAAAGCGCACATTTCCGGCGCTTGCTGCGCAGCTTGTCGCGGCAGGACTTGCGGACGATACTGCAGCCTTGTTGGCAGAAAACATTAGCCGACCGGACCAAAGACTTACCAGAAGCACTATTGCCGGACTTGCTCGGTCACTTGCCGACGGCGGATCGGATGCAACCGCACTGGTGATCTACGGCCCCATGATGGAGGAGGCATGATCCACCTCCATCTGATCGGCATAGGCACCGGGAATCCCGACCACCTGACGCGTGCTGCAATACGCACAATCAACGCGGTCGATCTCATTCTGCTGCCCCGCAAAGGCGATGCCAAATCAGATCTCCTGGACCTGCGCCACTCCATCTGTGGCGCCGCATTGGCCTCACCGGTCCGCATGGCCGAGTTCGACATGCCCGTTCGCCGACAGGATGGCGACTACACGCAGGCCGTCGACGATTGGCACGATGCGATTGCAGCGATTTGGGCAGAGCAGATAGCAGTTCACCTTCCTGATGGTGGGCGGGTCGCGCTGCTCGTGTGGGGCGATCCGTCGCTTTACGACAGCACACTGCGTATTGCCGATCGGCTCCGGACGGCTGGGGTCGACCTAACTGTTCGCGTCGAACCCGGTATCACCAGCATTCAGGCTCTTACGGCTGCTCACGCCATCCCGCTGAACGCCTTGGCCGAACCTGTCACGATCACCACCGGCCGCAGGTTGCGCCGGGAAGGCTGGCCGCTGGGAGTGCACACGATCGTCGTCATGCTCGATTCCGGCTGCGCCTTCGAAGTCCTCGATCCTGCTGGCATCACGATCTGGTGGGGTGCCTATCTGGGCATGTCGCAAGAAGCACTGGTGCATGGGCCACTTGCCGATTCTGCGCCGCAGATTGCCGCGCGCCGCGCGGAACTGCGCGCTCGCCACGGCTGGATCATGGATGTCTACCTGATGCGAAAGGAACGAGCCGATGCCTGCTGACCGCGAAGAAGAAGCTGCAAGCGCAGATGCGCGCCATGCCGAGAAAATGCGCAAGATCCAGGCTGCGCGTAGCACCATGATGGCCACCAAAACCCGCGAGCAGGGGCTGCTGATCGTTCACACTGGCACGGGCAAGGGCAAGACAAGCGCTGCACTCGGTATGGTCGTGCGCGCAATAGGACATGGCATGAAGGTCGGGGTCGTCCAGTTCGTCAAGGGCGCGATGGCGACAGGCGAAAAGACGGTGTTCGACGCTTTCCCGGAAAATGTCGAGTTCAAGCCGATGGGTGAAGGTTTCACCTGGGATACGCAAGACCGGACACGCGATATCGCTTCGGCACGTACTGCCTGGGATGAAGTCTGCCGCATGATCGCCGATCCGGCTTACCAGATGGTGGTAGCCGACGAACTCAACATCGTCCTTCGGTATGACTACCTGCCCTTGGATGAGGTTCTTAAGGCGTTTGCCGCGAAACCCGAGATGAAACATGTCATCGTCACCGGACGCAATGCGCCCGATGCACTGATCGAGGCGGCCGATCTCGTCACCGAGATGACCATGATCAAGCACCCTTTCCGCTCGGGCGTGAAGGCGCAGGCAGGGATCGAGTTCTGAGCGATCTGCCGCCCCAGTTCGATGCCGAGTTCGCGGCTCGATTTGCGCAGCTGCTGCGCTGGCGACGCGATGTGCGGCACTTCGAAGCCCGTGCTGTCGCGGAAGAGGAGATGTGTGCGCTGCTGGAGTGTGCCTCCCTCGCGCCTTCGGTCGGGAATGCGCAGCCCTGGCGGTTCGTGCGCGTGCGTTCATCCACCCTTCGTCAGGCGCTGGCCGACCATGTCGATGCACAGAACGCACAAGCAGCGCAGCAATATGCTGCCAAGCCCGGCAGGAACTGTATCGTTCGCTCAAGCTGCATGGCCTTCGCGAAGCCCCGGAACTGATCGTGGTGTTCTGTGATGAGCAGCCCAAAGCAGGCCATGGACTTGGCATTGTCAGTATGCCGGAGATGTTGCGCTATTCATGCGTGCTGGCGATCCACACACTCTGGCTGGCGGCAAGGCTCCGCGGCATTGGCGTCGGATGGGTATCGATCCTCGAGCCCGGTGTCATCCGCGCCTTGCTGGACGTACCCGCCGACTGGTCGCTGATTGCACTGCTGTGCTTCGGATACCCCCAGGACCCGTCCCAGACACCCGAATTGGAGCGGCGGGGCTGGCAAGCCCGGGAACCTGTGACCAACCGAGTGTTCGACCGATGACCCCCAATCTATGGAGCAAGAAATTATGTTGATCCCCGTCGAGGACGGCCCTGCCGTAGTAGCATGCAACACCTGCCGACACAGCAGCACCGCAAAGGAGGATGACGCCGGTGTGCGTGGTGGCGCGCGTATGGTCGAGGCCCTGCGCGCCGTGCAGGCACGCGATGAACGCTATTCCGGTATCGCGGTGCAGGAAATGCCCTGCTTGTTCGCCTGCAGCGAATTCTGCACGGTCCATCTTCGTGCGCCAGGCAAAGTCGGGTATGTTCTGGGCCGCTTCACTCCCGATGAAGATGCCGCCGCTGCCATCCTCGATTATGCCGTCCATTATGCGCAAAGCGAACATGGCCGGGTTCCGTTCAAGGACTGGCCGCAGGGCGTCAAAGGCCACTTCATCACCCGCACACCGCCGCCGGGCTTTGTCGCGCAATGAGCACGTTTTCTTCCGTCGATGCCTTTGATGCTGCCATTGCCGATATGCCTGCGCCAGATGAAACAGCAATGGCCAGCGCGCGCAACCGGCAGTCGCAACTGACCAAGCCGCCAGGATCCCTGGGACGGCTGGAAGAGATCGCGATCTTCATGGCCGGTTGGCAAGGCCACGAAAGACCCCGGCTGGAACGGGGGCGTGCAGTCGTGTTTGCGGGCAATCATGGCGTCACGGCACGGGGCGTGAGCGCCTTTCCTCCCGAAGTCACCCACCAGATGGTGGCCAATTTTGAAGCAGGTGGCGCTGCCATCAACGCGCTGTGTGCCGCTGCCGGGCTCGATCTTCAGGTGCTGGCGCTGGAGCTTGACCGGCCAACCGCCGATTTCACCTCAGCCCCGGCCATGACCGAAAGCGAATGCCTTGCCGCGCTGTCTTCCGGGGCCGCCATGGTCGAAGCCGGCCTTGATCTCCTTGTCCCTGGCGAGATGGGCATCGGCAACACCACGGCCGCTGCAGCCCTCTGTGCAAAGGCGCTGGGAGGCGGTGCAGGCGAATGGGTCGGCCCGGGAACGGGGCTCGATCCGGCGGGCGTGGCGCGCAAGATCGGTGTAATCGAAGCGGCACTCGTCTTCCATCAGGTTGCACCGTCAACGCCTTTCGAAACCCTGCGGCGTCTGGGCGGGAGGGAAATAGCCGCAATGGCAGGTGCAATTGTCCGTGCAAGGCAACTTCGGGTGCCGGTGCTCCTGGATGGCTTCATCTGCTGCGCTGCCATCGCGCCGATCTTTGCCGCCGAACCTGCAATTGTCGACCATTGCCTGGCAGGGCATTGTTGGGCCGAACCTGGTCACAAACGGTTGCTCGAGCGGTTCGGTCTCGCACCGCTCCTCACTCTGGGCATGCGCCTGGGCGAAGGGAGCGGCGCTGCGGTCGCGGCCCAGATCGTGCGTTCAGCTCTCGCCGCACACAACCAGATGGCCACTTTTGCCGAAGCTGGCGTGGCTGCTGGCGTATGAGCGAGTTTTTCCTGCACCTCATGCGGCATGGCGAGCCCATCCACCCCGGTCTGCTTCTCGGAAGGACCGATGCGCCTACGACGCCCGAGGGCGTCGCATCATGCGTGGCACAGGTCGAGGAACTGTCGTTCCAGTCGATTGTATGTTCCGATCTCCAGCGCTCGGCAGAGGCAGCAAGAGCTATCGCCGATCCAAGAGGGCTGCACCCGATCCTCGACTCACGGTGGCGCGAACTGGACTTCGGCGACTGGGACGGTCTGGCACCCGCTAAGGTCGACAGTGCCGCGATCAGCGCGTTCTGGGACGACCCGGACGCCAATCCGCCACCCGGTGGTGAGCGCTGGTCTGCTCTGGTTTCGCGCGTGGAAGCGGCCTTGGCCGCAATCCCGCCGCAAGACACGCTGGTCGTAACGCATGGCGGAGCAATCCGGGCTGCGCTGGCCAGCCTGTTCGGCTTCGGACAGCGGCAGGTCTGGGCGTTTGACCTTCCCTATGCCGCGCTGATCAGCCTGCGGGTCTGGCCGGGAACGCCGCGCTCAGCCCAGATCGCGGGCCTTTGGACATGAAGCGCCCGATCGCATGAAAGGCTTCCTCATCGCACTCCAGTTCCTCACCCGTTTGCCGACACCCCGGCTCACGGTTTCTGCCGAGGAATTCGCCCAGTCCATGCGCTGGTTTCCAGCTGCTGGGCTGGTGATTGGCCTTATCGTTGCCGGGGCCGCCTGGGTTGGAGCAAGGACCGATCCCTGGACCGGAGCCCTTGCCGCCTTGATCGCCTGGGTTCTCGTCACCGGAGCCCTTCACCTGGACGGTCTGGGAGATATGGCCGATGCCAGCGGCGCGGCCCACAAGGACCGCGAGCGGCTCCTGGCCGTCCTGGCAGATCCGCATGTCGGCAGCTTCGGCGTAACGGCCATCACCATGCAACTGCTGACCAAGCTCGTGCTGCTGCATGGCATGATCGAGCACAGCCAGTTTCTGGCACTGATCTGGGTGCCGGTCGCCGCGCGCATCGCGCCGCTGGCATGGACCTTGTTGCTATCGCCGTTGCACGATGGCCTTGGTGCGCGCTTTCGGGGCGCGATCAGGCCGATCGATCTGGCGCTGTGGGCCGCAGTACTTCTCGCCACCACGGTGGCGTTTCCTGCATTGCTCATTGCGGTTCCTGCTGCGGCACTATGGGGCCTGTGGATCAAGCGCGCTATTGGCGGCATCTCGGGCGATGGACACGGCGCCGGAATTGAACTGATCGAGGCGGCGCTGCTGCTGGCGCTTGTCGTGATGGCGGCCGCATGACCCGCGATCGCTGGACATGGCACGGCGGCGGCCTCTCTGCGGCCCGCGCGCATTTCGGCGACGATGCGCGTGGTTGGATCGATTTTTCCACCGGGATCAATCCGCATGTCTGGCACGGTGCAGGGGCGGTGGAGATCGATTGGCGTGCCCTGCCAGACGAAATGGCCCTGCGCGCGCTGGAGCAAGCGGCCGCCGCCAGCTTCGGGTGTCATGCCGATCATGTCTGCGCGGTGCCAGGCACCGAAGTTGGCCTTCGCCTCGCCGGCAGGGTGCTGGGCGATGACGTCTGCCACGCCGTTCCATCCTATCGCACCCACGGCGAGATGGCGGCCTCCAGCCATCCCGTAACGCTTGGCAATCTGGCGCTGGCCGATGGATCAAGCCTGATCCTTGCCAACCCCAACAACCCGGATGGCGTCCTGCTTTCTCGGGAAGCCTTGAGCGATCTTCTGGTGCGGCGTGGTCGGAAAGGGTGGCTGGTAATCGACGAAGCCTTTGCAGACTGCCACCCCGACCACAGTTTCGCCGACCAAGTTGATGATCGGCACAGACTCCTGATCTTTCGGTCCTTCGGGAAATTCTTTGGCCTCGCCGGATTGCGGCTCGGTTTTGTGCTGGGCCCTCGTCCGATCCTGGCGAGTCTGCGTAAGCAGCTAGGTGCCTGGCCGGTCTCGGCGGCTGCGATCGCCATCGGCACCCGCGCCTATCAGGATATCGCCTGGCAGGACGCGATGCGGGAGCGCCTCATCGCCGAGGCCACCAGCTTCGATCAGCGCTTGGCCTCGTTCGGTTTGTTGGCAAGCGGCGCATGCCCACTCTTCCGGCTGATAACGACGCCGGACGCGTCACACCTGTTTGAACGTCTTGCCCGGGCTGCGATCCTCAGCCGCCCCTTCGCCGATAAACCGGATTGGTTACGCTTTGGCCTGCCCGCCAACGACGAGGCGATGGAGCGTCTCTGTGCCGTGCTCGAAGACCATGGCTGAACCGTTCGCGCTCATGGCCCTGGTGCTGGATGCTGCCATTGGCTGGCCTGGCGCGCTGTATCGCCGTGTCGGACATCCGGTCGGCCTGTTTGCCCGGATCATCAATGCCTGCGAAGGCGCATGGAACCGGCCAACTCACTCAGACGGCATACGCAAGACGCTCGGCGTCATGACCGTTCTGATACTGCTGGTGCTGACAATCGGGGCTGGACTTGGCCTTACCGCGCTCGCCCGGCACCTGCTGGGCTCATGCTGGTGGCTTGGTGCCGCAGCACTGGCCTGGCCCGCTCTGGCCCAACGCAGCCTCTACGATCATGTTCTTCCCATCGCAGTCGCACTGGAGCAGAATGATCTCGAAAGTGCGCGCCATGCCGTCTCCATGATCGTCGGGCGTGATACCGACACCCTTGATCGCGCGGGTGTGGCACGAGCTGCAATCGAAAGTCTGGCCGAAAGCTTTTGCGACGGCATCGCCGCGCCGCTGTTCTGGCTGGTTATCGGCGGCCTGCCCGGCGTCTGGGCCTACAAGGCGATCAATACGGCAGACAGCCTGATCGGCCATAAGGAAGCGCGCTGGCGCGCCTTTGGGTGGGCTGCGGCGCGCACGGACGATGTGATGAACCTGCTGCCGGCTCGGCTTGGCGGCGTCGTGGTATGTCTTGCCGGCGGCGGAGGGTGGGCCACGCTGTGGCGCGATCACCGCCGCCACGCCTCACCCAATGCAGGCTGGACCGAGGCGGCCATGGCGGGCGCGCTAGATCTCGCGCTCGCGGGACCAGTGTCCTACGATGGTGTGACCCATGCCAAGGACTGGATCGGCAGCGGGCGGCGCGATGCTGGCGCTGCTGACGTCAGGCGCGCTTTGCGCATTTATGTCCGCGCCTGCCTGTTGCTCTGGGCCATCGTGGCCGCTCTCACCTGGAAGGATATCGTATGGGCGCTCTGATGTTGCAGGGCACGGGTTCCGATGTCGGGAAATCGGTGCTGGTTGCCGGGCTGTGCCGCGCCCTTGCCAATCGCGGGCTGAGCGTTCGCCCGTTCAAGCCCCAGAACATGTCGAACAATGCTGCGGTTACCGTCGATGGCGGCGAGATCGGCCGCGCCCAGGCTTTGCAGGCTCTAGCATGCCGGGTCGAACCGCACACCGACATGAACCCGGTACTGCTCAAGCCTCAGGCCGACCACACATCGCAATTGGTCGTTCACGGCAAGGTCCGCGGCACGCTGGGCGGTGGCAATTTCCGGCACAAGCGTGGCGAACTGCTGCCCGAGGTCATGGAAAGCTGGCACCGGCTGCAGGCGCAGTGCGATGTCGTCGTGGTTGAAGGCGCCGGCTCGCCGGCGGAGATCAACCTGCGGGCAGGCGACATCGCCAACATGGGCTTTGCCCGTGCTGCCGGTGTGCCAGTCGTGCTGGTCGGCGATATCGATCGCGGCGGCGTCATTGCTGCGCTCGTTGGCACGAGGGCGGTATTGGACCCGGACGACGCGGCGATGATCCGGGGTTTTCTCATCAACAAGTTTCGCGGCGATCCGGCGCTCTTTGCCGACGGTTATCGGCAGATCGAGGCGCTTTCGGGCTGGCGAGGCTATGGCGTGGTGCCCTGGCTGCGCGCCACTGCCCATTTGCCAAGCGAAGATGCGGTCGTGCTTGAACGAACCGCACGCGAAACCGCCGGTCGCCTGAAAATCGCCTGCCCGATCATCCCCCGGATCGCCAATTTTGACGATCTCGATCCGATCAAAGCGGAAAGCTCGGTCGAACTGGTCATGGTACCGCCAGGCCAGCCCATCCCCGGTGATTGTGCGCTGATCGTCCTGCCCGGATCAAAAGCCACGATCGCTGATATGAAGGCGATGCGCGAACAAGGCTGGGACATTGATATCCTTGCGCATCATCGGCGCGGTGGAAAGGTCCTGGGCATCTGCGGCGGCTATCAGATGCTCGGCCGCCGCATCGCCGATCCGGAAGGGATCGAGGGACCACCTGAAGATATCCCCGGTCTGGGTCTGCTGGATGTCGAAACGGTCCTGACCGGAGATAAGGCGCTGCGCCAGGTTGCAGGCACTGCGCTCGATCAAGCCTTCACCGGCTTTGAAATGCACATGGGCGTGACCAGCGGTCCCGATTGCCGTCACCCCTTTGCGCTGCTCGGCGAAGGGCGGCCCGACGGCGCAACCAGTGCAGACAGGCAAGTCACGGGCACTTACGTCCACGGAGCATTTGCCAGCACGGCGCTGCGTTCAGCTCTGCTCGGCATGCTCGGCGCGCAGTCGGACGGGATCGACCATGATGCGAAGGTGGATGACGCGCTCAATGCGATCGCGGCTGAGCTTGAACATCATCTCGATGTGGATGGTTTGTTGAAACTCGCAATGGGGAAAGACGATGCGTAGCCTGTTCGTGATTGGCGGAGCGCGCTCGGGCAAGAGCCGCTATGCACAGGCCAGAGCCGAGGCGACCGGCCTGTCGCCAGTCTTCATCGCTACGGCTCAAGCTTTCGACGAGGAAATGCGCAACCGTATCGTTCGGCACCAGGCGGATCGCGGCGTGGAATGGGAAACGGTCGAGGCCCCCCTTAAACTTGCGGAAGCGATCGAGTTGCATGCCTCACCCGACCGGGTCTTGCTGGTGGACTGCCTCACGCTATGGGTGACCAATCTCCTGATCGGCGATCACGATATCCCGGCGGCAGTCCGCACACTCATTGAGACCATCACGGTTGCGCAAGGGACCCTCATACTCGTCAGCAATGAGGTCGGATTGGGCATCGTCCCGGAAAACCAGTTGGCGCGCCGGTTTCGGGATGAGGCCGGGTTTCTTCATCAACGTGTCGCGGCTTGCGCGAACGAGGTGCAGTTGCTGTGCGCTGGCTTGAATTTGCAGTTCAAATGAAAATGTCCCATTGTATTAATGGCATATTTGGAATTCAAATTGCGCGAGAGCCGGCCAGAAAGACCGCCAGAAGCTGGATCATGGCGCTGCCCATGGCGATGGTTGGCTGCCCGGTTTGGAAGGCGTTCATAACGTTGATGCGGCTTGTCGGGACATCTTTTTCCGCGACGAGAGTGCCTATCTGGTGGCGGAAAACTCTAGACCCAAGCGGTTCAAAGTTGGGTAGCAGTGCAACTTGGCGTCGGACTCTGCTCAAAATCGGTTACATTTCAGACCACCGTCACGGTGTATGTGCGCGCGGTAAGTGTCGCGGTGGCTCCCTTGGTCCTTGGGGCACCGCGTTTCAGCCTGAACCTAGGCTAGAGAAAGCTCTTGCCAGCGTGGTTCTCAAACAAAGCCGCATCTCGGACATAGCCAAGCAGCACCTCCACCTTTTTCTGTCGCGAGACCTCCTGCATTTTTGGCAGTGAAGCACCAGCCTTCGCAGCTTCGGTCAGGAATCCCGATCGAAGCGAGTGCGCCCCGACCGCAGCCGGATCGAGACCGACCTTCTCGGCGTAGCGCTGGATCAGGCGAGCAACCGAGCGATCTGACATGGGCTCCTTCGTCATCAAGCCCTGAGCATCGGTTCGATAGAAAAGGGGCCCCGCCTCCCCTCCCCTGACGCTCAGCCATTCGTTGAGGCGGGGACCGGGCTTGAGCACCTTGCCCGACGGAACTGCGATGACCTGCCCCTCCCCCTCCTGGTCGGTCTTCGAGTGCCGGATCGTCAGCTTGAGCCCTTCGCGCACGAGCTCGAGATCGGCGAGCTGCAGAGCGACCAGCTCCGAGCGCCGAAGTGCTGCTGCAAGGCCCAGCGCCATGACCGCACGGTCACGGATTGCCCTCGGGCTCGATCCTTCTGCAGCCGCAATCATCCGCGCCAGATCGGCCGCCAGAATGGCGCTCTTCTTGCGTGTCGGCCGTGCGCGCTGCTCGCGCCGAATGCCGGCGAGCGTATCGGCGATGACATCGCGGGGATCACGGTGCTGCGGCGCCACGTGCCCCGCCTGCCTGTGGTGCCAGGCAATGGCAGCAAGGTGCCGCCCGATCGTACTGTCCGCCCTCCCCGCTTGAGCCAGTGACGCCAGCCAGGTTGCAACCACCTCGGGCATCGCGGGCATGGGCTCAAGGTCGCGCGTCCAGCACCATTCTTCGAACTGCCGCCAGTCGCTGTCATAGGCGCGGACGGTGTTCGCGGCCTTGGATCGCGCCCTGTAGGAACGGGCGGCCTCGATTTCGGCGGCGAGCTGCGGAGGGATTGCCTGTCCGAGCGAGACGAGGCCCTCATCGATCGGCACCTCAACGATCAGCCCGGTGCCGTCAGCCAAAGCGCCTCTCCTTCATGCTCGATCGCGCCGCTGGTTTCTTCGGCGTTCTGCCCTTGGGAGAGCGGCGGCGTCGCAGCGGATTTGAGGCACTCTATATAGATTGTCGTGTTGTCCGTGAAGGGCTCTTATCGGACAGCAAAGGCACCGTACAAGCTGGGTATACTTTTTAGGCCATTTATATACTATCTGGCCGATGGCATCCGCCCCAGCACCCTGGCAACTGACGCTTGCCCGCATCGAAGGCGCCCTCCCCTTCATCTCACCCGAGCTGTCCGAATGCCTTGCGCTGGCCTCACTCCGGCGCCTCTGGCGCATGCATGTGCGCGATTATCCGTTTGATAATCTTGGAATTGAACACAATCCGGGGCTTGAGGCCGACGAGCTTGTGCGCTCGTGGTATTCCGAAGAACGCCGTCAGTTCTTGTCGTGGATCAGCCGGCGAGGTCACCCTACCCTCGCCCATGCCGCCAAGCTGGTCATGGACGCCAAATGTCACTCCGAAGGGTTCAGCGAGGCCTACTTGCCCGCCGATCGCGCGCTCGAACGGCTCGATGCGCTGCTGCCGACCCGTGATCCGATGGGGACTCTGCTTGAATGGTTGGCGGAGCTGCGAACTGAAGAAATCGACTTTCTTGAAGGCGGCAGCGAAACGGTCCAGGCTGGCGGTATCGTCATTACGCGCGCATCACCGCGCGGCGCGGCCTGGGCCGCTTCTTTGTCGGCAGCGATACGCCCTCACCTGTTCGGTCTGGGTTCCGCGCCGATTGTGCTCGCAGGCACAATGCCGCGGCGACTCTTCAAGGAACATCGGGAAGAGCCCTTCCCTGCGGCGCTGCGAGGTGCGCTTGATGGAGCCAGCGCGAGTGCGGCCGAAGATATTGAAAGGATGCGGGCAGGCCTTGACCGGGGGCAAGGAGCGTTGTCGCACCTTAAAGCGTCCTCCACTGCCCCGCAGGCTTGGAAAATACTGATCGGTCTTGGGCCATTAAACAGAGCTGAACTCGCCAGAGCGCTTCAAGTTACAAAACGGACGGCGTCTCAAGCGGCAAGCGCTCTTGTGATGTCCAAACTCGTTTCATTGAGACAGCTCGATGGCGCATTGCGGCCTCAGCAGAACATAATCAATGCCCGATTTGATCAACCTGAAGCTTGAGTGTGGCTAGCTTGCCGCATTGAAGGTTTTCGGATATCTGGGTGTCGCAAAACCTTCAAGGATCTTTTGAATGGCATATTCAGATTCAATAGCGGGTCAGATCGGTGATCTTGCTGAAGCAGGAGAGCGCATGATCGAGCGACTCCGCCGCAAGGCTTTTCTGCCTGACAGTCGCAAAGGCCTCAACATCAGGTTTGGCATCGCTGATACAGCGCAATTGCTTGGCTGTTCTACCAACAGGATTCGGATGGCGGAGGAAGACGGCCGCCTCCCCGCCCCGCCATCTGGCGAAAATGGAAGGCGCTTGGGATACACGATCGAGGAGGTTTTGCACATGCGCAAAGTGCTTGATGCAAGCCCGGCGCGCGCCCCCAAAGACACCCCGGCCATCATCGCAGTTCAAAACTTCAAAGGGGGCGTGGGAAAATCGACCGTAACGACCCACCTAGCCCATTACTTTGCCGTTCAGGGCTACCGCGTTCTTGTAGTCGACTGCGATAGTCAGGCAACCACGACCACCCTGTTCGGGTTCAATCCGCACTTCAACATTACGCGCGAAGAAACGCTTTATCCTTATCTGTCGATTGACCCGACGCAGGCGGACCTTCTTTACGCAGTCAAGAACACCCCGTGGCCCAACGTCGATCTGATCCCGTCGAATCTGGAACTCTTCGACGTCGAGTATGAGCTTGCTGCTTCTGGGGCTGATGGCCAAAATGTGCTCGCGGCACGCTTCCGTAAGCTCAAACAGGGACTTATCGACCTTGGGCGGAATTACGATGTGGTCATTCTCGATCCTCCCCCAGCCCTTGGGACAATTTCGCTCGCGGTCATGCAAGCCGCGAATTCACTGCTCGTGCCCTTGGCTGCAACAACGCCGGATTTCTGCTCGACGGTCCAATTCCTATCCATGATGGATCAGGTAATCGAACAACTCATCGAAGCAGGCGTCATAGTTGAGTACAATTTTGTTCGCTTGCTGTGCTCGAAGTTCGATAGCGGTGATCCGAGCCACGAAATGGTGCGCGCGATCATGGAGCAGAGCTTCGGCCCCGCCCTCCTGCCGGTACCGATCCTCGAAAGCGCCGAAATTAGCCACGCCGCGCTACGCATGATGACTGTTTATGAGCTTGAAAAACCCATCGGCACATCAAGAACGCACAAACGCTGCAGATCGAATCTCGATGAGGCACTTGGCCAAGTCGAGCAACTCGTACGGCAAGGCTGGGGACGAACTCAGGCCATTGATGAGGCACTGCTGGTCAATGGATAACCGAGCAGCCCCTGCCCCTCCGACTACAATCCTTCAGAAACGCGCGGCCGCTTTCTGGGCGGGAATTTGAGAGACCACCGATGGCAAAGAAACAGAAGGATTACCTGACATCGTTGCTTGCAGACGACGGTAGCGACGGATCTGCAACCCCGCTTGACGGCGAGGAAGATGTGGCGTCGTTCGCGCGCCAAGAACGATCGCGGCGAAATTCACTTCTCGGTCGGGAAAGTGCTCTCGCCCGCGTTGCCAGCGGCGAAGTCCGGCAAGTTACGCAAATTGCGCTGGATCCCGCACGCGTCCGACCCTGGGTCGGAAACGCTCGTTCATATGGTCATTTGAGTGAGGAGAACTGCCGCGACCTGATCGATGCGATCATTGCGGAAGGCGGTCAGAAGGTTCCTGCGATTGTTCGGCGGATCGATGGCGACCCGACATTCGAGTATGAAGTCATCGCAGGCACACGGCGCCACTGGTCAATTTCATGGCTGCGGCAGAACTCCTACCCAGATATGAAATTTCTCGCGCAGGTGGCCGACCTCGATGACGAAGCCGCCTTCCGCCTCGCGGACATCGAGAACCGGGCCCGCAAGGACGTCTCCGATCTTGAGCGAGCGCGCAATTATGCGGCAGCGCTGAAGACACATTACGGCAACCACCAGTCGCGCATGGCGCAACGGCTCAAACTTTCTCAGAGTTGGCTTTCCAAAATGATCAAGGTTGCTGCGATCCCCGACGCCGTGATCGCAGCATTCGCATCCCCTGCCGACGTTCAGCTAAAGCCCGCTTATCCGTTGGCTCAAGCCTTGAGTGACCCAAAGCGGGCGCCACATATTCATAAAGCTGCAAAAGGGCTTGCAGACAAGCAAGTGCGCCTTCGAAGTGCGGGCAAGGCGACGCTTTCCGCCCAAGAGGTCATCAGAATCCTGCTGACGTCCGATGAAGCGCCGACCGAACCCAGAGAGATTGTCATTCCAGGAGCGCATGACCGGCCAGCAGTAAGCCTTCAGCGCGTCAATCGACAAGGCGTTACCTTGCGGCTTCACGCTGGGCACGGCCTTTCAGACGATGACCTTCTGGCCAAAGTCCGAATTCTGCTCGAAACACTCACGGCTGAGGGCGGGGGCCTGCAAAGGTGAGCACCGCCCTCCCCCATCTGGTCAGGACCGCCCCCCATCAGGATTATTCCCCGGGGAATAATCATCGCGGACAACAGGCGTCACTCAAATGACGCGCGCCAGCAAGAAGAGCGTCTCGGAACAGTTCGATCTGTTCCTGCCCTATCTGGCCGACCTCCCACTGCGCGATCAACGCGAGATGATGGAAAGGCCCTTTTTCTCGCTTGCGAAGCGCAAACGGGTCAAGCCGATCGAATATACCGCGCCAGACGGCAAGCTATGGGTACATGTCAGCTCCAACCCCGACTACGGCATGGCTACGATCTGGGACGCCGACATTCTCATCTATTGTGCTAGCCAGCTTGCTGACATGGCCCGGCGAGGGGTCAATGACGTCCCACGCAAGCTCCACATCATGCCTTACGACTTGTTGCGTGCGATCGGTCGACCGACCACGGGCCGCGCCTATGAGCTTTTAGGCCAAGCTCTGGATCGCCTGGTCTCAACAACTATCAAGACCAACATCCGCGCTGAGAACCGCAGGGAAGCCACGTTCAGCTGGCTGGATGGCTGGACTCAGCTCGTCGACGAAAAGACAGAGCGCAGCCGCGGAATGACGCTCGAGCTATCGAACTGGTTCTGGGAAGGCGTGATGATGAAAGGCGGAGTGCTTAGCATTGACCGCGCCTACTTCGATATTACCGGGGGTCGTGAACGTTGGTTATACAGAGTGGCTCGCAAGCATGCTGGCGGCGCTGGTCAAACCGGCTTTGCAATCTCCATGCCTGTCCTATTTGAAAAATCCGGCGCAGAAGGCGAGTATCGGCGCTTCAAATTCGAAGTTATCAAACTGGCGGAGAAAAATGATCTGCCAGGCTATCGACTCCTGATCGAGCAAGGGAAGGGCAGCGAGCCGCTTCTCCGAATGATCCGCTTGGACGATCAGGCTGCCGCAAAGACGAATAGCCAACCTTCGGAAGACATGCCTGCACCGCATTCTCCCGTTTATTCCCCGGGGAAAGATCATAGTGTAACAAAGCGCAAACCGCCGGCATCCGAGGCGACAGAAGCCGTAGAGGTTCAATTCTTTGACGCTCGGTCGCTTGTCCGCTCCGCAGTTGCGGGACTCTCCGACAAGGCTACGCGAGGTATTATTGCAGATGAAACGATGGCTTATCTGCGGGAAAAATGCCCAGGCTGGGACCTCTATGCTCTTCATGCCGAATTCGAAAGCTGGGTGAATGCCGATCCGGCAAGGACACCTGCAAACTGGCAGAAGGCCTTCATCGGATGGGTGAAGCGCCACCATGAAAAGCACAAACACGAGTTACGCAGGTAACCAACGCGATTTGAATAAAAATCTGCGCCAAGCGCCGCTGACATAAGCCGTCCACTAGGGGTTCCCATCGATGGTGCGTTCCAAATGTGTCGTGTCGAATCGGCATCAGCCGCGAAAGCCACACCCAGCAAGCGTCCTTTGAAGCTCTTACCAGCATGTCACCGCGATAATGATTCAATTTCTCTGGGCATCTGGCCTCCAGATCCTGTTTCTCGACACATTGAGAACGGTTTCGAACGGTCACCGACACATCGGGAACGCAAAAGCGAACTTTCGGGAACACGCCTTCGAACTTTCAGGAACACAATGCCGACACATCGGGAACCGCGCAGTGGAAAATCATCAGAGAATACAGCGAGTCGCAGCATCACATCGGCCTCTTAACTAGTCTAACTTAACTGTAACCCATCTAACCCGTTGGAAGTTATAGTTTTTCCAGAATATATTGATGGCGAAATGCAAGAGCGAACCTTACGTGGGCCCACATTCCTTTTCGGACGACGCATTGCCATAGCGGGGAACAGTCTTCGATCGGCACCCCAGCTTTCATAAGCAAAATCGAGTCCCTGAATCACAGAGGCTTCTGTGATTCAGAATTCCAATTGGACCGACCGCAAATGATCTTGGCACTATTTCCGAATGGAAACTCCAGAGAACCAGTCATGGCATTGGCAAGCAATAGACCCGTCCCGCAACGTCGCGCGCGACTATCATCTCTGGATTGAGACGGATCTGTTTGGCTGGACAACCGTTGAGCGGCGCTGGGGACGAATCGGTACGAAAGGGCAGGGGGTGACCACCAGCTTTCCAGATAGAAGACAGGCAGACACAATCGCACAGCAGATCCGGATCCGGCGCGAAAGCGCATTTAAGCGGATTGGTGTTCGCTACCAGGCAGTCGAGTGACTTCCCTCAACAATTAGGTGGCTCTTCAGAGCTGAACACTTCTCCAAAAACTCCCCAGTTTCGCCAAAGGGAGAGGGGGAAGGCCTGATGCGGTTCAGCATCAGGAGCAGACCGTGACCGACCTTTTTGAACAATCCAGCCAGAAGCTGGACGCAGCAATCACCGAAATCCAGCACGCCATCGCCACCGGAATGGCGAACAAGCAACGCCTGTTTGAGACGATGCGCCAGCTTTACGGGGAGGGCTCCGCAAACGGCGCATGGAGCCAGAGGGACGCCTTTGACCTGCTCGAGGCGGCATTGACGCGCCACATGGCCGGACTGCTGAACAAGCCTCAGATGCTGCACCAGATTTCGGAGATCAGTGCGCTTATCGAGGCACTGCCGACACATACGGTCAGAAGTGAAGACCAGATCAGGTACCAGCAATTCTCGACGCCCGCAGACCTCGCAGCGCTTTGCGTGATTTTGGCGCAGCCACTCGCAACCGATATCGTTCTTGAACCGAGCGCCGGACATGGCGCTCTGGTGGCAACTTTGCCCGATGTCAGCGCATTGCATCTCAACGAAATCGATCCGCGCAGGCGTGAAAAGCTGGTTCTGCTGTTTGCCGATGCAACCATCACAGGGATCGATGGAGCCATGCTGGCTTCCCATCTCGACGCGGCTGTGCAGCCAAGCCTGATCCTGATGAACCCGCCGTTCTCCCGGTCAATGGGACGAGGAGCAGACGCGTTCGCAGCGGTGCGTCACCTGCGCGCTGCCATAACGCGCCTCAGGCAGGGGGGGCGGATCGTCGCGATCATGCCGGACTGGTTCACGACGAGCGCAAAGCTTGCGAAAATCTACGAAGACACCTTTGCCTCTTGCACGGTCCGCACATCCATCCGCCTTGATAAGTGCTATCACAAGCAGGGCACCAGCGTGGCCGTGCGCTTGTACGTGATCGACAAGATCCCGGGTCAGATCAAACCTGCAGTTTTGGCGCGGGAGACAGTTGCAGACGTCGCGACTGCGGTTCCAATCATCAAACGCGTGACAGTCCAGCCCGGCTGCGAACCGCGCGCGGTGCCGCCGAAAGCAAAGCCGGATGCGCTCTTCAAATCCATGCGGGCAACGCCGATCACAAAGCCCGTCAAAGCGAGGGCAGCCCAAACCCCCAAGATCGAAGCACTGGCGTTCAGTACCTTGGAGAAGCCGCGCGTTCTCGGTGAGCAAAGCGGGGTCTACATCCCGTACCGGCCAAGCCGGGTCGACATTGTTGGTGCACGCGAACATCCGACGCCGCTCGTCGAGAGCGTGGCCATGGGTTCGATCCCGGCACCTATCCCGGATTATGTCCCGGCGCTGCAGGATCGGGTCTTGCAGGAAAGCCTGCTATCCGAGGCCCAGATCGAAACTGTCATCTATGCCGGAAACGCGTGGCAGCAGTATCTGCCTGGCTTATTCGTTCCGGCTGAAGAGGGCGTTGGCCTGCAACTCGACGAGAATGGGCGCGCCTACCGCAAGGGCTATTTCCTCGGCGATGGCACGGGGGCAGGGAAGGGCAGGCAGATCGCCGCCTGCATCCTTGATGGCTGGCTTGCTGGACGCCGCAAGGCCATCTGGGTCTCGAAGAACGAAAGCCTGCTCGAAGACGCGCGCCGCGATTGGAGCGCTATCGGGGGCCTTGCGGCCGACATTCAGCCGCTTTCCAGCTGGAAGATCGATCAGGCGGTTCCGTTTCGTGAAGGGATCCTGTTCGTCACTTACCCGACCCTTCGCAGCCAGCGTCAGGACGCTACGCGCCTGAAGCAGCTGCTCGATTGGGCGGGCGAGGATTTCGACGGTGTCATCGCCTTCGATGAGAGCCACGAGATGGGCGGTGTGGCAGGAGGCGAGGGCGCCCGCGGCACGAAAAGCGGATCCTTGCAGGGCATCGCCGGCGTGCTGCTGCAAAACAATCTGCCCGATGCCCGGGTTCTCTACGCCTCTGCGACTGGGGCCTCGGAGGTCAACAACCTTGCCTATGCCGTGCGGCTTGGTCTGTGGGGACCTGGCACCGCGTTTGCCAACCGCGAAGATTTCATCAGCCAGATCAGGGCAGGGGGCATCGCTGCGATGGAACTCGTGTCGCGGGACCTCAAGGCACTGGGCCTCTATCAGGCGCGCGCGCTCAGCTTTGCAGGCGTCGAATACGAGATCCTGAAACATGATCTGACCGCCGAACAGATCGCCGTCTACGACACTTATGCGGACGCCTGGGCGATCATTCATCAGAACCTTGAGGAGGCGCTGGAGCTGACCGGCGTCGTCGATGAAATCGACGGCACAACGCTCAACAGCGGTGCGAAAGTCGCAGCGCGAAGCCGGTTTGAAAGCACCAAGCAGCGGTTCTTCAACCAGTTGCTGCTGTCAATGAAGCTACCCACGCTGATTGCTGCCATCAATTTCCATCTGGATCGCGATGAGGTGGTTGTCGTTCAACTGGTTTCGACCGCCGAAAGCATCCTCGATCGCCGTCTCGACAGCCTCTCCCCAGCAGAGCGAGCCGATCTCGACCTCGATCTCAGCCCGCTCGACGCCGTGATCGAGTACCTCGAGCGGGCCTTCCCCACCCAACAGATGCAGGTATTCGTCGACGATACAGGCACGCAGCGCTCGGCACCGATGTTCGACGAGGAAGGACGTCCAGTACACAACCAGACTGCGATTGCCCGCCGCGGCGAGATGATCGAGCACCTGTGTGCCATGCCGCCGATAAAGCCAGCGCTGGACGGGATAATCGAGCACTACGGGCCGGACAGGGTCGCTGAGGTGACCGGGCGCAGCAAGCGGCTCATAACCCAGAGCGACGGCCAGCAGCGGCTCGAGACCCGCTCGCCGCGGACGAACCAGTCCGAAACAGACCAGTTCATGGATGGCAGGAAGCCCATCCTGGTCTTCAGCGACGCGGGCGGCACCGGGCGGTCTTATCACGCCAGCCTTGACGCAACTTGCCAGAAGCGTCGCATCCACTTCCTGCTTGAGCCGGGATGGCGAGCCGACCGCGCCATTCAGGGGCTGGGCCGAACGCATCGGACACATCAGGCGAACACGCCGCTGTTCCGGCCTGTAACCACGAACTGCAAGGGGGAACTGCGGTTCACCAGCACCATTGCGCGCAGGCTCGACAGCTTGGGGGCGCTGACGCGGGGTCAACGACAGACGGGCGGCCAGAACCTCTTCGACCCTGCCGACAATCTCGAAAGCGAATACGCCAAGGCGGCTCTCTCGACCTGGTTTGCCTTGCTGGCACACGGCAAGCTCAAGAGCGCAACGCTGATAGACTTCCAGCGCCGTAGCGGGCTCAAGATTGTCTCGGAAGACGGCATTCTCGAAGAGGACCTTCCGCCGATCCAGCGTTGGCTCAATCGCATCCTTGCATTGCCGATCGGAATGCAAAATGCGATCTTCGAAGAATTTCTGGGGCTTGTCGAGGCGCGGGTGTCAGCAGCGCGCGAGGCGGGATCGCTCGATGTGGGCGTCGAAACCATGAGGGTCGAACAGGCCGAGGTCGTCGAAGACATCGTCCTACGGACTGATGAACGAACCGGCGCCACCTCGCATTTGCTGCAGTTGGCTCTCAAGACGAGAGCGCGGCCGATATCGCTTGAGCGTGTCCTTGAGCGCCGTGATTATGCCGACGGCTGCATTCTGCTTCACAATACCAAGAGCGGGAAAGCAGCTCTGGCTGAACCTTCGCGGCACTTCATGACCGAGCAAGGCGAGTTGATCCGGCGGGTTATCCTCCACCGTCCCCTGCGGCGCGAATACCACCACTTCGATGACCTCGCCGAATCCGCATGGGAGGAAGCCCCCCGTGGGACCTTCGAGAACTTGTGGCAAAGCGAAGTGGCAGAACTTGCCGAACGGCTCACCACAGAGACCGTGTACCTCGCGACCGGACTTCTCCTGCCGATATGGTCTAGCCTTCCCATCGACTATCTGGAGGTCCGCCGCATCGTGGACGAAGAGGGCAGAAGCTGGCTCGGCCGCATGGTTCACGAACTCGACGTTGCGAAGCTACTCGAGAAGTTCGATATTGCCACCACCGTTGAACTTAGCCCGGACACGATCATCAAGGCGCTCGGCGAAGGCCGGACAGTCCCGATCAAGCAGCCGTTCGAGGCGACCTTCAAATGCTCCCGTGTGGCAGGCGAGAAGCGCTATGAAATCGTCGGAGCTGCGGCGGAGCAGCTTCCCTGGCTCAAGAGCATCGGCTGCTTCACGGAGATTATCGCGTTTCGTACCCGGGTGTTTATTCCCTCAAGATCAGCGATTTCGGTGATCGGCGCGCTGCTCCGGGCGTAATGCAGGAATTCTGGCGGACCGCATCGGGAATGGCGGAAGCGTAACCTTAAGGGTTACACTTCTCTTGACTCTTCGTGTAACTTATGGGATTACACCCCAATGGAAATCGGCACCATCCGCCATAAGGCGCTTCGCAGGTTTGCTGAAACCGGGAAGCCAGCAGGGCTGATGGAGGCTGACCGGCTTCGGCGCATGCTGGCTTTCATTGCGTCGGCGGGGAGTGTGGATGAATTGGCAGTGCCGCCCAATTTCGGGTTTCATCCACTCACCGGAGACAGAGAGGGATATTTTGCCATGACGGTAACCCGAAACTGGCGGCTGACATTCACACTGATCGACGAACTGACCGTCGCCGATCTCGATCTGGAGGACTATCACTGATGGCCATCAAGCTCCATGACAGCTTCGCGATCCATCCGGGCCCTTGGCTGCTCGAAGAGATCGTGAAGCCTTACAACATGAACGTGTCGAGCACGGCAGATCATCTCAAGGTCACCCGGCCAGCCTTAAGCCGTCTGCTCAATTGCAGGGCCGCGCTAACGCCGGAGATGGCTATCCGCTTTGAGAAAGCGTTCGGTATTTCTGCCGCCACCATGCTGCGGATGCAGTCTGCCTATGATCTTGCGCAAGCCAAAAGCGGATCGGAGACCATCAGCATCGCGCGTGTGCGCGAACCTGCCTAGCTTGTCTCAAGCGCGCTCACGATGACCAAGGTCCCGGTGTTACTTGCTCAATCAGATACCCCGCATAACTTCAGGGCCCCAATGCTTCGGCGCGCTTAAAGGTAAAAACACGATTGATGCTCGTTCTTTCTTTCCGGCCAATTATGGCCTTGGAGAAAGAAAATGACCTACTCTCACCTCGATCCGGCAATGCAAAACCGGGTCTCGTGGAATGCCGGCAGAACCGTCGGCACCAAACGGCCACTCACTCAGAAGCAGATTTGGGCGATCCGGTTCTTCCTTGATCGCGAGGAGCGGCTCCGTGACCGCGCCCTGTTCGACCTGGCGATCGACAGCAAGCTGCGGGGCTGCGATTTGGTGAAGCTTAAGGTCGGCGATCTCGTGGCCGGATCTGAAGTTCGCGACCGCGCAATGGTCATCCAGCGGAAGACCGGGCGACCCGTGCAATTTGAAATCACCGCAGACGCCCGCTCGAGCCTGGCGACATGGCTGCTGCGGCGGGGAGGAACCCTCGATGATTTCGTGTTCCCAAGCAGGATCCATTCCGGCCAACCAATGAGCACGCGGCAGTATGCTCGCCTCGTCGATGAGTGGGTCACCGCGGTCGGGTTGCGGCGGGAAGACTACGGCACCCATTCCATGCGGCGCACCAAGGCGGCCATGATCTACCGGACAACCGGAAATCTGCGTGCAGTGCAAATCCTGCTGGGCCATTCGAAGATCGAGAATACCGTTCGGTATCTTGGGGTCGACGTGGAAGATGCTCTTGTACTGGCGGAGCGCATCGAGATCTGACAAAGTTTGCGGTCGTCGGGCGAGCTCCGATGGCCGCTTTTGTCAAAGTACGGCAATCATCGAACCGGCAACAAGTGGGTGGATAGCTTCCGGTCTGCTCTCAGGCGGCCAGGCCGGGGTAGCAGACACTGAGCCGATCAGCGCAGGACGGCAGCAACGCGCCCCAATAGCGGCCATAAAGTCAGGCGAGGACAAGCCTGAAAGCTGCCGTTCCAAAGTTTCGTCTGATTGAGGAAAATAAGCCTTCAATCGCAATAGGTCGAAAAATTTTCTTCGCGACGCGTCTTGGTCGCTGAAGTGAGGCGCATCAAATCCTCATTAGTTTCGCCCTCGCCCTAACGTGACCGTGCACGAATTAAGTTGCTCCTTCATTATGATTTTCGGATGAGCACCATCCCAGCAATCACAAGCGCGCCGCCAGCCAGAAGCCAGGATTGATCGACAAGCAACGCGCTAGCTATGATCAATGCGGCAGCTAGAGGGCCTTTCAAGGACTGACGCTCATTGCGAAGTCCTGCGAGTTGCTCGATACTGAGCGGATCGAGCTGAACCGGCACATATCCTGACTTTGCGATCGAGTTCGCAGTGGCAAGTATGTCGGGCAAGGACGCCGACAACCCCAGCAGCTGACCGCGAAGTTTCTTCAAACCCGACCGAGCGCTAGCGAGCGAGAACCGCTCGGCGAAAAGCTCCGTCATGATCGGCCGGGTGTCCTCGGCAATGTTATAGTCGGGTGCCAGTGATCGGACGACACCCTCTGCCGTAAGCAAGGTACGCAGAAGGATGGCCAGATCGGGTGGCAGGACCAGTTGATAATCCCGCAAAAGATCGAAAACGCGGGAAAAAATTTGCGAGAACTCGATTCCAGAAAGCACGGTCCCCCTGAACTCTCCGATCAAATGATCGAGAGCCACCGCGAGCGCATCGCGATCCACCTTCGGCGCCCCCGTCCATGCGAGCAGGACATCCGCGACTTCGCTCGTTTCCTCGCCAGCGATCGCAAGCACGAGCCGAACGATCTCGTCGCGCCTCGTCTTGGTGAGCGTCCCGACTGATCCGAAGTCGATGAAGCCGACATCCTGCTCGCCGATCAGGAAAACATTGCCGGGATGAGGGTCGCCGTGGAATTCGCCGTTCAGGATGATCATGCGCAGGACAGCGTTGGCATAGCTTTTAGCGAAAGCCGCCACCGGCGGGTCGCCGGATGGGCTGCCCAGCGAAGACGCGGGCCTGCCGTACAGGCGTTCCTGAACGTTCACCCGCAGCCCGGTCAGTTCCCAATGGATGGCCGGGGTCCTGACGCCGATGGTATCGAGATATGCGCCGATCCGCTCGCAGGCTCGGGATTCCGCAGCGAGGTCCATCTCCCAGGCTAGATTGCGGCCGAAGGTCCGCAGAAACTCGACTGGCCGGTAACGCGCGATGTCAGGCGAGCGTGCTTCTGCGATCTCGGCAAGACGCACAAGCAGGCGCACATCGGCTTCCATGCGCGCGGCGGTGCCCGGGCGGCGAACCTTCACGATGACCTCGCTACCGTCCTGTAGCTTGGCGGAATAGGTCTGTGCAATCGAGGCGGACGCCAAAGGCTGTTCGTCGAACTGCGCAAAGTCGTTCCGCCAGTCCTCACCCCAGCTTGAAGCAAGTACGGGCTCGATATCTGCGAAGCGCACTGGCGACACCTGATCGTGCAGGGTTGAGAATGCCGTGATCCAGTGTTCGGTAAACAGATCGCTTCGGGTGGCGAGGAGCTGCCCCAGCTTTATACCAACTGGCCCGATGTCACGGAGGAACGCGACAACTGCAGCCGGACGAAATTCGCGAGGATCGATGACATTGCTCGAAGAGGGAATAAATCCGAGGGCTCCGGCGAGATTTTTCGCGCCGTGCCTCATTAGGATTTGGCCGATCTCCGCGGCGCGAGCGATGCTGCTGATAGGCTTTTCCGGGGGCGATGCCATGATTTTACTCAGCCTCGGCCCGGAGTTGGTCCAGATTTTCCGATACCCTTGCAAGAATCTGCTGCAACGTTTGCTTCTCGTCGGCGGCAATGTCGCGCCAAAGCAGACCATGAAGCCTATCCGCGGAGCCTCTCAGTTCGGGCAGCAGATCGTCAAGCTGCTCCGTGAGGATGAGCTGCCACGCTCGCCGATCCGTCTCAGCTCGAAGCCTTTTCATCAGCCCGCGTGCGCAAAGACCTGCAACCGCCAGGCCGATGGTCGCCGATTCCAGTTCCAGTTTCTTGGCGATTTCAGCCTGCGTAAGGGCAGGATCGCGAAGAAGTTGTCCGATGATCCTCCACTGTGTCTGATTGAGACCGATCCTGGCGACCCTCGCATCGTACACTCTGCGCGCGCCGCGACTGATCTCGTCCATAAGATAGAGAATGCGGTCATCATCGGTGATGACCTTCTGCCGACGCTGAGACCGTGACATGGTATCTGGTTTTTCATCCATAGCGCTGTGTAGTCGGATAGCCTCGGATGCCCAAATGCAAACTGCTAAATGCCTTTACTATCTGACTCACGGCTCATAGGGCGCGAGACGCGTTCACCTTTTACTGAGGCTGCCGAAAGAGTCAGATGACCGATAACTCCAACCAACCGGAGCAGGAGGGCACAACCCCAACGAAACCGCAATCGCGGCGTGGCTTGCGCATCGTGCTAATCATCGTTGGTCTTGCCGTGCTGCTTGGCGGGATCTGGTGGTACTACCGGCACGTAACCTACGGACAGTACATGCAGACGACCGATAACGCCTATGTCGCTGCCGACAGCGTCGTTATCTCTTCCAAGGTAGCGGGATACGTCGAAGAGGTCTTCGTGGGGGAGAACGAGCAGGTTGCTCGCGGCGGAGCCCTCGTACAACTGGATCTGCGGGATTATCAGGCGCAAGCGCAACAGGCGCGCGCACAGATCGCTGCGACCCTGGCCGGTGCCGACACAATCCGTTCTCAGGTAGCCGAACAGGATGCAGCCATTCGCCAGGCGCGGGGCCAACTCGCCGCCGCGCGCGCAGCACTGGACCTCGCGAACGACCAGGTGGCGCGATATCGGCCCCTTGCCGCGACAGGAGCCGAACCGCGGGAAAAGCTAGACCAGTATGAGGCGCAGGCGCGGCAAGCGCGGGCCGAACTCGTCGCCGCGCAGGCGGCGGTGGCTGCCGCGACCGCGCGCCGAGGGACCCTGTTCGAGCAGATCAACCAGACCCAGGCGCAGGCGGACGCTGCTCGCGCTCAGCTGGAAACAGCCGACCTTACGGTTGAATCGACCTTGCTGCGCGCCAGCAAGGCCGGCCGCGTCGGCGATCTCTCGGTGAGGGTGGGCCAGTTCGTGCAACCGGGTCAACGTTTGATGACGGTGGTTCCGGTGAGGGCGATCTACGTGACGGCAAACTTCAAGGAAACGCAGGTCGGCCTGATCCGGGCCGGCCAAAGCGTCAGGCTCGAAGTTGACGCCCTACCCGACCTTGAGATCGCGGGACGAGTGGTCAGCATATCGCCGGGAACGGGCGCGGAATTTTCCATCCTCCCCCCCGAAAATGCCACCGGCAACTTTACCAAGATCGTTCAACGGATACCCGTCCGCATCGGTATCGATGCTCCCCCTGAAGTGCGGCGTCTGCTCGTTCCCGGCATGTCGGTAGTGGCTACGGTCGACACCCGGAATGCTGCCGGCGAATTGGAAGAGATCTCGAGTCGGACTCAATGACCGAGATACTGGCAGCGCAGGACACTTCGATCGGGCCGGCCGGGGGCCGAAAGAACGCAGACGTGACTGCCTGGGTCGCTGTGGCCGCGGGCGCGCTTGGCGCCATGCTCGCGACGCTGGACATATCAATCGTCAATTCCGCACTCCCCGTCATTCAGGGCGAGATCGGTGCCACAGGCGCCGAAGGCACCTGGATTGCTACGTCATTTCTCGTTGCTGAAATCGTCGTCATTCCGCTGAGCGCTTGGCTCGAACGGCTGTTCGGTCTGCGAACCCTCCTCATCATCGCGGTTAGCGCGTTCACCGCATTTTCGGTGCTATGCGGGATTGCAACCGACCTTACGACCATGATCATCGGCCGAACGGGTCAGGGATTCACGGGCGGAGTCCTCATTCCGACCGCAATGACTATTGTGGCTAAACGATTACCGCCGCACCAACAGCCAATCGGAATGGCCCTGTTCGGCATGACTGTGGTTCTTGGCCCCGTGATGGGGCCATTGATCGGCGGCTGGCTGACCGAGAACCTGAGCTGGCACTATGCCTTTTTCGTCAATGTGCCAGTCTGCGCAATCCTGCTGCTCTTGCTGTTTATCGGGCTGCCTCACGAGAAGCCCAAGTGGGAATATCTCACGGACGCCGATTGGGCTGGCATTCTCGGGCTGATCCTCGGACTGGGCGGTCTGACTGTTGTACTCGAGGAAGGGCACCGTGAGGAATGGTTCGAGTCCTCACTCATTCGCTGGCTAACGGTGGTGACCATTATCGGCTTTGCCTGTTTGATTTACGGACAGGTGAAGGCACGCAAGCCAGTCTTGAAGTTGCAGCTCCTGTTGAATCGACAGTTCGCCAGCGTCGCGATCATGGCGCTCGCCCTGGGCATGGTGATGTATGGTTCGACCTATGTCATTCCGCAGTTTCTGGCGATCATCTCTGACTATAATGCTTTTCAGACGGGACTGGTCATCTTCTGGATGGGTGTCCCGGCCTTTCTCCTGATGCCGGTTCTGCCCCTGATGATCCGCAAGGTGGACATCCGCATTGCCGTCGGCACCGGAATGCTGCTGATGGCGATCAGCTGCTTTGTCAGCACGAGTCTGACCGCCGAATCCGGCGGCGCTGTCTTCACTGAAAGTCAGCTTATCCGCGGGGCCGGAATGATACTTGCGATGATGTTCCTGAATCAGGCAACGGTTGCGTCGGTGGCCAAGGAAGACGCGGGCGATGCCTCGGGCATTTTCAACGCGGCCCGCAATCTTGGCGGATCATTCGCCCTCTCGGCCCTCGCTTCGTTCCAGGACCAGCGAATTTGGCACCATACGAGGCGCATGGAAGAAACGCTGAATGCGAACAGCGTTTCGCTGCAGACCTATCTCGACGGACTGGCGCGAAGCTTGGGCGATATGGAACGAGCGATGGCGGCACTCGGCGGCACTCTCCAGCGCGAAGCGTTCATCATGACCTACAATGATGTCTTTCTGGTGATGGGACTTCTCACACTCGCGACAGTCCCGCTTGTTCTGTTCCTCAAGCCGCTTCCGGAAAATGTCTCCCTTTCGATGCACTGAGCCCGAGATTATGCGCCACTTGCTACCTCCGATTATCACTATCGCCTTGCTAGCTGGATGCACGGCTGGGCCCGATTATGCAGGCCCCCAGGAAGTTGTGTCAGCAGACACGGGCACTCGCTTTGTGCGCGCTGGCAGTGATGTGAGCGCATCTGATCCGGTTGTCGCTCAATGGTGGCTGCTGCTCGGCGATCCCGAGTTGACGCGGCTGGTGGAGGCTGCGCTGTCCGGCAACCCTTCGCTCGCCGCAGCGCAGGCGCGCATTGCCCAGGCACGGGCATCCATCAGGCAAGACCGTGCGGGTCGAATGCCATCGCTTGGGGCACAGGCCACCACCGTGCAGGGCCGGCTTCGGGGTCTCGACATTCAAGGCGGGGCGCCCCCCCCGTCAGAGCAAACCAATTCCGACGCAGAAACCGATGACTCGCTCAGCTTTTTCAATGTGGGCCTTAACGCCAACTGGGAGCTGGAGTTCGCCGGTGGCTCGCGCAGGCGCATTGAAGCCAGCAATGCCCAAGCTGCTGCAACGGTGGCCAATGCAGAGGACGCAAAGGTCCAGTTGACTGCCCAAGTGGCCAGCACCTACGTCAATTTGCGGGAGGCCCAATTCCGCGCAGAGCAATTTGAGGCGCAGATTTCGTTGCAGGAAGAGATCCTGGCGCTGACATACCAACGCTATCAGCGCGGTGCATTGCCGCTTTTCCCGGTAGGCACCGCGAATGCCGAACTGGAGATGCTCAAGTCACAACTTGCCGAAGCTGAAGCGGATATCGCAGTCCTGTCTGATGCACTCGCTATACTGACCGGACAGGTGCCGGGATCAGTTGATGCAGCGCTCACGACTGCGCATTCCATTCCCATGCCGCCAGAGCAGGTCGCGATCGGCGATCCGGCAAGCCTGGTGGCGCGTCGGCCTGACATAAGGGCGGCCGAACGGTCTCTTGCCGCGTCGACGGCGCGGATCGGGGTGGCCGAGGCGGCGCGGTTCCCGAAATTGTCCTTCACGGGGATCCTGGGCCTCGGCGGATCCTCGTTGGACGACGTTGTCGATGTCGGCGATTTCTCCGCACTCGCGATCCCACGCCTCCAGTGGAATTTTCTGGATTTCGGCAGGGTAGACGCTGCGATCGACCAAGCCGGGGCGGCGCGCAACGAAGCAGTCGCCAATTACCAGCAGACGGTGCTTCTGGCACTGCAAGACGCCGAACGTGCCTTGGCTCGCTTCGGCCAGCAGCGTGTGGCGCTCGCTGCCAGTATGCAAATCAAGAAGCAGGCTGACGGCGCGGCGGACCTGAACCGCCAACGTTTTGCCGCAGGAGCGATCTCGAAGGCTGACCTCAACCGGGCCCTGCGAGAACAGCAGCAGGCCTCAGCAGACCTCGTCCGGGCAAAGGGTGCCCTTACGCTGGCGTGGATCGCGCTGCAGAAGTCGCTGGGCCTTGGGTGGCAAGAGCCTGTTCGAGATCAATAGTCCCGCCGCGCTGATCAAGTGATCCGGTTGACGAGAAGTAGGCGCCCCTGCCGCTGGCGACCAACTTGTCGTCGGGCTCGAGAACCCGGGTTTCCGCCACCGAAATCTGTCGCCCGATCTTCACGATCTGTCCGTGAGCAGTGAGAGGTCCTGAGGTTGCAGGACGGTGGTAATCGACATGCAGATCGGCCGTCGCTCTCGCCGCGACGCCCCCGGCAAGCAGAGTATAAAGCCCGGTGAGGTCGACCAGTGAAGCCAGGATCCCTCCATGCGCCGACCCAATCATAGGGTTCGACACGATCTCTTCGCGCCATGGCATGGTGATCGCGATTCCCTGGTCGGAGCATGTTGCAATCTCCAGCCCAAGCCATCGATGAAACGGCGCGATATTCAGCATTTCCTGCAAGCGCTCTCGATCGATCATAGCTCCCTCGTCCCCTGTGGTTGAGCCGTATCGCAAGAGTGATGGGTTCGTAGGAAATCGACGATAGCGGCGGAGAAGGCATCGTTCGCATCGCCCACGACCATGTGCGTGGCATCGGCAATATCGGTGTATTCTGCATGGGGGGCGAGTTGTCGCAGATGCAAAACGGCCTCTTCGGAAACAAGATCGCTAGAGCCGCCTCGGATGAGGTGAAGCGGAAGCGTGAGATTCGCCGCAGCTTGGCTCAGCATTGCCGATTGACGTTCTTGGCTGTCTGGGTCGCCTTGTCTGGCTGACATTATATTACGGATAAACACCGGGTCCCAGTGCCAATAGAAGCGCCCATCCGACTTCTGCCGCAGATAGTTTTTCAGACCATCGCTCGCGCCCCGCTTGGGACGATGCGGCATGTAGCGAGCGATCACGTCGGCCGCCTCCTCTGGTGAGGCGAAGCCGCTATCGACATGCTCTTCCATGAAACCAACCACGCGCATCACACCGCTGGGCTCCATGCGCGGGGCAATGTCGACCAATGTGAGTGAAGCAAAGCTACCTGGAGCAAGCTCCCCTGCGGCAATCAGTCCAGCGAGCCCGCCCAGTGAAGCGCCAACCAGCGCTGGCTTCTGGTCCAGGCGCGACGCTGCAGCGACCAGATCCGCCGCGAAGTCGCGCATTTCATAAGCTCCGAATGGCGACCAATCGCTGTCTCCGTGACCGCCCATGTCGAAGGCGATTGCGCGAAAGCCGGCTTGAGCCAGCTCGCTGACCACCCTTCTCCACGCGCGCCGTGTCTGCCCGCCGCCGTGCGCAAGAAGGACGGGTATGGCGTAGGCATCCCCCTCAGCCTCGGCTGTAAGAGAAATCGCGCCTGCGCCCTCAATCGTAAAGGTTTCTCTCGCCATCTCCGGATGGTAGGAAAGGCGCGCTAAATAGTAAACCAATTTAGTTTGTGGCTCTCGGCTCCGTGTTGGCTGTCCTGCAGGGGCGTTTCAACGACGGCAAAAGTCTATGCCAAGAGGGGTTTCTCCAGACCATTCTCTAATGCACCGGCTTGCGATTCGGTCAGCAGTCGCTGTCCGCTTAATCCGCTCAAAGATATAAAAGCTGCCTTTCCGCTTCCGGCCCAAAAGCCGCTGAGTTGCTTGAGCGGAACGAACGGCTCGTTTCGGGCAGCAGAAACTTCCACGCTATGACCGAGATGGGGTCGCTTCCTGAATGGCAGATTTTTTCAGCGAAGGCAGCTTCCTGCCGTTCGGCTTATGGTGACGGAACCTGCCAGCCAGCTTCTGCGCGTTTCTCGTCGGCAGCCGATATTCAGGAATCGACCCCAAAACGGCCACTTTTGAATGTGGGGTGTCTGCATCAAGTATTCCCCCCTAGGACGCCATGGAAACCCTAGCTCCAACAGATGGAACTAGACTGAGCCAGTCGCGCGGGGCAAGGCCACGCTCTTGACCCAAAAGCGATGCAATCGGTCCACCATGCGTGACGACGATCCCGCGTCCTTCAGGCAGGCTAGCCATAGCGGTAGCTATGCGCGCCGCGAGCTCGCAGGTGGTCTCCCCGCCGCCTGGGCGGAACTTATCAGGGGCCTCGATCATCCCGTCCATCGCATTGCCGCTTGCCCGGAAGATTGCGTTCCAGCTCTGGCCCTCCCAAGTCCCGAAATCGCGTTCGCGCCATGCCGGGTCGGCATGGATCGGGCAGCCAACATGTCGGGCGACTGCGACAGAAAGGCGGCGGGTGCGCGTTAAATCACTGTGGAGGATCCATTCTGGGCGCAAGGCAGCCAGTTCCTGCGCGAGCGGCCCGATCGCCGCCGCGCCCGTCCGGCTGAGGCCCACATCTGTGACCCCGTAGCAGCGACCGCGCCAACGCAGAGCAACTTCGGTATGGCGCACAAGCGTTATCTTATCCGCCATGACCGAGCGCCACCGCCGCCAACAGCAGGATCAACTGGCCAGTATAGGCCCCAAAGCCAAGGCAGTCGCCCGTGGTCCCGCCGATCCGACGTAGAAGCATGCCGCGAAGCCAGATGAGGAATATCCCGCCAGCAAGGACAGTAGCCAGAAGCGCACGCCCATCGAGAAAGGCGAAGGCCGCGAGCGCAGGAAAGGCAGTCATTGCGCCCATCACCACCGTGCGCGCAGTCACCGCGTTGCCGATATCCTTGGCGAGCCCGGTTCCGGCGGGCGCAGGGGCGATTAGCGCCATTGCCGCCACCACTAGCGCCCGTGCAAAGCAGGCCGAAGCGACAATCGCAGCGGCTGTAAGCAGTGGGTCGTCTGCCACTGGCAGGCTCATCAGCAGCACCGCACGCAGGGCGACAGCAAGGCCAAGGCCTAGCGCGCCATAGCTACCGATGCGGCTGTCCTTCATGATCCGGCGCACGTCTTCGGTCGTGTAGCCGCCACCGAAGGCATCGCAGAAATCAGCTACGGCGTCCTCATGGAACGCTCCGGTCAGCCGGGCCTCGATCATCAGCGCGATGATCACCGCGACCGCCAGCGGCAGGAACTGCGCAAGACCCAGCACTGCTCCCGCTGTCACCATTCCGATCAGCGTGCCCACCAGCGGAAACCAGCCCACGGCCCTGACGAGGCCCGCCTGCACCTGCGGCCCCTCGAGCCGATCGAGCACGGGCACCGGCACACGGGTGAGGAATTGCAGCGCCAGCAACGGCGGCGCCCATGGCGGGACAGGCGAAGGCGCCGGGTTCATCCCGTCACCTCGCTCAGCAAGGCGACCTTGCCGATCAGAGCTGCCGCGCTGTCGAGCAACGGCAGGGCGACCAGCGCTCCGCTGCCTTCGCCGAGCCGCATCTGCCAGTCGAGCAGCGGTGCAAGGCCAAGCTGCGCAAGTGCTGCCGCATGCCCCGGCTCTGCTGATTGGTGCGCGGCGATCATCATGGTTGCGGTGCCCGGGTAGAGCCGTTCTGCCACCAGCGCTGCGGCAGTTGCGACATAGCCATCGAGCAGCAAGGTCATGCGCCGGCGGGCACCTTCGGCGAAGCAGCCCGCCATGGCGATGATTTCGAAACCAGCCACCTCGGCAATTGCCGCACGGGGATCGGCGCCAAGCATCATGACGGCGCGCGCGGCGGCGGCGGTCACGATCGCCCGCTTGCGCGCCAGAATCTCGTCATCCGCACCCGCGCCGCGCCCGGTCGCCGTGTCGCTGTCGGCACCGGCGAGCAGCATGGTGAGGCAAGCCGCAGTCGTCGTGTTTCCGATGCCCATCTCGCCCAGCAGCAGCACAGCGACACCAGCATCAGCCGCTCGCCGCGCCGCCTTCTCACCCAGATCCCATGCAGCGGCAAATTGCTCTGCGGTCATGGCAGGGCCGTGCGCCAGCGAGCGTGTTCCGCCTGCGAGTATCTGCTGCGGGGGAAGGGCGGCTCCCGCCGGGGGAAAGGCTGCCCCGGCATCGATCAGCTCAAGATCGCATTCATGCGCTGCCGCAAGCGCGCTGCTGGTCGCCTTGCCCGCAGCAATCGTCGCCATCATCGCCCCGGTAACAGCCTGCGGCCATGCGGAGACTCCATCGGCCACCACGCCGTGATCGGCTGCGAACAGGATCAGGCGGCGCGGGTGCGTGACCGGGTCAAGCCGCTGCTGAATGCGCGCCAGATCGGTCGCCAAGGCTTCCAACCGCCCCATGCTGCCCTGCGGCTTGGCAAGCGCATCAAGATGCGCGGCAATTGCCTGGTCGCTTAGCATTGTGTTGCCCTTGCTCCACTCACCGCTCGATCACCATGGCTTCTACGGCAAGTCGAGCTTGCCACCCCGTCGTGTGGAGCAGCGGCAGTTCGGCTTCGGTCTTCGGGTAACCGAGGCACAATATCCCGATAAAATGCCAATCAGCTGGAACGTCGAGCAGGACGGACACTGTCGCGGGATCGAGGATCGAGACCCAGCCTAGCCCAATCCCTTCGGCCCGCGCTGCCAGCCACAGCGTGTGGACGGCGCAGATGGTCGAATAGACCAACGCCTCGGGCATCGTCTGCCGGCCTAGACCCGCGCCTTCGGCGGGATCACGCACGCAGTAGATCGCGATGACCACCGGGCATTCGGCGAGGCCATGGAGTTTGAGCCGCTGATATTCAGCTCTTTCCGCAGCATCATATTTCTCGCCCGCGGCAATTTGCTCGGCTTCGACATGGGCGACGAGGGCGCGGCGGCGCTCGGCGGATCGGACCATCACGAAGCGCGAGGGCTGGCTGTTGCCGACCGAGGGCGCGCGGGCAGCCTGCGCGATCAGCTTGCCGAGCACCGTTTCGGGCAAAGGATCGCTGCGAAACGCGCGGACATCACGCCGCCAGGTCAGCAAATTGGCGAGCTGCGCGCGAAAGGCATCGTCGAAATCGGGCGCCGCAGTCATGTCAGCCCCGCGACCCGGGCCAGCGCGGCGATATCGAGATGCCGCTCCAGGGCTTCGGCCAATTCGTCGAGCGCTTCATCCACCCGCACCGCATGATCAACCGCGTCTGACCCTGCGCCAAGCCGCTCGAGCCAGACGGCGCGCTGCGCGGGATGATCGAACAGGCCGTGGACATAGCAGCCGGCAATCCGGCCGCAGGCGCTGACCGCGCCGTCGGTCCGTCCATCGTGCAGTCGCAGCAATGGCGGCGCCGTTCGGCCGGTTATGCCGCAATGGATTTCGTAGCCGCGGAAGGCCGCGCCTTCGGCAAGGCTGACGCCGGTGGCTTCGGCGAGGCGCTTGTGCGGGGCGAGGCAGGTGGTGACCGGCAAATAGCCAAGGCCCTCAACCTCGCCCGGCGGCCCTTCGATCCCGTCAGGATCGGCGATCTGCGTGCCCAGCATCTGATAGCCCCCGCAAATTCCCAGCACCTGCCCGCCGCGCCTGATATGACCGGCCAGGTCAATATCCCAGCCCTGCGCCCGCAAGAATGCAAGGTCGGCGATGGTGGCCTTGGTACCGGGCAAAATCACAAGGCGGGCTTCGGCAGGCAGGGGCTCGCCGGGAGGCACCATCACCAACCGCACTTCGGGTTCGGCCGCCAGCGCGTCGAAATCGTCGAAATTCGCGATGCGGGAGAGCATCGGCACCGCGATCACGATCGATCCGCCGCTCACCGCCTGCCGGTCCAACACTACGGCGTCTTCCGCCGGAAGCCGCTGCGCCGCATCGATCCAAGGTACCACCCCGAGCCCGCGCCAACCCGACAGCTGTTCCGTCATAAGGTAGCCGTCCTCGAATAGCGCCGGATCGCCGCGAAAGCGGTTGATGATGAACCCGTGGATCATCGCGGCATCATCGGAATCGAGCACCGCGCGCGTTCCCGCAATCGCGGCGATCACGCCGCCGCGATCAATGTCTCCCACCAGAACGACAGGCACATCGGCGGCGCGGGCAAAGCCCATGTTGGCAATGTCGCCGCGCCGCAGATTGATCTCGGCCGGGCTGCCCGCGCCTTCGATCAGCACCAGATCGGCCTGCGCAGCCAAACGCTGATAGCTGTCGAGTACGGCTTCCAGCCAGCGCGCTTTTTCTGCCTGATAGCCGCCAGCGCTACGGGTGCCCTGCATTTGGCCCTGAATGACAATCTGCGATGTCCGATCCGATTGCGGCTTGATGAGCACCGGGTTCATGTCGCTGTGCAGTGGCACGCGCGCGGCCAAGGCCTGCACGGCCTGCGCACGGCCAATCTCCCCGCCATCGCTGGTGACGGCTGCATTGTTCGACATGTTCTGCGGCTTGAACGGCATAACCGTGAGACCGCGATTGGCAAACAGACGGCAGAGCCCCGCGACCAGCACCGATTTACCGACATCAGAGCCGGTGCCTTGCAACATCAGCGCAGCCATAAAATTACTCCCGCTACGATGGCTGCCAAAGCCCACAACAGTCGGCAAGCACGCCGCCAGATCACGAGCGCGCGGGTAAGATCACGGGCATCGGGGCGCGGGCCATCTCCCATAGTTGCTCGCAGCACCGGTTCACCGTCATAGCTTACCGGCCCGCCCAATTGCCGCCCGAGCGCGCCGGCCATGGCCGCCTCGGGCCATCCCGCATTGGGCGAGGCATGGCCGCGCGCATCGCGCTGCATCACGTGCCAGCCCGTGCGCCAGCCCCGGCCCGCGGCCAGCACCAGCAGCGCGCCGGAAAGGCGCGCGGGAAGATAGTTGAGCGCATCGTCAGCCCGCGCGCTCGCCCATCCAAAATGGCGATGGCGCGCGTCGCGATGCCCGACCATCGAGTCTGCCGTGTTGATCGCCTTTGCCGCCGCCAGCCCGGGCAGGCCTGCCAGCGCAAGCCAGCAGGCCGGCGTCACGATCCCGTCGCCAAAGCTCTCGGCGAGGCTTTCGATCGCCGCGGTGGCGATCCCGGCCTCGTCCAGCCCGGCGACATCGCGCCCGACGATCATGCCGACGGCAATGCGCGCGGTCTCCAGATCACCGGCTGCGAGCGGCACGGCCACGGCCTCGACATGATCGGCGAGGCTGCGCTGGGCAAGGCCGGTGGTCGCCGCCAACACCAGCATCGGCCAAAGCCACATGGACTGGAGAAGCGCATGCTGAACCAATGCCGCCGTGCCAACGCTTACCGCAACCAACAGCGGAAGCATGGCAGCGCCCATGATCCGCTGGCGGCGCGGTGAACCGCGGTTCCAGCGGCGGTCCAGCGCGCCAATCAGCGCCCCCATCCACATCACCGGATGGCCGACCCGCGCCAGCATCCAGCGCGGGTAGCCCCAGGCCCATTCGGCCAGCAAAGCGGCAGGCAAAATCAGCGTACCGCTCATCAACATGGCCCGCTCAGCACCAGACCGGGCGAGCCATCGGCGAGGGTCACGGCGTGGCTCGCCACACCATAAACGGCGGCGATGCGCTCTGGCGTCAGCACGGTAGCGGGCTCGCCGTCGGCGACAATCCGCCCGCTGTCCATCATGACCACGCGGTCGGCTACTCGGATGGCATGAGCCAGATCATGCAGCACGAGCACCACGCCAGCGCCACTTGTCGTCACCCGGCGCATCAGCGCGAGGCTATCGAACTGGTGGCGCGGATCGAGGTTGGCGAGCGGCTCGTCCGCCAGCAAGAATTCGGGCTGCCCCGCCAGCACCCGCGCTAGCAGCGCCCGCGCTCGCTCACCGCCCGACAAGGTGCCCACTACACGCGAAGCGAATTGCGCCGTGTCGGTCGCTTCTAGTGCATCGGCCATCGCCGTAAGGTCGGCTGCGCTTTGCCCCCAGCGGCCCTGATGGGGCAGGCGGCCGAGACTGACGAGGGTGGCGACATCAATGTCCCAGTTTACCTCAGCAACCTGCGGCAGGAAGCCAATCCGCTGCCCGCGTTCGCGCGCCGAAACGCGGGTCAGCGAAACCTCGCCCAGCGTTATCGCGCCGCTATCCGGCGCGCGCAGTCCGGCGAGGCACGCGAGAAGCGTTGATTTGCCTGCTCCGTTGGGGCCGATGATTGCCGTGATCTCTCCACGTCGTAGCGCAAGACTTGCATTGCTCAGCACGGCTTTGCGCGCATTGGCTGCGCCGAGGGTGACAGACACATCACGCGCTTCGAGCACCGCTGTCATCCGATCTGCCGCCGCATCTTGAGGAGCAGCGCGAGGAAAAACGGCGCCCCCAGCAGCGACATGGCGATGCCAAGCCGCAATTCGCTCACCGTCGGGGCGGCGCGCACCGCGCTGTCTGCTACCAGCAGCAGCAAGGCTCCTGCCAAGGCCGAGGGCAGCAGCACCGCGCTTGGCCGCCGATTGGTGAGCGGGCGGATAAGGTGCGGCACGATCAGCCCGACAAAGCCGATGATCCCCGAAGCCGCAACGCTCGCGCCCACGACAAGCCCGATGCCGATGACGATCTGCGCTTGCAGCACAGCGGGCCGCATCCCCAGCGTGCGCGCTGCAGCCTCGCCAAGGGTGAGGGCATCAAGCGCGCGGCCTGCACTGGCAATCACCGCCATCCCCACCACGATCAACGGCGCAGCCAGCATTACATCGTCCCAGCTGCGATCGGTCAGAGCTCCCATCAACCAGTTTATGATTTGCCCGGTCGCAAAGGGTGTGGGGGCAAGGCTGATGACCAGCGCGGTCAGAGCCCCCGCCAGCGAGGAGATAACAACTCCGGCCAGCGTGAAAACGATCACGCTGCCGCTTTGCCCGGCGATGGCGGACAGCAGCAACACCGCCAGTGCCGCTCCCGCCAGTGCAAAGCCCGACAGGACCATCGGCGTCGCCGCAAGGCCGAAGAAGATCGAGATGACCGCGCCCAATGCCGCCGTCGCCGACACGCCAAAAAGCCCCGGGTCGGCGAGGGGATTGCGCAGATAGCCTTGCATGGCCGCACCCGCCATTCCGAGTCCGCAACCGATCAGCAGTGCGAGCACAACACGCGGCAGGCGCAATTCGACGATGATTGGCCAGCGATCGTCGCCTGCGAAGAGCTCGGCAGGAGCAATCCAAACCTTGCCCGCCAAGATTGACAGGCCGGAGACAAGCACAAGCGCGACCAACAGCGCGGGAATGAGCAAGGGCAACCGCTGCGCTTTCACAGGTTGGCCCTCACCTCTGAAAGGCGATTCAGCGCCCGAATCATCACCGGACCTGCACAGCTCAGCAGCCGCTCGTCGAACTGCGCGCGAACCATCCTGTCATCGAAACGGCGCAGCACCCTGTGACCGGTCATGCGGTCGCCCGCAATCCCATCGGTCAGCAGCAGGCGCGGAGGGCGGGCGGCAAGATGTTCCAGCGGGAGGACATCCCACCGCTTGAGGCCATATTGCGCGCTCATGTTGCGAAATCCGGCAATGCTGAGCAGTTCGTTAGCAAGCGTACTCTCGCCCGGCACCAGCCCGCTGCCTTGCCAGATCAGCGCAGGCACGGGAGCGCCGCGCCCTCGCGCGCTGGCCTGCGCGCGGGCCACAGCCTGCTCGATCCGCCGCACCAGAGCTTCGCCGCGCGCAGGCTGGCCCGCAGCGGCGGCAACGCCCCGAACCTGTGCGATGGACTCGGCGACGCTTTCAGGCACCGTGAAAGTCTGTACGGGCACCTTCAGGCGCTTGAGCGCCGCAAGTGTCGAGGGCGAGACATGCGCGCCCGCCAGCACGATATCGGGCCGTAAGGCGATGACTTCTTCGGCAGTTCCCGACGTCGCGGCAAAGCGGCGAGCCGTTGCCAACGGGATCGATGTTGCTCGCGCGTCTTGGGAATAATGACTGATCGCCAGAATCTGTTCCGGTCCCGCTACCTCGACCAGCACCGCATCAATGCAGGGGTTGATCGAGACAATCCGCCGAGGCGCAGCCGCCAGCGGATGGGCGACAAGCTGGCTGAGGGCCAGCGCCAAGGCAGCCCAAAGGCCGCAAAGGGCGCGCAGCCAGGTCAATATTCGACGCCTTTTTGCGCCTTGAAGCCGGCCTTGAAGGGATGCTTCACTTCGGCAAATTCGGTCACCAAATCGGCCAGCTCGAGCAATTCCGGTTTAGCGCTGCGCCCGGTGATGCAGATATGCGTGGTGAGCGGGCGGTCCTTGAGGAAGGCGATCACCTCGTCGGCGGGCAAGGTATCGTCGCGCATCACGATGTTGAGTTCATCAAGCACCACGAAATCATAGGCCGGATCGAGGATCAATTGCTTGGAGCGTTCCCATGCCGCGCGTGCGGCCGCGATGTCGAGTGCGCGGTCCTGCGTGTCCCAGGTAAAGCCTTCGCCCATCACCTCGTAGGTAACCAGATCGGGATTGGCCTCGAAGAAATTGCGCTCGCCGGTTTCCCACTTGCCTTTGACATATTGCACGATCCCCACCTTCATCCCCCAGCCAAGGCTGCGGACCACCATGCCGAAGGCAGAGCTCGACTTGCCCTTGCCGTTGCCGGTGTGGACGATCAGCAGCCCGCGTTCGAGCGTGCGGCGCGCCTGCATCCGCTCGCGCGCGGCCTGCACCCGCTTCATGCGTTCATTGTGGCGGGTATAGTCTGGGGTGTCGTCGGTCATGAGTTGCTCCAGTCGGCAAGCGCTCGTGCGAGGTGCCGGGTTGTGATCGCATCTTCAGGCAGTCCGATGCGAAGCCGCGCCGGATCATCAGCGAACGGGCGGGTCAGGATTGCGTGCTGAGCCAAATGGTCAAACAGGGCCCAACCGTTGGCGGCCACGCAAGTGCGGAAAAAAGGCGTGCTTGCGGTGATCGCCAGCCCGGCAGCGGAGAGCACACGATCAAGGCGCTCGCCGCCTTCAGCGAGCCGCCGCCGCTGCAAAGATTGCCACGAAGTGTTGCGGTAGAACGCAATCCCAGTTGCTACGGCCGGTCCCGAGATCGGCCAATCGCCCAAAAGGCGGCGCAAGTGTGCTGCGATAGCGGGCGGGGCAATAACAAAGCCCAACCGCAGACCGGCCAACCCGGCAAACTTTCCGAATGAACGCAAAATTATAAGGTTCGGCCATCCGCGCGCAGCAAGGCTGAGATCTGGATCAGCATCGGCAAAAGCCTCATCCACAATCAGCCAGCCTCGGCATGCAGCGAGCCTTTTGGCGATGCTCTGCAGTATGTGCTCGGCAATTATCTCTCCTCCAGGATTGCCGGGGCGGGCCAGCACCATCGCATCGCAACTTGCGGCTGCTGCTATCAGCTCGTCGGGATTGCTCGCCAGCGTCTGACAGGGGTTCGGCCACATCGCTGTGTGGCCGCTATAGCCGGGGACCACTGCTGCGGGGCGCTGCGCGTTCAGCATTTGACCGATCAGACGGAGACCGAGGTCGCTGCCGGGCACCGCCATCGTCGCTGCCGGATCACTGCCGAAGCACTCGGCTGCACGGGTCTCCAGCAGCGCCAAATCATCGGGTGAGGGGAGGCGGGTCAAGGCCTCCCGAGGAATATCGACCGGAAAGGCCCAAGGGCTGATGCCGGTCGACAGATCCAGCCAATCCGGGCCGCCGAACAGTGCGCGCGCCAAATCGATCCGTCCGCCATGGACAGCGAAGGGAGCAATCTTGGCGTGCAGCTGGTCGGTCATCGGCGGCTAGATCTTCAACCGCACGCCGACGAAGCCCGCGCGCGGCATCTGGCCGAAGCGCAGCACTGTTTCATATTGCTCGTCGAACAGATTTTCGATCCGCGCCGTAAGTTCGAGATTTTGTCCTATGGGCATCATTGCGCGCAAATCAGCAAGGACATAGCCGGGCAGGCGAGTGGAATTGGAAGCGTTGTCGAACGCCTCGCTTACGTTGGTGACGGTAAACCCCGTCTCGAGGCCGAACGGCCAGCGGTAATCGACCAGCAGGCTCGAAGAATTCTCTGGGCGGCGCGGCAGGCGGCGGTCGAAATTAGGCGAGCCAGCGGTGCGGTTGCGCGTATCGACATAACCATGGCTGAACTGCACCTGCAAGGCATCCACTGGTTTCAGTGTCACGGCAAATTCGGCGCCGCGCGCGGTGGCAAGGCCGATGTTATCGTAAGTGCCCGATGGGCGGTTGCTGCAGATGCCCGTGCGCGGCAGCGGGCATGAGATGAACAGGATGAGGTCCTTGCTGTCCCGCTCGAAATAGGTGGCAGACAGCGTCAATCGCCCATCCACCAATTCCTGCGTGATCCCGGCATCCCAGCCTTGCGAGCGTTCCGGGTCGAGACCCGTATTGCCGAAATCGCTCAGCAGCTGGAACAGCGATGGCACCTTGAATCCCTCGGCGTAGCTGGCGCGAAAGGTCGTGCCAGTCGCCGCCAGATTGTAAACTGCACTCGCTCCGAATGTGGTCGCCCCGCCGAACCGATCGTGGTCATCGTGGCGGATCCCGCCTGTGACGGTGAACCCCTCTGCGATCGTGCCAACGACCTGGGTATATCCGCTGTAAATCCGGGCGCGCCCAAGGCTGGCCGGCGCACCGAAACTGCTGGACGAGAAGGTTGAGATTTCCTGTTCAAGACCAAAGGTGGCCTGCCAGCCCTTGGTGATGTCGACGATCCCCTGATATTCAAGCCGCTCGTTGCGTCCTTCGCCGCGAAAGGTTTCTGCCGGGGTGCCATCCAGCGCGGTGTTGCGACGATCAGTGTCGGTCAGTGCAAAGCCGATACGGTTGCGAAACCGTCCGCCGAGCAGCAAAGCATTAAGCCCGGTGTAACCGACAAGTTCGCGGGTTTCGCTTTCCTCGTTCACGTCGGAAAAGGCAAAGCGTGGCGGCGGAAAGCCATCGATGTTAAACGTCCCGCGCGAATACCATCCGCGTGCATCCACCGAGATCGTATCGCTCAGTGCCAGATTGAAATTGGCATTGGCACCAATGTTCTCATAGCCATCGCGCTCGCGCCCGCCGCGGCTTTCGGCAAAGTTGGAGATGCCGTCTGACCGGAACCACCCTCCGCCCACGCTGGCCGAGAGCGGCCCGGCCTTGCCCGACGCATTCGCCACCAAATTCACCGTGTCGCGAAAACCATATTCGCCGCGAGCAATGACCTGCAATTCCTCGCTGGGTTGGCGGGTCACCATGTTGACTACGCCAGCGATTGCCTGGCTGCCCCACAGCACCGATTGCGAACCGCGAAGCACTTCGATGCGTTCAATGTTGCCGGTCAGGAGGTTGCCGAAATTGAACCCGCCACCGGGCGAGGACGGATCGTTCAGCTTGACCCCGTCGATCAATGCGACGGTCTGATCGCTCTCCGCGCCGCGTATGAACACCGAGGTGTTGCCGCCAATACTGCCGTTGCGCGCGATTGTGACGCCGGGCAGGGTACGCAGGATATCGGCCACGTTCTGAGTCTGCCGCCGCTCGATTTCGGCAAGGTCTATCACGCTGACGGATTGGCCAACCTTGTCGAGTGATGTCTCGGTTCGGTTGGCAGCCGTGACAATGATTTCCGGGGCAGGCTCGCCTGCGTCCTCGGAAAGGACGTCCTCCGCCGCCGCTGGCAAGGGAACTGCTGTCAAGCCCAATGCAGATCCAGCGAAAAGCAACGTTTTGGAAAAACGGAAAGAGTTCAAACGTGTCAATACTACCTCCTGTCGTCACACACAGAAGGCGGGCGCCGGCCAACACGGCGCGCCATGACGCGGGCCCGCAATCGGACCGACCCCACCTTCGCTCATGTCGTCACGCGGAGGCATTGCTCCGATCATGTGGATGGACCCGTCCACACAAAGGATCGACTGCAGCAGGCAGGTCTCCTGGCTCCCAGATCATCGTCTCCTGCTCCGCCTTCCCAGCCCGAATGATTGGACCAGTGGCATAGTGGGGCAGGAACTCCCCGGTCACAGTTGCGGGCACAGCCCCGGCCTGAATGTCGCTGCCGAAAGCGGCGTGCGACAATGTCCCGGGTTACCGCCGCGCACTCCAGCCCGATGGGCTGACGACCTTCGAAAATGCGCTGCGAGCATTGAACGAGGCCGTGGATGATGTCCGTCTGGCAGGCCGGCAGGCCGCAACCTGTCCGGCAGTGCTGCTGCTGACGCGCCACCTTCAACGCATTGCTGACGGAAGGCCGACCGAATGTGAGGCAGACGACCAGGCTCTGCGGTCCCAATGCATTGAACGCCTTGCCGAGCTCAAACACAGGCCTGCGATCATTGCGCTGGTCAAACGCGGGATCGACTATCGTCCCGAAGAACTGCGCCACTACCGGCGCGAGGGCACGCGGGCGCTGCGCCAGATCGCAGCAGGGATCGGGCTCGAGCACGCCGATTATCGCATCAGCTATTACACCTCACAGGAACAGCTCGCGGGCGAGCATGTGCTGGAAGCCGACGGGATCTACGTCCGGATCAGCCCGGAAAGGTTCGGCGAGCCGGGTCTCGCCTGGCGCAACCCGTTCTGGAAACCGCCTGGCGCGGTGATGCGCAAAGCGCCGATCACCGCCCTTGCAGACATTCCCGCACTCACGGCGCGGATCGCGCGCGAATTGAAGATCGCACCTCCGGTGCAGCCGGGGCTCATCTGAAGGAGAACACGCATGGGCTGGCTTTACATGCACCGTGCCGGAATGGGGGGCTTCGACACTCCCAAGGCCTATCTTGACAATCAGCTCACATGGGAGCGCGAGAATGAAGAAACCGGCACCTTCGAAGGATGCCGGGTCATCAGAAGCGTGTCCACAACCGGTGCCTACTACGCGGCTGTCCAGCGCTATGGACCGAACAACCAGACCCACGCCATCTCCGCGGTGATCTGTCTGGTCCGCTGGAACCCCAAGGCAGCCGACGGCCTCCTGTTCGGCTACAAGGACATGGATGAAAATTCAGGACCGGTGGAGGCCGGGTGCCCCAGAAGTGTCCTGGAGGAGTTGGGGCCAACCAGTCATCCTTATGCCCTCGACTGGCGCAACCGGTGCTACCGCCAGCTCCGGCTCAAGGAACGCAAGATCGCCGATGGCGACATGATCCGGCTGCCTGAACCGATGAAGTTCACCGACGGCACCGAACACGCTGAATTCAGGCTGACAAAGCGCGGCGCGAAAATTGAACTCAGCACGCCCGATGGCCGAGGCCGGTTTCGCATCAGCAGATTGATGGAGCGCCGATTTGAAGTCGTGCCCCCAAAGCGCGCGGTGCGCACATTCTTCCCGGCGACGCCGTAACGCTCGGGAGGTGATCATGCTGCCTCAGAGCCTGGACCCCAGAAGGGCGATCCTGTGCGGGCGCGCCAATGCCGAGCGTGTCGCCATTCGGATGACCGCAAATTCCGGGCAGAGCCATGCCGTGGTGAGGACGGACAGCAAGCTCCAGCCCTTTTGCGTTCTGCCTGCAGAAGAGGGCCTTGCCGGCGCGATCGAATTGCAGGTCGTGGTTTTGTAAGAGCGGGTAACCTCTTCGGCAAAACGGGAACACCTGCTGGGTTTGACACCCAAACCTTGATTACCGCAGATATTGACGCTATATCGCGTCAGAATTCATGGGAAAGTGCAATGGCGATTCAAAACTACGCTGACAACGGCGCGTTTGCTCCGCGCAAGATCGTCGACGCGCTGCGGACGACCAGCGACGAACTCGCACGCTCGCTGGGCCTCGGCAAGGATGCGATCCAGCGCAAGGACCGGATCGCGTCCGACCGGACGCAGCGCCGCCTTCGCCAGATGGTCGAGGTGCTCAACAAGGTCGAGCCGCGCTTTGGTTCGGCGTTGTTGGCCTATGCCTGGTACCGCTCGGAACCACTGCCGGGTTTCTCGGGCCAGACTGCCATGCAGCTCGTGCAGAGCAACCGGGCCGATGACGTGCTGACCTATATCGACGCGGTCGACGCCGGCGTCCACGCCTAGTCCAATGCACTTTACCGGGCTGCTCTACCGCGCCCACAATCCGGTCTGGTCCCGTGAACCCCTCTCAGGGGAGGGGGCCGCCCGATTTGGCGGACGGTTCAATCGCATGGGGCGCACGGCGCTCTATACTTCCCTCGCCCCTGAGACCGCGCTGCGCGAGGCCAATCAGGCTGGCACGCTGCAGCCCACCACGCTGGTGGCCTATCAGGCCGACATCGGGCCGCTGCTCGATGGCCGGGACACGGCTGCATTGCATCCCTTCGGCATCACACCGGCTGAACTCGCCGACCCGTCATGGCGTGATCGGATGCTCTCCGGCAAGCCGGTCCCGACGCAGGACCTGGCGGAGGCCGCGATCGCGCAAGGCTATGCTGGCATCGTTGTCCCGAGCTACGCCCGCGGCGCCCCCGCAGACGCGCTCAATCTTGTCCTATGGGACTGGGACGGGCGCATCACGCTTGTTGATGACGACGACCGACTTGGCCTTCGCAATAACTGATGGCCTCTTATTCCTCGATCATCCCTCCGAGGCCGGGATCGAGATACCACGATGGGCCTTCGGTAAAGTCGGCGTTGCGGGCAGGAACAGGGCCATCAGGCTCTGACGAGACGTAAGGGTTGACCATCGGTGCCGGGTGCTGGCCCGAGCGCAGAATGTGGCCCGACATCTGGCACCGTGGCCCGAGGAGTCCGAAGAGCCATTCGAGATCGTCGAGCATCTGGACAACCCCGCGCCCTGCCAGCGCATAGTAGAGGCAGCGCTGATAGTCATCGCAATGGCAGGACAGGATCTGTGTCAGCCGAGCCTTGGCATTGGGCAGGCCCTGAAACACGCCCTGCAAGGTCTCATAAAGCTCGCGCGCCGAGTAATAGGCATCGAACGGCTCCACGCCGATCGAGGCATTGGCGAGCATGCGCTTGGTTGGACGGCAATTCGGATCAAGCGCCGCGTCGCGCAGCGTGACATCGAGGTCGAACTTGCCGATATCAAAGGCCTTGTTCATTATTCATAGGCTCCTGCAGACTATGAACATATCGTGAACAAATGACAGGGTCAAGGCGTCATCATGCATGTGGCTGGTAGGTAAGGACACCACAGGAAAGACCGGCAGTGTCGCCATCAGCGACGAGCTGACGCAATCGCAATTTCCGGAAGCAGTGGTGCCTCCTTGATGCCGGGACCGGCCATGAAGCGCGCGAACCAGCTTTGCGGATCGGGAAGGAAGGTCAACGCTGGACCGCTGCCGCCACGAACGCGGCTCAACAATCCCACCTCCCAAGCCGATGCGGGTGAAACGAAAACGCCTTCTGCGAGTGCGGCATGTGAAATGGCCGCGAGCGCCTCTTGGGAGAGCGGATCACCATTAGCGAGCCAGATGACCGCACACGTATCCACCAAGACAGCGTTCGGCAATTCTGAGCGTTTTTTTTCGTCATCACCCGTGCAACACGCCTTCGCTTGCACCCAGCGGCTCATCAAGTACCGGTGAGAGGAGGTCAAACCCTTCGGGAATGCTCACGGAGCCAGACATAAATGGGCGCTCATTTCAGACTTGCTGGTGCAGATCTTCTCGAAAGCGTACCGCTTGAGCCTCATGTAGAATCTGAAATCTGAAGTTTCATTTTCGTTAACGAAGCCAAGTCAAAGTACGTTCATTTGTGGGCCCGAACATCGGGCGACAAGACTGGGCCCACCGGTATGGAAGGGTCTTTAGGCGCAAATGGATTGCCGGCTTGCTTGTGAAGTGTCTCTACTTCCGCGCGCATTTCACCGACACGCGCCATCAGGCGGGCAGCAACGTCAGGCTGCTCGCGCAAATAGCTGAATCGTTCCTCCGGGTCTTTATCAAGATCAAACAGAAGGGGCATGCCGAAGCGTTCGAAGGCGACCGGAAAGCTGCGATAGAAGGTGGAAAGCACCAGCCGATAGCGGCGGTCCCGGACAGCTGCGATGTCGTTGCCGTCAAAGAAAAATAGGACCTCATGGGGCGACGGCTCACTCTTGGTCAGCACCCCGCGCAGGCTTCTCCCGTCGATTGTGCGGTCAGTTGGCATTTTCAGCCCTGCAAAAGCGGCGACGGTCGGAAGGATGTCGATGTTCATCGCCATCTCTTGCGACACCTGCCCAGGTGCAATTGCGCCTGGCAACCGTGCAATAAATGGCACGCGAAATCCTCCCTCATGCGTGCCGCCCTTGCGGCCACGAAACATGCCCGCATCACCTTCGAACCAAGGACCATTGTCGGACGTGAGGATAACCAGCGTGTTGTCGGCAATGCCGTTGGCCTGCAATGCCGCCAAGATCCGGCCGATCCCCTCATCAAGATGCTCGACAACATCGCCATAGAGCCCTGCTTCTGAAACGCCCGATGCACTATCAGGAACAGCTAGAGGAAGGTGCGGAAACGTTTCTGCATAATACAGGAAAAACGGTTTTGCCCGATGACGAGAAATGAAATCGGTAGCAGCATTTGCATAACGATCCGTCAGCTCGCGCTGCTCTGCCGGGGATTGCACTACGGTCTTGTGGTGATACAGATCGAATGGCTGCATATCGTTGGAATATGCCACTCCTGTAAATTCGTCGAAGCCATGTGCGGTTGGCCAAAACTCATCGCGGTGCCCAAGATGCCATTTGCCGACCATTCCCGTGGCATATCCTGCCTCGTGCAACATCTCTGCTATCGTGAACTCGGACTGGGGTAGACCATAATCGCTGTGCGGCATGACGACATGCTGCATCCCCGAACGCATGGGATAGCGCCCGGTCATGAGCGCCGCGCGCGATGGTGTGCAAACATTGGCGCCAGCATAAAAGCTGGTCAACCTGATGCCTTGCGCTGCCAACCGATCAATGTTTGGCGTTTTTATCAGCTTGGCGCCGTTCGCACCGATGTCGCCCCATCCCAGGTCATCGGCCATGATGACGATGATATTGGGAGGACGGTCTTGAGAACCTTTGGCCTGTGCGCCAGGCCATGAGATTGTGGCCAGAAGCAGCGTGATCAGGATGCGGTAACACTTCATTTCGCTGTCCAGATCAATATCGCAGGGACAGGCGAACACCCAATGTGCGCCGCGCCTCCAGGCTCAGGAACTGGGCATAGCCGCCGGTATCGAAGGTTGCCCCGACGATCGACTCGACAAAACTCTGGTCGAACAGATTGCGCACAAAGCCGACGATGCTCAGCCGATTGTCGAACAGGTTGATGCCGACCTGACCATCCACCAGCGTGTAGGCCCGCACAATCGTATTGGGATCATTCAGGAGGCTAGACTGCGCATCGCCGCGGGACTGAACCCCCAGCTGGATAAAGCCACCGGCTGTCGAACCGAGGGCGGCATCGTAGCGCGCCAGTCCGTTCATCACCAGCTCCGGCGCGTTGGCGAGTGATTTTCCCTCAAGGTCCTGTACACGCTGTCCCGATACGACGGTACAGCCTTGCTGAACTGTCTGCAGCTGGTAGCACGGAGCGTTGGGGAAGCTTACAAAGGTGGCGTTGGTATAGGCCACAGCAGCACTGAGCGTCAGCCCGTTAACGGGGATAATGGTCAACTCCCCCTCAAACCCGTAGGTCTCAACCTTGCCCGCATTCGCGACTGTAAAGATGGCCGTGCCGGTCGGAGTGGGCACCAGCGTTTGCGCCTGGAAATCCTCGACTTCCGTATAGAACCCCGTGAGATTGGCGGTAACGCGGCCATCATCGCTACGATGACGAAAACCGATTTCATACTGCGTCGGGATTTCCGGGCGCACTGTTGGCAAGGTCTGCCCACTGACCGGCCGGATGGTAAGGCCTTGCACCACACCTGCCGCCTTGTATCCGCGCGTTACGGTGGCAAAAAGGCTGCTGTTCTCATCGATGTCATATTGGGTGCCAAGCCGCCAGACAACGGCAGTATCCCGATCAGATGCCTGTTCCAATGCAGTTGAGATGACCTGCCCGGCAAAGGGACCAGAAAAACCGGGTGCGACCCGCTTGAACTGGCTGCCGAACACTTCGGAGCGCAAAACGCGAAACCCTGCAATCAATGACAACGCATCGCTGACTGCAAATTCTCCCTGGCCGAAGACGGCATAATTTTTTTCAGAAAAGTCTGATTCCAGCTGCGTGCCGACCTGGCGCCCAGGCGGAAGCGCGCCCAGCAGGTTGAGGCCTGCTGTGCCGCCCTGAATGTTGTCCTGGGTAATGTCCTGCTCGAAATAGAATGCACCCAGTGTGTACGTGAATGGCTTGTCACGGGGCGACACCAGGCGGATTTCCTGGCTGAACTGCGTCTGCGCAAGATCACCCAGATTGATTGAAAGCGTTGGCAACGGAACAAGGTCTGCGTCGTTGTTATCGACGCTGTTCCATTCTCTGTAGGACGTCAGCGAAACGAAATCGAAATCGCCCAATCCGGTGGTGAATTGCGCGCTTGCGCCCCACGTATCGACGTCCGAAGTGAACAATCCTTCTGAACCAATGTCGCGATTTCGCGGTCCCGGGACAATGCCGAGCGCTGCGCTAGCAGGGCCAATCACGGGTCTGCCGGATCCCAGCAGGCCAGTGCCGGCACCGCCAGTGGAAGGACGGCGCAGAGTTAATGCGCCTGATTCCTGATCGCGCTTCACATAATCACCGCTCAGCAGCAGGTCAGTTCCGGGAGCAAACTCCACGTTAATCTTGGCGCGAAAACCGAACTCGTCACGGTTGTTGAGCCGATCCTGCAGAGCGGTGGGGTTCAGGTTACGAACATAGCCATCGCGGGTGTTGCGATAGCCCGAAACGCGGGCAGTCACAGGACCCGCAATGGGTCCACTGACGGCTGCAAACAGGTTTACTTCATCAAACGAACCATAAGCAGCATTGGCTTCGGCCTGGAAGGTGTCGGTCGGGCCTTTGGTGATAATCGATACGACGCCAGCCGATGCATTCTTGCTAAACAAGGTGCCTTGCGGACCGCGCAGAACTTCAATCCGTTCAATGTCGGCGAAGTCGAAGATGCCCGCTCCTTCGCGTCCCATGACAACGCCGTCGATTGCGATGGCTGTCGATGCCTCAATGCCGATGTTGAACAGGCCGGTGCCAATGCCGCGGATGGTCGTTGCCGATTGCCGCGCGTTGACCCCCGCGTTGAAGGTGACACCCGGCGCGATATACTGAAGCTGATCGAAGCCGTCGATCTGACGGGCCTGCAACGCGGCACCGCTGATCGCCGTGATGGAAATCGGGACGTCCTGAATATCCTGCTCGACCCTTTGGGCGGTCACCACGATCACGCCGCTCGCGGGCGGGTCGTTTGGTTCTCTCTCCTGCGCAAACAGTGCCGATGGCATAGACATGGCAAGCAGGCTTGCGCCCACCAGGAAACCCCGTTGCATAAACCCCTCCCTTATAAACTTTACACCTGTCTAATTTAGACATTCGGAAAGTTTGTCAAGGGTAATCAGGTTTTCGGATGGCCCTTGGTGCGGGCGGTTTCAGCCCATCCGGGAAGCGTCGGCCACCGCGACGGGTCGTGGCTGCGCTCTCCCAGCACAAGCGCAATCACCGCCTCTGTATGCGCGTCGACTGCGGCCTGGGATGTCATCTGAACGCCGTAAAGCTGGTCGATGGCATTTGTCAGGACAAAGGGCATCTGGCAGATCGAAGAGATCATGTAGAAAAACGAGACCAGCCAGACATCTGGCACCACGCCCTGTTTCATCAGGCGAGAGAACACCGGGATGAGGCCAGCATGGCTGAGTCTGATATGCTCGACCATGTATTCGAGTCGCTCTGTTGCGGCCATCGATTCATGGATCATGATCCTGACATGCTCGGGATGCTCGGCACAGTAGCGAATGTAGAGACGCAGCCAGGATCGCAGACCGTCTCTCGTGCGAAGATCGATTTCCCCCGTTCGATCGTTGCTGAAAGCCGCGCTCAGTCCTGCAAACATGTCGTCAACGACCGCTTTCCAGAGCTCCATCTTGTTGCCGAAATGATAGCGGATCAAGGTGTGCGTGACGCCAACCTGCTCGGCAATGTCGCGGATGTTGGCACCGTCAAATCCGAATTGGGCAAAGGTCATCCGTGCCGCACTGAGAATGTCACGTCTTGAGCGCAAGGCCCGCTCCTGACGCTGCGGTTCCATATGCCCTGTCGATGAATTCATTAATCGAGTCCCATGTTCCAGCTCTTCGTCACGGGGTCTATAGAACAAAAGAGCTTGCATAAAAACTTTCCATTTGGAAAGTATGAGGCTTGTGGATGGGCTGGCTGTGTCCTGCGGGGAGAGATTTATGAATGTAAGCGATCACCACCGAAAAGCGGACCGTTGCGCGCAACTCCTCGCCGAAATGTCATTGGATGAAAAGATCGGGTTGCTGGCCGGCAAGGATTTCTGGTCACTCTCCTCCGTCGAGCGTCTTGGCATTCCCTCGCTGAGAATGTCAGATGGCCCAACCGGGCTGCGGTCTGTCAATTCTGATCCGGCCACCGTTTTTCCTGTCGGGACGGCGCTGGCGGCGACCTTTGATTCCGATCTGGTCACCCAAGTGTCTGCGGCCATCGGACGTGAAGCGATTGCGCATGGTGTAGACGTGTTGCTGGCACCCGGGATCAACATCCAGCGCACACCGCTGGGCGGGCGCAACTTTGAGTACTATTCCGAAGACCCGGTTCTCGCAGGTGCCATTGGGACTGCATATGTGAACGGTGTGCAATCGGAGGGTGTGGGAACCTCGGTCAAGCATTTTGCCGCGAATAATCAAGAACATCGCCGGATGGACGGATCGTCTGATGTCAGCGAACGGGTGCTGCGTGAGATATATCTTGCTGCTTTCGAGCAGGTGGTAAGCGAGGCGGCACCATGGACCATAATGTCGGCCTATAACCGCATCAACGGGGTGTTTTGTTCGCAGAATGGCCTGCTCCTCGATGGCATTCTCAAGGGCGAATGGGGCTATGAAGGTGTTGTCGTGTCCGATTGGGGTGCTGCCAAGGATACGGTCGGTTGCGCGAAGGGCGGGCTCGATCTCGAGATGCCCGGCCCGGCGAGGGTCTTTGGTCCGGCGCTTCAGCAGGCTGTCGAAGCGGGTCAAATCATGGAGACGACCATCGACGATCACGCCCTTCGGGTTTTGCGGCTGATCGAACGTTGCGGCTTGCTCGACGGCAACCCAAAGGCGTCACGTGGGCAGTCGCATGGCGGCGCGCACCGCGAGCTTGCGCGCCGCGCAGCAGCCGATTCAATGGTACTGCTAAAGAATGAGGATGCTGTCCTGCCGATCAGCGTGACTGGCAGACTAGCAGTAATCGGTGCACTGGCAGACCACCCTGCGATTCAAGGCGGTGGCAGTTCTCAGGTCACGCCCGAGCGGATCATCAGCCCGCTTGATGCCCTGCGTGAGCAGATCTCCAGCATCAGTGAAATTGTATTCGAGCGCGGGGTCGACGCTGAACCAGGAACCCCCACGATCAATCCGCGCCTGCTGGAGACTGCGCAAGGCGATCAAGGGCTGACCGCACGCTATTATCCCAATCCCGATTTCGATGGTGCACCGGTGCTTGAGCGTACCGAATGGTGGCTGTCCAAGCTGGGCTTTGGAGATGCAGCGCAGTCAGCAACCGATCTCGCCTTCAGCGTTGAATGGAAAGGCATATTACGCCCGCGTTTTACCGGTCGGCACACCTTCGAGCTGCTGCATTCCAACCCCGATGTGTGGCTGGAAATCGATGGTGCGATGCTGGTCGGCGAGACTACGCCGCGTCAGACCGAGCTGTTGTTCATGATCTTGCCGCTCAACCGCAGGCATGCCGCGATCATGCTTGAGGCAGGACGCGATTACCAGATTTGCATTCGCTATGCCCAGCCGGGCGCGGGCAGCATCCGCGCCTTCAACATCTTCGACGTCAAGCTTCGTGAGCCAGCACCGGATCGCGAACGGGCAATCACGGCGGTAAGGAACTCGGAGGTCGTGCTCGTGTTCGCTGGTCCGGGGACCACTGCCGAAACCGAAGGTGTGGACCGTGCCTCGATGCGCCTACCGGAGGCTCAGAACGCCCTGATCGAGGATATCGCTGCAATCAACCCCAACACGGTGGTCTGTATCAATTGCGGCGGGCCGGTGGAGATGCCATGGGCGAACAAGGTCAAGGGGATCGTCCAGTGCTGGCTGCCTGGGCAAGAAGGCGGCCACGCGATCGCCGACGTGTTGACGGGCGCGGTGAACCCGTCAGGCAAGCTCCCGGTCACTTTCCCTCGCCGCTACGAAGACAACCCCAGCTTCCTGCACTATCCAGGCGGGGCCCGCGTCCATTACGGCGAAGGGCTGTTCGTCGGCTATCGCCACTATGACGCTGCCGGAGTGGAGCCTGAGTTCCCCTTCGGCCACGGGCTGTCCTACACACGCTTTGCACTGTCCGATGTCGACGCACCGCAGCGCGCTGAAGCCTTTTCCGACATCACAGTGGCCTGCACCCTCGCCAACACCGGCGATCTGCCCGGGGCCGAGGTGGTGCAGATCTACCTTGAACACCTCGACCCCGCCGAAACCATGCCGCTGCGCCAGCTCAAGGCCTTCGCCAAGTGCAAACTCGCACCCAGAGAGCACGCGCGCATGAGCCTGACCGTGCCGGGCCGCGCCTTCGCCTGGTTCGACGTCGATGCTGGCGGTTGGACCGTCACCCCGGGCCGCTACCGCCTCCATATAGGTACCTCCTCGCGGAACCTGCCACTGGTGCGCGATATCGAGATCACAGCATGAGCGCGCCGGTTCCGCCCCGGACCTCCGTGCCGCTGGGCACGCGCATCGGCTTTGGCGTAGGCGACTTCGGGTTTCTTGTGGTGTGGCAGGGCACAACCCTGTTTCTGATGTATTTCTACACCGATGTGATGGGCATCGACCCGGTGTTGGCCGGGACGATCTATCTGGCTGCAATGGTCTGGGACGCCGTGACCGACCCGGTGGTCGCCGCAATGGCCGAACGCACGCGAACCCGTTGGGGACGGTACCGGCCATGGATAGCACTCGGCGCGGTGCCGTTCGGCGTGTCGTTCGCGCTTGCATTCTCGACTCCGGGCAGCCTGCCGGTGGAGCCCTGGATATGGGCACTGGGCACGCATCTTCTGCTTCGCACCGCCTATACAATCGTTTCGATGCCCTTCAATGCGATGCAGGCTCGGCTGACCAGCGACGCCAATGAGCGCACTGTGCTTGCCGGGTTCCGAATGGTTGGCGCTGCAACCGGCGGTCTGGCCATTGTGGTGCTGATGCCCCTGGTCGTGCAGATCTTTTCTGAGCAAGGGGAGGCTTATGGCTATTTTGTTGCGGCAAGCCTCGCAGGGGCGCTGGCAGTGGCCGGGTTGCTCTATTGCGCGGCGGCGATGCGTGAACCCGGCGCGGGCGAAGAAGCGGCACCCGAACAATCTTTGCTTGCAGACATCGCCGCGATTCCCGGTCTTTTTCGCTCCAACGGGCCGCTGGTGCGGGTGTTCGGGGTGATCGTGATCGGCTCGATCTGCCTTGGCATGTTTGGCAAGAACGTGCTGTATCATTTCAAATACGATGTAGGCCGCGAGGATCTCACCACGATCGCCCTTGTCCTGCCCGCGATCCTGCTGGTGCTGTCCACTCCGTTTTGGGTGTGGCTGTCCCAGCGAAGGAGCAAGCGCGATGCGCTCAGCATCGGGTTGATCATCTCACTCGTCGGTTATCTGTTTTTCTTCTTCAACCCCTCGGACTTTCTGCTCGGTACCTTTGCCGCGATCGCGCTCATTGGTTTCGGGGGGGCATCGCTTCCGGTGATGTTCTGGGCGATGCTGCCCGACACGATCGAATACGGCGAATACCGTTCGGGCACGCGAGCAGAATCGCGCACATTCGGCTTTGCCACCTTTGCCCAAAAGGCAGCGGTCGGGATCAACGCTCTTTTGCTTGGTGCTCTACTTGGCTGGTCAGGGTTTGAAGCTAACGCTGAGCAGTTGCCATCGACGCTCATTGCGATGAAAGCGATCATGGCGCTGGTTCCCGCCGCAGGCAGCATCGCCATATGGGGCATCCTGCGCGGGTACCACCTTGATCGGGCAGCCCACGACGCGCTGGTCCGGGCGCTTAATGACCGGCGATCAATATAGTACGGTCCTTGAGCCTGCCCCAAAGCGTGCGCCCTCGCTATCGAGAACGGCAGATCATTGCAAAAGCAGTTACCTTCCAGCGCAGCGGGGTGCAGAGCAGCTTTGGCGGTTTGAACAGATGGATTTCTCATCCCCCAATGCTGAGTTTTGAGATGAGCACGTAGGCGGTCTAATGATTGGTATGATGCCGCTTTGCAAAGCGGCTGCGCCATAGGCAGAAGATCTACCGCAACTAACGGCCGATCGTCGATGAGTACGGCATGCTGAGCTACCGAGCCAGCAAACTAGGGCCAGGACCTGTTAAATTGCATTTATGATGCGTTGAGGATTGATTCAACGGCGGCACCAGGAGGTGCTGTGTAAGACCGTATGTCCGCTTAGGTATTTGAGGTGGCTCGAACGCATGGCCTATGAGGCGACGGCGACCTACCACCGTGCGCTGGAGATCGCACTGGCCGACTGGCCCTGTGTCAAACTCAACCCGGAACGGGCCCGGCGCTTTGCGCAGGCCACCGGCGCCCTTGCCAACACGGATCGCATTGATGCCATGCTGCTGGCGCGCATGGCCGCCACCTTGCAACCTGCGATCAGGCCCGCACGCAGCATGCAGCAGGCTCAGATGGCAGAGCTCATCAATGCTCGCGACGGGCTGGTGCGGGATCGCACTGCGCTCAAGAACCGCGAGAAAAACCTCACCATCGCCCTGCTCAAGCGCCAGTGTCGGCAACGGCCTGAACAGATCGACCGACATATCGAGGCGCTCGATGCCGAGATCGCCTCCCTTGTCGCTGCCGACGCCACACTCGCCCGCAGGCACCAGATCCTGACCAGCATCGCGGGAGTGGGAACGCTGACCGCCAATCAACTCATTGCCACCATGCCTGAACTCGGCAGTCTTGAGAATAAACAGGCCGTTGCACTGGCTGGCCTTGCGCCCGTCGTACGCCAGTCTGGACAGTGGAAAGGCAAGAGCTTCATCCGCGGTGGCAGAGCCGTCATGCAACTGGACGGTCGTCGCGGACTGGGAATAGCTCATGCCGGGTCAATATGTCGTTCGAACCGGGTTCGGTCCGCTGCCTCTGCGCGCATGGTATCAAGAAAATGGCGATGGGATTCATCGAACGGCCGGTTGTCAGGCTCGGGCTGTGCACCCGTTCGCACAAAAACCAGCCGCCGATCGCGATCGATGATCAGCCGCTGCCCGTGAACACCGAGTGCGGCTATAACGCCCCCGCCCATATGCCACCACAGATCGTGGTACGACCAGCCCGGTCGTTCCGGAACGCTGCTGGCAAAGCTGTCGCGATCACCCCCTTCGAACAACGCGGCGACAATGCTTTGGGCGATCACCTGCCGGCCATTGCGGGAACCGTTGTCGAGAAGGAGCAAAGCCAGCCGCGCAAGGTCCGTGATGGCCGCATTTAGTCCGGCGCCCGCGATTTCCGCTCCCGCCGTATCGAGCACGAAATGCGCCGGGTGCGCCGCGCCCATCGGTCGCCAGAGCAGTTCGCCGATCAGCTCTGCAAGCCGCTGTCCGGACGCAGCGACCAGCATCGCGCCGATGACATCGGCGACCGGTGTCCGATAACTGAAGCCGGGGACGGTCGGTAGCACTGGCAATGCAGCAAGCTGCACGCGCGCACCGCCTTGGGCGTCGCGCCAATAGCCGCGCGAATAGCGATGGATATCGGCGTCGGGATCGGCATAGGTTTCGGCAAACTGCACACCATCGCGCATCGCGAGCAGATCGGCTAGCGTCGCGTTTCCGAACGCCGTTGCCGACAAGTCTGGAAGCAGCCGCGACGCGCTAACATCCGCCGCGATCGCTCCAGTTTCGATCAGCATCCTTGCGGTCAGCCCCACGATCGATTTGGTGACCGAAAACAGCATATGCGGGCCGGAATCCTCAATGGCGCCTGCTGGCCAATCGGCGACGATATGCCCGTCGCAAATGAGAACTGCCGATGTCGCGTACGTTGCCTCGAGAAACCCCCTCCAGCCTTCAGGTTCGGGCCGATCTTGCCGGACGAGACCGCGCGGCGATACAGATGGGGCAATCGCCAGCGTCGGTAAAAACTGCGCGGTGTTGCGAAATGCCCAACGCGACCAGCGCGGATCCTTCCACCGGTCGCGATCAAAATCGGGCGGAGGAGCCTCGATCATGCAGTTTGCGGGTAGGTGGCGACAAGGCGGCGCTCGGTCAGCCAGCGGTTGAGAAACGTGCGCCATGGCTCGGGGCGAAAGCCGCGCTGCCGGTTTGCAGAACCGATCGCCCAGAGCAATTCGAACTGCTCGAACAATGTGGCATAAGCATCGCGCAATCGCGTCCGGCTGTCCCAGATGTGGGTGGCCTCGGCCCCCGCCCCGTTGATCTCGACAATCGTCAAATCCTCGCCGCGTCGGAACGCCTCGAAATCGGCGAACCGGACATCGAAGCGGCCGAACCAGAATTCGGGAATGTCTCGCGCAATCGCGTCGAATTGCCGCTCGAGCGCATCGGTGATATGGCGCGCGCCATTCCGGAAGATCGCGCCGCGACTGTGGCTGCCTGCAAACGCGAGCCGGACCCGCTCTCCCAATGGCAGAACCGTATCGAGCCGATCCGTATGACGGGGAAAGTAAAGATGCGAGAGTTCTCCAGCGCGGGGATCGCGCAGGATCAGGTCACGCAGCGTGGAAACCCCATCGCCTTCGACGTGCGGGAAATGCTTGAGCGTCAATGAAAAGATGCGCCCGCGTTCGGCTCCTGGACGGCGGATGTAAAACACACCAGCCTCGCCCTCGACGTCAATGAGCTTCTGGAGGACGATGGTCTGCCCGACCGGAAAGTCGGCGAGATACTGCTCCATCTCGACATCGTTCCGGATCGGGCGTACGCCCGCGCCGCGACACCCCAGATCGGGCTTCGCGACCACCGGGAGAGACAGCCCGACACGATCGAGCGCAGCCAGCGCCTCGGCAACACCAGCCGGCCCCGTACCGCGCACGACGGTCGTGAATGGCGCGATCCAGCGGCGTGCGTCATCGCCCGCACCATGCAAGACGTGGCTCTTCGATTCGCCGACCAGGCCGCTTGCCGGCAATCCGGGATTCGCGATCAGCGGCAGCCGAACCCCGCGATACCTAAGCGCGAGCCATACCGCCCAAATCCAGACCGGTATGTAAAACAGCTTTGGCGACCAGAATTCGAAATATGAAAGCGGCGGTGCCGGATCGAGTGGAGGCATTGCGATGGTCATGCGGCGACCATTGCTGCAATCGCTGCTTCGATTTTCGGGCGATGTTCCCAAGGCAGGAAATGATTCTGTTCGGGAAGCACCTCGACCCGAAGCGGAATGGCACGGGTAAACCGCGACCGCATGAAATCGACATTGGCGACAGGAACGAGCGTGTCGGCGGTGCCATGGATAATGGTCACTGGAATATCGACTTCGACAAGATGCGGGGCCATCACCTCGAGATCGCGCTTGAGTGCGATGAGCTCGCGATTGGCATTCCGCAAACTGCGCGGCAGCATGCCTCTGACGCCCCACCACTCGCCGACCGGCTGCATGGGATGGATCCGTTCGAGCGCAGGATCGAGCGAGCCCGCGAGAATGATAATGCCGCCGATCCGGCCGGGCTGATCGATTGCAGCGCGCACGACAATCGGTCCGCCAAGCGAATGCCCGACAAGGATCGGCAGTCCGCCCGGTCGCGCATCGAGCAGCGATGCGAGTGCGAGCACCTGACGCTTGAGCGATGGTTCGGCGCGGTCAGGCGCCGTTGCCCCAAATCCTGGACGATCGATCGCGATATATTCGAGCCCCGCAGGGACGTTGAGAAGAAAATCGGCCCAGCCGATGGCCTCACCTGGCGTACCGTGAACGAAGATGATGCGACGTCCGTCGCGCGCCCCGGCGCGCAAATAGCTCACGCGCGTACCTTTCATCCCGGTTACGCTAATGGATGCGCGTTCGATTCGCGCGACATCGGCCTTGCTCGCCGACGGGCCAGGTGGCATCGAGCATCCGCCGCCGATCAATAACGCCGCAGCAGTAAGCGTCCGCAAAAGCATCACGCCGCGAACTCGAGCGTCGAGCGACCCTCGGCGCGGGCACTTTTGCGCATGTCGGCGAAAAGCTGGCGCTGAACGTTGCTACCGCCGAGGCGCCACAGCTCAGGTGCGACTGTGTCGAGCAACTGCGTCGCCGTTATCCAGTCGCGCCGCGCAAATGCAACGATTGCCTCAGCCGCCCTCAAGGCAGTCCTCCGGACCCGACTTCCGTTCCGGGCGGCGATGCGCAGTGCGTTGAGCAAATCGGTGACTGCGCTATCGTCGCCGACGCGCGCAAGCGCATAAGCATAATGCAGGTCGAGAAATCCGTCGATCGCGTCGCTGCGCCGCGGCCGCACATAATGTGCAACATCTACCCAGCGATCGCCGACATCGACGCCTGCGAGGTCCAGCCTTGCGAGCAACGAAACGGCATTGATCTGATCCTGTACATAATCTTTGCGCACCGCCCAGACCCGCTCGTGATACAGCGCCAGCGCACCATCGCGATCTCCAAGTGCAAGATGGAACAAAGCGGCGTGCCACCAATTATGCGTATAGAGGAACGAGGTGCAGTTCGACCATGCGTCGGCATGCTGCCGCATCCATAATCGGCCTTCGTCAAACCGCCCGCCCACGTCCATGGCGTGCGCAAGCGCGTGATGCGCCCACGGATCAGGTGCGATCTCGATTGCCGCGCGCGCCGCACGCTCGGCCGCAGCAGGGTCGCCGGTTTGATCGTGCGCAAAGGCCAGCATGCCGAGTACCCGCGCGTCATCGGGCACTGCCACAGCGACAGGCTTGATAGCCGCCAGCATCGCGTCCGCCTGCCCCGTCGAAAAGAGCAGATACTGAACGAGCTTTACCGCAAACAGATCGCGCGGGTTGGAGGCGACCCAGAGTTTAAGGCATCGAATTGCGCGAGCAATATCGCCGGCCGCCCAAAACGAGATAGCCGAAATCAGGCTACGCTCGCGCACTGTCCCGGTTTGCATCTGGACCGCAATGTCGATCAGGTTTCGCGCCTGACCATGCCCTTCCCTTGTCGAACGGAAAAGGTGAAGCGCCGCAGCATAGGCAGTTGCAAGCCCACAATCAGGATCCAGCGGCAGGGCATCGAACAGCGCTGCCGCTTGGTTGCCATAGTTCAGCACCTCCTCTTCAAAGGCATGCGTTGCATACGCAAGTGCTTGCGAAGAAGTCGTTACCGGCATGCCGCGAGGGGTCAGGAAGAGAGTCATGATCGATGCACTTTCAATTCCGGAGCGACAGGGTCTTGCATGATCTTGCGCGCGCGCAACGCGGAATGCCGAGTATCGGATGCATATGCGGCCGGCGTCAAGCCGATGCGTTGGCGGAACCGCCGCGTAATGTGATTCTGATCGACAAAGGCGCAGGCGACAGCGACCTGCGCGGCCAGGTTGATCGTGCGGACCTGGCCCGGCAGGTTTTTCAACCCCTGTGCATCTTGCATGATTTGCTCGATGCCAAGATCGCGATGCTGATGAAAATTGGCGCGCTCGGCCGTCACGCAACGCCCCTCATGTGTAGCTGACGACCAACAATATGCGATACGACTCGCGGTGCGACGGCCATCGTGGTGATCAGCCCGGCAGGAAGCACCCAGCCGAACATGCCGAGATGCGAAATCCCGGCGCTGCCAAGGGTGGCCGCCGCCCAGTACAACCCTGGGGTCCATACCAGCGTCGACATCACGATCACCGCTGAAAACGCGCGAAACGGGATATTGAGAGACCCTGCGGCGGCAAAGACCGGCAGGCGAAGTCCAGGCGTAAACCGCGCGACCAGCACCACCGCGAGCGCATATTGGCCCATCCAGTCGCGCACCGGCTTGAGCGCGTCTCTGTTTAGAAACCGCGCCACGATCGGAACATGCGCGGCGCGGTTGGCAATCCCATAGACGGCCAAGTCTCCCAATATGGTGCCTGCAACCAGAGCCGCGACGGCAGTCGTGGCATCGACCGCCAAGTGCGAAGCAATCAAGGCTGTCGTTACGGTCGCGACATCTTCGAGAATAAATGTGGCGGTCATGATGATGAAAACCAGAAGCAACGGCTGATGTGCGACCGCCATCAGCCCGCAGGTGAGAATCATGCTTGCATCCACGTCATCTGCTCCCGGTGCTGGCCCCTGCCACGAACTGCCAGAATGCTTTGCCCGCTAATGCGACTGACTGGAAATGCTAGGTCTCAATCCTTTCGATAGCACGCGTGCATGGCGCACGCTGAAACAACATACAGCTTGTGCATGAAACTGATAGAATCGACGCGCTTTCCTTTCCGGAACCGATGCGCCATTTTCGGAACATGACAAACGCACTTCGCCTTTCCGACCTGCCCCACGAATGCCGGGATACAACGCCCGAGTGGACCTCGGTGTATGACGCTTTCGTGGCCAAGCTGCGCGACGGCGCGGTGGCCGCCACCGCGCCGAAAAACGGCGAGACATTTCCCGACTTTTGCCTTCCCGACGCGTTTGGCCATTACCGTTCGCTTGCCGAACTGGTTGCAGACGGCCCGATTGTGCTGAGCTTCAATCGTGGCGGCTGGTGCTCCGCTTGTCGCGGCGAGCTCAGCGCATGGGGCGAACGCCGTGAGGTGCTCGCCGCGGCCGGCGGACGTTTGGTGACGATTACCGGCGAAGTCGGCGGGCGGGCGGCTCAGCTTCTCGATCTGGTGGGGCCTGAAGCGACGATATTGTGCGATATCGACCACGGGCTGGCGCTTGCGGTAGGGCTCGCCTTCCGGTGCGATGCGCACCTTCAGGCGCGATACCTGGCGTGCGGCCTTGATCTTGCGGATATTTATGGCGGAAATGGCTGGATCTTGCCAGTGCCTGCAACCTTTGTGATCGACCGCGACCAGTCGGTGCGGTTTGCCTTCGCCGACCCCGATTTCCGCATCCGCGCCGATCCTGACGAGGTTTTCGCAATTGTCTCAGCGATCGGTTGAACGCCAGCGCCATTGGCTATCGATCAGGCCAGCTTCGCGCGCGTGCAGCTCTGATGAAGGCATCGGCTGCCGGTGATCGTTGCCGACCCGCGATCCCCGCCAGAATCACTGGCGCAATAAGTCCGTCATCGATCAGAGCCACTGAACACAACCGGTCGTCAAGCGACATCGGCTTCGGCAGCAGCGTGCAGCCCAGCCCGGCAAGCAGCAGACGTTCGATTTGCCCCGGACCTGACACTTTGTGACGGAAGGAAATTTCAATGCCAGCCGCTTCGGCAGCCGCGCGCAGCCGCGCTACCGATTCGGTTCCACAATCGATCCAAGATTCCTCGGCAAGATCAACGATCGACGCGTCGAGCCGATCAGCCAGCCGGTGATCACCGCGCGCGAAAAACCGATACCGCTGGACAAACAATGGCCAGGTATTGAGGCGATCATGTTCCCCCGCCGGGGCCTCGATCATGATCAGATCGAGATCGCCCTTGAACGCGAGTTCGAGCAGTTTTTCCGAACTGCCGTCCGTCATCGATAGCGCGAATCCCGATAGGCCGCTCGCCACTTCGGACAGGACGGCGTGCAGTCCGTCGGTTTCGACCGACGACGCAATGCCGAGATGCAACGGTGCCACCTGCGCTTTGCCGATCCCTTTGGCGAGTGCTTTGGCGGCCTGCGCTGCTTCATAGGTCTGATCGAGGAACGGCAGCATTTGGCGGCCAAGGTCGGTCAAATGCGTCCGCGCGCGTTCGCGGCGGAACAGCAGGCCGCCTAGCTCGTCCTCGAGCTTCTGGACCGCGCGGGTCAATGAGGGCTGGGTGACATTGCACTCGTCTGCCGCACGCGTAAAATTCAGCGTTCGCGCGACAGCGAGGAAATACCGAACTTGATGCATTTCCATAATTCGGGGCTCGCAAAAGCGTGTCGACCTTGTATCTCACGCGGATTTGGGTCTCTATAACAAAATAGCTATGTCTGCAGCGGCTTGCAACATGCACAAGCCCTATCGAAAGCATGGCCCGTTGGCAGTATAGCGCCAGGTCAGACATCGATAAGCCTCGAAAATTGCCCTTCCTGCCAAGGATTAAGACCATGACTGGCGCTGCCCCAGTATTCAGCCTGACAGTCGCAAAGGTTACAGCGCTTGCGTGTAGAGTGCGCGGCAAAGTGATTCTGCTCCACGCTACGAGCGATTGCGGTGGGCGTTAGAACCTGTCCTGTGGGTACCCGACCGAGCGCGCCGGTTCCCGACCCGCACTGGTTAGGCGTTGTGCGTCGTTTCCGTTTCTTTGCGGCAATGATCGCCGGACTGGCGATGCTGCTGCCTCTGCGCCTGGCAACTTATCGGCTTGCGCCAAACGGGCCTTCGCGGCTGGGGATGATCTACATCCGCTTGCTTTTGTGGGGCCTGCGGATCAAGGTTTACGCCGATGGCCCGCTTGCCAGCGAAGGTTTGATTATCGCAAACCATATCAGCTGGACTGACATCCTTATCCTTGGCAGTTGCCAGCAAGCCGCATTCGTGGCGAAGTCAGAGGTTCGCGGCTGGCCCTTGCTCGGTCTGCTGGCGCGGATGCACGGCACGCTTTTTGTCCAACGCGAAGGTCGGGGATCGGCGCAACGCCAGGTTGCAGCGCTCGCCGCTGTACTTGCCCGCGGGCCTGTGATTCTTTTCCCTGAAGGCACTACGGGGAACGGGGCGCAAGTGTTGCCGTTTCGGCCTACTCTGTTTGCTGCGGCGGCCGGTCGAACCGTTCAGCCCGTGGCGATCATCTATCGCCCGCGCAACCGAAAATGGGCGCCGGGCGAACGCGCCGCCTTTGCCTGGGACGGCGACAAACCATTCTGGCCGCACCTCCTGACGATCGCCGCAGCCGGTCCGGTCGATTGCCGCATCGTAACGCATCGTCCGATAAGGACGGCATCGGCAGATCGAAAAGAGCTTGCGGCGGCCTGTCATCGCATTGTGTGCGACGCGCACGCTAATGCGACGAGCAATGAGGATCGCGATTGATCCACTCGGACATCCTTCCAGTGGCAACCGTTCAAACCGACCCGATTTCGTTGGCCGCAAGCAATGGCCTCCGCGCCGTGCCGCGAAGCCGAAGGCCACGCCGCACGACGCGGAGACAAGGAGCATCACAGGTGTCGATATGCCGCGCGTCGATCAGGTGATTGCACGCCCCTTGGCAGAACCGGGTAAGATGCTTCGGATCAGATCGCGGTCGATCCAGAGCAGCGACGCCGCCGAAATCCAGACGCCGCAGGCCATTGTGAACAACAGCCCACCATCGCTGGTGCCATCGGTATCGACCACCGCGATCCCCAAAGGGGTGAAGAGGTGGAAGAAGATCGCACCCGAAATCACGCCGAGCGCGAGCAGCGCGCCAAGTGGCCGGACGCCACGCAAGCGGGGTAACAGACTGGCGAGTAACACAGCGCTGGCAACAAGTTCGGCCGTGCCGACGACATATTGCGAAGCGATCCCATCGGGCGCAAAAACCTCCGGGAGACCGAGTCCGACTGCCCAAGCGTTCAACGTCCCGAAAATATACTGCGTCTCGGGCGAATTGGTGAACTTGAAGAACAGCGATTGCACGAAAACGAAAGTTATGTACAAAACAAGTACAATCGGTATTTTTCGAGAAATTGACATGGCCCGGTCTCCTGGTGGTGAATAGCGCAATCGCGCTTATTTGGCGAGAATAGTTGGCCAGTTCTTGTTAGCCGATGCGATAAAGCCGGGGATATTCTTTTCCCACTTGTCACCGATCTCGCGGCTATAGTTCACATACAGCTTGCCGCCGACGATTTTCCACACCTGCGGATCGCCCGATGCAGTGTATCCCTGGCTAACCGCCCATGCGCAATAGCCGCCATATTGGGGGGCAAAAGCCGCAGGGTTCGCTTTGAACTTGGCAAGGTTTGCTGCGCTCGCAAAGTAGAACTCGGCACCCTTGTACGTGGTCTTGAACGTCGCACTGCCCTTGACCGGACGACCCTGAGTGAAATAGCCGACGGCGTCATAACCCGACAGAGCGACGTTGTCGAAGGTGCCGGTGTAGACCGGATTGGTCTTTGCATAAGCCACGCTTGGGAGCGCGGCGACGGCGATCAGGCCGCTGGCGAGGAAAGCAAGCATCTTGGGGGTACGCATTGGAGTGATCCTTTCAATTTAGGTCGGCAGACGAATGGGGCATCGCCTGTCGTGACCTTCTTATGCACCGGGCATCGCGCTTGCGGAAATGCCGCTTGCCTATGCTTTCGATACGCGACTGCTTTGAACCGCCTGCTCCTGGTCGATCGAGATGCCCGTCGCGCAGCCGTGCCGATTATAGCGCCGCGATCGAACGAGCGCAGTCATCGCGTCAGGCATGAAACGGATAGCCCATCGGCATTTTCGTTGCGTCGCAACTTCGGGCATTCAGAAGGCGTCGGTTTAGGGTCGGATGGACCGAACGCCTCATCCGGCTCTTTGACCGTCTTCATTAGGAGTAATGTTCGTGACCAAATCAACCCCCAACCTTCTCGCTCTCCTCGCAGTTGCCGGTGGCCTTGCAATGGCTGTGCCGACCGTGGCGCAAGCCGCAAGCCCTTGCAGCGCAGCGGCTCGCACCGTGAACCCATGTTCAGCCAACCCTTGCTCCGCGAAAAAAGCCAACCCCTGCTCGGCCAACCCCTGCTCGGCCAAGGCTAACCCTTGCTCGGCCAACCCTTGCTCCGCCAACCCTTGCTCCGCCAACCCCTGCTCCGCGAAGAAGTCGCGCAAGCCCCGCTAAGAGGCGATCGACGGCCGGCCTGTCTGGTCCCCCGATAGACCGGCCATCGACTTCTCCTTACCCGTTGGAATGGCCTCATGCTGATCGATTCGCATCTGACAGGACTGCTGCGCCGCGCTGAAGCGGCTCAACACCTTGTTTCAGCAACGGTAGAGATGGCGCAAAGCGGCCTGCCGCTGATGCGCCGCGTGGTGCCCGACACCGATTACCGGATATGGGACCATTATCCGCCCGACGATGCCGTAGACCGGCAGACCGGTGCGCGCTGGTTCTACCATGCGCATCCCCCCGAAGAGCGCGATGCTGGCGAGCATGGCCATTTTCACCTGTTTCTCGACCGCGACAGTTTCGATGGCACGCACGCCCGCGCGGCACCGGTCGCGCCGGGTGAAGCCGATGCCCGTGTCGTCCATATTGCAGCACTGTCTATCGATCTGAATGGTCTTCCCACCAAGTTGTTCACAGTGAACCGATGGGTTACCGATGAGTGGCTCTACACCGCAGATTCGATCTGTGAACGGCTTTACAGTTTCGACCTTACCCATGCTGTGGATGGGGACCCGCTGGTCAACCGCTGGCTGACTGCAGCAGTCGCGACCTTCGCGCCCGAAATCGAACAGATTTTGGCCGAACGCGATGCAGCAATCGCTGGCGTCGCTGATTCATTTTTCGAAGATCGTTCAGCTGAAATCCTGTCTACACTCGATATCGATCTGCAAAATGCCGTGACACAGCTCGACCGTTGACGCGCGATTGTGCGCACCGAACCACAAGTTAAGCGACCAGCCCAAAGCGCCGCCCATATCGGCCGACGATCCGTTCTACGGGCATGACCATGAAAACATCGACGGTGTTGAACGCCCGATCAACAAAAGCGCCATCGCCGACCTTCGCGCCGACCCGCAGATAGGCCTTGACCAGTGGCGGCAGTCGGCGTCCACTGAGATCGCCGATGTCGGGTCCGCCCGCCATCTCGACATGGTGGCGCGGCAGCGCCCGCACGCGCAATTCCAAAGGTGCCAGGTGAAAGCGATGCAGATACGCCAGTTCGTCACGGATCGCCGTGGGATCGGTGCCTGCAAACGAGACGCACCCGAACATGAACCCAACCCTATGACGTTGAAGATACAACGCAATGGCGCGCCAGAGAAGCGTAATCGTCGCGTTGGTGCGATACTCGGCATCAACGCACGATCGCCCGAGTTCGAGGAGCTGCGGGGCATTGCCCCGACCGCGACCGAGCGCCGCTAGCGGGGCCAGATCATATTCGCCCGCCGAATAGAAGCCCCCGATGCGATCGGCGATCTCTTCACGGAGCAGCCGGTAGGTGCCGACGACAGGTCTACCGGCCCGGCCATGATCGACGACGATCAAATGGTCGCAATCGCGGTCGTACGCATCTTCCTCGATCCCGCTGGCAGGGCGGCCCGCATGCGCGCCGCGTTCTTCACAAAAGACACGGAATCGCAGCCCGAGCGCCTCATCGATTTCGGATGCATTCGCCAAACGAACCTCAAGGTCGCCGGTCCGGCATGTCGCAATTTCAATGTCTGCAGACTTTCGTGCAAGCCGCATGGGGCGCCTCCGTGTCGCGTGTCGTTTGGTCAAACGTGCGTCGATCTTCGCATGTGTTCTGGTAATATGTTGCTCGCGCGACCGGTCGGCGGCTCGGCGGTCGAATAGAGCGCCGCCATCAAGGCAGGTGATGAGCCGCGCGCCCCGATCAAAAGTGAAATAGTACCACAACCAGTTCCCACCCACGATAAACCGGTTGCGGAATCCAACAAGGAAGAAAATGTGCGCCACACACCAAGCAGCCAGGCAAATGTGCCGCGGATGTGCGCCCGTCCGAATTCGGCAGCCGCGCATTTTCGTCCGATTGTGGGGAGATTGCCAAAGTCGCTATAATGAAAGGGTTTCGGTGCCGGCTTTTGCGCGACCTCTGCGGCGATCACGCGCGCGACATGGCCCCCCATCTGCTTTGCGGCAGGTGCAAGACCAGGCACCGGACGGCCATCGGCACGCACAACCGATGCAACGTTGCCGATCACGAAGATGTCTGGTTGTCCCGCGACGCTCAGATCAGGTTCGACCTGCAGCCGTCCGGCGTGGTCGCCTTCGACGCCCAGCCGCCGGGCGGCATCGTCGATCGTCTTGAGGCCGGGGGCATGTTCTGCCCATTCGTCGCGGCCAAAATAGCCGTGCTGTGCACCGGTCGCGACGATCAGGTAGTCGAACGGCAGTGTATCTCCCTCGGCAAGCGCGACGCGCCTAGTATCGGTGTCGATCGCCTCCACCTCACCCAGCCTTACCTGCGTTTTGACGTGCTTCCTTACAATCGAGCGGATCGGTGCGGCGATGTCCGCCGGCGATAGACCTGCAGTTGCCACCGGACAGAGCAAAGGCTGAAAGACGTGATGGCTCTGCCGGTCGACGATGGCGACCTCGACCCGCTTGCCGCATAGTTCCCGCGCGGCCGAAAGCCCGCCGCAACCGGCACCAATGATCAGAGCACGGCGAATATCGCCCGGTGTCGCTCTGTCAATGCCACGCGCCGTCGAGACGAAAGAAATCTCCTCCGCCTCGCCGCGCAGATTGCAACCCGCACCCGGCATCCCAATCGGCCCATGCTCTGGATTCGCGCCAGGGAGCGTCGAATTTCTGCCCATGATCGCCTCCTTGTGCAGACAGTATATCGCAGCGTTTTGGACCGGCCGTAAATGCCTGATGGCCATGAAGTCGATGCATGCTGGTCTGAGTCCCGCATTGTCCTCCAGATTTGAGCGGAGTCGGCCCCTCTGGTAGGAGTCGGACAGTATGAAGCGGAGCAGGTTCAGCGAAGAACAGATCATCGCGATATTGAAAGAGCAGGAGGCTGGTATGCCGATAGCGGATGTATGCTGGCGGCACGGAGCCAGCAGCGCGACCTTCAAAATGGGAAGGCCAAGTTCGGCGGCTTGGAGGTGTCTGAGGCCAAGCGCCTGCGGCAGCTGGACACCCGCAACAAGCGTGGTTTTGGCGACGTGATTGGCCGGGGTGCGGCATGAAGAGGTGGCCTGGCAAAACTGGACATCGGGATAAGTGGATTTTCTGCCTGACGGGGGCCATTGTGCGGCCTGACAGGAGACGAGATGAGTAGACGACCGCGCCGTAACCACAGTCCGGCATTCAAGGCGAAGGTGGCATTGGCTGCCGTGAGGGGCGAGAAGACGCTGGCCGAGTTGGCGCAGCT
>NZ_QJJM01000016.1 GCF_003201955.1 Blastomonas natatoria
ATCTGCTCTTCTGAAAACCTTGCACGCTTCATCGTCTGTCATTCCTTCAGGCCAGACTCTAATCGTTCGTGGAGGAAAATCAGGGGGTCACGTCAGTGATTGCAACAGTGCATCGCGAGACTGACGCCTCCTCGACGGGCGGGGAGGCAAAGGCCAGAACGAGACTCAAGATCATTTTGCAATGCTACATCATGCTGGAAAGCACCACCAGAGGGGCGTCCGGAATCCACCCAATTTCGGTCATAGGGCACATCCGCACCGCATCCCGAAACTTGACGGGCAGCTATCCGTCGCTCCAGGTTCGGGTCACCAAAGCCTGAAGCGGGCAAGACAATAGGACGCAGGATGCGCCGATCCGGCGGTCATGCCCGGTCATTCGGACAGGTGCTGCGGGTTCCGCCTGCTATTCTCCGCTGCCGGGGTCTGCGCTCATGACGAACTTGACCTTCTCGATGCACCCGACATGGCCCTGCCGGGTTTCGGCCTTTGCGCTTCTCAAGACAGCGACTGCCTGCTTGCCGAAGTCCTCGCTGGGCTGGCTGACTGCGACCTGGATGTTCGCAATCTCGCCCCAGGGCGCGACATCGTAGGTCACGATCGCCCAGCCCTCGATGGCGCGGCGACGATAGGTCTCCGCAAAGACCAGATTGGGTCTGACGGTCCATCCATGATCGTCGGGGCAGGTGGATCCGGCCGGCAGAAAATCCTTTTCATCCGGCGCGGGCGGCGCAGGAAGCGGGGCGGGGGTACGCCAATAGGGGTACCGGCAGCCCTGAACGCCGCCCTTGTAATAGCGTGTTTCCGCAACCGCCTTTTCGCTGGCGCGGTCGAGCGCCGCATTGCCCGTTCCGTCAATGGTGCGCACGTTGGTGGTGACGCCGGTTTCGTCGATGTCATAGCCGATCAATGACCAGTCGCGAACACCCGGCGTCGCGGGCAAAGCCTTGAAATCGGGAAAGACCCTGGCTTTCAGGCCGAGCGCCCGTTCATCGCGGCAGGTGCTGCCCGCATAGAGCCGGTCCCAGGCACCCCTGGGCAACGGGCCGGCTATAGCATTGATCGAATAGGCGGTGAGATCGCCGATGGGGGCGGTTTCGACGCTCTGCTGGCTGGCCGTATAGGCGACCGAGCAGTCGGTATAGCCTTGGCCAGCGGCAAAGCGCGATGCAGCAAGTGCAGGGGCGATCTCTCCCGAACCATAGCCACGGCTTTCCTTGCCGGTTCGGCGGATATTGAACGTCCTGCCGCTCGAATCGATATCGAACGCATAGGTGATCGGCGCACCTGACGGATCGTTGCCCCAGGCCAGCGAGGCCAGCGGGCGTTCCAGCAATTGCGGCACGAGCCGGGTTCCCCGACAGCGGATCTCACCGGGCGTCCATGTGACGAGCGAGCGCTGCTGACGTGGCGAAACGCTTCCTTCGGCAACGCCCGGCGCCGGCGGCGGAGTGAGCAGCACCTCGGCGAGCAGCATGACGGGCAACAGTTTTTCCATTCTGAAACAATGCCTCAGAACTGTTGCGGCAACAAGTCACCCGCGTGCGGCTCGTCCGATTACCGTCTCCGGATGAAGCCGCGAATATCCCGCGACAATTTGGTGAGGTCGGTCTCGTTCACATACATCATGTGGCCGGCATCGTAGCTGGTATATTCGATCCGGTCGGCAGGGATTCCGGTGCGGGTGAGCGAGAATTCGGCGCCGAAGAACGGCGTTGCGAAATCGTACCAGCCCTGGGCCACCAGGACGCGCAGACCGCTATTCTCGCGCAGGGCGCGGCCGATATAGGGCGCGACATTCTTGTAGTAGCGCGATTCGCCGCCATTGCCGGGCAGGTCCCAGTCCCAGTCGCGCACGCCGCCGATGGTCACATATTGCCGCTCGGGGCTGAATTTGAGCTCCTGCCTGACATAGGCGTTGAGCGCCGCGGTATAGCTGCCGTCGATGCCGTAGAAGCTGGGATCGTTGTCGGGAGTTTCGCCGGCATTGTCATAATCCTTGCCGGTGTAGCGCGCATCGAGGCGGCCGACGACCAGACCGCGATCGCGCAGCAGTTCCTTGTAGAAGCGGCCCGGCGTCACGCGCAGGTCGGCGCTTTCGAGATACTGTTCCGACAGGCCGGTATAGCGCGCGAGCTTGGCGCGGATCGCCGCCCGCTCCTCGCCGACCAGCGCGCTGCCTTTCATTAGCGCGGGAAGATATTCGTTGGTGGCGAAGGCCTTGGCTTCGGCCGCGAGCGCAGCAGGCCCGGGACCCGATGCCGACGGCGTCGTCTTGCCATGATAGAGCGCAGTGACCGCCATGCTGGGCACCATCAGCACATAGGGCATCTCGTTGCCCGGAACTTCGGCCTGTGCGCCGAAATCGAGAATTGTCGAAATCAGCAGCAGGCCGTTCAGTGATACATCGTTATAGCTGCCCTCAAGCTCGTTCGCGACGGCGGCGGTGCGGGTTGTGCCATAGCTTTCGCCGCCGAGGAACTTCGGCGCGTTCCAGCGGCCATTGTCGCTCAGCCACTGACGGATGAACTGCGCCACCGATTTGGCATCCTTGGTGACGCCCCAGAATTCCTTCGGGTCGGTATCGCCCAGGGCGGTCGAAAAGCCGGTGCCGACCGGGTCGATGAACACGATGTCGGTGACGTCGAGCAGGCTTTCGGGATTGTCGATCAGCCGATAGGGCGGCGCGCCGTCATCGCGGCCATCATTGGGAATGGCGACGCGCTTGGGGCCGAAAGCGCCCATGTGCAGCCAGAGCGAGCCCGATCCGGGGCCACCATTGAACAGGAAGGTAACCGGGCGGTTCGCCTCAGGCGCATCCTTGACATAGCTGACCGAGAAGATGCGCGCCCTGGGGTTGCCCTTGTCGTCCTTCAGAAAGGTGTCGCTGGCGGTCGCGGTATAGGCGACGCGCTGCCCGCCGAAGGTGCCGCTGTGTTTCGTGATCGACACCATCGGCTCGACCTTCGCGGGGGCCGCCTTTTCCTGCGCCTTGCCGCCATCCTGCGCGACGAGCGGAAGGGGCGAAAGACACAGGCACAGGGCCAGGGCGGACGAAGCGAAGCGGTTGCGCATGAATGGAAGGCCCTCTCAGCTCGGAATCAACATTCCGTATACGTTTCAGCTGATTGGCATGATCGCCCCATGCTTGGCAAGCAGTGGCGCGATCAGGCTGGCTGCAACGGCCGCTGACCGATCGCAGTGAACCGGCGCGGACCGAGATCGAGCCTCAGCGGTCCGACCCGCGGGCCGGGCGGCGTGCTTTCCTCGCCCAGCACGAACGACTGGGTGACCGCATAGCGCGTGCCATCGGGGCCATCATAGCCAATCCAGATATGCACCAGCGGCACGAACAGCAGCCGGCCCTGCATCGCGATCGGCTCGATCTGGTTGAGCGGCAGGCGGATCTGCCCTTCGCAGCGCTGGGTGCTGCCGGGGTCGATATCGGCGATCTTCTGCAGATGCGGCAACAGGCTGTCCCCGCGCATCGGATCGACTGTCGGCGGCATGCCCTTGCGCGCCTGCACGATGGCACCATGCAGCGCGATGTTGCTGACCGGAATGTCGGCCATGTTGGTGACGCCCAGATGATAGCGTGCCACTGCGTTGACCAGTGTTACGTCGATGCCCAGCGTCGCAAAGTCGAGCAGCAGGCGCGGAACAGCCTGGGCTTCGGTCTGCCCGCCAAAATCATGGCGCTGCGGGGTGCCCTTTGCCGCGCCGAGCGAGGTGGAGGTTCCCGCAGCGGAATCGGCCAGCGCCGAGTCGGGCAGGATGGCCTCCATTTCGTCCTCCTCAGGCGGCGGCGTGACGGGGGCACGCGCAAGCGAAGGCTGCGGCTGCGGCGGAGATTGGGGCGATGGCGGCGGCGGAGACGCAAGCGGAGCAGCCGTAGCGGCTCGCCAATTGCCTGCCATCTCGTCCGGATTGAACCTTGGCTGCATGTCCGACCCTGCCGGCCGCAGCGGCGGTGGCGGAGGTGGAGGCGCGGCCGCTGGCTGCGGATTGCGCAGGGGTGGGGTCGGGACAGTCGCTGCCGGTTGCAGGTGCGCAGGCGATCCTGCATCGACGGCCTGGCCGGGCTTGCGTTGGCGCAGACCCATGAAAATCAGGCTGACCAGCGCAAGCGCGCCGGCAGCGGCCCACCACCAGATCGAACCGTCGTCCTCCGCAACCGCCGGATCGGTCTCGGGCGCCATGGCGGGATCGGACCCTGCCGTTCCCGGCAATTCGGGAAGCGGCAGCGGATCGGCGGCGGGTTGCTGCTGATCGGCTGCTACCGAGCCAGCCGGATCGGCCGAGCTGACGGGCGTATCGGGTGCAGGCGCCGGTGCAGGCGTTGCTGCTGGAACCTGCGGGCGCGGCTGCTGGCGCGCCTGGGCCGGGGGCTGCCCTGCTGCAGGCCGCGGTGGGGTGCTGCGGGGGCGCTGGCTTTCCTGCGGACGCGGGGTCTGCTGACGCGGAACGGGTGTGGGGGCAATTGTCGGCACCGGCGGGCGCGGCGCGGGCTCGGCTGGTTGATCTGCGCGGCGAGGCGGCGAGGATTCCGCATCGACCGGCCCCTGAACGTCGGCAGGCGGCTGTTGGCCTGGCTGCGATCCTGCAGGCAGGGAAAAACTGCCAGGCGCATTGTCCTGCGCCAGGCCGGTCGTGGCCATCGCCATCAGGCTCAACCCGAGCATCACAGCTGTCAATTTGCGGCCGTCGTGATTCATGCCGACAAGATTCCCCACATAGCTCGATCGACCGGCACGTTTCTGGCCGGACCTGCAAAGCTGACCGTCCCCATCATAGCCCGCCGCCACACGCGTCGCGCGGTTAATCGGCGCTGAATGCAGGCCGGGAGATGACATCAGCCGTGCGCCGCATTAGATGAGGCGCATGACCGATCAACCCCAAACACGCTTTCTGGGCAAAGACAGTCCCATGCCGACCTCTCCCGAAGAGGCGGTGCTGGACTATGTGCCCAACCCTCGTCCCGGCAGGCCGTATCTGGTGCGCTTCACCGCGCCCGAGTTCACCTCGCTCTGCCCCGTCACCGGCCAGCCCGACTTCGCGCATCTGGTCATCGACTATGCGCCCGACAGGGTGATGGTCGAATCCAAGTCGCTGAAGCTGTTCCTTGGCAGCTTCCGCAACCATCAGGCATTCCACGAGGACTGCACCGTCGGCATTGCCGAGCGGCTCCATGAAGAGATGCAGCCGCACTGGCTGCGCATCGGCGGTTACTGGTATCCGCGCGGCGGCATTCCGATCGACGTGTTCTGGCAATCGGGCGAACCGCCTGCGGGGCTGTGGCTGCCGCCGCAGGATGTCCCGGGCTATCGCGGACGGGGCTGATTACAGCCCCAGCGCGGCGAGGATCGCGGCCCAGCTCACCAGCTTGAAATTCTGCGTGCCGCCGCCGTTGTCGCCGTCCTGCGCGATGAATACCCCCTGTCCAAAGCCGGGGCCGTAATCGCCGACCGCCAGCTCGATCCCGTCGGTTTCCGACGTGCCGTCGATCGCGCCGCCATTGATGCGGAAACGGCCGAGCAGCTTGCCATTAGCCGTGTCGAACACGGCATAGGCATTGTCGCCCTGGCTCGATGCGACGAGCAGGCTGCTCTCGCCTTCACGCGTGGCCAGTGCGAGGCCCTCGACATCGGCGACGAGCTGCTTGCTGTCGGCTGCGGCGAACAGCACCGGTGCGGCTGCCGGGCGAGCGGGGTCGATTTTCCAGATGCCGACATCCTCTTCGCCGACATAGAGCGCGCCGGTGGCCGGATCGATGACGCAGCCCTCGATCTGGGTGTTGAGCTTCCAGGTCGCGCCTGTGCTGTGCTCGACCTTCCCGCCCTTGTGGGTGATCCGGATCTCGCGCACGGTGCCGTCCTTGATCGCGGCATAGGCAGTCATCGCATCTGGCGCGCCGACCGTGGCGACGCGGGGAGCGCCGGTCACGCACACGCCATAGCCTTCGCCCGCACCGCTCGGCACGCTGGCGAGTGGCGACAGCGCGCCGGTCGCCGGATCGAGCAGGAAGAGTGCGAGCCTGGAATTGACCGGATCGGTGCGGTCGCTGGCGATGACGACGATACCATGGTCGCCCGCGAACAGTGTCACGTTGTTGTAGCGGCCGGTCAGCGATGAACCGCGCACCGTGCCGTCCATGCCATAGACATAGAGCCCGGCTTTCTTGTCGGTGCCGATGATCAGGCTGGCAGATGGATTGGCCGGATTGCGCCAGATCGCCGGATCGTCCGCCGCATCGGCATTGGCGGTGCCGACCGGCACCGTCTCTACGGTCGCGGGTACATCCATGGCGGGCAATGCATTCGCGATTCGCGTCTCGATCGGGATTTCCTTGGGCGCACAGGCGCTGGCCAGCAGAGCAAGGGAGACCGCCCCGAACAGGGAGGCGTAAGAACGAGCGGCCATGAATGGAAATCCTTTGTCGTAATCAATGTGCGGTAGGTGCCCGCTGCCACGCTGATATGGCGGGTTGATGACAGTTTTGTGCAAGAACTGACCCCAATCTGCAATGAAGACGTCATCCATCCGTCGCTGACCACTGATAGCGGCCGCCCAACACAGCCAAATCGGCTGTCCGATTCGGGGGGTTTTCATGTCGGTTATTTTCGGTTCTGTCCGTGCCACGCGCGTCGCATTGTGCGCCAGCATTGCTGGTCTTGCCATGTTGCCGGCGTTGGCGATGGCGCAGGAAAATGTTGCTGCGGAAGAGCAGCCGCGCAGCGACGCCGAAGGCGCCATCACGACATCGCAGGATATCGTGGTGCAAGGCCAGATCGGTTATCGTAACCGCGTCGATGGTGCTGAACCGGTGCTCGAATATGGTACCGAGTATTTCCAGCGCTTCGAGCCTCTGACTGCAGGCGATGCGCTCAAGCGCGTGCCATCGGTAACCTTCCTGTCCGATGTGATCGAGAGCGACGGGCCGCGTCTGCGCGGTCTGCCGCCGGGCTATACCCAGATTTTGATCAACGGGGAGCGCGTTCCTGGCGGCCAGGCCGACCGGTCGTTCTTCCTCGACCGTATCCCCGCAGAACTGATCTCGCGAGTCGAGATCGTGCGTTCAAACTCCGCCCGCCGCACGGGTGATGCGGTCGCCGGCTCCCTGAATATCGTGCTGCGTGACGGTTATCAGCTCGACGGCGGATATGTCCGCGGCGGCACGCTCTATTATGACGACGAGGAATTCGAGCCCAGTTTTGGTGCGGTGTTCGGCGGCAAGGTCGGACCGGGCCGTCTGCTGATAGGCGGCAATTTCCAGGGTCGCCACAATCCCAAGCTCAAGTCGAGCCTGCGCTACGGCGATTCACCCGAGAACAACCCCAATTTCGCGACGGACGATTTCGACAATCGCGAGGACCAAACTGATACTCGCGACGGCAAGGACTATTCGCTCAACGCGACCTACGAGATCGACGGCGGAGACACCAATTTCCAGATCCGCGGCTTCTATGTGCGAACTGATCGCACCGAGACCGAGCGCAGCTATGAATATGACGATCCGACCGCGATCACTGGCCCGGTTCCCGCAGGCAATCTGCTGACCGACAATGCCAATGTGAACGAGATCGATCAGGAAAATTACACGATCGACGGCAAGCTTTCGCACGAATGGTCGGCGGGCAAGACCTCGTTGCGGATCGGCTATGCCAACTTCACGGACAAGCAGCGCGAAACCGAGTTCGAGATCGACTTCGATCGCGCGACGCCCCGCTTTACCGGCGATCTTACCGCTACCGACATCGATGACAGCGAATTCACGGTCAAGCTGGAACATGCTGCCGATGTCAGCGATGAGATCAAGCTCGTCTTTGGCGGTTTCTACCAGGACAAGGACCGCGACACTGCGATCCTGACCGTACGCAACCGCTTCAACGTGGCGGCGGCGCGCAACTGGAACCAGTTCCAGCGCAACCCCGAGGAACTGAATACGGGCTTCGGCGCGCTGGATGAAACGCCGGGCGGCGTGAATGCGATCGAGGAGCGCCGTATCGACGGTTTTGCTCTGATCGAAGGACGCCATGGCGGCTTCTCCTGGGAAGCTGGCTTGCGCTATGAAACGACCGATCTCAACATCGTCGATGCAACCGTCGCGGTTGGCGCGGTTCAGGGTAATGATTACGAGAAGCTGCTGCCCTCGGCCTCGTTCAAATACGATATTACCGATCGCGACCGGATTATCGGCTCGGTGGCGCGGACCAACCGCCGGCCCGAATTCAACTTCATCTCTCCGGCTTTGCTGGAAGCGGAACTTGGCGACAACGACCTACTGGGCAACCCGCAGCTCGATCCCGAAACCGCCTGGGGCATCGATCTGGGCTATGAACGGCGCATCGGGCGGGGTGGCATTGTCGGCATCAATTTCTTCTACCGCGATGTGAAGAACCTGATCGAACTGACCAACACCGGTGTCGAGGGTTCGGAAGGAGACGGCACGTTCGTCTTCCAGCCGCTAAACGTCGGCGATGGCAAGGTCTATGGCGTCGAATTCGACATGTCGACCGACCTCGGCTTCCTTGGCCTTCCCGATACCGGGATATTCGGCAACGTATCCTATCTCGACAGCGAAATCACCGATATCTTCGGCGAACGGCGTTTCAACGATCAATCGAAGTTCGTCTACAATTTCGGCGCGATTCAGGATCTGAAATCCATTGGTGCAGCCTTTGGTGCAACCTATCGCAAACAGGGTCGCGCCTTTGGCCGGGTGATCGGCGAGGAAGTCACTACAACCTACGGCGCCGATCTGGAAATCTTCATCGAGAAGCGGTTCGGCAAGAGCTTCACGATCCGCGCCGTCGGATCGAACCTGCTCAATGGCAAGAAGCGCGAGGTGTTCAACAAGTTCACCACGGTCGAAGATCAGATCGATCGCAGTTTCGACGAATACGAACTGGAATCGGAGGAAGCCGGTCCCGTGTTCCAGGTCATCGCCCGCTACGCTTTCTGACATCGGGGTGGAATGCCGGGGGCTCGCCGCAGCCTCCGGCATTTGCCGCTTCCGTAAACCTGCGCAAACCGCTACATGTCAGCCATGCCTGAATCCGCCGCCATCCGCCACGACCACCCCATCAGCGTTGACCCATCCGAGATCGACTTCATGGGTCATGTCAACAATGCCCACTACCTCAAATGGGTGCAGGATGCGGTGATCGCGCACTGGCAGAATATCGCGCCGCCTCAGGCGGTGGCCGAGCATCTGTGGGTCGCGCTCAAGCACGAGATTACCTATCGCAAGCCCGCTTTCCTCGACGATCAGGTGATCGCATCGGTCATGCTGGAAAAGGTGCACGGTGCGCGCGCGTTCTACGAGACGATCATCCGCCGCGGCGAGGATGTGCTGGCTGAGGTCAAGTCGAGCTGGTGCTGCCTCGACGCCGAAACGCTGCGGCCGGCGCGACTGGCCGAGGATATCAAGCGCCGCTTTTTTGGTAGCTGACCGTCCGACTGGTCAGCCGATCAGCCCCAGGTTGATCAGGATCGTGAGGAACAGCAGCACCACGATACCCGTGCAGTTCAGCAGCAGGAACAGCCGAAAGACTGCGCCGATCCGCGAGCTGCCATAGGCGTGGCGCAATTGCCGGTACATGTGGAACGGTGCGTAGAACAGCGCCGCCGTGGTCACCAGTCCTGTTGCTATGTTGAACTTCCACGACAGTGTCACCACGATGAACAGCAGCGACATGAACGCGATCGAATAGGTGGTGAACACCGCATGGTCGTAGAACCGGTGGCCACGCTTGCCGATCGTCGCCAGCCAGACGAACGGGATCGATAGCGGGATCAGCAGCCAGGCGAACTTGTAGCCATTGGACTGGATCTTGTAGAGAAGGAGCTCTGGGTTCTTCTTGGTCTTGGCCGCCAGCTTGTTGATCCAGGCATCGAAGGCAGGCACGCCTGTATCGACCTTGGTACCAAAGTCGAATGCGTCGGCGAGGCTGTCTCCGCTGCTGTCGATGACTCCGGGGTATCGCGGCTTGCCTTCGATCGCGAAGCTCATGCCGTTGATCTCGGCCTTCAAGTCCCTGATCTGCATATCGAGCTTTTCGCGCTGTGGATCGTCGGCAGGCAACGCTTTCAACCGGGCCTCGCGTTCCGCGACCTTCTTCTCGAGCGTCGCGATCTCGCTTGCCACGCTGGCGCGCCAGTCGGTCCCGCTTATTGTCGCGCCCGCCGCCTTGTCGCCGGTGAAATCGGGCGAGCCGACATAGGAGAAGATTGCGAACATCAGGAAGATCGAGAACAGGAACAGCGCCATCGGGCTGATGAACCGCGCGCGTTCGCCATGGATATAGCGGCGCGTCAGATGCCCCGGCTGCCAGGCGAGCAATGGCAGTGTGTTCCAGAACTTGCCGTCGAAGTGCAGAACCCCGTGCAGGATGTCATGCCAAAAGGCGGAGATGGAGCGGTGAACATGCGCAGCCTGACCGCACTGATGGCAATGCGGACCAGCGAGCAGGGTACCGCAATTCAGGCATTTGCCATGGCCCTCGGCGCTGGCTTCGCCTGCATGCGGCTCGGCCGTCCGTGCCCATAGGCCGCCTTCGGCGATCGATCCTGCCACTTCGAATTCGCCGCTCATGTCCGTCTGTGCCCTGCCGCCCTGATCCCGACTGTCATCCTACAGACCGCCTCGAAACCGGCCAAGCAAATTGTCCCGCATTTCTGCAGCATTTGGCGTTGCGCAGTCTCCCTCGCCAGCGCTAGGGCAGAAGCCATGGCCCATTTCGATCCCAAGACCTATCGCAATGCTCTGGGGCAGTTCGCCACCGGCGTTACCATCGTCACCACGCGCGATGCGCTGGGTCTTCCGGTTGGCGTCACGGCCAACAGCTTCAATTCGGTCTCGCTCGATCCGCCATTGATCCTCTGGTCACTGGCTCGTTCGGCGCGATCCATGGCGGCGTTCGAACAGGCCGAGAGCTTTGCGGTGCACGTTCTGGCCAGCGATCAGGACGATCTGGCCAATCGCTTTGCATCGCGCGCCGAAGACAAGTTTGCCGGGCTGGATATCGGCGAGCAGGGACCTCCTTTCATCCAAGGCTGTTCGGCGCGACTGATCTGCAAGACACGGCACCTGTACGAGGGCGGCGATCATGTGATCATGGTCGGCGAGGTCATCGATTATGAGAGCGACGGCAAGCCCCCGCTGCTCTTTCATGGCGGTGCCTATGCCGACCGCGTTGCGCGTGAAGCGGCTGCAAGCGCTCCGCCGGTATTGTATTCCGTCGATGGACGCATTGCGACGATCACGCTGAACCGACCCGAAACCCGCAATGCCTTGTCGGAAGAAGTCATCGGTGCGCTGGTTGCGGCTTTGGAAGTCGCCGATGGCGATCCTGCGGTCGATTGCGTTGTCCTGACCGGGGCAGGGCCGGGGTTCTGCTCGGGCGGCAATATCAAGCAGATCAAGGCGCTCACCGCCGAGCAGCAGATGAGCCCGATGCAGCTTGAAAACTGGTACAAGACCCAGATCCAGCGCATTCCGCTGACGATGGAACGGATGTCGGTGCCCGTGATAGCGGCGATTCGAGGGCATGCGATCGGTGCTGGCTGCGATCTGGCCTGCATGGCCGATATCCGCATCGCATCGGATGACGCAGTATTTGCGGAGAGCTTCCTGCGCGTCGGCATCATTCCTGGCGACGGAGGCGCCTGGCTGCTGCCGCGCATCGTTGGGCTGGCCAGGGCTAGCCAGATGATGCTGACCGGGGAGTTCATCGATGCAGCCAGGGCCGAGCGCTATGGTCTGGTGTCCGAGGTTGTGCCTGGCGATGCGCTGATCGAGCGCGCCATGGCACTGGCGCAGATGGTCGCGCAATTCCCGCCGGCTGCGATCCGCAAGACGAAGCGGCTGATAAAGGACGCGCGCGACGTCACGCTGGCTGAGCATCTCGATCAGGCGGCCATCTGGCAGGGCGTTCTGCAACAGATGGACGATCACCGCGAGGCGATCGACGCGATCCTCGAGAAAAGAGCGCCTCGCTTTCAGGGCAAATAAATCCATCCGCTTCCGAATAGGGATAGATGACCAAGCCTTGCCGTCTGCGCGAGGGCGAACCTTTTCGAATCAGTACTGGTTGCTGACTGATACCATCGCCCGTCGGAACGCCTGCGGACTTGCGATGCGAAAGTGGTTTTCCCTCAACCCTTCGCGACAATAAAAATGGCCCCGATCTTCCGATCGGGGCCACCTGATTGAAATTTCGAGCGAAACTTCGAAATCAGTCGCTCCAGCCGCCGCCCAGGAGCCAGTCCCAGAATCCGCGCACGGGCTGTTTGGTACGCTTTGCCATTTTTAGCACTCCATTTCGGGCGCGAATTACGAAATGCGCCCGAAATCAAGGTTACCAGAATGTAAAATGGTCAACAAGCCATTAACCAATGACATTGCGCACATCGGCACGGCCCGCCCTCGGCAGGGGTTGCAAGGGTCAGTACTGGATGGGACCGGTCCGAAGGGCGCTCAGGCGGCCTGTGCGGCGGTGTGATCGGCAAGATATTCGACGAGCGCTTCAAACGGCATCGGGCGGCCGATCAGATATCCCTGGGCCTTGTCGCAGCCCATCTGACCGAGCAGCTGGAGCGTCTCGTTGTCTTCGACGCCTTCTGCGACCACCTCTTCACCCAGCGAATGTGCCAGCTCGATCGTGGAATTGACCATGATTCGGTCGGATCGGCTCGACACGAGCATGCGGACGAAGCTGCGATCGATCTTCAGTTCGGTAGCCGGGCAACGCTTGAGATAATCGAGAGTGGAAAAGCCGGTGCCGTAGTCGTCTATCGAGAGCTGCAGGCCTATGCTGCGCAAGTCGCGCAGTTCCTGCATCGCCGCATCTGCGCTCGACATGGCGGCGGTTTCAGTGATTTCCAGAATGAGCCTCTCTGCCGGAAGTCCGTGGCGCCGCAAGGTCTGCACGACCATCGGCTTTAGGTTCGCATGCCCGATCAGACGGGGCGACAGGTTGACGGCCATGTCGAACTTGCGGCCATCCCGGTTGAGGCTGGCGGCGACCTGCACGGCGCGGTTGAGCACATGTTCCGTCAGTTTCTCGATGCGATCATGCCGTTCGGCCGCCGTGATGAATTCTTCGGGGTTGATTGGACCCTTTTCGGGATGGGTCCAGCGCACCAGGGCCTCCGCCCCGCAGATTTCGCCCGAAAGCAGGTCAAGCTTGGGCTGGAACGCGACCCAGACTTCGCCATTGTCGATGGCGGCGTCGAGTTCGCCCAGCATCGTCACGCGCCATTCGGTGGCTTCAAGCTTGGTTGGATCATAGACTCGCCAGTGCTCGCCCGCATTCTGTGCTTCCTGACAGGCCAGAAGCGCACTCGACATCCGGCTCTGGATCGAGCGGCCGGGGTCGGCGTCGACCCCGAATGCGACGCCCAGATCGATCAGGCGGCCCGACACGTTGGCAGGGCTGCGGAAAATCGCGCTCAGGCCAGCAAGCTGATCGCCGACATTGTTGATCGATGTTCCGGGCACCAGCCACATGAAGATGCCTTCGTCACCATGATAGACCTTGCAGCCGCCATTGCCGAGCGAGAGCCGCAGAATGATCTGTTCGACCAGTTCCTTCTCGGCGGCCACGGGCAGGGCCGTTGCCGCTTCGGCATAGTTGTGGATTCGCGCAGCGATCAGGCCGTCTTGGGTGTCCGCCCCCTGCGCACGCAGGGCGTTCAGATTGGGATGACCGGAGACCTCGTTGACCATGCCGCGCTCGTCGAAGCGCTGGCGATGCGATCGCCATGCAAGATGGCCCATCGAACCGAGCATCAGGACGGTCGCTGGCATGATGGCCGTGTAATGCCCGGCGGATTCGAGCAGAAACGGCAGGCCCAGCGCGCAGGTCGGCAGCAACACCAGCATGCCGAGAACCAGGGGTGTTCTGGAGACCCGCATCATCATCGCTGTCACGGCAAGGGCGAGCAGGAAGGGGACCCACCAACCATATGTACCCGGAGCGCCTGCCAGAAGGGTCTCGGCCGCAAGCGCTGTCACGAAGACACTGGATGACGGGCCATGACCCGGAACTGAATAGCGATTGCCTATTCCATTCGAGTTGACCCCTATCACGATGTCATGACCACGCACGCGAGAGACGACAGCATCGCCCCGTAGTATCTCACTCGCACTAATATAGGGGAGTGATCCCATTGCGATCGAGTAATCGATTGGAAACTCTTCTTCTACTCCGCCAGATATGCCGGAAATGACCGAAGGTACAGACGGGACAACCAGATCACCAACTCGATTCGCGTATCGGCCAGACCAGACAATGTTGTAACCATTGATCCAGACATTCGTGCTGACGAGATGTGAGAACCGCCGTGTTTCGGGAGGTGGAATCAAAGGAATGCGTTTACCTGTGGCCGCTGCCTCTGAAAAGGCTGCGACAAGATGGACTTTGCCCGGATGATCTTTCAGGGCTTCAACCAGTCTGGGAGAGCCAGGATCATTCTTCAGGCCCTTTATCGGGAAATCAAAGAATATCCGGTTTGCGCCGGCCGCGCGCAGATTGTCGATCATGCGGGCATAGCGATCGGCGTCCCACGGCCATTCACCAACTTCCTGCTGTGCCAGATTGTCGATGCCCACGACGACCACCTGGCCGCTCGCATTGTGTTCGCGCATCTTGTTGCGCGCGATCCGGAAGATGTCGTCGAGCGGTTCACCGAATTCCGCCAGCCCGAACAGCAAGCCGGAAACGAGCGTCCAGATGAGCAGAATGCGCATCGGGCTCGCTGTTCGGTTGCTGTTACGAGTGGCGACGGATTTCATGTGGTTACTTCCTCGTACACCGTCATACCCTTCACCCGGTTAACCAAATGCAAACTTGCCCCGTATCGGAGGCTTCATGCGCCTGATGCATCATGGGGATAGGATGCTGCTGACAGTTCGGGCCGTGGCAGAGCCTCCAGGAGCCAAGGCATTGACCTGTCGACGTTTATTTCACCTCCCAAAAGTCTGGCCGTCCTTGCGCGCTGGATGGCCGCTCGGCCAGCTGTCTCAAACTGGGACATTCGCATGGCGCAAGGCAACTGAACGTGCCCAACCGTAAGCTAGCAAGTGCTAAGCGTGCTTTGGCGAAGCTGGTTTCCAGCTGTGGTTAACGCTGTGGCAGGGCTCAGAGACTGCCCGGCAGTTCCGGCAGCGTCAGGTACCTGGCTGACGGATCCACTGGCCCGAGTTGCGATATTCGGGACGAACCTGGCTGTTGTCGGGCAGGTTGCTGCCGCGAACGGCACTTTCACCTCCGCGCTGGGCAATGTCGGGCGCATAGGCCGGAACATGGGATCCGGACGAACCATGTCCGGCCGATGGCGCAGCGCGACCCAGCCGCTGGGCTTCGAGCACGACCGCATTGTCGGCTTCTGCCTTCAGCCTTGCCGCCTCATAAGCCTTAGCCAGCACCAGCGGGTCGAGGGGATCCACGCCGCCGGCAAGGGTCAATCCGGCACGGGGCTTGGGTCCCGGATAGGGTTCGCCCCCCAGATAACGGGCGTTGAAGGCGAGGCCGCGCCCTGCGGCGCCTTGCCAGCGATAGAAGCGATGCGCTCCGATCGTCCCGATAAAGTCGAGGCTCGGTGCCCAATAGGGAGAGACTTCGGTGGTATGATAATGGGTGGCAGTGCCGACTGGGCGGTACACATAGCCGGCAAGGGCGCGCTCGGCGACGCGTCGGGCGCGCGCCCAATAGGTAGGGCTGGGCGCCCGCGCCATGGCGCCGTCGCAGCTGAAGGTGAACTGGCAGCCGCTGGCGCGTTCCGATCCCTGATAGACCACGCCGCACACTGTGTTGGGATAGCTTGGGTGCATCACGCGGTTGAGCACGACCTGCGCAACCGCCTGTTGCCCTGCATCGGGCTCCATGGCCGCCTCATAATAGATGGCGGCGGTAAGGCATTGCAGCGCGCGGCCCTGATCGATGGGCGATCCGTTGATGACAAGCCCCCGGACCATGCCGGCACCGGCGCCCAGGCCTGCTGCCCCGCTGTCCAGCACTGCAGCCGTCGGACGTTCCAGCGAGCCGGTATCATCCAGATAATAGAAGGCAGAACCAGGAAAGTTCTGGCCCGGCTGCTCGAACGCCATGCCGCCCTTGGGCTGATATTGCGGTCGGGCATCGACCTCATCGCCGCGCTGCGCGCGGACGATCTGCGAGGCACCAAGGGACAGAACCAGGGCAAGCAGAAGCCAGGCGGTCCATTCGCGCAGACCCATCGCGCTCTGGGCGCGGAAGATGGTGGCGAAGCGCAAGGGCATGATGAGCGGAACTATCCTGTCGGAAAGGCTGGCGATATGCACGCCGTCACACCGCCCAATAGCCGAAATCCCTTACCAAATCAGCGACGAAATCGTGCTGTGTCGCCATGGCACAGGCCCCGTTACAGGAATTAACATCCGCATATGGAGCAGGATCGAAGGCTTCAATATCGCACGAGGTCGAACGAGAGATTCAACGCCTGCGGAATCATGCCAAGCTTCACCAGGCGCCCCGCCGTGCGCCAGAAGCCGTTCTTGGTGCCGCCTTCGCGAAGATGAGCCTTCATCAGTGCAAGGCCACCGCCGTTCAGTGCATCGGGCGAATATTTGATGCTGTCGATCACTTCGAGCCGCATCCGCGCCCCTATGCCGGTCGTCCCCAACAGAGCATCGATCTGGTCGAGCGAAGGCAGGGAGCTGGCGCCATCGAACGGGTCGGGTCGCCCGATGCGCCGCTGCTGCGCGGCATAACGCGCGCAGGCGGCCCCGATAGCCTGGATCAGAATATGCTTTTCGCTGACCTGCTCGGGAGATCTGCGATAAAGAAACAGCCGGTCAGGCAGGTTGTGGAGATCGTACTGTTCGCTCACCCGCAGCCAAAGGTCATAATCCTCGCAATGGCGGAAGGCGGCTCTATAGCCCCCAAGTGCGCGGATGGCATCGCGGCGCATCATCACCGAAGGATGGCATATCGCGCTCGCCACCATCAATCGTTCGCGTATGGCAGCGGGTTGTTCCGGATGGAAATCGGAGCAGGGAAAGAACGCGCCGTCTGCGTCCAGTTCATCGGTATTGGTGCCCAGTACCGCGATCTCGGGATGGGCTTGCAGGAAGGCCAGCTGCACCGCAAAGCGTTCGGGCCGCGAGACATCGTCGCAATCCATCCGCGCCACCAGCGGCGCGCGCGCCTCGTCCAGCATGCGGTTGAGGCTGGCGATCAGCCCGCGATTTTCCTGATGAATGGCTCGAATCCGGCTGTCTTGGGCCGCGTAGCGATCGATGATCGAACCGGATGCATCGCGCGAGCCATCGTTGACGATCAGGAATTCGAAGCGACTCTCGGTCTGCCCCAAGATGCTCTGGATCGCCTCCGCGACATAACGCTCGCCATTATAGACGCTCATCATGACGGAAATCAGAGGGCTATCGGGCGATGGCATAGTGGTTCAGACGCCGTTTTATTGGGACACCGATCTTGTAAATAGACGTTTCACAGGGCTCCGCCAAACTGGTTAACCTATATTTTTCGGAGCTGGTTCACCCTGTAGCGTGTCAACCAATAGGCCCCTATGCCGAACAGCACGCCACCGACCGCCTGACCCACAAGGACACCCGGCGCGCCGGCCATGCTGCTTCCGATCATTGCCAGCGGCAGAACGCCCAGCGTGTTGCGGCCCCAGTTTGTCCAGCTTGACCAGGATGCCCGGTCGAGATTGTTGAAACTGGCATTGGCGATGAACAGCAAGCCGTTGAAGAAGAACAGCGGCACAACGATCCAGGCGAAGGCGTGGATCAGGTCCATGCCTGCCTGTGGCAGGTCGAAGATCCAGCCGATCGTGTCGACCCCAAGAATCAGGGCTGGCCAGATGAGCAGCGTGAAGCCCGCAGCGAAAAGGACAGCGCGATCGATCGTGCCGCGAACCCTTTCCAGCTGGCCCGCGCCGTAATTCTGTCCAATGATCGGACCGATCGATCCCGAGAGCGAAAAGAGCAGGCAGAAGGCCAGCGGAACAATTCGCCCGATCACGGCATAGCTCGCCACGGCCGCCTCGCCATAGACCGCGATGAGGCGGAAGGCGATGATGCCGCCAACCGGGGTTGCCAGGTTGGTCAGCACGGCAGGGACCATGATCTTGCGAATATCGACAAGATTGGCAGCAAAGCTCTGTCGTGAGGGCATCGCGAAGCCGCCATAATGCTGCAGGATGGGAATGATCCCGCTGGCCGCCATCATGATGATCGCGATGACCGTGGCCCAGGCAGCACCGACAAAACCCCATCCCAGGCCGAACATAAGGATCGGGTCGAACACCGCATTGCCGATGGCCATGGCAAGCGTGGTATTCATGGCGCGGCGTGCATCGCCATAAGCGCGCAGGAATCCGGAACAGACCATGCCGGTCACGGTGACCGGCCCAAAGGGCGCGACGATGCGGATATAGCTGACCGCTGCATCTCTGGCCGTTCCGCTGCCCCCCATGAGTTCGACCCATTGCGGTGCAAACACCCAGAATATCAGAGCGATAACGCTGGACAACGCAATGCCGATCAGCAGCACCTCACCAAGCAGCGCGCGCGTGCTCTCGCTGCGGCCCATGCCGATCCGGCGCGCGGCAAGCGCGCTGATAGTGATCATCAGTCCGATGTTGAGCGAGGAGTTCAGGAAGAGCAGGGTGCTGGCAAAGCCTATCCCGGCGGTAAGTGCCGGATCGCCCAGCTGCGAGATGAAGAACAGGTCGACGAAGTCGACAATGAAAAGCGCCAGCAGGCCAACGCTGGAGGTCAGCGTCATCACCGCGACATGGCGCATCAGGCTGCCGGTCAGGAACTTGCCATTGCCCGGGCGGACCGGTGGCGCAGCGGAAGCACGAAGCCCTGACTCTTCCGAGCCGGCGTCGGTGGGCGTCATTTCGACGGCGGCAGTGGTGGGTTCAGTAATGGCGGAGTGTCCGTTGTTCCGGGCAACAAACAGCATCGCCCGATACCGTGCATATAGGGCATCGCCGCGCCAGCAAAAGCGGGTTTCTTATCGAAACCCGCTTTTGAGAAAGCAGGCCTAGCCCCGGCTGCGCTGGATCCAGTCATCCACTCGCCGTTCGAGGATCGACAGCGGCTGGGAACCGGATGCGATCAGCAGGTCGTGAAAGCCCTTGATGTCGAATTTCGCACCCAGCGCCTTTTCGGCTTTCTGACGAAGCTCCACGATCTTGAGCATGCCCATCTTGTAGCCGGTCGCCTGACCGGGCAGAGTGATGTAGCGGCGGATTTCCGAGCGCGAACGTTCTATCGGCTGGCGTCCGGTGGTGTTCATGTATTCGACTGCCTGATCCTCGGTCCAGCCCTTGGCGTGCAGCCCGGTATCGACAACCAGGCGTGCGGCCCGGAACAGCTCGGCGTCGAGGCGCATGAAATCGGCGGCGATGTCGGGAAATGCATTCATCTCCTTGCACAGCGATTCCGCATAGAGCGCCCAGCCTTCGCCAAAGGCGACATAGCCCGTCACTGCGCGGAATTTCGGGCCGCTCTTCTGGCGGACCTGAATGTCGCCCTGCATGTTATGGCCGGGCACGGCCTCATGACACATCAACGTGTATTTGGCAGCCGGGTCGGGCACGGTGCCGACAAGATGCACATAGGTGCGGGCAGGGCGCTTGCCGTCGGGGCTGGGTGCCGAAGCATGCGCTGCGCCGCCTGCAACCTCCGAGAACGCGGGTTCGCGGACCACCTCGATGCCATAGGCGGGCAGCGTGTTGAAATAGGGGTCCAGCAGGCTGCGCGTGTGCTTCACGAAGGCATTGGCGCTATCGAGATACTCCTTGCGCGCGGCATCATCGAACGGCCTGGGCGGATAGAGCCGGGCACGCTCAGCATAATAGGCGCTGCGATCCTGGAACCCGGCCTGGCGTGCCAGTGCATCCTGCTCCGCCTCGATCCGCGCCACCTCTGAAAGGCCGATCTGGTGAATCTGCTCGGCCGTGTAATCGGTCGTGGTGTTGAGCTTCAGCTCATTGGCGTAATAGGTGGTTCCCTCCGGCAAAGTCAGCGCGCCGACCTTGCCGCTGGGAGCGTTGGGCAGGCTCGTCCGAGCCCAAGCGATGATCCGATCATAGGCAGGCTTGAGAGCGACGATCGCCTCGTGCGCCTCGGCCAGATACCCGTCCGCATCTGCGCGCGCCAGCTTGCCCGACGATACCAGCGCCTCGGTCTTCGCCTTGACATCCGCCCACAGGGCCGCATCCGGACCATCGCTGAACGGCGCACCGCTGGTCAGCTTCTCGCTGCCGCTGATGATCGTCTCGACCTGGAATTTCGGCGCGCGGATGCCAGCGGCCTCGCTGGCCTTCGTACGCTCGATCGCGACGACGAGCACCGCGGGCATGCCCCTCAATCGTGCGATATAGTTCTTGAGATCCGTTTCGTCCGCGACAGTATGCGTGTTGATCAGAAAATCGGGAAGCTGGCTGTGCGCGGAATAGAGCCGCGAATAGAAGGGCGGGCGATAGATCCGGTTGGCATGCTGCATGGCGGCACGCTCGGCTTCCAGTTCCCAGATGTCGTAATTGACCTGCGCTTCGGGCGACAGCTTCGCACGATCGAACTTCACCTTCATCCGGGCGACGCTGTCCTGACGCCATTTGACCTGCGCCGCAGCGGCCGCTTCACTGGGATCGTTCCACTTGTCGCCGCCATCCTTGCGGCCCAGCCGCGTGGCAAGCTGGGGCTGCGTCTTCACCCATGCCTCGAACTCGGCATCGAGAAACGCGGTCAGGGCAGCATCCTCGCTGGCCGGGGTCTGCTGCGCCGCTGCACTTTCGACGACAAGCGGAAAGGCGGGCATGGCCAATGCGAGGGCAAAGGCACAGACGACGTTGCGAGCGATCGGGCGAAATACTGGCTTCATGGTGATTCCCCTTGGTTTGGCGGCGACCATAAGTAGATGATCGCAAAGGGGGAAGCCCCGGTTCGACGAACGGTATACGAATCCGCATCAACCCGTCACGCCCTTATCGGGCCTGATGCAGGCCTGGCCCCAAACCGGCGCGCAATCCATGAAATGGTGAGCCCTGCTGGGTTCGAACCAGCGACCTACTGATTAAAAGTCAGTTGCTCTACCGACTGAGCTAAGGGCCCCCTTGGGGTGGCGGTGCAGCGACGCCATCGGTGGCCGGGCGGACCCGGGTGCGGGCATCCCCCTAGTCGGGCCGGCCCATCGGGTCAACCCCGTGCGGCGCGATGGCATAGTTGCGCGATGCTGAGGCCGGTCAGCGGGTCGCGCCAGCCCGGCGCGATGGCTGCCGCCGGGCGCAGCACGAAGTTGCGGGTGCGATAGGCAGGGTGCGGCACGATCAGCGGTGGGCACGGGGAATGCCAAGTGCCGCCCGACCACAGGATGATGTCGAGATCGAGCGTGCGCGCCGACCAGCGCTGGCCGCGCCGCCTGCCGAAACGCGCCTCGATCCGCTTGAGCAGCGCGAGCAGCGCATCGGGCAGCAACGGCGTGGCAATCACCGCTGCTCCGTTGGCATAGCGGCGCAGCGAGGGGCCGATCGGCGCAGTCTCTATCACGGGCCCGACGGCCAGGACATCGACCCCTTCGCTCGCCAGCGCCAGCAACGCGGCATCGAGCACCTTGCGCGGAGTTCCGATGCGGTGATGCCGCCGGTTCGATCCCAGCGCGATCAGATAATGCTGCAGGCTTGCCTCTGTCATGCCCACCGCCTAGCCCGTGCGGATGATGGAGCAAAGCCCGATTGCCGAAACCGAACCGCCGATCGACTGCCCGCTTTGTCCGCGCCTTGTGGCATTGCGCCGCGAATACCAGGCAAAATATCCCGATTGGTGGAATGCGCCGGTGCCCGCCTTCGGCGATGCCAACGCCTGGCTGGGCATTGTCGGCCTCGCCCCGGGCATGCACGGAGCGAACAGGACCGGACGGCCGTTCACCGGCGACTATGCGGGCGATCTGCTGTTCGCGACCTTTGCAAAGTTCGGGCTGTCGCGCGGCACCTATCAGGCGCGGATCGATGACGGGCTGGTACTGGACGGCGTGATCATCATCAATTCGGTCAAATGCCTTCCGCCGCAGAACAAGCCGACGCCGCAAGAGATCAACACCTGCCGCCATTTCCTGTCAGCCCAGCTCGACGCGCTGCCGCAGCTTCGGGTGTTCGTCGCGCTCGGCCGCATCGCGCATGACAGCTTCCTCAGGCATCTCGGGCTGCGCGCGGCGCGCTATCCGTTCGGGCACAACGCCATGCACGAACTGGGCGATGGCCGGGTTCTGATCGACAGCTATCATTGCAGCCGGTACAACACCAATACCGGGCGGCTGACGGAAGCCATGTTCGAGGCGGTGTTCGTGCGCGCGTTGGCCGAACGCGACCGGATCAATCGGGAGGCGTGAGCGCCGGTACGTCCTTTGCCGCGTCTTCGGGCGAGATGCCCGGCGGCGGGGCGGCGGCGATCGTTTCCTGCCGACGCATCACCCGTCCGGCGCGCTTGATCGCGGCACGGACGCGCGGATAGGTGCCGCAGCGGCACAGGTTGCGGATAGCGGCATCGATCTCGGCATCGCTCGGGTCGCTGTTCTTGCGCAGCAGCACACTCGCCGCGATGATCATGCCCGGGGTGCAGAAGCCGCATTGCACTGCCTGTTCGGCAACGAAAGCCTGTTGCACCGGATGGCTTCGGTCGCGGCTCAGTGCCTCGATCGTCGTCACATAACGACCCTCGACCTCGGCGATGCTCACCAGGCACGAGCGGATCGCCTCGCCATCGACCACCACCATGCATGCGCCGCAATCGCCATTGCCGCAGCCATATTTCGTGCCGGTGAGGTTCGAGGCATCCCGCAGTGCCCAGAGCAGGGGGGTCTGCGGGTCCAGGCGATACTGTACCGGGCGGTCGTTGACGGTGAACTTGGTCATGGGCTCAGCGCCTATCCGAGCTGCGAGCGCAAGTCACCATGCACGGACCGCCCGCATGCCAATCAGTCGCGCCAGCTCGGGTCGATCTTGTCGACCTTACGCACCATCGCGGCAAAATCGGGCACGCCCGCGCCCATCGGCAGCTGCACCTGGCTGAGATCGCGCTGGTGTACCGCAATCACCTCGTCGGGCACGATGATCGGCTTGCCCATCGACATGGTGGCGAGCTGGATCTCGCATGCGCGCTGCAGCGACCAATAGGTGATGAACGCCTCGGGCAGGGTGCGGCCCATGACCACGGGGCCATGGTTCCTGAGCATCAGCACGCGCTTGCCGCGCACCGCCTCGACCAGCCGCTCGCCTTCTTCGGCGCGCACGGTGACGCCTTCGAAATCGTGATAGGCGATGTTGCCGATGAAGTTGCAGGCGTAGAAATTGGTCGGCTGCAGGCCGCCTTCGGTCGAGCAGACCGCCATGGTCGCGGTGGTGTGCGTGTGGATGATGCAGTGCATGTCCGGCAGTTCCTTGTGGAACACGCTATGCTGGGTAAAGCCGGCCTTGTTCACCGGATAGGGCGATCCGTCGAGCTTTTCGCCATCGGAGTTGATCTTGACCAGATTGGAGGCGCAGACCTCGCTGAAATGCAGGCCATAGGGGTTGATGAGGAAGGCGTCTTCCTCGCCCGGCACCTTGAGCGTGATGTGGTTGTAGATCATTTCCGACCAGCCCATCATGTCGAACACGCGGTAGCAGGAGGCGAGCAGCTTGCGTGCTTCATGCTCTTCGGTGCTCATCTGGCTGGTTGGTTTCAATGCGGTGGCCATCACGCTCTCCTGTCCCTATCATTGGTGGCTATGTGCAACCTGTATCGCATGACAAGCAACGCCGATGCAATCCGCCAGTTGTTCGGTGCGGTGCTGGGTGAGGTCGATCTGGGCGGCGCGAACCTCCCGCCATTCGAGGGCATCTATCCCGATTATGAGGCGCCGGTGCTCGTGGCGGAGGGGCAGGGCGCAAGGCTTGCGACGATGCGCTGGGGCTGGCCTCCCTTTGGCGATATCAGGCGGCCGATCACCAATGTGCGCAATCTGTCGTCGCCGATGTGGCGCAGCGCCCTGCGCGTTCCGGCGCGGCGATGCCTGGTGCCGGTGACCGCGTTCTGCGAATATGCTGCGGCCCCTGATCCCGTCACGAAGCGCAAGCGGCAGCACTGGTTTGCCCTGACATCGGGCGAGCCCTTCGCCTTTGCGGGCATCTGGCGACCGGTCGAGATGGGAGCGCGCTTTGCGTTTCTCACCTGCGCACCCAATGCGCTGGTCGGCGCGGTCCATCCAAAGGCCATGCCGGTGATGCTGACCGGCGAGAGACTTGCGCAGTGGCTGCGGGAGGACTGGGGGCAGGCCGAGAGGCTGGTGGCCCCCTATCCGGATGCAACGATGATCGAACTGCCCGAGGCTGCGCCACACGATGCAAGCGGGCCACAGCCCGGCCTTTTCGGCTGAAACGGCGCGAAATTCCTTGAAAATGCCGCCATGCGCTGGTATCGGCGCGCCGTGACCGACAGCCTTTTGGCTGGCGTGCCCTATTTTATTGGCCTTCTAGCTTTGGCTTTGCAGTCCGTTTTCCGCGCCCCATGGCGTGGCGCGAGCGTGTCTGCGGTGCTGTGATTCGAAATGGAGCTGACGTAAGTTTATGCAGATTCTCGTACGCGATAACAATGTTGACCAGGCGCTGCGGGCGCTCAAGAAGAAGCTGCAGCGCGAAGGTGTGTATCGCGAAATGAAGCTGCGTCGGCATTATGAAAAGCCCAGCGAAAAGCGTGCCCGTGAAAAGGCAGCTGCCGTGCGTCGTGCGCGCAAGCTGGAGCGCAAGCGCATGGAACGTGACGGCGCGAAATAAGCCGGTTATAGCATCGCGAAACTGACGGATCGGGGACGCCGATTCGTCGCAACGGCCCCTGATGGGACTGCAAGGTCAAGGCCTGGCAGTGCTTCTCAGGGGCTTGTGGTACGATAATCGGAGGCTGCCATGTCCGTAACCCGCGTTCCCATTCCACCGCTGGCCAAAGGGTCGCTGACCAAATTGTGGATCGGTGTTGCTGCTGCCGTTGCTATTGCCGGCGGAACTGCCTGGGCCGGCCTGCAGTCGGTTCCGCAATCAGCGGCGGGGTTCCTCGCCAGCAATGCAGATGAGCCGGGCGTGATCACCACCGAGAGCGGGCTTCAGTTCAAGGAACTGGTCAAGGGCAGCGGCCCTTCGCCCACGGATGCCGACGTGACGCTGATCAACTATCAGGGCACCCTGATGGACGGCACGCCGTTCGATGCGAACCAGCGCGTGCCCATGCCGGTCGCAGGTTCGATCCCCGGTTTTTCCGAAGGGCTGAAGCGGATGCAGCGGGGCGGCAAGTACCGCCTGTGGATTCCGCCCGAGCTTGGCTATGGCGCCGAGGAAAAGACCAATCCGCAGACGGGGCAGGTGGTCATTCCGGCCAACAGCCTGCTGGTGTTCGACGTCGATCTGGTCGAGTTCATTCCTGAAGCCCAGCTGCGCGCGATGCAGCAGCAGCTGCAGGGGCAAGGCGCTCCGGGTGGTCCTCCGGGTGCACCGCCGCCGGGAATGCCGGGCAACTGATAGCAGAAACATGAAAAGGCCGGTGTCACCACCGGCCTTTCTTGTTGCAGGCTTCCGGATCGGAAAGTGCTCTATACACCCTCGGGCGGAACCCGCTCGAAGGACGCTACCATATCCTTGAACCATTGCGGCACCGGCGCGGGTCGGCGTGTTGCGACGGAAAAGTGCACATAGCTGATCGTGACCACGGTCAGCAGTTCCTCTCCCCGGAAGATCGCACACTCGCTGGTCAGCGAGCTCGTACCGAAGCGCTTGATGCGCACGGCCAGGTCGATCATGTCATCGGCGACTGCGCTTCCGCGAAAGTCGACCTCTGCATGGCGCACCATCATGTCATGATCGGGGCCGAACAGGTTGAAGCCCGCACTTTCCGGCTTGCCGCTCGCCACATTGAGCGCGCGGAAATATTCGGTGATGCCGACATCGGCGTACATCAGATAATTCGCGTTGAAGACGATATTCTGCATATCGACCTCGTGATAATGCACGCGCTTGGGCGCGATGCTGCGATAATGGGCGCGGATGGGCGCGTCCGACATGCTGTTCCCCTCTGTCGTTCTCGTTCCGGATCGTCTGCTCCGCATACACAATGCTGGGCACAAAAAAAGGGGGGGCATGAAGCCCCCCATTTCCCTGTTTTCAATCGGTTGGGTCTTTTGCCAACCTGATCGTGACCAAGCCCGGTCAAACCGTGAATGGATCAGAACTTGAAGCGGATCGAGCCACCATAGGTGCGCGGCAGGCTGGGATAGCCGGAGATGCTGCCGGCCTGAGCAACCGAGTCGAACACCGTCGAGATGAACCGGTCGTCGAGCAGGTTGCGCGCCCAGGCGCTGATTTCGAAACCGTTGGTCAGCTCGAGCGTGGCCGAGACGTTGACCAGGTCGGTCTGGCGACGGAACTGGCGAGCAATATCCAGCGCGGGCTGGAAGTTGCGGGTGCCGTTCGGGTTGGTGACGATGAAGCCCGGCAGGCCTTCGGCGATCTGCACGTCGCTTTCATAGGCATAGTCGCCGCGAACGGTGAACTTCGTGCCGCCTTCGAACTCATAGGTGTACGAACCGCCCATCGAGGCCGACAGGGCAGGGATGCCCGCCGGGGTCGCACCGGTGAGATCGCCCACCGCCGAATTCAGGAAGCTGTCGTACTTCGGATCGAGATAGGTGAAGGCGACGAACAGGTTGAGGCCGTCAGTCGGACGGACGGTGCCGTCGAATTCGATACCGAAGGTCGACTGCTTGCCCGCATTGGCGAGCGCGAAGCCGGTGCCGGTGAACACGTTGCTCTGGAAGCCACGGATCGACTGCTTGAACACGGTCAGGTTGAAAGCGACCAGCGGCCACTGCGCCTTGATACCCGCTTCATAGACTTCCGATTCCTCGGGGCCGGCGAAACGCGAACCGGTGGTTAGATTCGGCACCGCCAGGCCTGCATTGCGGATCGGCGAGGCTGCCGGATTGGTGACCGGCGAGCCCGGGATGAAGTCGGTCGGGAACGGACGGCTGTCACGCGACAGGTTGAACGAGGTCGCCTTGAAGCCGGTGGCGTAGGTCGCATAGATGTTCACATTGTCGGTGATCTCGTAGTTCGCGCGGATGGTGTACGAGAAGTCGTCATCTTTGGTCCGGCCGCTTTCCACTGCATTGGGATAGTTGAGGAAGGGCGGCAGGAACTGCAGGCCGCGCAGGGCGAGCAAACCATTGGTGGCCGGATTTTGCGCACCGGCCTGAATGGCCGCAAACACGGCGGGGTTGGCCTGGGCGAATGCACCGACAGCCGCTGGGTTACGGGCGTCCACGCCGCGACCTGCCAGGGCTTGAGCAAATCCGATGGCAACCAGGTCGAGGTTCGAGAATGCGTCGGTGCTGACCACATTCGAGGTCACGCGCTTCTTGTCTTCGGTATAGTTGAAACCGAACGTGAAGGTCAGGCGATCGATCGGCTTGAAATCCACCTGTCCAAAGATCGAATAAGCGTCGTTGCCGTAGGTGAAATCGTCGAAAATGCCCTGACCCTGGCGGAAGAACGTGTTCTGCGGAACGCCCAGAAGGCCCTCGAGGATCGGAGCGCTCAGCTGGCCACCTGTGCCTGCACCAATCAACGCGCTCGCATAGCCACGGAAATCACGCCCGAAGAGCAGCGAGTTGGTGAAGTCGATATTTTCGTTGAAATAGAAGCCGCCGAGCAGGAAGTTCAGCGGGCCGTCAAAGTCCGATGCAACGCGCAGTTCCTGGGTGAAGGTGTCGATCGAGGTGTTGGCCGCGTTCTGGCCGATCAGGTCGGCGCTGGTGAAGTCCGAATCCTGGTTGGTTGTCGAACGGACTTCGCGATAGGCGGTGATGCTGGTGAAAGTCAGCGCGCCGACATTCCAGTCGCCCTGCAGCGATCCACCATAGTTCTCGATCACGTTGGTAGAAGGAAAGTTGTTGCGGACGGCGTATGAGAACGGGTCGGCCGCTTCAAGCGGACGCGCCTGACCGCTTGCAGCGCGCAGCGCCGCAGTGATCCCGGGGTTTTCGCGGACGTTGGCCGCGATACAGCAGTTTTCGTTGATCTTGTCGTAATCACCGATCACGCGGAACGACAGGTCGGCGCTCGGTTCCCACAGCAACTGGCCCCGCACGCCCCAGCGATCGCGGTTGTTGAACTTCTGGTTCAGGTTGAGGTCACGGGCATAGCCGTCACGCTTGTTGATGTTGCCGGCCAGGCTGAAGGCCAGAGTGTCGCTGATCGGGCCGGTAATGTCGCCGCGCAGGATGCGTGCGTTGAAATTGCCATAGGTCGCTTCAACCTGACCGCCGAATTCGAACTGCGGACGATCGGTGACGATGCTGATGATACCTGCAGACGCGTTCTTGCCGAACAGGGTCGACTGCGGGCCACGCAGCACTTCGACGCGCTGGATATTCGGGAGGTCCCCGATCTGGGCAGCCGACCGCGAGCGGTACACGCCGTCAATGAACACGCCGACCGAGGGTTCGATGCCGGGGTTGTTGGCGCCGTTGCCGAAACCGCGGATGATGAAGTTGGTGTTGGCCGAGCTCTGCAGCTGCGAGACGCGAAGCGAGGGGACCAGGGTTTGCAGGTCGATCAGGTCGCGGACCTGCGCGTCTTCGATGTCTTCGCCGCTGGTCACGGAGACCGCGATCGGAATTTCCTGCAGCGTGGTTTCGCGCTTGGAGGCGGTCACGATGATGACGTTGCTGTCGGCGGTCTCTGCGTCCTGCGCCGCGTCCTGTGCGAAGGCAGAGGCGGGCATGGCGAGCGTGCCGAGTGCTGCACCCGAAAGCAGAATGGATTTCAGGCGCGAGTCGGTGATGGTCATTGGGTGTTCTCCCCTAATGGTGCTGACGAAACGGCCCTGTCCCCGGGCCTGCTATGGCTTTGAGTCGTCCCTTATGGCTGACACCCGACTGTCACAAACGAAAAGCTAGGAAACCTAAGCGATTCCGGCGCCTGCGTGACATTATTGCAACGAAATTAACGATTGTTGCCGCGTCAATTGCGCGGGTCGCAATTGTGCGTCGCAGCATTCCGTTCGCGTAAAGCAGGCGAAGGCGTCAGATTGACGCGAACGTCAAGCGATCGGCGCGCAGGCCCGTTCCAGCCAAGCCAGGGCTTCTCCGTCCAGCTGAGGGGCAACCACCTCCATCACCTTGCCATGATAGGCGTTGAGCCATGCAAGCTCGCCGGGGCTCAGCAGGGCAGGATCGATGCAGTTGCGATCAATGGGAGCAAAGGTCAGCGTTTCGAAGCCCAGCATCTCCTGTTCTGCGCCTTCGATCTCGATCGGTTCGACCAGCACCAGATTCTCGATGCGGATGCCGAACTCGCCTGCCTTGTAATAGCCCGGCTCATTCGAGCATATCATGCCAGGGCGCAGCGGCTCGCCCTGGCCGCCAAAGGCGGCGATGCGTTGCGGCCCTTCATGCACGGCAAGGAAGCTGCCGACACCATGACCGGTACCATGGGCATAGTCGACCCCGTCGGCCCAGAGGAACTGCCGCGCCAGCGCATCGAGCTGGCCGCCGGTCGTGCCCTTGGGGAAACGGATGGTGGCGAGCGCGATATGGCCCTTGAGCACCTGGGTGAAGCGGCGCTTCATCTCTGCCGTCGGTGTACCGATGGCGATCGTGCGGGTAATATCGGTGGTGCCGTCGAGATACTGACCGCCGGAATCGACCAGATACAGGCTGTCCATCACGATCGGCAGGTTGGTCTCTTCCGACACGCGATAATGGCAGATCGCGCCATTGGACGATGCGCCCGAGATCGTGTCGAACGACGTGTCGATAAGCTTGCCGGTCGCTTCACGGAATTCGAGCAGCTTGGCGGCGGCCGAAAGCTCGGTCTGGCCACCCGCAGGGGCAGCAATCGACAGCCAGTGCAGGAAGCGGCTGACTGCGGCGCCGTCGCGCGCCTGCGCCGCACGGTGCCCGGCGATTTCCGTCGTGTTCTTCATCGCGCGCGGCAATACGCTGGGATCGCGCTTCGCGACGACCTTCGCCCCGGCAGCCTCGAGCCGGGCAAAGATTGCAGCAACCGCGCGTTCGGGATCGACCGCGACCGCCTTGCCACTCAGCGCGTCGAGCCCCTCAGGGAAGCTGTCATAATCGTGCAGCGCGACCTGGTTGCCCAGATGCGCGCGCAGATCGTCGGTCACCTTTCCGGGCGCGACATACAGATCCGCGCGGCCATCCTGATGCACCACCCCATAGGACAAGGTGACCGGCGTGTGCGTGATATCGCTGCCGCGCACGTTGAAGATCCACGCGATCGAATCGAGCGCGGTAATGACGGCTGCATCGAGATTTTCTTCTGCCAGCCAGGTCGCGATGTCGCCGCGCTTCTCGGCTGAATCGCGGCCCGCATATTCCATTGCATGCGGCTTCATGATTGCATCGGGACGCGCGGGCTGATCGTGCCACACCGCATCGACCGGATTGTCAGTCAGTTCCTTGAGCGTCGCCCCCGCCTTTGCCAGCTTGGCGCTTGCCTGCTTCACCCAGTCGCGCGTGTGCAGCCAGGCATCATAGCCGATGACCGCCCCCTTGGCTGCGTTTGCGCCCAGCCAGTCTGCCACGCTCTGCTGCGCCGTGCCGACATATTCGAACAGCCGGCCATCGACCTGATCGCGAACCTGGATGGTATAGCGTCCGTCGACAAAAATCGCCGCCCGGTCGGATAGCACCACCGCGCTCCCCGCCGATCCGCCAAAACCGGTCAGCCATTCCAGCCGCTGCGCATAGGCACCGATATATTCGCTCATATGCTCGTCACAGATCGGAACGACAAAGCCATCCAGCCCCTGGCGCTTCAGTTCTTCGCGCAGGGCGGCCAGGCGGGCTTCATGGGTGGACATCAGCATGGCGGGGTATCAACTCCTTGCAAAAGCGGTTGGGCAGCAAGATAGAGACTATCCGTGCGCAGCGCCAGTCCGGCGCGGTCTGCGGCACGTCTGCAAGCGAACACGTTTGAAGGGAAACGTTCATGCCGATCCGACTGCGCGGTGCGCCCGCCATTGCCAAGACCGCTCTGGCAGCGGCGCTGGCGGTGACGTCGCCTGCCCTTGCCAATGCTCCTGCTTCAACCAACGAAAGTGCATCCATGTCCCAAACGTCCAAGCCGCCGATCGCCGAGCAGCGGCCCTATAGCTACGAACGCCATGGCGTGACCGTTCAGGATCCTTGGCACTGGTTGCGCGATTCCGGCTATCCCAAGGTCGACGATGCCGATGTGCTGGCCTATCTCGAGGCGGAGAACCGCTGGTTCGAGGCGGCGATGCAGCCGCATCAGGCGCTGACCGACGCGCTGTTCGAGGAAATGAAGGGGCGCATCAAGGAGGATGACAGCTCGGTCCCGCAAAAGGACGGAGACTGGTACTACTGGGTCGAGTACGACAAGGGCGCCCAGTACAAGAAATGGTATCGCAGGCCCGTGGCGGGTGGCGACAAGGTTCTCATCCTCGACGAAACCGAACTCGCACGGGACAAGGACTATTTCCGCCTCGGCGCCTTTTCGGTCAGCCCCGATGGCAGGCTGCTCGCCTATTCGGTCGACGACAATGGTTCGGAGCGGTTCGAGGCACGCTTCAAGGACCTGACCACCGGGAAGGTTCTGGAAGACGTCATTCCGGGCACGCTTTCCAGCCTGGTCTGGACCGCAGACGGGAAGGGCCTGCTTTACGGTCTCGCCAACGAGAACTGGCGCACCGATAACGCCCGGCTGCACCTGCTCGGAACGCCGCTCGAAAAGGATATCGAGCTGTACAAGGAGGCCGACGAAGGCTTCCGTGTCGATATCGGCATGACCTCCAACGAGAAATACATTGTCATCGCCACCGGCGACAACGAAACCAGCGAGGTCCGGCTGCTGCCCGCCGACAACCCGCTGGCCCAGCCGATCCTCATCAGCCCGCGCCAGAAGGGCCGGGAATATGATGTCGAGGAGCGCGACGGCACGCTGTTCATCCACACCAACGACGATCACGTGAACTTTCGGCTTGCCACTGCGAGCATCGACAATCCGGGGCAATGGACCACGCTCATCCCGGGCAGCGACGAATTCTACATGACCGACATGAACGCCTTCAAGAACTTCTATGTCGTCGAAGGGCGGCGGGGCGGCCTCGACCAGATCGAGATCCGCGACTATGCGGATGCGAGCAAGGTGCAGCCGATCACCTTCCCGGAGGCAAGCTATTCCGCCTCGCTGGGCGACAATCCCGAATGGGACATGAAGGTGCTGCGCCTCGCCTATGAATCGATGGTCACGCCCGATACGGTCTATGACTACGACGTGGCGACGCAGAAGCTGACCGTGCTCAAGGTGCAGGAAGTGCCCTCGGGCTACAACGCCGCCGATTACGAGACCGAGCGGCTGATGATCACTGCGCGCGACGGAACGCAGGTGCCGGTTTCGGTCATCTATCGCAAGGGCTTCAGGAAGGATGGCAGCGCGCCGCTGCACCTCTATGCCTATGGCGCCTATGGCTATGCCGTGCCGCCCAGCTTCTCGGTCACCCGTCTGAGCCTGGTCGATCGCGGCTTTGCCTATGCCATCGCGCATATCCGCGGCGGCGACGATCTGGGCCGCAAATGGTATCTCGACGGAAAGCTGACCAAGCGGACCAACACGTTCAACGACTTTGTCGATGTCGCCAAGGGGCTGATTGCCAAGGGCTATACGGCCAAGGGCAAGGTCACCGCGAGCGGCGGCTCTGCGGGGGGCGAGCTGATGGGCGTGGTCGTCAACACCGATCCCGATCTGTGGGGCGCGGTTGTCGCGCATGTGCCCTTTGTCGATGTGGTCAACACGATGCTCGACGAGACGCTGCCGCTCACTCCCGGCGAATGGCCCGAATGGGGCAACCCGATCACCGACAAGGCGGCGTTCGACCTGCTGATGTCGTACAGCCCGTATGACAATGTGAAGGCCCAGGCCTATCCGCCGCTGCTGGTGACCGCCGGCCTCAATGATCCGCGCGTGACCTATTGGGAGCCAGCCAAATGGGTGGCGAAGCTGCGCGTCACCAAGACCGATGACAACGCACTGCTGCTCAAGACCAACATGGGCGCGGGCCATGGCGGCAAGTCGGGGCGGTTCGATTCGCTCAAGGAAACCGCCGAGGAGTTCGCCTTCATCCTCTGGCAGATGGGCATGGCCGGGAAATAAGCCGGTATGGGCCGGGGCAGGGCGCCAGCGCTCAGCCCCGGCCATGCGTCAGCGGCAGGGGCCGAGCTGTTCTCGCACGTAATTATAGTCGCGCCGCGCCAGATCATTGTCGGCGGGCGTGTCGGACACCAGTGCCCGCGCCGGAATCTCGCGCGGGAGGAAGCAGGCGAGGCGGTACCAGAGCAGGGTATTGCGGCGCGGCGGCGCGGCGGCTTCGTCTACGATCTCGGTCAACGATACGGCCCAGCGAGGCGCGAGGCCCGGCCGGCGCAGCACGGTGATCGATACCGGGTCGCCGGTCGAGGTTGCCAGAAACACCTGGGTTTCCCCTTCGCCTTGCAAGTTCCCGCGCACATGCAGCGCCTCGCGGATGCCCCGAATGCTGGGGGGCGCGCTGGGGCTCACGAGTTCGGTGATGATCGTGCGTGCCTGCTGCTCGATCTCGGGGCTCCAGGCGATCTGCGCATCCTTTGATACCAGCTGAATTTCTCCCGCACGCGTCCCGGGGCGGGCAAACAGCAGGAACTGTTGCTTCTTGAGCTTGGGAACGTTGCCCTTGGCGTTACGCGGCACGTCAACCAGATAGCGAATCGATTCGCTTACCCCCTGCTTTCCGCGAATGAGATTCAATACCTGCGCCTCGACAAACAGCCGTGCCATTCCGGGAGCGACGTCCGGCGCGCGCTCCGGATCGACCACGGTTGTCTTCCTTATCTGCACCCGCATCACCTGCGGGGCGATGTCTGTCAGCCGTGCCAGAGCGACATATCCGGGTGCATCCGTTTCGGATGAAACCTGTGCATTCGCGCCGTATACGATAGGAAAACCACCACTAATTGCGACGGTTAAGGCCAGGGTGGTGGCAAGCGATTTCAGCGCGTGCGGCATCGTCGAGTCTCCTCGTTTTCAGGGTCCGGGAAGGCGGCTCTCGGGGCTCAAAGGTTAATTCAAACTGAATCCATTTAAGCGATTGCCTGCTGATAAGTTGCGCGTTAAATCCCCTTTCGGGCAAGAGAAAAACAAACCAGAGGCTGGAGCACAGTCGGGGAGCGGGAGGCAAACCTTAACGGGTTGCAGTCCGCAACTTGTGTGTTTCCTGCGCCAGCTGCGGTCATCAGCTGGTTTGTCCGGGTGTCGTGGATTGCAATGTCGGCGCTCCCCGGATGACGGGTTTCACTAGGGTAAGGAGCGTCGTTTCTGAATGGCCTATGCTGATCAACAGGCAAGCGGAAACAAGATAGTTTCCCTGGTTATCGTGGCATTGATCCACATCGTGGTCATCTATGCCCTGGTAACAGGACTTGCATATAGTGCGGTCAAGACGGTGGCTGAAAAGCTGAACGTCGTTGATGTTCAAGAAGAGGTTGTGGAGCCGGAAGAGCCGCCGCCACCTCCGCCGGACCAGCCGATCACACCGCCGCCGGTGGTAACGCCGCCGCCGATCGTTCGGACGCCGCCAACCACGGCTCCGGTCATCACCACCACCAATGTTCCCCCGCCGGTATTCATTCCGAATCCCGTTGCGGCACCGCCGCCCGCGCCTCCGGCTCCGCCTCCGCCGCCTTCCAAGGCTTCGGGTGCATCGCCGCGCGGCAACCCGGGCAGCTGGGCAACCCCCAACGACTACCCCGCGCGAGCACTGCGTGAAGAGCGTGCTGGTACCACTCGTTTCCGCGTCACCATCGGCCCAGACGGCCGCGTGACGGATTGTCAGATCACCGGATCGAGCGGCCATGCCGATCTCGACGAGGCGACCTGCAAGAACGTGACCCGCAGGGCGCGCTTCAAGCCCGCTCTCGATGCTGCCGGAAACGCGATTTCGGATACCTATTCGAACGCGGTTCGCTGGGAAATTCCGAAGTAACATTTGGACTGGATGCCGCTGCGGCGGATTGGGTTTTTGGTTCTAGACGCACCGATTTTTGGACGGCGCTCTATCTATTTTCTGAGAGGAAGTTTTGATGTTGATTGAAATGCTGGCTGCGGCTGCAGGTGAAGCGCCGAAAAACGCTTTTGGTTTTGCAGAAGCTCTCGAGCAGGGCGGTGTGATCGCTTACGCCACCGTCGTCATCCTGGGTATCATGTCGTTCGGTTCGTTCTTCATCCTGTTCACCAAGCTGTTCGAACAGCAGAAGGTGCTTTCGCAGGGTGCCAAGGTTCGTGAAACCTTCTGGCGCGCTGGCAGCATGAAGGAAGGCGCCAACAAGCTCGAGAAGAACACTGCCTATCGTCAGATCGTCGACGACGGCCTGAAGGCGCAGGAAGAGCATGCCAAGCTGACCGACCCTGTCGAAGCGCATGACTGGCTGCACGGTTCGCTGAGCCGTTCGGAAGCTGCCATCAACGCCAAGCTGGCTGGTGGTCTGCCGTTCCTTGCAACCGTGGGTGCAACCTCGCCGTTCATCGGTCTGTTCGGTACCGTTATCGGTATCTACCGCGCTCTGATCAAGATCGGCATCGCCGGTCAGGCATCGATCGACCAGGTCGCCGGCCCCGTCGGTGAAGCTCTGATCATGACCGCACTGGGTCTGGGCGTGGCCGTTCCCGCTGTGCTTGCCTACAACTGGCTGCAGGCTCGCAACAAGCTGATCGCTGCTCAGCTGAGCGCGTTCTCGACCGACGTTCTGGGTTACATGGCTTCGAACGGTGCCGTGGTTCCGGCAACCAAGGCTGCTGCTCCGGTTGCCAAGCCTGCTGCTCCCGCCGCCGCTCCGATCAAGAAGTAATCCGGCTGGGATAGGGGTGCGATCGGGCTTCGGCACATCGCACCCTGCCCAGGCAGTCATGCCTCACGGGGCATGTTGCATCGGATAGACTGGCCGGTTGGGGCTTGCTCCTTCCGCCAGTGACACAGCCACCGCTCCTTTGGGCAAGTGGCATGACAGAATAGGATTTGTTGCGATGGCAATGAGCGTTGGAGGCGCCGGCGGCGAAGAGAAGCCGATGTCGGACATCAACACCACGCCCCTCGTGGACGTGATGCTGGTGCTTCTCATCATCTTCCTGATCGCGATTCCGGTCGTGATCCAGACGGTGGATGATCTGGAAATCCCGGTGGTCGAATTTGAACCGACCGAGACTAAGAACGAAAACATCCTGCTTTCGGTTTCCTCGACTGATGCCAATGGCCTCAGCCCCGGTGACGAAGGCTTTGCGGGCGCAAGCCCGAACGGCGAATGCCGCGTGTATGTGAACGTGACGCCGGTGGACAATGTCGAACTCCAGGAACTCGCTGTGAAGCGTCTGGAATCGATCATCGAAAACGCCGGTGGTGTGGAAAACCTGAAGGAAGAGGATCTTCCCGAAGTGCACATCCGTGGTGACATCAATGCCCCCTACCGGTGCATTGGCGGCGCCATCTTCACCGTGCAGCGTGCCGGTTTCGCCAAGGTGGGCTTCATTTCCTCGCCCATCGCACTGGTTGAAGCAGGTTAAGCGCTTCGGTGCGCACACAGGAATTGGAGTAGCTTGATATGGCAATGAGTGGCGGCAAGGACGATGGCGAGCCGATGATGGAGATGAACACGACGCCGTTGATCGACGTCATGCTCGTGCTTCTCATCATGTTCATCATCACCATCCCGGTGCAGACCCATGCGGTCAAGATCGACCTTCCGGTCGACAGCCAGACCCCACCGGATGTCCAGATCGAACCGGTCAAGAACAAGCTGACCGTCGATACCAACGATACCATTGCCTGGAACGGCACGCCGGTATCACAGGGACAGCTGGCTGGCATTCTGGCACAGACCCGCAACATGGATCCGGAACCCGAACTGCAGTTCCAGCCGGATGCCCGTTCGCGCTATCAGATCACCGACGAGGTTCTCGCCGTGATCAAGCGCAGCGGCGTGACCAAGCTGGGCTTCGTGGGTAACGAACAGTACGGCACGTTCCAGAAGCCCCCGGGTCAGTAATCACCCGGAAGGCTTTGGCCGAAAAAAAGAAAAGGGGCGGCGTAGCGATACGCCGCCCCTTTTTCATGTGACCGCCGGACGGCTTCAGCTGTTGCGCTGACGATCCGACAATTGTCGCAAGGTTGCCAGGGCATCGCGCAGGGCAGCGTCCATATCATCCTCTTGAGGCGCCTCGATGGCCAACTCTTCCCCGCCCTCGTCTGCATCGACCATGGGTTCGCCGTGCGACAGAATGCTGGGGGGAAGATAGGTGACCTCTTCATCCGTCAGCGGCTGGGCCAGGAATGGTGCCACGTCGCTTGCCGCCTCGCTGGCGAAGTCTGTTGCGGCATCTGCATCTGCTTCGGCGCGGGCGTCGGGCGGCGCCAGATCGCCGAGGCGCACGCGGAAAGGCTGCGCTTCTGTCAGATCCAAGGCCTCCGCCACCATGGCCTCCGTCTCGAGGGGACGAGCAATCGGGACGACGGTCGCATCAGCTGTCGTGAAGCTCGGAGCGCTGCGGAACGCCGCAGCGTCCTGACGACGGCGCGCAAGCCCCGTTTCCAGCCGCTCCAGCAGCTCGGCGACGCTCAGGTGATCGAGGTCCGGAAGTGGCTGCGCGAATGGGCCAGGGGCGTCGGCGCCACGCTGAAGGGCGCTGTTCGGCAATATTTCGGTTGCTATGGGCGCAGCAGCAGGCGCCTCGGCGACCAAGAACTCCTGCGCCTCGTGCGAAAGCTCAGGATCGAGGCTGTTTCCGGGGATCGCTGTGGCAGAATCGTCATCGATACTGGTGGCAACAGGGGGGGCAGCCCATTCTGCTGATGATGGCGGCGCGAAACGCAGCGAGGGAGCCATCGGCGATGCGCTGGGCTCCTCGAGCGATGGCGCAATCGTCATGTCCATGCCGAGTTCCAGCGGGCTTGCCGCTGGCATGTCGCCAGTCTTGACGGGTTCGTTCAGATCGCTGCTCGCGCGGATCGGCGCACGCACGGGTGCGTCCGGATGCTGATCGCCGTTTCGGATTCGCACCGGTGCCAGGTCCGAAAAATCGGTGATGGTTCCGGGGGCAGCTTCCGACTTGCCGAAGCGCAGCGAGCGCAACCAACCGGCCAGCTTGCCGCCCTTGCTCGCCGGAGCGACGCTCTGCGCCTCGTCCTTCCCGGCTTCACCGGCCTTCTGGATCGCAGTTTCAAAACCCATGTCGTCACTCTCCACGCGCGGCAGCAACGCGAGCAGCGCTCCTGCGGTCAGTGTTCCAATGCCTGCGCTCAGGGCCAGGCGGGCGGTGTCGCCGAGCGGTGGCGCCGCTGCAGGCAGCAATTCGGCGATGCCATAGGCAGTCACGAAACCTTCGATGGCGCTCATCGGGATGAAGCTGCTGCCGAAACCTGCGGCCAGACCCCCGCCCAGCGCGAGCGCGACCGGGTGCCGCGCCACGAGGCCGGCGCCCTCCGCATCATCGGCTTGCGATGTCACCATGCCCATCAAACCCCGTTGCCGTCCTGTTCAGGCAGCGCTGGAAACGCGTCTGCCTGCCTGACGTTCTAGCATGTTTTGGTAAACGGGTTGATAACGTTGCACATTCCGCGCCCAGTTGCGCTCTTCGGCCACGAACGCGCGGGCTACCGTCCTGCGCTGGTCCCAGTCGGATCGCGCTGCAACGAGCTTGGCCAGCGCTGCGGCCAAGGCCTCGGGATTGTCGGGGGGAAAGAGTGTGCCGGTGACGCCATCGGCTATGAGTTCGCGATGCCCGCCGACATCGGATGCAGCGACGAGCCGCCCTTGCGCCATGGCCTCCAGCGGCTTGAGCGGGGTCACCGTTTCGGTCAGCCGCATCGCCTTGCGCGGATAGACGAGAATATCGGTCAGGCTGTAATAATGTTCGACCTCATGATGCGGCACGCGCCCCACAAAGCGGATGGCATGGGCAGCAGGCGAACGTTCCGCCTGGGCGCGCAGGTCCGCCTCGGCGGGTCCACCGCCCACCAGCAGTAGCCGGATATCGGGGTTGCCCGCCACCAGCGTCGGCATGGCCGCAATCAGGTCGTCCAGCCCTTCATAAGGATAGAAGCTGCCGATGAAACCGAGCACGGTCTTGCCAGCCAGACCCAGCGCCTCGGCGCGTTTCGGATCGGCTGGCACAGGCGTGCCGAACATTTCCATGTCCACGCCGTTGGGCGATATCATGATCTTGTCCGAAGCAAAGCCGCGCGCGATCAGATCATCGCGCAGCCCTTCGCAGATCACGGCGACCGCGTCCGCTTGGGCAACGACGCGGTTTTCCATCTGCCTTGTGAGCCAGTATTTGGCCGATGTCTCGCTGCCGGTACCATTGCCGACCGCTGCATCTTCCCAGAATGCACGGATTTCATAGAGTACTGGCAAGCCCAGCCTGCGTCCGGCGCGGATGGCAGCCAGACCGTTAAGGGCAGGCGAATGCGCATGAAGAATGTCGGGTTTGAAGATCGCGGCCGTCGCCTCGGTCGCGCGCGCGAGCGCGGCAATGTCGCGCCATTCGCGCAGACCCGGCGGTCCGGAGACGCTTTCCATCGTTCGGTGGAAGGTCAGGCCGTCATGCGTCTCGACCGCGTCGATCTCCGCGCCGTCTGGCAGCGATGCCTGGTGCCGCACGCTGGTGACACCGCGCACTTCCAGGCCAGCGCGCAGCTGGGCGGCCATGATCGCGCGCGTGCGGAAACTGTAGCCGCTGTGCAGTGGCAGGCTGTGATCAAGAACGTGCAAGATGCGGGTCATGGCGATCAACCCTATGGCGCAAAAGGATTAACGCGGCGTCAACCCATTGCGCTTATGGCTGTAAACCGCAAGCCACTCCGTGCATAAACGGATGGTTCGATGTTCAGGGCAGGGCCGCGGCTTCATGGTCGACAATTTCTCCATTGCGATCTCGCACCTGCTGATTGCGCTGGCGGCATGGCGCCTGGTGTGGCGCGCCGATCTGGACAAGGAAGCGCCACCGGAAAAGGACAAGCTGGGATCCGGGTTCTTCCAGCCCAGGCGTCGTCCAGGCACCGAGGAGCGCAGCGATGCGTGATCTGGCCTTTGTCGCATTTCTCGCCGCTTTTCTGTCGCTTGGCTTCAAGCGGCCGTTCATCTTCGTGCTGGCCTATGCCTATATCGATATCGTTGCGCCGCAGCGGCTTTCCTACTGGATGCTCAATGCGGTGCCCATATCGCTGATCGTCTTCGGCCTTGCCTTTCTCGGATGGCTGATCGCTGACGACAAGAAGGACATGCGCCTGTCCTTCCGCCAGGGCGTGATGCTGCTGCTGTTCATGTGGTGTGCCTACACCACCCGAACGGCCGATTTTCCGATCGACGCGCAGGGCAAATGGGAATGGGTGTGGAAGGCGCTGGTCTTCGCGATGTTCCTGCCGCTGACGCTGCGCACCAAGCTGCGCATCGAGGCCCTTGGGTTGATGATGGTGCTGTGCGCCAGTTCGATCATCATCACCGGCGGCATCAAGACGCTGGCCTCGGGGGGCGGGGGCTATGGCGTGATGCAGCTGCTGATTTCCGACAATAGCGGTCTTTACGAAGGCTCGATCATCTCGACCGTTGCCATCTGCGTCATTCCGCTGATCCTGTGGCTGGCCAATCATGGCACCATCTTCCCACCCGATTGGCGGGTCAAGACCTTTGCCTATGCGCTGATCTTTGCCTGCCTGCTCATCCCCATCGGCACCCAGGCGCGCACCGGACTGGTGTGCATCGGCGTGCTGGGCGTGCTGATGCTGCGTTTCGTGCGCTACCGGTTTCTCTATGCCGGGCTCGCGGCAGTGCTCGCGATTGCTGCCGTGCCGTTCCTGCCGCAAAGCTATACCAACCGGATGGCAACGATCGGTGAATACAAGGCAGACCAATCCGCCTCGACCCGCGTCGCCGTCTGGGCCTGGACGTGGAACTATGTCCAGCAGAACCCGGGAGGTGGCGGCTTCGAGGCGTATCTGCAGAACCGGGTGAAGTTCGATACCGTTGCAGCCAAGGGCGATGGGCCCAACACCCAGATCGAGAAGAACGAGATTGTCGACAAGGGGCGCGCCTATCATTCGAGCTATTTCGAAATGCTGGGCGAGCAGGGCTTTTTCGGCCTATTCCTGTGGCTGATCATTCATTTCGGCGGTATCGTGCGGATGGAGATCATCCAGCGGATTCATCGCAAGCGCGATCGCGAGGACGAAAAATGGGTCGTTCCGCTCGCACTGGCGCTGCAGAATGGCCAGATCATCTTCATGGTGGGGTCCGCCTTTGTCGGCATCGCGTTCCAGCCCTTTATCTACATGCTGATCGCCATGCAGATCGGGCTCGACACCTATCTTGCGCGCCGCCGCAAGGAAGCGGCATTCCGTCCGCTGATCGATGGCCGGGCAGCCCCGAAACTTGCCTAATCGGGATGCAAACCCTAACTCGGCCGAATGACGACCAAAAAGACCGCTGACGCATCCCCCGTCCTCGCCGAGCCGATCACCGCCGTAAATATCGAGCAGAAGCTGACCAGCCTTTGGGCCTGGATCAGCGCGCATGCAGTCGAGATCGCGATCGCCGTGGGGGTGGGCACGGCCATCTACCTTGGCCTCGCCTATCTTCAGCGCCGTGCCCGCATCTACGCAGAAAGGCAGCCGGACCGGTTGTCCCTAGCCGCAATCATCGGACGCACGCTGTCCAAGACCAAGCAATATTTCCAGATCATGGTGGCTGCGCGACTGGTCGTAGGCTTTTCCGAAGCGCCCGACGGGATTGTGCGCGTGGTTGCGTTCCTTTTCACCGTCGCCTCGGTGTTTCAGGTCGCTATCTGGGCGCGCGAGATCATCCTCGGCATGATCGAGCGCCGCGCTTCGGGCAGCGACGATGCGGGTAGCGAGACGCTCGCCAACGCGATGTCGCTGATCCGTCTGCTGGTGACAGTCGTCCTGTTCGCCATCGCCTCGATCATGGTGCTCGACAATCTGGGCGTCAACGTGACCGGCCTGATCGCCGGTCTGGGCATCGGCGGTATTGCCATCGGTCTTGCGGCACAGGGCATATTCTCGGACCTGTTTGCAGCGCTTTCGATCATCTTCGACAAGCCGTTCAAGCGCGGCGAGACCATCGGCTTCGATACGACCACCGCGACGGTCGAGAAGATCGGGCTGAAGAGCGCGCGCCTGCGCTCGATCACGGGCGAGGAGATTATCATCTCGAACACCAACCTGCTGGGCAAGCAGATCATCAATTACACCCGGCTCAACCGCAGGCGGACCCGCTACTTGATCGGGCTGGTCTACCAGACCTCACCTGATCGGGCGCGGCAGGTCCCCGCTATGCTCAAGGAAATCGTCGAGCAGGCGGGTGGTGTTTTCATTCGCTGCGGCTTTGTCGGATTCGGAGCGAGCTCGATCGATTTCGAGCTCGATTTCGACATCATGAGCAGCGATTTCGAAGTCGTGTTCGAGGGGCGTCACCGCATCGGGCTGGCGATATTGGAGCGCTTCAACGCAGAGAAGCTCGAATTTGCCTATCCGACCCAGACGACGTTCACGGCGGCGCCGGACGGGCGTATGGTCATGCCTTACCCGGAAGGCGGTTTCCCGGTCACGGTTCACGATCACGGCTGATCCCGCCCGAGTCGAGCCGTCGGTCAGGGGTTTCCGTTTCCGTAAACTGCAGCTTGGCACATGCATGCCGTAGCGGCGCGCAGTCTTGCCTTGTGCGGGGCGCGGAAAAGCGCCAAAAGACGCGCATTCCATAGCATGGCGGGTCGTCAAGACCTTCGCCCGAACAGCGACAGGAGAGCAGGAATGAGCGCAATTTCCCCGCAGCAGATGAAGGATATGGTGGGCCAGAATCTCGGCTCGTCGGAATGGCTGCTGGTCGATCAGGAGATGATCAACAAGTTTGCCGACGCCACCGGTGATCACCAGTTCATTCACGTGAACGAGGAGATGGCCAAGATGACGCCGTTCGGCGGCACCATTGCGCATGGCTTTCTCACGCTCTCGCTCTTCCCGGTGCTGATGGCCAAGTCGGACTGCCCGCGCGTCGAAGGCGTGAAGATGGGCGTCAACTATGGCGGCAACAAGGTGCGCTTCCTGGCGCCGGTCCGCTCGGGCAAGCGCGTGCGCGGCCATTTCAAGCTGCTAGAGCTGGAAGAGAAGCGCCCGGGCCAGTGGCAGCAGACGCTCGAATTCACGGTCGAGATCGAGGGCGAGGACAAGCCCGCCGTCATGGCCGAATGGATCAGCCAGTTTTTCGTGTGACCAGTTTCGTCCCGCTGACGAATTGCAGCGGGCCAGTTGAGGAGAATTCCCATGCGTGATGCAGTTATCGTTTCCACCGCCCGCACGCCGATCGGCAAGGCCTATCGCGGCGGTTTCAACGCCACCCCGTCGCCGACGCTGGCCGCGCATTCGATCCGCGCTGCGGTCGAGCGCGCCGGTATCGAAGGTGCGGAAGTCGACGACGTGGTGATGGGTGCCGCGCTCCAGCAGGGCGTGCAGCACACCATCGGCCGCACCGCCGCGCTGCGCGCCGGTCTGCCCGTGACCGTCGCTGGCATGTCGATCGATCGCCAGTGCTCGTCGGGCGTGATGTCGATCGCGACCGCCGCCAAGCAGATCATTGTCGATCGCATGGACGTGGTCGTTGCAGGCGGCGTCGAATCGATCTCGATGGTGCAGACCCCCGAAATGCGCGTCGGACCCGATCCCGAGCTGCTGGCGATGCACAAGGACATCTACATGCCCATGCTGCAGACCGCCGAGACGGTGGCTGCCCGCTACAATATCAGCCGTGATCGCCAGGACGAATATGCCTATCGTTCGCAGATGCGCACCGCCGCCGCACAGGCCGCCGGCAAGTTCGATGACGAGATCGTTCCGGTAAAGGCGAAGATGGCGTTCAAGAACAAGGAAACCGGCGAGGTCACGATGACCGATGTCGAGGTGACCAAGGACGAGGGCAACCGCGCCGACACGACGCTGGAAGGCCTGAAGGGCCTGCAGCCGGTCATGGGACCGGGCATGAACATCACCGCGGGCAATGCCAGCCAGCTTTCCGACGGCGCATCGTCTTCGGTGCTCATGGAAGCCAAGCTCGCCGAGCAGAAGGGTCTGCAGCCGCTGGGCCGCTATGTCGGCATGGCTGTTGCTGGTACCGAGCCCGACGAAATGGGCATCGGCCCTGTCTTTGCCGTGCCGCAGCTGCTCAAGCGCTTCGGCCTGAAGATGGACGATATCGGCCTGTGGGAGCTGAACGAGGCATTCGCGGTGCAGGTGCTGTACTGCCAGGACGTGCTGGGCATTCCTGACGAAATTCTGAACGTCAATGGCGGCTCGATCTCGATCGGCCATCCCTATGGCATGACCGGCGCACGCTGCACCGGCCATGCGCTGATCGAAGGCAAGCGTCGCGGCGCCAAGTACGTGGTCGTTACCATGTGCGTCGGCGGCGGCATGGGCGCTGCGGGACTTTACGAAGTCTTCTGATCGCGATCCAGCCTTCAGGCCTTTGAGGACCCGTCCTGGCAGAAATGCCGGGGCGGGTTCTTCTTTGCGCGCCCGATCCGGTCATCGGGAACGCGCGACCAAGTCCGTCGTATCCCCTGTAACCAAGACAGGAGCACGACATGACCCCCGACACCCCCCATGCTTCCACCGAAGACACCTATGAGGCGCTCGACGCATTCTGGAGCGCGCTGGAGAGCAGCCCTTTCCTGATGCTCGGCCTGCCCGCGCAGGTCGCGCACAGCATGCCGATGACCGCGCAGTTCGATGGTCGTCATGGCCCGATCTGGTTCTATGGGTCACGCTCGAGCCGCCTCGCAGAGGGGCTCGCTTCGACGAATGATGCGATGGCGCAATATGTCGGCGAGGGGCACAAGCTGTTCGCCTGCATCGCGGGCATGCTGACGATCGACAACGACCCGGCGATCATCGACAAATTCTGGTCGAACACGGTCGAGGCCTGGTACGATCAGGGCAGGAACGACCCTGATCTGGTCATGTTCCGTTTCGACCCCAGCCATATCGAAATCTGGCAGGCGGACCTATCGCTGATGGGCAAGCTGAAAATGGCCTTTGGCGGCACGATGTCGGCCAAGGACCTTGAAGGCAAGCACGTCGAAACCGCGCTTTGACCTGACCGGTTCCGCCGCTTGCCGAACGCGTCCGGGCAGGCGGCGGAACACCCCCGTTCAGCCGAGGGTGATGGTGCCGTTCTCGAACTTGAAGCCCCCGGCGCGGTCTTTCTTTAGCAGTGCGGGGCCGTCCAGATCTACCCAGTCGGCAGTCTGCGCCAGGTGGAAGGCCGGACGGATGCCGAGGCTGGTGGAGAGCATGCAGCCGACCATGGTCTTGAGGCCTCGTGCCTTGGCGGCCTCGCTGAGCCGCAGGGCTTCCGTCAGCCCGCCGGCCTTGTCCAGCTTGATGTTCACCGCCTGAAAGGTGGTTGCAACCCGGTCAATGTCTTCGGCAACATGGCAGCTTTCGTCAGCGCAGAAGGGCAGTGCGCTTTTAACCCCTTCGAGATCCTCCTCGAACCCGGCCTCGACCGGCTGTTCGATCAGTTCGACGCCCAGCTTCTTGAGCGCGAACGTCATTTCCTCCACATCGACCTCTTCCCAGGCTTCGTTGGCATCGACGATCAGCCTAGCATCGGGTGCACCGACCCGGACCGCTGCCACGCGCATCAGGTCGTCCTCACCGTTGAGCTTCAGCTTGAGCAGAGGATAGCCCTTGGCAGCGGCCTTTTTTGCCTCCGCCTTCATCACATCGGGTTCGTTGAGAGAAATTGTATAGGCAGTCACCAGCGGCCTGGGTTCGGGCAGGCCGGCAAGTTGCCAGAGCGGTTTGCCGGTGGCCTGTACCTCAAGATCCCACAGTGCTGCGTCCAGCGCATTGCGCGCCGCGCCTTCCATCATCGTCTTGAGCAGATCCTCGCGCGTAAGCGGGCGATTCTGCTTGGCGCGCATGTCGATGGCTTCGGCGCACAGGTCTGCGGTCTCGCCTTCGTAATAGATGGGGGTGCCTTCGCCGCAGCCGACATGGGTTCCGTCGGTGACTTCGCAATAGACGACGTCGACATCGGTCTTGGCGCCGCGGCTGATGATGAAACTGCCGTCAACGGCAAAGCGCTCGACGCGCACGGTCTTCAACTTGATCATGGTCGCGGCGATAAGGGCCGGGGGCCGGGGCGGCAAGCCTGAAACGCCGCTCCCGGTCCGATCATGCGATCAATTGTGGCTGGCAATCCAGTCCTCGACCACTGGCGCAATCCGCTCGCGCCATTTGCTGCCATTGAAGATGCCGTAATGGCCGACGCTTTCGGCCATCAGATATTTCTTCTTCGCCTTCGGCAGCTTCGGCGTCAGCGTCAGTGCGGCGCGCGTCTGGCCGAGGCCGCTGATATCGTCCCGTTCGCCCTCGATCGCCAGCAGGGCGATATCGGTGATCGCGCATGGATCGATGCGCTTGCCCCGGTGCATGAACTCGCCCTTGGGCAGGCTATGCGTCTGGAAAACGTTCTCGACCGTCTGCAGGTAGAACTCGGCGGTCATGTCGCAGACCGAGCGATATTCGTCGTAGAAATCCTTGGTCGCATCGGCGCTCTCGCCGTCACCATTGACCAGATGCTTGTACATCTCCCAGTGGCTCATCATGTGGTTGCCCAGGTTCATCGTCATGAACCCGGTGAGCTGCATGAAGCCCGGGTATACCTTGCGGCCAGCGCCCTTGTACTGGAAGGGCACCTTGGCGATGACATTATGCTCGAACCAGGCGAGCGGACGCTGGGTGGCCATGGTGTTGACTGCGGTCGGCGCCTCGCGGGTGTCGATCGGCCCGCCCATCATGGTCAGGGTCTTGGGGCGGCAGGGATGCTGATCGGCAGACATCAGCGCAGCGGCGGCAAAGCACGGCACCGAAGGCTGGCAGACCGCGAGCATGTGCGCGCCGGGGCCGACATGTTCCAGAAAACCGATCAGATAGTCGATATAGTCGTCGAGATCGAACCGGCCTTCCTTGAGCGGCACGTCGCGCGCATCGGCCCAGTCGGTAATGTAGACCTCATGTTTGGGGATCATCCGCGCAACAGTACCGCGCAGAAGCGTCGCATAATGGCCCGACATAGGCGCGACGATCAGCAAGCGTGGCGCATCCTTGGCCAGCTTTTCGTGGCGGAAGCGGATCAGGTCTCCGAACGGGCGCTTGAGGACAATTTCCTCGCGCACGGCGCTGGGCGTGCCGTCGATATCGACCGTGGCGATTCCGAAGGCCGGCTTGCCATAAGGCGCGGAGGCATGAGCAAAAACCTCGAGCGCCGAAGCCATGATCGGCTCGCCCCCGAAAAACGTCATGGGATTGAGCGGGCTGTTGAGCATGTTCGCGCCCATCGTCGCGATGGCGCTGGCGCTCGACAGGAACGAGCGCTGAAGTTCATAGGCGTGGTAAAGCATTCTATTCCCCTGCAAACCGCCGTGTCCGCTTGGTGCGGCTCTGTCCGGCGGCCTCTCGCCAGGCAATGTTGCGCTGCACCACCGAAAATACAAGCGATTAACGCAGGTGCAGCGTGTCGGGTTGCCAGGAATAAGCGTCGCATACAGGGGTTAATCAATCGGTTACAGCAGCTTAGCAGAGCGTAAACCCATCGTCCCGAAACGGTGACCGCGATGCTCGGCGCTACCCCAAAATCATTGAGCGCGGCCCCCCGGCCTGCTAGGCGCAACGCCATGGCGGAATCTGAAAATCCAGCAAAGGCCCCTGCGGCGGCTAACGACCCAGTAGAGGCAGGAGCGCTTGCCGTTGAGGCGACCGAAACGGGCAAGGGCAAACGCGGCAATCCGCGTCAGCTCGGCAATCTGGCCATGATCGGCAAGTTCGCTTCTGCCTATCCCCGTCAGATCGCCCTGGCTCTGCTGGCGCTGACTGTCGCTGCGTGTGCGACGCTGGCCATTCCGGCAGGGTTCAAGCTGGTCATCGACCGCGGATTTGGCGGCGATGGCGGCAGTGCCGAAGATATCGGCCGCTGGTTCCGCTATCTGTTCATGATCACGGTGATCCTGGGGCTTTCGACCGCGCTCCGTTTCTATTTCGTGTCGTGGCTGGGCGAGCGGGTAGTCGCCGACATCCGCCTTGCGGTCCAGCGCAACCTTCTGGGTCTGGCACCCAGCTTTTTCGAGACCAACCGGCCATCGGAAATTGCCTCGCGCATGACCTCCGATACTGCGATCGTCGAACAGGTCGTCGGCACGACCGTATCTGTCGCCCTGCGCAATCTTGTCGTCGGTATTGGCGGGATCGCGTATCTGTTCTCGCTGGCGCCCAAGCTGACGGGCATGCTGCTGCTTGGCATTCCGCTGGTGGTGCTGCCGATTGTCTTCATCGGCAGAAGGCTGGAAAAGGTGGCGCGATCGAGCCAGGACAGGGTTGCCAATGTCGGCGCGACGACCACCGAAGTGCTGGCCGCCATGAAGATCGTCCAGGCGTTCGGGCAAGAGGAGCGCGAAGCTGCCCGCTTTGGTGACGCGGTCGAGACGACCTTCGCTACCGCCCGCCGCCGCATCACGCTGCGCGCCAGCCTCACGGCCGTGGTGATCACTCTGATCTTCGGCGCCATCACCGCGATCATGTGGCAGGGCGCGATCGACGTGATCGAGGGACGGCTCTCAGGCGGTGATATTGCCGCATTCGTTCTGACCGGTGGCCTTGTCGCCGGAGCTTTCGGTGCCCTGACCGAAGTCTATGGCGATCTGCTGCGCGCTGGCGGCGCCGCCGGAAGGCTCAACGAGCTTCTCAACGAGCAGCCGGAGATTCGCGCGCCCGCCACGCCCGTGGTGCTGCCGGTTCCGCCGCGCGGCCAGTTGAGCTTCCAGAATGTCAGCTTCGCCTATCCGACACGGCCTGAAACGCTGGCGCTCAGGGATTTCTCGCTGCAGGTTTCGCCGGGCGAGACCGTCGCCATTGTCGGTCCATCGGGCGCGGGCAAATCGACGCTGTTCCAGCTCGCGCAGCGCTTCTACGATCCGCAAGCCGGATCCGTACGGATCGACGGCGTCGCCTTGTCGTCGGCGGATCCCAGGGAAATCCGGCAGCGCATGGCTTTTGTCCCGCAGGAGAGCGTGCTGTTCGCCGCGAGCGCCCGCGACAATCTGCGCTATGGCAACTGGGCAGCCAGCGACGAGCAGATCTGGGAGGCCGCGCGGGCGGCCAATGCCGAAGAGTTTCTCCGCAAGCTGCCGGACGGGCTCGACAGCTATCTGGGCGAGGGCGGCGCAAGGCTTTCCGGGGGGCAGCGTCAGCGAATCTCGATAGCACGGGCGCTGCTGCGCAATGCACCTATCCTGCTGCTCGACGAGGCCACATCGGCGCTGGATGCCGAGAGCGAGAAGCTGGTGCAGAATGCGCTGGAGCGTCTGATGCAGGGCCGAACGACCCTGGTCATCGCGCACCGGCTTGCGACCATCCGTTCGGCCGACCGGATTTTCGTGATGAGCGACGGTGGGATAGTCGAGGAAGGCACGCACGACCAGCTGTCAGCCCGCAATGGCCTGTATGCGCGGCTTTCCGCGCTGCAGTTCACCGAGGGGCCGCTCGCTGCCGAATGAGGCTGGAGACCAGGCGATGGAGCCGCCCCAGGGAGAGCCGCGCCGCCGTGCCGCGCTCAGGCGAGGTCTGGCGCTCACATCATTGCTGTTCTTCCTGGGGACCGGAGCGTTCGTCGCCGACTCGCCGGTTCCGGGCAATGACAGCCAGCAGATAACCGCCCGTACTCCGCGAGACCTGCCGCGTCTGCCGCTGCGCATCGGCAGTGGTCCCTTGATCCTGACCGGGGGCTGGGAACTCCAGAGCGAGAACAGCGAGTTCGGCGGTTTTTCCGCGCTGCATGCAATGGGGGGAGGGCGCCTGCTGGCGCTCAGCGATGCAGCGATTCTCGCCGGGTTCACCGTCACGCCGGAAGGCCGTGTGGAAAAGAGCTTCATCGCCCCACTGCCCGTGCGCAAGGGGGAGCCGAGCACCAAGCGCGACCAGGATTCCGAAAGCCTGACGCACGATCCCGAGTCTGGCCGATACTGGTCGGGGTTCGAACATCGCCACCGCATCCGGCGCTATGCTCCCGGCTTTGCGCGCGCCGAAGCCACGGGCAAGCCCGCAGCGATGCAGGGTTGGCCGAAAAACGGCGGTGCCGAAGCCATCGTGCGGCTGCGCGATGGCCGGTTTCTGGTTTTTGCCGAATCCCGCTCGATCCGGCCCGGCGTGACCGTGGGCCTGATCTTTCGGGGTGATCCGGCAGAACCCGGCGTGAAAGCGGAAGCTTTCGGTTACCAGCTTCCCAAGGGCTATCGCATCACCGATGCAGCCCAATTGCCTGACGGCAGGGTGATCACGCTGCATCGGCGCTTCAAATATCTCGAAGGGGTGAGCGCCAAGATCGCACTGATCGATACGGCGACCGTTCAACCCGGCGCGCTCGTCAGGCCGCGTGTCATCGCAACATTGAGGCCGCCGCTTCCGGTTGACAATATGGAGGGGATTGCGGTTGACCGTGAAGGCGATCGTACGATCGTGTGGGTCATTTCCGACGACAATTACATCAGCCTGCAGCGCAGCCTGTTGCTGAAGTTCGAATTCAGCGAACCGCCTTCTTCGCGATGAGCTTGATCTCGGTAATGCCGCCGGGCGAGTAGAGCCTGCTCACTTGCACGGCTGTCCATGCGGCAAAGGGCGGCGCGATGAACTGCTTCTGCACTTCAGACATGATCGCAACCTGCGGCTCTATGTCCGTGTGATAGCTGGTGACTTCGACAACGTCTTCCCAGGTTGCCCCGGCGCGCAGCAAGATGTCGCTGAGTTTGCGGTAAGCGCGCTCGAACGACGCCTTGTCCGCATTCGGCCCTACGACGACGCCAGACAGATAGATCGTCCCGTCGCGCAGAATGACCGCGTCGCTATAGCCCGCGCTCTCTTGAAAGGCACGTTCCTGCGGGTTTTCCGAATAGATGACCTCGGCAGTCGTCCTGGTGCCCGCCATGGCGGGACTGGCCAGCGCCGCAAGACCCAGCGCACCGGCTATCCGCACGGTGCGCTGGCAGGCCATGTCAGGCCGCAGCCTTGTGCAGTTCGCGCTTGATCTTCGCAGCGCGAGCCGACAGCTTGTCTTCGCTGGTCTTGAGCAGCCAGTTGTCCAGACCGCCGACATGCTCGACCGAACGCAGACCTGCGGTCGAAACGCGAAGCTTGAAGCTGCGCTCGAGCTTTTCGCTCATCAGCGTGACATTCTGCAGGTTGGGCAGAAACACGCGCTTGGTCTTGTTGTTGGCGTGAGACACATTGTGACCCACCATCCGGCCCTTGCCGGTCAGTTCGCAGATGCGCGACATGATAAAGAATCCTGATGCAATAGGTTTGCTAGAAGAACGGGGCGGTTAGCGTCAGATGACGCCCAAGTCAACCGCCCGTGCGACGTTGCCCTGCCTTTGCCCCGAATCCGCTGGCGAAGCAAGGCGCATTGCGGCAAGGCAAGACACATGACGCTGCAAACCGCCCGCCACCATGCCGCGCTTGCGCTCGACCTGGCGCGCAAGGCTGCAAGTCTGGGCGAGGTGCCGGTAGGTGCGATCGTCGTCCACAAGGGCAAGGTGATCGGGCGGGGGCACAATCAACCGCGTGCCTTGCATGACCCGACAGCCCATGCCGAGATCATGGCGATCCGCGAGGCATGTGCGGCACTTGGCAGCGACCGGCTGACGGGATGCGAACTGTGGGTGACCCTCGAGCCTTGTGCAATGTGCGCCGGTGCCATCGCGCACGCGCGTATTGCTCGGCTGCATTATGCTGCCGGCGACCCCAAAGGCGGAGCGGTGGAACATGGCCCGCGGCTGTTTCACCAGCCTACGGTGCTGCACAAGCCGGAGGTCTACGCGGGCGTGGGCGAGGCAGACGCTGCCGCGCTGCTCAAGGCATTCTTTGCAGAGAGAAGATAGTCCGCCAATCGTCATTCCCGCGAAAGCGGGAATCCCGCTTTTAATCAGACGTACCACGGAAGTGGGACCCCCGCTTTCGCGGGGGTGACGAGGCATTTGGAATAGCTCAAGCGGCTCTTAATGAACGAACCGCGCCACGACGTCGCGATAGCTGCGCGATACCTTCACCTGCGCGCCCGATTCGAGCACCAGAAAGCATTCGCCATTGGTGTGCGGTTTGACCTGACGAACCAGTCCCAGATTGACGATGGTCGAACGGTGCACGCGCTGGAAATTGCGCGGGTCGAGCCGCTTTTCCAGGTCCTTCATCGTCTCGCGCAGGATCAGAGAATTGTCGCCGGTATAGATGCACATGTAATCGCCCGCGGCGTCGATGCGCTCGATCGTGTCGACATCCACGCGGAAGATCTGGCCGCGATCCTTGATGTTGATGAGCTTTTCGTAGCGGTTCGAAGCCGCCGCCTCGTCCTCTTCGCCCAGATCGAGATTCTCCACCGCATCGGGGGCGACCTCGTTGAGAACATTCATCAGCTTGACCGCTTCCTCGCGGCCCTTCTTGTCGCGAATGCGCTCGCGGATGCGGTCGATCGCATCGGCCAGGCGCACGTCCTCGACGGGTTTCAGCAGATAATCGACGGCCTGGGCCTCGAACGCCTTGATCGCGTGCTCGCTATAGGCGGTGCAGAACACGACCAGCGGCGGTTCGATGTCCATGATCCCCTGAACGACCGAAAAGCCGTCAAAGCCGGGCATCTGGATGTCGAGAAAGATCAGGTCGGGCTTGAGCGTCTTGATCTTCCGGATAGCCTCGCGTCCGTTGAGGCAGGTATCGATGATTTCGATGTCTTCGAACTTTTCCAGCCGGAGCTGCATGCCCTGGATCGCGAGCTTCTCGTCATCGATCAGGATGGTGCGGATGGTCATGCCTGTAATTGCCTTTGTTCGCGTGTTTCAAACGGAATTTCGATAATCACGCTATAGCCGCCCCCGGGTGATGATCGTGTCTCAAACCGGTGATTGTCTTCATATGCCTGGGACAGCCTGTCCCTGATATTCGCCAGTCCGACCCCGGTTGACGCATTGGCCTTCTCGCCTTGCTTCTTCAATCCGGGCCCTGTGTCGGTCACGGTGATACGCAGCAGAGGTCCGATGAGTTGCGCCGAGATGTTGATATCGGCACCGTCCTCCTTGGGCGTCACTGCATATTTAATGGCGTTCTCGACCAATGGTTGCAAGAGCAACGATGGCAGAAGCGCCTTGGCCGCGTTGGGCTCGATGTCGAAATGCGCGCGCAGCCGCTCTTCGAAGCGCATCTTCTCGATATCCAGATAGAGCTTCAACGTCTCGACCTCCTGCTCCAGCGTCACCCGTGCGGTCGGTTCGTTGGCGAGCGTGTAGCGCAGGAACGAGGAGAGGCGCGAAAGCATCGCGTTCGCCGGCTCGGTCTGCTTGAGCAGTACCAGGGTCGAGATGCTGTTCAGCGTGTTGAACAGGAAATGCGGGTTGAGCTGATAGCGCAGCATCGCGAGCTGCGCGCTGGTCGCCTGGTTTTCCAGCCGCAGCATCTGGTCCTGCTGTTCCTCGATGCGCAGGAAGAAGTTGATCGCGTAATAAAGCGCCGACCATGCCCCGAGCAGCGTCAGATCGAGATAGAAGGCGCCGAGCAGGATCGCGGTGAAATTGCTGTCGCTGCCCGGACGATAAAGAGTGGCAACCCAGGCATCGACAAAGGCCCAGAGCGCCGAACCGGTGAGCAGCACGAGCAGCGTGATACCCCAGGTGACGAGGGGCTTCCTGTCGATCAGCGTCTGGTAGATCACGCTCATCACCAGAGACACCGAATAGCCGGTGATGGTCGCGATGATGATCGGCACCAGGAACGAGATCGGCTGGCCGTTGGCAAGGCCGGAAATGCCGCGCAGCGCCAATGCGCCTGCCCAGCCAAGGGTCTGCAGGTTCCAGAAGGCCCGGTTCTTGTTGGCGAAGAACGGTGTCGGCTTGATGGGCAGCATCGCCATGATGTTACGGGGCTTAGCCGGATTCTTTCCCGCGCCCCACAACTTTTTGCATCTGCAGATGTGCTGCGTTACCTTCGGACAAAACCGAACGGAGAGGATGTTCCATGACTGACACGCTGTCACCTGAGGCGCGGGCAAAATTCACTGCGATGACCAATGGCACGCAGGAGGACTGGGCCATCATAGCCGGGCAGTATCGCGAATTCGCCGGAGGCCTTGCCGACCGCGTGCTCGCGCATCTGCGCCTGCTCGATGGCGATTTCGGCGGTTTTCCGATCGACCGCCTGCAGCACAGCCTGCAGACCGCAACCCGTGCGTATCGGGATGGGCGGGATGAGCAATATGTCGTGATGGCGCTGCTCCACGACATCGGCGACACGCTCGGCAGCTTCAACCATCCCGATGTCGCGGCAGCGATCATCAAGCCCTTTGTGTCGGAAGAAATCCACTGGATCTGCGCCAACCACGGAGCGTTCCAGGGCTATTACTATTTCCATTTCATCGGCGGCGACCGCGACGTCCGCGAGAATTTCCGGGGATCGCCATATTTCGACGCCTGCGCGGAATTCTGCGAGAAATACGACCAGGCGGCATTCGACCCGGATTATGTGAGCGAGCCGCTCGAATTCTTCGAGCCGATGGTCCGCCGCGTCATGGCACGGCCTGTCAACTCCATGTACGCCAGGGTGGCAGAGCAGGCCTGACAGCAAAAAGCCCTCCCGTAATGGGAGGGCTTCCTTGCCGATCTTAGCTTAGTATGCGTCGATCAGCGCGCCGTGTTTTCAGCGTAGAGACCATCGACTGCCTTGCTGACCAGGATGTTCACTGCGACGCGGCGATTCTGCGCCTTGCCTTCCTCGGTCATGTTGTCGGCAACCGGGTCTGCTTCGGCCATGCCCGCAGGGGTCAGCATGCGATAGGGTTTCCACTTGCAGACCTGCTGCAGATAGTTGATCACGCTCGCGGCCCGCTTTTCGCTCAGCTGCTGGTTGAAGTCCTCGTCGCCATCCGAATCGGTATAGCCGACCACCAGCATGAGGGCATTGTCCATCTGTTCGGCCGAGCCAGCAGCGGCGCACAGTTCCGCCTTCGCCTGCTCGCTCAGCTTCGCCTGCGCGGTGTCGAAATAGACATTGGTCGTCGCCTTGACGTTATACTGGTCGATATCGCCCATGCGTCCGCGCAGGGCTTCGGTCGCGGCCGACTGTTCGGCAAACTGCTGGGCGGTGCCGGTGCGGATCATCGAGGCTGTCTTGAAATCGGTATTCTTGAAGGTGATCTGATCAGCAACCAGCGTCTCGCCTGATTGCAGCGTCTTGATGGTCAGCGGCAGGCCATTCAGCAATGCGCCGGTATCGAGCTTTGTCCGGCTTGCACCAAAGAGGCCGCCGGTCGCGCGCACGCTGGTCTGATCGCTCACGTACAGGATAGTGCGTGCGCCATCGGCAGTCTGCACCTGGATCCGGTCACCCTGACGCGCCGTCAACACGCCCTTGATCTCGGGGCCCTTGGTCATGGTGGCGGGATCGGGCAGGGCCTCGGCTTCGCTGGCGACATCGGCGCGAAGCGGCTCACCCTGCTGTGCGACGAGCGCAGTGGATGCCGACAGCGCCATTGCGGCCATCGCCAGACGGATGCCCGAGGGCTTGGCATGAAATTGCATGGAATTGCTCCTTGAGAATATGAAACCCACCCTGTTCCTGCGGAGACTGACGGGCCGAGGATTCGGTTCCCGGGCCCCCGCCGAACTGCGGCGAAGCGATCGGAAAGGCGCGGCGAGGCGAGGAACAATGAGCGAGGGAAGCCTATTGCAATGGCTGAAGCGGCGCAGCGAGCAGCGGGGGCGACCAGCCGCGCGGGCTCTGCACGGAAGCGCGTAGCGTCGCAATTTCCTCCTCGAACAGAGCTACGCGCCTTTTCCAGCGGTAATGGGTGGGAGCGGAGAAAATGCCCTTGCCCCGCTTCTTGCCGTAGCGCGTCCAGAAGCGGACCGCGCCGAGCGGGTCGAACCCGGCATTGGCCATCAGCCAGATCGACAGCCGGTCGGCTTCGATCTCTGTCGCCAGGGTGAGGCGGGCGTTGCGGCCGAGTTGCTGCAGAAGCCCGCGCTGGACACCGGCTTCGTTCAATCGTCGGCGATGCTCCAGCAGATTGTGCGCCAGTTCGTGTGCCAGGATGGCCGCCAATTCGTCATCATCGGCCATGAAAGTCAGCATGGGAACCGTGATCCCGACGATATCGCCATCTGCAGAGGCGCCATAACTGTCGCTGGGTCGCAACTCGAAGCGGCTTCGGCACGCTTTGGTGCCGGCGAATGTGACCTGCAACGTCTGGCCAGCACGAAGCACGTCCAGCGTGACCTCACCCCGGTTCAGTGCAGCGCGCAAAGTCGCATCAGCCCAGGCAATCGGGCGATAGGCTGCGACCTGATCGATCGTTTCAAGATCGGTCGAGGAAGGGGCGAAAGGCCTGCCGTTCAGCGACACGATAGCGTCATCAGCGCGCAGGCCGGCCCTGGCGGCGGGGCCATCGGGTACCATCGCCAATACGGCATAATCGGTTGCAAAGCCGAAGGTCAGGCGTGCCGCTGCGGCATCGGGATATTGCGCAATATGGTGGAGCGCCAGCCCTGCGGAGTTCTCGGTGACGCTGCAAAAGGCGGAATTGGCCGTGGCAAGCTGATAGCCGATGCCGAGCACGCGGGCATCCGACGCCCGCAGATCGGCAAGGGATGCTTCGGCCGGTTGTGCGGGACCGGCCTGAGCGACGGCCGGCAGCGACATGGTCCCTGCAATCAACCCCAGCGCAAGGCAGAGGCGCGCGAACCCGCGCATCGATCAGCCAGCAGGCTTCTTGGCCGAGCGGGCCTCGGTGATAGCCGATTTGAGCTCGTCATAGCCGACCGCGCCATTGAGAACGCGGTTCCCCACGACCCAGCTCGGCGTTCCGCTGAACTCGAGTTGCTGGGCAATGCGGATATTATCGTCGAGCACCTGTTCGGCCTGCTTGCTTGCGACAAAGCTGCGCGCCGCGCCCATGTCGAGCCCGGCGGTCTTCGCGGCCTGCTCGATCGTCGCCTGGCTCGGACGACCGGCTGCGAACATCGCCTTGTAGAAGGCGTAATATTTGCCCTGCTGCGCGGCAGCCATGCCCCAGTTGGCAGCGATCCGGCTTTCATCGGAGAGGATCGGCAACTCGTGAAACACGATCTTGAGGTTCTTGTCCTCGCCGATGAGGCGCGCGACATCGGCGACGCTCTGGCGACAGAAACCGCAGGCAAAATCGGAATATTCGGCGAGGACCACGTCGCCGTCCGGATTTCCGGCAAAGGCGCCAGCATAAGGCGTCTCGATATCGCTGCGCACAGAAGCGATCCGCTTGGCCGCCTGCTTGCCGCGCAACTGCTCGATCGCTTCGGGAATGATTTCCGGGTTGTCCAGGATGTAGGCGCGGACGATTGCCTCGATTGCCGCCTTGTCCCTGGTGTCGAAGCCGGCTGCGGCGGCAGCCTTGTCGGCATCCTGCATGGCCGCGTTGTCCGGCATCACCGTGGCACCACTCTGCCACAGAAGAGTGCCGATGCCGGCAGCGATGGTCACGAAAGCGGCAGCGCCCATGAAAACCCATGTCCTTGAACGGGCCTCGCCAGAGGATGATGATTGCGGTGACATGGCGGGCCTTTGGTTGGTGGAATTCTATACAGTCGAAGCGGCTTAGCGGCGGCGCCGCTCGCGTTCAACCGCATCGCGGGCCAGGATCGCAATATCCTGCGCGCGGATGAAATCGGCACTGCCTTGCGGAAGCGTCGTCATGGCCTGTTCCGCGCTTTGCAATGCCAGTGGCGCGTTGCCCTGCAGCACATAGCGTTCGGCACTGGCCAGCGCCGCACGCGCCGTATCTCCACGATCGGCATAGACCACGCCAAGCTGGTACCACGCGAACGGATTGGCCGCATCGCGCGCCACGGCGGCCTTCAGCACGCGTTCGGCTTCGGGCAGATTGGACGGATCCTCGGTGGCGATCAGGGCATGGCCATAGACCCCGGCGATAAGCGACTGCGCGTTGGTGCTTTCGACTGCCTTTTGAAGCGGGGCTATCGCTTCCTTGGGGCGCCCCGACTCGAGCAGGATCTGCCCGTAGATTTCCAGAAAATACGGATCGTCGGGTGCCTGGGCGAGCAGCGAGCGAACCTCGCTCAGCGCTTTTTCCGGATAGGCACTCTTGTGCCAAGCATAGGCGCGGGCATAGCGCGCGGGAACACTCTGGTCGGTCTCCGGATAGGTGCGCAGTGTCTGGGTCGGCTCTGCCACATAACCCACGAGCTTGGCCTTGACCCGCTGGAACCGGGCCTCGAGCACCGGATCGACGGGGCGGTTGTAAGCTGGATCGTTTTCGTAAATGTCCTGCAGCAGCGTGATGCGCTCACCCGATAGCGGATGTGACCGATTGTAGCTGTCTTCCTGCGGGATCGCGAGCCGGAACTCCAGATTCTGCAGCTTCTTGAAGAAGTTGATCGAGCCCTTGCCAGTCAGTCCCGCCGCCGAGAGATATTTGGCTCCCGCGACATCGGCGCCCGCCTCTTCGCCGCGGGTGTGGGCAAGAAACTTGCCGAGTGCTGCCTGCTGGCCCGCCCCGATGATACCGAGCCCGGCTTCGCCAGCGCCGGCTGCGACCGCCGCGAGACCCAGCAGCAGCGACAAGATCGTGATGTTGCCGGCCTTGGACGCGCTTTCGGATCGGGTGATCGAATGGCCAAGCGCGATATGCCCCAGCTCATGGGCAATCACGCCCTGCACTTCATTGACGCTGTCTGCCGCTTCGATCAGCCCGCTATGGATGTAGACATCCTGCGTGCCCGCCACGAATGCGTTGATGCTTCGATCGTTGATGACGACGACATTGACATTGGATGGTAAAAGCCCGGCAGCGAGGATCAACTCGCGCGACATGTCGGCGAGCAGAGCTTCGGTCTCCGCATCACGCAGGATGGATTGCGCTGCAACGGGCTGGACCACCAGCACCAGCAACACCCAGATTGCCATCATTCGCGCTGCGAACAGCTTCATGATCTGGTTCCAGCCTGGTCCTGCCTTGTCCATTGCCACCCGTTTTGCCGGCCATCTGGCCATCTTGCGTTGCACCGGCCATGGTGGAAAGGCGATGAACCGCCGATGAAGTCCGCCTGCCGTCGGTTCAGTCTAGCGCCACCGTCGGCGAATGCACAGAGCTGGCTGGCATAATCCGGCAAAGCGTTGGCATAGGCGGTCAGACGCTGTTGAGCTGCTGCAGAAATTCGCTGCTGGACCGGCGCAATCGGCCTGCCTGGTCCTGCAGGCTCACGGTGATGGCGCGCATATCGGCTGCCAGACGCTGTATCTCCCCCGCATGGCTGCCGACGTTGCGGGCGGTTTCTTCCATGCTGCAGACATCGCTGGCAACCTGGGCGGCATGGTCCGTGATATTGGCGGTTGCCTTGCCCTGATCAGCGATGACCGATGCAATCTGGACCGCACCCTCATTGACCAGTTCGATCTGGTCAGAGATCGAGTTTATCCGGGTTTCTGCCAGCGTCATCTGGGTGCGGATGCCATCGACCGTATGGCCCACGGCATTGATGGCGCCCCGCGTCTGGCCCGCCAGTTGCTTGACCTCGTTGGCGACCACCGCAAATCCGCGCCCCGCCTCGCCAGCACGAGAGGCCTCGATCGATGCGTTCAGCGCCAGCAAATTGGTGTGAGAGGCGATTTCCTCGATCAGATGCGCGATCTGGGATGCCTTGGCTGCTTCCTCCGCCAGCGCAGCAAGCGCGTCGCTGCCGTCGCGCGATGACAGGCGCGCCAGCGTCGCTGCGCGATGCTGAACCTCGATCTGGGCGGCAATGGTGGTCGTCGACGCGCTGAGTGCGCGGGCTGCGCTCGCGACATCCTGCACGGATCGGCCTACATTGCTGGCCCGCACCGTGACGATCCCGGCGCTGGCATTGGTCTGGGCGCCGATGGCATTCAGCGCGTCGGCGCTGTCCGTCAATCGGCTGATGGCGTCGCTCAGCTGCTCGATCGTCTGCAGCACCGACCGGTCAAAGGCGCGCGCAAGGCTGGCCATGCCCGAACGCCACTCGGCCGCGTGGCGCTGATCCCGCTCGGCAAGCATCCTCTGGGACCGGAGATCCGTCTCGGCCTTGTTCCTGAGCTGTTGCTGATCGACAGCGAACTCGCGTTCACGCGCTTCTGCCAGTTCGCGCGACTGGATGATCGACTGCGCGAAAAAGTTCCAGATCAGAATGTTGGTGCGCCACAGGGCAATCAGATAAATGATCAGCAACAGATATAGCGCGGTCGGCACACTGGTGTCGGTCAGCTGGATGGCAAATACCAGACCGGCGCCCGATCCGAAAATCCAGATCAAGTTGGTGGTCGGCACAGCAAAGGAGCCCAACGCCCCCACGGCGATATGAGCGACCGCTACGAGCAACCCCAGCACCCGGATGGCCTGGCTCGGCGACAGCAGCATGCCGATGGTGATCATCGACCAGGCGAATATGGAAAACACGATGACGGCGCGCAGCCAGAGGTTCAGGCGGGCGAGGTCCCTGTCAAGATGCACATCTTCGCCGGTCAGCTTCAGTGCCTGCAAGTGGATCAGGCAAAAGACGGTCACCGCAAGCACGATGCCGATGGAACCGGCAACCACCCACGGACTGCCGCTCTGGCCCCAGCTGAACCAGCTCACCACCGGCCCGGTGATCACGACTGCCGGAACCAGAGCAACCGAACCCTTGCTCGCATGCAGAAATTGCGCGAGGCGAAAGACTCGGCCTGCCTTGGAATCATCCGCCAGATCGACACGGACAGTATCCGGCGTGACTCGCAGATGCACGGACATATCCAGCCATAATTGGCGCGACATACTGGTAACTCCCTAACCTTGCCTTTCGGCGGTATCACCAGCGGTGTTAAGGAGAATTTACCAGAATATATTCAGTTTGGGGGAGTTGCCGAACCTATTTACTAATGCCGGTGCTATTCACGATGTCACTCAACTGCTGCCTTACGTAATCGGCGTCAATGCTGATCATCTTGCCGCAATGGTCCATGGCGTTGAAGCTGATCTGTTCAAGCAGCTTTTCCATCACGGTCGGCAGGCGACGTGCACCGGCATGCTCGACCGTTTCGTTCACTCAAGCGGCGGTCCAAGCCACCTCGGACAAGGCCGATGGGCTCAATACCAGGAAAGGCGGATTACGCTGCCTTGAGTTCGGCCAGAAATGCCGCGCTAGCATTTTGCAGAGCGAAAGCTTGCTGCTCGAGTTGCACCGTCAAAAGGCGCATGTCATCGGATACCGATTTGACCCGCTGCGCATTCTGGCTGACGGCATGCGCGGTTTCCTCCATTGCATGCGCGTCGCTGGCGACCTGCCGCGTGGTAGCGTTGATATCGCTGGTCGCCTCGCCCTGGTCGGCAATCACCCTGGCGATATGCGCCGCGCCTTCGGTCACTACATCGATCTGGTCGGCGATTGAGTCGATCGTCATTTCAGTGAGGTCCATGCGCGCACGGATGCCCTGAACGGTAGCGTCGACCGACTGGATCGCACCGCGTGTCTGGCCGGACAGTTGCTTGACCTCGTGGGCGACGATGGAAAAGCCGCGACCGGCCTCGCCTGCGCGCGCCGCCTCGATCGTGGCATTGAGCGCAAGCAGGTTGGTCTGCGAGGCGATGTCGTTGATCAGTGTCGTGATCTCGGAAACCTTCTCCGCCTGGGTCGCCAGCGCACTGACGGCAACACTGCCCGACATGCTGGCGCTGCGCGCTGCTGCGGCGGCCTCATGCTGGGTATCGACGCGTTGCGCAATCGCCTTGGCCGACTGGTTGAGCTGTTCGATCGCGGCGGCGACATGCTGCACCGACAGGCCGACATTGCTGGCACGAGCCGTCACTTCGGTCGCACTGCTGTCGGTTTCCTCGCCGATGGCATGCAAGGCTGCGGCGCTCTTGCCAAGTTGCGCTAAGGCGTCGGTGAGCCGATCGACCGTCTGCACGACGGATAGCTCGAAGGCGTGGGCCAGATCGGCTCTGGCCCGGCGACGTTCTTCCATGTGACGGTCGTGCTGCTGTGCGAGCATCCGTTGCGCGAGCAGTTCCTGCTCAGCCCTTTCGCTGGCCTTTTGCTGCTCCGCCAGAAACCCGCTTTCGCGCGCTTCTGCAAGTTGATGCGATTGCAGGATCGCCTCGGCATAATGGCGCCAAATGACCATGGTGCTGCGCCACAGGATAAAGCAGAACGTCGCCAGCAGGATATAGAAATAGAACTGCATCGGCTGGCCAGCCACGGCAATTGCAACGCACAGGCCCAGTCCCATCGACGCGAACCAGGCGAGGTTTGCCATCGGACGCGAAAGATAGCACAGCGTTCCGATCGCGGTTGTCGATATGCTGATCGCTATGGCCATGTCGTGCAGAGGCTCGATCCCCGAGAGCAGGAGGCCGGCGATAATGGTCGACCAGCCTATCCCGGAAACCAGCGCGACGGCGGTCAAGGCGGTATCAAGGCGCGGCAGGCTTTTCTGAATGCGGTCGGGCTGGTTTGCAAGCGTCTTCAGCCTCAGAAATATGGGTATATTCGCAACCATGGTCATGAGGCTTACGAGACCGCCAAGCAGGACCATGGCAAAGGCCGGCGTTTTCCAGGTGACAAGGGCAAGCAGCGCGCTGATCATGAACACCGAAGGGATCATCGGCAGCAGGGCAGCGCTGGTTCGCAGCATCTGACGCCGCGCAAATTCATCGCCGACCTTTTTCGCGACGAGCTGGCCATGCTGCATGTCAGACCAGATGCCCTGGAAATGAATGGTCATTTCCCGGTAGATTTGACGCAGGACTAGGCGCGATCTCCTCGGCATCGGATCGCGCTAGCAGAACATGGTTAATCTGGGGCTAACATTGTCTGGCGCTGGTCCGGTCCATCGGCCGGGATCAGCGCCAGACAGAATGCAATCGCGGCGATCAGAGCACGTATTTGCTCAGATCGGTGTTCTTCGCGATGCCGGTGAGCTGCTGCTTGACGTAATCGGCGTCGATGCTGATCGTCTCGCCGCGATGATCCTCGGCGTTGAAGCTGATCTCCTCGAGCAGCTTTTCCATCACCGTCTGCAGGCGACGCGCCCCGATATTCTCGACCGTCTCGTTCACCGAAGCGGCAATCCGCGCAACTTCGCGCAAGGCTTCTTCGCTGAATTCGAGCTTCAGGTCCTCGGTGCCGAGCAAAGCGCTGTATTGCTCGGCCAGATTGGCCTTGGTTTGCGTCAGGATATGGAAAAAGTCCTCCTCGCTCAGCGCCTTGAGTTCGACGCGGATCGGCAGGCGGCCCTGGAGTTCAGGCAGCATGTCACTGGGCTTGGCGATGTGGAATGCGCCCGAGGCGATGAAAAGCACATGGTCGGTCTTCATAGGGCCGTATTTGGTGGCAACGGTCGTGCCCTCGATCAGCGGCAGCAGATCTCGCTGCACGCCCTCGCGGCTGACCGATCCGCCGCGCACATCGGACACGGCGATCTTGTCGATCTCGTCGAGGAACACGATGCCATTGGCTTCCGCATCGGCGAGCGCCACGCGTGCGACATCATCCTGGTCCATGCGCTTTTCGGATTCTTCCTCGATCAGCTTGTCCCAGGCATCGGCGAGCCGCATCTTGCGCGGCTTGGTGCGCTTCTGGCCGAACGCCTTGCCCATCATGTCGGACAGGTTGATCATGCCGACCTGTCCACCCATGCCGGGGATTTCCATCGGCATGCTGGGGCTGGCTTCGACCTCGATCTCCACCTCGGTATCGTTCATGTGATTGTCGATGATCCGCTGACGGAAGCTCTGCCGCGTCGCCTCGCTGGCATTATCACCCACCAGCGCGTTGAGCAGCCGCTCCATCGCCGCTTCGGACGCGGCCTCGCGCACCTTTTCGCGGCGGCGGTCCTTTTCCAGCCGCACCGCATCCTCCACCAGATCGCGCGCGATCTGATCGACATCACGGCCGACATAACCGACTTCGGTGAACTTGGTCGCCTCGATCTTGATGAACGGCGCGTCGGCCAGCTTGGCGAGGCGACGCGAAATCTCGGTCTTGCCGCAGCCGGTGGGGCCGATCATCAGGATATTCTTGGGCGTCACCTCGTCGCGCAGCTCGGCGGGCAGGCGCTGACGCCGCCAGCGGTTGCGCAGCGCCACGGCGACGGCGCGCTTGGCGTCCTTCTGGCCGATGATATGCGCATCGAGCGCGGCAACGATGTTCTTCGGGGTAAGCGTATCGGTCATTCAGTGTCTTCTCTGAAAGGGATGTTCGCGACACAAATTGGGGTGTGGCTCGACCCGCTTCAAGCGCAGCGCCATCCCGCCATCAACTGGCGGTGGGATTCGACGATTGTCGCAATATTTTGCGGCTGCGGCTCAGCCAGATATTCCCCGCGCTCATAGGTTCCGCCCAGCAATATGCCATCACCGCGCGGGAACATGTATCCGGCAGGAAAAGCATAGGCATAGCGGATTTCGGGCTGCGGGATCAGCACCGCGAGCTGGCCGCGCACCGGCACCAGTTCGGGATCGCCGAACAGTCTTGCCGCGCCCAGACCGGTGCAGTTGAACACGAGGCGCTCGGGCAGTGCTGCTATCTCGGACGGAGTGCCGAAGCTGCGCAGCTCCACCTTGCCGCCCGCGACGCGAATGTCGCGCAGCAACCGCTCGAGAAAACGCCCGGTCTCGACATACATGGTCTCGTAGCGGACGACATTGTCGAGCCCGAAGGGGTGTTCTTCCGTGCTCAGCCGGACGCGTCCAGGGAAGCGCGGGTCGGGCGGTAACGGGCCGGTCCGGCGGGTCTGATCGTAAGTCGGCAACCAGCGGATGCCGTAATCGTCACCGGCCATGATCTGGAAGCGGCGGCGGCTGTAATCGGCGGCGGCATCGGCCTGGGCCAGGAATTCGGGCGTGGCGACATCGTCATCGAAATAGCCGGTCGGGAATATCTGGCCGCCGGCGATGTTCGACGTCGTCTGCGGCGGCAGCGCGGCGGTATAGATGGTGACCGGATAGCCTGCTTCCTGCACCAGCCGCGCGGTGGTCAGCCCCATGATGCCGGCCCCGATCACCGCTACGCGGCCCGAATGGCCGGGCAGGCCGAGCGAGGTTGCGAGCCGCGAACTCCCCCAGCTCAGCGAGATGCCGCCGCCGCCATGCCCGTAATTGTGGACCAGCCGCGTATCGCCCAGCGCCTCGGCGCGAACCACGAAGCCTGAGGGGCGGTAGGGGCGGAGCCCCGCGGCGGTGCGGATCACGCGGGTCGGATCGACCTGCACCCTGGGGAGGCATGCGGGCAGGCCAGGAAGCGCGGCTATCGGCCGCGTCGTGGCGCCCGTCGTGCATCCACTCAGCAACAGTGCGGCGCCGCCGCCCGTTACCAATCCCCGCCTGTTTGTCTGCCACAGCATGGCTGCGGACCCTAGGGCATCAGGCGGCGGTGTCGAGCGTCTCGATCGTCAGCTGGTCGTTCGTATAGACGCATACGTCGCTGGCGATCTTCATCGCCTTGCGCGCGATCGTTTCCGCGTCCTGCTCATAGTCCATCAGCGCGCGCGCGGCGGCGAGCGCGAAATTTCCGCCTGATCCGATCGCGGCGACGCCATCGACGGGTTCGAGCACATCGCCATTGCCGGTGAGGATCAGCGTCACTTCCTTGTCGGCGACGATCATCATCGCCTCGAGGTTGCGCAAGTACTTGTCGGTCCGCCAGTCCTTGGCAAGTTCGACAGCTGCACGCATGAGCTGGCCCGAATGCCGCTCAAGCTTTCCTTCGAGCCGCTCGAACAGGGTGAAGGCATCTGCGGTGGCACCGGCGAAGCCGCCGATCACCGAGCCGTCGCCTAGCCGTCGCACCTTGCGGGCATTGGGCTTCATGACGGTCTGGCCCATCGATACCTGGCCGTCGCCTGCGATCACCGCCTTGCCGTTCTTGCGGATGCCGACGATGGTGGTCCCATGCCATGTCGGCATGCTGCTGCTGTCTCTGCTCATGGCGCGCGATATGGTGGAGCGGGGCAGGGGCTGCAAGCCCTACATGATGCGACGGACTTCTTCACCGTCATAGAGCCGCACGTCCGATCCCAGCCGCTCGACTTGCGCCAGACCCGCGCCGAAAGCAGCCATGTGCGGCGAGGCGAAATGCGCTTCCAGTGCGGCTTCGTCGACCCAGCGTTCGGAAATGCGGATGATATCGGGATCGTTCATGTCGCGGGCAAAGGCATAATGCAGGCAGCCTTCTTCCGCGCGCGTTGCCTCGACCATCTGCCTTGCCGCTTGCGCGAATTTGTCGATTTCACCCGGCGCGAATTGCAGCCAGCCTTCGATGATGAGCATGTCGCTTGGTCTCCTGCCTTGCCGGCGCTTCGTCCGGTACGCCGACAGGGTTACGGCGCTTGTACGGCTCCCGCAAGTCAGCTGCCAGTATAGCTGCGATACCAGTCGACGAAGCGCGGAATGCCGATACCGATGCCTGTGGTCGGCGCATAGCCAAGTTCGCCCTGAATTGCGCTGATATCGGCATAGGTCTGGTACACGTCGCCAGGCTGCATCGGCAGCATGTTGCGGATCGCAGGTCTACCGCATGCCGCTTCGATCACGTCGATCATCCGGCCCAATGGCTCGGGCTGGTTGTTGCCGATATTGTAAATCCGATGCGGCGAGATGCTGCCGCCGGGCTTCATCGCGCCGTCATCGGTCGGGGGGTGATCGATCACCGCCAGCACGCCTGCGATGATATCGTCGATATAGGTGAAATCACGGCGCATATCGCCGTGGTTGTACACGTCGATCGGCTGGCCCTGCAGGATCGCGCGGGTGAACTTCCACAGCGCCATGTCGGGCCGACCCCATGGGCCATATACGGTGAAGAAGCGCAGGCCGGTCATCGGGATGCGATACAGATGGGCGTAGGTCTCGCTCATCAGCTCGTCTGCCTTCTTGGTGGCGGCATAGAGCGAGACGGGATGATCGACGCGGTGGTCGACACTGAACGGCACGGTATCGGAATTGCCATAGACCGACGAGGACGAGGCGTAGACGAACTGCTTCACCTGCCGGTTGCGTGCGACCTCCAGCAGGTTAAGGTGACCGACCAGGTTTGACTGCACATAGGCGCGCGGATTGTCGATGCTGTAGCGTACCCCCGCCTGCGCGCCGAGATGCACGATCGTGGACGGATCATGGGGCGCGAGCGCAGCCTCCAGCGGTTCATGGTCGGCGAAATCCAGCTCGACGAAGTCGAACCGCCCCTCCTGGATCGTCGCCAGGTTGGCGAGGCGCGCATGCTTCAGCGCGGGGTCGTAATAGGGGTTGAGATTGTCGATGCCGACAACATGCTGGCCACGCTGCATCAGCGCGCGCGTCAGCGCATGGCCGATGAACCCGGCGGCTCCGGTCACGAGAATGGTCATGGTCTGAGGGTCTGCCCGATCAGCCGGCGAGACGCAAATGGCCGCTGGGGCGTTCAAGCGACGCGGGCTGGTCGGGCCAGATGCCGCGCGTGTCGTAGACGATCTTGCCAGCGCGTTCGGCCAGCGGGATCGACTTGAACACGTCATGATCGACCAGCACGATGAACAGGTCGCAGCTTTCGATCGCATCATCGACATCGATCAGGCTTGCACCCAGTCCCTCATAGGCGGGTGGCAGCACCTGGGCATAGGGCTCGACGATGCTGATCCGTTCCCCGAATTTCTGCGCCAGCGCCAGCGCGACCTTGTTGGCAGGGCTCTCGCGGAAATCGTCGATATTCGCCTTGAAGGCGAGGCCCAGGCACGCGACCTTCGCATCCGGATTGGCCTCGATCAGTCCGCCTGCCTTGGCGAGCACATGATCGACCTTGCCGTCATTGACCCAGCGCGCGGTGCGGATCAGCGGGGTTTCGTCCGGGGCGCCGTGGATGATGAACCAGGGGTCGACCGCGATGCAATGCCCGCCGACGCCGGGGCCGGGCTGCAGGATATTGACGCGCGGATGCCGGTTGGCGAGGCGGATGACCTCCCACACGTCGAGCCCCATGCGGTCGGCGACGATCGACAGTTCGTTGGCAAAGGCAATGTTGACGTCGCGATAGGCATTCTCGACCAGCTTGGTCATTTCCGCCGAACGCGCATCCGTCGTGATGCATTCTCCGCGCACGAAGCGCCGATAGAAGGTCAGCGCCTTGCGCGCGCAGCGCGGCGTGATCCCGCCGATCGAGCGGTCATTGTTGGTCAGTTCCTCCAGAATGCGGCCGGGCAGTACGCGCTCGGGGCAGTAGGCGATGGCGATATCGGGAATGTCGCTGGTCAGGCCCGGTACCTTGAGATCGGGGCGCAGCTTCGCGATCAGGTCGCGCATTTCTTCGGTGGTGCCGACGGGCGATGTCGATTCGAGAATGATGCAGTCGCCCTGCTTGAGCACGGCGGCGATGCTGCTCGCGGCCTGCAGCACATAACTGATATCAGGCGCGTGCTTGTCGTCGAACGGGGTCGGTACGGCGATGACGAACACATCGGACGGTTCGACCTGAAGCGAGGTTCGCAGCATCCCGCGCGAAACCACGCCCTGGACCAACCCGTCCAGATCGACTTCCTCGATATGGATGCGGCCCTCGGCAATGGTACTGACAACATGTTCGGAGACATCCACGCCCAGCACCCGACAACCCGAGCGCGCAATGATTGCTGCGGTGGGAAGTCCGATATAGCCAAGGCCCAGAACGCAAACTTCAGGCTTTTTCTCGGACAGCATGCTCAATCCCCGGTGATGGCTGGTTGTGCTGGGTGCCAGGCTGCACACCATAGGGGCTGGGTGTAGCTGCGTCCCAGTTAAAAAACCGGTAAGCAGTCGTAAAATCGGTGCCTATGCCTAGCGCGCGAACGGCCAGAAACTGAACTCTGCCACCTGCGCGATGAATACAATAAAAAAGGGCGGCCCTTGGGAGCCGCCCTTTTCCGTATAGCTTGCGCCTGATGAAATCAGGGGCTGTTCGGCTCATCGTCGTCAGCGATGACGATGATGCCGCCGATGACGGCAGCAGCAGCGACGACACCAATGATGATTCCGGTGCTGCCTTCAGCTTCGCTCTCTTCGCTCGAGACAGCCGACACGCGTCCGGCAGCCTGGGCGAGAACCGGAGCGCCGACCATCGTGGTCAGAGCGATCGCGGCCATGGTGGCTTTGAACATTTTCATTTTCATAATCCCCAATATTGGAGTGTTTTCGTTCAATCGCGGAATGCCACAGGTTCATTCATGTTGCAAGTGCGAAATGAGCGCGGTCTGCCAAATCGAACGAGAAAACTGCGGTACCGGCCAGGCCAGGGGCTTCCGGTGCCAGACGCAACACATTCAGCGGATATCCGGATACATGTCCTTGAGCCGATGGCGCATGCCGAAGGTCCATGCCAGCCCGACCTTGAGATAGATGTAGTTGGCCTTGAGCGGCCCCCATGCCGCAATGCGGCGATCGGACGTGATGACCGGCTTGCGCGTCATCTTGAGCTTTCCGATCCGTGCAAAGCCGATGCACAGATCGGCTTCCTCCATGATCGTCGCGTCGGCCGGTATGCCGCCAATGCGAAGAAAATCGGCGCGGCGGAAGAACATTGCATGGTCGCCGAACAGCAGCCTCACGCCCCGCACGAACAGATGCGGATGGGTTATGGCCGGGTAATAGGTCTTCCACCAATTGTGCGCGGTGGTGAACCAGCGGGTCTTTTTGCCCCGAATGATCGGCATGAACGTGGCCAGCGAGATGCGCGGATCCTGCAGTACCGCACGAACGTGCGCAATGGCATCGGTCGGCAGCAGGCTGTCGGCGTGCAGGATGCAGATGACTTCGCCCTGCGCCTGATCGACGCCGAAATTGATCTGCGGCCCCCGCCCACGGGTCGGCGAGACCATGGTGCGCCACCCTGCCGCAATGGCTAGCGCGAGGGTGTCGTCGTCGCTGTCCCCGTCGACCAGCAGGATTTCGTCGGGCTGCGGATCGAGCGCGGCGACATTGGCGATGGTCGCGGGCAGCGCCCTGGCTTCGTTCAGCGCCGGTATCATCAAGGTGACCCGGTTCATGCCAGTTTCCCCAGATACGGCCAGCGGGCCAGATCGTCGGGCCGGTCGCAATCGGCGAGCATCGGCAGTAGCGCGACGCTGAGGCCCAGGGCATCGCAGCGGCGGATCGTTTCGGGAAACACGGCTTCGGTGCTCCAGGGCATGTCGGTCAGCAGTTCGGGACGCGCTCTTTGCATCCCGATCAGATAATAGCCGCCGTCCTCCGCCGGACCGATCACGACGTCATGGTCATCAAGGGCATCCATGGCGCTGGCGACGATGCCGCTGGTGAGATCAGGCGTGTCTGCGCCGAAGAAGACATGCGGACCGGCCCGGCTGGCATCGATCAACCGTTCGCTCAGCCCCCCTTCGGCCTGTTGCACCAGATGCGGGCCATCGCCCAGCCACCGACGAAAGGCCAGCTCGTCTGCGCCGGCATAGCGCACTTCGACCGGCGCTCCGGCCTCCAGCAGCAGGTCTACCGTCCGCTTCGCCAGGTGCCTGTGGACACGCGCCGCACCTTCCTCGCCCAGCGCAGGGATCAGCCGCGTCTTGGCATAGCCCGGGTGCGGATATTTGGCGAACAGCACGAGATCGGGGAATGCAGGCATCGAGAAAGGCTTAGCGCACCAGTATGGGGAAACAAGCCTTGCATCGCTGCCATGCCGCCATATGGTGCGCGCCCCGGCCACCCGTCCCCAAGGAGCCTCGCCTATGTCCGATGTCCTGCTGTTCGATTACTGGCGCTCGTCGGCCAGCTATCGCGTTCGCATCGCGCTCAATCTCAAGGGCATTGCCTATCATGCTGTCCCAACCGACCTTCTGGCCCGGGAGCAGAAGGCCCCCGATTACGTGGCACGCAATCCGCAGGGCCTGGTGCCGATGCTGCATATCGACGGACTTGATCTGACCCAGTCGCTGGCCATCATCGACTATCTGGACATGACGCGACCCGACCCGCGGCTGATTCCGACGGACCCTGCCGCACGCGCGGCGACGCTGGCGCGGGCGATGATCATCATTGCCGACATTCACCCGCTCAACAACCTGCGCATGCTCCATTATCTCAAGAACGAGATGGGCCACGATCAGGCCGCGATCGACACATGGTATCGCCACTGGATCGCCGAAGGCTTTGCCGCGCTTGAAAAGCTTGCGCCGGAGACTGGCCTTTTCGGTGGGGACACGCCCGATCTTGTCGATCTGTGTCTGGTGCCGCAGGTGGCCAATGCGCGCCGCTTTGAACTCGATATGGCGCCCTATCCCAGACTGACCCGGATCGACGGTGAGCTGCAGGCGTTGCCAGCCTTTGCGGCAGCCCATCCTGAACAGGTCAAGCCAGCATGAGAGCTCCAGCTCGAAGCCTCCTGCTGGCGACCAGCATTCCTGTCCTGATTGCGGCCAGCCCGATCCAGGCGCAGCAGGCACCCGTTGCCGACGAGGCTGCTTCCGGCCAGACCGTCAGCTGGCCCGATGCACCGATCACCGTGGTCGGCCAGCCGCTGGCGCTGCCGATCGGTGACCGGGCCTATAGCGTGACCACGGTTACGCCCGAGATGCTGGCCAACGAGCCCAGCCAGCGCCTGGAAAATGCGCTGCGCCTGGTTCCCGGCTTGCAGCAGTTCCGCCGGTCCGACGCGCGCAGCGCCAACCCGACCAGCCAGGGTGTTACCCTGCGCGGTCTTGGCGGCAATGCGTCGAGCCGCGTACTGATGCTGCTCGATGGTGTTCCGCAAAGTGATCCGTTCGGCGGCTGGATCAGCTTTCCGGGCTATGACGCGCTCAACCTTGCCGGCGTCCGCGTGAGGCGTGGCGGCGGCACCGGCAGCGATGGGCCAGGCGCGCTGGCAGGAACGATAGAGCTCGACAGCGCAGGCATCCGGGCCGACCAGTCGAACGTCTATGCAGATCTCGCTTATGGCAGCCGCGATTCGCTGGAGGCCAGCCTCGGCACAAGCCAGGCCTTGGGGCAGGGTGGGCTCACACTCTCTGCCCAATATGCGCGCGGTGACGGGTTCATCCCGGTCATCGCCGCACAGCGTGGCACCGTGGATCGGCCCGCTCCCTTCGAGCAACTCGGTGTCAATCTGCGCTTCGTCGCGCCGATCAGTGCCACCACCGAATTGCAGGCCAGCGCGCGCGCATTCACCGACGAGCGCGAGCGCGGATTTGCCTTTAGCGACAATCGCAACGAGGGCGCAGATGCAAGCCTCAGGCTTGTCGGGCGGGGCAGTCTGCCCTGGTCGGCGCTGGCCTATGTCCAGGTCCGCAGCTTTGAAAGCAGCTTTGCCGCGGTGAGTGCCGATCGGTCGACGGCAACGCAGAGCCTGGACCAGTACAACACACCTTCGACAGGTCTGGGCGCGCGCGCCGAAATTCGTCCTTCGCTGGGCAGTGCGGGCGAGTTGCGCCTCGGCGCCGAATGGCGGCGAACGACCGGCGAGACCCGCGAGCTGTTCACCTTTGTCGCGGGCAGCCCGACCCGCTTGCGCCGGGCGGGTGGCGCCAGCGAGACGCTGGGCGCCTTCGCCGAGGCAAGCTGGCAGGCGAGCCCCGATCTGCTGCTGACCGGCGGCGGACGGCTGGACTATTGGCGGCTGACCGATGGCCGTCTGAACGAAACGGTCCTGGCTACGGGGGCGCCGTTGACCAGCACGGCGTTTGAAGATCGCAGCGGGTGGGAAGGCACGGGCCGGGTCGGATTTGCCTGGGATGCGGCAGGGTTGCTGAAAATTCGCGGTGCCGGCTATCTCGGCTGGCGTCTGCCGACGCTGAACGAATTGTATCGGCCCTTCCGCGTCGGACCCGACGCCACGGCCGCCAACGCGGCGCTGGCACCCGAAAGGCTGCGCGGTGCAGAACTTGGATTCGACTACGAGATCTACACGATCCGGCTGGGCGCCACCCTGTTCTGGAACCGGCTGGACAATGCCATTGCCAACGTGACGCTGGCGCGCGGGCCGGGGACCTTTCCGGGCGTGGGCTTCGTGTCCGCAGCGGGCAGTTTCAGCCAGCGGCAGAATCTGGACGCTGTCGAAGCCAGGGGCGTCGAGCTCGAGGCGCGCGCCGATATTGGCGATTTCGACGTGATGGCGGCCTATAGCTATGTCGATGCCGAGGTGCGGGCGGCGCCGGGCCAGGCCGCAATCGACGGACGCAGGCCTGCGCAGGTGCCGCGCCATTTCGCCACCGGATCGGTCGGCTGGTTTCCTGATGGCGGCGACAGCGGATTCAATCTCACGGCCCGCTATACGGGGTCGCAGTTCGAGGATGATCTGGGGCAGCTTTCCCTCGATGACGCCGTCACCCTGGATGCCCGCGCCGCGCTGCGGATAAACCGGCAGTTGCTGGTGGAACTGCGCGGCGAGAATCTGTTCGATACGACCGTGCAGGCAGGGATCAGCGGTCCCGGCATCATCGAACGTGCCAGCCCGCGAACGATTTGGCTTGGCCTTAAACTGGACATTGAATAGCCTGACCAGCGCACCATGACCCGCAGCATCACCCACCTTGCCGATTTCCTGCCGTATCGCCTTTCGGTCACGTCGAATGCGGTGAGCGATCTCATCGCGCGCGAATACAGGTCGCGTTTCGGCCTGAAGATTCCGGAATGGCGGGTGATGGCGGTGCTTGGCGATGTCGGCGAGGCCACGCAGCGCGAACTGGTGGCCGCAACACGCATGGACAAGGTCGCGGTCAACCGCGCCACCAAGACACTGGGAGAGCGGGCGCTGATCCAGCGTGCGCCGAACATGGCCGATGGTCGCTCGCATCATCTCGCGCTGACCGCCGCTGGTCGAGCGCTTTATGCCGAGATCATGCCGCTGGCGCTGCAGATGGAGGGGCAGGTCATGACCGTCCTCAGCGACACCGAACGGCTTCAGCTTTCCGGGCTGCTCGGCAAGCTGCTCGCCCGCGCAGATGCTCTGACCGATGACTGAGCGCCATGGGTCGGGCCTTGCATCCAAGTTTCAATTGATACTATGCTGCGCGCAGCATTCTCGCATTCCGGCAACAGCAAAAGGTAGCCGCATCCCATGAAGCTTGCATCTCTCAAGAGCGGCCGCGACGGTCATCTCGTTGTGGTTTCCAATGATCTCGCCTGGTATGCCGATGCCAGCCATCTTGTGCCGACCATGCAGGCGGCGCTCGACGACTGGGACCGCATGGCGCCCTATCTCGAAGTGCTGGCACGGGATCTGGAGCATGCCGCGATCCCGCGCGAGCGCTTTCATGAACATGACGCGGCTGCGCCGCTGCCGCGCGCCTATCAATGGGCGGACGGATCGGCTTATGTGAACCATGTGGAGCTGGTCCGCAAAGCGCGCGGCGCGGAACTTCCCGAAAGCTTCTGGACCGATCCGCTGATGTATCAGGGCGGTTCCGACGACATGCTGGGAGCCCGCGATCCCATATCGCTCAAGGATGAAGCCTGGGGCTGCGATCTGGAGGCCGAAATTGTCGTTGTCACCGGCGATGTGCCACAGGGCGTGACGCCCGAAGAGGCACGTGGCTATATCCGCCTGGTCGGTCTGGTGAACGATGTGTCGCTGCGCAACCTGATCCCGGACGAGCTGGCCAAGGGCTTCGGTTTCGTCCAGTCCAAGCCGGCCAGCGCCTTTTCGCCGGTATTCGTGACTCCGGATGCACTCGGCGATTACTGGAAGGATGGCAAGCTGCACCGCAAGCTGCTCGTCGATCTGAACGGCCAGCCGTTCGGGCGCGCCGTTGCTTCCGATGATTGCACATTCGATTTCGGTGTTCTGATTGCGCATCTTGCCAAGACGCGGCGGGTCCGGGCCGGTTCGATCATCGGATCGGGTACCGTCTCCAACCGTGACAGCGATGGTGGTCCGGGGCGCCCGGTCAGGGATGGCGGGCTCGGCTATAGCTGCATCGCCGAGGTCCGCATGGTCGAGAAGATCACCACCGGCGAGATGAAGACGCCGTTCCTGAAACATGGCGATACCGTCCGCATCGATGTGCATGACCACAGGGAGCACACGATCTTCGGCGCGATCGAGCAGACCGTACAGGTCGGATGAAGCCATGGCGACCTGCGTCCGACCGGGGACGCAGGTCCGAAGGCGTCAGCGGATCGGCGAATCCGGTGCCAGCCGCATGTCGAGATAATTGTCGACCGAATGCATCAGATCGTCGAGCTCGTGCTCGAAGAAATGGTTGGCGCGGCTGATCTCGTCATGATGAATGGTGATGTGCTTCTGCGTGCGCAGCTTGTCGACCAGCTTCTGCACGGCGCCGGGCGTCACCACCGTGTCCGCAGCGCCCTGAACGATGATGCCCGAGGCGGGGCAAGGTGCAAGGAAGCTGAAATCGTACATGTTCGCTGGCGGTGCGACCGAGATGAAACCGCGGATTTCCGGGCGGCGCATCAGCAGCTGCATCGCGATGAGCGCACCGAAGCTGAAGCCTGCGACCCAGGTGGTCTGCGCCTCGGGGTGGAAGCTCTGCACCCAGTCGAGCGCGGCGGCGGCGTCGGACAGTTCGCCGATGCCGTTGTCGAAAGTGCCCTGGCTGCGGCCGACGCCGCGGAAGTTGAAGCGCAAGGTCGCAAAGCCGCGACGCACGAAGGTCTTGTAGAGCGCCTGGGTGATGCGGTCGTTCATCGTGCCGCCGCCCTGGGGATGCGGGTGCAGGATCATGGCAACAGGTGCACGCGGGCGAGGGGCAGGGCTGAAGCGGCCCTCAAGGCGGCCTTCGGGACCGGGGAAGATGACAGCGGGCATGTTTTGCGCTCTTTCGGCTGAACGACAGGTGTCGGCTTGATGAAATTCGGGGCGGCGATAGCTTCAAGATAAGGTCGCAGCTGTCGCCGGGAAGGGGCGCTATACGCAATCCGCATTACGAAAAGCAACAAAATGCGTGGAATTGGCGCTGGCTGCGGTTACAGGGACGCGATGAACCGTTGTCCTGTTCCACACTGCAAGCCAGGCTCATGAACGCTCCGCGCATCTATCTGGACCATGCTGCAACCACACCGGTGCTCGCCGAGGCCCGTGCCGCGATGATCGCCGGCATCGAGCGCTGGGCCAATCCTTCCTCGCCGCACGGCGATGGCCGGGCGGCGCGCGCAGCGCTGGAAGAGGCGCGGCGGCAGATCGCGGGCGCGCTTGGCTGGGATGGCGAGGTCATCCTGGCCAGTGGCGCAAGCGAGGCCATCGCGCTTGCCATGACAGCCGGCAAGGCCGACGGCTGGATCGTCAGTCCGACCGAGCATGATGCCGTGTTGCGCCTGACGAACCGCATACCGGCGGGCCGCTCGCTGATGCGGCTGGCGGTCGATCTGGACGGGCGGCTGGTGATGGCGAGCCTGTCGCGCGCGCTTGAAACCTGCGGCGGACGCCCGCTGGTGGTGGTGCAGTCGGTGAACAGCGAGACCGGGGTGATCCAGGACAATGCCGCGATCACGGCCATGGCGCGCGAAGCTGGCGCGCTGACCCTGTGCGATGCCTCGCAAAGCGCGGGCAAGATGCCGCTGCCCGACGCGGACATGATCGTGGTGTCGGCGCACAAGCTGGGCGGACCACCGGGCATAGGGGCGCTGCTGGTGCGCGATCTCGGCTTGCTCGATCCGTCGGGCGGCCAGGAAAAGGGCTATCGTGGGGGCACCGAGAACGTTCCCGCTGCAATGGGTTTTGCCGCCGCGTTGACCCAGGCGCGCTACTGGATCGATCGGGCGGCGGACCTCCGCCATCAGCTCGACAGCGCCATTCGCGCAGCCGGCGGAGAAGTCGTCGCGCAGAACGCGCCGCGTCTGCCGAGCATCGGCAGCTATCGGATGCCGGGCGTTGCCGCCAATGCGCAGCTGATCCAGTTCGATCTGGCTGGCGTCTCGGTCTCGGCAGGCAGCGCCTGTTCCTCGGGCACGCTCAAGACCAGCGCGGTGCTGACCGCCATGGGCTGGGACGACAAGGCAGCAGGTGAGGTGGTGCGCGCAAGCTTCGGCCCCTCGACAACGCGCGCGCATGTCTATCGGTTCATCGAATTGTGGCGCGAAATGGCAGCGAGGGCGCGGCGGTGATGGCTGGCGCGGCCCCGATCTATCTCGATTATCAGGCGACCACGCCGCTCGCGCCCGAGGCATATGCTGCCATGCAGCCCTGGCTTGGTGGGCCCGACAGTGCGGGCAGCTGGGCCAATCCGCACAGCAGTCATTCCATGGGGCGCAAGGCAGCTGCCACGGTCGAACTGGCGCGCAGCCAGATCGATGCACTGATGCCGCAGGGCGGCCGGGTGATCTTCACCAGCGGCGCAACCGAGGCGATCAATCTTGCAATCCGCGGCGCGCTTCCCGCGCTCGCGCCGCGACGCAGGATCGTGACCGTCACGACCGAGCACGCCGCCGTGCGCGATACCTGTCTGTGGCTTGAGCGGCAGGGATTTGAAGTCATGCTGCTGCCGGTTCACCCGGATGGGCTGGTCGATCTGGATGCTGCGCGTTCTGCCATCACGGGGGAAACTGCGCTGCTGGCTGCGATGCTGGTCAACAACGAGATCGGCGTGATCCAGCCCGTCGATGTTCTGGCAGACATGGCGCAGTCAGTCGGCGCGCGTTTTCTTTGCGATGCGGTGCAGGGCTACGGTCGGGTGACGCTGCCCCACGCAGCGGACATGATCGCGATCACCGCGCACAAGATCCATGGGCCCAAGGGCATCGGTGCGCTCTGGGTGCGCGATGGCATGGAGATAGAGCCGCTGATCCATGGTGGCGGGCAGGAGCAGGGCCTGCGATCGGGAACGCTCTCGCCCGCCTTGTGCGCAGGATTTGGCGCAGCAGCCAGGCTGGCGGCTGCGCTAGCCGACGTTGACGCAGCCCATGTCGCGCAGCTTCGGGACCGCGCGATCGCGCTGTTCGAGGGCTGGCAGGTCAACGGATCCTTGGGCCAGCGCTATCCGGGCAATCTCAACCTTCAGCGCGACGGGCTGGATGTTGCGCGGCTGATATCCGAAGTTCGTGGTGTCGCATTTTCTGCAGGCTCGGCCTGTGCCAGCGGTTCGGGGCGCCCCAGCCATGTGCTGACCGCGCTGGGCCTGTCGAGCGCGCAAGTGCGTTCGTCGATCCGTCTGGGCTTTGGCCGGTATACCACCATTGACGAAATCGAGCGCGCCGCGCATCTGATTGGCGATGCGGCCAACAGGCAGACGGGGTGATCGATGATCGAAGTGACCTTCATCAGCGCGGACGGCAAGAACCGCCAGACGGTTCAGGCGAAGGAAGGCGACCGGCTGCTCGACGTCGCGCAAGCCAATGGTCAGCCGCTCGAAGGCACGTGCGAGGGCCAGATGGCCTGTTCGACCTGCCACCTGATCATCGAGCCAGCGGATTTCGCCAAGCTGCCTGATCCGGTCGAAATGGAAGAGGACATGCTCGATCTCGCGGTGGCCGTGACCCGGACTTCCCGCCTTTCCTGCCAGATATTCCTGCGCGAGGAATGGGGAACCCTGACTTGCCGGGTGCCAGCCGAAAGCTATGACATGCAGGGCATGTAGGCCCTCGATCGGGCCCGCTTGCTTTTCTGTCATCAACTCGCCATATGGCGCTCGGGAGTCGGGCGGACGTAGCCGTCGCCAATCTGGTCAGGTCCGGAAGGAAGCAGCCACAACGATTTTCGCCGCGGGTCGTCCGGCTCCTACCTTCCAGCATCGCAACAATCTTTGCCCTGGCCTGTTTTGAACAGGCTGGCACTTTCGGTTTCATCCCTGCGCGCCAGCGGCTAATCAGCATGTGATGGACGATTCCCGCACCCAAGATATGCACGACGACGCGGCGGAAATGCCTGGCCTGGGGCTCGATCTGCCGCCGGTTGCGGCGCCTGCTGCTCCTGCGGGCCAGGCCTATCGTGTATTGGCGCGCAAATACCGACCGCAGACCTTTGCCGAGCTGATCGGCCAGGATGCGATGGTGCAGACGCTGGGCAATGCGATCCGGCGTGAACGCCTGGCGCATGCGTTCCTGATGACCGGCGTGCGCGGGGTCGGCAAGACCTCTACCGCGCGATTGATCGCCAAGGCCTTGAACTGCATCGGACCGGACGGGCAGGGCGGGCCGACGATTTCGCCCTGCGGCATATGCGAGCCGTGCGTCGCGATCGCCGAGGGGCGCCATATCGACGTGATCGAAATGGACGCCGCGAGCCACACCGGCATCGACGACGTTCGCGAGATTACCGAGGCGGTGCGCTATGCCGCCGTGTCTGCGCGCTACAAGATGTATATCATCGACGAAGCGCACATGCTGTCGAAACAGGCCTGGAACGGCCTGCTCAAGACGCTGGAAGAGCCGCCGCCGCATGTGAAGTTCCTGTTCGCCACCACCGAGGTCAACAAGGTGCCGATCACGGTGCTGTCGCGCTGCCAGCGCTTTGACTTGAAGCGCATCCCTTCCGAATTGCTCGCCAGCCATTTCGCCGAGATATGCATCAAGGAGGCGATCACCGCCGAGCCCGACGCGCTCGCGATGATCGCCGATGCCGCCGAGGGATCGGTGCGCGACGGGCTGTCGATCCTCGACCAGGCGATCGCCCATGCTGATCTTGGCGGCGATGCCAGCGAAGGCGCGCCGCAGGTCCGTGCCGAACAGGTCCGCGCGATGCTCGGCCTGTCCGATCGCGGCGCGATGCGGCGGCTGTTCGCACACCTGATCGCGGGCGATGCCGATGCGATGCTCGCCGATCTGGATGCGCAGCACAGCCTGGGCGTCGATCCGGTCAGCGTGATGCGCGGCCTGCTGGCGATGGTGCACGCGATCACGCTGCAGAAATCGGCGGGCCGGGTGCGCACCGTGCACGGCGAGGAGGATCGGGCGGCGCTCGCCGATTGGGCGGGCAAGCTCGGCCATGCCAGCCTGCACCGGCTGTGGCAGTTGTTGCTGAAAGGCCATGACGAGATCGAGAGCGCGCCCGTCCCGCGCGAGGCGTGCGAGATGGCGCTGCTGCGTGCGCTCTATGCTTCGACCCTGCCCGATCCGGGCACACTGGCGCGCAGGCTGTCTGAGCCTCCTGCCGCGCCAGCTCTTCCTCCCGCGGATGCGCCATCGCCTTCGTCGCCGCCGTCCGCTGCGGCCCCGCCCGAAGAGAGCCCGCCATGGGAGAGCGCTGCGCCGGTCGAGCCCGCCCCGCGTCAGTCCCCGCAAACGATCCAGCAGCTGGTCGACATGCTCGACCAGGCCAACAAATGGCTCATTGCCGCGCAGGTGAAGACCGACATGCGGCTGATCGAGCTGGGCGAAGATCGGCTGGTCTATCAGTCCGCCACGGGCCGCGACGATTATGTTCCTTTGCTCCGTGAGGCGCTGGCAGCGATTACCGGGCGGCGCTGGGAGATCGAGCGCGGGGAAGGCACGGCGCAGCCTAGCCTGGCTGAGCTGGAAAAGCAGGCCGAAGAGGCCATGCGTGACGAAATCCTCAACCACCCGTTGGTCAAGGCCACGCAAGCGGCCTTTCCCGATGCGGAAATAGACTGGACTGCGGCGGAAATCTCCCCACATGGAGACGAAACCCTGCCAACACGGAGTGCCAAGGCATGAAAAGCATGGAAGAGATGATGGCGGCTGCGCAGGAAGCGGCGCAGACCGTTCAGCGCCAGATGAACGAGGCGCAGGCGAAGCTGGAATCGATCGAGGTCGAGGGCGCAGCGGGTGGCGGCCTGGTCAAGGTGCGCGCAACCGCCAAGGGCCGCATTCTCGGTGTGTCGATCGACGACAGCCTGATGGTCCCTGCCGACAAGCAGATGCTCGAAGACCTGATCGCCGCCGCGTTCAACGATGCGCGCACCAAGGCGGATCGTGCGAGCGAGGAAGAGATGGGCAAGATGGCCCAGGGCCTGCCGCTGCCGGCCGGGTTCAAGCTTCCGTTCTGAATGCGTTAACCTGGGTGGGTGCAGGATCGCTTGTCGTGGATAGACCCGGCAACCATATAGGCCGGCAAGATGCCACCGGATGTCCGGTGACCAACCCCAGATGGATTGAACCGAATTGACCATGTTCCAGACCTATCCCCTGCTGCCCCTGCGCGACATCGTGGTGTTCCCCCAGATGATCGTGCCGCTGTTCGTCGGCCGCGACAAATCCGTCGCGGCGCTCGAGCGTGCGATGGAGCAGGACAAGGAAATCTTTCTCGTTGCGCAGCTCGATCCCGCGCGCGACGACCCCGATCGCGATGATCTGTACGATATCGGCGTGGTTGCCACCGTGCTGCAGCTGCTGAAGCTGCCCGATGGCACGGTGCGCGTGCTGGTCGAAGGTGGTGATCGTGCGCGATTGAACCGTCTGGAGACAAGCGGTGATCATGTGCTGGCCGAGGTAGAAACTATCCCGGCCCGCGCGGCAAGCGGCACGGACGTCAACGCGCTGATGCGCTCGGTGGTCGAGCAGTTCGAGAACTATGCCAAGCTCAACAAGAAGCTGCCGGCGGAAACCGCGGTGCAGCTGGCCGAGATCGACGATGCTTCCAAGCTTGCCGATGCGGTCGCTGCAAACATCTCGGTCAAGGTGGCCGACAAGCAGAGCCTGCTGACCGAGGACGATCCGGTCAAGCGGCTGGAAATGGTGTTCGGCTTCATGGAAGGCGAACTCGGCGTGCTTCAGGTCGAGAAGAAGATTCGCGGCCGCGTGAAGCGCCAGATGGAAAAGACCCAGCGCGAATATTATCTCAACGAGCAGCTCAAGGCGATCCAGTCCGAACTGGGCAATGGCGATGGCGACGACGGCAACGGCGTCAACGAGTTCGCCGAGAAGATCGAGAAGCTGAAGCTTTCGCCCGAGGCGAAGGCCAAGGCGACGGCGGAGTTGAAAAAGCTTCGCGGCATGGCGCCGATGTCGGCCGAAGCGACGGTCGTGCGCAACTATCTGGACGTGCTGCTGGGCCTGCCCTGGGGCAAGAAGTCGAAGCTCAGGAAGGGCATTGCCGAGGCCGAAAAGGTGCTCGACGATGACCATTTCGGGCTGGAGAAGGTCAAGGACCGGATCATCGAATATCTTGCGGTCCAGGCGCGCACGAACAAGCTGAAGGGCCCAATCCTGTGCCTGGTCGGCCCTCCGGGTGTCGGCAAGACATCGCTCGGTCGTTCGATCGCCAAGGCGACGGGCCGCGAATTCGTGCGCCAGTCGCTGGGCGGCGTGCGCGACGAGGCCGAAATCCGCGGCCACCGTCGCACCTATATCGGCTCGCTGCCGGGTAAGATCGTCACCAACCTGAAAAAGGCCGGAACCAGCAATCCGCTGTTCCTGCTCGACGAGATCGACAAGCTGGGACAGGATTTCCGGGGCGATCCGGCTTCGGCGCTGCTCGAGGTGCTCGATCCCGAACAGAATACCAAGTTCCAGGACCATTATCTGGAGATCGACATCGATCTTTCGGACATCATGTTCGTGACCACCGCGAACAGCCTCAACCTGCCGCAGCCGCTGCTGGACCGCATGGAGATCATCCGGCTCGAAGGCTATACCGAGGACGAGAAGGTCGAGATCGCCAAGCGGCACCTCATCGCCAAGCAGATCGAATCGCATGGCCTGAAGGACGGCGAGTTCGAGTTGACCGACGAGGGCCTGCGCGACCTGATCCGCTATTATACCCGCGAGGCGGGCGTGCGTACGCTGGAGCGCGAGATCGCCCGGCTGGCACGCAAGTCGCTGCGGCGCATTCTCGAGGGCAAGGACAAGGCCGTGGTGATCACGCCCGAAAACCTGTCCGACTTTGCCGGTGTGCGGAAATACCGCCACGGCATTGGCGAGGCGGAGAACGAGATCGGCGCGGTGACAGGCCTGGCCTGGACCGAGGTGGGCGGCGAACTGCTGACCATCGAGGCGGTGACCGTTCCCGGCAAGGGTGCGATCAAGACGACCGGCAAGCTCGGCGAAGTGATGCAGGAATCGGTGCAGGCGGCTTTCTCGTTCGTCAAGGCGCGGGCGCCATCCTATGGCATCAAGCCCAGCATCTTCGCGCGCAAGGACATTCATATCCACCTGCCCGAAGGCGCGGTCCCCAAGGATGGTCCTTCGGCCGGGATCGGCATGGTCACATCGATCATCTCGACGCTCACCGGCAATGCGGTGCGTCGCGAAGTGGCGATGACGGGCGAGGTCACGCTGCGCGGCCGCGTGCTGCCCATCGGCGGTCTGAAGGAAAAGCTGCTGGCTGCTTTGCGCGGGGGGATCACCACGGTGCTCATCCCCCAGGAGAACGAGAAGGATCTGGCAGAGATCCCCGAAAACGCCAAGCAGGGCCTGAAGATCATTCCGGTGGCGCATGTTGACGAGGTGCTTCGCATCGCGCTGGTCGATCCGCTGGAAGCGATCGACTGGACCGAGGCGGATGAACTTGCTGCCCAGCCGCCACTGCCGCAGCAGGATATTGCTGAGGCTGCTCTCAAGCACTGACGGCGATGGTGCATTGCAGCATCTGAGGGAAAGCGCGCCTGGCCGCGCGCATTACGGTAACATTGCGACAAAACGCCCGGAAATGCGCGCTTTTCCCTTTGACACTCCAGCCAAATCGGTTCTTACTTGGCCTCCTCAAAGCCGCGATTCAGCAAGATTCAACAAAAATCAGGGGGTTCCCACGGCATGAACAAGAATGATCTTATTTCGGCTGTTTCTGAGCAGGCCGGTATTACCAAGGCGGATGCAAGCAAGGCGGTCGAAGCAGTGTTCGATTCGATCAGTGGCGCGCTCGCCAAGGGCAGTGAAGTTCGCCTTGTCGGTTTCGGCACCTTCTCTGTCAGCAAGCGCAAGGCATCGACCGGCCGCAATCCGCGCACCGGCGAAAAGATGGAAATCAAGGCATCGACCCAACCCAAGTTCAAGGCCGGCAAGGGCCTGAAGGACGCGGTCAACTGATCGCGCGGCTCCGTTGTCCAGACGGAGCCTTTTTGCGGGTTTTGAGCGGGAAGGGGTCGCAATCCTACCCTGCCCGGTTGAGATGCTTACATGACGGAAAGGCGGTGCAGATTGCGCCGCCTTTTCTTTTGATGATCAGCTGGCCTTGCGGATGGCCGCTGTCACCTTGTTCGCACGCTGCGTTGCCTCGCGCTCGATCGCACGCCAGTCGGCGATATAGGCCGCAGCAAAACCGTTGACGCCCAGCCGCCGATATTGCTCGACATGCGCCAGTTCGTGCGCCCACATCCACACATTCCCGGTCAGCCGCTCGCTGGAAAAGACGATCTGGCGGTTCAGCGCAATCGCTCCTTCATCCATGAACTGTTCGGTGATGACGGTGCCAAGGTCGACGCGCCCCCGACCTATTGTCCAGCGCGTCGTCGACAGGATGTCACTGGCAAAATGGGGGGCGAGCAGTTCCTGCATGGCAACAGGCAGCGGTCGGCTGCCCGCCCGCGCAGCCTGGCCTTCGCCATGCCGGATGGCCCGCGCCAGAACCGGTGCAGTCATACTGGCCGAGCGCCGCACAAGTTGCTGCGTTTCCCGCTGCGCCTGATCGGCTATCTCGCCAGCGGATCGACTACCCATGGCCGCGATGATCCGTTCAAGTCCCGCTGGCGGCCTCAGCATTTCCTCGGTGGGGCGCTCGATGCAGCCTGACAGGGTGAACAGGCCCAGCGCTGTCAGCGCCCGGATTGCGTGTAGCGGTCCGCTCATGCGATGACCGCTACGCGAACGATCACTGACCGGCAAGGCCGATCAGCGCCTCGGGGCCCTTCTTGAGGCGCGCGTTCACCACCCATTTCAGTGTCGAACCGGTGCCCGACATGGCGGGACCATCCTCGGTGTTGTTGGTCAGTATCCGACCGTCGGTGGTGAGCGTGAAAATGCCCTGGGGCTTGGGCTGGGGCGGCTTGCCACCGGCGTCGCCAGCGCTCGTGATCGCGCCCAGAGCGCCCATGTCTCCTCCGGATGGTTCACCCGAATAGGCAGGTGCAGACACTTTCACGCTGCCATCCTTGCGCTTGATGACCGTGATGAAGGGCATGATGGCATTGCCGCCATCCACCATCGGAAAGGAAAAGCCATGCGCCGTGGTGCCGGTGATCGCATATTCGACATCGATGATCCGGTTGCCGCGATAGCTGACCTTGTTCCAGCCCTGCTGCTTCCTGAGCTGCTCGACAAATTCGGCGATGCTCTCGTCATCATCAAGGTTGCCCATGCCGCCGGTCATCGCGCTTGCGGCCATGCCAGCGTCTCCGTTGCCGTTGGCCTGGGCTTCGTCGAAATCCTTGCGCTGCTGTGCCAGTTCCGCCTCGGTGCACGCGCGTTCGCCGCCGGTTTCCTCGCTGAAGCACGGGCTGGCGGAAAATTCGGCAGACGGCGGCGTCATGTCGGTCACCACGATCTCGCCGACATAGGTGAAAGTGAAGCTGCCATCGCGCTTCAGATCGAGTGTCGAGCCGAACTTGCCGGGCGAAAGCAGGCACCCGGTCAGCAGCAGCGGCGCGGCGAGCGCGCCTATCAGACGTAGGAATGTCATGTCTCGGTCCTTTCGAGTTGCGACCCGAACGTTCCGTTTCCGGCCCCTTGCTCAGGCCGGGTTGAGCATGATCAGCGCTTCGGGTGCCCGGTCGCGGCGGGCATTGACCTTCCATTCGAGCACGCGCAGCGCTCCCGAACCGCTGGGTCCATCTTCGGTATTGTTGGTCAGGATTTCGCCGTCGGTGCGGATGGTGAAGGATCCTTCAGCCTTGGGCATGCTGGCAAGCAGCTTTCCTTCCGGGCCATCACTGGACGCGCCGATCGCGGCGAAGAGGGACATCAGTCCGCCCATGTTGCCGCCCAGAAGACTGCTCTGCCCCGCACCGATAAAGGCGGGCGCATCGATACGCACGGCATTGTTGGTGCGCGCGGTCGCTACCACGAAAGGGCTGATGCCCTGGACGCGCTCGATGGTCGGAAAGCTGTAATCCTGGTCGATCCGGCCCGACACGGCATAATCTACGCTGAACAGGCCATCGCCCTTGTGGATGACCTCGCGCCAGCCCTTCTGCTTCTTGATCCGTACAATGAACTCGTCAATGGCGTCGGGCGAGGTGGGGTCGATCCCACCCAGCAGCGCCTTGGCGATCTCGATGTTCTTGGCGTCTTCGGCCTTCTTGGCGGCGCGCTGGTCATCCCAGGCCTGTTTCTGTGTTTCGATCTCGGAAGGTGTGCATTCGCGCTCGAGCGCTTCTTCGGCCCAGCCTTCCTCATCTTGCGCGAACGCGGTCTTCAGCACGGCGGCATCGACTTCGGCAGGCTCGCCGTAACAGGGGCCGGGCGTGAACTCAGCACCCTTGTCATCGAGCGCTGCGCCCATCGCGATCAGTTGCGACAGGCCGAGCAGGTGGATGTCGCCCTTGTAGGCGAAGGAAAAGCCGCCCCCGCGCATGACGGTCATGTCAGCAGCAAACTTGCCCGGAAAGAGCAGACAGCCGGTCAGCATCAAGGCAACAGCCGCGACCGCCATCATCCGCATTCCGACAAGCCCCCGCATGCGCATCAACCTTCCCCCCGGTCCATCCGGATCGCGTACAGTGAAATCGCCGCTGCGTTCGAAACGTTCAGGCTCTCCATCGCGCTGCTGATCGGCAGCCGGGCGAGAACGTCGCAATGGCCTGCAACATTGTGGCGCAGGCCTTCGCCTTCTGCCCCCAGCACCAGGGCGACCGGCCCTGCACCCAGGACCTGGGCCAATGTGTCTTCGGCTTCGCCTGCAAGGCCTATCCGCCAATAGCCCGCCTCGGCCATTTCCTCGAGCGCGCGCGAAAGATTGACCACGCGCACCCAGGGCACCACTTCAAGCGCGCCGGACGCCGCCTTGGCCACCGTGCCTGATTCGGGCGGCGCATGCCGATCCTGCGTGATGATCGCTGCCGCATCGAAGGCAGCGGCCGAGCGGAAGATTGCGCCGACATTGTGCGGATCGGTGACCTGATCGAGCACCACCAGTGGGCGCAGCGGATCGCCCGAGAGCACGTCGTCCAGCAGCATGTCGTCGAGCGGCTCGACCTCGATCACGATTCCCTGGTGCGGCGCATCGCGCGCGACGAGGCGCGCGAGATCGGCGACATCGGCAAATTCGACCGGAATGCCGGACGGCAGATCGAACTGTGCCAGGGCCTCCCGCGTCCCGCGAATCCAGCGAATCTGCCGCTCGGGATTGTTGAATGCCGCCTCGCAGGCATGGGTCCCCCAGAATCGCGGGAACTTGCCGCCTTCGAGTCCCGCCTTGCGGTTCCGGTTGCGTGCGCCGCGTTTTGCCATGCTCTGTTGTCTTTCCTGGGCGTGGGGGGACGCCGGTGTTGATAGTTTTCAGCTTTTCGTCCTGTCGCCATTGACAGGCAAGCGCGAATTGTTCAAGGGACCGCCTCTCGGCAAGACGGGCCTTCAACGGGGCCCATCGCACTAGGGTTTCTATGTGTGGACAGGTGGCCGAGTGGTTAATGGCAGCAGACTGTAAATCTGCCCGCGAGAGCGTACGCTGGTTCGAATCCAGCCCTGTCCACCAACCCCTTATCCGCAGGCTTCCGCAAAACCCCATAGAAATCCCGGATTTCCTAGGGTATTTTGCCCTTACTCATCCGCAAAAAGCCGCTCCCGTTTGCATGCAGCCGGAGCCTAGTGTGGGGGTAATGTGGGGGTAAAATGGGTTACCCCCACACTTCGACTACCCCGGTGTGGGGGTAAAGAATGTGGGGGTAGATTATGGGCAAACTCACAGCAGTTGCGGTCAAGGCAGCCTTGGCGAATCCCGGCACCTATCAGGACGGGGACGGGCTGTTTCTCAAAGTGGACAAGCGCGGCGGTGCTTACTGGAATCTTCGCGTCCAGCAGGATGGCAAGCGACGGGACATCGGAATCGGCAGCGCCAAGCTCCTGACCCTGGCGGACGCGCGTCACAAAGCCGCCGAACTGCGCCGAGCGATCAAGGTCGATCAGCGCGATGTTCTGGCGGAGAAGAAAGACGATGCCGCCGCCAAAGTGACGTTCCGCGCAGCCGCGATCCAGTACCACTCCGAGAACGAGGCGGGCTGGAAAAGCACGGTCTATGCGCGCCAGTGGCTCGCCACTTTGGAAAACTACGCCTTCCCGAAACTGGGTGACAAGCCGACTGGTAGTATCACCAGCGCCGATATCATCACCGTGCTGACGCCGATCTGGCAGGAAATCCCAGAAACCGCCCGTCAGGTGCGCAACCGGATTTGCACCGTGCTCGACTATTCCCATGCCAAAGGCTGGCGCTCGCGCGAGGCCCCATCGGGCAATGGCAGCCTGAAAGCGGGCAGGGGCCTTCCGCGACAGGTGAAGCAGGCGGATAACCGCAAGGCCATGCCCTATGTCGCGATACCCGGTTTCATGATCGCCTTGCGGCGCAAGCCTACCTACACGCGTCTGGCGCTCGATCTTCTCATTCTGACAGGCGTTCGCTCGCAGGAGGTGCGGCTTGCGACATGGGAAGAATTCGATCTGGGACAGCGCCTCTGGACGATCCCAGCCGAGCACATGAAACGCAGCCGGGCGCATATCGTGCCGCTCTCAGACGCGGCTCTGGCGGTGCTCGCAAAGGCGGATGCGATGCGTCTTGAAGGAGCCGAAGTGGTCTTCCCCGGCATGACCGGCAAGGAGATGTCCAACATGACGCTGCTCAAGGTGATGCGCGACATGTGCGAACCCTACCACGTCCACGGCTTCCGCTCTACGTTCACCGATTGGGCCGCCAACGAAGGCTTCCCCGATGCCGTGGTCGAAGCAGCACTGGCGCACAAGACGCCCGACGCTGTGCAGGCCGCCTATCGCCGCACAACCTATCTCGGCACGCCCGACCAACCGGGCATGCGGGTGAAGTTGATGGATGCGTGGGGGCGCTACTGCAATGGCGTCGCAGCTGATGCGGGCAACATTGCGCCGCTGGAGTGAGGGTGGGTACAGCTAGCCCGGAAAATGGCTGGAAGAGCCATACTTCAGATTTGCCTGTCACGGGAATGCTTGCGAGTGTCGAATTTACGCTTCGATGCTCCAATTCCCTCAGTCACGACCGTCCAGCAAGAATGGGCACGTAAGGCCGGGTGAGAACTGCTTACCTTAGCTGACGCGCGACAGCTGGGATGAACGGGAAACTCTCATCTCGAAGGACGCTCTGCGATTCGGAGCAATCGCTAAGAACGCCAATGGCGAAGCACATCGCGGACATATCTGGGCGTCTCGCCATTCCGAGGTATACCGCCCGCACGTTCGACTGCACCTGGGCCGGCATTATAGGCCGCCAAAGCGAGGTGAACCACTCCGAACTTGTCGAGCATCTGCCTCAGATACCGCGCCGCGCCGAAGATATTGGCCATGGGCTCAAATCGATTCGAGACACCGAGCTCTTTTGCGGTTGCTGGCATCAGCTGACCAAGGCCAGCCGCGCCTGCTGGGCTGACGGCGAGCGGATTGTAGCGGGACTCGGTCCAAACGAGTGCGTCGAGCAGGCCAGTGGGCAAAGAATACTTGGCTTCTGCCGCATATATGTGGGGCAGATAGCTCGCCCGTCGGAACCCGGATGGGCCAGTCTTCTCCTTGCGTTCGTATTCAGATGGCACGTTGACCCAGCCATTGTCTCCCACGGTCACGCTCGGTGCTGGGGCGACCTGCACGGATTGCCAGAGCCCATGCTCGACCAGCTGGAAGCCGTTTGATGCTTCGGCAATCCTGATGCCGTCGGAATAGCTGGCGGGGACGTCAACTAATGCTGGCATCGGCAATTCCTGGGCATTCGCAGGCATGGCTGATGCGATGGCAATGCCACCCAACAGTAGAGCTCTTTTCGTCATCTCTCGATCTTTCTGTAGTCGAATCGCGTGAGAACATATAAAGAACATAGAGCGTAGGAAAATGGTTTAGCGCTGGTGCAGAGCGGAGGCTGCACGGGGAAGGCACCTCTATCGGAGTAGGTCGATGCCCCAGCTAAAGAATGCTCATCAACTCGAACGCCGCGCCCGCACGATTGTCGAACGCCTCAACGGAACATGGCGTCATGGCAAAGGCATGTGTTGCTGCCCAGCGCATGACGACCGAACTCCTTCGTTGAGCGTGACGCTGGGCCGAAAGGCGATCCTGTTTCATTGCTTCGCAGGATGCTCGAATGAGGAAGTCATCGCAGCACTGGACCGCCAAGGTGTTCGCAGTCGTGACCTGTTCGATGGCTCTGGCGCGGTGGCCGCTGATCCGCAGGAAAAAAGAGACTTCAATTCCAACGCACGGCGTTTGTGGCACTCGGCGACGGCGATCTCCGGCAGCCCTGCCGAAAGATACCTCGTGCAGCGCGGTTTCCAGCACGCATCAGACCAGTTCCGTTACCTGGAACGTACGCCGCTTGGGCCGCGCGGGGCGGTCAAATTTCTCCCTGCGATGTTGGCGGCGGTCACGACTGACATTGGCATACTCGCAATACACAGGACATTTCTCGACCTGCCCAGCGGCAAGTTGGCCGGTTTCGAGCGGCCGAAGCGCGCGCTGGGCAGCCTTGGCTGTGGTGCTGTCAGGATTGCGACTCCAGTGCAGGGGCGTCTGGGGCTCGCCGAAGGTATCGAGAGCGCACTTTCCGCAATGCAGTTGTTCGGGATCCCGTGCTGGGCAACACTTGGGAACGAGCGTTTCGGTCTTGTTTCGATCCCGGAGAGCGTGCGCGAGCTCTACTTGTTTATCGACAATGACGCCGGGGGCGCTCTTGCGGAGCAGCGAGCGCTGAAGGCCTACGCTGCGCCCAATCGTGTCATACATTTACGAGCGCCAGCCTCACCCGGTTTTGACTGGAACGATGAGCTAAAGTCCCGGCATGCCCGAAAACCTGATCCATCGGGCAGAGGGAAGGGGGCCTTCGACTGATTGAGGCCTGCTCGCCGCAGGACCTCGTCAGGAGGTTCCCATGTCAAATTTTTCCCTCGCCTTTGCATTCGATGAACCATCACCGCCCGTCGTTGTGATGGCGGCTCAAGCCATGGCTTCTGAGCTTGCTGCAGGCCGCGCGCTGTCACGCGGCCACGTGACGCGTATCATGACTGAGCACTTCGGTGGCAGCGATGCTCTCGGACGTTGGTCCGTTCGTGACGCTCACGCAGCTCTTGAGCTGGCACAGGTTCAATACTTGAAAGCCTCGGATCAGATCCAGCTCTCGAGCCCGATCGACGAGGCGGAACAGTTCTTCTGCTCCCTCGATGCCCGGCTTCCGACCCAGAGCAATCGCAGCGACGAGCAGATCGAATGGCAGCAGTTCGCAACGCCGCCGCGCCTTGCTTGGCTCGCTGCCCGCGCTTGCGCGCTGGCAACTGACGAGCTTGTGCTGGAACCCTCAGCCGGTACGGGCATGCTCGCGGTTTGGGCTACCAAAGCCGGCACGCGCCTTGCCTTGAATGAAATTTCGCCGCTGCGCCGCGACTGCTTGACTGCGGCGTTCCCGGCTGCCCGCGTGACCGGACATGATGCCGAGCTGATCGACGAGTTGCTCGATCCGGCTGTCGTCCCAAGCGCCGTGCTCATGAACCCGCCCTATTCTCACGGCATCGAGCGGGGCCACGATGGTCGCACAGGGGCGAGGCATCTGCGCTCCGCGTGGAACCGGCTTGCCCCCGGCGGAAGGCTTGTCGCGATCATGCCCGAATGGTTCGACTGCGGGAGGTTTCTAGCCGGCGTGAAGGGGCCAGTTGGGCTGCGGCTCAATGCCGCAGTCGAACGCGCATTCATCAAGAGCGGCACCGGGATCACCACGCGGCTTCTGGTTCTCGACAAGGTGGAAGGCGGCAACGAGCCTGTCGCTGTCCGCACCAACGACTTGCGCCAGCTGGCCTATCTTGTCGATGCTTTACCGGCTCGCGCCAGCCTGGAGGCCGCTCCCGAGAAATCTAGCCTTCCGGCTCGTGCTCCATTTCGTCTGGTGGCCGCGCCGCGCAGGCCGCTGCCGACACCAGCTAGGATCACTCCTTCAGCCTCCGCCATCGGGTCGCTCACCTACCAGTCGCTCGAAACTCCTGCGCCGCTTGCCCCTCAGGTCGGTCATTATCTGCCCTATCGTTCAAGCAGGATCGTTATCGATGGCGCGGCCGCGCATCCGACGCCGCTCGTCGAGTCCGTCGCTATGGGGTCGATCGCAGCGCCGATGCCCGAAGCCGTGCCGCAGCTGCCCGACGGGCTGATTGCCAAAGGGCTGCTGTCCGCTGCTCAGGCAGAGACTCTGATCTACGCGGCTAGCGCCCATGCGCGCGATCTTCGACTACCACTGGGATGGCGCGCGCGTTGATGCTCTCGCTCGACCCGCGCTACGTCGTAGCCTTTCCCGGTAACGGCGTCCTTGAACGTCTGGTGATCGAGGCCAAGGCTCGGCGGATCACCGTTGTCGATCGCCGTGGCCCGCTTGGCACATCGCCGAAGGCACCGCCCGGGTGAGCGGTCAAGCATGTCGCCAGCGGATATCAGGTCTCAATCCTGTGCGACATGGATCTTGATTGGGGATCGAATACCCCCTTACATGCCATGAGTACCTGAACCTAGATCTGACTGAAAGCCAAAGCGCAAAGGGACATCGCTCTGCCAGATCACGCCGTAACCGCTTGACGCCGACGGTCCGTGAGCGCTTCATCGCGTGAGCATCGCAATGAAGTAAGATGGAGGGCTCCATGGCCAAGAAGAATGAGGGAATTCCGCCGATTATTATTCCGGTTGCTCCTGTCCACGGAGGCCATGCCTCACGCAGTCGCGAGGACGCAGCGACAGAAAAACCGGCTCCCGGCGATGACGATAAGGCCCGTTCGAACAACAAGGCCGACCGGCCTTAGTAGTCAGGTCTAAGGATCGCTGATGCTTGCGATGGTGGGAGCCTGCCTATCGTCAATGGTCTTCCAATGCGCTTGCATCAGGCCGCATTGGTTCTTTCCTTTGGAAGGGTGGACGACGGCAAACATGGCCTGAACGCAGGCCCTCATTCAGCTTTGGCATCGTCGGGAAGGCGCTCCGCTGGCACGATGAGAATGCCGCTCCTGCCGTCCCAATTGCGTCAGTAAGTGCACCCGTTTCCGTGCGGAAAAAGTCATTACCACCATCAAAGATAGAGACCACTCGTTGGGCTCGGGTGCAAAATCAATCAGGCCAAGGTCGTCGGCGGCAAGGGCAGGGCAAACCTGTTCAAGGCATCCGGCTCCACCCGGCTTCGATACAAACCTTCCCTGAAGCACCCCTGTCGAGACGCGCAACCCCGATCAGGTCCGGCCGAGTTGCCGGTCACGTCATGCTGCGTGCCCGGCTGCCCGCGCCGCCCGAACCAGATCGAGGTTTCCCTTCGGTGCGCTTCGCCATGGGCGCTTCCTAGTCGGGTTTGCAGCCGGGATGGACCCGGAATGCTCGATCAGGAGAAAGCCCATGACCAATCTCGTTATCCTCGTTGGCCGCATCGCTCGCGACCCCGAAACCCGCACCACCCAAGGGTAACCCTGCGGTGAGGGCCGCCTTGCGCTGATTTGCTGACGTGCCGAGAAGGCACCGGTGCAAGCGCTGGTGCTTGCACCGGTGTTAGAGACGGTGCGATGGGTCAGGTGACGGTATTTTCTGGCGTTCAGCGCCGCCGGTACTGGTCAGATGAGCAGAAGCATGCGCTGGTGTCGGCGATTTCAGCGCCCGGGGCGAACGTTGCGGAGATTTCCCGTCTGGCCGATGTTCGACCTGGTCAGATCTATCGCTGGCGGCGGCAGCTCGAGCAGGCAGGCCAATCGATCTGCCCGACCTTCATGATTATCAGGACGAAATCCTGGAAGGCCTGAGGGAGCTGCTGGTTTCAAGATCAGGACGCCGCCGTGCGGTTGTCAGTTTACCAACCGGCGGTGGCAAAACTCGTGTTGCCGCCGAAGCGGTCGTCAAACTGATCCTGAACAACTCTGAGAAGCGAACTGCGCTATGGGTGGCGCAGACCGACGAGCTGTGTGAGCAAGCAGTGCAATGCTTCCGTCAGCTGTGGGTGAACGTCGGTACCCCCGGCGAAGATCTTCGTATTGTCAGGCTTTGGGGCGGACAAGGTAATCCGGCTCCGCCGGAGGGCAATGAACCGGTTGTTGTTGTCGCCAGTATCCAGACTTTGAATGCGCGTCTGGAAATTGCTCACCTGTCTTGGCTGGCAAAACCTGGCGTCGTCGTGATTGATGAATGCCACCATGCAATCGCACCTAGCTATAGCTCGTTGCTCAGATGGCTCGACGTTCAGATCGGGGGGGAAAGTGAGCGTGAAACCGAGCCCCCCGTGATTGGACTGAGCGCGACCCCATTTCATCGCGTTGCTGGCAATCGAGCCATAGGTCCGCTCAGTCTGGATGTCGGCGCGGGTCTGCGCATAGACATCGACATTCCCGGCACCGGTTGCCGCAGACATGGAATGCATCGCCTGGCCCATCGCATTGATGGTGAGCGTCTGCTTGAAGATGTCGGTCGCATTGGCTGACACCCCCGTGAGGTACTGATAGGCGACAGGCAGGTCGGCAAACAGCTTGGCCTTGGCGAGCGCCGCGGTCTGATTGGGATAGAGTTGGCGGCCGAATACCGTGCCTATGCTGTCGACAAGGCTGGTCCACTGGCTATTGAGCGCGCCATGAGTTCACGCACCATTTGGGTGCCATTTCCTGCTTCAATCGTGACGCGTTGGACGGCTTCGACCCCGTGCCTCCGCAGGATGTCCCTGATGGGCCCAGATTTCGTCTCGCAAATAGCCTCGAAAATGATCTGTCCGTCAGTGTCCACCAGGCAGACCGCGGTTTCGAGATGACCGGCATCGAGGCCAACCCAGTAGTTTTGATAGACCATCCAGCGGCTCCCGAGAGGCTCATTCCGGACGTCATGACTATCCACGCATCAAGCCGAAGCCGAATAGGAATGATCCTCGTGCGCGTGATAAGCGTGCAATTCGTGTGCCTGGTGTCGCCTATGACTTCGTTCTTCCTTTTGAAGGCGAAGAAGAAATTTTTAACATGCGTCCAAACAGCTATGATACCGCCCCTCCCTATGCCGAGGTTTCAGGGTCGACGCTTAGATTTACTATAAGTGGCCGTGAACTCTCAGAGTCTGATTCAAAACTATCGCGTTGGATTTCAGGCTCTTGCGATGCGGCGTGCGAGGAGCTGGATTGAGGCGATGAACAGCCAGGCGGTTGCC
>NZ_QJJM01000017.1 GCF_003201955.1 Blastomonas natatoria
TGCGCGACGCCCCATATCGGAAAATCGAAGAAGCAACCGGCAGACGATCCACTTATCTGTTGCCAATCGCTGTTCAGACTAACCCGGCCACCTCTATATCGATGATGGCCTGCGCGCCGGTTTTCTGTCGTTCGAGGATCTGCTGGCCCTGCCATCGGCCGCGCGCCAGTGGGATGCAATCCGCAGGCGTTTCAGCGATGTGCCAGAGGCAAGGCTGCAATCGGAATTCGTTCGCGACCAGATCGGCCTGATGGTCAATGACGTCATTGCCTCTACCCGGGCCAGAATCGACGCGCTGGGCATCGGCGATATCGAGGACGTCCGCGCAGCCGGGCAGATGATTGCCGGGTTTTCCGATGCCATGGCCGAGCAGGAACGGGCGCTCAAAAGGTTCATGTACGACCGGGTCTATCACCACCCGCGTCAACTGGAAGCGGCCGACCTTGCGCGGCAGGTCATCGGGGCTCTGTTTTCGGCCTATCACGACGATCCGAATCTGCTGCCGGAAGACTGGCGGCAGCGGCTCCCCGTAGCCGAGCCCGAGAAGAGCAGGCATATTGCCGATTTCCTGGCTGGCATGACCGATCGCTTCGCGTTGAGCCAGCATCGCCAGATCTTCGGCTTTGCGCCCGAAGGGCTGAGCCACGTTTGAACAGGATTTTGTGCGTCGCAGCGCAATTTGATTGACAGCCATCCGACGTTTGCGCATTCCGGCCAGGTCGATGGAAAGAAATTTCCATGAGACGACACGGGAGAGCGCGGTGGGCAACCATCGCCACCGAAGGAGCAACCGCCCCGGAATCTCTCAGGTCATCGGGACCGTGTCGTTGATCGGCGCTCTGGAAAGAGGGTGGCTTTGCAAGGCCGCTCCACCGAAGGGGTAAATGGAAGGCTTCCGGCCTTTCATGAAAGCTCTCAGGTTCAAGTGACAGAGGGGGTTGGATGCTGGCAGGGCCCTGGGGTCGTGCGTCGCTTCCAATTCCAAGCTGCCGGAGTGCCCTGATGACCGATAATATTGCCGACATGATGGAACGCGTGGCCGATCGGCTGCTGCCACTCGACGCATGGCACCGCGCTCGCGGAGCGCGCATGGTGCCGTTCGCCGGATACCAGATGCCCGTGCAGTATGAGGGGGTGATGGCCGAGCATCTGTGGACCCGCGAAAATGCCGGGCTGTTCGATGTCAGCCATATGGGCCAGGTGCTGCTCACCGGCGATGCTCCCGATCTGGCGCTTGAAGCGATCGTGCCGGGCGAGATCCAGAAGCTTGGCGTCAATCGGATGCGCTATTCGGTCCTGCTGGAAGAAAACGGCGGCATTCTGGACGACCTGATGGTCACCCGCCGCGAGCGCGACCTGTATCTGGTCGTCAATGGCGCCTGCAAATACGACGATCTTGCCCATATGCGCGAGACCTTCCCCGACGAGGTGGTGATCACGCTGCTCGACGAGCGTGCGCTGTTTGCGCTGCAGGGGCCCAAGGCAGGCGAAGCACTTGCGAGCCTGATCCCTGATGTGGCATCGCTCTACTTCATGCAGGCGGGCAGCTTCACGCTCGATGGCATGTCGCTGTGGATCAGCCGATCGGGCTATACCGGCGAGGACGGTTTCGAGATCAGCGTCGATTGCGACCATGCCGCAGCGCTGGCCGATCGGCTGTGTGCGCTTGATGTGGTCAAGCCGATCGGCCTGGGTGCGCGCGATTCGCTGCGGCTCGAAGCTGGTCTTCCTCTCTACGGCCATGACCTTGACGAGAGTGTCAGCCCGGTTGAGGGCGATCTCAGCTTTGCGATCAGCAAGCGCCGCCGTGCAGAGGGCGGATTTGCCGGAGCCGAGCGCATTCTTGAGGAGCTGGAAGAGGGTACCGACCGCAAGCGTGTTGGTCTTTCGGTCGAAGGCCGTCAGCCGGTGCGTGAGGGCGCCGAGCTGTTCGTCGGTGATCGCATGGTCGGCAAGGTGACCTCGGGCGGTTTTGCTCCGACACTCGGCGCGCCGATCGCGATGGCGCTGATCAAGTCCGCCTTCGCCCCGTTGGGCACCGTGCTGGAAGCCGAGGTGCGGGGCAAGCGCATTCCGGTGACCGTCGCCCCGATGCCCTTCGTGCCGCACCGCTATCACCGGCCCAAGACCGCCTGAACATCAAACGTCCCGATGGAGTGATACCATGAGCCGCTATTTTACCGAAGAACATGAATGGGTTGAAGTCGAGGGCAAAATCGCCACGGTCGGCATCACCGAATATGCGCAGCAGCAGCTGGGCGATGTGGTGTTCGTCGACGTGCCCGCCGAAGGCAAGCAGTTCGACAAGGGCGACGAGGCCGCGGTCGTCGAATCGGTCAAGGCCGCCAGCGACGTGTACAGTCCTGTCTCCGGCACCATTGTCGAAGGCAATGAGGTGCTGGCTGACGAACCTGGGCTCGTCAATTCCGACCCAGAGGGCGATGGCTGGTTCTTCAAGCTGCAGCTGACCGACCAGGGTGAGCTTGATGCGCTGATGGATGAGGCTGCATACAAGAAGTTTGTTGCAGGTCTCTGATTTCCAAGATTTTCTCTGAGACAAGGACATAAGTCGCAATGCGCTATCTCCCCCTCAACACCCAGGATCGCAGCGCGATGCTCGCCTCGATGGGCGCTGCATCGATCGAAGACCTTTTCGTCGACATTCCCGAAGAGGCACGGCTGAGTGGTCCGATCCACGGCCTGCCCATGCACGCGCCGGAAATGGCGGTCGAACGGCACATGAAAGCGCTCGCCAGCCAGAACCTGGTGGCAGGGGATGTGCCCTTCTTCATGGGTGCGGGTGCCTATCGGCACCATGTGCCCGCCTCGGTCGATCACCTGATCCAGCGCGGCGAGTTCCTGACCGCATATACGCCCTATCAGCCCGAAATCGCGCAGGGCACGTTGCAGATGCTGTTCGAATTCCAGACCCAGGTGGCGAGGATTCTGGGCTGCGACGTCGCCAATGCGTCCATGTATGACGGATCGACCGCATGCTGGGAAGCGATCAGCATGGCACGGCGCATTACCAAGCGCGCAACGGCCCTGCTGTCGTCGGGCCTCCACCCGCATTATGTCGGTGTCGCCAAGACCATGGCGCGCTTCACCGGCGATGCACTGGTCCATCAGGCGCCCAGCCTGACCGCCGAAACCGATATTGCCGGCCTGATCGGCCAGATCGACAAGAATACCAGCTGTGTTGTGGTGCAATATCCCGACATTCTCGGCCGCGTCGAGGATCTGTCGGCTCTCGCCCATGCCGCTCAGGCTGCAGGCGCGCTGCTAATCGCGGTAGTCACCGAACCTGTGGCGCTCGGCGCGTTGCGGAGCCCCGGTGAAATGGGCGCGGATATCGTGGTTGGCGAAGGCCAGTCGCTCGGCGTGGGCCTGCAATTCGGCGGTCCCTATGTCGGCCTGTTCGGGTGCAAGCAGAAATATGTCCGCCAGATGCCGGGCCGCCTGTGCGGCGAAACGGTCGATGCCGAGGGCAAGCGCGGTTTCGTGCTGACGCTGTCGACTCGCGAGCAGCATATCCGCCGCGAGAAGGCGACCAGCAACATCTGCACCAACAGCGGTCTGTGCGCGCTTGCATTCAGCATCCACATGACGCTGCTGGGCGAAAAGGGTCTGCGCGGCCTGGCGCAAGTCAATCATGCAATGGCGGTGACTGCGGCCGAACGACTCGAAAAGGTTCCCGGCGTCACGCTGCTGAATGAGAGCTTTTTCAACGAGTTCACACTCGTTCTTCCCAAGGACGCGCGCTCGATCGTGCGTGCGCTGGCCGATCGCAAGATCCTGGGCGGCGTATCGCTCGGCAGACTCTATCCGGACGAAGCCGAACTTGCGAACGGACTGGTCGTGGCCGTGACTGAAACGGCTACGGTCGAGGACATCGAAGCCTTTGCCACGAATCTTGAGGAGCTGCTGGCATGAGCATGAACAATCAGGGCCGTCCGACTCGTCCCGCGGAAGACACTGGCGCAGCGTCGGCGATGGCCACCAGCACGGGCAACCGCGCGCTGATGCTCGAAGAAGCACTGATCTTCGAGATCGGCGATTCGAACCGCACCGGCGTCGATCTGCCCGAAGCCCCGAGGGCCGCCTCGCGGCTCGGCGGGCTGGAGCGCAAGTCGGCCATCGGCCTGCCGGGCCTGTCCGAGCAGGAAACGGTGCGTCATTACACGCGCCTCAGCCGCCAGAACTATGCCATCGACCTTGGCCTTTTCCCGCTGGGATCGTGCACGATGAAGCACAATCCGCGGCTTAACGAGAAGATGGCGCGCCTGCCCGGCTTTGCCGATATCCACCCGCTGCAGCCGATCCACACGGTGCAGGGTGCGCTCGCGGTGATCGACGAGCTGGGCGACTGGCTGGTCAAGCTGACCGGCATGGCGGGCGTCGCGATGTCGCCCAAGGCGGGTGCGCATGGCGAACTGTGCGGGATCCTGGCGATCCGCTCGGCGCTCGAAGCACGCGGCGACAAGCGCTCTGTGATCCTTGTTCCCGAAAGCGCGCACGGTACCAACCCGGCGACGGCAGCGTTCGTGGGCTATCAGGTCGAGGACATTCCCGCCAAGCCCGATGGGCGCGTCGATGTCGATGCCCTGAAGGCCCGGCTCGGACCCGATGTCGCGGGCGTCATGATCACCAACCCCAATACCTGCGGCCTGTTCGAGCGCGATCTCAAGATCATCTCTGACGCGGTGCACGAGGCGGGCGGCTTCGTCTATTGCGATGGCGCGAACTTCAACGCGGTGGTCGGCAAGGTGCGTCCGGGCGATCTGGGCGTCGATGCGATGCACATCAACCTGCACAAGACCTTCTCCACGCCGCATGGCGGCGGCGGTCCAGGCTCCGGGCCGGTGGTGTTCTCCGAGGCGCTCGCCCCGTTCGCCCCGCTGCCGTTCGTCGAGCGCACCGAGGACGGCAAGCTCGCGCTGATCGAGGAAGAGAGCATGGAGGACCATCACGCCTCCAGCTTCGGCCGCATGGTGGCCTTCCATGGCCAGATGGGCATGTTCACCCGTGCGCTGACCTATATTCTCAGCCATGGCGCCGATGGCCTGCTTCAGGTCGCGGAAGATGCGGTGCTCAATGCCAATTACGTGCTTCGCTCGCTCGAGGACGTGCTCGATGCACCGTTCGCCGCCGCGGGGCCGTGCATGCACGAGGCGCTGTTCTCGGACAATGGTCTGGCCGAGGGCTTCTCTACGCTCGACATCGCCAAGGGCCTGATCGACGAGGGGTTCCACCCGATGACGGTCTATTTCCCGCTGGTGGTCCATGGCGCGATGCTGGTCGAACCGACCGAAACCGAAAGCAAGGCGGCGCTCGATCAGTTCATCGGCGCATTGCGCTCGGTTGCGTTGCGGGCCAAGCAGGGCGACCCGTCGCTCCACAGCGCGCCGCATTTCGCACCGCGCCGCCGTCTCGACGAGACGCTGGCCGCGCGCAAGCCGGTGCTGGTCTGGACCGAGCCGGTCGTCGAACAGGCCGAAGCGGCGGAATGATCCTGAAACCCGCCCGGCAGTCAACCGGGCGGGTTTTTCATATCCAGCGGCGGACGCGCGCGCAGTAGTCCTCGAAAGGTTTGCCAAATCGCGCGCGCAAGTAACTCTCTTCCTTGGCTATTACCGCCCGGTCTATGGCGATGAAAGCAAAGGGGGCAAAGGCCAGGATCCCCATGCTGGCCTCCCAGACCGCATAGCCCAGCTGGATCATCAGCATACCCAGATACATGGGATTGCGCGTGTGACGATAGGGGCCGCGTGCGATGATGGCCTGACTGGGCGTCCATGGCTCCGGGTTCTCGCCATAAGCGCGGAACATTCCGAGCGAGACGATGATCAGGCCGATGCCTGCCATCATCAGGGCAAAACCCGGCCATTCGAGCATCCGAGCCGCCGGAATGGGCGGCAGTGCCGCCAGGCGGTCAAGCAGCAGGCCCAGCAGTATGAAGCCCAGGAACACCAAGGGCGGGGGAAAGCCGACGGCAGGGGCAATACTGGGGTCGATGCGGGGCAATTGCGGCGGTTCGTCATCCATGCGCGCCAAGCTGGCGCTTCTGTTCGCGCGATGCAAGCCGTGTGGCCATTGCCGTGCCGCATGGTTCGCGCCATGATGGCGTCATGACCGGACCCAGACCATGGCTTATCGATGAGGCCGGCGACGATGTGCGCCGCCACGCCCCTGCCACCGTGCGCAATCGCGATGCCATCACGGCGGTGCTGCGCGATGTCCTGCCACGGGACGGAACCGTGCTGGAAATTGCCAGCGGCAGCGGCGAGCATGTCGTGCATTTCGCGGCTGCCTTCCCTCACCTCCAATGGCAACCAAGCGATTGCGAGCCCGCCGCGCTCGGTTCCATAGCGGCGTGGTCTGGCGAAGCAGGGCTTGCCAACATCCTTCCGCCGCTGCCGATCGATGTCGAGCATCCAGACTGGCCCATTGCGAATGCGGCTGCGATCGTCTGCATCAACATGGTGCATATCAGTCCGTGGAGTGCCACGCTGGCGCTGTTCGATCACGCCGCAAAGTTGCTGAAGCCCGGGGCGTCGCTCTATCTTTATGGGCCATTTGTCCGTCATGACGTCACGACGGCGGAGAGCAATCTGGCCTTTGACGCGTCGCTCAAGGCGCGCAATCCCAGCTGGGGCCTGCGCAATGTCGACGAGGTGGATTTGGTCGCTGCCGAATACGGCCTTGTCAGAGCGGATCTGATCGAGATGCCCGCGAACAACTTGTCACTGGTCTATCGGCGGGCATAACGCAAATCTATTGTCAAGCCGCGCGCTTTCTGCCTAGCCTGTATGGCGATCGGGCAGAACCGCAAAGGTTCGCCCGCCTGCTGGACATGTGGGAGAGAGAGATGCTGGCGACCACCACCAATACGCGTACCGATCTTGGATCGACGATCCGCTACTGGGCCGAGGAGCGTCCGGACGCCATTGCCATGGATGATGGCACGGAGCGCATCACTTATCGGCAGCTCGATGACATGGCTGATCGCTATGCTCGCGCCTTTGTCGCTTCCGGTCTGGAGCCCGGCAACCGCATCGCTTGGCTGGGCAAGAATGCGAGCCTCTATTTCACGCTGCTGATAGCGGCGAGCCGGGCCGGTCTGGCCATGGTTCCGGTGGGCTGGCGGCTTGCGGTGCCGGAAGTGCGCTATATCCTGTCCGATACACAGGCAGCGCTGCTCGTCTGCCAGCCGTTTTCGGCCGAAACCGCCAGGGCGGCAGCCGAGGGACTGGACAGCCTGAAAACTCTGCTGATCGATGTCGAGGGTGATATTTCGGGGCTTCGGTCGCTCGATGCCTGGGCGGCTGCGCAGGGCGATGCCGCGCTGCCTCAGGTCGATCCGGAACGCGGGGTGCTGCAGCTCTACACGTCCGGCACCACCGGTCACCCCAAGGGTGCAGTGCTATGCAATCGCAACATGTTCGCGCTGCGTCCGATCATCGAAGCTTCGGATGTCGACTGGTACAAGGTGACGGCCGAGGATTCGATGCTCGTCATCATGCCCGTGGCACATATCGCCGGGTCGGGCGTCGGCACGATCGCGTTCTACAATGGATGCCGTGCCGTCATCCGCGCGGAATTCACCCCTGATGCGGTGCTCGATTGCGTGCAGGACGGTGTGACTCACATGTTCCTGGTTCCGACGGCACTGCAAATGGTGGTCAACCATCCGCGCGCGGCGTCGACCGACTGGTCGAAGCTCAAGCTGGTGATGTATGGAGCCGCACCGATACCGCTCGAACTGCTGCGCCAGTGCATGCACGTGATGGGTGCCGAATTCTGCCAGCAATATGGCATGACCGAGACCACGGGCACCTTCTGCGCCCTGCCGCCCGAAGATCACGATCCCGAGGGCAATCAACGCATGCGCTCTGCCGGCAAGGCGCTGCCCGGGGTAGAAATCCGCATCATCGATGCGGCAGGCAACCCGGTTCCCAACGGCACGATCGGTGAGATTGCCACGCGCTCGCCGCTGAACATGACCGGCTATTGGCGCAACGAGGCCAAGACGCGCGAGACGGTCGATGGCGATGGCTGGCTGCGTACAGGCGATGCCGCGTATATGGATGATGATGGCTATGTCTATATCCAGGACCGGGTGAAGGACATGATCATTTCGGGCGGCGAGAACGTGTATCCCGCAGAGGTCGAAAATGCGATCTTCGGTCATCCCGATGTGCTGGAGGTTGCGGTCATCGGCATTCCCGATGAAAAATGGGGCGAGGCGGTGAAGGCCGTAGTGGTGGCCAAGCCGGGACACGAGATCGACCCTGCATCGGTCATCGCCTGGGCGCGCGAGCGCATCGCCCCTTTCAAGGCGCCCAAGAGCGTCGACGTGATTGCGGAAATGCCGCGCAATGCCACGGGCAAGATCCTGCGGCGTGAACTGCGTGCGCCTTATTGGGAAGGTCGGGACCGGGCGGTCGCCTGAGCAGCTTCCCGCGCCAGCCTGTTTTCGCGAAGGGCGATGTACAGCCCCGAGCCGATGATGAGCGGTGCCCCGATCCAGGTCGCGGGCACCGGCCATCGTTCCCAGATAAACCAGCCCACAAGCGCCGCCCAGATAAGGCTGGAATAGTCGATCGGCAGCACCACCGATACCGGAGCGAGCCGCAGGGACCAGGTTATGCCGAGCTGGGCTCCGGCCCCCAGCACGCTCATCAGCAGGATGATTCCCCATGCATGCGCATCGTGCCATTGACCGACAAAGAGCATGGCTATGCTGAGCGGGGCCATCGAGCTGAGCGAAAACCAGAACATCGTCGTGGCCGGGCTCTCGGTTTCTCCGAGCTTGCGAATGATGATGCTGCCAAAAGCAGTGATCGCGACGCCCGCCAGTGCCACGAGCGCGCCTGCCAGCGGGATGTGGCCATCGCCCGGCTGCACGACGATGAGCACACCGATCAGACCCGCAGCGATCGCGGTCCACCGATGGAGCCCAACGGTTTCCTGCAGGAGCAGGATGGAAAGAAGTGTGGCCACGATTGGCACCATGAAGCCGATCGCCGTCGCTTCGGCTATGGGCAGTAGCGCGAAAGACAGGAAGTTGAGCGACATCGCCGCCATGCCGATGACCATGCGGCTGGCATGAGCCCAGGGCTTGTCGGTCTTCAGCGCCGCCCGCCCGGCACCCGAAAGGGCGAGGGGCAGCAGAACGAGCACGCCACCAAGCTGCCGGTAGAACACGCTTTCAAGCACATGGACGCCGAGATCCGAGGCGAGTTTGACACAAGCGAACATAGCCGTGAGACAGGCCGCAGACACCAGCCTTATCCCGATGGCATAGAGCGTCCTGTTGGCGCTCGGAACAGTATCTTGAGCTGGTTCTGGCAGGTCCATCGGCGCTCTGCTAACAGCAGACGCCGTGCACGTCATCCCGCGAATGAGCGAATTTGCCGCAACAGGGCGGGACAATGCAGAGATTCCTGCATTTTCGCATCGCCCCCGACCAAAAGGGCAGGGGGCTGCACTCTGGCCAAAGCGGGTCGGTTCGATTAATCGCCACGTTCATAAGGCGGCATTTTCCGCCATCACGCTACAGGACCGACATGACCGACCAGTTCGAGCTCACCGAAGACCAGCTTGCGATCCAGGAAGCGGCGCGCAAGTTCACCGCCGACAGGATCACGCCCTTTGCCGCCGAATGGGACGAGAAACACATTTTTCCGCGCGACACGATCAAGGAAGCCGCAGATCTCGGCTTCGCGGCGATCTATGTCAGCGAAGAGAGCGGCGGCATAGGCCTCGGACGGCTCGAAGCGGCGCTGATCATGGAGGCCATGGCCTATGGCTGCCCGTCGACCAGCGCGTTCATCTCCATCCACAACATGGCGGCATGGATGATCGACAGCTTCGCCTCGGACGATCTTAAGGCGCGCTATCTTCCCGATCTCGTCACCATGGACAGGATCGCCAGCTACTGCCTGACCGAGCCGGGTTCGGGATCGGACGCCGCCGCTCTCAAGACCAAGGCGGTGCGCGACAGCGATCATTATGTCGTCAACGGCTCCAAGCAGTTCATCAGCGGCGCGGGCGCGAACGATGTCTATGTGACGATGGTCCGCACCGGCGAGGATGGCCCCAAGGGGATCAGCTGTCTGGTGATCGACAAGGACACGCCCGGCGTCAGCTTCGGTGCCAACGAGAAGAAGCTCGGTTGGCACAGCCAGCCGACGGCGCAGGTGATCTTCGAGGACGCGCGCATACCCGTCGCCAACCGGGTCGGGGCGGAAGGCGATGGCTTCCGCTTTGCGATGATGGGGCTTGATGGTGGCCGCCTGAACATCGGTGCCTGCTCGCTCGGCGGGGCGCAACGCTGTCTGGACGAAGCGATCGCCTATACCAACGACCGCAAGCAGTTCGGCAAGCGGATCAGCGATTTCCAGAACACGCAGTTCATGCTCGCCGACATGGCGACCGATCTGGAAGCGGCGCGCGCGCTGCTCTATCTCGCCGCCGCCAAGGTTACCGCCAATGCACCCGACAAGACCAAGTTCGCGGCGATGGCCAAGCGGCTGAGCACCGATAGCGGTTCGAAGATTGTCAATGATGCGCTGCAACTCTTTGGCGGATATGGCTATCTCCAGGATTATCCGATCGAGCGCTTCTGGCGCGACCTGCGCGTGCATTCGATCCTTGAGGGGACCAACCAGGTGATGCGGATGATCGTCGCACGCGAGATGCTGCGCCAGTGAGGGGAACATCATGACCAGCGATATCCTGACCCGCGTCGAAGGCCGCACCGGCGTCATCAGCCTGAACCGTCCTGGCGCGATCCATGCGCTCACCACGCCCATGTGCCATGCGATGACCGAGGCGCTTGTCAGCTGGATCGACGATCCCGCGATCGATGCCGTGATGATCGATCATGCCGAAGGGCGCGGTTTCTGCGCGGGCGGCGACATCCGCATGCTGGCCACCAGCGGCGCGGCGGACGGCGCAGAGGCGCGTGAATTCTTCTTCATCGAATATCGCCTCAACCATCTGCTGTTCGTCTATCCCAAGCCGGTGATCGCCTTCATGGACGGCATCACCATGGGCGGAGGCGTGGGCCTTTCCATGCCCTCGCGCTACCGGATCGCCACAGAGAACACCCGCTTTGCCATGCCGGAAACGGGGATCGGCCTGTTCCCGGATGTGGGTGGCGGCTGGTTCCTCTCCCGGCTACCGGGCCGGGTGGGGCAGTTCCTCGCGCTCACCGGGGCGCGGCTCGATGGTGCGGAATGCCACGCCTTGGGGCTGGCGACGCATTATCTGGCGTCCGACACGCTGGCCGATTCCAAGCAGCGCCTCGCCTCGGCGCCGGAGGAGATCGACGCGATTCTGAGCGACCTATCGATCACCCCGCCGCCCGCCCGCATCCTGGGCAATCGCGAACAGATCGACCGGCTGTTCGCTTCCGATCGCTACGAAGATATTCTCGCCGGGCTCGAGGGGGACGGTTCGGATTGGAGCGCGAAGGAGCTCGCGACCTTGGGCCACAAGTCGCCCCAGACGTGCAAGGTTGCTCTGCGCCAGCTCAAGGAAGGCGCACAAATGCCTGACTTCGCGGCCGAAATGCGCCAGGAATATGCGATCGGCGCGCGCGTCGTGCAGATGCACGACTTTATCGAGGGCGTGCGCGCGTTGATCATCGAGAAAGACAATGCGCCGCGCTGGAACCCCGCCACCGCAGAGGGTGTGAGCGATGCGCTGCTCGATACCATCTTTGCACCTCTGCCTGAGGATCAGGCCTGGACCCCCTTGGAGATTGCCCGATGACCTATGAAACGCTTCTCGTCGAACAGCGCGGTGCCGTCACGCTGATCACGCTCAACCGTCCGCAGGCGCTCAACGCTCTGAACAGCCAGGTGCTTGCCGATCTGATCGCAGCGCTTAGCGCCTTCGATGCCGACCCGTCGCAGGGCTGTGCCGTGCTGACCGGTAGCGAAAAGGCCTTCGCCGCTGGGGCCGACATCAAGGAAATGGCGACGCAGAGCTTCGCCGACATGTACGGCAGCAATTTCTTTGCCGGCTATGATCGCGTCACTGCCACGCGCAAGCCGGTGATTGCGGCGGTCGCGGGCTATGCGCTGGGCGGCGGCTGCGAGCTTGCAATGATGTGCGATTTCATCATCGCTGCCGACAATGCCAAGTTCGGCCAGCCAGAGATCAAGCTCGCCGTCACCCCCGGCATGGGCGGATCGCAGCGCATGGCGCGTGCGATCGGCAAGGCCAAGACGATGGACATGTGCCTCACCGGGCGAATGATGGACGCGACCGAAGCCGAGCAGTCGGGCCTGGTCGCGCGCGTCGTCCCCCTGGCCGAGCTCGTCGATGAGGCCGTCAAGGCTGCTCAGACCATCGCGGGCATGGCGCCGCTCGCCACGCTGGCGGTCAAGGAAATGGTCAACGCCGCGTTCGAAACGACGCTGCAGCAGGGCGTCGTTTTCGAGCGCCGCCTGTTCCACGGCCTGTTCGGCAGCGAGGACCAGAAGGAAGGCATGGCCGCGTTCGTCGAAAAGCGCCCCGGCCAGTGGACCGGACGCTGATCGAACCAGATCGGGCGTTGATGCGTCATGGCTTAAAAATGATCGGCAGCGTGATTATCTTCGGCGCCTGACCGGAGATTTATAATCCATGCCTGCTACCCAGAGCCCCGCCCGTCCGCCGCATCCCTTGCTGACCTTGAGCGAGGGGAGGGCATTTTTCGAGCTTGGCTCGTTTCTCGCCTTGCGGCGCGCGATGCGGCACTTGCCCAAGGGCGATGGGCATTCGGTGATCGTCTTGCCGGGGTTCCTTGCGAGCGACAGCTCCACCCGCCCCCTGCGAGGATTGCTGGACGATCTCGGCTATTCCAGCTTTGGCTGGGAACTCGGGCGCAACGTTCGCTTCGATAATGCGCGGGAGCAGGCACTCTATGCGCTGCTCGACCGGGTGCACGCCGATTCTGGCAGGACGGTTTCCCTGATTGGCTGGAGCCTCGGCGGATTGTTTGCCCGCGAAATGGCCAAGCAGAGCCCCTCGAAAGTACGGCAGGTCATCAGCCTGGGAAGTCCCATTTCGGGCGACAGGGGTCATACCAATGCCCGCCATCTCTTCGAGCGGTTGAATGGCAAGGACCCCGAGCCCCTGCGGCAGGGCCGCTTCCGCAACCTGGAAGAGGCCCCACCGGTGCCTACCACGTCTATCCTCAGCCGCAGCGACGGGATTGTCGCGTGGCGTGGGTCCGTGCAGAAGCCGGGGCCGAAGGCCGAAACGCTGGAGGTATTCTCGAGTCATTGCGGGCTTGGGGTCAATCCCATGGTGATGTACGCGATCGCGGACCGTCTTGCTCAGCAGGAAGACGATTGGAAGCCGTTTGCCCGCACGGGTTGGCGATCGCTCGCCTTCCGAACAATTGAATGAGGCAGATCGGATTCCGCATTCCAGACGCCTGCTGAACCGGCAGCATTGGTGCTGATTGCTGATTTTTTCCGGATCTTGAGGAGGTAACTCGTGCTGCAGAGTGTTTGGGCTCAGCTGGCGCTGGCCATGTCAGCTCTTGCGGGCACCGCAGCGATTGCGGACGCTCGCCGCATGCGCCGACGCAATTTTGACCGGGTCGGTTTCATGCCATGGTCGATGATCTTCATCCTGTCGCTTGTCATAGCCGTCTGCGCCACGGCCTTCGCTCTCAAGGGCTATTGATCTTGGCAGTCCCCCTTATCGGCGTGGTGACACCCCCTCATGCCGCACCTCCTGGCTGGCGATATATCGTTGCTCCATAAGCGTAAATGATCAATAGTTCTCCATGAAGACAAACAGTAATGCAGCAGTCTGAATGGTTTCGACACACAGGTACACAAACGTCACTACATTAAATTCCGTTCATGTTTGAACCGACAATTGCAAATACCGCCCGATGCATGGAATATCGAGTACATGCGGGGGTGTGATCATGCGGAATATCGTGGATACAAGAACAGGGCTGGGCTTTGCGCTGGCAGCGTGCTTGCTGCTCTGCGGTTGTGGTGCGCGGTGGAACACGGCCTTTCGAGATCGCAACATTCCGACGGGTTCGGCATCGGTAATCACCGTTGACGCCAAGCAGCGTCATGTCCTGATCCAGCCGACCGTGGAGACCGATGGCTCTGGACCGTCACCGACGAGCCTGCGAATGTGCGCCGAACCGGCACCAGATGTCTTTGCAGTGATTGCAGCCAGTGGATCCGGTTCGATCGGCTTTGACGCGAGATCGCAGACCGGGCAGGGAGGCCTCAGCATTTCCGCATCCGAAGCCGGGGCGACCATCGAACGCACACAAACCATCAATCTGCTGCGGGAAAGCTTCTACCGGACATGCGAACGGTATCTGAACGGCGCGATTTCGCGCGAATCTTTCATCGTACAGGCAGGCCGCGATGCACGTGCCATGGTCGCCATTCTGGCGATCGAACAACTGACCGGTGCAGTCAAGCGGCCAGCGACGATCATCAGCGGCCCTGCAGTAGCGACAAGCGCGCAGATGTCGAGCGAACTGGTGACGCTCTACGCCACAGCGGCAAAGCGCAGAGAGGCAGCAGAAAAGGCCTATGCGCCGGTCAAGGACAAGGAGACGGCCGACTGCAGCAAGGTGCCTGCCGATGGCAAGGCGGCGTGCGAAGCGGACAAGGCCAAGGCTGTGGCGGCCAAGGCAGAATTGGATAGTGCAAGCGCGCAGGTGGCGGAAATCGTCAAGCTGTCGGGCAATGTCGGCCCGGCCTTGCAGGCAGGGGCCTCTACGAGTGCCGGAGCCGTCCTGCCAGGCGGGGCAGACAAAGGCGCGTCCGGAACCGAAATCGGCAAGGTCGCGGACGCTGTTGTCGCCATCGCACGACAGGTGATCGAAGTCGATGACATGCGCCTGTTCTGTATCGAAGATGTGGCGGCAAAAGGCGACAGCAGCGCGCTCTATGATAGCTGCCTGGCGCTCCTGAGCGGCGCGGCCAAGTTCGAAGCGGAACGCTTTTCCCGCGACACATACGCGCTGCGGCAGGCGCGAGACCGCAGAACACAGGCTTTTCAGGGGTTCGCGCCCGGAACTTTCGATTGTCCCGCAATAGCCGCAACCGTCGGTCTCAGCCCGCGAGAGACATTAGCCCTGTGCAGCGGCGATCCCGCAGTCTCGAGAGATGCGTTCTTCGAGCTTTCACCCGGTCAGCAACAGGCGATCCTGAACCAGATGCAATAAGGAGCAGTCAGATGTCGAGAATTGTAACGATTGTCGGACCGAACGCAGACCAGGTTGAGGAACAGGCATCAGCAATTGGCGGTGAACGCCTTTTCGACAACCGCGCGGAGGATGTCGAGCTCGACGAGTACAAGCATATTGCCTTCCCGGAGATGGTCGGAGCCCGAAGCAAGGAACTCGTGGTCAATCACTACGAGAAGGGCAAGATGCTCTACGTGATCATACTCAAGAAATGACAAGCCGGACGTCCCTCGATGGGTTGCCTTGAGGATCAGGACCGGGGCATTCAGGATCGCGCCGAGCCGTCGGCTTACAAACAGGCTTCCAGGAACGCCTGTTCGAAACCGAACTGCCGGGCCTTTTCCAGCGTATAAGGGCGAAGGCCCGTCGAGCGATATTCGCCGATGATTTTGCCGTCGCTGCCTTCGTCCAGATATTCGAACTTGAACAGTTCCTGGGTGACGATGACCTCGCCCTCCATTCCGATAACCTCGGTGACGTTGGTCACGCGGCGCGAACCATCGCGCAGGCGTTTCACCTGGACGATGATGTCGACCGACTCGGCGATCTGGCGGCTGATCGCTTCCTTGGGGATCTTGATGTCGCCCATCAGGATCATGTTTTCCATACGGCCGAGCGCCTCGCGCGGGCTGTTGGCGTGAAGCGTACACATCGATCCGTCGTGACCGGTGTTCATCGCGGCGAGCAGGTCGAAGCACTCCGCGCCACGAATTTCGCCCAGGATGATGCGATCTGGACGCATACGCAGCGCGTTCTTGACGAGATCGCCGATGCTGATCGCGCCCTTGCCCTCCAGGTTCGGCGGGCGCGTTTCGAGCGGCAGCCAGTGCGGCTGCTGCAGGCGAAGTTCGGCCGCGTCCTCGATGGTCAGCACGCGTTCGCCCGGATCGATCATCTTCGACAGCGCATTGAGCATCGTCGTCTTGCCCGAGCCTGTACCACCCGAGATGACGATGTTGAAGCGGCAGGCCCCGGCGATCTTGAGCGCGGTCGCCATCTTTTCCGACATGGCGCCCCAATCCTTCAGATTGTCGAGCGTGATCGGCTTTTCGGAAAACTTACGAATGGAGATCGCGGTGCCGCGCAGCGACAGCGGCGGGATGATGACGTTGACGCGGCTGCCGTCCTTCAAGCGGGCGTCGGCCAGCGGCGTGGTCTGGTCGATGCGGCGACCGACCTGGTTGACGATACGCTGGGCGATCTGCAGCAGATGTTCCTCGTCGCGGAACTGGATCGGCGCGATCTGCAGCTTGCCCTTCTTTTCGATATAGGTCTGCTCCGGACCGTTGACCATGATGTCGGTGATTTCCGGATCGTTGAGCAGTTCCTCGAGCGGACCGAAGCCGAGCAGCTCGTCGATAAGCACCTTTTCCAGCGCAAACTGCTCGCGCCGGTTGAGCGTGAGCTTGAGTTCGGCGAGCACTTCGAGGATGATCGGGCGGAATTCCTCGGCCAGCTCGTCCTTGGTCAGCGTGGCAGCGGCTTCCGGATCGACGCGTTCGAGCAGGCGCGGCAGCACTTGTTCCTTGATCTTGTGGACCGAGGCTTCGAATCCTTCGACTTTGGGGCCGGTATCGGCAATCGAATTTGCACGATCCGACAGACGCGTCATCGCATCGTTCAGCGCCGCGCTTTCGGGCGTCATGTCGATCATGTCGAGGCTGGGCAGATCGACGGAATCAAGATCAGGGAACTGTTCGCCGCCCATGTCGAGCGAGAGGCCAAGACGCGCTTCTGCAGGGGGAGGGGAGGCAGCGCCTCCCTTCATCGGGCGGGCGACGCCGAAGCTCGGCCGTGCGCCGGGGCCCATCTGTCCAATGCCATTCTTTCTGCCGAACGCGCTCATGGTGACCGATTATCCCGGATAATGTCGCGGGCATCCCCGAAAGCTGCCCAGATGTTGCATGGTGAATAGCCCGGAAACTTTGACAATGTCCTAACAAGGCCTTTCCGAGCGCTCCGCAGCGCACGCATTTGGCCCGTTGGCACTTGCATCCGTGCCATTAATGGGCATTAAGCCGACCAAAGGTTAACAACCCACCAGCAGGCGTCCCGACTTGTCCGAAAATAGGTTGAATGCCGGTTACACCACCGAAGGACGTCCGACTCTCGGCACCGGCATGCTGTTCGCCCTGATCGGCTTTGCGATGCTGTCGTGCGGCGACGGCCTGATCAAGTCGACCGCGGGGCAATGGCCAGGAATGGCCGTGGCGGCTCTGCGCTTCACCTTTGGCGCGATTGGCCTTGGGCTGGTGCTGCTCGTGAGGGAAGGCCCCCAAGGCTTCCGCTTGCCCCGACCCCGAGTGCAATTGGCGCGCGGCTTTTTCCTGGCCGGCGCGACGGTCACCTTCTTCTCCAGCATCTTCCTGATGCCGCTCGCCACGGCCACATCGATCCAGTTCATGGCGCCACTGCTGACCGCAGTGATTTCCTCGATCCTGTACAATGAACGGTTGAGTCCGGGGCGCTGGGTTGCGACCCTGGTCGCCTTTGTTGGTGTGATGATCGTGCTCAGACCCAGCTTCGCCGATCTGGGATGGGCGGCACTGCTGCCGCTGGCCGCAGCTTTCGGAATGAGCGGCCTGATGATCAGCAACGCCAGGGCAGCAGGTTCCGGCAGCGTCCTGCTGATGCAGTTCCTGGTGGCGGCCATCGCTGCCCCCCTGCTCATCCTCTACGCGGCACTCGGGCATGTATCGGGTGTCGCATCGCTGCAGATCGGATGGCCGAGCCTTTATGTCGTGCTGGTCTGCGCAACCGTCGCGGTGACGGCCAGCATCAGCCATATGTTTGTCTACCTCGCCACCGCGCGCAGTTCGGCGGCCACCGTGGCGCCCATGGTCTATGTGCAGATCATCGTTGCCATCGCGATCGGCGTGGTCTTCTATCGCGACTATCCTGATTTCGTCGCTCTGGCGGGAACCGGGGTGATCATCGCGAGCGGTATCTATCTGCTGCGCGACGGAGGCAAATAGGGAAGGGCGGACATGGCACTGACGGGATGGTTGATCGGACTGGCGATGCAGATGGCGACCCTGCCCGTCCCGCCGTCTCTACCCTGCTGGATCGAGGGGCGCTGGGTTTCGGAAGAGGCCGAGGCACGCTGGACCGAAGAGAACTGGACCGGCTGCCGCGCCGAAACGATGCTAGGCACCGGGAGAGGCGGACGCGGCGACGAGGTTACCTCTTACGAATTCATGCGGATCGCCCGCAACGAGAATGGCGACCTGATGTTCTATGGCGCGCCGTTCGGCAATCCGGCAGCGGCGTTCCGGGCGGTCAAGTCAGGGCCACGCGAGGTCGTCTTCGTCAATCCCAACCACGAATATCCGCAGCGTATCCGCTACTGGATGGAAGGCGACATGCTGCTGGCCGAAGCCAGCATGCGCGACGGCAGCAAGGCGCAGGCGTGGCGCTACAAGCGAGTGGTTGGAAAATAATTCAGGGTCAGACTTTCTTCGTCATTCCTGCGAAAGCGGGAATCCCGCTATTGTCGCCCTGCCTTCAGAAAGCGGGACCCCCGCCTTCGCGGGGGTGACGAGAAAAACAGACAGGGAGAGGAACGAAAATCAGCCCGAAACGCGCTCGGCCAGGATCGTCAGGCCCTTTTCATTGACCTCGGCAAAGCCACCTTCGATCGCGATCGTCTCGGGCTGCGCGCCTTCGGATTTGTAGATCGAGACCAGACCGTCGCGCACGGTCGACATCAGCGGAGCATGACCTTCGAGCACGCCGAACTCGCCCTCTGCACCGGGCACGACGACCATGTGGACCGCTTCGGAGCGGACCAGCTTCTCGGGGGTGACGAGTTCAAAATGCAGTGCCATTTCAACTTCCTTTAGGCCCTCTCCCCTGAGGGGGAGAGGGTTGGGAGAGGGGAATGCAAGACGATGCCGCCCCTCTCAACTTCGGCTAGCGAGCAAGCTCGCCAGCCTCCGTATCTCTCCCCTGAAGGGGAGAGAGCATTTGCTGCTTAAGCCGCTTCGGCCAGCGTCTTCGCCTTCTCGACAGCCTCGTCGATGCCGCCGACCATGTAGAAGGCTGCTTCGGGCAGATGGTCATATTCGCCATCGACCACCGCCTTGAAGCTCTTCACGGTGTCTTCGAGCGAAACGAACTTGCCAGGAATGCCGGTGAACACTTCGGCCACGTGGAAGGGCTGCGACAGGAACTTCTGGATCTTGCGCGCGCGGGCGACGGTAAGCTTGTCCTCTTCCGACAGCTCATCCATGCCCAGAATGGCGATGATGTCCTGCAGCGACTTGTACTTCTGCAGCGTCGACTGGACCGCACGGGCGGTTTCATAATGCTCGACGCCGACGACGCGGGGCTCGAGAACGCGGCTGGTCGAATCGAGCGGGTCCACCGCCGGATAGATGCCGAGTTCCGAAATCGCGCGGTTGAGCACGGTCGTCGCGTCAAGGTGCGCGAACGAGGTGGCAGGCGCAGGGTCGGTCAAGTCGTCCGCAGGCACGTAGATCGCCTGAACCGAGGTGATCGAGCCCTTGTTGGTCGAGGTGATGCGCTCCTGCAGCTGGCCCATGTCGGTAGACAGGGTCGGCTGATAGCCCACGGCCGAAGGAATACGGCCGAGCAGCGCCGACACTTCCGAACCCGCCTGAGTGAAGCGGAAGATGTTGTCGACGAAGAACAGCACGTCCTGGCCTTCCTGGTCGCGGAAATATTCGGCGATGGTCAGACCCGACAGAGCGACGCGGGCGCGGGCACCCGGGGGCTCGTTCATCTGGCCGTACACCAGAGCCACCTTGGAACCTTCGCTGATCGCTTCGCCAGCTTCGTTCTTGGCAATAACGCCTGCATCGAGGAATTCGTGATAAAGGTCGTTACCTTCGCGGGTACGCTCACCCACGCCGGCGAACACCGAGGTACCACCATGGCCCTTGGCGATGTTGTTGATCAGTTCCTGGATGAGCACAGTCTTGCCCACGCCGGCGCCGCCGAACAGGCCGATCTTGCCGCCCTTGGCATAGGGAGCGAGCAGGTCGATGACCTTGATGCCGGTGACCAGAATTTCCGATTCGGTCGACTGATCGACGAATTCCGGAGCCTTGGCGTGAATGGGGGCGGAGGCCTTCGCGTTGATCGGGCCGCGCTCGTCGATCGGCTCACCGACGACGTTCATGATCCGGCCCAGCGTTTCGGGGCCCACGGGCATGCGGATCTGCGCGCCGGTATCGGTGACGTTCTGGCCGCGGACCAGGCCGTCGGTGCCGTCCATGGCGATGCAGCGCACGGTGTTCTCACCCAGGTGCTGGGCGACTTCGAGCACCAGACGCTGGCCGTTGTTCTCGGTTTCCAGCGCGTTCAGAATGGCGGGGATTTCGCCGTCAAAGGTCACGTCGACGACCGCGCCGATAACCTGGCTGATCTTGCCGATATTGTTGGTGGTTGCCATGAGCTGTTTCCTGCTTTCGGACGGTTAGAGGGCTTCGGCGCCCGAGATGATTTCAACGAGTTCGGTGGTGATCGCGGCCTGGCGGCTGCGGTTATATTCGATGGTGAGCCGGTTGATGAGGTCGCCTGCGTTGCGCGTGGCATTGTCCATCGCGGTCATCGAGGCACCCTGTTCGGACGCGGCATTCTCGAGCAGCGCACCGAAGATCTGCGTCGTGACGTTGCGCGGCAGCAGCTCGGCGAGGATTTCCTCCTCATCGGGCTCGTACTCGACAGCCGCTTCGCTAGCGACAGCATCGCCCGCCGGGATGGCGACGGGGATGATCTGACGGCCGACCGGCTCCTGCAGCAGCGCCGAACGGAACTTGCTGTAGAACAGATGGGCGACGTCGAACTCGCCCTTTTCGTACATCGCGATCAGCTCGGCCGAGATCGCCTGCGCTTCGGCAAAGCCCTGATTCTTCAAGTTCGTCGTATCGAAATAGCGCACGATCTGCTTGGGATAGTCGCGGATGATCATGCCGCGGCCCTTGCGACCGACGAGATAGAACAGCACGGTCTTGCCGGCTGCTTCCAACTCGCGCGCCTTCAGCTTGGCCGCCTTGACGATGTTCGAGTTGAACGCACCGCACAGACCGCGGTCCGACGAGGTCACGATCAGCAGATGGATCTGGTCCTTGCCCGTACCGGCGAGCAGCTTGGGGCTCGAATCGCTGATCGAGATCTTCGATGCCAGCGAGGCCATCACGCGCTCAAGTCGCTCGGCATAGGGACGCGCAGCTTCCGCCGCCGCCTGCGCCTTGCGCAGCTTGGCGGATGCCACCATCTGCTTGGCCTTGGTGATCTTCTGGGTCGACTTGACCGAGGCGATCCGGCCCTTGAGTTCTTTCAGACTGGCCATGGTGTCCTAACTTCAAACCCTGTTCGGTCTCCCCCGTTCAACCGGGGGGCCATTTGCTGCCGTGTCATCCCGCGCGTCTGGCGGGCGATAGTCCCCTGCTTGGGCAGGGGACCAGCAGTTTACGCAAACGTCTTGGCAAATGCGTCGAGCGCAGCCTTCAGGCTGGCCTTGGCATCGTCGCCCAGATCCTTGGTGTCTCGGATCGTGGTGAGCAGGTCGGCATGGTCGGTGCGCAGGAAGCTCAGCATCGCGGCTTCATATTCGTTGACCCGGTTGACCGGCAGCGCATCGAGATAGCCATTGGTGCCAGCGAAGATCGAGGCGGTCTGCTCCTCGAACGGCAGCGGGCTGAACTGCGGCTGCTTGAGCAGCTCGGTCAGGCGCTGGCCGCGGTTGAGCAGCTTCTGGGTCGATGCGTCGAGGTCCGAACCGAACTGGGCGAAGGCCGCCATTTCGCGATACTGGGCCAGCTCGAGCTTGATCGAGCCCGACACCTTCTTCATCGCCTTGGTCTGCGCCGCCGATCCCACGCGCGACACCGACAGACCGACGTTGATGGCCGGACGGATGCCCTGGTAGAACAGGTTGGTTTCGAGGAAGATCTGGCCGTCGGTGATCGAGATCACGTTGGTCGGAATATAGGCCGACACGTCACCCGCCTGGGTTTCGATGATCGGCAGCGCGGTCAGCGAGCCCGAACCATTGGCCGAGTTCATCTTCGCGGCGCGCTCGAGCAGGCGCGAATGGAGATAGAACACGTCGCCGGGATAGGCTTCGCGGCCCGGAGGACGACGCAGCAGCAGCGACATCTGACGATAGGCAACGGCCTGCTTAGACAGATCGTCATAGACGATCAGCGCGTGCATGCCGTTGTCGCGGAAGAACTCGCCCATGGTGCAGCCGGTATACGGTGCCAGGAACTGCAGAGGAGCCGGTTCCGAAGCCGTCGCGGCGACCACGATGGTATATTCCATGGCGCCCGATTCCTCGAGCTGGCGCACGATCTGAGCGACGGTCGAGCGCTTCTGGCCGACGGCGACATAGATGCAGTAGAGCTTCTTGCCTTCATCGTCGCCGGCATTGGCTGCCTTCTGGTTGATGAAGGTGTCGATGGCGACGGCGGTCTTGCCGGTCTGACGGTCACCGATGATCAGCTCGCGCTGACCACGGCCGACGGGAACGAGCGCGTCGATCGCCTTGAGGCCGGTCTGCACGGGCTCGTGCACCGAAGTACGCGGGATGATGCCCGGCGCCTTGGTTTCGACGCGCATGCGCTTGTCGGCGACGATCGGGCCCTTGCCGTCGATCGGGTTGCCGAGGCCATCGACGACACGGCCGAGAAGACCCTTGCCGACGGGGACGTCCACGATGGTGCCGGTGCGCTTGACGACATCGCCTTCCTTGATCTCGGCGTCCGAGCCGAAGATCACGACGCCGACATTGTCGGCTTCGAGGTTGAGCGCCATGCCCTGCACGCCGTTCGAGAACTCGACCATTTCACCGGCCTGAACGTTGTCGAGGCCGTGGATGCGCGCGATGCCGTCGCCGACGCTCAGCACGCTGCCCACTTCGGATACTTGCGCATCCGTGCCAAAATTGGCGATCTGATCCTTGATAACCTTGGAGATTTCTGCGGCACGAATGTCCATGAGAATGTTAGCCTTTCATCGCTTGGCTGAGCGTGTTGAGACGGGTCTTGATGCTGGAATCGATCATCTGGCTGCCCATGCGGACAATCAGGCCGCCCAGGATGGACGGATCGACCTTCGCGGTGATCTTGATGCTGCGACCGGCGCGGTCCTTCAGCTGCTTGCGGATTTCGTCGACTTGCGCTTCCGAAAGCGGGAAGGCCGACGTAACTTCGGCGGTCACTTCACCGCGATGCGCAGCGACCAGCTGGTCGAAGGCGACGAGGATCGGATAGAGCTGACCCAGGCGGCGATTGGTCGCGAGCACGCCGAGCAGGTTGCCGGTCATCTTGTCGAGCTTGAGTGTTTCGGCGAGCGCGGCGACAATCTTTTCGGCTGCAGCGCGACTGATGGTCTGGCTCTTGGTAAGCGCCGCGAAATCTTCCGACTCGCCGAGCGCAGCGCGCAGGGTCGCCACGCTGGTTTCAACTTCGGCGAGCTGCTTTTCGTCGCGCGCGAGCGAAAAGAGCGCCGAGGCATAGCGCCCCGCCAGACTGGCCTGTATTCCGCCGGAAATGTCCACGCGAATGCTTTCCCTTGCCGTTATGATAATGCGCCAGGCGCTTGGCAGGAGACACTGGCCTCCCTCACCTGTCGGCGCGGCGGTTAGCACTCATATTGCTGCATTGCAAGACAGGCGGCAAACATCGGTTCGGCAGGTGTCTTTCCCCAAAAATCAGGGGAATTCTTGAATTAACCTCAACGCGGTGTTTACCAAATTTTCGCACCATGCAGGCAAGGAACAAGGTGAAATGCTCTTTTGGGGCCACGCCATGGAATCGCGCTGCAGATGCTGAAAATCAAAGACCTGCGATCCGAACTGCTGCGCAGTTTTGCGGGTATGGGCGTCGACGCGAAGGTCCGTTTCGGTCTGACCGCGATGCTGTGCCTGCTTGCGCTGCTGGCTGTTTGCGCCATCGCCGTCGTCGGAATCACGCAATACACGACCAACCATCTAGTCACCGACCGCATTCAGCCCACGGTGCAGTTGCAGTCCATGACCGATGGATACCGCGAGAGCATGCGGATGGCGACCAGGGTGCGCTGGAAGCTGATCGAGCCAGATGATGCCTTGCTTATGCTCGACCGAATGGACCGATCGATCGAGAACGATTGGCAAAAGATCGAATCCGGCGCCTTCAGCAAAGAATTCCCGAAGCGATTGGCCAAACTGAAGCGCGCAAGAGTTCCCGCCGACCGCGCTATCGCAACGCTGCGACAGCAGATTCGCGCCTTCATCCAGCGAGGGCGTCGGGTGGACCCGCCCATTGCACTGCATCAACAGATCGATCCGCTTCTGGCGGAAAGCCAGGATGCGATGGATGAAATGCGCGGTATTGCGCGGACCACATTGATCTCGATGAATATCTTGCACATTGCCGGACTGGTGCTCTGCACCCTGTTGATGCTGGCTGGCGGCTTTTTCGTGCGCTGGTGCATCGGCTATGCGACGCGCGATCTGGTCATGCCGCTCATGGCTCTGGGCCAATATGCGTTGGCGGAAAACAATGGCAAAGTCGTAGTCCAGCAACTTGGCCTGCGCCGACGCGACGAGATAGGAGTCATCGCGAGAGCGATTCAGCGATCGCATGTCAAATCTGAACGCGCCCTCAAGGCCGAGCAGCAGCGCCGCCTGGCGGAATTGGAGCTTCAGCGCGAACAGCTAGAGCGACAGCAGGAGCGCAGCCGGCGCGCACAGCAGATCGATCTGCTGTTCGATACCTATGAAGCCCGCCTGTCTGCCATGTCGGAACGCCTGGCCCAGGCAGCCAATGCCATGCGCGAGGGTGTGGAACACATGAAGCACAATGCGGCGCAGGCGAAGGACTACAGCCATTACATGACCGATCACGCCCGGCAGGCCGCGCAGTCGATAAACGTCATCGAGCAGCATGGCAAAAGGCTGGTTCAAACCGGCGGCGAGGTCAGGGGTCTGGTGGCCGACAGCGGACGCAATATTCGCGATGCCTATTCAGCCAGCCGCACCAGCCGCGAAACGGCTGATCAGCTCGAGGCGCTTGCCGGAGAGATTTCCGGGATCGTCTCGCTGATCACGCATATCGCCAAGCAGACGAACCTGCTGGCGCTCAATGCCACTATCGAGGCTGCCCGCGCGGGCGAGGCGGGCAGGGGCTTTGCCGTCGTCGCACAGGAAGTGAAGAACCTGGCGTCTCAAACGCAGCACGCTGCCGGTTCGGTGGAAGAGCGGCTCAGTCGCATTGCCCTGATGACGCGCGAAGTATCGGGGGCGATCGTGACCGTCGATGGTCATGTCGACATGATCCGGCACAATGCCGACCTGATCGATCACGCGGTTGGCGATCAGGAGGCGGCCAGTGCCGACATTCAGCATGTGATCGATTTCATGCTCGACATCGGACAATCAGTCATCGCCCAGATGAAGGAGCTGACCGACAAGTCCTCTCGGGCCAATGTCTCCGCTGAAGAACTGGGCCAGACAGCAGAAGATGTCGCACGGCAGTCGCAGGAACTGCGCGAACAGATGCGTGAGCTGGCCCAGGCGATTCGCGCCGCGTGAGGGAAATGTTTTGACCGCATGATGCGGGACGCGGCGCTTGTCGTTTCGCGCTATCCGGGCCACATCCTCCAGCGGGAGACGCCCATTGCCTGAGCCAATGCCAATCAGCCGACAAGTGCCGGAGATAGACGAGGATAGCGCCTGGGCCGCCGTGCTGCGCCGTGACCGCAGTTTCGACGGACGTTTCGTGACCGGTGTGCTCAGCACCGGCATCTATTGCCGCCCCTCCTGCGCCGCACGACACCCTGCGCGTGCGAATGTCCGCTTCTTCGCCGATGGCGCCGCCGCCAGAACCGCAGGTCTGCGTGCGTGCAAGCGATGCCTGCCCGACGACGTTGCGCGCGACGAGATGGCTGTACTTGCCGCGATCCGGGCGATCCGGACGAGCGAGGAACCTCTGGCCCTGGCTGCGCTGGCTGCGGCGTGCGGCTATTCGTCCGCGCATTTCCAGCGCATCTTCACCCGGCATACCGGTCTGTCGCCCAGCGCTTATGCGCGCGCACTGCGCAACGACCGCGCGCGCGATGCCCTGAGTACGAGCGAGCGGGTGGTCGATGCGATCTATGACGCAGGATTCAGCGCGCCCTCGCGCTTTTACGATGCCATGAAAGGGCGGATGGGGATGGAAGCAAGTGCCTGGCAGAGGGGTGGGCAGGGCGTGGTCATCCACTGGACCCAGGCCGAGACATCTCTGGGTCGGATGCTGGTGGCCTGGACCGAAAGGGGGGTATGCCGCCTTTCGTTCGACGAAGGTGAAGCGGCGCTGGCGTCCCGTTTTCCCGCTGCGGTTCTGCGAGGTGCGGAAGAGGAAGCGGCGCAGTTCGTTGCTGCCATCGTGGCGGAGGTGGAAAGCCCCCGCACGGGCGCGGATATCCCGCTGGATGTGCGAGGAACAGCATTTCAGGAGGCGGTGTGGAAAGCGCTATCCGACATTCCGCCTGGCGAGACGCGCAGCTATGCGCAGATTGCTGCCCAAATTGACAAACCGGCAGCGGTCCGTGCCGTCGGAACCGCCTGTGGAGCGAACCCGGTCGCGGTGCTCATTCCCTGCCACCGTGCGCTCCGCACCGACGGCACCCTGGGCGGCTATGCCTATGGTCTTGGCATAAAGACCGAATTGCTCAAGCGCGAGGGGCAGTGACCGCGAGGCTCAGCTCTTGGGCTTCGCTGTCGGCTTGAGCGTGCAGCTGTAGGTCAGCACTTCGTTGGGCTGCGCCGGGAGAGCCTGACGCAGCGCCTTCTGCATGTCCTCGAGCTCGGCCATCCGGTCGGGCTCCGTGGTGCAGCTCTTGTCCGTATAGCGTGCGCGGATCTTGCGGGCATTGTTCATCGCTTCGAGCCCAAGCTGGAAATTCTCGGTGCGAAACTCGCGCGTTTCCGGATTGAACTGGTTGATCGCGACCAGCTGATCCTCGTTGCGCACGAACACGCGCGTCCAGCCATCGATATCCTGGCCATATTGGGTGCGATCGTTGATACAGCCGCCGGCGGCCCATCCAATCTCCACCGGCTCGGTTCTGGATGAGGTAATCTTGCTGCGGTCGGGTACGATGCGGCAGACATAGGTTCCATCGCTGCTGCCCGCCAGCTTGTCCTTGTCGCCAAGTTCCTTCTTCACCATGGCCAGCGCGATATCTTCCGCCTGGTTGAAGCCCGGGCGCAGGACGAAGATCAGCACCGCCGCCAGCGTCAGTGTTCCGGTTACCCCAGCGGCAATCTTGCGCCGGTCCGGATCGCCCCGATCGTGGAGCACCCAGGTGGCGCCAGCGGCCATCCCTGCCAGCACCAGACACAGTGCAGCGAAGGCGATATGGTTCTCGCGCGCACTGATGACCGCATGCTCGGCATCGCGGAGCGCCCGCTCCTCGATATCGCGCCGCTCGGCCTTCTCACTAAGGGCCTTTTCGCGTGCATCTTCTGCCGCCTGTGCAGATCGGGCTCGCTCCTCGGCCGACAGCTCGGCGACGGAACGGCAGGGTGAATCGGCGATCTGGAAATCGACCTTTGCCGAACGCAGAAAACTGAAGAGTTCGCGGTTGGATACGGCAAAGCCATATTCGGCGTCATTGCCATCGGAGAGCGAGCCGAAGCTGTTGACCCCGGCAACCCTGCCGCACAAATCGACCAGCGGGCCGCCGCTATTGCCCTTGGCCAGCGCAGCAGTGTGAAGGATTGTGTCGAAATCCCGCGTTGTCCGGCCACCGGAAATCACGCCCGGCGTCTTGACGGGGGCCATGGGCGCAACGGTCTCGCGCGCATCCAGTCCCTGGGCCCGATCAACAGCAGCGGGATAGCCGATCGCCATTACCGATGCCCCATCGTCCAGAGGTGTCACCAGCAGCGCAAGGCTTGGCAGGCGACCCTTTTCGACCTGGATCATGGCCAGATCATTGCGCGGCGAGATGGCAACCAGCTTGCCACCATAAGTGGTCATGCCCTCCGACGGGATGATGCCGATGCGAATGCTGGTATCCTCGCGCATCGGGGCGACCAGATGGGCGTTGGTGATAATCTTGTCCGGTGCGACGGCAAAGCCGCTGCCATGGCCGACATAGAAGGTTTCGCCATCCTCTTCCGCAACCAGCACCACGCGCACCACCGATCGGCTGGCGGCTTGTATATCGGCGGGATCGGCGGCGAGCGGCGTGGCGACTAGCGTCGCGCACGCGGCGATCAGCAGGGCAAAAAAGCGCATCGGGTTCATGAGGCGCAGTTCATAGCGCTGCCGTCAGACAAAGCTATAGGGATCGACATCGACCGCCACGCGCACGCCCGGCGCCCAGCGCATCGGTTGCAGCCATTCGCGGATGATCCGCTGCATCTCGACATTGCGCCGGGCATGGACGAGCAGGCGGTAGCGATGCCGTCCCCGCAGCAGCGACAAGGGCGCCGGCGCTGGTCCGTAGACCGCGAAGCCATCATGTTCGGGCGCGACGGCACCTGCCTGGCGCGCTGCCTCGTGCGCCTCGGCATGATCCTCGGATGAGATGATGATCGCCGCGAGCCTGCCGAAGGGCGGTACATTCGCATCGCGCCGCGCCTGGGTTTCGGCCGCGTAAAAGGCCTCGCGGTCGCCCTGGACAAGCGCATCGATCACCGGCGCGTCGGGATGGCGCGTCTGGATGAACACCTCGCCCGGCTTGGCGGCGCGGCCCGCGCGGCCCGCGACCTGCGCGATCTGCTGGAAGGTCCGTTCGCCCGCACGCAGATCGCCGCCTTCCAGGCCGATATCGGCGTCGATCACGCCTACGAGCGTCAGGTCGGGGAAATGATACCCCTTGGTGACCAGTTGGGTACCGATGATGACATCAATGGCCTTGGCCTCGACCTGCGCAACGAATTCTGCCGCCTTTTCAGGTGACCAGATGGTATCCGACGTCACGATGGCGCGCCGGGCTGTCGGCAGGAGCGCGGCAACTTCATCGGCAATCCGCTCGACGCCGGGGCCGCAGGCGACAAGGCAATCGGTCTCGCCGCACTCGGGGCAGGCGCTGGGCGAGGGCTCGGCGTGACCGCAATGATGACAGGCGAGCCGCCCGGACAGCCGGTGATCGACCATCCAGGCGCTGCAATTGGGACATTTGAAGCGATGCCCGCAATGGCGGCACAGCGTCAGCGGCGCATATCCTCGACGGTTGAGAAACAGCAGCGACTGCTCGCCCCGCGCCAGCCGTTCCTGCATCGCGGCGAGCAGCGGGGGCGCAATCCACTGGTTGCGCGGCGGGGCATCTTGCGTGAGGTCGATCAGGCTGATGCGAGGTAACTGCGCACCGCCATAGCGGTGCGTGAGGATGAGCGGCTCGTAACGCCCCGCCTCGGCCATCACCCGGCTCTCCAGTGCCGGCGTGGCACTCGACAGAACGACGGGACAGCCCTCGAACCGCCCGCGCATCACCGCGACATCGCGCGCATTGTAGCGAACGCCGTCCTCCTGCTTGAAGCTGGTCTCGTGTGCCTCGTCGACGATGATCACGCCAAGATTGGCATAGGGCAGGAACAGGGCCGACCGCGCGCCGACAATGATTTTCGCGTCGCCGCTGATGATCGCATTCCAGGCGCGCCGCCGCTCGGTTTGCTTCAGGCCCGAATGCCACGGCACCGGCGCTGCGCCGAAGCGCGCCTCGATGCGGGTGAGGAACGGCTGGGTAAGTGCGATTTCGGGCAGCAGCAGAAGGGTCTGCTTGCCCTGTCGCAGCGCTTCGGCGACGGCTTCGAAATACACTTCGGTCTTGCCCGATCCGGTGACGCCGTCGAGCAGGAACGGTACGGGTTCGGCCCTGCGAACTGCTTCGGCGAGCCGGTCGGCGGCTTCCTGCTGCTCCTGGTTGAGTGAGGGGGTGATATGATCGGGATCGGGGCGCGGCCAGGGACGGTCAATCGGGACTTCGACTGCTTCGAACGCGCCCGAGCTCACCAGTGACCGGATGACCCCTTCGGACACGCCCGCGATCGCGGCAAGCTCGCGCACCGTGGCCTGCTCGCCACCCAGCCTGTCATAGACCTGCTGACGCTGCGGGGTCATCCGGGCAGGGGGCTCCCCGGTCAGCCGATATTCGGTGATCGACCGCCCAGGCCCGAACAACGAGCCGCTGGGCAGGGCCATGCGCGCGACGGCTGCAGGACTCGCGAGATAATAATCCGCCGTCCACTCGATCAGTCGGCGCAGCGGCTGCGACAGCGGCGGCATGTCGTATTTCGCCGCGACGGGACGCAGCCGGCTCGCCTCGATCTCTGCAGCGCCGAAAGCGCCCGCATCCCAAACAATACCGTCTATGCGGCGCGGGCCGAGCGGCACCTGAGCCACGCTGCCCACGGGCAGGTCCATGCCGGCGGGCACGCTGTAATCGAACGGGCCAACCGCCGAGTTGAACAGGAGGACACGGACGCGAGTCATGGTGCCATCCCAGATAGGGAGTGCAGTCGTGAACGTATAGCTTTGGTTACTTCACCCAGCCCAGGCCGATCGTCTCGTATATCTCACGATCCTCGTCCCAGCCTTCCTGCACCTTCACATGCAGGAACAGATGGACGTTGACGCCGAGCACGCGCGACAACTCGGCGCGCGCCTTTTCGCCTATCTCCTTGATCCGCGCGCCGCCCTTGCCCAGCACGATCGCGCGCTGGGTATCGCGGGCGACGAGGATCTGCTGGTGGATCTCGATCGAGCCGTCCTTGCGGGTGATGTACTTTTCGGGAACGACTGCGCTGGCATAAGGCAGTTCGGCATGGAGCTGGTTGAACAGCTGCTCGCGGGTGATTTCGGTGGCGAGGAGCCGCTCGCTGGCGTCGGAAACCTGATCCTCGGGGAAATGCCACTGGCCCTCAGGCATCGCAGCGGCAAGCCAGGCCTTGAGTTCCTCGACGCCGTCGCCGGTCAGCGCGCTGATGAAGAACACCTCGTCGAACCCGCCTGAGGCGTGCAGATGCTGCGCCTGGACGAGCAGCTTGTCCTTGGCAGCGATATCGACCTTGTTGAGCACCAGGATCTTGCGCTCGGGCCGCATCGCGACCTGTTCGACCAGCCGTTCCAACCGGTCGGAGCGCTTGGCCTTGGCATCGACGACCAGCGCGATCACGTCCGCGCCGTCCGATCCCTCCCAGGCGGCATTGACCATGGCGCGGTCGAAGCGGCGATCGGGATCGAATATGCCGGGGGTATCGACCAGCATGATCTGCGCCGGGCCCGCCAGCGCGATGCCGAGCAATCGGGTGCGCGTAGTCTGCGCCTTGGGGCTGGTGATCGCGACCTTCTGCCCGACCAGCTGGTTGACCAGTGTGGACTTGCCCGCATTCGGCGCGCCGATCACGGCAACGAGGCCGCAGCGGGTGGGGTTGGTATCTTCGCTCATCGTCCATGCTCCGCGAGAAACTGTTTTGCGGCCAGCGTTTCGGCCTCCTGCTTGCTGGTTCCGGTCGCCTCGGCGCTGCCCAGCCCCTTGATCTCGACCTGCACGGTAAAGCGCAGATCATGGTCGGGCCCGGATTTGCGCAACAAGGTATAGACAGGGGTCTTGCGGTTGCGCGCGGCGGCCCATTCCTGCAGTTCGGACTTGGGGTGCCGCGGGGCTTCGCTGATCGCGCCGATCCGGTCGGCCCAGTGCCTTTCGATAAAGGCGCGGGCTGCATCAAGGCCGCCATCGACATAGAGCGCCCCGATCAGCGCCTCGACGACATCGCCAAGGATATTGGTGCTGCCAGCGCCGCCGTCATCTCGTGCCTGCTTGCCCAACCGGATCAGCGGGCCAAGCTTGCACGTGCGCGCGATCTCGGCGCAGCTCTCGCGCGAAACGAGTCGGTTGAGAAAGGCCGACATCTGGCCCTCCGCCGCCTTGGGGAAGCGCGTGTAGAGCAGTTCCGCGATCACCATGCCCAGCACCCGATCTCCCAGAAACTCCAGGCGCTGATAATCCGGCGAGATGCCGGTGCTGCCATGGGTCAGTGCCTGGAAGAACAGGGCAGGGTTGCGCGGCTGATGATCGATGATGGGAAGCAGCGCAACAAGATCAGGCTCGGCGCTCAAAAGCCTTCCCCGATCCGGTCCCAGCGCGCGGCCGTGAACCAGGTCCAGGGCAGGAACCAGCTGGCCGAACCATCGGTCGAGAAAACCGTAACGAGCGCACGACCGACAAGATATTCCTGCGGCACGATGCCGATGCCCTGGCCTTCGACGGCGGGGAAGCGGCTGTCGAGGCTGTTGTCGCGATTGTCGCCCATCAGGAACATGTGCCCCTCGGGCACGATGATCGCCTCGGTGGTGTCGCGCGGCGCGTCGATCAGGTCGAGCACGTAATAGCTTCTGCCGTTAGGCAGCGTTTCCCGGTAGCGCGGATAGCTGCACACTGCAGTACCATCGGACTTAGGCACCTCGAAGCTGCGGTCATAGCAGCGGGTGTTGGGCGAAACGGGTATCACGAAATCCGCCACGCGCTGCTTGGTAATCGGCTTGCCGTTCAGCCACACGACGCCGTCGCGCATCTGGATGGTATCGCCCGGCAGACCGATGACCCGCTTGATATAGTCGGAGCTCGCTCCGGGAGGTGCCTTGAATACCACGACATCGCCACGCTCTGGCTGGCTGGCCAGGATGCGCCCGGGGATCAGCGGCAGGTTGAACGGCAGGCTGTAGCGCGAATAGCCATAGGACCATTTTGACACGAGCAGATAGTCACCGACCACCAGTCGCGGCTGCATCGATTCCGACGGGATGTTGAACGGAGAGACGATGAAGCTGCGCAGGATGAAGAAGAAGATCGCGAGCTTCACCAGAAACTGCAGAAAATCGGCCGTTTCCGACTTGGGCGTGGGCGATGTTGCAGCGGTTTCGGTCATTTTTCCCCTTTGATGACCCGGCAATCCGGCGTCAAGCCCCATCGCGCGGCGGCAAAGCCTCTCGCCAAGCACAGGATGGGCCGCTAAACCGCCGCCAGGCTCGTTCAGCATGAAAGGTTCACGATGTCCGATACTGCCGATGCCGTATGGCAAACGATTGCCGACGCCCCTCGCACCACTCTGGGCGAGCTGTTTGCAAACGATCCTGACCGGCTGGCGCTGCTGTCGCATCGGTTGCCGATTGCCGGGACCGACATCCTGTTCGATTTCTCAAAGACGCATCTTGATGCAGGGCTGATCGCGAATTTCGAGCGCCTCGCGCAGGCCATGCACCTTGCAGACATGCGTGACGAGTTTCTGGCGGGAGCCAAAATCAACAACAGCGAGGATCGTGCCGCTGAACATACTGCCGAACGCGGCCTGGGTGCCGCGGATTCGGTTGAGCAGGCCGCCCGGCTGCACGAGCGTATGGCCGCTCTGGTCGATGCGATCGATCAGGGTGTATTCGGCGAGATCAGGCATGTGCTGCATATCGGCATTGGCGGATCAGCGCTCGGGCCGAAGCTGATCATCGACGCCCTGTGCCGCGACAGTGACCGCTATGATGTGGCCGTGGTCGCCAATGTCGACGGCGAAGCGCTGTCCGAAGCTGTGGACGGGTTCGATCCCGCAAAGACGCTGGTCGCGATCGCGTCCAAGACCTTCACCACCACCGAGACGCTGATGAATGCGGAAAGCGCGATCGACTGGCTGCGGGGTGGCGGGGTGGAGGACCCGTATGGCCAGCTGGTCGCCCTTACGGCCGCCCCGGACAAGGCGGCCGAATTCGGCATCGACGAAACCCGCATCCTGCCGTTCTCCGAAACCGTGGGCGGGCGCTATTCGGTCTGGTCGAGCATCGGCTTTCCCGTCGCGATGGCGCTGGGGAACGAGGGCTTTTCCGAATTCCGCGCTGGCGCGCTGGCCATGGACAAGCATTTCGCCACTGCGCCGCTCGCAAGCAACATGCCGGTGCTCGCGGCCTTTGCGGACCTCTATTACGCGCAGGTTCGCGCCAGCCAGACGCGCGCGGTCTTCGCCTATGACGAGCGGCTGCGGTTGCTCCCCGATTACCTCCAGCAGCTCGAGATGGAGAGCAACGGCAAGGGCGTGCGCCGCGACGGATCGCCGCTCGGGCGCGCCAGTGCGCCCATCACCTGGGGCGGGGTCGGCACCGATGCCCAGCACGCGGTATTCCAGCTGCTGTATCAGGGCACGCATCTCGTGCCGGTGGAATTCATCGCCTCGCGCCTGTCCGTCCATGAATTCGACGAGGCGCATCACCGCGCATTGCTGACCAACTGCTTCGCTCAGGGCGCGGCGCTGATGCAGGGCAAGACCAGCGACGATCCGCAGCGCAGCTATCCCGGCGACCGGCCTTCGATGACGATCCTGCTCGACAATGTCGATCCGGCCAGTCTCGGTGCGCTGATCGCGTTCTACGAACACCGCACCTTTGCCAATGCCATGCTGCTGGGGATAAATCCTTTTGACCAGTTCGGTGTTGAACTGGGCAAGGAAATCGCCAAATCCATGGGCAACCGCCAATCCGGCGACTTCGACCCTTCCACCGCTGCGCTGATCGAGGCGGCGGGTCTCTGAGGGGGCGATTGACCGATTTCCCAGGAGTTTTTCGATGAGTGACTATGACTACGACCTGTTCGTCATCGGGGCAGGGTCTGGCGGGGTGCGCGCCTCGCGCATTGCATCCTCTTATGGTGCCAAGGTTGCCGTGGCCGAGGAATATCGCGTCGGCGGCACCTGCGTCATCCGCGGCTGCGTACCCAAGAAGCTTCTGGTCTACGGATCGCATTTCGCCGAGGACCTCGAGGACGCGCAGAATTACGGCTGGACCATCGAGGGGACCAAGTTCAGCTGGCAGGTGCTGCGCGACCGTGTGCTGGGCGATGTCGACCGGTTGAATGCGGCGTACAAGTCGACGCTCAATAACCACGATGTCACGATCATCGAGGAACGCGCGGAGATCATCGCGCCGCATGTGGTCAAGCTCGCGAGCGGCAAGGAAGTCACCGCGAAATACATTCTGATCGCGGTCGGGGCGCGGCCCTATGTGCCCGAATTCCCGGGATCCGAGCACTGCCTGACTTCGAACGAGATGTTCCATCTCGAGGAACTTCCGCGACGCGCGGTCATCGCGGGCGGAGGTTACATCGCCAACGAGTTTGCCGGCATCCTCAACGGCCTCGGCACGCGCGTCACCGTGGTCAATCGCGGCAACACGATCCTGCGCGGGTATGACGAGTCTCTGCGCGACCGGCTGCTGCAGATCTCGATGACCAAGGGCATCGAGTTCAAGTTCAAGGCGCCTTTCGAAAAGATCGAGAAGCGCGAGGATGGCACGCTCGACGTGTATCTCAAGGGTCATGACCCGATCAACACCGACATCGTGATGGTGGCAACCGGACGCGTGCCCAAGGTCGAGGGGCTGGGACTCGAGAATGTCGGGATCACCACTGACGATCAGGGCGCTATCCCTGTGGACGAATACAGCAAGACCGCTTGCGACAGCATCTATGCGGTGGGCGATGTCACCAACCGGGTGCAGCTGACCCCGGTGGCGATCCGCGAGGGCCAGGCCTTTGCCGATACCGTGTTCGGCGGCAAGCCAAGGACCGTCGATTACAACTGCATCCCGACCGCCGTGTTCTCGCAGCCGCCGATCGCATCGGTCGGCCTGACCGAGGGCGAGGCGCGCAATCGTTATGGCAATATCCGCGTCTATTCGGCGGACTTCCGCCCGATGCGCAACGTCTTCGCGCACCGTGCGGAACGTGGCCTCTACAAGATGATCACCGAAGAGCCCTCGGGCAAGATCCTGGGCCTGCACATGATCGGCCCGGATTCACCGGAGATCCTTCAGGCGGCGGCGATTGCCGTCAAGGCAGGGCTGACCAAACAGGCATTCGACGATACCGTCGCCCTGCATCCCAGCATGGCTGAAGAGCTGGTGCTGATGAAGTAAGCGCCGTTGCGCTTTTGATCGTTACCCGATCTGGTACGGCACCATGCCGCGCCGGTCGGGATCGATCACCAGCGGGCGATCGGTGGGCGGAAAGGCGCGCTGGTCGCAATTGTCGCGCGGGCAGGTGCGGCAGCTGATGCCGATCGGGGTCACCGCCCCGGCGGCGGCGGTATCGAGCCCGTCGGCATAGATGAAATGCCGCGCATGTTCGACCTCGCAGCCGAGCGCGACCGCATAGCGGCGGGGCTTGCGGCCATAGCTGCCCGACGGCTTGACCAGTCCCTTGGCCATCGACACGTAGCGCAGACCGTCGGGCGTCTCGGCCATCTGTACCAGAATGCGGTCGGGAATCGCGGCCGCCTCATGCACGACCCATAAGGGGCACGCACCGCCGAAGCGGGCGAATTGCAGCCGGGTGGCGCTATGCCGCTTGGTGATGTTGCCCGCCATGTCGACCCGGCAGAAGAAGACCGGAAGCCCGCGCGCGCCCGGGCGCTGCAGCGTCGAGAGCCGGTGGCAGGCCTGTTCGAAACTGACCCCGAAACGATGCGTGAGTTGATCGATGTCATGCCGACACGCCATCGCCGCCTCGCGGAAGCGTGCATAGGGCATGACGAGGGCGCCTGCGGCATAATTGGCGAGGCCGACCGAAACCAGCTTCTGCGCCTGCTCGCTCTTCAGCTTGGCATTGGCGGCCAGGATGGCGATGGCAAAGCGCATCTCGTGCGCCATCAACCGGTGCGCGAGCATGAAATAGCGCGATTCCAGCGCGATGCCTTCGGCCAGATAGAGCGTGCGGCTTGCGGTATCGTACTGGCTGAGCGGCGCATTGGGGTCGCTTGCGCGCAGGGGCTTGACCGAAATGCCGTGGTCGCGGTGCAGCCGCGCGATCAGCCCGTCGGGAGTGAGCTCGTCGCCCAGTTCCTCGGCAATCTGCTCGGCATTGCGGTCGAGCTGGTCGATATAATTGCCCGATTCATGAAACCAGTCGCGCACCTCTTCCCAGGGCAACCGCGCATTGTGCTGGCCGGTCGCGGCCAGGCTGTCGTCGAGCATCGCCGAGCGCTCCTGCGCCTGACGATAGCCCTGATAGAGGTTGGTGATGAGGTGCGCGATCTCGGGATGGCTGTCGCGCAGCCGCGCAAAGCGCACCGGATCGACCTCGACCCCCGCCAGCACCGGATCGTCGAGCAGACTCTGCCAGTTGAGCGAGGGCGCGCCTTCGGGGGCGTCCTCCAGCTCGAACGCGAAATGACGCGACAGGGCGGTGAGCACCTGCGGCGTGATCGGCCGCTCGTCATTCTCGATCTGGCTGAGATAAGATGTTGAAATGCCCAAGGCCTCGGCCATCGCGGCCTGGTTGAGGCCGGAATGGCGGCGAACGGCGCGGACGCGGGCTCCGGCATAAAGGCGTTTGCGGCGAGACATCGTGCCGATCGACTAGTTTGCAAACTGGCGGTTTGCAAGTTCGCTATTTAACATTTGCGTGTCGGGTCAAAGGCTGAAAAGACAGGGTCCCGATTTCAGCTGAAGAGGATGCGATGCAGGCCATATTGGAAGAACTGGCGGCGAGGCGCGACAAGGCGCATCTGGGCGGCGGCACCAAGCGCATCGAGGCGCAGCATGCCAAGGGCAAGCTGACCGCGCGCGAGCGGATCGACGTGCTGCTCGATCCGGGCAGCTTCGAAGAATATGACATGTATGTCGAGCATAACTGCGTCGATTTCGGCATGCAGGATCAGGTCATCCCCGGCGATGGCGTGGTCACCGGATCGGGCACGGTCAATGGCCGTCTGGTCTTTGTGTTCAGCCAGGATTTCACCGTGTTCGGCGGATCGCTGTCCGAACGGCATGCGCAGAAGATCTGCAAGATCATGGACATGGCGATGAAGGTTGGTGCGCCAGTGATCGGCCTCAACGATTCCGGCGGCGCGCGCATCCAGGAGGGCGTGGCCTCGCTCGGCGGCTATGCCGAGGTGTTCCAGCGCAACGTGCTGGCATCGGGCGTGGTGCCGCAGCTTTCGGTGATCATGGGGCCGTGCGCGGGCGGCGCGGTCTACAGCCCGGCGATGACCGACTTCATCTTCATGGTGAAGGATTCGAGCTATATGTTCGTCACCGGCCCCGATGTGGTGAAGACCGTGACCAACGAGGTCGTCACGCAGGAAGAACTCGGCGGCGCGGTCACGCATACCGGCAAGTCGGGCGTCGCCGATGTCGCGTTCAACAACGATATCGAGGCGCTGCTCGCTGCGCGCGACCTGATCGATTACCTGCCGCTGTCGAACCGCGAGGCGCTGCCCGAGCGCCCGACCGCCGACCCCTGGGACCGGATCGAGAACAGCCTCGACACGCTGATCCCGGCCAATCCGAACATGCCATATGACATGCACGAGCTGATCAAGAAGACGCTCGACGAGGGCGAGTTCTTCGAGATCCAGCCGACCCATGCGGGCAATATCATCACCGGCTTTGGTCGCATCGAGGGCCGCACTGTGGGCGTCGTCGCCAACCAGCCGATGGTGCTGGCGGGCTGTCTGGACATCAACTCGTCGAAAAAGGCCGCACGCTTCGTGCGTTTCTGCGATTGTTTCGACATTCCGATCATCACCTTTGTCGACGTGCCCGGCTTCCTGCCCGGCGTGGCGCAGGAGCATTCGGGCATCATCAAGCACGGCGCAAAACTGCTCTTCGCCTATGCCGAGGCGACCGTGCCCAAGATCACCGTCATCACCCGCAAGGCCTATGGCGGCGCGTATGACGTGATGGCCTCAAAGCACCTGCGCGGCGACCTCAACTACGCCTGGCCGACTGCCGAGATCGCGGTGATGGGCGCCAAGGGCGCGGTGGAGATCATCTTCCGCGGCAAGACGCCGGAAGAGATTGCCGAGCAAACCCGCGAATATGAAGCGCGCTTTGCCAACCCGTTCGTCGCGGCGAGCAAGGGCTTTATCGACGAGGTGATCATGCCGCATTCGACCCGGCGGAGGATCGCGCTGGGGCTCAGGAAGCTGCGGAACAAGGCGCTGGAGAACCCTTGGAAGAAGCATGACAACATTCCGCTGTGAGTAAGCGCGGCATCTTGGTCGTGCTGCTGCTTACCGCGGCAGCTTTCGCGATGATGTTCTACAGCGGGTTATTCATGCACGGAGATCCGATAGAATGAAACTAGGCCGTCTCAATCATATCGGCGTCGCAACGCCCTCCATCGCGGATGCCATCGTGTTCTACCGCGATGTCATGGGCGCGACCAAGATTCACGATCCTTTCGACCTGCCCGAGCAGGGGGTGAAGGTGTGCTTTGTCGATACGCCGGGAGCCGACGGCGCGCTCAATGGCACGCAGATCGAGTTGATCGAGCCGCTGCCGGGCAATGCCTCGATCGCATCGTTCCTTGAGAAGAACCCGAACGGCGGGCAGCACCATATGTGCTATGAGGTGCCCGATATTCACGCGGCCAAGGCGGAGTTCGAGGCGCTGGGCAAGCGCGTGCTGGGCGAGCCGCGCATCGGCGCGCATGGCACGTTGATCTTCTTCGTGCACCCAAGGGACATGGGCGGAGTGCTGACCGAGATCATGGAAACGCCGAAGGGGCATTAAGCGCCCTCTCCCCTTCAGGGGAGAGGGAAGAGCCACGAAGTGGCGAAGGGAGAGGGGGATGGCATGTCCCGCCGACGTCGGGTGACTGCCCCTCTCCCAACCCTCTCCCCTGAAGGGGAGAGGGCTTTAAGGGAGAAGAATGCTGTCATGACCTACGAAACCATAAAACTCGAAATCGCCGACCAGATCGCCACGATCACGCTGAACGTGCCCGAGCGGCTGAATGCCTGTTCGCTCCCCATGGCGGGCGAGATCAACGACGCGCTCGACCGGCTGGGCGATGCGCGCGCCTTGGTCATCACTGGCGCGGGCAAGGGTTTCTGTTCGGGGGCGGACTTGTCGGGCGGACGTGACAGCTCGATCTCGGGCGGGCAGGGCAGCTACAAGGCGCTGACCCAGCATTACAACCCGATGCTGCTCAAGCTGCACCGGCTGCACATCCCGACGATCAGCGCGGTCAACGGACCCGCCGCCGGTGTCGGCTGCTCGATCGGCCTCGCGCCCGATTTCGTGGTTGCCAGCGACAAGGCCTATTTCCTGCAGGCCTTCGTCAATATCGGCCTGGTGCCCGATGGCGGCGCAAGCTGGATGCTCACCCGGCTGATCGGCAAGGCGCGCGCGACCGAGATGATGATGCTCGGCGAGAAGATCCCCGCCGCCAAGGCGCACGACTGGGGCATGGTCTACAAGGTTGTCGAGCATGACAGCCTGATGGACGAGGCGATGGCGCTGGCGAAGCGGCTCGCCGCGATGCCGACCGTGGCGCTGGGCATCATGCGCAAGAACCTGGTCGAGGCGCTCGAATGCGATTTCCACACCGCTCTGGCGCGCGAGGCCGAGGGCCAGCGGATCGCGGGCGACACCAACGATGCACGCGAAGGTGCCATCGCTTTCCTGCAGAAGCGCAAGCCGAACTTCACCGGTAGCTGAACAACCACACGGGACCGATAGAATGACCGATACACCCAACATCACCGACTGGCAGGCTCTGGCCGACAAGGAGGTCAAGGGACGCGATCTCACCTGGCAGACGCCGGAAGGGATTGCGGTCAAGCCGCTCTATACGGCGGACGATGTATCGGTCGATCCCGGCCTGCCCGGCTTTGCGCCATTCACGCGCGGGGTGCGCGCCAGCATGTATGCGGGCCGCCCCTGGACGATCCGGCAATATGCCGGTTTCTCCACCGCCGAGGAATCGAATGCCTTTTATCGCCGCAACCTGGCCGCCGGGCAGAAGGGGCTGTCGGTCGCGTTCGACCTGGCAACCCATCGCGGCTATGACAGCGATCATCCACGCGTCACCGGCGATGTCGGCAAGGCGGGCGTCGCCATCGATACCGTCGAGGACATGAAAATCCTGTTCGATGGCATTCCGCTCGATCAGATGTCGGTCAGCATGACGATGAACGGCGCGGTGATCCCGATCCTTGCCTTCTTCATCGTCGCGGGCGAGGAGCAGGGCGTTGACCGCAAGTTGCTCGACGGGACCATCCAGAACGACATTCTCAAGGAGTTCATGGTCCGCAACACGTACATCTATCCGCCAGAACCTTCGATGCGGATCATCTCGGACATTTTCGGCTATACCAGCCGCGAGATGCCCAAGTTCAACAGCATCTCGATCTCCGGCTATCACATGCAGGAGGCTGGCGCGACGCAGGTGCAGGAGCTCGCCTTCACCATCGCCGATGGCATGGAATATGTGAAATACGGCGTCGCCTCGGGCCTCGACATCGACAAGTTCGCCGGACGCCTCTCGTTCTTCTTCGCCATCGGCATGAATTTCTTCATGGAAATCGCCAAGCTGCGCGCCGCGCGCGTGCTGTGGCACCGGGTGATGACCAGGCTCGGTGCGAAGGACGAGCGCTCCAAGATGCTGCGCACCCACTGCCAGACCAGCGGCGTGTCGCTGACCGAGCAGGACCCGTATAACAACGTTATCCGCACCACCATCGAGGCGATGGCCGCGATGCTGGGCGGCACGCAGTCACTGCACACCAACGCGCTCGATGAAGCCATCGCGCTGCCCACCGATTTCTCCGCACGCATCGCCCGCAATACGCAGATCGTCATCCAGGAAGAGACCGGGATGACCAAGGTCGTCGATCCGCTGGGCGGCAGCTATTATATCGAGAGCCTGACGCAGGAACTGGTCGACAAGGCCTGGGAGATCATCGAACGCGTCGAGGCCGAAGGCGGCATGGCCAAGGCGGTCGCGGCGGGTTGGCCCAAGGCGATGATCGAGGAAGCCGCCGCCAGCCGCCAGGCGCGCGTCGACCGCGGCGATGACGTGATCGTGGGCGTAAACAAGTACCGTCTCGCCAACGAGGACCTGCTCGAAACGCTCGAGGTCGACAACGCGAAGGTGCGCGAAGGCCAGGTTGCGCGGATCAACGCGGTCAAGGCCGCGCGTGACGAGGCGGCATGTCAGGCCGCGCTTGATGCCTTGCGCGAGGGCGCCAGGGGCAAGGGCAACCTGCTCGAACTCGCGGTCGAAGCGGCGCGCGCCCGCGCCACGCTGGGCGAGATCAGCGCGGCGATGGAGGATGTCTTCGGCCGCTATGCAACCCGCCCGACCCCGGTGAAGGGCGTATACGCCGCTCCCTACGAGGACGACAGCCGCTGGGCGCAGGTGGTCGATGGCGTCAAGGCCGTGGAGCGTCGCCTGGGGCGCAAACCCAAGCTGCTCGTCGCCAAGATGGGCCAGGACGGACATGATCGCGGCGCGAATGTGATTGCGTCTGCCTTTGGCGATCTTGGCTTCGATGTCGTATCCGGCCCGCTGTTCCAGACGCCGGAGGAAACTGTCGTGCTGGCGCTCGAAACCGGCGTCGACGTCGTCGGCGCGTCCTCTCTTGCCGCCGGGCACAAGACGCTGATCCCCGAGCTGATCCGGGGTCTGAAAGAGGCTGGCCGCAACGACATCAAGGTGATCGCGGGCGGAGTGATTCCGCCGCAGGATTACGACTATCTGCGCGACGCCGGCGTCCAGGGCATTTACGGCCCCGGATCGAATGTGGTCGAGTGTGCAGCGGATGTGCTCCGGCTGCTCGGCCACAACATGCCGCCGCTGCAGGAGGCTGCGGAGTAATGCCAGGGCACACCACCCCCCGTTTGTCCCGAGCGAAGTCGAGGGACCTTGTGCATACGTGTCTCGACTTCGCTCGACACAAACGGATTTAAGGAATGAGACCGATAATGAGAACCGACTGGACCCGCGATGAAATCACCGCGCTGTTCGATCTGCCGTTCAACGACCTGATGTTCGAGGCGCAGAGCGTGCACCGCGCGAACTTCTCGCGCAACGAGGTGCAGCTCTCGACCCTCCTGTCGATCAAGACCGGTGGCTGCCCGGAGGATTGCGGCTATTGCAGCCAGTCCAAGGATGCCGACAGCGGCGTCAAGGCGACCAAGCTGATGGACGTGCAGGCGGTGCTGCAGGCAGCAGCCCAGGCCAAGGACCATGGCTCGGGCCGGTTCTGCATGGGCGCGGCGTGGCGCAACCCCAAGGACAAGGACATCCCCAAGCTTACAGCGATGGTCAAGGGCGTGCGCGAAATGGGCATGGAAACCTGCATGACGCTGGGGATGCTCACCGCTTCGCAGGCTAAGCAACTCGCCGATGCGGGGCTCGATTATTACAACCACAATATCGACACCGCGCCCGAAAATTACGCCAATGTCATCACCACCCGCACCTTCGAGGACCGGATGGAGACGCTTGAGAACGTCCGCTCGGCGGGCATCAACGTGTGCTGCGGCGGCATTGTCGGCATGGGCGAGACGCGCGGCGATCGCATCGGCTTCATCCACGCGCTCGCCACCATGCCGCATCCGGAAAGCGTGCCGATCAATGCGCTGGTCCCGGTCAAGGGTACGGTGCTGGGCGACATGCTCGCCGATACGCCGCTTGCGAAGATCGACGAGATCGAGTTCGTCCGCACCGTAGCCGTCGCGCGCATCACAATGCCGCACTCGATGGTGCGCCTCAGCGCGGGCCGCGAGAGCATGTCCGAAAGCTGCCAGGCCCTGTGCTTCATGGCGGGCGCCAACAGCATCTTTACCGGCGACAAGCTGCTCACCGCGCCCAATGCCGGCGACGACAAGGACAGCGCGCTGCTGGCCAAGCTCGGCATGAAGGCGATGGCCGCGCAGCCGCACGGGCATCTGGAGGCGGCGGAGTAAGCCTCGCATGATCCGCCCGCTCGCCACCCTGATCGGTCTTGCTCTGGCCTGCGCTGCGCCCGCCGCTGCGCAGCCGGTGCCGATCAGCATTGGCGAGACGCACAGGATCGCGTCCAAACCGTTGGCGCAGGATCGGGTGGTAAACGTCTACCTTCCCTCCGGTTATGCGACCTCTGGCAAGAGCTATCCGGTGCTGTACCTGATTGATGGCGGGCTGGATCAGGACTTTCTGCACGTCACCGGAACCAGCGCGCTCGGCGCGCTCTGGGCGCGGTCGCAGGCCGTCATCGTTGTAGGCATCGCGACGCAGAACCGCAGGCGCGAACTGACGGGGCCGACGCAGGATGCGGCGCTGCTCAAGCAATATCCCACCGCTGGCCAATCCGCGTTGTTCCGCGCCTTTATCCGCGATGAAGTCATGCCGTTTGTCGCTGAGAGCTATCGCACCTCAGGCGAAACTGGCGTGATCGGGGAATCGCTCGCCGGACTGTTCATTGTCGAGACCTATCTCGCCGAGCCCGACCTGTTCGATCATTATGCCGCGATCAGCCCCAGCCTATGGTGGGATGACGAGCGTCTCGCCAAGGCGTCAGGCTCGTTTCTCACCAAACCTTCTGCCAAGCCGCACCGGCTGTATCTGACGATCGCCAATGAAGGTCGCGAGATGCAGACCGGGGTCGACCGGCTGGTCGCCGCGCTGGGTGCCAGCAAACGTGCGGACCAGACCTGGTGCTATGCCCCGCGCTCCGACCTGACCCATGCCACCATCTACCACAGCGTCTCGCCCGAGGCGTTGCAGTATCTGTTCCCAACCGGGGTCGAGCAAGACCCGCAAAGTGGATTTGACATAGCATGCCAATCACCAAGATCCTGATCGCAAACCGGGGCGAGATCGCCTGCCGCGTCATCCGCACCGCTCGGCTTATGGGCATCAAGACGGTGGCCGTCTATTCGGACGCCGATGCACGCAGCCCGCATGTCGAGATGGCCGACGAGGCCGTGCATATCGGCCCGTCGCCCGCCGCCCAGTCCTATCTGCTGGCGGACAGGATCATCGAGGCGTGCAAGGCAACCGGCGCGGATGCGGTGCATCCCGGCTATGGATTCCTGTCCGAACGGACCAGCTTTGCCGAAGCGCTGAAGGCTGCCGGCATCACCTTTATCGGCCCGCCCCCGGGCGCGATCGCGGCGATGGGCGACAAGATCGAGTCCAAGAAGCTGGCGCTGCAGGCGGGCGTCAATGTCGTGCCTGGCTTTGTCGGCGAGATCGAGGATACCGAGCACGCGGTGCGCATCGCCAGCGAGATCGGTTATCCGGTAATGATGAAGGCCTCGGCCGGCGGCGGCGGCAAGGGCATGCGCCTGGCCTATAGCGAACAGGACGTGCGCGAGGGCTTCGAGGCCACCAAGCGCGAGGGCCTCAACAGCTTCGGTGACGACCGCGTGTTCATCGAGAAGTTCATCGAACAGCCGCGCCATATCGAGATTCAGGTGCTGGGCGACCAGCATGGCAATATTGTCTATCTGGGCGAGCGCGAATGCTCGATCCAGCGCCGCCACCAGAAGGTGGTGGAAGAAGCGCCATCGCCGTTCGTCAGCCCCGAAATGCGCAGGAAGATGGGCGAGCAGGCGGTCGCACTGGCACGCGCGGTAGGCTATTACAGCGCGGGCACGGTCGAACTGATCGTCTCGGGCGCGGACACCACCGGCGACAGCTTCTACTTTCTCGAGATGAACACCCGGCTTCAGGTCGAGCATCCCGTGACCGAACTCGTCACCGGGCTCGATCTGGTCGAACAGATGATCCGCGTCGCGCAGGGCGAGCCGCTGGCGTTCACGCAGGACGATATCAAGCTGACCGGCTGGGCGGTCGAGAACCGCGTCTATGCCGAAGACCCCTATCGCGGTTTCCTGCCCTCGATCGGTCGTCTGGTGCGCTACAATCCGCCCAAGCAGAAAAAGGGCGTGCGCGTCGATGATGGCGTCGAAGAGGGCGGCGAGGTCTCGATCCATTACGACCCGATGATTGCCAAGCTGATCACCTATGGCGAAACGCGCCTCGACGCGATCGACCGCCAGATCACCGCGATCGACCGGTTCGAGATCGAGGGGCCGGGACACAATCTCGATTTCGTCTCGGCGCTGATGCAGCACGAGCGCTTCCGTTCGGGCAATATCACCACCGGCTTCATCGCCGAGGAATATCCCGACGGCTTCCATGGCGCGCCCGCATCGCCCGAACTGCTCCGCCGCCTTGGCGCGATCGCCGCGTTCATCGCCACGGCAGAGGCGGACCGGGCGCTTCGGATCAGCGACCAGCTCGGCAATCGGCTCACGCCGCCCTCCGAATGGCAGGTGCGCAAGGGCGATATCGTGATGGAGGTCTCGGTCAGCGAGGACGCGATCGTCGTCGATGGCGAGGTGGTCGACATGGCCATGGGCTATACCCCGGGTGATCGGCTGGCCGTGGCTGATTTCGGCGACGAAGAGGAAAGCGACGAACTTGCGGTCAAGGTGCAGCGCACACGCACCGGCCTGGCGCTCACCGCGCGGGGCGCGACGCACACGTTCGAAGTGCTGCCTTCGCATGTCGCCGAGCATGCCCGGCACATGATCGAGAAGGTGCCGCCTGACCTTTCGCGCTTCCTGCTCTGCCCGATGCCGGGACTGCTGGTGAAGCTGCACGTGGCCGAAGGCGACAAGGTGCAGCCCGGCCAGCCGCTGGCGATCGTCGAGGCGATGAAGATGGAGAATATCCTGCGCGCCGAAAAGGCGGCGACAGTCAAGACGATCAGCGCCGCCGAGGGCGACAGCCTGGCGGTCGATGCGGTCATTCTGGAGCTGGAATGATGATCCTGCTGAGCGCCCTCGCCATGGCAGCCAGCGCCCCGCAGCGGATCGACATCACGCCCGAGCTGATCGCGGACCTGCCGCGCCAGGAGGTGACCCTGACGCATCATGACGAGACGCTGCGCTGCGACGGCCCCTTGCTCGCCGATGTGGTGGCCAAGGCAGGCGTTCCGTCGGGCGCATCCGTGCGCGGGCCAGCCTTGCGCACGGCTGTAGTGGCGCGGGCCGCAGACGGCTATTCGGTACTGTTTTCGCTGGGAGAGATCGATCCGCGGCTGGGCAACGGAACGATCATTCTAGCCGATCGTTGCGACGGAAAATCGCTCGATAGCGCAACGGGGCCATATCGGCTTGCCATTCCCGGCGACAAGCGCGGCGCGCGCTCGGTTCGCCAGTTGATTGCGCTGGAAATCCTCGCCATAGACTGACGCCCTGGGGATTGGATGGGGAGAGTGCTGGATGGCCGCAACGGCTGCAGCAGATGGGCAGGAATTCGACGCGAGCCGTGATCGGCTGGTGATCGTCGCGTCCTCGCTCGGTACGGTATTCGAATGGTATGATTTCTTCGTCTACGGGATCCTGGCGACGCTGATCGGCCAGCTGTTCTTCCCGTCTGACAATCCCACCGCGGCCACGCTCGCGTCGCTGGCGATCTTCGGCGCGGGCTTTGGCGTGCGGCCGCTGGGTGCGGTGCTGTTCGGCTATCTCGGGGACAAGGTGGGGCGCAAGTACACGTTCCTCGTCACCATCTCGCTGATGGGCGGAGCGACCGCCTCGATTGGCCTGCTGCCGACCTTTGCCACCGCCGGCGTCTGGGCGGCAGCATTGTTGCTGGTGTTGCGCTGCCTGCAGGGGCTGGCGCTGGGCGGCGAATATGGCGGCGCGGCAATCTATGTCGCCGAGCATGCACCGCCGGGCAAGCGCGGACAATATACCAGCTGGATCCAGGCCTCGGTGGCAGGCGGCTTCCTGCTCGCGGTGATCTGCGTGCTGACGACACGCAAGCTGATGAGCCCTGAGGATTTCAATGCCTGGGGCTGGCGCGTACCGTTCCTGATCTCGATCCTGTTGCTTGCGATCTCGCTCTACATCCGTCTGAAGCTGTCCGAGAGCCCGGTCTTTCAGGCGATGAAGGCCGCCGGGGCGACATCCAAAAACCCGTTCATGGACAGCCTGCGCTATCCCGGAAACATCAAGCGGGTGATGGTCGCACTGTTCGGCGTCGCCGCCGGCCTGACCGTGATCTACTACACCTCGCAATTTGGTACGCTCTATTTCCTCACCGGCACCGCGCGCGTCGCGGAAGAAGATGCGCTGCTCTACATGGCCGCAGGGGCCACGCTCGCTGCTCCGCTCTACGTCTTTTTCGGCTGGCTGTCCGACCGGGTGGGGCGCAAGCGACTGCTGCTGATCGGCTATGGCCTTACGGTGGTGCTGCTGTTCCCGCTGTTTCACCTGATGGCGCAGGCAGCCAACCCAGCGCTCGAGCAGGCGACCAGGACCTCGCCGGTGACGCTCGCCATGCCCGAATGCGCGTTCAATGCGCTGCAGCGAACGCAGACGACCGAATGCGGCAAGGCACTCAATTTCCTCAGCAAGCGCGGAATCAGTTATACCAAGGTCGATGGTGACGCCGTGGCGCTCAGCGTAGGCGGCACGGTCGTGCGCGGCTATGACGAAAAGGCCTATGTCGCCGCACTGGAAAAGGCGGGCTATCCCGACAAGTCCGATCCGGCGTCGCGCCAGCCCTGGCTGATCATCCTGTCGGTCGCCTTGATGGTCGCGCTGTCGGCGATGACCTATGGTCAGGTCGCCGCAATCATGGTCGAGCTGTTCCCGGCCAAGATTCGCTATACCTCGATGTCGATCCCCTATCATATCGGTACCGGCTATTTCGGCGGCTTCCTGCCCTATATCTCGCAATATATCGTCGCGCGTACGGGCGATGCCTATTCGGGGCTGTGGTACACGATCGCGGTTGTCGTGATGGCGTTCACCGTGTCGCTGATCTGGCTGCCGGAAACTTCTGGGCAGGACGATATTGGCTGAGGCCGCTCCGTTGCAGGCGAATATGCGGCTGGTGCTCGATGGTGCAGCGCTGGTCGCCAACTGGCGCGTGCTCGATCGGTTGAGCGGGGCTGCCAGTGCGGGCGCGGCGGTCAAGGCCGATGGCTATGGTCTTGGTGCTGCCGAGGTCGTGAAGCGCTTGTCCGGTGCCGGTTGCCGCGATTTCTTCGTCGCGCACTGGGGCGAGGCGCAGGCTTTGGCTGGGAAGATCGATCCGGCGCGGCTGGCCGTGCTGCACGGGATCGCTCCGGGGGAGGAGGCGGCAGCGCGCGCCGGGCCGGCGGTGCCAGTGCTCAACAGCGCGGAGCAGATCGCCCGATGGCGCGACGCTGACGGCGGGCGCTGTCATGTGATGATCGATACCGGCATGAGCCGACTGGGGCTGGACTGGCGCGACGATGTCGCGGGCCTGTGCGCCGGGCTCGATATCGATCTGTGCATGAGCCATCTGGCCTCGGCGGATGAGAACAGTGCGCAGAACGCTCAGCAACTGGAGCGCTTCGAACAGGTGCGGCATGGTGTGAAGGCGCAACGCTATAGCTTTGCGAACAGCGCAGGGATTGCGCTGGGGAACGCCTATCATTTCGACGCCACTCGGCCCGGCCTGGCGCTTTACGGCGGCGTGCCATGCGATGCGCTGGCTGAGCATATCCGGCCCGTGATGCGGCTGGAGACGCGAATCCTGCAGGTGCGTCATGTTCGCGCGGGTGACAGCATCGGCTATGGCGCGACCTTCGCCGCAGAGCACGACATACGCACCGCGACGCTGGCGCTGGGCTACGCCGATGGCTTCAAGCGAGCCTTGTCGTCGATCGGTGCTTTCCGCTGCGGTGATGCGCGCCTGCCGATCCTGGGACGCGTGTCGATGGACCTGACCTGTATCGATCTCGCGGCAGCTCCCGATCTGGGCGAGGGGGACTGGATCGCCGCCAATCTCCTGCTGCCTGAGGTCCAGGCTGCGACCGGGATCAGCCAGTATGAATGGCTCACCCAGATCGGCCGACGCTTCGACCGCATCTGGGTGGATTGAGCCTTTTTTCCGCTTGCCGTTCTCCGGCGAAAGCCGGAGCCCAGAGGCGGGATTGCGCCATGTCGTTCCTGGATTCCGGCTTCCGCCGGAAAACGCAATGCGATCAGCGCTCCACGGCCAGTGCAATGCCCATGCCGCCGCCGATGCACAGCGTCGCCAGGCCCTTCTTGGCGTCGCGACGGCCCATCTCGTACAGCAGCGTGGTCAGAACACGCGCGCCGCTGGCGCCGATCGGATGGCCGATCGCGATCGCGCCGCCGTTGACGTTCACCTTGTCGGGATCCCAGCCCATTTCCTGCGTCACCGACAGCGCCTGGGCCGCAAAGGCCTCGTTCGATTCGATAAGATCGAGATCCTCGACCTTCCAGCCCGCCTTGGCGAGCGCGCGGCGGCTCGCCGAAACCGGGCCGATGCCCATGATCGAGGGATCGACGCCCATCGAGGCCCAGCTGGCGATCCGCGCGAGCGGGGTGAGGCCGCGCTTGGCCGCATCTTCCTCGCGCATCAGCACCAGCGCGGCAGCGCCGTCGTTCAGGCCGCTGGCATTGGCGGCGGTGACGGTGCCGTCCTTCTTGAACGCGGGCTTGAGACCGGCGACGCTTTCATAGGTCGCGCCGGCGCGGATATATTCGTCCTGGTCGACGACCGTATCGCCCTTGCGGCCCTTGATCGTGACCGGTGCGATCTCGTCGGCAAAGCGACCTTCGGCGCGCCCTGCTTCGGCGAGGTTCTGCGAGCGTACGGCAAAGCGGTCCTGCGCCTCGCGGCTGATCTGGTATTTCTCTGCCAGATTCTCCGCAGTGATGCCCATGTGATACTGGTTGAACACATCGGTGAGGCCATCATAGACCATGGTGTCGACCAGCTTCATGTCGCCCATCTTCTGGCCAGCGCGCAGCATCTGCGCGTGCGGCGACATCGACATGTTTTCCTGACCGCCCGCGATTATGACATCAGCATCGCCATTGGCAATCGACTGGAAGCCGAGCGCGACGGCGCGCAGCCCCGATCCACAGACCTGGTTGACGCCATAAGCCGGGACTTCCTTCGGAATGCCGGCATTGAGCGAAGCCTGACGCGCGGGGTTCTGGCCCTGGGCAGCCGTCAGCACCTGACCAAGGATCACCTCGGAAACCTCTTCCGGCGACAGGCCCGACTGCGCCAGCGCCGCTTCGATCGCGATCCGACCCAGTTCATGCGCGGGCGTGGCAGCATAGGCACCCAGGAAGCTGCCGACAGGGGTGCGCTTGGCGGCGGTGATGACGATGCTCGACATGATGTGCGTTCTCCAATGTCTGGGGAGGTAAGGATCGTGTTGGCTAGATAGAGGGTTCGTGTGACAATATCCACCGCCTCAGCATCGGCCACAGGGTCTTTGGTGCGCTTCCGCCGATGACCATGCCGACATGGCCCGATGCCAGAACCTCGCGATCGGGCGCTTGTGGCGAGCATGCGAGTGGCACGATCGCGTCGCTCGCCGAGGCAAATTCCATTACCGGGCCGCGCACATTGTTGGGGGCTATGTTGACGCCGTCTACCACCCATTCCCCTTTGCCGCTGCGGTCATCGCGATAGAGCTGCTCGAACAGCTGCGCGCCCAGCGCAAAGGGCAGGGGTTCGCCACCATTGGCCCAGTCCTCGACCGCAACAAAACGTCGCGCGGCGGCACTGTCGTCGGGCATTGCGCCGAACTTGAGATATTTCTCCATCAGCTTGTCCGGGGAGAGAGTCCAGAAGCCGTGCTGCATCACCTCCATCGGCACCAGGCCCATCGCCTCGCACGCGGGGCGGTGTTGCTGCCACATCGCAGTCAGTTCTGCCCGGCGCTTCGCAGGATAGCCGCTGAAATGCCAGGGGGCGGCGATCAGCGTCAGGCTGCTTACCTCGATATGGCACGCCGCCGCCATGGCGATCATGCCACCCAGGCAATAGCCGACCAGATGCACCGGGCGATCCATCTGCTGCAGCATCGGCAGCAGTAGACGTGTGGCAAGATGATCAAGATCGTGGTTGCGATGCGCGGGGGTAGTCGTCCCCCAATCGACCAGCGCAGAAGACAGTCCCTGATGGGCCAGCCAGCCAATTAGCGAGCAATCGGCATCCATGTCGAGCACGTTCGGAGCGTTGATCGGAGAGGGTACGAAAACAATCTGCGGTAGCATGGCCGCCGCCGGACCCTCCAGGCCTGCTGCACTGCGCAACATGGCCTTGCCGTGTTGCAGCAAAACTGTCCCGGGACGGCGCAGAAAGCTGCGGTCTGCCCCGGCATAACGATCAAGTGCCTGCAAAAGCTGGACGAGACGCTCGGGATCGTCGGCGAGCTGTTGGCGGGCCAGTGCCAGGAAAAGTGGTAAAGGGCGGGGTGCATGTTGCAGTGCACTATGCTGCGGTGCTACAGTGCCGTGGGACTGAACGGGAGATGCACGCATGGCCAAGTCTGGCACCTCGGATTCGGATGATGTCATCATCATCAAAAAATACGCCAATCGCCGTCTCTACAACACCCGGTCGTCGAGCTACATCACGCTCGACTATCTGGCGAAGCTGACCCGTGAAGGCAAGGATTTCCAGGTTGTCGACGCCAAGACCGGCGACGACATCACGCATAACATCCTGACCCAGATCATCATGGAAGAGGAGTCGAGCGGCCAGCAGATGCTGCCGGTCGGTTTCCTGCGCGAACTCATCTCGATGTACGGCAATTCGATGCAGTCGATGATCCCGCAATATCTCGAAGCCTCGATGGAAGCGTTCCGCAAGAACCAGGAAAAGTTCCACAGCGCGATGGAAGGCAGCATCAAGAACAGCCCGTTCGCCCAGCTGGCCCGCCAGAATCTGGCTATGTTCGAGGCCGCCTCCAGCGCCTTCACCCCGCGCAAGGACAAGCAGGCAGCCACCCCGGCGCCGGCCCCCGCCGGTTCGTCAGAGGACGAGATCGCCGCGCTCAAGGCTCAGTTGTCGGCCATGCAGCGCAAGATCGACGATCTTGTCGACAAGAAATAAGCCGTTCGCGGCCTGGAACGGAAACATGCAATTGCCTGTTGGCTCGCATGAGCCTAGGCACCCGGGCCTATCTTGATTGCAGGACTTGGAATTCACGTGAGCCAGAAGAACGCGCTGCCCGTCACCCGGCAGGAAGATTTTGCCGCCTGGTATCAGGCCGTCATCCAGGAGGCTGATCTCGCCGAGGAATCGGGTGTGCGAGGCTGCATGATCATGCGCCCCTGGGGCTATGGCATCTGGGAACGCATTCAGATGCTGCTCGACCGCAAGATCAAGGAATCGGGCCACGAGAACTGCTATTTCCCGCTGTTCATCCCCTTGAGCTATTTCGCCAAGGAGGCTGAGCATGTCGAGGGCTTTGCCAAGGAAATGGCGGTGGTCACGCATCACCGGCTGAAGATGGAGGACGGCGCGTTGGTCGTCGATCCCGAAGCGAAGCTGGAAGAACCGCTGGTCGTTCGTCCCACCTCGGAAACGGTGATCGGAACCGCCTTCTCGCGCTGGTTGCAGAGCTGGCGCGACCTGCCGATCATGGTCAACCAATGGGCCAATGTCGTGCGCTGGGAAATGCGCACCCGCATGTTCCTGCGCACCTCGGAATTCCTCTGGCAGGAAGGTCATACCGCACACGAGAACGAGACGGATGCGATGGCCGAGACGCTGACCATCCTGCAGATGTACCGCGATTTTGCGCAGGGTCCGCTCGCCATGCCGGTGATCGCGGGCGAGAAGCCCGAGAACGAGCGCTTTCCGGGCGCGGTCGCGACCTATTCGATCGAGGCCATGATGCAGGACGGCAAGGCGTTGCAGGCCGGCACCTCGCATTATCTCGGCCAGAACTTCGCCCACGCGCAGAATATCCGCTTCCAGGACCGCGAAGGGCAGTTTCAGTTCGCGCACACGACGAGCTGGGGCGTTTCAACGCGCCTGGTCGGCGGCGTCATCATGACGCATGGCGATGACGACGGCCTGAAAGTGCCGCCGCAGATCGCGCCGCACCAAATCGTCATCGTGCCCATGCTGCGCGAGACGCCCGAGGACGAGGCGCTGCTCGCCTATTGTGCGAAGATCCGGACTGCGCTGATCGACGCTTCGGCCTTCGGCGAGCCCTTGCGCGTGCTGATCGACAAGAAGCCCGGCAAGGCCGGTCCCAAGCGCTGGGGCTGGGTCAAGAAGGGTGCGCCGATCATCCTCGAGATCGGCGGGCGCGATGCCGCAGGCGAACAGGTGACGATGATCCGCCGCGACTCGCTTTATGGCGAGGATGGCAGGCTTGCCAACCAGGCGATGCACTGGGAATCGTTTGTCGGTCAGGCGCCGGCGCTGCTCGACCAGATTCAGACGCTGATGTTCTGCTCGGCCAAGGCGCGGCTCGATGCCGAAATCCGCGACGACGTGACCGATCTCGAAGGTCTCAAGGCGCATTTCGAGGGCAGCAAATATCCCGGCTGGGTTGCGGTCGACTGGTGCCGTCCGACCGGCGAGGCGCTGGAGAAGGTGGTCGAACAATTGAAGGCGCTGAAGCTCACCATCCGCAACACGCCCGAGGGTTCGGCTCCGGCAAGCACGACCTGCTTCTTCACCGGCGGTCCCGCGGTCGAGCGCGTGCTGCTCGCCCGGGCCTATTGAGCCGGGGGTGGCGGGCGCTCGCTCAGGCAAGGGGAAACCGGATCGCGCGGCAGCGGGCATGCCCAGCCGCGACGATATCCTCAAATTCCTGAGCGAGAGCCAGGATGAGGCGGGCAAGCGCGAAATCGCCAAGCATTTCCGACTAAAGGGCGCGGAGAAGATCGCGCTCAAGGCGCTGCTCAAGGACATGGCCGATGAAGGCCTGATCGACAGCAGCAAGGGCCGCGCCTTCCACAAGATGGGCGGCCTGCCCAAGGTCACCGTGCTCAAGGTGATCGAGGTCGAGGGCCGCGAGCTGATCGCGATCCCCGATAACTGGCAGGCCGAGGGCGTGCCGATGCCGCGCGTGCGCCTGTCCGAGCGTGGGCGTTCCGGCGCGCTCGCAGTAGGTGACCGGGTGCTCGCGCGCACCGAAGAGGCGGGCAGCGGCTATCGCGCCTTCGTCATGAAGAAGCTCCAGCGCGCGAGCGAGCAGCTGCTCGGCGTGGTCGAGAAAGGCGAGGGCCGCAAATTGTGGCTCAAGCCCGTCGACAAGCGCATCCGCCGCATGGTGCCGATATCCGATGCGGGCAATGCCGAGCCGGGCCAGCTGGTGCTCGCCGAGCAGCATGGCCAGCGCGACCGGGTGAGCGCGAAGGTCACCGAAGTCCTCGGCGAGCCGTTCGCCCCGCGCTCGTTCAGCCTGATCGCGATCCACAAATACGGCATACCGCACGATTTTCCGCCCGAGGCAATCGCAGAGGCAGAACGGGCCGCCAAGCTGCCCTTGTCCGCCGATCATCGCGAGGACCTGAGGCACATTCCCATCGTCGCGATCGATCCGGTCGATGCGCGCGATCATGACGATGCGATCTGGGCGACGCCCGATGACGATCCGGCGAACGAAGGCGGTTTCCTAGCGATCGTCGCGATTGCTGATGTGAGCTTCTATGTCCGCCCCGGCGGCGCGATTGATCGCTCGGCGCGCAAACGGGGCAACAGCGTATATTTCCCCGATCGCGTGGTCCCGATGCTGCCCGAGGTCCTTTCGGCGGACATGTGTTCGCTGAAAGCGGGGCAGGACCGCGCAGCGATGGTCTGCCACTTGGTCATCGACAAGACGGGCAAGCTCAAAAGCTGGCGCTTTACCCGCGCGCTGGTGCGCCTCGCGGCCAATATCGCCTATGAGGACGCGCAGGCGGCGATCGATGGAGCGAAGCCGCATGACCTGACCGAAAATGTGCTCAGCCCCCTCTGGGCCTGCTGGAAGTTGCTGTTCAAGGCCCGCGAGGCGCGTGAGCCGCTCGACCTCGATCTGCCCGAGCGGCGGATCGTGCTTGATGAGGCAGGGCGCATCGTCAGCGTTGCGGTGCGCGAACGGCTCGATGCGCACCGGCTGGTCGAGGATTTCATGATCGCCGCCAATGTCGCCGCCGCCAAGGCGCTGGAGGCGAAAAAGGCACCCGTCGTGTACCGCGTTCATGAACCCCCCTCGCGCGAGAAGCTGGTCGCGCTGAAGGATTATCTCGGCACGTTCGATATCAGCTTCGCACTGGGTCAGGTGGTGCGGCCCGCAACCTTTAACGGCATCCTCGCCAAGGTCACCGACGAGACCGTCAAGCCGCTGGTGATGGAGCAGGTGCTGCGTAGCCAGACACAGGCCTATTATGGTCCGCGCAACATGGGTCATTTCGGTCTGTCCCTCGCCTCTTATGGGCATTTCACAAGCCCGATCCGCCGCTATGCCGATCTGTTGCTGCACCGCGCGCTGGTCGACGCCCATGGCCTGGAACAGCCGCCCGCACCAAAGCTCGACCTGCCGCCGACCACTGGCCTTGCCGAGCACGATGCTGCCTCGCTCGACCGCATCTGCGAGCTGATCAGCGGCTTCGAGCGGCGCGCGATGGAGGCCGAGCGCGAAACCGTCGATCGCTATGTCGCGGCGTTCCTTTCCACCAAGGTCGGCGAGATTCACAAGGTCCGCATCACGGGCGTCCAGAGCTTCGGCTTTTTTGCGACGATCGAGGAATTCGGCGGCGACGGTCTGGTTCCAGTCTCGACCCTGGGCGCGGAGCGCTTCTGGTATGACGAGGCATCACAGACGCTGACCGGTGAAAGCAGCGGCGAGCGCTATGCGGTGGGACAGCGGCTCGAACTTCGGCTTGCCGAGGCCGATCCGGTCACTGGTGCGATCAAGTTCGAGCTGCCCGAGGGCGGAAACTACATGCCAGGCCCGCCGCCTCGGGGAAAAGGTCCCGGCCATCGCCCTGGCGGTCGCCCACCGATCAAGCGGCGCGGACGCCCTGCCAATATCCGACACCAGAGCCGCTGAGCGGATCAGGACATCCGGTCGATTTCCTCGTCGGAAAGCCCGCCAGGCACGATGGTGACCGGGCAGGGCAGGGCGCCTGCATCGGCTCCGGCAAAATGGGTGATCAGCGGGCCCGGTGCGCCAGTCGCAGCGGCTCCCAGCACCAGCATGGCGAGATCTGGGCATTCCTGCATATAATTGCGAATCTCTTTGGTGGCATCGCCCATGCGCACGGTGATCATCGGGCGCTGGCCCATGTCCTCGAACAACGCACCAGCGGCATCGGTGACCAGAGCCTCCGCGCGGCTGCGGGCCTCATCCTCGATCGTAGCCTGCACGCCGCCCCAGGCGACGAAATCCTGTTTGGGCACCAGCGCCAGAATATGCACCTGCCCGCCGGTATGCTGCGCGCGGCGTGAGGCGAAGCGCAGCGCGGTCAGCGCCTCGCTCGTCTCATCCATGATGACCAGATATACCCGCATTTCTTTGCTGCCCCGTTTGCTGCGCGGCAGACTGCGCCAAAATGATAGGTGTGGCAAGGGTCTGCCCCCTTGACCCTACGGCTTGAAGCGTCGAGAACGGCGCCGGTCACTGAATCGGGGGAAAAACACCCAATGCCTATCAATCTGAAAATGCCCGCCCTCTCGCCGACGATGGAGGAAGGCACATTGGCCAAATGGCTGGTCAAGGAGGGCGATACGGTCGCATCCGGCGACTTGCTGGCCGAGATCGAAACCGACAAGGCAACCATGGAATTCGAGGCGGTGGACGAAGGCGTGGTCGCCAAGATCCTTATCCCCGCTGGCACTGACAATGTGAAGGTGGGCGAGGTCATCGCGATCATCGCGGGTGAGGGCGAAGACGTGAGCGATGTGCCGGCTGCTGCGGCACCCGCACCGGCACCGACGCCTGCTCCCGCCCCCGAAGCCAAAGTTGAGGGTGCTCCTGCTCCTGCTCCTGCTCCTGCGCCCAGCCCTGCACCGGCTGCTGCATCGAGCGACGATCGCATCAAGGCCAGCCCGCTCGCCAAGCGCATTGCCGCGGCCAAGGGCATCGATCTTGCGACTGTCAAGGGCACCGGCCCCGGTGGCCGCATTGTCAAGGCCGATGTCGAGGACGCCAGGCCCGGACAGGCCAGCGCGGGTGCCTCGCAGGCCGCCGCCGCTCCTGCCGCCAGTGCGCCGACGCCTGCGCCCGCTGCTGCGCCCGCACCGTTCACCACCGATATTCCGCACGAGGCGAGCAAGCTCTCCAACATGCGCAAGACGATCGCGCGCCGCCTGACCGAGGCGAAGCAGACGATCCCGCACATCTATCTCACCGTCGATGTTCAGCTCGACAAGCTGCTCAAGCTGCGCGCCGAGCTCAACAAGGCGCTGGAAGCGCAAGGCGTGAAGCTGTCGGTCAACGACCTGCTGATCAAGGCGCTCGCCAAGAGCCTGATCCAGGTTCCCAAGTGCAACGTCACCTTCGCGGGCGACCAGCTCATCAGCTACAGCCGAGCCGACATTTCGGTTGCAGTCAGCACGCCTGCGGGCCTGATCACCCCGATCATCGTGGGCGCGGAAACCAAGGCCGTCGGCGCGATCTCGACGGAGATGAAGGAACTGGCCGGACGCGCCAAGGACGGCAAGCTCCAGCCGCACGAATATCAGGGCGGCACCGCCAGCCTTTCGAACATGGGCATGTTCGGCATCAAGCATTTCGAGGCGGTCATCAACCCGCCCCAGGGCATGATCATGGCGATCGGCGCGGGCGAGAAGCGACCCTATATCGTGGATGACGCGCTTGGCATCGCTACCGTCATGAGCGCCACCGGTAGCTTCGACCACCGCGCCATCGACGGCGCCGATGGCGCGCAACTGATGGCGGCGTTCAAGGAGCTGTGCGAAAACCCGCTGGGGATGCTGGCTTAGTTGAATTCGCAGATTGAGTCCGGCCTGATAGCCCCTCTCCCCTTGCGGGAGAGGGGTTGGGGAGAGGGGGATGCGAGACAGGCGCAATACTGGCCAACGCCATTTCCTCCGTGCCCGTGCGAAGGCCATGCGCAGTGAACCGACCGATGCGGAACTCAAGCTCTGGCAGATTCTCCGCGGCAAACGCCTGTCAGGTTACAAGTTCAAGCGCCAGGTTCGGATTGATCGCTACATTGCGGATTTTGTGTGCTTCCAGCACCGCCTGATCATCGAAGCGGACGGCTCTCAGCATGTGGAGAGCGAGCACGACATCAGACGCGATGCTTATCTGCGAGATCAGGGCTTTCAGGTCATGCGGTTCTCGAACTATGACATTCTCACCAACGATGAAGGTGTGGGCGAGATGATTTTGGCAATGCTTCTGAAAAATGAGGTTGGCGCAGGCCCCCTCTCCCCAACCCCTCTCCCGCAAGGGGAGAGGGGCCATAATGGCGCTGACGGCACTGCAATATGACCATCCTCACCTTCCTCCTCCGCCGCTTGCTCCTCCCCACCTGCATCGCGACGCTCGCCAGCCGGTTCGTGTTCACGCTGTTCCAGGAAGGCTCGGCGGACCTCGGCGACATGTTCGTCGGTACCGAGGATGCCTATTACACTTTCATCATGGTGTTTGCCGTGCTGCTCTGCATGACTGCGGTCGCCTGTGCGCTCGATCGCAGCCGCGCGCCTTCGTGGCTGCGCGTGCCGCTGCTGCTTGGCGTGGCGGCGGAGAGCGGTTTTCTGCTCGTGCTGTGGCTGACCGAAGTGGTCGCCTATGCCGAGCTCGCCTATGCGCCTGCGGTCGCGGCGGGCCTGGTGTGGATGCTGTGCAATCTCGACCTGCTCAAGCGCGGCCCGAAAAAGATTTCCTCCCCCTCCGACGGCCCGTCTGCGGGCCTGTCACCCAACTAAGAACCGGAAAGAAAGAGACCGCCCATGGCTGAAACATTCGACCTCATCGTGTTGGGCTCGGGCCCTGGTGGCTATGTCAGCGCGATCCGCGCGGCGCAGCTCGGCCTGAAAACCGCGATCGTCGAGCGCGAGCGGCTGGGCGGCATATGCCTCAACTGGGGCTGCATCCCCACAAAGGCGCTGCTGCGCACCTCGGAAATCTTCCATTACATGAGCCATGCGGGCAACTACGGCCTCACCGCCGAGAAAGTGGGCTTCGAGCTCGAGAAGATCGTCGCGCGCAGCCGCGCGGTCTCGGGCCAGCTCAATGCGGGCGTCAAGGGCCTGATGAAGAAGAACAAGATCACCGTGGTCGAAGGCACCGGCAAGCTGACCGGCAAGGGCAGGATGACCGTGACCCAGGGTGATCAGGTGCGCGAACTGGAGGCCAAGGAGATCATCGTCGCGACCGGCGCGCGAGCGCGCGACCTGCCGTTCGCCAAGGCCGATGGCAAGACAATCTGGACCTATCGCCACGCGATGACCCCGACCGAAATGCCCAGCAAGCTGCTGGTCATCGGTTCGGGCGCGATCGGCGTCGAGTTCGCCAGCTTCTATAGCGACATGGGCGCGGAGGTCACCATCGTCGAGATGCTCGATCGCATCCTGCCGGTGGAGGACGCCGATGTCAGCACGTTCATGGAAAAGGCGCTGAAGAAGCAGGGCATGAACATCCTCACCGGCGCGGGCGTCGAGGCGCTGACTAGCGACGGCAAAGGTGTGAAGGCCAAGATCAAGACGAAGGACGGCAAGAGCGAGGAGCACAGCTTCAGCCATGCGATCGTTGCGATCGGCATCGTTCCCAATACCGAGGATATCGGGCTGGAAGCGCTCGGCGTGAAGACCGAACGCGGCCATATCGTCGTCGACGGCTTCGGCCAGACCAATGTGCCGGGCATCCGCGCGATCGGCGATGTCACCGGCCCGCCCTGGCTGGCGCACAAGGCGAGCCATGAGGGCATCATCGCGGTCGAACATATCGCGGGCAAGAACCCGCATCCGTTCGAGACCTGGAACATCCCCGGCTGCACCTATTCGCGCCCGCAGGTCGCCAGCGTCGGCCTCACCGAAGCGAAGGCCAAGGAAGCGGGCCACGAGGTCAAGGTCGGCAATTTCCCCTTTATCGGCAACGGCAAGGCGATCGCGCTGGGCGAGGCCGAGGGCTTCATCAAGACCGTGTTCGACGCCAGGACCGGCGAACTGCTGGGCGCGCACATGATCGGCGCGGAAGTGACCGAACTGATCCAGGGCTATGTCATCGCCCGCCAGCTCGAGACGACCGAGGAAGAGCTGATGCACACGGTCTTCGCGCACCCGACGCTGAGCGAGATGATGCACGAAGGCGTGTTGTCCGCTTATGGGCGGGCGATCCATTTTTGACCCTGGCAAAGACGGTGCGCTGCCCGCGCGGCGCACCATCTTTTGTCACCTCACCCCACCGTAACCCCCACCACGACCCACTTACCACCCTCGCGATCTAGCGTCACCGTTTCCACCGCCTCGGCCTTGTTCGCATAAACCGTGCGGAACTTGACGACCTCGTAACCGGCGGGCGGGGCGGGGAGGTTTTCCTGGCTCAGCAGCGTGCGCGAGAGCGCCTTGCCGTGGCGGGCGTGGACCTGTTCGGACACGTCGGTCCAGACCTGAAGTGTATTGAGCTTGCGGAACGCGCTGCCAGTAGCGGCGTAGCTTTCCTCCCATTTCTTCGCTTCGACTAGCGCAAGGAACTGGCGGGCGGCATCCACCACCTGCTGGTTGGTCGCCTGTTCGCCAACCTGTGCGGAAGCGTCGGCGCTGGCGGTGGTTGCGGTCATCAGGGGCAGGGCGGCAAAGGCCATCAGGCCAAGGGCGAGGGTCATGGCAAAAGCTCCTATCATCAGGGCGGAACGCCGGGCTGGCGCGCCGACGCCGGGTTGCGGCGTGGAGCCCTGATCGCCCCTTGCGGCTGGCAAGGCTTCCCCGATTTCCCTGTCCCCAAGACTTTGGGGGGGTGTAGCGCCTTCCGCCTGGTGCAGCAGGCGCGCGGCCTCACGGCTGCTCGACACCGCCATCTTGCGCCGCGCCTCGCGCAGCCGCTCGTTGATCGTGTGCACCGAAAGGTCGAGTTCGCGCGCGATCGACTTGGCGTCATGCCCGCTTACGATCAGGCGCAGCGTCTGCTTTTCCTTTTCGGTCAGCGACCAGAGCGCAGGGGAGGCGGGGTTGCTCATGACCCCGTCAATCTAGGCCGCACACCCAAGGCCAGCCACCCCAAATAATTTGTAGGCGCATGGCGGCACGCGGTTTTGCTTGCCAGCAGGTGCAACGCGCTGCAATTCATGGCGAAAGTTCGATCAGGCAGCGCCAGCGACCGGCGCGGTGAAGGGGGTTCAGCATGAAAACACTGGCTTTAGTTTCGGTAATTGCGCTCGCGCTCGGCATGGCACCGGCGGCAATCGCGCAGGATGCGCCGCAGCGTACCGTCATCACCGCCGCCAAAATGGTCGATGTCGTCACCGGCAAGGTCACCGAGTACCCCGCGATCTTCACCGAGAACGGTCGCATCACCTCCATTGCCGATGCGCGCACCGTGCGATGGGGGGCGGACGTCCAGCACATCGACCTTTCGGGCAAGACCCTGCTGCCCGGATTGATCGACATGCACGTCCATCTGGACAGCTCGCCCACTTATGGAGGCTATAACAACCTGCAGTTCACCGACCGGTTCTGGAGCTTCGTCGCCGCGTCGAATGCCCGCGCGATGCTCGAAGCCGGGTTCACCACCGTCCGCAATGTCGGGTCGGAGGGCTATAACGATGTCGCGCTCAAGCAGGCGATCGGCGAGGGCTGGGCTGTCGGGCCGCGCATCGTGCCGGCTGCGCACGCGCTCGGAGCAACCGGTGGGCATTGCGACCAGACCTATCTGCCGCCCTCGTTCGCAGCGAAATCGCCCGCGGTCGGCGATGGCCCGACCGAGCTGCGCCAGAAGGTGCGCGAGCAGCGCAAATATGGGGCTGAGGTGATCAAGGTCTGCGCCACCGGAGGCGTATTCTCGCGCAACACCGAGCCGGGCCAGCAGCAGCTTTCCGAAGAGGAATTGCGCGCGATTGCCGACGAGGCGCATCAATGGGGCCTGCGCGTGGCGGCTCATGCGCATGGCGCGGCAGGGATCAAGGCCGCAATCCGCGCCGGTATCGACACGATCGAGCATGCCAGCCTGGTCGATGACGAAGGCATTCGTCTGGCTGCAGAGCGCAAGCAGCCGGTGTGGTTCTCGATGGACATTTTCAACACCGATTACACCCAGGCCGAAGGCGCGAAGAATGGCGTGATGGAAGACAATCTGCGCAAGGACCGCGAAGTGGCGCAGATCCAGCGCGACAATTTCCGCAAGGCGCACCGGGCGGGCGTGAAGATGGTGTTCGGTAGCGATGCCGGGGTCATGCCGCATGCGACCGCCGGAGGTCAGTTCAAGGTCATGGTGGACTATGGCATGACCCCGCTTGAGGCGATCCGTGCTGCGACGCTGAATGCGGCCGAAGCGCTCGGCAAGGCGCAGGAAGTGGGGGCAATCGCTCCAGGCCGCTATGCCGATATCATCGCGGTCGATGGCGACCCGCTGGCCGATGTACGCGAGCTCGAAAACGTCGATGCGGTGGTGCAGGGCGGTGTTCGAATTCGCTGAGATTATGCGGTAAATTGCCGCAACACTGACGCAAATCCGCTTCCACGCCTGCAAGCGGAGTGCTAATTGCTGCGCACAATCTGCTTTCTGGGGAGAAGAGCATGAGTCTCACTGCGATGATCGCCATGGCAATGACCATGGTTGCTGCGGATCCGGTCGACACCGCCCGCAAGGAGTTCAACGACTGCCTGGTCAAGTTCACCAACGAGAGCCTGGATGCCAAGAAGCCGCAGTCCGATTTCACCAAGGAATCGGCGACGGCTTGCCCTGCGGAAAAGGCGAAGCTGGTCGAGCTGATGGTCAAGGCCGAGATGCAATATGGCGGCAAGAAAGACGAGGCCGAAAGCTACGCCAATGATGAAACCCAGATGATCATCGACAGCTATGTCGGCAGCTATGGGGACTTCATGGCGAGCAACACGCGGCACGGCAAGTAACCCGCTCGCGGCGCCCGGTGCGGACGCTCTACCCGCCGATCGAGCCCTATGCCAGCGGCATGCTGGATACCGGCGATGGTCACCAGATCTATTGGGAGCGGGTCGGCACACCGGGCGCAAAGCCTGCCGTGTTCCTGCACGGTGGGCCGGGCGGAGGCTGTTCGCCCGATCACCGGCGGCTTTTCGACCCTGCGCTGTACGACGTCCTGCTGTTCGACCAGCGCGGCTGCGGGCGATCGACACCGCATGCGTCGCTGGAGGCCAACACCACCTGGCATCTGGTCGCAGATATCGAGCGCCTGCGCGAAATGGTCGGGCCGAGCGACTGGCTGGTCTTCGGCGGGTCCTGGGGATCGACCCTCGCGCTCGCTTATGCGCAAACGCATCAGGACCGTGTTTCGCAGCTCGTGCTGCGCGGAATCTACACCTGCACCAAAGCCGAGCTTGACTGGTTCTACCAGTTCGGCGTCTCGCAGATGTTTCCCGACAAATGGGAGCGATTCACCGCGCTGATCCCCGTGAACGAGCGCGGCGACATGCTGGCCGCCTATCACAAGCGGCTGACCGGTGACGACCCGGATTTGCAGGTCAGGGCTGCGCGCGCCTGGAGCCTGTACGAGGGCGAAACCGTAACGCTGCTGCCCGATCCGCGCCTTACCGAGCAGCATGACGATGGCCATTATGCGCTCGCCTTTGCGCGCATCGAGACGCACTATTTCGTGCATGGCTGCTGGCTGGAGCCGGATCAGCTTTTGCGTAATGCCCATCGACTGAGCGGCACTCCCGGGACAATCGTGCACGGGCGCTACGACATGCCATGCCCCGCGCATTATGCCTGGGCGCTGCACAAGGCTTTGCCGCACATGGACTTTCACCTGATCGAGGGCGCAGGCCATGCCTATTCGGAGCCCGGCATCCTCGATCAGCTGATTGCCGCAACGGATCGCTACGCGGGCAAGACCTGAGCGCTTGCCCGCGCAGTCTCAGTTGCCGTGCTTGCGCACCAGTTCGCGCATCGCATCGTCGAGCCCTTCAAGCGTCAGCGGATACATGCGGTCCTTCATCAGGTCCTTGATCATCCGCACCGATTGCGAATAGCCCCACTGGTTCTCGGGCACCGGATTGAGCCAGGCCGCCGCTGGATAGGTATTCACGACGCGCTGCATCCACACTGCGCCAGCCTCATCGTTGAAATGCTCGACCGAGCCGCCCGGATGGCTGATCTCATAGGGGCTCATCGAGGCATCGCCGACGAAGATCACCTTATAGTCGTGCCCGTATTTGTGCAGGATGTCCCAGGTGTTGGTGCGCTCGGTGAAGCGGCGACGGTTGTCCTTCCACACGCCCTCGTACAAGCAATTGTGGAAATAGAAGAATTCGAGATTCTTGAACTCGGTCGTCGCGGCGGAGAACAGCTCCTCGCACAGCTTGATGAACGGATCCATCGATCCGCCGACATCGAGGAACAGCAGCAATTTCACCGCATTGTGCCGCTCGGGCCGCATACGGATATCGAGCCAGCCCTGGCGGGCCGTGCCGTCGATCGTGCCGTCGATATCCAGCTCGTCAGCAGACCCTTCGCGCGCAAATCTCCGCAGACGGCGCAGCGCGACCTTGATGTTGCGGGTGCCGAGCTGCCGGGTGGAATCCAGATTTTGGTATTCGCGCTTCTCCCAGACCTTGATCGCGCGCTTGTGCTTGCTCTCGCCGCCTATGCGCACGCCTTCTGGGTTGTAGCCCGCATTGCCGAACGGGCTTGTGCCGCCGGTGCCGATCCACTTGTTGCCGCCCTGGTGACGCTTTTCCTGCTCTTCCAGCCGCTTCTTCAGCGTCTCCATGATCTCTTCCCAGGACCCGAGCGACTTGATCTTTTCCATCTCTTCCTCGGAGAGAAACTTCTCCGCAACGGCCTTCAGCCAGTCTTCGGGGATCGTTGCGCTGTCGTTGCCCTGGAAGGTCATCTCGAGGCCCTTGAAAACCTTGGCAAAGACCTGATCGAACCGGTCAAGCAGCCCTTCGTCCTTCACCAGCGTGGCGCGAGAGAGATAATAGAATTCTTCAGGGCTCTGTTCGATCACCTGGGCATGCAGCGCCTCGAGCAGGATCAGGTGCTCCTTTAGCGACACCGAAATCCCTGCGCTCCGCAATTCGTCCATGAATGAAAAGAACATTATCGGCCCCTGCTGCTTTACGTTTCCGGCAGGCGGAACGATGCCGACAGCCGAGACATCTGGCAAGAAATAAGCGTGCAGGCGCTGCGCTTTACCCCGTTTTAACCATGGCGCGGTAGGTCATCTGGCTTAGCAGAACCAAGGGTCTTTGATGGATCAGCATCGCATTATCCCGCCAGACAGCGATGCCGTCGAGCAGATGGCAGAAAGCTGCGGCGAGTCGGTCATCGGCGCCTCGCGCGTGGGCGGCATCGTCAGCGCAGTCCGGGGCAGAATGGCACTGCTGGGCGAAAAGCGGTCGTATCTTGAACAGATCGCGCGCAATCTCGCAGAAGAGCAGGAACAGGTCGTCGTCGCGACAACCAGCGCCCGCGAAACAAGCCAGGCAGCCTATCGCAACCTCGCCGAAGGTTCGCAGACCATGCAGGTATCTGCGATCGAATTGCACGATCTGATTGCGCTGATCCAGGGGCTGGGCGAGGACGTCAAGCGCTTTGCCAACGCGATGGCCGATGTCATTACCGCCAGCCAGACGATCGACGCCATTGCCCGTTCGACCAACATGCTCGCCCTTAACGCGGCCATCGAGGCAGAGCGTGCAGGCGCTGCGGGTGCGACATTTGCTGTCGTTGCAGGAGAGGTGAAGAAGCTCGCCCAGGACACCCGCCAGGTGACCGACCGTATTTCCAGCACGATGCGATCACTGGGCAGCGAAGCGGGCCATTTCATGGCGCAGGTGGAAAAGGGCGTCGAACAGAGCCGCAGCGCTCAGCGGCACCTCGAAACGATCGATGTCACGATTCGCGAAGCCGGAAACATGATGCGCGAAGTCGCGGCCAAGGCCGATGCCATCGCCGACACGACCCGAGGCGTCCGCTCGGACACAGGTGAGCTGTGCGACAATCTTTTCGTCTTCATGGAAGACGTTGTCGGTTGCAGCGATCAGCTCGACAACGCTCTCGGGCAGACGCTCGAGCTGGAGGGGCTATCCAACGTGGTGTTCAACCAGCTGCTGCACACCGGGCTCTCGCACCGCGACAACCCGTTTGTGGAAATGGCGGTCAGCACCTGCGACGAAATTCGCGACATCATCGAAAGCGCCGTCGATTCCGGAAAGATCGGCCTGGATGACGTCTTCGACCGGAATTACCGCCCGCGTGGTGAACCCGGCCTCAAGCGCTTCGACAACCGCTTCAACAGTTTTGCGGATGCCCATATCCGCCCCATTCTCGACCGGTTCTGGGGCAAGGACAACAATGCCTATGGAGCCGTGATCTCGAACGAGGATGGCTATCTGCCGACGCATATTTCGGAAAGATCGCACGAGCCGACAGGCGACCCGCAGCATGACGCAGCGCATTGCCGCAACCGCATCATCGTGCTCGACCACACCACCGCAGGCGCGATCCGGCACAAGAACGACCGTTACTACGCAGCCGTCTATCGCTTTGAGCCCACCGCCGACAGCGGCTGCATCCTGCGCAACATCTTCGTGCCCCTCTGGATCAAGGGGCGCTATTACGGAAACTTCGAACTCGCCTATATGCGCTGAAGCCGATCAGCTATTCCGCCTGGACATGAACGCCAGGCGTTCGAACAGCATCACATCCTGCTCGTTCTTGAGGAGCGCGCCGTGCAGCGGCGGGATGGCCTTGCTGGGATCGCGTGATTGCAGCACTTCCAGCGGCATGTCCTCGTGCAGCAGCAGCTTCAGCCAGTCGAGCAGTTCGCTGGTGGAAGGCTTTTTCTTCAGGCCCGGCACCTCGCGCACGTCGTAGAATATCTCGAGCGCCTTCTGCACCAGAATCTTCTGGATACCGGGGAAATGCACATCGATGATCGCCTGCATCGTCTCGCGATCGGGGAACTTGATATAGTGGAAGAAACAGCGGCGCAGAAAGGCGTCGGGCAGTTCCTTCTCGTTGTTCGACGTGATCACGACGATCGGGCGTTCCTGGGCCTTCACCAGTTCCTTTGTTTCGTAGACATAGAATTCCATCCGATCGAGTTCCTGCAGCAGGTCGTTCGGAAACTCGATATCCGCCTTGTCGATCTCGTCGATCAGCAGCACCGGCAGCTGGGGGGAGGTGAACGCCTCCCAAAGCTTGCCCTTCTTGATATAGTTGGCGATGTCGTGGACGCGCTCGTCGCCGAGCTGACCGTCGCGCAGACGGGCAACGGCATCATATTCGTACAGGCCCTGTTGCGCCTTGGTCGTAGACTTGATGTTCCATTCGATCAGCGGCGCGTTGGCGGCCGCGGCAATCTGGTGCGCCAGGACGGTCTTGCCGGTGCCGGGTTCGCCCTTGACCAGCAGAGGGCGGCGCAGCGCAACCGCAGCGTTGACCGCTACCTTGAGGTCATCGGTTGCAACATAGTCGCTGGTGCCTTCAAAACGCATGAGCCTCGCCTTCCTGCCGCTATTAACTGTTCGTTTAAGCGATAAGCGGCTCGGGCGGGCTTGGCAAGCGGGGACAGCGTCACAGCTTTACGTTTACGTTTGCGTCACGCCGATCCTCATAGGACCGGTCACAGCCCGTCCTGGGCTCGGCGGGCCTGTGCGCGTTCAGCGAGCATGTCCCAGAAATTGCGATGCTGCACCAGCATCTGCGAGGCACCGAAACCCATCGCGCGACCGATCGACCGGTTGCTGCCGAGCATCGCCGCCATTTCCAGCGTTTCGTCGCGCGAGGGCAGGGTGGTGGGACGCGGCTCCAGCCCGGTACGTTGTCCGATCACGTCCAGAACTTCACGGATCATGTACCAGTCGAGCACCAGCGCGAACGCCGCACCTAGCGCACATCCCTGCCGATCCGATTGGGACAGTGCGTTCAATGCGCCGCGCAAGCTGATGATCGCTGGCGTGCACTTGTCCTGACCTGGCGTACTGGTGATCGGGCCCGCTGCAACGGTCAGCTTGGTGAGCAGTGCGCGTTCGCCGACAAAGGCTTCGCAGGAACGTGCAAGCCATTTGCCGACCTGAGGATCGGCGCTCCGCGTCGCGGCATAGTCGATCAGCCCGGGATAGCGGCCATGCAGCAGGCACAGAAAGTGCGCGGCATCGGCCAGGTCGACCGGGCGAGCCGGAGCGACCCGGTCAGCCAGCCGGGCAACGAAGCCGTGCGTATCGCTCATGCCCTGCGCCAGCGCGGCCTCCAGCGAGCGCGGCGGAGCCGCCTCGGGTTGCGCACGATCAAAGGCTCCAGGCTGGATGAACGACACTGGGTTCCTTCCCTGAGTGGCTGAGCGGACGAGGTGTGGCAGGCAGGCGCTCGGCCTGCCCCCACGGCGTTCTTCTAACCCAACGTCCTAAAGAGAAAGTTTACAAGACCGCCGCCGGTGCGGCGGAGCGGTGCCGTTCGTCGAGGAATCGGGCCACATCGTCGAGATCGACATCATGGGCTACATAAGTCTGGCCGATCCCCGTCAGGAGCAGGAAGGGCAGAGTGCCGCCGGTCATTTTCTTGTCGTGGCGCATGTGATCGACCAGCGCTGCTCCTTCGGAAGAAACCCCTGTATCCTGCAGCGTCGTCGGCATAGAACAGGCCGCAAAATGGGCGGCGACGCGTGCAGCGTCTGCAGCATCGCAATCTCCACGCCGCGCCGAATACTGGAGGGCGAGGATCATGCCGACGCCGACCGCCTCGCCATGGAGCAATCGTTCGCCGAACCCGGTATCTGCTTCAAGTGCATGACCGAAAGTATGGCCGAGATTCAGCAGGGCTCGGCGATCCCTGGTCTCGCGCTCGTCTTCTCCGACGATCCGTGCCTTGGCCGACACGGATGTCACGATTGCATGTTCGAGAGCTGCGGAATCCTGGGCAAGCACTTGCTGCCCATGCGTCTCGCACCAGTCGAAAAAGGCGGCATCGTCGATCAGCCCGTATTTGACGACCTCGGCATAGCCGGCACGCATTTCACGCGGCGGCAGCGTTGCCAGCACCTCGGGATCGATCAGTACGAACCTCGGTTGATGGAAGGTGCCGACCAGATTCTTTCCTGCTGTGGTGTTGATCGCGGTCTTGCCGCCCACCGAGCTGTCTACCTGTGCCAGCAACGTGGTCGGGACCTGCACGAATTCGCAGCCACGCTTGACGATCGAAGCCGCAAAGCCCGTGAGATCGCCGATCATGCCCCCGCCCAATGCGAAGATCGTATCGCTGCGCTCAACCCCCCAGGTGAGCAGCCAGTCTATGAGACGAGACAGTTCCGCCCAGCTCTTGCTCGCCTCTCCCGCAGGCACAACATGGAGGTGCGCTTCGATTCCGGCCTCGGCAAGTTGCACCGCGATGCCATCCCAGTGATGCGCGGCGACCTGGGAATCGCTCACCCATAGCGTCCGACCGCGCTGCACCCACGGCTTGATGTGTTCGACGATGCTGCCCAGTGCGCCTGCCTGAACCAGAATGTCATAGCTGCGCTGGCCCAGCGCGATGTTCACCCGTGCCATTCGACCAATCCTTCCAGTATCGATGTGACGGTGCGGTGGTGCGGCCCGTCCTTGCTGCGGACATGGATTTGCGCCTGTGCATAGATGGGGTTGCGCTGTTCGGCGAGCCGCGTGAGCACGTCTGCGGGGTTTCCGTCGCGCAGCAGCGGCCGGGTATTGCGACGGCTCACGCGCTCGACCAGCGTCTTGATATCGGCGTTGAGCCAGATCGCGATCGCGCCAGACAGGATCAGCTGACGCGTTTCCTCGTTCATGAATGCGCCGCCGCCGGTAGCGATGACCCGCGGCTGGCCATCGATCAGGCGTGAGATGACACGCCGTTCGCCATCGCGAAAATAAGGCTCGCCAAACTTTTCGAAAATCTCCGAGATCGTCATGTGCGCGGCCTTTTCGATCTCTTCATCGGCATCGACAAAACCGATGCCGAGATCGCTCGCAAGGCGCTTGCCGACCGTCGACTTGCCGACACCCATCAAGCCCACCAGAACCAGGGGCCGGTCGAGCCATCGCATGATATCCCCGGCCAGCCGCGCGGGATCGGATTTTCGGTTCTGCAGCATTGCCGCGCAGCCTATAAATAGGCTAGGCGGTGGCGCAAGTTATCTTGCCTTTGACGGAGAATATCCTGGCTATGGCCATTATCGGACAGAATTACGGACGGCGCAGGCGGCCGAAGGGCCCGATCATTCTGGCAGTGCTGGCCGTAGCCCTGATCGGACTGCTGGCTCTGGCATGGGCGCGTGGCGGCGAAATGCCGACGCAGCGCGTGGAAAAGACGATACCGTTGCCTGCTGCTGCGAAGAATGGCGGGGCTGCCAGTTCCACTGGAGCCGAGGGCTGATATCGATGCGCCGGGCAATCGTAACGGGCTGCGTCAGCCTGCTGGCCCTGGCATTCGTGTCCGCGCCTGTGATCGGGCAGAATGAAGCGCCGGAATCGCTGCTGCCTCCCGGCTTCAACGATCCTGCACCATCGCCTTCGCAGCCTGAATCCCCGCCGCCGCCCGAGCCGGGCAGGCCGGCGGTCCCGGCACCCGGCCCCGTTGCCCCGCTTTCTCAGGCGCCGTTGCCATCGCTGGCCGGCCAGGAAACGCCAACCGATGACGAATTGAGCGAAGAGCTGGCCAAGCTGCAGGAACAGTTGGAGGCGCAACTGGCGCTTACCCAGGCGCTGCCGCCCAGTGCCCGTCGCTCGCTCGATCTCATTGGACCGCTTGATCAGGCCAATGGCGGCTATGCGGCATCGTCGCTGGGCAATATCGGCGGTGCCTATGCGCAAACGCTGGTGCGCAGGACAAGTGGCCGCATCATTTCGCGCTGGGCCTCGCTTGCCCTGCAGAAGCTGCTGCTGAGCGAACTTGCGACACCGCAAGGCGTGAACGGAGCAAACTGGGCCGCAGAACGCGCTGCGTTGCTGCTGCGGATCGGCTCTGCCGATGGTGCCGTGCGCATGGTGCAGGCGATCGACCCGCCTGCGGCGACGCCCCGGCTGATCAATGTCGCGCTCGACAGCTATTTGGCATCGGCCGATCCTCTGGGCATGTGTCCGTTGCTGCCGTTCGCGGGCGACAGGGCCAAGGGCAATCAATGGCAGCTTGTTCGAGCCATCTGCTCCGGCTTTTCCGGCGAAGGCAGCGCGGCGCGCGAACAGATCGACCGCGCTCGGCGTCAGAGCGGCATGGAACGGATCGATGTGGTTCTTGCCGAGAAGATCGTCGGTGCAAGCATGAACGGCAGGCGCGCCGTGACTGTGCAATGGGACGATGTCGATCAGCTGACGCGCTGGCGCTTCGGCCTCGCACTCACCGCCGGCATCGAGCCGCCGGATTCGCTCTACGCCCGGGCTGATCGCAATTTCCAGGCGTGGCGCGCGCGTGCCCCGATGGCACCATTGGCGTCGAGAGTTCAGGCTGCCGATCTCGCTGCAGCCATGGGAGTGCTTTCCAGCGCTGCAATGGTCGATCTTTACAGCGCGACCTTTGACGATCCGGGTACCGATGAAGCACTGCGCGATCGCACCGCCCTGTTGCGCACGGCCTATGTCGCCGCTGACGTCGATGATCGGGTCCGCGCCATGCGCACCTTGTGGGCCCGATCGGAAAACCGGTTTGCGCGCTACTCGGCGCATATCCTGACTGCGCATGCAGCCGCGCGCGTGGCGCCGTCCGACGACCTGTCTGATTATGCCGATGATCTTGTCGTTTCCATGGTGTCGGCAGGCTTCGACATCAGCGCCTCGCGATGGCGGCAGGTCGTCGAAGAGGGGAGCCTTGGCTGGGCAGTGCTGGCGGTGGCGCTGCCAGGCCGATCGCCGGTCCCGGCATCGCAAGTCAGCAGCTTCTTCGACAATGACCAGAGCGAAAACGCCCGCAAGAGTGCATTTCTGGTTGCCGGGCTCGCGGGGCTGGGACGTCTCAGCGCCGCCGATCGCGAGTCGCTGGCTCAGGATCTGGGCATCGGCCTTGGTGGCCAGACTCGCTGGATCAGGGCCATTCGCGAGGCAGCCGATGCCGGCAATGACGGCTTGGTCACGCTGCTCGTCGGCATGGGTATGCAGGGCAATGACTGGTCGGCGATGACCCCCCGCCAACTCTATCATGTCGTGTCGGCGCTGCGCGTTGCGGGTCGCCAGGCAGAAGCTCGCATGATCGCAGCCGAAGCCGTCAGCCGCGCCTGAGCCATGGCTGGCGAGGACGCCCGGCTGATCGACCGGTTCCTCGAAATGATGGCTGCGGAGCGGGGCGCCTCTGTCAACACGCTTGCCGCGTATCGTCGTGATCTGGAACAGGCATCGGAAATCCTCGGCGGGCGCCTTGCCGAAGGCGATGAAGGCGCTCGCGCGGCGCTCGATCATCATTGGCGCTCGCTCGCTTCCAGCACGCTCGCCCGCAAGAGTTCCGCGCTTCGCGGCTTTTTCGGCTTTCTGGAGGACGAGGGCCTGACCGGTGACGCCCGGAAGGCGCAGACGATGCCTGCCCGGCCCAAGGTCCAGCGGCCACTGCCCAAAATCCTCAGCCATGATGACATTGCCAAGCTGTTTGCGCTTGCCGAGGAACGTGCAGCGGCGCCAGAAGCACGTTCCTCGGACATACGTCTGCTGGTACTCATCGAACTTCTCTATGGCTCCGGGCTGCGCGCAAGCGAGCTGGTCAGTCTGCCGCGCAGTGCCGCCAGCATGGGCCGCCCGCTGCTGGCGATCACCGGCAAGGGTGGCAAGCAGCGCCTTGTCCCGATTTCGGCGCGCGCGCGCGAAGCGATGCAGCGATGGCTGGCGCTGCCGGCGAGCAATGCGCGCTGGCTGTTCCCCTCTCGGACCGGTCATATCAGCCGCATACGCCTGTATCAGCTGATCAAGGAATTCGCGGCCAGTGCAGGGATCGACCCAGCCCGGGTGAGTCCGCACGTGCTGCGCCACGCCTTTGCCACTCATCTGCTGGAGGGCGGCGCGGACTTGCGAACCCTGCAGACATTTCTCGGTCATGCCGATATTGCCACCACTCAGATCTATACGCATGTCGACAGTCGGCGGCTGATCGAGCTGGTCAATCGCCGCCATCCGCTCGCACAGATGAATCTTGCCGACCGGCAAAGGCGGGGCTAGGCGGTTATGTCATGAGCATGACAAGCTATCTGGAATTCGAAAAGCCCATTGCTGCGCTGGATGCGCGCATTGCAGAGCTTCGTGAAACCGCCGATACCGGCGAGATCGACATCGAGAGCGAGATCGAACGGCTCGCCGCCAAGTCGCGCAAGCTGCTGGCCTCGACCTATGCAGGCCTTAGCCCCTGGCAGAAGACGCAGGTCGCCCGGCATCCGGCGCGCCCGCATTTCAAGCATTATGTCGCTGGCATGTTCGACGATTTCCTGCCGCTGGCAGGCGACAGGGCCTTTGCCGATGACAAGGCGATCATGGGCGGCTTTGCCCGCATGGGCGAGCAGCGCGTCGTCGTGATCGGCCATGAAAAGGGCGACACGACCGAAAGTCGGATTCGCCACAATTTCGGCATGGGCAAGCCAGAGGGCTATCGCAAGGCGATCCGCCTGATGGATCTGGCCGACAGGTTCGGCTTGCCCGTGGTGACACTCGTGGACACATCGGGTGCATTTCCCGGCGTGCAGGCCGAAGAGCGGGGCCAGGCCGAAGCCATCGCCCGTTCCACCGAACGCTGCCTGACGCTGGGCGTGCCGATGGTCGCGGCGATTGTCGGCGAGGGTGGTTCGGGTGGAGCGGTCGCGCTGGCATCGGCAGAGCGGGTGCTGATGTTCGAGCATGCGGTCTATTCCGTCATATCGCCCGAAGGCTGCGCGTCGATCCTTTGGCGGACCGCAGACCGGGCAGCAGATGCTGCAGAAGCCATGCAGGTCACGGCGGCGGATCTGAAGCGGCTCAACGTCATCGACCGGATCGTCAAGGAGCCTGTCGGTGGCGCCCATCGTGACCAGAACCAGGCCATCCAGGAACTCGGCAAGGCGATTCGGGAGGAGCTCGAGAGCCTGAAGAAGCTCCCGCCGGCAGGGCTTCGTGCAGCGCGCGAGGCCCGCTTCCTGGCCATTGGCGCGCTCTGACGCTTTCGTAAAATCGTCGCAACTGCTGGGCATCTGCATCGTTATGCGGGCAACGCCGTTTGATCCTGCTCATGCTTGAAGGCATCATGCAGAAAAATGGCAGGCTATCGCAGTACGAGGAGAGCAGAATGACGCGGCGTTTCAAGCTTCTGGCAGCAATCGCCACGGCAGGGGCAAGTGTTCTTGTTCTGGGCAGCGATCTGGCTGCTCCGCGCGCCGAAGCGCTGGCGATGCAGGCCCAGGCGATCACTGCGCGTGAAAAGAGCCAGGGCGCCGAGGCACATCCCAAGCTGCTGGAGGAATTTGGCGGAGCCTATCAGGTCCCCCAGACCAGCTATGTGGTGCAGGTGGGCAAGGGCATTGCGGTGCAGTCGGGCCTGGGCAATGCGCGCGACGACTTTACCGTCACTTTGCTCAATTCCCCCGTCAACAACGCCTTCGCCATTCCTGGCGGCTATATCTATGTGACGCGCCAGCTGATGGCGCTGATGAACGACGAGGCCGAGCTGGCGGGGGTCCTGGGGCACGAGGTCGGCCATGTTGCCGCAAGACATTCCGAAAAACGCCAGAAGGCTGCCCAGCGCAACAGCATCATCGGCCTGCTGGGCCAGATCGGTGCTGCTGTGCTGCTCGGCGATAGTGCGGCCGGCCAGCTCGGCCAGCAACTCTTCGGTACGGGCAGCCAGCTGCTCACCCTCAAATATTCGCGCAAGCAGGAGGAAGAGGCCGACGATCTGGGGGTCCGCTATCTGGCCCAGGCGGGCTATGATCCGCAGGCGCTGTCATCGATGCTTGCGTCGCTCGCAGCGCAACAGGCGATGGACGTACGGGCGCAAGGTGGCGATGCGCGTTCGGTTCCCGAATGGGCCAGCACCCATCCCGATCCGGCACGCCGGGTTTCGCGCGCGGCGACCATCGCTCGGAAGTTCAGCGGCACTACGCGGAATCGCGATGTCTTTCTGACCCGTCTGGATGGGCTGCTGTATGGCGACGACCCCAAGCAGGGCATGGTTCAGGGCAGGGAGTTCCTGCATCCGGAACTGGGCCTGAAATTCGCTGTCCCGCAGGGTTTTTCGATGCAGAACGGAACCAGCGCCGTGACCGTCAATGGGCAGTCGGCGCAGGCACAATTCACGCTCGGCTCGTTCAACGGCGATCTCGCGCGCTATGTCGACCAGGCATTCAGCGCCCTGGGCGGCAACCAGCGCATCGATTACGGCCAGATCCAGCGCACGACCGTGAACGGCCTGCCAGCGGCCTATGCCACGGCACGGGTAAATGCCAACCGCCAGCTGGTCGACGTCACGGTCTTTGCCTATCAGTTTGCCGGCAACCGCGCCTATCATTTCGTCGCGCTGACCCCGGCGGGGCAGAGCGGCGTCTTCTCGCCCATGTATCAGAGCGTGCGGCGGCTGGCAGGCGCCGAAGCAGCGCAGATCAAGCCGAGGCGGGTGCGGGTGGTCGACGTGCAGCGCGGTGACACCCTGCAGAGGCTCGCATCGCGCATGGCCTATGACGATCTGAAGGTGGAGCGTTTCATGGCGCTCAATGGTCTTGCCACCAACTCGAGCCTTGTGCCGGGTCAGAAGGTCAAGATTGTAACCTATTAGGCGACAAAAAAGGGCCGGTGGTTTCCCACCGACCCTTTCGCATGGCTGAAGCCAGGTATCCGAAGATACTTAGTTGCCCTTCGAAACTTCGGTGCCGACGCGCTCGAAGGTGCCCGAAAGGCTGGTGCCGAGGCTGCCCATGGCGGTGATGGCGGCGACGGCGATCAGAGCGGCGATCAGGCCGTACTCGATGGCGGTGGCGCCCTTGTTGTTCTTGATCAGGTTACGAATCTTGGTCATGTCAGGTCTCCTTGAGCTATCTTCACTTCCCCGCTGGTTCCGGACTGTGCCGGTCAAGCCCCTCGGGATTACTTCACAATGGTTTTGAATTGGTTAAGGCACTCGAATGATAAAAAATTTCGACACTTGATCGATCAGTCGTTGGTCACTTCGCTTTCCACCTTGTTCCACATATCGGTGGTCGACGTTGCAACCGACTGAATCGCCGTCATCGCCGCGATGGCGACAAGTGCCGCAATCAGGCCGTATTCGATGGCTGTCGCACCTGCCTTCGACCTGGCAATCTTCACGATGATCTGGAACATGTTGATCCCGAAGCCTGGTAGGGACCCGTTCGCCCCACCCGCAAAATCGCCTGCAACCCTTGCCAAATCGTAAATTTCAGGACCTTTGATGGAAATTTATCCGACACTCTTCCCCGTTGTAGCGGCTTTGCTGGTGGATGACACCGGCCGCGTACTGGTTCAGCAGCGGCCGCAAGGCACTGCCATGGCCGGGCTGTGGGAATTCCCCGGTGGCAAGATCGAGGCAGGGGAAAGCCCGGAAACGGCGCTGGTCCGCGAACTGGCGGAGGAACTGGGCATTACCGTCTTGCCGGATGCATGCGAGCCGCTGACCTTTGCCAGCGCCACGCTTGGCCAGAAGCACCTGATCCTGCTGCTGTTCCGCTGCACGGCATGGCAGGGCGAGCCAAGAGCCCTGCACGCGACCGCGCTGCGATGGGCAACCGTTGCAGAGCTGTACAGCTTGCCGATGCCGCCGGCGGACCTGCCGCTGCTGCCGATCATCGCGCAATCGCTGGGCCAGAAGCCGGTTTGCTCATGAAAATGCGCGGGACGACAAAAAGGTGTTGCCAAGCTGATCACCGCTGACTATTGGCAGCCCTCCAACGCGCCCGTAGCTCAGCTGGATAGAGCATCAGACTACGAATCTGAGGGTCGGACGTTCGAATCGTTCCGGGCGCGCCATTTTCCAAAAAGCGATATCATGTGATCCAACCCGCCTTGCGGGAGACACCTTTGTGCGCCCGCTCGCTTGGCCCAGATGGTTTCATTTGACACCAATTTGGCGGGCGGGTATCTTTTGCGAAAGAACTGAAATCCTGCAGGAGTGCGCGGCAATGGCTGACCTTTTCGAAAACCCCCTGGGCCTCGATGGCTTTGAGTTCGTCGAATTCTGCGCACCGGAAAAGGGCCTGCTCGAGCCGGTCTTCACCGCGATGGGCTTCACCCGCATCGCCCAGCACCGCTCCAAGGACGTGCACCTATGGCGGCAGGGCGATATCAACCTCATCGCCAATTACGAACCTGCCAGCCCCGCCGCCTATTTCGCCGCCGAACATGGTCCCTCGGCCTGCGGCATGGGCTTTCGCGTGAAGAACGCGCGCGATGCGTACAAGGAAGCGCTGGCACGCGGTGCCGAGCCGGTCGAGACGAAGACCGGTCCGATGGAGCTGCGGCTGCCCGCCATCCGCGGCATCGGCGGCGCGATCATCTATCTGATCGACCGCTATGCGACGCTCGACAATCCCGATGCGCTGTCGATCTATGATATCGATTTCGAATATCTGCCCGGTGTCGATCGCTTCCCCGTCGGCGCGGGCTTCAGGATGATCGATCACCTCACCCACAATGTCTATGGCGGCCGCATGGACCATTGGGCGAAATTCTACGAGCGCGTGTTCAACTTCCGCGAGATCCGTTTCTTCGACATCAAGGGCGAATATACCGGCCTCACCAGCCGCGCGATGACCGCGCCCGACGGCCGCATCCGCATTCCCTTGAACGAGGAAGGCGCCAAGGGCGGCGGTCAGATCGACGAGTTCCTGCGCGCCTATAATGGCGAGGGCATCCAGCATATCGCATTCATCTGCGACGATCTTATTGCCTGTCTCGACCGGATCAGGGCGCTGGGTGCGCCGCTCATGGCCCCGCCGCCCGCCACCTATTACGAGGCGCTGGAAGAGCGTCTCCCGGGCCATGGCGAGCCGGTGGAAGAACTGCAGGCGCGCGGCATCCTGCTTGATGGTTCGACCGAGAACAACGATCCGCGCCTGCTGCTCCAGATCTTCGGCCAGCCGCAGATCGGCCCGGTGTTCTTCGAGTTCATCCAACGCAAGAAGGACGAAGGCTTTGGCAACGGCAATTTCACCGCCTTGTTCAAGTCGATCGAGGAAGACCAGCTGCGCCGCGGCGTGCTGAAGGTGCAGGAACCGGCGGAATGACCGCGCCCTTCGCGCTCTCGCGCATCCATCACGTCGCCTATCGCTGCAAGGACGCGAAGCAGACGGTCGAATGGTACGAAAAGGTGCTGGGCATGACCTATACCAGCGCCTTTTCCGAAGACCATGTTCCGTCGACCGGGGCTTATGACCCCTATATGCATGTGTTCCTCGATTGCGGCGGCGGCAATGTGCTGGCGTTTTTCGAGCTGCCGCAGCAGCCGGAAATGGGCCGCGACACCAACACGCCCGAATGGGTGCAGCATATCGCCTTCGAGGTGCCCGACATGGACGCGCTTCTCGCGGCCAAGGCGCATATCGAAGGGCTGGGCATCGACGTGCTGGGGCCGACCTTTCACGGCATTTTCCGCTCGATCTATTTCTTCGATCCCAATGGGCACCGGGTCGAGCTCGCCTGCAATATCGGCAAGCCTGAGCATTACGAAGAGTTGAAGCGCGTCGCGCCGCTGATGCTCGACGAATGGAGCCGCACCAAAAAGGCGCCGCGCCACGCCGACTGGTTGCACAAGGATCCCGATGCGGGTTAGGTGTTTGTTCTGCCGTGATTTCCGAGCCGTGAATTGTTCCAATTCACTCGAAATCACTTTAGGGTCATTGGCATGACCTTTGAAGACCAGCTCGAACGCTATTTCGGCACCCGCGATCCTTCCGCCATCGCTCCGCAGGCAGTGCCGGCGGCAGTCGAGCGGATGCAGGTCGATCTGGGCCTCGCGACCGTGCCGGGCGAACGCTTTGCTTTGTGGTGCATGCTGTTCCTGTTCGGTCAGGCCCCAGACATCGACGAGACCTTCGAGGACCGTTCCGAGCGCGATCTCGCGCGCGATTTCATCGAAATGTCCGAAAAGGCAGGGCAGGGGGGCTGATCATGGCCGAGATCATCAACCTGCGCCAGGCGCGCAAGGCCGCGAAGCGCAAGCAGGACGAGGCGGTCGCCGCCGCCAACCGCGCCAAGTTCGGCCGCACCAAAGCGGAGCGCCTGGCCCAGACGAGCGAGCAGGACCGCGCGGGCCGGCTGCTCGATGGCGCAAGGCGCGAGCAGGACTGATGCGCTCGACATCCGATCAGGTCAGCGTCCGCCTTTATCATCTCGACGGTGAGACCGAAGGCGGCGCGGCCTCCACGCTGTTCTACGGCCCGCTATCCGAGGCGCTGCGCCTCGCGGAACTCGAACCGGCGGAAGTGCAGGAGGGGCTGTTCATCGCCACCGACAATGATGTGGTGGCGTATCTGGATCTTATCGAGGGGTGAGGCTGCCACTGGTTGCCCGGGTGGCCCTAACCACTTCCGCTCATCCTGAGCCGCGGGCTTCGGCCCGCGAAGTCGAAGGACCCGCGCCCACGCGGGCGGAATAGCGGGGCCTTCGACAAGCTCAGGCTGAGCGGAGGTGGGCGCTTTTAAACTTTTGACGGAACGATCTTCCGTTCTGTTACCGACAACGTTGCGGACATCGCTAGGTCGAGGCATCATAGTTGATAGAGGTGTTCGATGAAGTATTTGGTATTGGGGTGCGATCCAGTCGGTGATCGACCGCTATGGGAGGAAAACGAGTTGCCTGACGCCGGCATGCCGGTGCCGCTTCCAGCAGAGCTAGTCGCAGAAATCCTAGCTTGGAACGAGAAAATGGCTAGCGCAGTGTGGGCAGGTACTGAAGCGGCCAGCGTCCTCACACACCTTAATGCGGAGGGTGAAAGTCTCGCAAAGCGCATCGCAGCAGCAGTACCGGGAGGGGCAAAAATCCAGTATCGGAGCGAGCGGCTCTCTTCTTTCGATTGACCGCTTCCCACCCAATTTCAGCCACCCAATCTCCAAGCCTCCTCCACCGAAAGCAGACATCGAACCGTTGCGGCTGCTTACTGAGCCTAGCCTTTCGCCTGACCCGCGACATCCAATATGCACCGCACGAAGCCCTGGGGATCGTCCTCCTGGATGAAATGGCTGCCGCTCAGCGTGCAGTGATTCTGCCCCCTGGTCCCCGGCACGCGGCCGACGAACAGCGCGTCGCCGCCGCGGGTGATTGGGTCGCGGTCGCTGAAGCAGCACAGGAAGGGCTTCTCCCAGCGGTCGAGCACCTCCCAGGCCTTGAGCTGGTCGGGCACCGCGACATTCGGGCCCAAAGGCACGAAGCTCGGGAAGATTCGCGCGCCCGCTTTGAAGCTGCCATCGGGGAAGGGGGCATCATAGGCGGCGATCTCGGCGTCGGAGAGCGTGCGTGCCGTGCCTCTGGCGATGATCCTGCCGATCGGGAAGACCGGGCTGTATTTGGAAAACGCCCGCCAGATCGCAAAGGCGCGCGGCGCGTCCTGTCCAGCGGGCAGGCCGCCATTGGAGAGCACCACGCCGTTGAACCGCTCGGGCATTTCCGCGACGAGCCTGAGCCCGATCAGCGATCCCCAGTCCTGGCAAGCCAGCGTGATGTTCCTGAGGTCGAGCTTCTCGATCCAGCGCCGCATCCAGGCGACATGGCGCGCATAGCTGTAATCGCTCTTTTTTGCGAGCTTGTCCGACTTGCCGAACCCGATCAGGTCGGGCGCGACCACGCGGTATCCAGCTTCGGCCACCGGCGCGATCATGAAGCGGTAGAGATAGGACCAGCTCGGCTCGCCATGCATCATCAGCACGACCGGCGCGTCAATCGGACCTTCGTCGACATAATGCACACGCAGCCGGGTGCCGTCGGTCGGGTCGGCAATCTCGGCATAATGCGGCGCGAAGGGAAAGTCTGGCAACCCCGTAAATCGGCTGTCCGGCGTTCGCAAAACCCGCATATGTCCTCCGCTTTCCCATGTTATGGCATAGCATATGACATATGATGGGAAAGCGTGCAACAAGGCGGATAGCCGCTGCGATACTGAATGTACCGCTGCGGGGTGGGAACAGTCCTGGCCTTACTGCGGAGCAAGCTGCGGATAGGAAACGCCCATCTGCTCCAGATAGGAGCTGTATTTGCTGGGGTCGTAATAATATTTCTTCAGCTCGGGCCTTATGCGGTCCATCAGCTCCTTGTTGAGGTGGATGGCCGGCTTGTCCTCGGGGCTCAACACCGGGTCGTATTTCTGGTCCTTGGTCTGCACCGTGGCAAAATAGGTCTTGGCGTCGCTGACCAGCTTGGGCGTGGTCATGACATCGAGAACGGTAAGCGCGACCGCCTTGGCCCCCGCCACAGCACCCTTGTGCGCAATCGGTGTGGCCATGGCGATGGCCGAGGTCACGTTATGCCCGATCATGCTGGGGATGTTGGACGGAAAGCGGATGGTGATGGTGGGGACGGTCCACATGATGTCACCGATATCGTCCGAGCCGCCGCCCATGGATTTGCCTCGGCTTTCCGGCGTCGACAGAGGTTCGACCTTGGTCTTCAAGGGCTCGATCTTGAACTTCAGCGATTCCTGCACCGCCTTGGTAAAGGCCTGGTCTTCGGGTGACCATTTGGGCATTCCGACCAGTTCGATATTCGCCTGCGCGGCCTCGGCCAGCGGCTTGTTGCCGAAATTCGGCGCGGCATAGCCCAGCACGCGGCGGCTCACGAACGTGCCGGTGGCCTTGGCTGCCGCTTCCGCAATGTCGCTGCCGGTATTGTACAGATCGCGGATGGACTCGAAATTCTGCTCGCGGAAATAGTACCAGACCGATGCCTGACCGGGCACGATATTGGGCTGTCCGCCGCCATTGGTGATGACATAATGCGACCGCTGGGTCAGCGGCAGATGCTCGCGCCGCATGTTCCACGCGATGTTCATCAGTTCGACGGCATCGAGCGCGCTCCGCCCCGACCATGGTGAGCCAGCGGCATGGCTGGTGATGCCCTTGAACGTATATTCGACCGATACCATGCCGTTGTTGCCGGAATCGCCATAGCTGGTGCCGAAGCTGGAGGCGACATGGGTGAAGATGGAGACATCGACATCCTTGAACATTCCGGCACGGACGTAAAAGGCCTTGGTCGCGAGCAGCTCTTCGGCGACGCCCGGCCACAGCATCAGCTTGCCCTTGATGCCGTGCTTGGTCATCACCTCCTTGGCCGCAATAGCCGCTGCGACGATCAGCGGCATGCCCGAATTATGACCTTCGCCATGGCCGGGCGCGCCCTCGATGATCGGCTTGATCTGCGGCACGCCGGGCACCTGCGAAAGCCCCAGCAGCCCGTCGACATCCGATCCCAATGCGACCACCGGTCCGTCACCGTTGCTCCATGTCGCGGTCCAGGCCGTCGGGATATCCGCGACACCCCTGGTGATGGTGAAGCCGTTCTTCTCAAGGATTCCGGTCAGATATTCGGCGGTCTGATATTCCTGAAAGCCGGGCTCCTGAAAGCTGAAGACCGAATCCACCATCTCCTGGACGAGCTTGGCCTGTTCATCGACCTCTGCGATGGCCTCCTTCTTCATGGCGGCGGGGGCCTTGGCCTGGGCGGAAAAAGACGTGGATGCCATCAGCAGGGCGGCGAGCAGTTTCATCGAATGCTTCATGATAGCGAGTTTCCTGATACGAAATATGGAACGGGACTGGACTTGCACCGGTCACGATAGGGCAAGCCGCGCAGATGCAACCTTGCCCTATCGTGTCTGCAATCAGAGCTTGAAGCGGACCCCCATGCGGAAGACGCGGCCAAGCACGTCATAAAGGTTGCGGTTGGTCTGCGGATAGGCCGGCGTGTTGTCTCCGGTCGGGCCGTTGCCGACCAGCACCGGATCGCTGTCGAACAGGTTGCGGACATACAGGAACACCTCGGCTTCCGACGAAGCGATCTGGAAGCGCTTGGTCACCGAAAGGTCGAGATACCACTGACCATCGATCTTGTTGGTGTTGATCGTCCTGAAATCCGGGCTCGAGAGCGGGCAGGCGCTTTGGCACTCGATAAAGTTGTTGTTATACACTCCGTCCGAAAAGCCCCGGCCCACCAGGTTGAACGACCAGTCCTCGGTGTCGTAATTGGCCGACAGGCGATAGTTCCACGATGGCGTCGCATCGCCGCCGCCGGCATTCTGGCCTGCCAGATCGACAGGCGCATTGATTCCGTTGTCCGTGATATTGTCGATATAGTGCGAAACGACCGCGCGCAGCGTCAGGTTGCCCGGACCGATCGGCGCGCGATAGCTAGCCTCGAAATCGATACCGCGAACCTTGACCGAGGAAAAGTTGAACGGCACCAGCGTGATGGTGCTGATGTCGGTCGGGGTGTTGAAGGCGATCTGGGCGCATTGCGACTGCACGTTCTGCTCGAAGCAGAGATTTGCTGTGGTCTGTGCGGTCAGCGTCGCGATCGCACCGTTCAGCGCGATGTCGAAATAGTCGACCGAGGCAGCAAATCCCGGCAGGAAGCTGGGCGTGAACACCCCGCCGACACCCCAAGTGCGCGCGACTTCGGGAGCCAGAGCGAGATTGCCGGTGATCTGCTCGAGGAACGTGTCCGCCCGGGTACCACCCCCCGCCACCGGTACGTTGACGGTGTTGGTGCGCGCCGTTCCCGGCGCGAACAGATCGTTGAGATTGGGCGCACGGATATCGCGCGAACGCGTCACGCGCAGCTTGAAATCGTCGATGACCTGCCAGGTCCCGCCGAGCTTCCAGGTGACGACGGTTCCCGAGGTCGAATAATCCGTCACGCGCAGCGCGCCGTTCAGGTCCATTCCGTCATAGACCGGAAAAACCGTCTCGACGAAAGCCTCCTTCACATTGAAATCGCCGACGGTGACGCGGTAATTCCCGTAGAGAAAGCCCAGATTGTTGGGCGCAGCAGGATCCAGCGAGCCGTCCACCTCTTCGCGGCGATATTCGACCCCGAACGCCAGACTGACCGGCCCCGCCCAGTTTTCGAACAGGCTCGCCGTCTGGAAGGTGATGGCGGCGACATCCTGTTGCAGCCGCTGGCGACGTGACGGCTGTAGCCCGTCGTTGAAAATGTAGTTGAGCGCCGCATCGCTGGCCGGAGCTAGTCCGATACGGTTGATCGGCACGCATCCGTTATTGGGATTGGTGAGGGTTGACCGGCAGACGATGGTGCCTGCTGCGTTGCGTACCGCATCGGTCGCCAGCGCAAGCCGCGATGTCACCCAGGTGTTGGTCAGCCGCTCCTGGGTCTTGGCGATACCGAGCTGATAATAGGCGTCGTAGTTCCAGGCGATGCTTCCGGTGTCGAAATCGCCCTTGAGCCCGGCGACATAGCGATAGACGTCGCGCGAATTGTCGCTGCCCTGAGCCGGAATGCCGAAATTGCCGGTGCCGATGGTGACGCTGGTGAGATTGTTGGCGACCATGAGCGCGCGAAACGCATCGGGCAGATAGGCATTGTCGCGCTGGATCACGACCGAAGGCGAGGGGGTCTTCTGGTAGAAACTCTGGCCTTCATAGCGCGAATAGGAAGCCTGACCATAAATCTCGAACGCAGGCGAGAATTCATAGCTCGCACGCCCGAACACGTTGATGCGTTTCTCGTCGGGCGCGAGCGAGTTGGAATTGAGATGGCCCTCGCGGCTGATGCGGAAATCGCCCCCTTGCATCCATTGGCCGCGCGTGGCGCCATAAGTGAACTGGTTCAGGCTGGCCTGGCCCGTTGCCGGATTGATCGACCCGAAATAGGTGCCGCGCAAGGGCCCCGAGTTGACGATGCCGCCAGGTGTGAACTGATAGGTACCGATACCGCTCGCCACCAGCCGCTCGGGCTGGCCGTTGCCGACAACATAGGCCGGATTGTCGATCTGGAAGAAGCCACTGTTCTGCCATTTGCGGTCAATGGTATCGACGCCTTCCTGCGTGAAATAGTCGCCTGCCAGCAGCAGCTTGCCGCGGCCATCGGCAAAATCGGTACCACCGGTCAGGCGGATCAGATGATTGGGAACATCGCCATAGGTGGTGATGCCATATTCGTACTCGGCCTTGAGGCCGGTGAAATCCTTGTCGAGAATGAAATTGACGACGCCCGCGACGGCATCCGATCCATAGGCCGAAGAGGCGCCGCCGGTCACCACTTCCACGCCCTTGATCAGGCCCTGCGGGATAGTCTGGACATCGACGAAGCCGACCGTGGCCGATGCGACGGAGCGCTGGCCGTCGATGAGGATCAAGGTCCGGTTTGCGCCCAGATTGCGCAGGTTGACGGTGGCGATGCCCGCTTGGCCGTTGGAAAGCGATCCCGAGTTGGTAGAGGAGGACTGGCTGCCTCGCACGGCAGGCAGCGTGCTGACATAATCGCCGATATTGGCCTGAGGCTCGGCATCCAGTTCGGCTTCGGTAACAACATTGACCGGGGTCGGAGCATCATAGCCATCGCGTGCAATGCGTGAACCGGTGACGGTGATGACCTTGGGACTGTCGGTGTCTGCTTCCTGCTCGGCTGCATCTTCCTCAACCGTCTGTGCGACAGCAGGCGTCGACAAGGACACAAGCGGCATGGCGGCGGCGCACATGAGAGCCGCCTTGGACGCAGCAGAAAGCCGCAAGTTTAGCGTGTCAAAAGACCCCATTATTATCCCCCATTTCATGGATTGCTGGGCCTTTCGTCATCTTCTCCCGTTTTATTGGCTTATTGCTATCATTTCCTGATCATTTATCCAATTACACCCCAACCGAGGCTGCTGGTGTAACATTATTACACTTACTGCAATGGCCGAACCCTGGCGCGCCCCTCATGGAGCTGCACTCTGTCTCCCTGATGCTTGCAGGCTAACAGAAAAATGCGCAGAATAATCCACGAAATTTGCTGCGAATCGGGAGATTTTTTATGGGAAATCCAATCCAGAATGGAGCCTCGCGATGAAATCCACCACGCTTGAGCTTGACCGGGTGGATTTCCGAATCCTGGAAGCGCTCGCAATCGAGGGGCGGATGTCGGACGTGGCCTTGGGCGAAATGATCAATCTGTCGAGCACGGCCGTTGCGCGACGACGCAGGCTGATGGAAGAAGCCGGGATAATTACTGGCTACACCGCCAATCTCTCGTTGCAATCCTTGGGATTTTCCGGCGTCGTGATTGTAATGATAGAATTACGCTCTCAGGCAGAGGACATTCTCGACAGCTTCGAACAGGAGGTCATCAAGTGCCCATCCATATCCTATTGTGGATTCATCTCAGGTGACACAGATTTTCTGATCATGATTCATGTCAGTTCACTAGATGAATATGATGAAATATATCGTCGTGAACTATCGAATTTACCGCATGTCGCCAAAATCCGCAGCAGCTTCGTATTGCGCGAAGTGGCGCGCAGATCAACCGTGCCGATTATTTTCGAACGCGGAAAGAAAATGAACCGCCGGAGCAGCTGAAGGCGCCGGGCACGGCAACTCAGCCGTACGAACGACAGCAGCTTGCGCGGGACAATAAACCGACGCCGGCACTGCAAGGGCAACGCCGGGGACACGGAAGGGCCGGGGCGTTCACACAGCCCCGGCCCTGTTGTTCGCAGATGCTCTTAGAGTCTGATTCAAAACTATCGCGTTGGATTTCAGGCTCTTGCGATGCGGCGTGCGAGGAGCTGGATTGAGGCGATGAACAGCCAGGCGGTTGCC
>NZ_QJJM01000018.1 GCF_003201955.1 Blastomonas natatoria
ACGAGCCAATGGCGCGGTTGAAGCGTGTAGCGTAGCCCATGTTCCGCTTATGTCCGAGAAATCGTTGTCTGGCGAACAAAGCTTGAGGTGACGCCTGAAACATGCCCGCACGCATTCCAATGACCGAGCGGCAGCGCGCCGCACTGCTGGCGTTGCCTGATACCGAGACGATGGTTGTGCGACATCATGGCCTCGACGCCGAAGACATGTCCGCGATCGGCATCACACGTACTCCGGCGACCCGTCTGGGCTATGCGCTCCAACTCTGCTGCCTGCGCTTTCCGGGACGGCATCTGCGCGCCGGCGAGCTGTTGCCTGCGATCATGCTCGAGCATATCGCCGACCAGGTTGGGGTTGATGCGGACGTCATTGCCTACTTCGCGCGGCGTACGCCGACCCGCTACGATCAGCTTGCTGCCATCAAAGCCCGGTTTGGTTTTACCGATCTGAGCCAGCCAGTTCGCCAGTCGATGATGGCGTGGCTGGCGACCGAAGCTATGCCCATCGTTGACGGGCGCATTCTGCTCGACCGACTTCTGGACGAGCTGCGCACCCGGCGCATCGTCATCCCCGGTATTAGCGTTGTGGAACGGATGGCGGCCGAGGCGATGCTTCGGGCGGAAACCGATCTGGTCACCGCGGTCGACGACACGCTCGATACAGAGACGCGTCAGCGTCTCGACACGCTGGTGGACGACAAGGTGCATAGCCGACAAAGCCGCTTTTCCTGGCTACGCGAACCGGAACCCCGCGTCGCATCCGTCTCGCTCGCCGAAATCCTCGAGAAGGTCGCACTGATCCGGTGGACTGGCGTTTCCCGTGTTCCGATCGATCCCCGGTACGATCCACGCCTGTCGCAATTCGCCCGCGAAGGTGTGCGCTATACCGCTCAGGCTTTCCAACAGATGCGCCCTACCCGCAGGCGGGTCATCCTCCTTGCCACGCTGCGCGAGTTGGAGGCCACGCTTACCGACGCGGCGATCGCCATGTTCGGTGCCTTGATAGGACGCGCTCACCTTCGTGCTCGCAAACGCCTTGAACAGCGGGTCGCGATCTCAGGACGCGAGGGACGCGACCGGCTGATGCGCATCGCCACGGTGCTGGAAACGATCAGCCGGGCAGCACGCGCTGGTGAAGATATCGGCGCGGCCATCAGGGATATCATGCCTCTCGACATGCTCGATGCCGATGCGGCGATCATCCGTCGCACCGCCGCGCCTCACAGGGATGATGTGCTGAGTGAGATTGCAGCCGAGTACCGGACCTTCAAGCGGGCAGGACCACAGTTCCTGCAAGCGCTCGATTTCCACTGCCGGGCCGGCACCGCGACATTGCGCAATGCGATGACGGTCTTGTCGGATCTCGATGGCGACTGGCGCAAGCCGCTTCCCGCCGACGTTCCGCTCGGTCATGTCGAGCGGCGCTGGCAACGCCATGTCGTGGTCGCAGGAAAGATCGACCGGACGCATTGGGAGATGGCGACCTACGGCGCGCTCGCCAATGCGCTGGCATCGGGTGATATCTGGGTGCCGACGTCGCGGATGCACCGGTCGCTGGACGTGCTGCTTGCGCCATCGCCCGGCGCAACGCTTCAACCGCCGTTCTCACTCGGCGATCCGCATGCATGGCTCGACCAGCGCGCTGAGCAACTCGACAGCGCCTTGCGCGGCGTCGCCCGCAATCTGGACGGGCGTGATGCCGCCCTGTTCGCCGGAGAGAGATTACGCTTCCCCAAAGAGCAGAAGGATGATGACGGCGGGCAAGATGAAGGGCGGCACCTGACGCTCGCCTGTTACGGCATGCTGCCTGCTACCCGTATCACCGATGTGCTGTCGCAGGTCGAACGCTGGACCGGCTTCACTCGGCATTTCGGTCATGTTTCAACCGGATTGCCGCCTGCTGACGAGCGCGCCTTCCTCGCCACCCTGATTGCCGAGGCGACCAATCTCGGGTTGTCGCGCATGGCCGAGGTATGCGGCGCAGGATCACGCCGCGCGCTCCTGCGCATGCAGACATGGCACATGCGCGAGGAAACCTTTCGCGCGGCGCTTTCCTGTCTGACCGACGCTATACACGCCGAGCCGATCGCCGCCTGGTTCGGGCAGGGACACCGGGCATCTGCAGATGGTCAGGCGTTCTACCTGGGCGGACCGGGTAAAGCCGGCGGTGCGGTCAACGCGCATTATGGTCGCGACCCGGTGATCAAGATCTACACCACCATCACCGATCGCTACGCGCCGCTTCACCAGACTGTGATCGCTGGCACGGCTGGAGAGGCCATCCATGCGCTCGACGGTATCCTCGGCCACGACAGCAACGCCGATCTGACCGCCCTGCACGTCGATGGAGGCGGCGTTTCCGACATCGTGTTCGCGACAATGCACCTGCTCGGGCTCGATTTCGAGCCGCGTATTCCCCGCCTGTCCGATCGACGCCTCTACGCCTTCGAACCCCCGAAGCGTTATGGCAGGCTCGCGCCGCTGTTCGGTCACAAGCTCAACCGGAATCTGATCGTCAGCCACTGGCCGGATATCGAGCGTGTTATCGGCGCAATGCGCGACCGCACCGTCACGCCATCGTTGATCCTGAAGAAGCTGTCCGCCTACCGCCAGCAGAACAGTCTCGCCGCGGCATTGCGCGAGGTCGGGCGGATCGAGCGCACGCTGTTCACGCTGCGCTGGTTCGACGATCCGGTGCTGCGCCGCACCGTTACCGCCGAATTGAACAAGGGCGAGGCGCGCAACAGCCTGGCCCGGGCAGTTGCCTTTCATCGGCTCGGTCGTTTCCGCGACCGGGGCCTGGAGAACCAACAAACCCGGGCGGCTGCGCTCAACCTGGTCACCGCTGCGATCATCCTGTTCAACTGCCGGTATCTCGGTCGCGCCGTTGACGAAATGCGCCGTCGCGGGACGCCGATCGATCCGGCTATGCTGTCCCGGCTCTCGCCGCTGGGCTGGGACCGCATCAATCTCACCGGCGATTACGTCTGGTCTGATCGCCTCGATCTCGACGCCAACGGCTTCATGCCGCTGCTCGTCAAACAGCTACCGTGAATCTGTGTCCGAATAATGCACAGGGGCCTATACCGTGGTGTTCGGCGTGCAGGGCCTGCGGCCCGGCGGCCGCGGTCAATCCGAGGGTGAGTCCTGGAATCTCGGCGCAACACTCGCCGTTGCCGAGGATCACAATCTGTTCGTCAGCTACGCACAGGGCTTTTCGATCCCTGAACTGGGCTTTGCCGCCAACAGCATCCGGCCCGGCGTCGCCATCAGTGGATCGGAGTTCGTCGCACCCATTTTGGTCGAGAGCTTCGAGGGCGGGTTGCGGGGTGGGCGCGGCGCGATGCGCTATGCGCTTTCCGGATTCTATGCCCGGTCCGACAATGGCGCGTCTGCGTTAGTCAACCCGACCACCGGCATCGCCGATCTGATTCGCGCGCCGCAGCGCAATTATGGTTTCGAGGCGAGCGTCGATGTCGCACCTTCACCGCGCTTCGATGCCGGGGTAGCAATTGGCTGGAACGATGGCGAGAACGACGCCAATAACGACGGGGTCTTTCTGCCATTGGGATCGGTGCAGATCCCGCCGCTCAAGGTCTCACTGACCAGCGCATGGCGACCGATCAATGGCTTGGAACTGACCGGGCAATTGCTGTTCGCCGGAAATCGTGATCGGGCGCGGGTCGCGCGGGTCGATAACTTCGAGCTGCAATCTTACAAGACGATCGATGTGGGTGCGGCCTATGATCTGGGTTGGGGCAGCATCGCGCTCAACATCACCAACCTGCTCAACGATTTCTACCTTCCGGTCGAAAGCCAGAGCCGTTTTGGCGCCACCGCCGACCGCCGCTTTGCCGGGCCCGGCCGAATGGGGGCGCTGACGCTGACTTCGCGGTTTTGATCGGGAGAGGGCAGGTATTCGACTTTTCGGAGGGTTAGCCTCTGGATTGCTTGAACATCTTCGTCGCGATTTCCGCAATGGGGATCGCTATGTCGCTGGTAGGGCCTCTTTGAGCGAGGTTGTTATCAGATAAGGCATTCACGCAGCATGATCCTGGCCGAACGCGCTGCGCCTTCGAGCTGTGCCGCCTGCTGCGGATCGCGGATTATCCAGCCTGGCGCGTCGCGGCGTGCGAGGCCGATCAGGCTGGCCAGCCATGCTTCGTCGGCCGACATCGTGCAGCCCGCGCCGGCGACGAGTTGTCGCCCAAGCGCCATCTCGGCACAGCGGAAAAGCCCGTCAAGAACGGGCGCCAATATGCACAAGCCTCGGGAAGCAAGGAGTGTATAGAGCGCAGGCTGTACCGGCCCGCCCTCAGTTCGCTGATGGTGCCAGATCCGCAGTGCCTTACAGAGAATGACGGATGTCTTGAGCGCAGCAGGTGTGGAGGCGCTGGCGATATGAGTGCCGCCATCGGGCTGAGCCAGAGACTGCTCGGTGACGCATTCAAATGCAGCGTTCGTCACATCGAGCTTCACGATAGCCTCTCCTGTAAGGGTGTTCTTCCTTATACTTCCTGCGAATAATTCGCAATACAATTGAAAGATAGTAGTCCGCCGAAGATAGGGCACTGTGTGGGGCGATATCTCCCAACGGATGAAGATGCCGCAGCTTAAGCAATGACAGCATTTCCGCTATAGATGTTCCAATAGCAGTTGGTAGGACGGGCCCAGCAATGCAGTCGGCAGCGGCTCATTTGGCGGGAAATTGAAGCCACAATCTGATGCAGCAAACACTAAAACGCTTTGCAAAATTCTTAGGAACGCGCCGAAAGAAGGGCTTGGCAGCTAAACATGTCGGGAAGCCGTTCGTGCCTTTGTTGGCGCCGGGGACAAAGCAGCCGCGTCCTCGCAAAGCACAATCCGACAACATCGGCTAAGGTTCATCGGAACGGTCTTATCAGTATCGCAGCGCCAACCCGACCTGAATGGTGAAGGGCTGGCCGGGCAGCACGCCGCGGGCCCGATCGACCACATAGAGCCGGTCGAAAAGGTTGCGCGCGGTGCCGAACACCTCCCACTTGCCGCCGGGCGGGCCATAGGATGCCGCGAGATTGAACTGCGTCCAGCCTTCGATCAGCCCGCGCTGGCCGTCGGGCGTGACGGGGATCAGATTGACGTCATCGGCAAAGATCGACGACTGGCTGACCATTTCGACCTGGCCGGTAAAGCCCTTGTGCTCCACCCCGATCGCGCCCGACACAAGCCATTCGGGCGAATAGGGCAGGCGGTTGCTTTCGACATTGCGGGCCACGCCGCAAGGCACCGGGCCGGCGTCGGTGGCGACTGGAGTCCCCGTAGTTGCGCCGTCGAAGCAGGGCGGCGTGGCAATGCGCATGCTGTTGTAGCGCGCTTCCTCCACCCAGGTCACCGCAAGTCGTGCGAAGACATCGGTATCCCCCTCGGTCCACCCGGCGGCGCGCGATGAGGCGTTGAGCGCAAGCTCGCCGCCGCGATGCAGGGTTTCGCCTGCCGAGGTGAGCGTCGCGCCGACCCCGCCGGCGACCGATTGGGCGACGATCTGGTTTTCGAAGTCCATCACGAAGAAGGTCGCATCAGCATTGAGCCCGGGCACGATCTCGCCGCGGATCCCCATTTCGTAGTTCCAGCTGAGCTCCGCCCCGAGATCGATTGATCCGCCCGTGGCGGTAATGATATCCTCGACCCGCGGCGGGGCAAATCCGCGGTGTACGCCACCATACAAGGTGATGTTGTCGGCAATCTCCCAGGTCGCCCCGAGGCCGGGAAGCACCTTGTTGAGGCTGCTCGAACCGCTCGTCGCGGCTGTCAACGCGCCCGAGGGGCCGCCGCCGACCAGCACGTCAATCGGCAGGTTGCGGCGGGCAAAATCGATGAACTCCCCGCGCACACCCGGCGTTAGCGCAAAGTCGCCAAGGACGATGCGCGACTGGATGAAGGCGGAAAAGGCGTTGGCATCGCGCTCGTTGTTCTCGCGCACGCCGGCATTTACCCCGTTGCCGGGGGCGCGGGCATTGGGGGTGTCGCCGTTCCACTGGCGGCGGGTCTGGCGTTCTGCGTGATAACGCACCCCGATTTCGGTCTCGCCGCCGATACCCAGCAGCGCGTGATCGATGCTCAGGCGGCTTTCGATCCCGTAGGTGTCATAATCGCGCAGACGGCCTTCATTGCCGCAAGTGGTGTTGAGATTGGTCAGCCCGCCGCAGGCCGGGTCGCTCGCATCATTGGGTCGCTGGCCGCTGTTCGAGGATTGCCGCCACCAGTCGCGGGTGAAGTAGTGGTAATAGCCGGTGGTCAGCAGGCGAAGGTTTTCGTCCAGATCCCAGCGGTGGGCGATGGTGGCGTTCAGCCGCTCGGTCTGGAAGTCATCATTGACGAACACGTTGCCGCGCGGGTCGGCGGCAAATTCATCTCGGCGCAGGCCCGAGTAGCCGACTTGGCTATCCTCACGGAAGCGCGACAATTTCACGGTTAAACCGTGATCGGGGCCTAACTCCCATGCGCCCTTAATAAAGATGTCGGTAAATCGCAGCGTCTGATTGTCCCGGTTGCCATCGGTCTGGTTGCGGTTGATGTGCACCAGCACACCCCCGCCCAGCAGTTTGCCGCCGGCCTGCCCATCAAGCATCAACATACCGCGATTACCTGCTGCAACCGTTCCGCTTGCCACAAACTCCTCAGGCACTTCCGGGGTAATGTAATTAACCACGCCGCCGATGGTCTGGGGGCCAAAGCGGATCTGGCCCGCGCCCTTGAGCACCTCGACCGCGCTAAAGCGCTGGATCGGCGGGTGATAATAGGAAGCGTTATCGCCATATGGCGCAAAGCTCAGCGGCACGCCGTCTTCGAGCAGCAGCACTTTAGTTGATCGGATCGGGTTTAGCCCGCGAATGCCGATATTGGGCCGCATTCCCGCGCCCTCCTCGTCCCGCACGAACACCCCGGCCACCTGCCGCAGTGCGTCGTTGACGTTAAGTACGCGGGTGCGGCGTAGGTCATTATTGCTTACGGTCGCAAAGGATCCGGAAATTGATTCGGACTCTTCAGGGCTCCCGACGACGACAATGTCCGTCGCTGGCTGGGTTTCGGTAGCTGTCGCAGCATCGACCATTCCATACTCAGTCATCTCAGCTCGCGCACTTGCGACGTCCGCAGTGGCGGGAACAGCTATAGCTGAAGAGCCGAGCAGAATACCGGCCCGAAAAATATTTACCATTTGATCCCCGTTCGTTGCTGTAATCCCGACGAGTCGCTACTGCAAGTTACTTGCAATTGCAAGCTTGCGCGCTGATGCACTGTGCCTCGATGGCACGGCGACCTTCATGAACGGCATGTCACCAGGTAGATTGGCGCACGCCTTCCGCACCACTTTAGTAACTTGGCACGGCTTATCCGCGCCACATCGCTGGTCCAGCTCTGAGGCATGGACAGGTAAAGGCCGATCATGTCCGGCACGTTGCTCGATGCCAGCGTCAGCGAAATGAGCGTCTTGCAGTTGGCGTTCTTACCCAGAGCCGATGTATATTGCGGCGCTACGCCGACCGAGGACCTTCCCATTTTGGACAAAGCCGTGTCATCGATAATCAGCTAGGCATCGGTGCCGCGAACCAGCAATCTGCCTGTCTGGCTAGCTCCTCTTCTGATGAAGCGCTGTCCCACAGGGCACCGCCGATAAAATGATGCAGCGATCGTAGCCGATGCCGGGCGCGCGTATCGCCATCGGCTGCACGCTCCTGCGGCCGCCAAGGCCGATCAGTCCCTCGACAAGAGCAGGGCACATCCGCGCCGGGCACCGGTCACTCAGCAGCCCCACAAATGGCCCAAGTCACACCGACAGATCGTCTCACCAAGCCTCCGCCATTGCCAGCCTCCAAAAGCTGACGACATTTAGATTTCCATAAGCGATTCATGGAGAGCCAGAGAATGCACTTCTGCCAAAGTACTGCTAGCATTCGCCGACTGTTGCATGATTGCAACGACCATTTCACTCAACGTCAAACGACGTCGGGAGCGATCTTGTTGTAGTGAGCGCCTTGTGCGAGCGATGCACGCGCTGTGAGAAGATCTAACCAAAAAAGTTGCGTGACGGGAGAGAGGCAAATGAAGATGGGTGCTACAAATCGTTCGACCTACATCAGCCAGTTGCTGGTAGGGACCGCAGCCATTTTGATCGCAAATCCCGCTCTGGCGCAAGATGCTGCGACTGACGATGTTCAAGCTGATGAGGGAAATGTCATCATCGTCACCGCGACCAAGCGCGACACGACGATCCAGGACGTGCCGTTTTCGATCAATGCGCAGACGCAGGAAGACATTCAGCGTTCGGGCGCGGTGACGCTTGAGGATCTGTCGCGCAATGTCGCAGGCCTTACCATCCAGAACCTCGGGCCGGGCCAGAGCCAGGTTTCGGTTCGCGGGATTTCCGCAGGGCAGGTCGTCCGCGATCAGCCCGGCGTGAAGGAGCAGGTCGGCGTCTATCTCGACGAATCCGTGATCTCGCTGTCGCTGTTCACGCCAGATATCGACCTGTTCGACTTGAACCGCGTGGAAACCCTGCGCGGGCCGCAGGGCACGCTGTTCGGTTCGGGCTCCGTCGGCGGCACGATCCGCTACATCACCAACCAGCCGACCCTTGGCGTGACCGAGGGGCAGGTGGAAGCGAACGTCAATGTAATCGACGGCGGCAATGTCGGCGGGCATCTCAAGGGCGCTGTCAACGTGCCGCTGGGCGATACCGCTGCGATCCGCGCGGTCGGATATTACACCCGCTATTCCGGCTTCATCGATGCGCAAGGCCCCGGTGGCGGACAGAACGTCAATGATGGCGAGCGTTACGGCGGCCGCATTGCGCTGACCTTCGAGCCTTCCGATACCTTCTCGATCACCCCGCGCATCATCTACCAGAAGATCACGGCGAACGGGTTCAACCGGCAGGAGACCTACAACCTCTTCGCCAACCGCTTCACCGCCACGCGGCCTGCGGTGCAGCTTGGCGAGCGCGAGCAGTTCCTGCTGCTGCCCGAGGCCTTCGAGGATGAAACCTTCATCGCCGATCTGACGATCAAGGTCGGGCTCGGCGCGCACGAGCTGACGTCGGTGTCGTCCTACATCAACCGCGACATTCTCGTCAGCCGCGATGCGAGCGCGCTGACCGGGTCGGTTTCTGTCGATCTCGGCTTCCCGGCGGCGGCGGTGGTGCTGCCCTCGAACCTGCGCGACACCACCGATCTTTCGACCTTCACCCAGGAACTGCGCTTTGCCTCGGACTATGACGGTCCGTTCCAGTGGCTTATCGGCGGCTTCTATTCCGATGTGCAGCGCGATTACCGTCAGCGCCTGCCCACCCCGGGTTATGACGCCTTCACTGACGCGACGCTGGGCGCGGGCACTTCGGCGGCCGTCGCCAATGGCTTCCCGGTCAACTCGCCGTTCAATTCCGACTTGCCCTTCGATATCGAGCAGCTCGCGGTGTTCGGCGAGGTCAGCTACGAGCTGACCGACAAGCTGACCTTCACCGCTGGCGGGCGCTACTACGATTTCGAGGAAGTGCGCATCATCACCACCGGTGGCCTGTTTGCCAATGGTGATAGCGGCGTGGTGGATACCACCGCTTCCGACGGCTTCACCCCGCGCTTCCTGCTGAGCTATAAGGCGAGCGACGACGTGACCATCAACGCCCAGGCCGCGCAGGGCTTCCGGCTTGGCGGGGTCAACGATCCTCTCAACACCCCGCTGTGCAACGCGCAGGACCTGGCGCTGTTCGGCGGCTTCCAGGATTACAGCGACGAAAAGCTGTGGAACTACGAGCTGGGCGTGAAGACGCAAGGCGCAGGCTTCACCTTCAACGCGGCCGCCTTCTACAACGACATCAGCAACCTTCAGGTGACGCTGGATGCCGGCAGCTGTTCGTCGCGCATCGTGTTCAACGTACCCGAAGCCTACGCTGCCGGGATCGAGGCCGAACTGGGCTTCAGCCCCTCACCGGGTCTTAGCTTCAACGTCAGCGGCAGTTACATCCAGTCGGAGTTCAACAGCACCCTTCCGGGCGTGCTGGCGACCGCGACCGGGATCCGCGATGGCAATCGCCTGCCCTCGGTGCCTGAATTCCAGCTTTCGGCCAACGGCAGCTACGAATGGGAGCTGGGCGAGGCGACCACGGCCTTCGTGACCGGTTCGTTCCAGCATGTCGGTTCGCGCTTCACGCAGCCGTCCGATCAGGAAAACAATCCGCGCACCTTCGTGCATGGTCTGCCCTTCGGCGGCGCTCCGGCAACCGCGGCGACCACGATCGATCTGGAACTGCCCGATTATCAGCTGGTCAACTTTAGCGCCGGGGTGGAGCTTGAGAACGGCCTGTCGCTGACGGCCTATGTCAACAACCTGTTCGACGAGAACCCGCTGCTGTCGTTCGATCGCGAGCGTGGCGGCCGGGCGCGGCTCGGCTTCAACATCGGTCAGCCGCGCACCTTCGGCGTGACCGCGCGGCAAACGTTCTGATACCAAAAGGTAGCGTCGCTTTTTTGCTTGCCGGTCAGTTCCGCATCGGTTGGATAGTTGATGTGTTCGCGCAGGGTGAGTTCTCTACTCCAAGTGCCTGAAGCGGATGAACGGAGTTGGTGTAGTACAACCGTTCTGGCCGTGCCTTTGGATTACGGGTGGCCGGGTGGCTGCAGTAAAATTGTGCACGTTTTAAACGTGTATGCCGGCAGTGGTGGCGACGAAGCCCATTATTCCGCGATCGTAGCGGCCGAGAGAAAAGGCAGCCCGCACCTTGCCGCCGGTGTCGCAGCCAATCTGGTGTTTGTCAGAGGACCATGACATATTGCGGGTATCGATGCCTAGCACCCGTAGTTGCGATGCTTGTTTGCCCCGCCGCTACGGCACTTGAGAAGCAGGCGATAGACCTTCCTTATTTGGTGGAACAGCTTTACCTGGTACTTGCTACCCCGCGCACAAGCATTGGTAGGTCGAAAACAAAATGAAGATTGGTGCGATGAGCATTATTCGGACAGCCTATCGAAATGAACTGGCAGAATTCCGTGCTGCGCGTGCCAGCGGCGATCACGCCAGCGCCTGGCAAAGGCTCGAACGCGGGCACATCATCGCTCAGGGTAGTCTGCAGCTGCATATTCACTCGCACGGCGTAATGCTGGCATTCGCGGTGTCGCGGCGCGAATGGGCCGAGGTTGCAGGCCAGGTGCTGCGTCTGTTTCTAGCGCCATTGGGCACACTGACCGGTCGCACGCCGATGGGAAATACCGGGCGATCGGACGTCAGTGCTTTTGCCTCTATGCCAATACCGGCGGATATTGCGCAGATCGTGAATGCGGGCCGTGATTGATTGTCAGAGCGTGCGCTGCCTTACGGTTAGAACCGTCAATTGGTCAGTCGCGGTACGCCAAGAGCCTGAGTGCATTGACCACTACAATGATGGTTGAGCCTTCATGCACGGCCACCGCTGGACCGATGCCGAGTCCCATGATCGTGGCGGGAACCAAGAACCCGACTACGCCGAGGCTCACAAACACGTTCTGCCGGATGATCCCGCGGGTATGCCGGCTTAGGCCCACAGCGAATGGCAAGTGCGCCAGGTCGTCGGCCATGAGGGCAACGTCGGCTGTCTCCAGCGCCACGTCCGATCCTGCCGCCCCCATGGCGATGCCGACCGTAGCACTGGCCATGGCCGGTGCATCATTGACGCCGTCGCCAACCATTGCGACCCTGTCTTCGCCCGCAAGCTTCTTGATCACGACAACCTTGTCTTCCGGCATGAGATCGCCCCATGCTTCGTCTATCCCGACGTCCTTGGCGATCGCTTCGGCAACCTTTTGGTGATCCCCCGAGATCATGATCATCCGGGTGATGCCCAACTCACGCAAGCGAAGCAGCGCGGATTTGGCCGCTTCGCGAGGCGTATCGAGCAGACCGATCGCCCCGAGGTCACGGTCCCCTTTCCGGACCAGCATCGTCGTTCGTCCGTTTTCGCGCAGTGACGCTATCGCGTCCTGTGCCTCCTGCCCCAGCGCCGGAATTGCGTCCTTACCGAACATTTCGGATTTGCCGATCCACACTGTCTCGCCGTCCGCGGTCGCGGTAACACCCCGGCCGGTAAGACTCTTGAGATCGGCGGCATGGGGCAGGGCGCGCCCCCCCAGACGTGCGCTACCATCCCTGACGATCGCCTGGGCCAGTGGATGATCGCTCAATGCTTCGACAGCGACCGCAGTCGCAAGCAGTTCACTTTCATCAGTGCCTCCCAGAGGGACGATGTCGGTAATGCGCGGGCGGCCTTCGGTCAAAGTGCCGGTCTTGTCGAATGCTATTGCCTTGAGCGAACCGAGATTTTCCAAGGGTGCGCCGCCCTTGATAAGTACACCGCCGCGCGCTGCGCGCGCCACACCCGATAGAACTGCGCTTGGCGTCGCAATGGCAAGCGCGCAGGGACTCGCTGCAACCAGCACCGCCATCGCTCGGTAAAAGCTGTCGCGGAACGGCTCGTCCACAACGGTCCAGGCGAACAGCAGCACGAACGATACAACCAAGACTGCGGGGACGAAGACCCGTTCGAACCGGTCGGTAAAGCGCTGCGTCGGGGATTTTTGCGTCTCCGCTTCGCTCACCATCTTCACGACTTTCGCAAGCGCGCTTTCACTGGAGCGGCGCGTCACCTCAATCTCGATCGCGCCGCTGCCATTGATCGTTCCGGCAAATACCCGGCTTTGCGGATCAACCATGTCGGGCTTGGCCCGTGCGGCGACCACGTCGGCTACCGGTATCTTGTCGACCGGGATACTTTCACCCGTGACGGGCGCCTGGTTGATCGCGCTCGATCCCTTCAGAACGAAGCCGTCGGCGGGCAAGCGCTCGTTCGGACGCACGATGACGATGTCGCCGACCACCATTTGTCCGACGTCGATTTCGCTGGTCGCGCCATCGCGGCGCACCGTTGCGGTTTCAGGGGCAAGCTTCGCCAGGGCCTCAATTGCCTTCTTGGCGCGGCCCATGGCATAGTGCTCCAGCGCGTGTCCGAGACTGAACAGGAACAGGAGAAGCGCGCCTTCGGCCCACGCCCCCAAGGCGGCTGCCCCGGCGGCGGCGACCAGCATCAGGGTGTCGATCTCGAACTTCTTCAACCGAAGGTTGTCAATCGCCTCGCGTAGCGTGAAGAAACCACCGAAGAAATAGGCTGCGATATAGCAGGCGGTCGGGAGCCAAGCGGGCGGACCGGCTATCAGCTTCTCAATTGCGAAACCGATTCCCAGCAGCGCGCCGCAGGCGAGGGCAAAGATCAGTTCAGTGTTGGGCCCCAGAAAATCAGCGTGGCTGTGATCGTGACCATCACCGGAGCTATGCCTTTCCTCAGCCGACCCATGGCCACTTGCCCCATGATCATGACCGGCATGATCATCGGCACTGACCCGCTTTTCGATGCCAACCTTGAGTTTGCGAAGGGCCGAAAGCACTTCCTCTTCGGTGGTCTCGCGGCGATCATATTCGACCCGCACAGACCCCCCTGAACTGGCGCTGGCCTGTACCACGCCGGGTAAGGCGCAAAGCGCATCGCTGATCGTTCGAGCGCGACGCTCATGGTTGATCCCCGTTGCTTGCCAGATAGCATGGCCATAGCGCTCGGTGATTTCAGCGCCGGCTGCGCGCACGATTTCGCGCAAACGCGGCAAAGGCAGCTTGGCAGCGTCGAAATGGATGCACAGCGCTGCTGGCGTATCGTCGTCGACACAGATGACATGCGCCCGCTCAACGCCTTCGCGCTTCGTCAGCGTTGCTACGAGACGATCGAGACATGCGTCAGCTGCGTCGGGAAGGTCGGGCAATAGCACCGGAATGTCGAGTTCGAGCTTGTCATTCATGACGACCTCCCTTCGTTGTATTGGGTTCGGTGCGTGCGTCGCGCAGGATTTCGACGCCGCCCTTGATGGCGATGAGCGCGGTAGCGAAACCGACGAGCAGGTCCGGCCAGTTCGTACCCAGCCAGAACACCAGCACACCGGCAATCAGGATGCCGCCGTTGGAGATGAAGTCGTTGAAGCTGAAAGTGGTCGCGGCCCGGAGATTGACGTCCGGTTCCTTGATGCGTTGAAGCAGCCGAAGGCAGAGGTAGTTTACCGCGCCAGCAATCGCGGACATCACCATCATGGTGGGCCCGATGGGCTCGCTCCCCTGGATGAAGCGCCGCCCGACATCGAGCAGGATGCCACCGGCAAACAGCAGCAGCATGACGCCTGAAGCCATCGCTGCGCGGGTCTTCCATGTTTGACCCCGGGTCAGTGCGACAAGGCTCAGCGCGTAAACGGCCGTATCGGACAGGTTATCGACGCCATTGGCGATCAGCGCGCTCGAGTCTGCGAAAGCGCCGGTAGCAAAGAAGCCCCCCGCGATTGCCGCATTGAGCAGCAGCACGATCCAGAGCGTGCGACGCTCCTGCGAGTTGTCATTGTCGTTCACGGCAATCACGGCTTTCTCTCCCTAACCACGCGGCTCGCAAGGCTCTGGAGTACGCAAGGGGCGGGGCAGCCGGACAACGTGCTATCTTGGGGGAGCAGACGATCCCGGCGGTGCTTGAGTGCACCAAGGTCGCCTTGCTTCATGATCGAAAAGAATCTCATCTTTTTCGTCCTCGCTCGCAAACAACCTTGGCCCCTTCGCCAGTGACGAGGACCAGATTGGTGTCCCGAAAATGGGCACTGAGGTTGGCGCTGCGGTACTGAAAGCCCTGTGCAGGCGCATTCAGGACAAGCGGCTCGCCTTCGTAAGATTTGCGGACTTCCATGGTGAGACCTTCGTTCTTGAAGTCCACAAACCGGCTTTGCCCATCAGTACATTGGTATGGATGTCGACCCGATTGGGCGGATCCGTCCGGGATCTGCGACGCGTGGATATCTCGCTCCGATGTCGGCATTTGCTCTGGATCGCCCGAGCACGCTGAAAAGCCCGCCGCCATGGCAACGATAGAAATCAAAGGCCTGACTTTCCGCATAGGCTGGCTCTGGGTCTCTGAACTGCTGAAGGACATCGCTGCCGAACCTGACAATCGGGCCTCCTGTGCAGTTGCGACAAGGGTAAGCGGGGCGATCACCGACCGCCCCGCTGGATTTTTCATGACGACGTCTCCACGATAGTCTGCCCGTGGTCGGCGCCTTCGAACGCCTCATTGTAGTGTTCGGGCTGTCTGATGGTCTTCTGGCCGAACCGGGCATAAAGCGTCGGCAGGACAAACAGCGTCAGCAGGGTGGCCGAGATCAAGCCACCGATTACCACCGTTGCCAGGGGCTTCTGGACCTCAGCACCGGCGCCGGCGCCCAGCGCCATCGGAACGAATCCCAGGCTCGCAACAAGGGCTGTCATCACGACTGGTCGCAGGCGCTGCATGGCTCCCACATAGGCCGCCTCCTCCCGGGACATCCCAGAGCGGATCAGATCCTGGATCGAACTGACCATGACCAGGCCATTGAGAACAGCGATGCCTGACAACGCGATGAAGCCAACGGCGGCGGAAATGGAGAAGTCCATTCCGCGTGCGAACAACAGCAAGACACCGCCAACCAGCGCAAAGGGCACGCCAGTGAACACGATCGCTGCATCTCTGGCCGAACCCAATGCGCCGTAAAGCAGCACCAGGATCAGAATGAAGCAGGCCGGGATGACAAGCTTCAGTCTCTCGCTTGCTGACTGGAGGTTTTCAAATTGACCACCCCATTCCAGATAGACACCAGCTGGCAAGCGAATCTCCTTCGCGATGACCTCCTGGGCATCGGCAACAACCGATCCTACGTCCCTGCCGCGGACATTGGCCTGGACCACCACACGCCGCTTGCCATTCTCGCGGCTGATTTGATTGGGTCCGTCGACCACCTGGATGTCGGCAACACTGGAAAGCGGTACACTACCGCCACCCGCAACAGGTACCGGAACCTGCTCCAGCACGCTGATGTCCGAGCGTTGAGCCTCCGCGAGACGCAGCACCACCGGAAACCGGCGATCGCCTTCGAAGATCTGCCCGGCCACCCGGCCACCGAGCGTGGCTGTCACCGTATCCTGAACGTCTTGAGACGTGACCCCGAGCCGCGCCATTGCGTCGCGATTGACGCGAATGTCGAGCATGGGAAGACCGGTTGTCTGCTCGACCTTCACGTCAGCTGCGCCCTCGGTTCGGCGCAGCACGGCGGCAATCTCCTCGGCGGTCCGGTTCATCTGGTTGAAGTCGTCGCCGAAGACCTTGACTGCTATGTCACCGCGAACGCCGGCGATTAATTCATTGAACCGCATCTGGATGGGCTGGGTAATCTCGTAGGCATTGCCCGGAATCTTCGAAAGATTGCTCTCGATCCGGCTTACAAGCTCTTCCTTCGGAAGCTCAGGGTTGGGCCATTCCTCACGCGGTTTCAGGATCACGAACATGTCGGTTGCATTGGGGGGCATCGGATCCGAAGCAAGTTCGGCAGTGCCGGTTTTGGAATAGACGAACGCGACCTCGGGTTGGTTCGACATCATTCGCTCGATCGGCACCTGCATCGCCTGGCTCTGCTGGACAGACGTTGCCGGGATGCGCAGCGACTGGATCAGCAGATCGCCCTCATCGAGCTGCGGCAGGAACACCGAGCCGAGGGTGGTGAAAGCCAGTGCCGCCACGACAAGGCTGGCGACACCGGCTCCGATCGTTACCGTCGGGCGCTTCATCGCCCGCTCGAGGCCAGGCTCATAACGCTTCTTGAGCCATGTGATGATGCGGCCATCCTTCTCCTCTACCTTTTTGGAAAGCCAGATTGCGATCATCGCCGGAACGAATGTGAGCGAGAGAACAAACGCGAAGGCGAGGGCGATGATGACGGTCAGCGCCATAGGCACGAAGGTCTTGCCCTCGACGCCTGTCAGGGTCAGCAAGGGGACGTAAACGAGGATAATGATGGCCTGCCCGTAGACAGATGGCCTGATCATCTCGCGGGCGGCAGAGGCGACGGTCGCCAATCGCTCCTTGACGCTGAGAAGACGTCCCTCGTGGTGCTGCTGCTCGGCAAGGCGCCTCAAGGCATTCTCGACGATGATAACGGCGCCATCAACGATCAGGCCGAAATCGAGCGCGCCGAGACTCATCAGGTTGGCCGACACGCCGACACGCAGCATCCCGAAACCAGTCAGCATCATCGTGATCGGAATCACCAAGGCAGCGATCAGCGCTGCCCGGAAATTGCCGAGCAAAATGAAGAGCACGACGATGACCAGCAAGGCGCCCTCAGACAGGTTCTTGGCAACCGTTGAAATCGTTGAATTGACGAGTTCGGTCCGATTGAGGACGGGTTGGATCACCACATCCGGGGGCAGGGATGCGTTGATTGTCTTGAGTTTCTCGGCGACCGCTGTCGACACAATGCGGCTGTTTTCGCCGATCCGCATGATTGCGGTGCCGACGACAACTTCGGTTCCGTTCTCCGACGCTGAGCCCATGCGGATAGCCTGACCCGTCTTGACGGTGGCCACCTGCTCGACCGTGATCGGCACGCCATTGCGTGTCGCGATGACAGTTCTTCCCAATTCAGCGGCATTACGGATCAGTGCGTCGGAACGCACCGCCAAACCTTCGCCGTTGCGGTTTACAAAGCCGCCGCCCACGCTGGTGTTGTTCTGCTCCAATGCATTGCCAAGTTCGGTCAGGGATATGCCAAGCGAGGCCAGCTTCTGCACATCGGGCACTACAAGAAACTGCTTGGCATAGCCGCCGATCGAATCGACGCCGGCAAGGCCTGGGGTGCCCTTGAGCAGAGGCGTGACAATCCAGTCCTGCGCTGTTCGCAGATAGGTCGCCTTGTCGACTTCGGTCGTCAGCCGTTCACCCTCGGGCGTGATATAGCTACCGTCCGGTTGCTGGCCCGGTTCGCCAGGCTTGTGCTTGTCGTCATCGCGGTGGTCTAGCCGAACCGTATACATGTACACTTCGCCCAAGCCGGTCGCGATGGGGCCCATTTCGGGGTTTACACCATCGGGAAGGTTCTCCTGCACCCCCTGCAACCGCTCACCCACCTGCTGGCGTGCGAAGTAGATGTCCGTGGAGTCGGAAAATACGGCCGTGATCTGGGCAAAGCCATTGCGGCTCAGGGATCTTGTGTATTCAAGACCCGGTGTCCCGGCGAGCGCCGTTTCGATCGGGAAGGCGACCTGCTTCTCGACCAGTTCGGGTGACAGCGCGGGCGCTCGGACGTTGATCTGCACCTGGTTGTTGGTGATATCCGGCACAGCGTCGATCGGCAGCCGGTAGAGTGAATATGCGCCAATGGCGGCGGCAATGACGGTGAGGAGCAGGACGAGCCAGCGCTTCTCGACCGCCCATGTAACGATGCGGGCGATCATGGCTCAATCCTCATGACTGGCTTCGCCCTTGCCGATTTCGGCTTTGAGCGTGAAGCTTCCGGTGGTGGCGATTTGTTCGTTACCCTTCAGTCCAGACTTTACGATCACGGTATCGCCCGACGCGTCGCCTAGTTGAACCGGGACCGCCTTGAAGCCGGTGGGGGTGCGGACGAAAACGACCGTTTTCCCCTCGAGGCTTTGGACCGCTGTTGATGGCACGCGGATAGCGCCGCTACCGCCGCTGCCCGTGAGCTCTATGGCGACCATGACCGGCTCCCCGACCCGCCATTGTCCGCCGCGATTGTTGAGCGTGGCAATCGAAGGGACGAGGCGCGTCTGGGGGTCGAGAGCTGGCGAGACGAATGTGATGCGGGCGCTCGCTTCGCGCCCCGCCGCCCTCACAGTCACCAGATTGCCAGGCCGAACCCGCCCGGCATCCTCAGGCTTGAGGTTCAGCGCGATCGACACCTGACCCAGATTGGCAATACGATAGAGCTCGGCGTCGGCCGCAACCGTTTGCCCCAGCGTGACCGGACGGCCGATGATCTGGCCTGAAATCGGAGCAGTGATGCCGAGCCGGTTCAGGCCAGCGCCGCCGACACCCGCAGCCGAGACCATGCTTTGTGCCTGCGTTAGCGCGATGCGTGCTTCCGTTGCAGCCGTTCGCGCGGCGATAAGATCCTGTTCGGGCGAGACCTTTTCGTCAAACAGCCGTTGCTCTCGCGCAAGGTTTGAATTGGCCAGAGCAAGGCGCGCCCGAGCGGCTTCGACCTCGCCCTTCATCTGGGCGACGTCGCGGCTTTCGATTACGGCGATTGTCTGACCGCGCCCGACCGTCTCACCGAGATTGCGTGTAAGCGCCACTACACGCCCGCCGATGGCTGCGGAAACCACCTGGGTGTTTTGCGGATCACCTTCGATGATCGCCGGCAGTTCGACCGTGCCGGCGCCGCCAACGATGGGCCGGTCCACCTCGACACCCGCCGCAGCAATCTGCTCGGCCGTGAGGGTCACCTGCCCTTCGTTGGCATGGGCGGCTTCAGCGCCCGCGTCTGCAGAACCAGAAGCAGTCTGCTCTTTGGATGGATCAGCTCCCCCACAGCTTGCCAAAAGGAGCGCACTGATCGTCGCTCCAACAAGATAATGCTTCTTCATGATTAGTACTCCGCGTTGGGCGCACGAGCGATCAATCGCTCCAATTGCGCTCGGGCATTCTGATAGGCGGCAAGTGCATCGATCGCTGCGACCCGCGTCTCTGCAAGGGTGCGTTCGGCGTCGAGCAATTCGAGCTGTCCAAACTTGCCTTCGCGGTAACCGATCCGTGCAATGCGCGCGGCTTCCTGCGCGCTGGCCAACGCCGGACCTGCCGCGGCGCGCGCCGTGGTGGCGGCATTGGCCGCCTCGGCCTGCGCATCAGTGATCGCTTGCTCGATATCCAGGGCCGTCAAGCGGCGCAGGGCATCAGCTTGGGTTTGCTGCGCAGTCGCCTGAGCGATTGCCGCGCGCCCATTGTTGAAAACCGGTATCGGGATGGTGACAGTGAATACCGCAGCCAGATCGTTGGTCGCCTCAAGTCGGCGGATAGCGGGGCCGACGTTGAGGTCAGGGACCCGGTTTGCGCGGGCAAGCCGCACGCCGGCTTCGGCTATCGTGAAATCGGCGTTTGCTGCTGCGAGGGCAAGGGTGCCAGATGGGTCCACCGGCACAGCCGGTCCATACACATTTGTACCCGGGAGGATGTCGAGCACCGATTCATCAAGTATGCCACTGATGGGCTGCCCGATCCGGCGCACGAGATTGATCCGGGCTGCTTCAGCCAGACGAGCTTGCCGTTCAACATTGGCTTCCGCATAAGTGACAGCAACATCTGCACGTTGCCGCTCAAGAGGCGAGGCTCGTCCCGCCTGCACCCTTATGCTTGCCGCGCGCAGTGCATCGTTGGCAATCCGGGCCTGGTCTCTCGCAGTGGCAAGACGCCGTTCGGCCGCTACTGCTTCGACATAGAGTTGAGTAACCTGCAGCCTGACATCGGCGGCAGTGATCGCTTGCTGGATCTCCGCGCGGGTCAGCTGTGCCCGTGCTACGGCGACGCGGGCGCTTCGCTTACCGCCGAGCTCGATGGGAATCGCGGGGCCTATGGTGGTTTCAGCGCTTCTCAAGCCGCGGTAAGGCCCGGAACCAGCGATGTTTTCTACCTGTACTTGTACCACCGGGTTGGGGCGCAAGCCTGCCAACCTTTGGCCTGCTTCTGCTGCCTCAACTGCAGCTACTGCAGCCTCGGAAGCCGGTGCTGCGCCGCCGGCAGCCGCGACAGCTTCCTTGAGAGTAAATACCTTCGCAGCGGGGATATCTTGCGTATCCCCTTGCGGTTGCGCCTGCACCACGGATGCACAGGTCGCAGCAGCCAGAAGGGCTGCTCGCACGATCTTCATTGGGAATTCTCCTGACAGATAACCTCGGCCGGAAACTCCGGCCAGTGTCATGTGTCAGGCGTTTGGTGGCCTCAGGCCCGGTTCGGGCGCGCTAGAATCAAGCGGAGGCGTGGACCGCGCGAACAGCGGCACTGAAAGCGAGCCAAATCGGGGCGCAACGCCGATATCAGCTGGAGCCTGGATCGCCGGACAATGGCAAATGCCGTGGTGATGGGGGAGGGCCTTGTCAGCCGTGCCCTGCTCGCTCCCGCTGCTCTTTTCGTCATTAAATTCAGCGGCGCACTCTGACGCCGGCGCACCCGGCAGTTCCCCGGCCTCGAGGGTGACGCTCGTAACGAGCGCTGACAATACGAGTGTCAGAAGGAGACGCGAGAGGAACAGCACACGGCCTCTTAGCAGGCATCAGCCTGGGTGTCATGCGGAATAACCCAGCACAGGCACCAGAAGAACTCGCCGGAGATGCATGGCCGTTGCAGTCGCCAGCCTCTGGCAGGTTTCTTCGAAATCCTGGTCTGGTCCGTTATTCTCCAAGCGACCATTTGCAGACCGCTGAAGCTCAACCCTATTCGACGGCCGGATTTTGTGCGGATATCCTCGTTATCCGCCCTACCTTGCCATCCCAATCGATCTCGAAATCCACCCTGTCGCCCACCTTTACCCCACCAAGTTGCTCTGGTTCAGCGGTGAATTCCATAGTCATGGCGGGCCACTCCACGCCGGTCATCGGTCCGTGATCAAGCGTGATCGCCCCCTTGGCGGCATCGATCGCGGTAACGGTACCGACCGCGACACCATGCTGCATTGCTCCGGCGGCAGGCATGTCAGCCATATCGCCTGACTTGGTGGTGCCGCTCGGGACAGCTGCGGTGGTGTCCGATTTCTCCTGACAAGCGGTAAGGGCGGCCATCAGCGTAAGGCTGCATGCAAGAATAAGGACCTTCTTCACTTAACTTCTCCTTCGGGTGGAGCAGGATGAACATAACGTCTGCGCATCAGCAGATAAGCAGCCGGGATGACGAGCATCGAAAGCAGCGGAGCGGTGAGCATGCCGCCGACCATGGGTGCAGCAATGCGGCTCATCACTTCTGACCCGGTGCCGCTCCCGATCAGGACCGGCAGAAGGCCTGCGAGGATCACCGCAACCGTCATCGCCTTCGGCCGCACCCGGAGCAATGCGCCTTCGCGCACCGCGTGAGCAACATCGCCAGACGCAGGCGCCTCGAGTGCCTGTTTCAGGTAGATCAGCATCACCACTCCGAACTCTGCCGCAACGCCGGCGAGTGCGATGAAGCCCACTGAAGTTGCAACTGACTGGTTGTAGCCGAGCCAGTAGAGCATCCACAGCCCTCCGGTGAGTGCAAAGGGGAGCGTGACCATGATCAACAGCGCCTCGTCCCAACGGCGGAACGTGAGGTAGAGCAGGGCAAAAATGATTGCGAGCGTGACGGGGATGACCAGCTTCATTCGCTCTTTGGCGCGGACCAGGAATTCATACTGGCCAGTGTACGATACGCTGACACCTGGCGGCAAGGTGACCTTCGTGGTCAAGGCTCGGTTGATGTCTCCCACCAGCTGCTGCATGTCGCTCCGGGTCCCATCGACATAGATCCAGGTGACCGGCCGGCCGTTTTCGCTACGCAACATTGGCGGTCCATCGCTTATTCGCAAAGCTGCAACCGTGCCGAGCGTGATTTGCTGGCCTGAGGGAGTAAGCACCGGGAGATCCATGAGCTTTTCGACACTGTCGCGCATTTCGCGCGGATAGCGTACACTGATGGGGTAACGAGCAAGCCCTTCGACCGTCTGACCGATGGTCTCGCCGCCAATTGCTCCCGAAACCACGGCATGAACGTCTGCGACATTAAGGCCGAAACGCGCAGCGGCGGCGCGGTTGACATCGATATCAATATAGCGCCCGCCAGAAAGCCGTTCTGCGATCGCAGATGAGACACCCGGCACGCCCTTTACCACCGTCTCGATGCGCTTTGCGGCTTGGTCGATCTCCGTGAGGTTCGATCCGGCAACCTTGATCCCGATCGGGCTCTTGATCCCGGTGGCCAGCATGTCGATGCGGTTACGGATCGGCGGAATCCAGAAGTTTGCAAGGCCTGGCACTTTTACCCTCGCATCAAGTTCATCGCGAAGTTTTTCAGGGGTCATGCCTGCTCGCCACTTGTCGCGGGATTTGAAACGGATCGTCGTCTCGAACATTTCGAGCGGGGCAGGGTCGGTTGCGCTGTCAGCACGGCCGGCCTTTCCAAAAACACTCTCAACCTCGGGCACGGTCTTGATCAGCCGGTTGGTCTGCTGGAGCAAACGGCCAGCCTCAGCTGCCGAAAGGCCGGGCAGTGCCGAGGGCATATAGAGAAGGTCGCCCTCGTCCATTTGTGGCAGAAACTCGGCTCCAATACGAGAAGCCGGCCAAATGCTGGTGGCGAAAACCAGCATGGCGATCAGCAAGGTCTGTTTCGGGCGCCTGAGCACCCAGTCGATCAGGGGGCGGTACATGCGGGCAAGAAAACGGTTAAGCGGATTTTCCTCCTCGCTCGGGATCCTGCCTTTGATGAGCAGGCCCATCAGCACCGGAACCAGCGTGATCGACAGTATCGCCGCGGCGGCCATGGCATAGGTTTTTGTGAAAGCAAGCGGCGCGAACAGGCGGCCTTCCTGGCCTTGCAGCGCGAAGATCGGCAAGAACGAGAATGTGATGATGAGGAGGCTGAGGAACAGCGCGGGACCAACCTCGCTGGCTGCCGTGGTAATCAGCGCCCAACGCGTGGTCGTGTCAGGCTCTGTGTCCTCGTGCTCGTGACGCCAGTGCTCAAGATGCTTGTGCGCGTTCTCGATCATCACGACCGCGGCATCGACCATCGCGCCGATCGCGATGGCAAGGCCGCCCAATGACAGGATATTGGCATTGAGGCCCTGCAAGCGCATCACCATGACCGCCATCAAAATGCCCAGCGGAAGCGTGAGGATCGCTACCAGCGCGGAGCGCGCGTGCCAGAGAAACAGCGCGCAGATCAAACCGACAACAATAAACTCCTCAATCAGCTTCGCAGTCAGGTTTTCGATTGCGCGGTCGATCAGGCCAGAACGATCATAGGTGGTAACCACTTCGACGCCCGGAGGCAGACTCTTTGTGAGCTCGTCGAGTTTGCTGCGAACACCTTTGATCACATCGCGCGCATTCTGGCCCTGACGCATGACAATCACGCCCCCGGCGACCTCGCCCTCGCCATTGAGTTCCGCAATTCCGCGCCGCATTTCAGGCCCAAGCTGGACGATGGCGACATTATCCACGGTCACCGGTACGCCGGAAGCGGCGGTGCGGATCGGCACGGCGCGGAAATCCTCGATCGATCTGAGGTAGCCGCTTGCACGCACCGTATACTCTGCGCCCGCCAGCTCGATGCTCGATCCGCCAGTTTCCTGATTGGCCCGCTTCAGAGCTTCAACGACATCCTCACTTGTCACCCCAAAGGCGGCAAGCTTAATTGGATCGAGCACGACCTGATACTGCTTCACCATACCGCCGATACTGGCGACCTCGGCAACACCCGGTACGGTCTTCAGTTCGTACCGAAGAAACCAGTCCTGCAGTGACCGGAGTTGCGACAAATCGTGCCGCCCCGTCTTGTCAATGAGCGCGTATTCATAGACCCAGCCCACCCCTGTTGCGTCCGGACCGAGAGATGCGCTTGCGCCTTCCGGTAGACGACTTTGCACCTGGCTGAGATATTCGAGTACGCGGCTGCGCGCCCAGTAAAGATCGGTCCCGTCATCGAAGAGGACGTAGACGAAACTGTCGCCGGTGAATGAATAGCCGCGCACCACCCGCGCGCCGGGCACCGAGAGCATGGTCGAGGCGACGGGCGTGGTGACCTGATTTTCGATGATCTGTGGGGCCTGCCCCGGCCATGATGTTCGGATGATGACTTGCACATCGGACAGGTCGGGCAGGGCGTCGACCGGTGTGTTGCGCAGTGATACAATTCCCGCGACGGCCAGAACGAGCGCGGCGGCGATAATTATGCGGCGCCGCTTGATCGCGGCACGGATGATCGCGGCAATCACTGCTTATCTCCAATGGGTCTGGCAGAGACACCAGCGAGACTTGCTTCGGAATCGAGCAGGAATTGACCCGAGACTACGACCTTTTCGCCAGCGGACAGTCCTGCAACAATTTCTGTCTTGTCGCCGCTCTCCCGCCCGGTACGAACTTCAGCGGGGCGGTACCGGCCATCGGGAAGGGCCAGCATGATGAGCGTTCGCGCACCGGTGCGGATCAGAGCGTCTCTCGGGACAAGCAACGCGGACCTGTTGTCTCCGTCAAAACTGACACTTGCGAACATGCCTGGGCGCAGGCGTCCCCCACGATTGGCAAGCTCGATCCGCACGGTCATCGTGCGGCTGTCGGGCTGCGTGATCGGCAGGATCGCTGTGACCTTGCCGGTGAAGCTCTCACCAGGGAAGGCGCTGAGTGCTATCCTTGCTCCTTGACCAATACGGATGAGGTTCGCCTGCGCTTCCGGCACTGCGGCATTAAGCCACACTGTCCTGATCCCGCTTATCTGTGCAAGGCTCTGCCCTGCCGCGACCGTCATTCCCTCACGCACGTCAAGCGCCTGTATCGCACCAGCAATTGGTGCGCGAATAGTCACAGTCCCGTTGGTTCGGCCGGTTCGCTCGACCTCATTGATCAGTGCATCTGACATGCCCATGAGCTTCAGACGCTGCCTGGCTGCGTGGGCGAGGTCTTCCTGCCCGAGCCGCTTGACTGCCAGAAACTCGCCTTGCGCGCCGCCCCATTCGGGTAACTGGAGATCGGCAATCGGTGCGCCCGCACCGATCACATCGCCCGCGGCACGGGCGTAGACGCGGGTGACAAAGCCGCTCGAACGCGACTGGACAATAGCAATATCGCGCTGATTGAAATCGATCGTGCCTGTAACCGTCAGGCCCGATGGGAGAGAGCCAAATGTCACCGTTGCGACGCGCATTCCGAGACTTTGTCTCGCATCGGCATCCACGCGCACACCTGGCCCTGCGTCCGGAACTTCATCGGCATATTTCGGGATGGTCTTCATTCCCATCGAAGAGAGCGAGTTGGGATTGTTGTAGCGTTCGGTCGGCACCATGGGATCGTACCAGTAGAGGATCTTGCGGCCGTTCTGCGCCGCGCTCGTATCACTGCGTTGTGAGGGGTCACGCTTCCCTAACCAGAACCCGCCAACGCCAGCAACGGATGCAACTGTCAGAAATGCCGCAGCCCATCGCGCGGTATTTTTTGGGTTCATTGTCATGGCTTGACTCCTCGATAGGTGTAGCTGATCCGCACAGCGTCGCGGGCCGCGTCGGCTTCGCGCGCCAGCGCGTCGACTTCCGCTTCTGCGAGAGCAAGCGATGACAAGAGCGCGCTGCCCAGGTCGAGCCTGCCAGCCGCATAGCTCGCCAGGTCGAGCTCAGCCCGGCGCTTGGCGAGTGGGACCAGCACCTTTTGTGCGTTCGCCACAAGCTCAACATGCATGGCATGAGTTGCAAGGTCGGTTTCGAGTGACGCGAGGATTTCTCGCTCTGCGGCGACCCGCGTCAGATGCGCCCGCGTCTCGCCGAGAAGGCTGGCAGCGATTCTGGGGTTCTGCCGACGCTTGGCGAACAGCGGCAGATCTATACTCACACCGACCGAGACCATGTCGCCGAAGGCCGGGTCACGGCGGCCGTAGCTTGCGCCAATCCGCCAGTCGGGATGCTTGTCAGCACGGGCGAGCCCGGTATCGGCTTCAGCGCCGGTGATCCCGGCATCTAGCGCCTTCAGGCGTGGAAGCAATGAGATATCTTTAGTCAACGCATTGCGGTCTATGGCGAAAACAGGAGGATCGCCCATGACATCGGCAGTAGGATCACCAGTAAAGCGGATCAGCTGGGCGCGTGCGCGCGAGACCTCTGCGGCCAGTTCACTGCGCCGATCATTGACGGCGGCACGCAACTGCTCGGGTTCCAGCGCCAGGGCTGGACGAGCAGAGCCTGAAGCCAAGCGGGCAGAGACGGTCGACTGAAGATCGTTCAGAGCTTCGTCGAGTTGCTTCAGCTGTGCCAGTTGCCGCTTGGCGTAATGGAGATCGATCCACGCAAGTGCGGTCGCGAGCCGAACATTCTGAGCCTCAATCGCCAGCTCAGCCTCGGCCATGCCAATGTCCGCGATTGCCCGTGTGCGCTGCGCACTACGTTTGGCCGGATTGGGAAATGGCTGCTCGATCCCGATCCGCGTCATCGTCATGCTATCTGCAGTAAAGCTATAGGCCGGCGGGCCGGAGACCGGAAAATTGTCGATACCGAGGTTGAGGCTCGGATCGGGCAAGCGCCCTGCGGCCACCGCCGCATCTCGACTTGCCTCGACGCCGGATACGCCAGCCCGGATCGATGGTGCATCGCGCGTGGCACGTTCGATTGCCGCCTCGAAGGAGAGCGGTTCGGCAAGCGCCGCACCAGACACTGCCGCGAGAAATGGTGCCAAAAGAGGCAGGTAATGGATTGTTTGCATGAAGCTCTCCTCGTGGAGGCTACCGTGCCGATATAGATGGCCGGGCTCGGACTGACGCGGCGCCGACGGAGAAGATACCTCCGCCGACGCCGCGTGCCCGGCCAGTTATTTTCTGGTTATCGGCCAGGCAACGGCCTTAGCCGATTGCGGGAACCCGGGCCTTGCCGGACATGTCCATCGTGCAGCCCGATGCATCAGCCTTCATCGCGGAGCACTTGCACGCGGCGCTGTTCGCCACGTCATCGCTGATCCATACGCGGACGAGCGCCGGCGTTGTTGGTCTCGGCCCTAGTTGAGATCGGGAGCGCCATTCCCAATGGCCGCCTTCAGGCGCCTGGGCGAAAGCAGCAGAGACGGGGGCTAGAAGCCCTATCGCAGCGGCGAGCAGAAGTCCTGTCTTCATGAGTATTTCCTTGCTTGAACGATTTAACGGCGCGCAGGCAAGCAGACGGGCCCGCAGCGCTACACTTCGGCTCAAGCAAGAGGTGTGGGCGGCTCGGGCTCAGGGCCGATAATGCGGCCTGTCAACGTGGCGACAGGCCTTCGCGCTGGAACCCAGGCGTGCAACAACATCGGCTCTGTGATCGGCAGCAAAGGAACCAGCGCCACCGGCACAGCGCAGCCCATCTTCGCAACGCATTCGGGCGTCATGCCTTCACAGGGCTTTTCGGGCTTATCCGGTTGAGCCACCCCCATCATCTCGGCGCAGCCGGGGTCCATCGCGCCAGCATCAACGTTTTGATCAGCCCAGGTCAGGGGCATGCTGTTCGCGAACGCGGTTTCCTGGCCCAGGAGACCCAGCAAAGCTCCGACAAGCATGATCAAGGAGAAAAGCCGCCGCACACGATCATAATCGGCGTGGATGCGAAACGTGTCAAATCTATTCGATCCTTTCTCTCAGTTTGCGAGTTAAACCCGCACATCCTCCTCCGGGCTGCTCACCGCTGCTTTGGCTGGCGGGAGACCTTGCGATCAGCGCCATCCGCTCAATGGTGGTCGTATAGCCCAAGGTTACGGATGTTGTTCCAACTGTCGGTGGTGTGGCATGCGGCACATTGATTGACCGGAGCGCGTTCCCTCGCAACGCGCTGAGAGACCATTTCGAAGTGCATCATGAAGTGACTGGGCGGTGCTTTGTGGCACTCGGCGCACTGGCCTGAGTTGACCGATGGGTGCCTGAAGGCGTCGATCTTCCAGTCGACCAGAGTATGGCAATCCTGGCAGTCCTTGCCGAATGAACCTTGATGCCGATCGCGCGCCGCATGGCAGCTTATACAATTGAGCGCGTCCGTGGTCTCTGCATGTGTTTTCGAGATGCGTACATCTCGGGTCCGAAGCGGACCGCGCCAAAGGTCTGGATCGAGCAAGGCCTCATGATCCATGCGAGCAAGGCTCGCGCCCCCGTCATGTTCAACATGACAGCTTGTGCACTCTTTCGCTTTGGCATGAAAGCGGGTCGACGCCTTGGTCCCGAAATCGGTTTGGATGTGGCAGGTGATGCATTTCTGCGCCTCAACGCCTTGGTGCGGTGTGTGGCAGGTTTCGCAATTGCGCCGAAGCGAGGCGTGAGCGGGCGACAAAGGTCCAGGTTCAATCAGCGCGGTCCAACCTGCAATCGCGCGGCTTCCAGCGGAATGGGTCGTCAGCGGGACGATGACGACGAGCATCGCCAGTACCAGGGCATATATGCCGTAGAGGAGGCGCGCGCCATTCACAGCCAGCGAAACCCGAAGTAATAGCCAGCCCAGATGTGGAGCAGCAGCAGCGCATAGAGAAGTGTGCTGGTGACGACATGGATCGCTCGCCATCCCCCAAACAGGCCGGCAGCCGCGCGTTCGGCGCGCACGGCGTATTCGGCATCGGCAAGAGCCTCGGCACGTCGTCTGGCATCAGCGATATCGGCGAGCTCGAATTCGTCGGCCGGGGCGAACAAGAACCGCCAACCTTTGCTTTTCGGTCGACCTCCGCCTGCAATGGGCACGGCTCTTGCAAGATCCGCTTCGAGTCCCAACCGGAGCACTGCAAGTTCGGATGTACGGGCGCGGACGGCTCTTGTGATCTGGACCAGGAAATAACGACCGACAAACCCGCTCCAGACGACCAGTATGACAGTGCCGGTCAGTGCGATGCCGAGCGGGCTCTCGAACTTGTGTGCCGCGTGGACAAGTGCGAGGATTGGCCCCGCCACACCCGCATAGATGTGTATCGCCAGCAAAGTCCGCTTCTCGATCCTATGATCGAGCCATCGTCCAAAACGCCCAATACGCCGAGCGGCGACATGAACGAGAGGAAGGAGCATCAGTACCGCAGCCGCGATCCCGGTCAAGCTTCCCGCCAGACTGCCGGGAAAGCGCGGCGACGCATGAACCACGAAACCGAGTGGAAAGAGAAGCACGAAGGCTGCCGCCAAGGTCATCAAGATGTCGCCGCGCTCGCGCATCAAGCTTCCACCACCAAAGGACCTCGGGTGCAACGTGCCTGACAGGCGAGCACATAGCCTTGTGCCTTGTCGTCGGGGTCGAGACCGGTCTCGGTCTCCATCGCGGTTTCCCCTGCTAGCAGGCGGGTAACGCAAACCCCGCATTCGCCAACCCGACACGAATAGGGGATCTCAACACCGGCTGTTTCGGCAGCCTCGAGGATCGTCTCGTTGGTGTGGAGTGGCGCCGAAACGCCGGCTACCGAGAAGGTTACCGTTGTTGCCGCCAACCGTGCACGGGCCGACGCAACGGGCAGGGGTCCCGCCTGCGCGGCACTCTGCTCGCCAGGTTCGTCGATTGGCAGCGAAGCGGGTCCGAACGCCTCGCTGAATATCTGCGCCTCGGGCACCCCGATCTGCATCAGGATTTCGCGCATGGCGGCCATCATTGGCGGTGGCCCGCACAGATGGATGCGCCGTCCGACGATTTCGGGAACCGCGCTTTCAAGCAACTCGCGGGTGATGTGTCCTTTGGGTCCATTCCAGACCGTTCCCGGCGATCGTTCCATCGATGCAAAAACACTGAGATTGGGGTGGCGGCGCTCGAGCTGTTCGATCTCCTCCCGGAAGACAAATTCGTCGGTCGAGCGGGCTGCGTAGACGAAGAAAATCTCGCCGGGCCAGGCCGTATCGGTCAGGAAGCGCAGTACTGACATCATCGGCGTGATGCCGACGCCGCCGGCAATCAGAACGATGCTCTCAGCTTCGCTCCCGGTGAAGGTGAAACGGCCGAATGGTCCTGCAATTTGAACCCGGTCGCCGGTTGTGACGCTATCGTGCAGATGGCGTGAGACAGCGCCCTGCGTCTCGCGCTTGATGGTCAATTCAACATAGGCGCGCTGCGTCGGTGAAGAGGCGATCGTGTATGACCGCTTGGCTTTGGTGCCGTCCTCCTTCAATACCGCGATTTGCAGGAACTGGCCGGGCAGGAAGTCGAAAGGAAGCCGATCGGAGCCTGGGAGCACCAGGCGGAAGGTCTTGACCGTCGGCGTTTCGTTGAAGATTTGGGCGACGCGCAGCTCGCCGCTCCAGGGGCGAGGTTTGCCCGTGGGGGCAAGACCAGAGAGGTCCGGGTGACGTGCCGACTTGCTTGTAGGGCCGGAGATGCGCGGGCTGGCGATAGCCTGGCCAGGGGCGATCGGCGACGGGCCTGCCAAGTCGGTCGCCGGCGCCGCGTGCGGGACCGGGACGACGAGTGCCCTGACACGGCGTAGCCGCAGCATCTGCAGAGCTAACAGCGCTCCCAGTGCGAGCAGGGTGGCCGCCATGAACAGCCAATGTCCCGGCGTAAGGCCCCACAGCCGTCCTGCCATAGAAGCGTGTGTGTCGGCGGGCGTAAGCCCCGTTTCCAAGCGGAACCATTCGTTGGCGACGCTGGCGCCGCTTCTCTGTCCGTTGAGGACAGCAGTCGTGGCCGAGCCGCTTTCGATCAGCGCTGCTGCCTCGCGCAGCTGGGTTGCAATTTCGGTGCCGTCGGTCTCGCCGGGACCATGTGCTTTGCTTGTGACTTCGCTCGCCAGGCGCAAACCGCGATGCACCCGCGCGTTCGCCTCGACGGCCGCGCGCTCGCGCGCCGGTCGGTCGAGTTCTGGAAATGCCAGCAACGCGGAATAAGTGCTGGTCTGCTTGCCCATTTGCATCTCGCCGCCCATCATCTCGTCCATGATCTTGGACATGGGGTTGGCGCCGGATGGGGCGGCAATAGGAGACGGTGAGACTGTCTGCGGCGCAGCATCCGATGTCGCGGCGCCACCGGGATGATGCGCGGCATGATCGTCGGCTGATTGCGCGGCTGCCGCCTGGCCGATGATGGCGGCAGCCGCGATGAGGAAATGCCGCGCGAGGCGTTTCGTGAAGACGATACTCATGTTGGCCTACGCCCGGCTGTTTCGCTTACATGTCGTTCATCGGCATCGGGTCGGCCTTGTCCTTGGGCGGAGCGTCGGTGGCGGCCTTGCTTCCCATGCCTTTCATCCCCGGACCATGCGAAGCAGCCGGCCCCATCTGATCGTGGGGCATGGAGCCATCCTTCATCGAATCGTGCATGGCTTGGCCCTCGTTCATCTGATCGTGCATTTCGCGTGCAATTTCTGACGGGTCGTCTTCTGGAGTGCTGGTATCGGTCTTGGTGGCAGCGACGTTGTCGGCCTCTGATGCCGGGCTACAGGCACCCAGCGCTGCGGTAATCGCGAGCGCCGATACGAGCGGGGCCCATTTGGGGCTAAGCAAAGCCATGATCGTTCCTTTCTTCTGAATGAAATTTCTCTATCAGGCAGCGCTGGCTGGCCAAGGCCGTGCGCGGGAGACGTCTTGCGAGGAGGTCAGCTAGCAACCTGTTGAGGGGGGTTTTCGGACCACTGCTTGAGCTGGCGACGGGATTGCGGATGGGCGATATACCCGAGGATCGGGCAGTCACTGACAGGCACATCCACAGGACAATCCGCGACCAGCTGAGCAAGAGCTCTTTTGATTCTCCGGAGCTGAGAAAGCTTGTCCGACAGACTGCGGATCTTCTTTTCTGTGAGTTCGACAACCTCGGCAGCAGACTTGGCCTGAGAGTGCCGCAACGATAGCAGCAGCACGATCTCGCTCAGTGTAAACCCGAGCAGCTGCGCGGTCTTGATGAAGTTGACCCGTTCTACATCGTCGCGCCCATAGATGCGATAGCCGGAGGCCGTCCGGTCGGGTTCGGGCAAAAGACCAGAGCGCTCATAATAGCGGATGGTGTCGCGCCGCACGCCACATGCTGAAGCCAGCGCCCCGATGGTGTAACCTTGCATTTGCGGCTCCTTTCAGATGGGTTCGCTTGTTCCCAGACCCGTAGGCATCGTCTCATTGGGGCCATGCATCCATCTTGGGCTGGAGCGGGGCAGCCGCCGGCCTGCGTTGCCCCGCTCACTGCTCATTTGCGGCTGAGCTCGACGATGTCGTGCTCCTTGAGCTTGCCGTCGGTCACCTGCGTGCGAGCAAAATGATCATCGATGATCTCGGTGATCTTGACCTCGCCAACCTTCACCCGCTTGTAACTCGTCTGCTCGGGTCTGTGCGCGTGCCGGTACTCAACCCGGTAAACATCCAGAACCTGACCGGTCTGCGCGCCGTCGGCCTTGCCGATGCAGATCACCGGGCCCGTATCCTCCATCGCGACGACGTGCCCGCGCATGAAAAAGCTATGCTCCATGCCCTGGGCGATCAACGGTGAAGCGCTGATCAGCGCGGCGCCGATCAGCAAGGATGCGAAAATTTTCTTCATATCACGATGCTCCTACAAAAGGCCGCAGCCGCTGCCGCAGCCAGCGATCAAACTGTTAATCCTGCGCACAAAATCAGAAATTTATGCAGACATACTTCGGGACGAAAAGGCGCATGCTCCACGTCTGATCGCAGCACCGAACGGGCTTATGCACCTTCGACCATGGTCCTAGGTCAAGGGAAATCTGGATCATTGATCTTCGTCAAAATGCGATCAGAAAAATCTGAAAAGCGACCATTGACCAGGGACCGTAGTCCGGAGCGTAGAACGCCAAACGACCTGACAAAGGTCTCAACTCATTTGGAGAAAAATGATGTCGAACAACCATCTCGACTGCCTTGCCGCATGCAACGCCTGCGCAGATGCCTGCGATACTTGCACCGTCTCATGTCTCAGGTCAGATCAGGTTCAGGCCATGACGCGATGCATCGAGCTCACGCTCGATTGCGCAGCCCTTTGCCGCCTCGCGGCAAGCTTTATTGCGCGCAAAAGCAGCTTCGCCAAGCAGCTTTGTTCGCTCTGCGCGGAGGTATGCGAAAGCTGCGCCGCTGAATGCGGACAACATGCTCATGATCACTGCCAGGCTTGTGCAGCTGCATGCCGCAAATGTGCCGAGGAATGCCGCAAGATGATCGCAGCTTCCTGATCCAGCCGAGGTCGCCGTCGCTCGGTTACCCGGACAACGGCGACCTCATTTACCAACTACATAGATGAGCACCGAAGCGGCGCGACAAGCGGTCGCGCAGTCTGACTTCTTCTGGTTCCCGAGGCCAGAGATGTTTACATCCTGCACCGGCAGAAGTGCAAGAATCCTGGAATTCAGAAATCTGTCCTCGTAGAAGTCACAGAGAAATCTGTCGAAGCCGCAACGAATTGCCGATCACGCTCACCGAAGACAGCGCCATGGCCGCAGCAGCAATGATGGGTGACAGCATGATCCCGAATACGGGATAGAGTATTCCCGCTGCCACCGGAATGCCTGCGACATTGTAGGCAAAGGCAAAGAACAGGTTTTGGCGGATGTTTTTCATGGTAGCATGGCTGAGGCGGCGAGCGCGCACAATCCCGGTCAGATCACCTCTCAGCAAGGTTACGCCGGCGCTCTCGATCGCGACATCGGTCCCCGAACCCATCGCGATACCCACATCTGCGGCCGCCAGTGCCGGTGCATCGTTTACTCCATCGCCGGCCATGGCGACGATGCGTCCTTCATCCCGCAGCCGTTTCACGATCGCGCTTTTCTGATCCGGTAGCACATCGGCTTCAACATCCGCAATGCCGAGACGCCGGGCGATTGCTTCGGCGGTGACGCGATTGTCACCTGTCAGCATGATGACATGAATGCCTGCTTGAGCCAGAGCAAGGAGCGCTGCGGGCGTCGTCTGCTTGACCGGATCGGCGATGCCGATGGCGCCGGCAGCCTGGCCGTCGATGCCAAGAAAAATGGCTGTTGCGCCCTCACTGCGCAGGTCATCTGCGCGCTCCGCAAGGGCGCCCAGCTGGATGCCCTGTTCGCCAAGAAAACGAGCATTGCCCGCAACGAGGCTGCGGCCATCGACCTGGCCGATGATGCCCTTGCCGACGGGTTGATCGACATTGGTCGGCTCGCTGATCGCGAGCCCTCTGATTTCGGCTTCGCGTACAATCGCCAACGCCAGCGGATGTTCACTACTGCGTTCAAGACTGGCGGCAAGGCGAAGAAGATCGTCCTCATCGAAGCCGCGAGCGGTTTCGATAGCAACGACAGCCGGCTTGCCTTCCGTCAGTGTTCCGGTCTTGTCGACCACCAGCGTGTCGATCTTCTCCATACGCTCGAGGGCTTCAGCGTTCTTGATCAGGATGCCGGCCTGCGCGCCGCGTCCGACGCCCACCATGATTGACATCGGCGTGGCCAGACCAAGCGCGCAGGGGCACGCAATGATCAAGACGGCCACGGCTGCGATCAGGCCGTAACCCATAGCCGGCGAGGGTCCCATCAGCGACCAGGTGACGAAGGCTATGGCAGCGACTGCGATAACTGCAGGCACGAACCAACCAGAGACTGTGTCGGCAAGCCGCTGGATCGGTGCCCGGCTGCGCTGGGCATCGGCAACCATCTGCACAATGCGCGCAAGCATGGTATCGCGTCCGACCTTTTCAGCGCGCATGATCAGGCCCCCGGTCTGGTTGATTGTGCCACCGACCAGTTTAGCACCAGCTTCCTTGCTCACCGGCATCGACTCGCCGGTCACCATGGATTCGTCGATCGTGCTGCGGCCCTCGACGACCGCGCCATCGACGGGCACTTTTTCTCCCGGACGCACGCGCAACGTGTCGCCGACCAGGACCTGGTCCAGCGCAATCTCTTCATCGCTGCCATCATCGCGAACACGGCGAGCGAGCTTGGGGGAGAGATCGAGCAATGCACGAATCGCGCCGCTGGTCGTCTCCCGGGCCCGCAATTCAAGCAGCTGGCCAAGCAGGACGAGCACCGTGATAACCGCTGCGGCTTCGAAATAGACAGCAACCGAACCGTCATCGGAGCGAAACGCTGGCGGAAATATTCCCGGCACCAGAGAGGCGGCCATGCTGTAGATCCAGGCGACCCCGGTCCCCATGGCAATCAGCGTGAACATGTTGAGACTGCGACTTTTGATCGATGCCCAACCGCGCTCGAAAAATGGCCAGCCCGCCCACAAAACCACGGGTGTTGCCAGCACCATCTGGATCAGGTTTGCAAGGTTTCCGTCCAGAACATGACGCAGGCCTGTCATGTGCCCACCCATTTCGAGCGCGACCACCGGCAAGGCAAGCACGAGGCCGAACGCGAAGCGGCGCTTCATATCCTTGTATTCGTCCGATGGCCCATCGCTGAGGGTCGGGGTCATCGGCTCAAGCGCCATGCCGCAGATCGGGCAGCTTCCTGGGCCGGACTGCTGGATCTCCGGATGCATCGGACAAGTCCAGATTGCGCCTTTTGGAACGGGACTGGGCAGCTGGGGGGAATCGCTTATGTACCGGCCAGGATCGGCAGTGAACTTAGTAAGACAGCGCGCGCTGCAGAAATAGTGATGAACGCCAGCATGGGTGAGGACATGCTTAGCGGTTTGCGGATCGACCTTCATCCCGCAGACCGGATCCGTTGCCATCTCCTCCAGGTGAGGCTGGTGGTCATTCTCCCCGCGATGGCGATGCTGCGTCTCGGTCATGTTCATGCTCCTTGGGTAGCCCATTGCACATGGCGATGTGGTTTCAGCCTTAGATCGAGAGGATATGCGGCCCTCTTAAGGTTGTAAGGCCCGGCTGCGGCTCGAAAGCTCTGCGACTAAACGTCAGCGTCTAGTAGCTCTTGAAGACCATCGGCTTGGCCGTGCCGAATGCGATCACATTGAACCGGTCACGAGGGCGCCCCGGCACTTCCATCCCCGGCGAACCGAGCGGCATGCCGGCGACCGCCAGACCCTTCACGCCTTTCGGCTTGGAGGCAAGCACACGCTTCATATCTGCAACCGGAACGTGACCCTCGAAAGCCACCCCATCGATCAGCGCGGTATGGCACGACACCAGATCTGCGGGCAGGCCAATCTTGCGCTGCAAGCTTGATCGTTGTCGGTCATCAATGACCTGGACTTTGCGACCGAACGCTGAGCGCACCTGTGCGGCCCACTTTTCGCAACATCCGCAGCCCGGATCACGGTGCATGACGATGTCGTTAGCCGCCAAGGCGGATGACGACATCAGAGCGAGCAAAATCGCGAACTTCTTGACCATTAGTGCAATCCTTTCATGATGTCTTCACTGCTTGGCACAACAAAGATCGAAATCGTCCCTGTCGGCGTATCCAACTGATAGCTTGATGACACCGTGCGGCCACCAAGCTTTCCGAGCTCGGCCTCAAGGAAACCATCGATATGGGGCTGGGTGTCGGTCTGTCCGTCGATCAACTGGATAATCCGAAAGGCTTGTCGCATGAACCAGCTGGTCGGCCGGGCGTAATCGGCAACAAACACTTTGCCGCCGGGGGCGGCAGCGGCAAACATTGCGGCGAGCCCGGCTCGCTTGCCCTCGAGTGGCACCTGATGGAATACGAGGCTCGACACGACCTTGTCGGCCGGGCCGCAGGCTACCGCATCCTGCGCGAAACCCTTCTTCCATTCGATGGAAACGCCTGCGACTGCGGCTTTCTCTCTTGCGATCGCCAAGGCTTGCCCGTCAGGGTCAAGGCCAATGATGGTGGCTTGGGGTTCGCGCTGCTTCATAACGATCGCAAGCGATCCTGTCCCGCAGCCCACATCGAGGATCGTTTCCCCAGCCTTGGGGTCAAGCAGGTCCAGCAAGGCACTGCGCCAGCGACGTTCGCGCGTCAGCAATGCCACGCCGCGGTCATACAATTTTGTCGAAGCAAACCGGCCCGCAGCCGGAGTGAAAGTTGGGGTTTCGCTCATGCTGCATCCTCGTACTGTCAATCACGGCAAGTCGCCGACTTTGCGATCGATCCCTTTGTCCACACACACTGATACGCATGTCGCCGCATTATCCCTCACGATGGTTGGGCAAAAATATTTTGAGGGATCTTATCATAAGATGCGTATGTGAAATGAACGTCCGGGAGATTGTAAATGTATGACCTTGACCATTCGCTGCGGGCCCTTGCTGCACAGCCCATTCCCGCGCACCTCGCTATGATCGACGAGGCCGTGTTCGCAGGTCTGGAGGCACATCGGCGCGAAGTTGGTGCCGGATCCCGGCTGATGGGCCTCGCCGGCGCGTTTGCGTTAGTGCTCGGCGTCATCTCCGGTACATTGGCGGATGCCAGCCCCGCGATAGCCCAGCCACTTTCGCCTTTTTCGCCCGATAATCCTCTGGCGCCCTCCACGCTGCTGGACGTTCATTCATGACCCGGACAAAGCGCCTGCTCGTGATTGGGCTTGTTGCATTTGGGGCAGCTCTTGGGGGCACGTATCTTGGCCGTGAGCTGCTTGCGAGCACAGGCGAGGACGAGACGGAGTTGCATGCGCTCCTGCACAGCGAGCTTGACCTTGACGCGCAGCAGGCGGCAAAAATCGAGTTGATTGAACGCCGTTTTTCAACCCGCCGGAAAGCACTCGAGCTCGAGATGCGCGCCGCCAATGCCCATCTTGCCGAAGCGATGGAGGCCGAACACGGCTACGGGCCGGAGGTTTCGGCTGCGGTCGATCACACGCATCAGGTGATGGGCGAACTGCAAAAAGAAACGCTGGAGCATCTTTTCGCCATGCGCGCGGTGCTTACGCCCGACCAGGCAGCACGGTTTGACCGTACCGTAACAAAAGCGCTGACACCAGAAGTGCAGTGACTTTCCCGCTCAGCCAGGGGAGCGACAGCGAACTTGCGGTTCTCGCACTTGCTGGTCGTCAGGATGCTTACCGGGAACTGCTGGCACGCTACCGTGAGAAAATCTTCCGGTTCGTGGCTGCGTCGGTTGGAGATTCTCAAGAAGCAGTAGACCTCACGCAGGAGACGTTCGTTGCAGCATTCGCTTCACTTGGAAAATATGATCATGACCGACCATTCCTGTTCTGGCTGAAGCGTATCGCGCTCAACAAGTGTCGCGACTGGTCGCGAAGACGAAAAGCCCGGGCATTCTTCGTTCGGGCGGAGCCGATCGAGCTCGCATTCGAAGTCGCTGATGACGCCACATCCGGCGATGTGCAGGCAGAGAGCCGGGCTGAACTGAAGCGGGTTTCAGCCGCTATCTCGCGCCTTCCGTCACGGCTCAGGGAAGCGCTCGTGCTTCGCACGATTGATGGGCTAAGTCAGTCAGAAGCGGCTGCTGTGCTGGGGGTAAGCGAAAAGGCGGTCGAGACGCGACTGCATCGCGCGCGAGCCCGATTGAAAGCAAATCTCGAAAGCAAATGACCACTGGCCGCCGAATTTAGGCGCGGGGACTATGGGCTGACCCCGAGTGAGCCAGTGCGTCTGGCCGATAAAGCTGGTCATCGTCATGCACAGCGGCCATCGCAAGCAAGTTCGCTGATCGCCCCGAGCTGCCGCCTATCCTGCGCAGCAACCGATCCCGCCCTGCTAGCGTAGTTCATCACTGCAAAAGTCGAGAGACGCGAAAAAAATTTGAGGGGTGTCCGCATCAGGCGCGTATATGCTTGTATGAACACTCCGATCCTTACCCGCCGCCACCTGATTGCAGGCCTCGGTGCCGCGTCAGCCTTTGCCACTGTGCCCGCCTGGGCGCAGGGCCACAGTATCCATCGTGATCAGGGAGGCGGACACGGTCGGGGTGGCCCGCTCATTCCTGCTGGGTTCGGTGAGCTTTCCGGCGAAGTGATCGATCTGACCGTGGCCAGCGGTCATCGCATCGTCGAAGGACGGCGTGGTCCGGGTGTCGCGGTCAACGGGAGCGTACCCGGTCCCTTGATCCGCTTGCGCGAAGGGCAGAACGTCCGTCTCAATGTCACGAACGAACTGGGTTCGGACACGTCAATCCATTGGCACGGCCTGCTCGTCCCGTTCCATATGGATGGTGTTCCCGGCGTGAGTTTCCCTGGCATTCATCCTGGCCAGACATTCAGCTACGAATTCCCGATCCGGCAGTCGGGGACCTATTGGTATCACAGCCACTCCGGTTTGCAGGAGCAATCGGGGCATTATGGCCCTCTGGTTATCGATCCTTCTGGTCCGGAACCTGTCGAGTTCGACCGGGATTACATTCTGCTCCTCAGCGATTTCACGGTGCTCGACCCGCATTTCATCATGAGCCGTTTGCGCACCGGCGAAGGCTACTTCAATCGCCAGCAGAACACGTGGACCGACGACTATCCGCTGTCTGCGCAAGAGCGACGCATGTGGGCCCAAATGCGGATGATGCCGACCGACATCATGGATATCGGCTCTCCGACCTACACTTTCCTTGCCAATGGGCGAGGGCCGACCGAGGGGCTTGAATATCTGTTTCGTGCCGGTGAGCGCGTAAGGTTGCGGGTCATCAACGGCTCGGCGCAGAGCTTCTTCAACGTCCGCATCCCCGGCTTGGCAATGACCATCATCGCCGCAGATGGCCAGAACGTCCGGCCGGTTGAAGTCGATGAATTTCAGATCGGCACGGCAGAAACCTATGATGTGATTGTTACGCCAGGGAATGCGGAGGCCTATGCGATTGTCGGAGAGTCGATGGACAGGTCGGGAATGGCGCTGGCCATGCTGGCGAGCCGTCCCGGAGCGCGGGCGGATGTACCCGCTCTGCGCGATCCACCGCTGCTGACGATGGGCGACATGGGCATGGATCACGGCTCGGGTGGCATGGACCATAGCGCGCCTTCTGCCGATACCGGTGCCAAGGAAGCGATGGGCAGTGCGGGCGCCATGGACCATGCCGCGATGGGTCATACCACACCTGATGCATCAATGGGCGCTTCGGATGACACTATGGCTGGGATGGCAATGGGTGGCATGAGCATGGCCGGCATGAAGATGCGCGACACGACGCTGCTGCCTCCTGATGTCAAGGTCGGCCCCGGCCTCGACATGGTCTCGATGTCTCCGGTGGACAAGATGGGAGATCCCGGTCTTGGCCTGCGGGACGTGGATCACCGCGTGCTCAACTATCGCATGCTGACGGCGCTTGAGCCGAATCGTGACACGCGCGAACCTTCGCGGCTCCTCGAGCTGCATCTCACTGGCAATATGGACCGCTACATGTGGTCTTTTGACGGGCGAATGTACTCTTCTGTCAGTGATGTTCCGATCCGCTTCGCCTGGAACGAGCGGGTTCGGGTGAAACTCATCAACAACACCATGATGGCGCACCCGATCCATCTTCACGGAATGTTCTTCGAGTTGGTCAATGGGGCAGAGCCAGCCCACCAGCCTCGCAAGAACATCGTGATCGTGCAACCGGGCGCCAGCGCTCAGTTTGACCTCACTGCCAACGAGCCGGGTGACTGGGCGTTCCACTGCCACCTGCTCTACCACATGCACGGCGGTATGATGCAGACCGTGACCGTGGTCGGCCCGGGCGGTGCAGCATGAACCTCCGCCCCCTTGTCTCGCTCCTCCTTGCGGGAGCGGCGCTGAGCGCAGCACCGGCGATGGCCCAGCATCAGGGGCATTCTATGCCGATGCCGGCGCCTGCGCCGGCCCCCAGTCCGGCGCAGGCATTGCAGCAGTCAGATCCCCACGCCGGGCATGCCATGCCCGATAGTCCCGCCGCGTCCGATGACAAAACGGTCGATCCGCATGCGGGCCATGCCATGCCCGAAGGATCAATGCCGGCCCCGGATGCCATGGCCGGAATGAAGCAGGAAACCATGGATCACAGTACCATGGATCACAGCACCATGGATGACGCCATGCCTGCATCGCCCGGTCCCGAGATGGAAACCCCCCCACCGCCAGAGGCAGGAAGCGGTCCTCCGCGCGCCGCCGACGCGATCTGGGGCGCCGATGCAATGCGGGCCTCGCGAGACGATCTCAGGCGTGAAAGCGGTGATTTTCCGGTTTTCTGGTTTCAGGGTGATCGTTTGGAAGTCCATGCCCGAGAGGGCGCAGAAGACTACATCTGGGATTTTCAGGGGTATTACGGCGGTCCAACGAGCCGGTTCTGGTTCAAGACCGAAGGTGAGGGAGCGTTCGGCGACAAGCCCGAAAGCGCTGAGTTTCAAGCCCTCTATTCACGTGCGATCAGGCCATTCTGGGACCTTCAGGCCGGTATTCGCCAGGACCTCGCAGGACCCGATACGACCTATGCCGTTCTGGGCATCCAAGGTGTTGCGCCCTATCTTTTTCAGGTTGATGCGGCGGCTTTCGTCTCACAACGCGGCGACGTTACGGCCAGAATCGAGGCAGAGCTTGACCAGCGGATTACCCAGCGCCTGATCTTCCAGCCTCGTGTCGAGATCAACATGGCTGCCCAGGACATTCCGATCCTTGGCGTCGGAGCGGGGATCGACAAGGTCGAGGCTGGCTTGCGATTGCGTTACGAGATTATCCGCGAATTTGCGCCTTACATCGGGATCGAACAGACTTGGCGCATTGGCAACGGCGCGGACTTCGCCCGCGCCCGCGGCGAGGATCCGAGTGCCACCAACTATGTCTTCGGCATCCGCTTCTGGTTTTGAAACGAAGGAAAATCTCATGAAATTTGCTCCGATTTTCGCAGCTCTTGCAATGGTTGCGGCGCCTTTGGCATTCCCGTCCATGGCTGCTGCTCACACTCGCGTGGTCGCCTCTACTCCGGCAGAGGGCGCAACCGTTGCTGGCACGCGCACGGTCACGCTGACCTTCAATGAAGCGCTGTTGCCCCCCACTGCGGCCGCCAGCATCGTAATGACGGCAATGCCGGGGATGGCGAACCACAGTCCGATGGCGATCCGCAATTTCACCACCGCCTGGTCGAAAGGGAACAAGACCATGACCCTCACTCTTACCAAAGCTTTGGCAAAGGGCAGCTATGAGGTTCGCTGGCAAGCCGCAGGAGCTGACGGCCACCGCATGAACGGCACTGTCAAGTTCACCATCAGCTGATCGCGCTATGGGGTGGGCGGTCGAACCTGGCTTGCGTTTTCTGAATTACGCGGTGCTTCTGGGCATGTTCGGGAGCACCGCGTTTCGATTGATCGCACTTCGGAGCGCCCGCTTTCTCACTGTCCGTAGTCGGGCGTCGCTACGCCTGATCGGGGGTGCTGCAGCTGCGTTCGTGCTTTCAGTTGTTCTTATGCTCGTCTCGGTGGCCGCAATGATGGGCGTGCCCCTATTCGACCTTGATTGGTCGACGATCTCCATGATGGTCTCCGGCACGGATATCGGGATTGCATTTGCCGTTCGCATCGTCTTGCTGTTGCTCGCGCTATGCTTTCTTGTCGCAGTGAGGACCACGACACTCAGCCAGGTGGTCGTCGCCGCCTGTTTCGCGGCGGCGCTTCTCTCGCTCGGATGGAGCGGTCATGCCGCTGCTGGCGAGGGAGGTATTGGACTCTTGCACCGGCTCAACAATGGCGCCCACCTGATCGCAGCAGGGTTGTGGCTGGGCGCCATCATTTGCTTTGTTGACCTCACTGTGAAGTTGCATCGGCGGCCGGATCGAGAGCAGGCTCTCGCATTGCTTTCGCAGATCCATGCTTTCGCGCCGCTCGGCGTGGGTTTGGTGGCAGTGGTGGCCATCACGGGTCTCATAAATTCCCAGCTGATATTCGGTATTCTAAACAGTTTGGTTGTTTTGAGCACACCTTATGGGCTGATGCTGGCTGCCAAACTGATCCTCGTCGGCGGCATGGTTGCGTTCGGCGCCAACAACGCGGCGATCGGACGCCGTTTTGCTACGTCTGGTGAACAATCGGGAAATTCGGTGCGCGACGTCCTAGCGCGGTTGCGCCTCAGTCTGGGAGGTGAGCTTTGTTTTGCCGTTGGCGTTCTGGGCCTCGTAGCTGTTCTGGGCCTCGCGTCGCCAGGAATGATGTAGATCGAAGGTTCACGCAAAAAGGGGGTTTCAATGGTTCGATATGGAGCAGGCCGAATTGCGGGCGTACTGGCGGTCGTGATCTTGCTGATACAAAGCCCAGTATTGGCGCATCCCAGTACCACCGCGAAGGGGAAGGACGTTGAGGAAGGGGCCACAGTAGCTCCGGCCTTGGATGGTCCCGTTGAAGCGGTGGCGAACTTCCATGCTGCGCTAGCGAGGAGCGATACTGCCGCTGCACTTTCACTGCTGGCCGAAGATGTGATCATTTTTGAATCCGGTAGCACAGAAAACAGCCGCGCTGAGTATTCCAGTCATCATCTCAAATCAGATGCCGCTTTCAGCGCCGCAGTTCCGCGCATGCTCGTCAGCAGAACGCACGGTGAGCAGGGCGATATTGCCTGGGTGATGAGCGTCGAGAATGTCGAGGGAACGTACCGCGATCGGCAGATCAAGAGCCGGTCTGTCGAAACGATGTTGCTTCGGCGCGAAAACGGAAGCTGGCAGATATTTCATATTCATTGGTCTTCTGCGGACCAGCGTCGACAACGGTCCTAGACCAGCGCCAGCCAATGTCCTGTCGAACATTAGGCTGGAGAAATCAGCTTTTCAGACTGGATCGGTACGTCGGCACATGAGGCCTCCTTGCCGCCCATCCGCACTGAATGACGACCCTGTCTTTCGTAAAGACAGGATGGGGCACAATGGGGCGTCTAAGGAAGCCCTGCAGATGGCCAGCCAAGACAGTGTCGCTTCGATCTTGGAAGCCGAAGATGTGAAGCGTAGAGACGCCTCGCTGAGGGCACGCATCAAGGATTTCCTTAAGCGAGCTTTGTCCAGGATTGTGGATTACCGTATCAACTGGATTTTCGCGCAAAACACAGCTGTTGAATCGCCAGCCCTGCCGCCATCTATCGAAATCGCTGTTTTCGATGAGCAGCATCTCGCCGCCTTTGCACGTCATCCTGACGCGCGTGTCCGAAGTGCAATGAGTTTCGATCGCGCGGGCTGTGTCGGCTTTGTACTTCTGGCCGATGCCGAGCCGGCAGCCTGCATCCATTTCGCCGATAGATCGAGCTATGAAAGTAGCTCGACCTGGCCGCTTGCGGACAACGAAGTCGCTTTGGTCAACGTCACAACTTTGCCCGAGCATCGGTCGCAGCGCTACGCATCTCTCTTGATTGCGCAAGCGACGAGCTTGCTGGTTCCCAGTCGCTATCGACAAGCTTTTGCCTATATCTGGTGGAACCACCACGCATCATTGCGCGCATTCAGAAATGCAGGCTGGCAGCGGGTCGCTATTTCGTTCGAAATATCACGGCGCAATGGACGCTGGCATTCATTACACCTTCCTTGGAAGGTTGGCCGCTAGAAGCGCGCTTTTGGAAGGGCGTTCGAACACAACCCTTGCGTGCACCGTGATGGTCAGGCGTGGCCTTTCGGCTAGGCATTGTGCGTAACCATTCTCGACTTCAAATCGTTGGCCTTACAGCCCTTCGGGGAGTACGGCGTTGCCGAGCATCGATCCAGCGGGCTGCTTCTTCATCAGCGAATTATGCTACTCACCTCCGATGCCGCCGCACCTTGGAGACTTCCAGACGGCCCAACTGCACCTTGCAATTGGGCAAGTCGGCCGGATAACCTCGGAGTGACGGTAAACGCTGGCATTCAGCACCCGCGACGGCGGTTATCAGGAACGTTTTCGCCGAGAGTGATGCAAGAGGACCGGGATTTGCATGGGGAGCGCGAGCAAGTAAACCACGCCTCAGGTATGGGCCGCCGGATTAAAGGCGGCGATGATCGGACATGGCCCGGTGTCCTCTGCGGCACAGGCTTCTGCCAGACGCACCAAGGCTCCGCGCATGGTTTGCAACGTCGCAATCTTTTCGTCGAGCGCCGCGATCCGACTGTTGGCGAGCGCCTGCGCTGCCGATCGGTCAGACGTTTCGAGATCCAAAAGGGTAGAAATCTCATCGAGCGTGAAGCCGGCCATCTGGGCCGCGCGAATTGAGCGCAAACGATCAAGGTCATCGGTGCCATAGCGCCGCGGGCCATGATCACGCGGCGGCTCAGCGACCAGGCCGCGCCGCTGGTAATAACGGATCGTTTCAACGTTTACGCCGCCCGCACGGGCGAAGTCGCCGATTTTCATAAACCTGCTTGATCCCGTATCATGGTACGGAGTTTATAGCGATGGCATTGTCAGCGAATCAAAGGAAATCGCAGTGCCCCAATCAGCAAGATCCGCCGTGCTCTACCGAATGGTCATGCCCGGCCACACCTGCCCTTATGGCCTGAAGGCAAAGCACCTGCTCTCCTCGCGCGGGTATCGGGTAGAGGATCATCACCTGACAACGCGCGAAGAAACCGACGCATTCAAAGCCGAGCATGGCGTGATCAGCACGCCGCAAACCTTCATCAATGGGCAGCGGATCGGCGGCCACGATGACCTCCGCCGCTTTTTCGGCCTCAAGGTCGCTGACCCAAATGTCACCACCTATCGCCCTGTTGTTGCGCTATTCACGATGACAGCGTTGATGGCAGTCGCAACCGGAATTGCGACTGACGGCCAAGCGGTCAGCATCAGCGTGGCAGAATGGTTCATCGCCTTCTCAATGTGTGTGCTGGCGCTGCTCAAGCTGCAAGATGTCGAGAAATTTGCGACCATGTTCCTCAATTATGACCTGCTGGCGCAGCGCTGGGTCCCCTATGCGCGCATCTACCCCTTCGCTGAGGGTCTCGCCGGCGTCCTGATGGTGGCAGGTGTGCTACATTGGGTCTCGATCCCGGTGGCCCTGTTCATCGGCACGATCGGCGCGGTTTCTGTGTTCAAGGCGGTCTACATCGACCAGCGCGAGCTCAAGTGCGCATGCGTCGGAGGATCGAGCAACGTACCGCTTGGTTTCGTGTCACTGACTGAGAACCTGATGATGATCGCAATGGCACTTTGGATGGCAGGCGAGATAATCGTAGGATAGATCATCATTTAACATAATGTATGTTATCAAACTGACGAATTTCTGTTTGTATTGAATGGGTTGCGCCCGGCTTTTCCCTATCGCATCGCAGAAATCGGGTCTTCGCGCCTTGCTGTCGCCGCACGACAATGCCATTGGCATGTGCGAAATTCAAGGGATCGGACCTGCGGATGCGCGAACGCTCTTCCGGGCATCGCGGCAAGGCATGTGCGCCAGCCATCGCTTTCGGCATCCCGTAATCCGTAGCCGCGACGAGCTCTCCCAATGTTCCCGCCTTCTTTGGGATCAGCCTTGACAGAGCCAGGATTGCCGCACACATTGGACGCATATGGTGCAATTGGTGAGGCATTATGGCGTCGGCTGCATTTCTTAGCGAGATCACAGGAAAGGATGGCGTATCGCCTGACCGTCTGTCCGGAGCGTTGCGGATAACCAAGTCCGAGCTGGCTGCGGCGGCGGGCCTGTCACGCGATGCGGTCTCCAAGAGCTCACGGTATGGCAGTGTACCCACCCAGACACGGCTGCGCGAGATGAGCGAGATCATCAATCGCGTGATCCCATGGACCGGAAGTGAGCTTGCGGCCTATGCGTGGTATCGTTCGCAGCCCCTGCCCTCTCTGGGCGATGCAACTGCCGAGGAATTGGTTCGTCAAGGACGCGCCGAGCTCGTCCGCAGCTACCTCGCCCGTATCGCACAGGGCGGGTTTGCTTGACGCTGCCGGTTACGCGGTTCGAAGGGCTGGTATATCGCGCGCATCACCCGGGTTGGGCTTTCGATCCCGAATCCGGCGAGGGTGCCCGGATGTATGGCGGCCGGTTCAACAGGCCGAGCACCGCATGCTTTTACACATCGCTGCGCCTTGAGACCGCGTGGCTCGAGGCGCAACAGGGCTTCGCTTTCAAAGCGCAGCCAATGACCCTGTCCAGCTACCGGATCGATTGCAGTGACATCCTCGATCTGACCACAGATGAGGGTCTTGCAGCAGCTCTGGTCACGCGGGCCGAACTCGCATGCGCCTGGGAAGTGCTGGCCGCCGATCGCAAGCCCGTGCCCACCTGGGAGCTCGCTGACCGCCTGATCGAAGCCGGATGCGCTGGAATCATTGTCCCGTCTTTTGCGGCGCGGGCTGGCGAGAGAGATATCAATCTGGTCCTGTGGCGTTGGACGCGAGACAAGCCGCACAAGGTCACCGTCGTCGATGACGATAATCGCCTGCCCAAAGACCGGTCATCCTGGCAATGATTGCGGAATTGGTCGCATGGCGTTGGCTCGGTTGGGTTCTCACATTTCGGTTATGACGCTTTCCCAGATCATGAACCCCACGACGCTGAGCATGAGGCAGGTCAGTCCGGCTGACAGTCGCAAGGCTGCCCTCCACCTTTGGGCTCTCGGCCCGCCGATGATCGCATCGCTTCGCCGCCGCCGCCGGGCTCACATCGCGAAAGTCTCTTGTATGATATCGGCAGCGCCGAATGCCAGCAGCGCTGCGGCTACCATGAAAACTGCAGCCCTTATGCCACCGGGAAGCGCAACAGCGAAAAGGATGGCCGCAATCGATACCAGCAATCCCGAAATGCGATGGCAAGTGAAACAGGCGATATCCTCTGCCACCATGCCCCCAGATGTCTGGCTCAGCGCCAGCGCACAACGGTGCCCGTGCGCAGCATTGCAGCGCCGAGATCGCGGCAATCGCTCAACCTGCAAGACGCAACAACGCGACCGTAGCTTTGGTGCGAAGCCCTGCAGCGCATTTGTGGCGCAGAAACCTTTACGTGCCCAGTAGAAAGCCTCCCCTTGGCTCCGCCCAGAAGAGCTACCAGTGCATCACGAGCCTCGACCCCTGAAGACCGCGGGCAAGGGTGGCCTGCCCGGCAACTGCCGTCCAGTTCGCGCGCAGCAATGCTTCCCAGTCGGATCTTCGGCCCTTCCGCGCACCAGATCGGGCCATCTCCATCCCAGACAGCAACCGGCGTGCAGAGGAACGATGCACTGGCAGCCAGCGTCAAAAAACTCATTCCGTAAGCCTTCCTATTTCGCCCCGGTGAAGCATCTTGGGTCGCCTCGGGCCACCCGACCTCCCATAGCGCAGCTGATACAGAAATCAGTGTATTTCGAGCCCAAAGCAAAGACATACCTACGAATACCTGTTCTTTGGCTCACGATCAGGATCCCATCAGAGGTATCGCATTATGCCTGGAGTGAAGAAGGTTGGGACACAGCATTGGGTCGCTTCCTGAGAAGGTGCTCGAACCTGCTTCGCACCTGTTCATCAAACTTGGCGTTTCGGCGCGGTATGTATGGGTTGAGGAGAGCACGATCTGCTGAGCCCTTCGGCGGCAACTCCTGGCAAACCAACACTTGCTCCACGACTTCCAGCATTCGCGCCTGTTTCTCGAGTGGTATGGAGGCCGGTTGTAATGCGCCACATTTGATCATCCTCTCGCGCACTTCCGGCCGAAAGCAGACGCAGGTTGGATTGTAATACTTGTCCAACCACCGATAGTCCGGATGCTTGCTACTCCAGCACACCTCTCCGCTCTCGATCCCGCATAATAGCTCCTCCAGCTTTGCTCTTGTTGCCTCATAACGGGCAGCGCGTGGCTTCAAATGACCGGACGCGATCAGGCGGGCGCGCAAATCAGGGCGGTGTCCAGGAAAGCTGGGGGACAGAAGATTCTTCAGCCTATCTTCGGCTTGGCTGAGGTCGCCATTTTGCCTCAGTTTTGCGCGACCCTGGATGATGTCTTCAACGAGCGCTTCAGCCTGGAGCGTCGAATTCCCTTTGCTGAAGCTCGAGAGTTCGATGCGCGAATGCTGTATCGAGCCGGCTGCAAATTCCACATCGAACAGGGGCACCCGCTCTGCAGGGATATCGATGCCCCCCAGTCCTTCGCCTCGCGCTCGCTCCCGAAGGTCCCTGCGTCTTCGTAGTCAAATGCCATGTCTTTTCTCCTTCCTGACGATGATGTTAACGGCCCCCTCCAGTGGTTTTGCCCGCCCCTTGGGCAGCGTGAGTGAGGCATCTGCGCACTGTTCGCGGAGAAGAGTTGCCCGCTTCGCCAGCAGCCTCACAAAGGTGGCCGCGATCGTGCCCACCAGAACAGCGACAAGGATCATCAGACCTATCGCCACCAACTCAGCGGCCATTTTCTGGTTATCGAGGGCGGCCCGCAGATCGGCGCATCCCTGAACCCCGTGCGTATTGAGATCGCAGACCACGAAGCTGTCCCCGCCAGCGGCACGCGCAATCTCCGAGAGTCCTGCCTCGTTCACCAGATTGGTCAGGGTCAGCTGCTGCGTGAGGTAAATCTCGACAGCGTCGAAATGCGTCGTGTCTGCGTTGGCATGGCCCATCTGTGTCACGATCTTCCTCCTATCGGCTGCGTTCGATGTTGCGTTCGGGCACGTCCAATTGCGGCGTTGCCCGAAGGCTCGCCGGATCGATCCGCGAGGCAGATGCTTGCCTGTCCTCGGGTGCCCTCAAATGATCGGGAATTGTGGGCCGGAACTCGCCAGCCTCGCGACTGCCGCGCTTCGCCTCGACCTGCTTTTCACCAAGGGTTTCAAGTGCGCTGGTCTTGTCGCCCGGATTGCGGCCGATCTGCGCGAGAAGTCGGTCGCGGTCGTTGGTGACGATTGTGATGTCGTCGCGCACCCGGGTCATCATCACGAGCGCCAGACGCTGGTTCGACAAGTGCCTGGCTGATGAGTGCATCTCACCGATTGCCATGTCGCGCGTGTCGCCCTGCGCCTGATGCATGTTGATCGCATATCGGACTGGATCAGGGAAAAGCTTTTGCCCGCCTCGATCGGCTGCAGCTGGGCCCGGTCTCCGATCATGACCAACTTTTCAACCCCAAGCCGGTTGGCGATCGTGAGCAGGTCATTCATCGGCTTGTTCGCCACGAGCGAAGCCTCGTCCAACACCAACACTTTGCCGCGCAAGGCTTCGCGTGATGCCTCGAACTTCGGACCCGAGCCCTCAAGCGCGGGCCGCAGATGCTCATTCACAAAGGATGAGACGGTTCTTGCTGTGATACCCTGCCTGACAACCTCACCGTCCGGCCCCCGGATCACTGTATCGCAGCGAAGATCGCTCACCATCTTGTTGGCAAAGGCGAGTCCGATCACCTCCCTTCCCTCCTGATGAGCTACGCTTGCGATTGCCGAAATGATTGTCGTCTTACCTGCGCCTGCGACACCCTGGATCACGATCGTGCGGTCCTTGCTGGCCAGCGCCAGAGTTCCCGCGGCAATCTGCTCGGCATTGAGCTCGTGGGTGCCCGCTACTTGCCGCAAGCGCCCGGGTGCCTCGGCAGCTTCAATGATGGCCTGGCCTGCGCCCTTTCCGGCGGCGACATTGGCAAGAGTTGCCCGCTCAATTGCGACATGCTCGGGCGTGGTGAATCTCTCAGGCCGGCCATCGAGCCTGTCGCTCTTGCCCTCCAGCACCCTACCGCCGGCCACCAATACGCCGATGCGTGCTTCCACCCCGTCAGCGGTCACGCCCTTTACTCCGAGGTCGAGCGCGGTCTTGACTAGCTCGCCCCGGGTCCAGGAGGTTTCACGTTCGCCGATGATCCTGATTGCAGAAGCGGTTGCCATCTCGGTGCGCAGCTGCGTGGGCGTCAGGGTGATCCGTTGGAGGCCATTGGTCGTCAGTATGTCCGCTGGCCGCGTGTAGAGCTTCACGCTTTCCCGGAGCGCGCTCAGGGTTTCCTGCACCCGCTGAGGCGATCCCAATGGGCTCTCGCGCTCTACAGAGCCGCGTTCCCGTGCCTGTTCGACCAGGGCCTTGGCATCGAACCCGAGCCCGGCGGCGCGCCTCTCCCATTCCCGCCGAAGCGCCTGCTTGTCATCCGGGTTTAGCTTGGGATCACGGGTCCGCTTGGTGATTTCCCGCAAGGCTTCTGTGTCGTTTGCGCTCTTCCCGAGCTTTTCCGCCGTTGCCAGAATGGTGAGGCGGCGCTGACTGAAGGCTTCGATCACATCGCGCGCCACGCCCTTGATTTCGAACTGACCGTGCTTGCCCGTGAGCTGGGTTTCGTAGCCGAGCTTCTCGAGGTTCGTCCGCAGCGCGGCGTTGTAGATGGAGCCAAGGACTGTGTTGTTCTTCCAGATCTCTCCGTTCCACAGCGCCTTCCAGTTGCCATCCTTGTCTTGGGTCATCGCGGCGATGACAGCATGGGTATGGTTCTGCGGGTCCAGCGCCCGGCTCGTGTCGTGCTGGAACAAGGCGTAAAGGAGCTTGCCTGTGACCACGCCCTCGCCGTTGGCATTGCGTGATCGATCGCGGGCCTGCGCATAATGCTTCTCGAGATAGGCCATGGTCGCCTTGACCGCGGCCACTTGTGCATCGAGGATCCGCTTGTCGCCGCCCAGCTGCGCGAGCAGGCTGGCCGATTTCGGCATGGAGAATGTGAGGTCAATTCCCGAGCGGCGGTTTGCGTTGCCATTTACGACCGTGTCATCGGGCAGTTTGCCATCGAGGACTTTTTCGAAGTCGTCCTTGGCAACGGGACCAGCAAGCCCGAGCGCTTCAGCGCCCTTCCCGCCCCATTCGCTGAGCTCGGCAGGGCCATCCCCGGCATAGTAGTCGTCCTTGGCAAAATAGTTTGCGGCGCCGCCTGCTGATGCGACTGATGCGACCGACAGCATCTCAGGCTACCCTTGCCTGTTCGCGCCGGAGCATCGGCCCGGCACATGGCGCGCAAAATAGGGGGCACACATGGCAGGTCTGTCCTGCCGCGCTCATCGCCCAAGCTCCTGATCATCGTCGATCGAAGGGTCCTGCCGGCCCTGCTTTTCATTGCCGATGCCGCGCATGTTCTCTTTGGAAAGCTCGCTCTCCTGCGCGTCTGCCCTGCTGTTCTGCGCTCGCCCCGTTTGCCCTTCGATCTTCGCTTGCGCGCTGCGCTCTTCGCTGTCGCGCATGGCAAGGTTTTGCCGCTCGCGTTGGTCCTTCTTGCCCGGGCGGGTATAGCCATAGAGCTCCCCTTGCGCTGGCCTGCGCTCGAACTCTGCCCGCTCCTCTTCGTCCTCGATCCTGCGCGCCACCTCCTCTCCGGTCAGCTCGCGCTCAGGGTTCAATGGCCCCTCGATCGCCTCCCGCAATTGCTGCGCCGCCCGCTCCGCCTCACTCAGCGCCACCTCTTCGCGATCCCTGCGCTCCAGAGGCACGATATCAGGTTCCGCGCCTTCCCTATCTCCACCCCCCATTTCCGCGATATCTCCGGACGGTGGTGTGTATTCGGCGGCGCGCATGTCGGTGACACGCTCGAAGCCATTGGCGCGGGGTTCGTAATCCTTCCACGTCAGCCTGATCCGGGCAGCGGGGAAACCGTCGGGGAATTTCACGAACCCGTGCATGCTGGGCAGGTCGCTGATGTCGACCGGCATGACGAGTTCTTCGACGTTGGTACGAGGCGTGATCGTCGAGGCGTCGCGGTTGTCATTATAGCCGTAGGAATAGGCTTCATCCATGATCCGGACCTGACGGTTGCCAATGAACTCGGAGCATCGCCGCGACGTCTCGGGATCGGCCGTCTTGAGGATCAGTTTGGTGCCCGCCAGCGAGGCCAGATTGGTAGCTCCGTTCTCGCCATAGGTTTCTTCAAGCTTGTCGAAGGAATGCATGCCAAGCACGAAGGCTCCGCCAAACGCGCGGGCGGTCTGAAGACCATGATCGATCGCCGGGAGACGATGCAGCGCATGGACTTCGTCGATGAGAAACCAGGTGCGCAGATCTCGGGTCCGTCCCATGTGGAACAGCGCATTGACGGCCAGGTCCATCCACAGCGTCAAAAGCGGGCGATTGAGGACCAGGTCCGGGTGCGTGGAAGTGATGAAAAGGATCGACCCTTCCTTGACCTCGGTGGTCATCCAGTTCTTGATTGAGAAGCCGGTTTCGCCCGGAGGAGGTTCGGGCAGGAAGCGGAAAACATTCGCATTGGCGATGAAGGTGGTCCGGATCGACTCTGCCATTTTGGCAGCGGCGGGTGACATCATCGGACCTGCGATCGTGCCTTCAAGTTGAGCATGGATCGTCTTCAGATCCGACTGCATCAGGAAGTAGGAAAGCGCGCCATTTGAGCGCACGCCCATCTTGATCATTTTGACGCACATCTCGACGAACAGGGTGCGTGCCGACTTCTGCCAGAAGTCATCTTCCGCGCTATGGCCGCTGGGAACCAGCGCTGTCGCAGCGCTCATGAATTCGGCGTAATTGTCGCAGTCGTTGAAGATCGACCATGGCACGCAGCGGCGATCCATCGGGTTGAGGATGATGTCCGTTTCGGCATCATAGAAGCTTTCGACGAAGGTGCCGGTCAGATCGAAAATGACGCAGCGATGCCCGCGTTCACGCGCCTGCGTGACGATCTTCTTCAGCTCGGTCGTCTTGCCAGCACCGGTAGTACCGATGAACATCGCATGGCTTTGCTCAAGACGCCAAGGAACCGGCACACCTGCCAGGCGGTAAGGCGCATGCAGACCCGCCCGAACACGGTCCTTCAAGGGCTCTGCGAGGATCTTGTCGGGGTCCACTGGTGGCGTGCGCTTGCGGCACTCGCTGATATGCGCTTTCCAGTTATGGCTGGTGATGGCTTGGGCCAGTTCGCTGTGTGTCACAAGCACGGCCCCCCGCTCATGGCGCTCGGTCAGAATGTCGGTGCCGCGCCGTTTCGAAAAGTCGACGAACCAGACGGTCAATGGGACGCAGATAAAGGCTGCACCAAGACCCGCAGAAATGCTGACCTGCACAGCCTTGGCCCACGCCCTTTCCACTGCAGGATGATAGGGCACCATGGACATGGTGCCTTGCACCATCTGACCCGATGGAAGCGTCAGGTTTACAGGCTTGTTCGGATTGAGCTGAACCCAGCCCCAAGCCTCGGCGTAGAGCTTCATAAGCACGAGCTGCACCTCGTGGTTCTTGAAGGTCAAACTGACGAGGGCACACAGCAGAAGAATGGCGGTTCCGACCCAGACGTAGAGGGGCATTCTGATGCCCGCCCAGGTCATCAGGATTTCATGGTGGAACAGCTGCGATCCGCGCGTGAAATTGCCTGCGTTCCGCTTCACTTTTCCGCGCGCGGAAGCGTGGGTGAGAGTGGCAGCTTTTTTGCTGAACCTGATGTCTTCAGCCATGATGCTCTCGCACGTTGGAGAGCGCCTGAGCGATCAGGTGTTCGGCATCAGCCGGATATTGCTCCTGGACGATGAGCGAGAGCGCAAGCTGGGTATGCTCGAGGATTGTAACAGCCCGCTCGGCATTGAGCGATAGTCCCGCCTTCAGGAGCGGAATACCGACTTCAAGGGCAATGCGGATGGCTTCTGACCGCGATACACCGCGGCTTGCCGCAAGTTGATCGACGACGTCGATCATCCTTGGGCTGAGCGTTACACCGACGCTCTGAAACTGTTTCTTTTCCACTACCACACCTTTTCAGGCGTGGTTCGTCTATCGCAGGACCGAGTATATAACGCTGCAGCCCCCTTGCCAAGAGCTTAGAAGATGCAGCCCGGTGCAGCGCTAAGCCCCTGTATTTTTATATTTATGATGGAGCACTGGACGGTATGCAGCGGACTGCACCGTGCGAATTTCGAGCAAAATCTTACCTAACTGATTGTGAAATATGCAGAACTTCGCTGCATCAGCCTACCGCGCAGCGGTGTACGGTGTGCTGCTCATAGGGACTGATTCCTTGCTGATATCGAAAAACCTAGCACATTGGATTCGCTGATGATTTGGCTTTCCTGACTAGGGCTGTTAGCCCTTCAGGCACCTGAATTCCACCTCAAAACCGGCAAAAGTTGTCATCTGGCCATACGCAGGGGTCAAGATGCCGCGGTTTGTCAAAGGCCTGCGGGCGCTCCCTCAGATAGCCATGCAAGCACATGGTGGGCAGAAGATAGTGTCCGGAATCCCCCACCCGGATTCGGACGTATCGGGCCGATTATTGGGTTCCTCAATTGATACCTTGGCGCGCAGTCGATGCCGCCAAGCTTACCCTGCGTTCGCGCCAGTCGGTGTTAGCGATCGGGCGTTGAAGGCCGAACTTTTGGAAGTGGGCAGCGGCCTCGGCGCGGATGCGACACACGCAGATGGCCTAGCCTCGGACCCCGCCTCGGCCAATGGCCCGGCTGCACGATTTCAGATGAATTTTTACGCACTTTGCTTGCTTGATAGAGGGCTCTATCATGCTGATGTTCCGCTCGGCTGCACAAGCTTGACAAGGTGGCCGTCACAAGGCCCGGATCGAGCCTTGCGAACTCGATTTTTTTGCAAACCAGCGATCTATGGTTTTCAACAATTGAACACTTCGAGCAGCGTGATTCAAGCATGCGAAAAGTCCCTGCCGCCGCAGCGGCAAGGGTCCTCATTCTGGCAGGCGAAGAATGCCGGCGGCGCTACTTTGAGCGCCGCTTCTTTTCCGCTTCGACCGGAGCGGCTTCCTTGGCCTTGGCCAGGAAATCGACCTGCTCGGCAATGATCTCGCAGCCGTACCGTTCGGTACCGTTTTTCGGTCCAGCGGGTGTAGTGGATGCGGCCGGTGACCATGATCATGGCGCCCTTCGCAACGTAATCAGCGACGCATTTGCCAATACCGTTGAAGCAGGTGATGCGGTGCCATTCGGTCTCGGTCTGGCGATTGTTTTCGCTGTCCTTGAAGCTGCGTGTGGTGACAAGAGAGACCGTGGTGATCTTTGCGCCGGACTGCGTTTGCCGGGTTTCGGGAGTGTTGCCAACAAAGCCGACGAGGGTGACCGTGTTCTTCATGAGATTTGCCTTTCGAAGCTGTTCTTGTCGTCCAGGGGACCATCCCTTTGACTGAGCCCCGATGAGACCGGGCACGGTCAGGTCTGCACCGATCGCAGAGAGGGAAACGCCGCTCGAAGGAGTGGTGCGGGCAGCCGGACAACGGCCGGCAACTCGGTGCGCACGAGTGCGCGTTGCAGCGCCTGTCCGGGTTCGGTCAGGGGCGTGTTGAAGTCATGAAAGGGGGTGATCTTTTGGACAATATCGCAGCAGCTGTAGCGCAATCCGGAAATGTGATCGTTGAACCGATCGATCCTGATGGCCTTCCTTAGAGGACCGCTTGGAGGCTCGGTTCGACAGAGGTGCAAGATGACCCTTACTTATCCACCACGCTGCATCAGCTATACGGAGGAAACCCATGCCCGATGAAGCCGAGATGGTCCGCCGACTGCTCGTCGAATATATCAGCAGCCCGTCGCTCAAACACATACGCGACTACCGCGCATTGTCGAACCTTGCAGCCGCAATCGTGTCGACCCTCAACCGGAACAATACGGCCTGGCGGAAGTGGACACCTACGCGCGAGCAACTTGTGATCCGTGCGGGTCCTTGCTGGGTCCCGACCGATGCTTTGACGCAGCACCTCAACACCATGCCTGGGCCGACACTCACACGGACTGATGTGGCTCAGCGGATGCGGGACCTGCAGGAGCAAGATCGGTGCGACTTTGCGAGGGATGATCTGCGGGAATCCTGCAAAGAGCTTTTTGATCGCGAGCATGCCGAAGGCACTGAACTGCCGGCGATCGTTGGAGCCCTTCAGGAGCATGTCGAGCGTGAGGGGGACCGGCTGCAAGCGGAGCAACGCGCCCGCTGGAAGGAAGCCGAAGAAGAGAAGCGCCGATCGCTTGAGCAGCGCTTTGTGTCAGGCGCTGACTGCAAATGGACGCCGGTTTCAGGTTCGAAGGACGTATTCTGCCGATCAAATGGGCGCGCCTATCGCCTCACGCGATGTGCCAACGGTCAATGCGAAGTTAGCCGCGTTGCCGATCAGGCGGATCCGGGGATCTTCATTGGCAGGTACCAGACCCGCGGGGATGCTACCAAAGCCCTTGCGACGATCGCTTTCGCACCGGACATATCGTAGTTGCACAGCGCCATCAGGCCCAGCTTTTGGCAAGGCCCTCCTGAACTCGATAGAGTGCACCATGTTGGCTGGCAAAATCACCGTCCAGATCCCAACTACGGAGTGCGCTTTTTTGACGTGGAGCGGCGGCCCCTCGCGCTGACGTAGTTGCCAAAGTCGATTTGATCAGCAAGATTGCGCAGTAGGATGAATACCGAAGCTGACACCTGCCGAAAATACATTGTGCCGAAGCTGCAATCTGCGGGCTGGGATGATGCACCTTGTGCGATTCAGGAACAGCGGACTTTCACAGACGGACGCGTGCTCTTCGTGGGCGGAGTGGCCCGCCGAGGGACGCGGAAACGCGCGGACTACATCTTGCGTTATCGGCCCGATTATCCGATCGCAGTTATTGAGGCCAAGGCAGGTTATCGCTCAGCGCAGGACGGCGTTCAGCAAGCGAAGGACTATGCCGAAGTGCTGGGCGTGCGGTTCGCCTATGCCAGCAACGGCCAGGACATCATCGAAATCGATCTCGCGCTGGGGACCGAAGTTACGCGTAGCGATTTCCCGAAACCGAGCGAACTTTGGTCCCGTCTTGAAACCCAGTTGGAAATCTCTGGTGAGAGTACGGCCAAGCTGATGTCGCCGGGCTTTCCCGATCCTGAAAGGCCGCCCAGGTACTACCAAGAGATTGCCGTCAATCGGGCCATGGAAGCAATTCTGGGCGGGCAGCGCCGCGCCCTTCTCAACCTTTGCACGGGGGCGGGCAAAACCGCCATCGCATTCCAGCTCTGCTGGCGACTATGGTCAGCCGGTTGGAACAAGCGGGGCGATCACCGCAAGCCCAAAGTCCTGTTCCTTGCCGACCGAAACATCCTTGTAGACGATCCCAAAGACAAGACTTTCGCGCCGTTCGGCGATGCGCGCTGGAAACTGGGCGCTAACGCGATCAGCCATGGCCGCGACATCTACTTCTCGACCTATCAGGCCATCGCACGCGACGAGAACCGCCCCGGCCTCTACAAGGAGTTCGCACCAGACTTCTTCGACCTCATCATCATTGATGAATGCCACAGGGGAAGTGCGCGGTCTGACAGCACCTGGCGCGAAATTCTGGAATGGTTCGAGCCAGCCTACCAGCTCGGCATGACGGCGACACCGTTGCGCGAGGAAAGCCGCGACACCTACGCCTATTTTCACAAGCCGCTTTACACATACTCGCTCGCGCAGGGGATCGAGGATGGCTTCCTAGCTCCCTACCGCGTGCATCGCATCGTCACCGATCTCGATGCCGTTGGCTGGCGGCCATCGGCCGGGGAACTGGATCGATACGGGCGCGAAATTCCCGACGAGGAATACCAGACAAAAGACTTCGAACGCATCGTAGCGTTGCGGTCGCGGACCGAGGCCATTGCCCGTCATCTGACCGACTTCCTTAAGAACACCGGTCGGTTTGCCAAGACCATCGTGTTCTGCGTCGATCAGGACCATGCGAGCGAGATGCGGCAGGCGCTGATCAATCTGAATTCCGATATGGTGGCGAAGTATCCTGACTACGTGACCCGCGTGACCTCGGACGAAGGCGACATCGGAAAGGGTAAGCTCAGCACGTTTCAAGACGTGGAGAGCGAAACACCGGTGATCCTAACCACCTCGCAGCTTCTAACGACTGGCGTTGATGCCCCTACCTGCAAGAATGTCGCCCTGGCGCGGGTCGTCGGTTCAATGGCGGAGTTCAAGCAGATCATCGGGCGCGGCACGCGGCTGCGCGAGGACTACGGGAAGCTGTGGTTCAACATTCTCGATTACACCGGAACAGCTACCGAGAAGTTCGCTGATCCGGCCTTCGATGGTGAACCCGCCGATGAAATCACGACCGAGATCGACGCCGAAGGCGAAGTCGTCTCAACCGATGAGAGGGAGCCGGAAAGCCCGGTGGATTCCTTAGATGGTGGGGATGGAACGACAACTCTGCCACCGGACGAACCCGAGGCGCTGCCACGCAAGCTCTATGTGGATGGCGGTGAAGTCGAAGTCGTCGCGCACCTCGTCTATGATCTGGATTCTGACGGCAAGCGGCTTACCTGCCGCAAGCTGACCGACTGGACCGGCGAAAAGGTGCGGACCCTGTTTCCCACGCCTGCGGCTTTCCGCGCTGAATGGGCCATTCCGGACAAGCGTGGTGCCATCATCGACGCCTTGGCCGAACGCGGAATTGATCTTGTCGCGCTTCAGGTCGATGCGGGCAGGCCCGATGACGATCCGTTCGATCTGCTTTGTCATCTTGCCTGGAATGCACCGCTCACCACACGCACGGAACGCGCCCAGCGTTTGCGTGCCAAGGAGCCCGATCTGTTCCAGCGTTACGGCGAAGAAGCGCGGCGCGTGATCGATGCTCTGCTGGAAAAATACGCCGCGACTGGCCCTGACCAGTTGTCCTTGCCTCAGGCGCTCAAGGTTCAGCCTATTTCCGACTTCGGCAACCCGAGCGAGATCGCGCGCCTGTTTGGCGGCCCGCAGGCTATGCGCGAGGCTGTGGCGGAATTGACCGAAGCGCTCTATGCGGCCTGATAATTGATAAGGAATACCATGGCCCGCGCCCCGAAAAACACTGCCCCCCAGACCACGGCCCAACGCCTTGATTCCATCGTCAAGTCTGCCCGCAAGATCATGCGGAAGGACAAGGGACTGAATGGTGATCTTGATCGGCTGCCGGTGCTGACGTGGATCATGTTCCTCAAGTTCCTCGATGACCTTGAGCGGATGCACCAGGACGAAGCGGAACTGGCCGGCAGCGCGTTCACCTCGGCCATCGAGCCGCCCTACCGCTGGCGGGATTGGGCGGCGGACAAGGACGGCATCACCGGGCCGGACTTGCTGACCTTTATCACCGCTGAAAAGACCACGTTGCCGGATGGCAGCGAAGGCCCTGGCCTCTTCGCCTATTTGCGAGCCCTGCGCGGGACAAATGGCGGACGCGACCGGCGCGACGTGATCGCGACCGTGTTTCGCGGCGTCACCAACCGCATGGAAAGCGGCTATTTGCTGCGTGATGTGATCAACCTGATCAACGCCATCCACTTCGACAGTTCCGAAGAAATGCACACCCTTGGGCGGCTATATGAAACGCTGCTGCGCGAAATGCGCGATGCGGCGGGTGACAGTGGCGAGTTCTACACACCGCGCGCCGTAGTGCGCTTCATGGTCGAACGGATCAACCCGACCATCGGCGAGACTGTGCTTGATCCGGCCTGCGGTACCGGCGGCTTCCTGACCGAAGCCTTCACGCACATGGCGCTTCAGGCGGACACCGTGGAACGGCGCGAGCAGCTGCAAACCGCCAGCATCAAGGGCATAGAAGCCAAGTCGTTACCCTTCCTGCTGGCACAGATGAATCTGTTGCTGCACGGACTGGAAGCGCCCGAAATCGATCCCGGTAACGCCCTGCGCTTTCGCCTGTCTGAAATTGGCGAGCGTGAACGGGTCAACGTGATCCTCACCAATCCGCCGTTCGGCGGTGAAGAAGAGGCAGGTATCCTCTCTAACTTCCCCGACGATCGCCGCACAGCGGAAACCACGCAGCTGTTTCTGCAACTGATCATGCGGCGGCTGAAGCGCAAGGGCCAAGGCCGCGCCGCCGTGGTTGTTCCGCACGGAACCTTGTTTGGCACCGGCGTTGCCGCTCGGATCAAGGCTGACCTGCTGGAGACTTTCAACCTCCACACCATCGTGCGCCTGCCAGAGGGTGTATTCGCCCCCTATACCGACATTGCCGCCAACCTGCTGTTTTTCGACTCCACCGGCCCGACCGGGCAAATCGCCTATTGGGAACAGCCCGCGCCCGCAGGCAGGCGCAAGTATTCCAAGACCGCGCCGTTGCAGTCCACCGATTTGGCCGACCTGAGCGCCTGGTGGGACACACGCGGCGAGGACCCGCGCGCTTGGCTGGTCGATGGCCCTGCGCTCATCGAGAGGGATGCTGGTGGGCAAGTTGTCGCGGTCAATCTCGACAGCAAAAATCCCAATGCCAAAGCCGCTGAAGATCACCGAACCCCGGCGGAAATTGTCGAGGCAGCCTACGCCAAGGAAACTGAAGTGTTGGAGCTTCTGGGTGAACTTCGCGGGCTCGTTTCGCAGCAGGTTCCTGTATGAGCCAATGGCCCTCGGTGCCTTTGGGCGAGTTGCTCTCTCCCAACGCAGACCGGATCCAGTTGGACCCGGATCAAACTTACGCGCAAGTGACCGCCCGGTTGTGGGGGAAGGGGCTTGCGCTTCGTGGGCGCGTCAAAGGATCTGAAATCGCGGCTGCTCAGCAGAACCGCGTTTCGACCAATCAGTTCGTCATTTCGAAGATCGACGCCCGCCATGGTGCATTCGGGATCGTTCCGCCCGAATTGAATGGTGCAGTCGTGTCGAGCGATTTTCCTGCCTTCAATGTCGATTCATCAAAAGCATTGCCTGAATATGTCGCATGGGTAGCGCGGACTGCATGGTTCATCGCGATCTGCAAAAGTGCCAGTGAAGGAAGCACCAATCGTGTCCGCCTCAAGGAAAGCCGGTTTCTCGGACAGTCCATTCCCTTGCCGAACATCACGGAACAACAAGCTATTGTTAGAAAATTGGGCCAAGCGGCAAGCGCGCTAGCCACGCGCGGGAATGCGGCAACGGAGGTAACAGCTGAGATTGAAGCAACCCTGCGAGCCGCGTTCGCGCGGATCATTGCCGATGCGCCGCGCTTGGCGATGGGCGACATTGCCCCGCTGGTGCGCCGTCCAGTGTCGATCGACCCGGATGCCTCATATCCTGAACTCGGCGTCCGCTCCTTTGGCAAGGGGCTTTTCGAGAAGCCTGACCTCATCGGCGCTGAACTGACTTGGCAGTCGCTTTACCGTATCGAGGAGGGCGACCTCGTGTTCAGCAACATCAAGGCATGGGAAGGCGCATTTGCTGTCGCCGAGCGCGAACATCACTGCAAGCATGGTTCACACCGGTATCTGACCTGCGTCCCCGATGCCATTCGGGCCACTGCGCCATTCCTCTGGTACTATCTTCAGTCGGAAGAGGGTCTTTATCAGGTCAGCAAAGCATCGGCGGGAAGCGCAGACCGCAACCGCACCCTTGCCACCAAACGCCTACAAGCGATCAAGGTGCCGGTCCCCTCGCTGGGCGCCCAGCTCTGGTTCGACAGCCTCCAGGCCAAGGCTCGCGCCGCCAATGTCGCCCAAGCCGAGGCAACTGCTCACCTCCATCAGCTGCTCCCGGCGATGCTCGGCGAGGTATTCGGGTAACTTCCTCCGTGCCGATGCAATCTGGACCGGCTTTGCAGACACATTTGTCGCCACCAGCCAGTTCCGCAATGAAGAGCGATGTAAAGGCCTTGAGGCGGCGACTGCGTTCCGATGATGAGCATGAGCAGCCCAGTTGTTTGATAATCGGACGTCTGAATCATCTCGGCCATGCTGCCCAAATCTTCCCCAGAAGGCGTCGGAATTGCCTCCGGGTGCGTATGCCAGTCTCCGACGTAGTGTAGCCCTTTCGCGAAGCGGTCCGTGATTTCGGCCTGCTCCGCAGTCCGACTAGAGCGAAAGCCAAAGCGCGAGCGCATGTCCGAGCGCCGCGGGCCAGTGGCCTCGACAATCGTCCAGCGTCCGCCATCGATGATAGCGAAGAGCTGTCCGCCGGCTTCCCTGTGCCACAAGCGCGTCTGCCGATACCTGGCAAAGTGCTGCAGGACACCAGATGATAAAAAGACCTCGACCCTTTCACCACAAGTCGGCAGTTCCTCTAGGGCGAAGAGCATGAACAATCTACCTTTTGCGGCCAAGGTGCGGCCATCATACGCCCACCACACTCTACGTCACCATATACCGACTCCCAGGCAGCATTGATTCGGCCGCCCAATCCTCCAATGGTCGATCGAGGTGCCAGCCAGCTGCGGCGTACCGGCGCCGAAGCTCGGCCGAGCAGGAGGTCGATAGCAAGACTGGCGACCAACGCCTGAGACGGAGCAAGCTCCACTGCGCCATAGACGCTGGTAGCACCGCCGCAAACGTTCGGCCCTTTGCTCGTCCATTTAGTTGCGGGCACTGTCGCGCCTCCGGTCGTATCAAAGCCGCAGCGGAAACACGACCCTGCCTTGCCGATTGCTAAGGCATGCGCGGCTCCGGCATGCTCCTCTAGCCAACCATAAAGAATGGGTGCTGTTATCGCGCCACCGGGAGCACGCTGTAGATCATTGAGTGCCGCTTCTGAGTTCCAGTCGCCGATAAGCGACAAGATGAGATCCGCTTCAGTAAGAACACCTGGGTCTCGCCGTGCCAGCGATTGCCAGCTGTCTACCGTGGCTAGGATTTCGCGGACATGCGGGTACATTAAGGTAAAGCGATTGGCGAGTTCCGTGGCCTTTGCCTTGCCCACACTGTCACCACCGAGCTCGTGCCGCGCAATGTTTTCCCACCCGAGGTTCTCAGGGTCAACCAAGACCATGCGTCTGATGCCAGATTGCAGCAGGATCTTGGCGACACCTGCCCCAAGCGACCCGCAACCGAAGATGACTACCCGCTTTGCAGCTAAGCCTTCGCCGAGGCCGCCTTCAAGGCGGCTGATGTAAGCGTCGACAAGGGTCGGAGAAGCGCGCTTGACGCCGCGATCGAGGACCTGCAATGCTGGCGGCTTCCTGCTCGTTCGAAATCCGCGCAGCGCCCCCGCTCGGGACTTGCCTCCGCTAGAAGATATGCCGTCGCTCACAATCACAGGTGCCCAAGCCGGTTCGCCGTCCAAGGTTTTCCCGCCAAGCACCACCACGGCGTTGCCGGACATTGAACTGACGAAGCGATCAAAGATAGCGAGACTGTCAGGCGCGCTCTTGGCAATCAATCGCCTTAGTTTACCGCCATTTACGGGGTAGTCACTGGGAGACGGCAAAGCATCCAGCCCTACAACGAGCGCTGACCTTACCGATCGCTCTTTCTTCGGTCCGAAGCGATGGTTGAGCCAAGACTGACAGTCGTCTTCATTCTCGGCAATGAGGGTGAAGGCTTGGCCGTGCCACGCGGCGACTAACCGGCTACTTTGATCCCGACCCAGCCAGACCCAGACCGCCGGCGCGTTCTCAAGCTGCCGTCGCCAGTAAGCTGAGAAGTCGAGATGGAAATCGTCAGTGTTCCTGCCAGCTTCATTCTCAAGGACTAGGCTGAGCGCCTCCTGGTAGCAGTATGCTGCGACTTCCGCAGGCCGCATCGCATCCGACCTGCCATTGTCTCCGGAAAGGCAGAGCTTGCCATCTTTCTCGACATGCGGTGCAATTAGCTGGTCGGGCCTGCCGACAAGTGCGACCCGCGGAATTGAGTAGGGGAACTCGCCGTCAAGCAGCAGGTCGACCGAACCGCTGCCCTCAAGTGGAAGCCGCCATCCGTCCCAGTCGTCACCGAAGCCCAAGTAGCGAAGCTGCTCGCGGGTCAGCTTAGCCCCGCCCCTGATGACGCTAGCCCAAGTGGCAACCTCATGGAGCGCTTGCTCACGTCGTTCTTCGAAGAAACTCAACCGTGGCGGCTCGCATATCGGCCGCCACCACGCTTGATGACCGGGGCAGTAGGCGCGCTGGATTCACGGGCGACCGAGCCGCCGTTACCTCTCTCACCATCCGGTGCCGGCTGTGCTCGGAACCACTCGCTGCAAAAGACCTTGTCCCACGCAGCCATCGCCTCTTCATGGGTGCAATCGTAGCGATCGAGAACATCAAGGTGCTTGAGGTTCTCTATCAGCCGATCCCTGAAGTGACCAGGACGCGCGTCATTGTCGTGGGTGATCGTGTCGTTATTGAGCGTTGGGTGGTTGATGATCGTGTTGCCGGCCAGTCGCCAGCGGATCGCTTTCATGGTTTCGCGCAGAGACAGGTCGTCGCGGCCGGCGGAGGGGAAGAAGCATTCGTCAGTCAGCTTGGTGAGCATGAAGCCGGTTGCGGTCATGCTCTTCCAAGATGACCGGCTGCGCGCAAAGGCTTTGAGTAATCTGACTACGCGGCAGAACTGACCCTCATTTTCGTCAAAGTCGAAACTGTGGGCCTCGTTGCGGTCCTTGAACCACTTGGTGACCGCCTTTGCGTCCGATGCCTTCCAGTCCGAACTCGCCAGCTCGTAGCTGTAGCTCTTCTGGCCGGTCCAGGGATCGTCGATTTTGACGCGCCGATAGGCTGGTACGTCGACATGAAAACCTTCGTTGTAAAAAACCCGTACGCAGTTCTTGAGCACCGTCGGTGCCTTGTTGAAGCGATCGTCCTGTAAGGCGTCGCAGATCATCTGGCGAACGGCTAACGCGCTCATCTCACCGCCTTGAGGCGTGACTAGCAGATCCTTGCGGAAGTAGACGCCGTCATCAATGTCGTAATCGGTGTCGGAATCCTGAACCATGGTGCGCATCGCATAGGAGCCCTGCGTATGTTGGCCGATTGGAGCCGGTTTCTCAGCCTTAGCCAGACCATGCTTGAGCCTAGTCCGGTTGGCATCTCGGCGACGCCGCATCTCGGTGCGCTCGGTGTTAGGAAGCGCTACCTCCTCCGCATGGAACTCTGAAACCTCTAGTGACGTGTCAAACATATAGATTCCTATTCTCCGGTTGGGCTCGGCTGAAGGGGTGGCATGTCGCGGAACAACCGGGCGATTTGTTGACCAACGACGTTGCGCTTGTCATCGCAGGCGCTTTTAGTGAAGACCACGTCAGCGCGGGCCTGTGCCAATAGGCGATTAGTTGCTTCTGGCCGAGCATCGTCGAGATCAAGGTATTGTAACGTGTCGGGTGGCACCGCGCCGTTGGGAAAGCGGATAATCGAAACTTTGCGTCCCAGAGTCTCGAGAACGCCAGCGAACAATCGCGCCATGTTGTCAAAGGCAAACTCTTGCGCTGAAAGGCTCAACTGCAGTGCTTTGCCGCCAAGCTTCCATTCTAGCAAACCGCGGTGGACCTCGTCTTCTTCGATGGCTTCGCCTTCCGGGCGAGGGCAGGTGCCTAGAGCAAAGATCTCAATTTCGCGATCTACTGGGGCCATCTGCAGAGCATCCAGCAAAGCAACGAGCACCGGATTGTTGGCCCACAAGCCGCCGTCGGCAAATACACGATGACCGCCGAGCCCATCGGCCATCTGGATCGCTGCCAGCGAGCGGAAGATTGGCGCGGCACTACTCGCCATGCAGACGTCAACCAGGGTGAAGTGGTCGTCGCGGTGTCCGCCGAGGTGGGGCGTTTTGAACACCCACGAGCGCTGGTGCCCCATCTCGACAGCTGGAATGGCCAGTGCGATACCACGTTCTGCATATACTTGGGCGATGGTCCGCTGCTGGAGCACTGCAACCAGCGCAGCGCGGAGCGCTTGATCACCGTTCTTGAGATGCCTTGGCCGAGTCTTCGCTTGCATGAGCGCACCGGTAAGGTTCGTCGGTAGGCGGATGGGGAAGATAGCTTTGCCATGCTCCTTGTAGAGCTTGGCGACCTTGCTCATCGGCTCGCCCACGGCCGCGGCGCAGCCGAGTATGGCACCAGTGCTAGTTCCGACGATCAGATCGAAGCCCTTACCGATGTCAAGCATGCCCGTCTCACGCTCGCGTTCGAATAATTGCGAGATGCCGGCAAGAAACGACGCCGAATACAGCCCGCGCATGCCGCCGCCATCGATACTGAGGACGCGGAAGGGGCTAGGCAAGAGATTCTCCAACACGCATAAGGGGCTACGACAACTGTAGCACTAGGCGGCGAGGACAAACAAGGAACATTGTGACGATTTGCTATTCCGGATCACACATCTCTCAGTGCCTTTTTGGACTGCGTGTCGCCTTTGCTGTAGGCGTACGGTCTGCGGCGTATTGCGCAGATTCTAGGTATCCGCGATGAGCTCTCTTTCAAAAATGTCCTTTGGGACTGCTCAAGGAGAGGGAGGGTCGCATCCAACGTTGCGCTTTGTGGCCGTTTGTTTCACTTGGTCCTTATGAGTCAAACCGCTGTTGAATTGACCGACGCTCTGCTCGGACTACTCGTCGAGGTTGACGCGCGCGCCGGCGCCAACTTCTCCGGTACCGGCGTAATAATTAGCGCTGCGCCAGATGATCTGCCAATCCTTCCGCTGCGTTTGATCAGCTACCCAGGGATCGTGACAGATGTCGCTGGTGTTCTCGCGACCATCTCAAACCCGGCGAACGAGCATCACGACGGGTTTCATGTACTGAGCCCGGAACTTCGAATCCTCCGCCTCGGACAGTACTTCTCGCCGCCGATCATTCACCACGCATCCATCGACCGCACTAGACGTTTTGGGGGCCGCTACTTGGCCGCACTGTTCGGCTCGGCGATTCCAGGGGTTGTTGCGACCGGGGTTGCGAGCTGCGACTTCGGGATCGCTGTCTTCCGCGAGGGCATGGAAGTCGCCTATCGGAGCGGCCGTTCTGCGTGCGCCGCGGAAGCTGCGAGTAGCGCATTGTGATCTTGGCGCTCAACCGGTCCATCTTGCTGACCATCCTCGTTGCGTTGGTGCTCGCACCTGTGGCGATACTCGTCGGCTTCGACGGGGTGCAGACGCCGGCCGACATCTTAAAGTGGTCCAGTCGGATAGTTACCCTCCTGACCGGCCTGACCCTGCTTCTTAGCTGGACGCCAGCCTTGCGCTTCTTACACTGGATCACGCTAGGACGCCTCTGGTGGTTTCCTTGGCTCGAAGGCGAGTGGCGGGCCGAGATCAGGTCCAACTGGCCGAAAATCGAGCGCCTTTACAAGGCCGCCAATGGCAACGGGCCACATTTCGACGCGCTGACCGAGCCGGTCACCGACGCCGACGCAAAGGTCACGGGCGCCGATGTCAGGATCAAGGTCGGGCTGTTCGAGATTGAGATCGAGATCGTTCCCGACGGGACGGAAAGGTGCAGCACCACAGACTACGTGCGACCGAGTTGGGTCAAGCCCGCGCGGCCAAAGCTGAGCTACGTTTACACTCAGGTCGACCCGCTGCCGGTGGCACCGACAGACACCCGAACGCATGCAGGGGCTGGGATCGTCCAGGTCATGTCGAACGGCGAGCTTCGCGGCGAGTACTGGACTAATCGCAAGGGCGAGAACGGCCTTAACACATCCGGAACCATTATCATCCGCCGTGTCGCTTAGGATCGGGACTGGCTCGTCGCGTTGAGCGTTTGCTGCAACTACTCTCTGGCGCCTGTCATAAAATAAAAGTCGAGCTGAGCATTCACCCTTCACGCCATTCACCCACTGCCTTAGAGATCACTTCGCCGATCCGCTCGCAAACCTCGAGCACATCAGCGTCGTCAAGATGGGCGTAGCGAGAGGTCATGGCAGTACTGGCATGCCCCATCAGCCTTGCAATCATCGGCAGTGTCTCGGACATTGACGCAGCATAGCTAGCAAAGCTGTGGCGCAGATCATGCATTCTTACGTGGCCCAGCCCGGCTGCGTCCCGGCAAGACCGATAGACCTGATCAAGCCGCGAGACAGACAAGGGCTGATCGTTATGCCAGAACACTTCGTCGAGCGCGGGGTGAGGCTTAAGTTTGGTGAGGATCGCCTCCCCTGCCCTTCCCAGCCACACGGTGCGTGGACCGGTTTTCCCATCGGTCAGTAGCAGGCGGCGACCCCGCACTTCATTCCAGGTAAGGTTCAGGATCTCGCTCTTGCGGCAACCCGTAAGCGCGATCAGCCGGATGGCCGCCACTGCCATCGGATGATTGGCCTCGGCATTGACGAGCGTCACGCCAAAATGCTCGAGCTCTATCGCGGAAAGTCGGCATTCATGCTTGCGCAGTTTGTTGCGCGTGATTCCGCGACACGGGCTCGCAGATTCCGGAAGAATGCCCCACTCTTCAGCTTTGACGAATAACGCGCGCAAAAGCTCAAATGCGCGGTTGGCAGCAGCGGGTCCTGCTGCTTCCGTGATCTTTGCAAACCAACGTTGCACATCACCAGAGCCGATCTGGTCAAGATAAGCGCGGGGAAAGGCTCTTTCGAGATGACGGCGATAATGGCGGTTGCTTTGAAGGGTCGAAGATTTCCAACTCGGCGACACAGCGTTCCAGTACTCATCAAGAAACCGCCGGAACAGCGGAACGGCGCGGCGCTCTGTACGAGTGCAGGCGGGGTTATCGCCAACCTGAGCACGCAGCAGCACCCGGCGCGCGATGGCGCGCGCCTTAGTGATTGTAATGAGCCGCACGTCACACAGAGTGACCGTCCGCAAACGGCCCTGCATCTTGGTCTGCACGACATAGACACTGCGCCCGCCAGCATAGCTGCGGGTGCCAAAGCCAGGCTGTCTCGGGCACCAGCGCGTATGACGCTGCCCGCGCTCGGCAGCGCGATTGGCTTCGAGGCCGAGCTTGACGAGTTCTGCGGCGACAAGCTCCGATAGTACCCGGGCGTTCATAGCTGAAGCCCCAGCCCGGCGGCGATGGCAGAGCTGACCCGCTCGGCTGCCTGCGCAACATCGTCATCGGCAAGATGGGCATAGCGCTCGGTGGTCTCGGGCAGGGCATGGCCGAGCAGTCGGCCGATCTGCACCAGCGATATCCCTTCGCGGATCGCGACAGAAGCAAAGCTGTGGCGCAAATCATGCAGGCGCATATCACGCAGCCCTGCGCGGGCACGCAACGCGATCCAGTGGGGTTGAATGTTCATCGGCGCGGTGCCCGCCGAATTGGGGAAGACAAGCCCTTCCCTCTCGTGTGTGCCCTGCCCGACCCGTTCGAGCACGGCGCGGGCCGGAGCATTAAGCAGGATGACCTTGGCCCCTGTCTTGCTGTCGGGGAGGAAGATACGCGGCGGCTTGATCCATTCCCATCTCAGGCCGGTGATTTCCCCAGAACGCGCGCCGGTGTAAATCAGCAGCCGGATGATCGCCACTGCTTGCGCCATCTCCCCTTCCGCGTCCTTCAATACCGCAGCAAGGCTGCGGTATTCCCTGTGACTGAGAAAGCGCTCCTTCTTTGTTGTGGGGTAGCGCGGCATGAGGCGGCAAGGGTTGGAGGAAGGCTTGCGATACCCGAACCGCTCCGCCTCCTGCATCAACATCGAGAGCACTGGCAAAGCGCGGTTGAAGGCATGCGGCCGCGAGGCCATGCTGTCGCGCCAGCGAACGACGTCCGGCTTCAAGATTGTCGCGATGGGCATTTCGCCAAAAGCGGGAATCAACTCTCTGTGCAGCGCGTCCTGATTGCGTTTGAGCGTGCTCGGTTTCCACGAGCGCGCGAGCGCGCCCATCAACTCTTCGGCCACCGCTCCGAACAGGACCTGCTCCTGCGTTTGTGTGTCCTCAGGAAGCGGCAGTCCGGCGAGTTCGGCTACCGCAATCAGCGCCTGCGCACTACGGCGCGCGCGATGCACATCGAGAGCCGGGGGATGGCCGATCGTCTTCAACCGCCGAGCACTGCGGTCCCGATATCTAATCACCCAGCTTTTGGCGCCTGACGCGAAACACCGCAGGCCAAAACCCGGCACGAGGCTATCCCACAGAATAGTATCGGCTGCGGGCGGCCTCATCCGGGCCATGTAACCATCGAGCCGCATCGGGCCGGGATGGTCATACGGTTTCTTTGGCCTTCGCTGTAAATTGCCCTCTGCTTCAGTGGGCAAATGGCCATTCGGAGAGGGCGACAAACCCCTCTCCGGGACGTTAGCCGGATTGTTATATTTCAATGCTTTAGTACGACAAACTACCCGACCTCGGGTGTACGGTGTGCATAAAATTAGGGACTTAGGCCCTGTGCTAGGTTCAGTGCCATAGGGGGATCACTGGCCCAGCTGGTCTTCCGGGGGGAATGTGCCGGCGAGCCGGACTCGCGAACTGACCACAGACGTTTGGCCTGCCTCTGTGGACCGCTGTGTCACGTCATTGGCACCACGTTCGATCAAGGTGGGCGTCCAATTTGGGCATGCTTCGAGATGAAGTATCGCGAGAGCAGCAAGCAAAAAAATGCCTCGAACAGACCCTGCGATTGGTGCATCTTCGCATGGTCTTTCAAGGCTTGGAGGAATGCGCAATGGTGTCGAAACTTGAACGCGAACGATCTGCCCTGGCAGCAGCGGAAAAGGAGCTGGAGGAGCGCCGGCAGAAGCTTGCAGAGCTTGAGCGTGAGGAAGCAGAACGAGAGCTGAATCGGCTCATCAAAAAGGTCGGTCAGGATACGGCGATTGCCCTTCTGGAGCTAGCCGTCAAAGTGAAGCCAAAGGTAGCGATTTCTGCTCTCGAAAAGCTCGGCGGGTGAGGCCTGATTTTTGCCGAGTTGGGCGGCGGTGACCACCGCCCTGTCTCGTCAGAATTCATCGGCCATTTTGCCTGTAGCGGTGTAGACGATCTGATCGATCAGGTGCATCGGCAGCTCGCCATAGTCTCCCTCCTCAATGAGGATGTACCCGTCCCGGGTCTCGACGACATGGACGTCGAAGAATGTGTGGTAGGAGCGCCGCTCAGCTTCGAGCGTTTTTTCATCAAGGGCGATGATGTTGGGATTGATCTGGCGAAGCACTGAAATGTCGTCTTCGTAGCTTTCTGTTGTGTAGCACATGACCTTGCCTCCTGGCGCTCGGCGGCTCGTCCGCCATGCCATGAAACAGCGCCCCGTCAGTGTGCTGGTCACCGGAGCGAAGCGGAGGCTTGACCGCTAATTTTTCGATGGTGCGGAAGCCGGCGCAGCACGGCTTCTCGGTCGGGAAATTAGTGGTTGACCAGTATGCTGGCGGGGTGCTCATGGCGATGGTGGTGGACGTGCCTGCGGCGGGAGGCATGCGTTACCAGCGACTTCGCGAAAGCTATGTGCCGGAATGTGGTTGTTCGGCAGTGCCGTGACCCAGGGGGCATGAAAAAAGGGCACCGCGGCAACGTGCCGGGCACCCTTTTCCACCTCGATCCTGCAGGAGGCAATTTGCAGATCGAGCGTTAAACATGGCGACGAGTTCAGTCGGTTCGTGGCTGCTCGTGAACTGCTGTCCGGATAGTCATGAGGTCCATTCGAGCAGCGGATGTTGCTCTCCACAATCGGTGGCGGCGATGAACGCGAGGCTTTCGAAGAGCGGAGTGATTCCTGCCTTGGCGAAAGCCGCATAAGTCCGGTGATCCTCGAGCGCTGTCCCAAGCTTTTGCAGGGACAGTTGGCCAGATTCTTGGCGGTGGTAGCCAAGCGAGGTGAGCACCTTTGCAGCAAGGTCGCTGCTCATTGTGATGTCGCCTACCAGTGCAATGTGCTCACTCACCCGCATCGTGATCGGTGCGTCGTATTGGTGGTGCTCGATCCGCAGCATTCGTCCAAGAAACTGTGCTTCCTCGACGATCGCGATCATTTCCGGGCGATGGTCGAAACAGGATGCGAACTCGGCGATCGCAAGCGCGTTGGCATTGATCTCGAAGTTCAGGGGCGCGGCCAGGAATTCGCCTGGGTCTGCATCGATCGTGCTGTTGGCGGTGTGCAGTCTGCGCATCAGTGCTGCGAGCTCTGGCGGGCATATCTGAGCCGGTTTCGAATTGAGCCTTGTCTCGATATCCTTGACGCGGAATGTGACGAGCATCTTTGCCTCCTGTCGCTGCTCGTCTCCTCCATCCCCCTCTTCTTTCTCACTACCTGAGCTGGTGGCAGAATGCCGCCAGGTGGTTCTGGTTCACCCCAAGGATGGCTGGTCGACCCATTGTCCGGGTGTGGCAGTTAGTGCGGCAGCGATGCCCGCAAGATGCAAAGCATCGAGCATGGGCAAGGCGCGCCGAGCCAAGGCACAAGCGCGCCTGATAAACTCAGGGGATCGCGATGCTCGCGTCAGCGGGCGAAGGGGGTTCGATGCCCCCAGAGCCCGCCCCTTGCGCAAAAGAAGAGCGGAAGGCCCCGGGATAAGCCGGAGCCTTCCGAAGAGCGCTCACGCAAAGTTGCGCGACCGAACCTGCGCCTGATCACTGATCCGGCGGATGTGCAGCGGCACGCCTGCCTGACGGAGGCGCTGTGCAAGGTTGGACTGGATGCCCGACCCTTCACCGATGATCGCTTCAACAGGGTTCAGCTTAACGATGCTCTCGTTGCGCAGGAACGGAGCCCGGTTGCCGTGGCGCTGATCGGGGACGAACAGGATCGTGTTGACCCCGTTCTGCTGCGCCCATGCACCGGCCATGGCGTCGACGCCCTTGCGCATGCCGGTCGTGCCCAGGACCATGTTCGGGATCCGCGACTTGATGTCGTCGAGGATAGCCCAGATCATCGCAAAATCGTGCCAATCCTTCTGGCCACCTGACACGATCACCAGCGGGCCATCGGGCTGGAATTGTGCCCTGCGATCCTTGGCGCGTGCGGCGAGGAAATCGCGTGCCTGCACCTGGCTTGCGGTAACCCCGTTCTTGCTGACTTGCGATCCCCGTGCGGCCGTGAAGGGGCGACCGGTTTCGACCCGGTATCCTGACGACGCTGAGAGAGGAAAGCTGGGACGCCGAGACAGGCCAGATCGAAAGTAACCCTGCGGTGAGGGCCGCCTTGCGCTGATTTGCTGACGTGCCGAGAAGGCACCGGTGCAAGCGCTGGTGCTTGCACCGGTGTTAGAGACGG
>NZ_QJJM01000019.1 GCF_003201955.1 Blastomonas natatoria
CATCCACCGCGCTCAGACCGCTTCGCCAGATGCGCGCCGTCGAAGGCACGGCAAAACCTTAGCGTATATCTGGGTCCGTTCTGTGTACCGACCCCGCGTTGCTGGTCGCTGTCCGAACTGGGCACAAATTGACGGCTCTCCAGCGGATCAGGCTGACGGACGACGGAACATGGCATGATGGCAAGTTCATGCTCGGCAAACCCGGACAGGGCGCTTGGGCTCCACAGTTCGAAGGCAACGTGCTCGCCATTGCTGAGGGCATGGAGGATGCGGCAAGCTATGCTCGGATCAAAGGAGTCCCGTGCTGGGCAGCACTCGGGAATGAGCGTCTCGCGCTAATCAACGTTCCAGACCATGTTGGCACCCTTTACATAGCCTCGGACAACGATGATCCAGGCCGATGCGCTGCAATGGCGGCAGTTGGATCACACAACATACCAGAAAGGCAGATCATTCGTGATCCACCGCCAAGGCGTTTCCACGACTGGGCGCAGGTTCAAAGCCAGATCAGTTAAATGAACATCGCGCTGAGTGTCGGCTGCCGACCCAGAGCCGGTCGTTCCGATGTGGCCGCAGGAGTGTCGGCTTAAGCCGTAACCAGTCACTCGAACGTTTGACAGGTGCCGGGCGGTTAAACTTGGTCGATACTCTCGCCATCTTTATAGTTCACCGGATGTCCAATAAGGGTGTGGTGGAGGCGCTGTCCCAACCTTATGCGCGGATACGGACTTTGGGAGCCGATGCCATTCCGATCGGCAATTCGAACCATTCTGAACTCAAATCGGCCGCTTCAGCATTGGCTTGGGTCACTTCACCCACCAGCAACAATGCAGGATCCTTGTCTCCGACTGTCGCCATCAGCGCCGCCAGTCTATCCAGACGACCACGGATAAGGCGCTCGCCGGGAGAAGAGACGTTGACCGCGATCAGGATGGGCGTGCTCGGCAGCAACCCGTTGGCTATCAGCTGCTCTGCAATATGCGGTGCAGCGGCGCGGCCCATGTAGATCGCAAGTGTCGTTTGCGCACCGGCGATCGCTGACCAGTCGATGTCGCTTTGCCCGTTCCCGCAGCCTTGCGCCGTGATGAACGTGAGCGCCCTCGTGCTGCCGCGTCTGGTCAGCGAGAACACTCCGGAAGCTGCCGCTGCACTGGCGGCGGTGATTCCCGGGCATACCTGAACGCGTATGCCCTTGGCTTGCAGTGCATCGACCTCCTCGGTCATCCGTCCGAACACTGCAGGATCGCCGCCCTTTAGCCGAACGACGCGGTGTCCGTTATGCGAGGATTTCACCAGAAGGCCGTTGATTGCGGGCTGGGACATCGAGTGCCGCCCTGACCGTTTGCCAACCGGCACCTGCATCACCTGTCTGGGGATCAGATCGAGTATCGCCTGACTGACCAGTGCATCGTGAAACACGATCGAGGCCATCGCCAGCAAACGTTCGGCTTTGCGGGTCAGCAGATCAGGATCGCCTGGGCCAGCACCCACCAGCCAGACATCGCCAGAGCCAAAACTGATGTCAGCCATGGGCTGCCTCCTTGTGTTGCATGATCAGCCGCTGGATTGCGGGTTTGCATGAGCCGCAGTTTGTGCCGGCAGACAACGCAGCCCCAACCGCCTCGGTCGTCATCAGCCGCTGGTTCGTAATGGCCTTGGTCAACGTGATGGTGCCGATGTCGAAGCAGCTGCAGACAATCGCGCCGCGATCGGGCGCGGGTGTGGCTGAGCGCCCAGCCAGCAGCTCGGTCGCGCTGGCTTCAGAAATCCCGAGCTGAGCAATCAACCACTCGCGCCTGGGAAGCCGCTTCTGCGGGCCGATATACAGAGCCGCCACGACCACGCCGTCGCGCAGGATGGCAAACCGGTGCTGACCGTGCGCGCCGTCATGGCTTTCGATGCGCCCGCCGCGCGGCAGAACCCGCTTGGCGAACGCCAGCGGATCGCCATCACCTGCCATCTCGACCAGCCATCCGGCCTTGGTTCGCACCTTAGTGGCATAGCTGGATGGCAAAGGATCAGGCAGTACCGAAGCGATGAGAAAGCCGTGCCATTCGGCGACGAACGGAGAGATCCGCGCCGGTGCGTTCTTGAACCCAGGCTGCCCCGAATGCGGATCGGTCAGTGCGCGGGCGAGCACGCCGGTGCGGCCACCGGTTGATTGCTGGTCGGTCCAGTGGATCGGCACGAACAGTTCGCCGCGCCGTTGCCCATCGCTGATGCACACCCGATAGACGCTGCTGCCCTGCGGTGTTGCCACCAGAGCCAGTCCGCCATCAGACAGGCCGTGCGCCAGAGCATCTTCAGCATGGATTTCAACCAGCGGTTCCTGCCTGTGCTGGCCAAGCCGTGCGCTCAGGCCTGTGCGGGTCATGGTATGCCACTGGTCACGATAGCGCCCAGTGTTGAGCGTCAACGGCCAGGCCCTGAGCGGCTCGCCAAGCTCCATCTGGTTGACAGGCACCAGCCGTGCCTTGCCATCCGGCGTTGAAAATCGACCATCGGCAAAGGCATCACCGCCCCAGCGCCAGGGTTGCATGGTGTCATAGCCAGGGTTGGAGATCGCGGCATGGCCGCCGATGTCGAACACCCTTTTACCGGCATTCTGGTAAGTAGAAAGCCGCGCATGCTCACGGTAGATGTCGGCAGGACTGTCAAAGCTGAACGCTTCGCGCCAGCCCATCGCGCGCGCGACCTCCTTGATGATCCACCAGTCTGGCCTTGCCTCGCCCGCAGCCGGCAGGAATGCGCGCTGGCGACTGATCATCCGTTCGGAGTTTGTGACCGTGCCATCCTTTTCGCCCCATCCGGTGGCGGGCAGCATCACATGCGCATAGGCGCTGGTGTCGGTATTCGCGATGCAATCGGAGACGACCACGAACGGGCATGCGGCCAATGCTTCGCGCACTGTGCCTGCATCGGGGAGTGATACCGCCGGGTTGGTGGCCATGATCCAGACTGCCTTGACCCGCCCCTCACCGATCGAGCGAAACAGGTCGACCGCTTTCAAACCTGGTTTTGCCGCCATCGTTGGCGATGCCCAAAAGCGGCGGACGAGATCACGGTTTTCAGGCGCGAAATCCATGTGCGCGGCCAGCGTCGTGGCCAGCCCGCCGACCTCGCGCCCGCCCATTGCATTGGGCTGGCCGGTGATCGAGAACGGAGCCGCTCCGGGCTTGCCGATGCGGCCTGTTGCCAGATGCAAGTTTAGGATAGCATTCACCTGATCGGTGCCGCGGATCGACTGGTTGATACCCTGGCTGAACATCGTGACGGTGCGCGGGTGCGCGGCGAACAGATCGAAGAACGCCTGGACATCGGCAGGCGGCAGGTCGCAGGCGCGGGCAACAGACCAGAGGTCGTGACCTTCCGAGAGCGAGTCCCAAAAGCCATCCGGCACATTGACGCTGCGTTCGACGTAATCGAGGTCAATGTGTCCTTCGCGCATCGCAAAGGCCAGCAGGCCGTTCATCAGCGCAACATCGCTGCCGGGGCGCAACGCAAGGTGCAGATCGGCATCGGCGCAGGTTTCGGTGCGTCGCGGATCGATCACCACCAGCTTTTTGCCGCGCGCCGCCCGCGCAGCCATCATCCGCTGATAGATCACCGGATGACACCAGGCGGTGTTCGATCCGACCAGTACGATCAGGTCCGCAGCGTCCAGATCGTCATAGCTGGCGGGCACGACATCCTCACCAAAGGCGCGCATGTGCCCGGCGACCGCGCTCGACATGCACAGCCGCGAATTGGTGTCGATATTGGCCGATCCGATAAAGCCCTTCATCAGCTTGTTGGCGACGTAATAGTCCTCGGTCAGCAGCTGGCCTGATACATAGAATGCGACGCTATCCGGGCCGTATTGCTCGATCGTGCGGCGGAACTGGCGTGCGACATGCGCAATGGCTTTTTCCCAGCTTGCGCGCTTCCCGCCGATCTCCGGGTGCAGCAGACGGCCCTCATGGCTCAGCGTCTCACCCAGATGCGTGCCCTTGGAGCACAAACGCCCGGCGTTTGCGGGATGTTCTGGATCACCCACAATCGCTGCGCTCTGGCCATCGGCAGCAGGCGTGGCGAGGACGCCGCAACCGACGCCGCAATAGGCACAGGTTGTGCGCGTTGCGTTCACGCCGCCAACCGCAGTGCAGCGGCCCGCTCGATCATGATACGCCCGCTGTGAACCTCCACCGGGATCGTTGGCGTGCAGCCTTTGTCTGTTCCCTGCGCCTCACCAGTGACCAGACTGATCACCCAGCTGTGCAGCGGACACGTCACGCTGTCGCCATGGACAATGCCTTGGCTCAGCGGGCCGTTTTTGTGCGGACAGCGGTTGATCAGCGCGTAGATCTGGCCAGAGCCGGTGCGGAAGACCGCAATTTCCTCGCCGCCCGCCACCTTGATGGCGCGCGAACCGCGCAATGGCACCTCTTCTACTGCGCCAACATCAATCCATTGCGGCATCATGGTGCAACCCCTTCCAGTTGTGTGATGGGTCGGAACTCGGCCATCGGACGGTGCAGGTTGCGGTCCTGACCGGCGGCACGCTCTGCCCAGGGGTCGTCCTGGCTGAACGATTGCGCGATCCAGAAGCGCGCGGCCAGCGCATCACGCCCTTTAACATCGTCGATCAGCAGCGCGCGTAGCCACTCCATCCCCATCCGCTCGATCCACGGTGCGGTGCGTTCCAGATAGCGGGCATATTCGCGGTAGAGCTGGACGAAAGCGGCGGCCATGTGGATCGCCTCTTCCTCGGTCGCCACCTTGCACAGCAGGTCGGTGCCGCGCAGATGGATACCGCCATTGCCGCCGACATGCAGTTCATAGCCGCTGTCGACGCAGATCACGCCGAAGTCCTTGATCGTCGCCTCGGCGCAATTGCGCGGGCAGCCACTGACTGCCATCTTGAACTTGTGCGGCATCCAGCTGCCCCAGAACTTGCGCTCCAGCTTGACGCCCAGCCCAGTCGAGTCCTGCGTGCCGAAGCGGCACCATTCGCTGCCGACGCAGGTCTTCACCGTTCGCAGCGCTTTGCCATAGGCATGGCCGGAGACCATCCCGGCAGCATTGAGATCGGCCCAAACGGCGGGCAGATCCTCTTTCTTGATGCCGAAAATGTCGAGTCGTTGGCCGCCAGTGACCTTGACCATCGGCGCGTCGTATTTCTCGACGACATCGGCAATGGCGCGCAGCTCCTTCGGGTTGGTGAGGCCACCCCACATGCGCGGAACCACCGAATAGGTGCCGTCCTTCTGGATATTGGCGTGCATCCGCTCGTTGACGAACCGGCTTTGCTGGTCATCGACATATTCGCCGGGCCAGGCGCACAGCAGGTAATAATTGAGCGCGGGGCGGCAGGACGCACAGCCATCGGGCGTGGACCAATGCAGTTCCTGCATCACCTGCGGCATGTGGCGAAAGCCGCGCTCGACAATCAGCGCGCGCACTTCGTCATGGGTGAAGCTGGTGCATTTGCACATCGGCTTGGCGGTACGTTCGCCCGCGTATTCATCGCCCAGGCTGATCGTGAGCAGTGTCTCGACCAGACCGGTGCACGACCCGCAACTGGCCGATGCCTTGCAGGTGGCGCGCACGGCATCAAGCGTGCCTGCACCGTCTGCTATGCATGCTGCGACCTGACCCTTGCTGACGCCGTTGCAGCCGCACACTTCCGCATCATCGGGAAGCGCCGCAACGGCGGCCTTAGGGTCCGCTTGCCCCCCTCCAGAGGCAAAAGCTTGGCCAAAAATCAGCGCATCGCGGATCTCGGTCACGTCTTCGGATCGCTTGAGCAGATCGAAATACCAGTTGCCGTCGGCGGTATCGCCATAGAGCACCGCACCTACCACGCGGTCGTCTTTCACCACGACACGCTTGTAGACCCCACGTGAAGCGTCGCGCAGCACGATGTCTTCCGCGCCATCGCCGCCGACAAAATCGCCCGCCGAAAACACGTCGATGCCGGAGACTTTGAGCTTGGTCGCGGTGACCGATCCTTCGTAGCTGTTCGGCTTGCCGATCAGTCCATCGGCAAGCGCGCGGCACATTTCCCAGATCGGCGCGACCAGGCCGTAAACCTGCCCGCGATGTTCGACGCATTCGCCGACCGCCAGGATCGCAGGGTCGCTGGTCACCATCTGGTCGTCGACCAGTATCGCGCGATGGACGGCGAGCCCTGCCTCTTTTGCAAGCCTCACATTCGGACGGATACCCGCCGCCATCACCACCAGGCTGGCCGGAATGGTGCGCCCGTCGGTCAGACGTACGCCCTCGACCTTGCCCTCTCCAAAGATCTCCGCTGTGTTCGCGCCTGTCAGGATGGTCTGACCGCGACCCTCCAGCGCGGCCTTAAGCAGCCAGCCCGCCGCTTCATCAAGCTGGCGCTCCATCAGCGTATCCATCAGGTGAACAACGGTGACCTGCATACCCCGCAAGGCGAGCCCATGGGCCGCCTCCAGGCCAAGCAGGCCACCGCCGATCACCACGGCATCCCCCCCCAGGGCGGCCGTGTGAACCATCATGTCGACATCCGCCATATCGCGGAACGAGACGACGCCAGGCAGATCCTTGCCCGGCACGGGAATGATGAACGGGTCCGATCCGGTCGCGATCAATAGTCGGTCATATTGCGCGACCCGGCCCGATTGCGCGGTGACCGTCTGCGTGTCGCGGTCAATCGCGATGACGGCGTCGCTGACCACCAGATCGATGCCATGGTCGGCATACCAGCTGCGGTCGTTGATCACGATCTCGTCGAAGGTTTTCTCGCCTGCCAGCAGCGGCGAGAGCATGATGCGGTTGTAGTTCACATGCGGCTCGGCACCGAAAATGGTGATGCGGAAACGGTGCGGATCGCGCGCCAGCACCTCTTCCACCGCGCGGCAACCGGCCATGCCGTTGCCGATAACGACCAGATGTTCGCGGTCCATGCGTGTCTCTCCTGTCACAGCAGATAATCCATTTGCAGCCACAGCCTGCGGGTGTCGGTGCCAAACTGTTTGGCGCGGTAGTCGGCATATTTGACCAGCAGACCGATGTTTTTGGACAGCTTGAAGGTCGCTTGCGCATTCCATTCATCGCCATAATCCTGGCTCAGCCGGTCGCTGTCGAAACGGTGATAGATGACCGACAGGTTCACCGGTCCGCGCGATGTCGGCAGCGCATAGCCAAGCCCGGCATAGGCATCGCGCAGGCCGTTGGCGGGTGTGGTCAGGAACAGGTCGGCCCAGCCGTTGAACTTGTGCGCGGTGGCCAATGGCGTCTGGAAGCTGGTGAACGGCAGGCCCGACGATGCGCCGAGAACCTCGTACCCCCCTGTCAGCGTAAAGCCATGCGCGGCCAGTTGCGCCTCACCCAGCCAGTAATCGGCCGAATAGGAGTTGGCGTTCCCCTTGTAGTCGCTCTGCCGGGCGTAGCTGGCGATGATGCCGAGCTTCAGCTTGGGCGACAGCGCGAACGACGCGTTGGCGCGCGCGCCATAGGTCTGGCTGGAAAACTGCCGTCGTTCCGCCTGGTCCTGATCGACCAGATAGGCAAAGCCCTTGATCGCGACCGGTCCCGCCTTGCCGCCCAATTGGGCCAGCAGGTTGTCACCGCCGATGGATTGCAACGGGCTGTCGATGCCAAAGATGCTGCGCACCGACCAGCTGTAGGTGACATCGGCGGTGAGCGGGCCGAGTGCCGAACTTTCCAGCCGCACCGCATCATAGGTCTGCTCGTTCTGTCGCCACAGCACCGTTCCGACAAAGCGCTGGTCGTCGAGGTTGATGCGCTGGCGGCCCAGCGTCACCACCGTTTTGGGCAGACCGCGATACTGGACCTGCAGACGATTCAGCTCGATCGTTTCCGGATCCGCCACCACCGGAAACGCGGTGCGGCCATTGACCGTGCTGTTAAAATCGCCGTTGATCGCCAGCGTTGCCTCAGCCTCGGCGAGCACTGACCACGGCCCGCTCTTCGCCTCAATGCCGCTGCGCATCCTGAACGTCAGTGCATCGGCCTGTTCGGCCTTGCCCTGCTGATCCACACCCTCATAGCGCAGCCGGGCATCGATCAACGGCGTGAGCTTGAGCGGTTCAGCCAGCGCCGGACTGGCGGCCGAGGCGGCGACAACCGCCCCGGCGAGGATCCCAAGTAGCCGCGCGGTCATATGCGTGCGCCTTCAAGCGCGGTCGGCCAAGTGGCGCGCCAGCGGGTCTTGACGCTGACCAGGCTGGCAAAGGCAACCAGTGCAAGCCCGGCGAAGATCAGGAAGCCCCATTGCGGGCTGCCGGTCAGCTGCTTGGCCAGACCCAGCGACGAGGCGAGGTAGAAGCCGCCAACGCCCCCTGCAAAGCCGACCAGTCCGGTCATCACGCCGATCTCGTCCTTGAACCGCTGCGGCACCAGCTGGAACACCGCGCCATTGCCTGCCCCCAACGCCAGCATCGCGCAGACAAACAAGGCGAGCGCCAGTTCGACCCTCGAGGGGCCGAAGCTGATCGCGATCAGCACCGCGGCAGCAATCAGATACACTGCCATCAGCGTCTTGGTCCCGCCGATCCGGTCAGCGAGCGCGCCACCCATCGGACGGACGAGCGATCCGGCAAACACGCACGCTGCCGTGCAATAGCCCGCCACCACCGGGGTCAGCGCGAACTGGTCGACGAAGTAGATCGAAAGCGACGCGGCAAGGCCCACGAAACCGCCGAAGGTGACGCCGTAGAACAGCATGAACCACCATGCATCGGCTTTCTTCAACGGCTCAAGATAGGCGAAGATCGACTTGGGCGCGGGCGGGTTTGGCGCATCCTTGGCCAGCACCATGTAGATGACGAAGGTGATCGCCAGCGGGATGCAGGCAAGGCCCAGCACCGCGTTCCAGCCGAACGCCTTGGCCAGCAGCGGCGCAAACAATGCGGCGAGCACCGTGCCGGAATTGCCCATGCCCGCAATTCCCAGCGCGGTCCCCTGATGCTCGGCAGGATACCAGCGGCTCGCCAGCGGCAACGCGACGGCAAAGCTGGCACCGGCAAAGCCCAGGATCACGCCCAATGCCACGGCACCGCCAAAGCTGTTGACCCCCAGCATCCACGCCGTCGCCAGCCCGCCGATCACGATCAACTGGCCGATCGCGCCGGTAGACTTGGGGCCGATCTTGTCGACCAGCACGCCGTTGACCAGCCGCAGCACCGCGCCCGCCAGCGTGGGTATTGCGACCATCAGGCCCTTCTGGGCGTCGTTCAATCCCAGATCGGTGGCGATCATCGGGGCGAGCGGGCCGAGCAGCACCCATACCATAAACGCCAGATCGAAATATAAGAATGCCGCAAACAGCGTCGGGCGGTGTCCCGCCGACCAGAAACCCTTGTTCATGATAAACCCCTGTTATGGTGCGGCGCGGAAGACCCGTCCGGCTGGTGGGACCGAGCGCATACGCCGGGGCTTGTTGGCCGGAGCGCAGGGGGGAGCACGCGGTGATGATGGAGAAGCAGCGAGACAATGCTCGCGAAGGCAGCGACAGGGCAGCTAACGATGGCCGCGCCCGAGAGCTGGACAATCCCGTCTGTCAATCTGGCGGAATGAACCGTCAAAGCCATGCTCCTTTCAGACACGAAAAAAGCCGCCTCGAAGCGCGGTCATCAGGACCGGTTCGGGCGGCGTCATTGCCATGCTTCGTATTAACCGAAGCGGCCAGTTCAGCCCTTCATTGGACCGACCTGGTTATGATAGACCACGCATCATTGCCTGATCTTCCTTTAAGTTGTCAGCGAATCGACTATAGCGCAAGCTAATTTTTGTGCGTTGCAGCATTTGCAATTGGCGAGGCTAGAATGCTCATATCATGGGCTTTGTGCGCTGGTGCTCCAGGTAGTCCATCGCCCGGTCAGGATCGAACTGAACGCGATCGAAGAATTGGTCTTCACCGAGAATCAGTCTGCCCGTCTGGCTGGAAGCACCACGCGGCACGCTGTTGGCACCTTCCACCTTGGCACTGGCGCCGGGCAGTATCGCATCAGTCCCAGCAAGCGCGGACCTGTAGATGTCAGGACGGAACACCTGGGCTGCTCCGGCAAAACCCACCTCGCTCGCTTCGGCATGCCCCCACCGGGCCATCTGCGAATACAGCCACATGGCCTGACTGCGCCAGGGGAAGTTGGCGGCCTCGCGATGTTGAAACATGAAGTCGGGATAATGAATGGCATCGGCCCCCTGCGTGAGCCGGATCCGGTCCGTGGTCGCCCGCAGGATCGTTTCGCGGGGTGCGTCCAGATATTCCGAGCGTGACAATATGGCCGCATTTGCCTCTGTATTGCCAGGCTCGACGAAATGCGCAGCCGCTCTGTGCAGCGCTCGCACCAGCCGCTCGGTTGCGTCGGTGTCGGCCTGCCGACCATCGAGCCGCACCGCCAGCACTTTTTCCACACCGCGCCGCCAGATCTGCGCAGTGGCCAGCATGATCCGCCCGACACCGCGATCCACCGCGATGCTGTTCCACGGTTCGCCAACGCAGATGCCGTCAACATCGCCGCAGGCCAGTGCATCGGCGGCGAAGGGCGGGCTGGTGACGGTGATCTCGACATCGACGTCAGGCTGAATCCCTATGCCAGCCAGCCAGTAGCGCAGCATATAGTTGTGGCTGGAATAGCGATGGACCACCCCGAAACGCAGCGGCTTGCCGATGGCGACCCGGCGTTCCGCCTCCAGCTTCAACCTTGCGCCGATTTCGAATGGGTCACCCAGCGTGTTGTCGAGCATCAAGGCTTCTGCCAGTGCCGTTGATACGGTGAGCGCGTTGCCATTGAGACCGAGCACGAACGGGACGGCGAGCGGCATTGCCGGCCTGTCGCACCCCAATGCGGTGGCGATCGCGAGCGGTGCGACCATGTGTGCCGCGTCCGTCTGCCCATACATCAGACGGTCGCGTACCGCCGCCCAGGTGATGTCGCGGACCAGTTGCAGGTCCAATCCTTCATCCTCGGCAAAGCCCAGCTCACGCGCCAGGATTGGCAGTGCCGCATCAACCAGCGGCAGGAAACCAATCCTCATGAGGGTATTGCTCATGGCATATCTCCCATCAGGGCTTCGCTGGTCACGATGGCCTCGGCGACCTCGGCAATGCGGCGGTTGGATCGCATCGCATGATTGCGCAGCAGGGCATAAGCAGCTGGCTCGTCCAGCCCTTTGCGCTTCATCAGGATCGCCTTGGCGCGATCGATTGCCTGTCGGTCGGCCAGCGCGGTCCGTGCTTCCGCCAACTCGGCCTGCAGCCGTGAAAATGCTTGAAAGCGGCGAATGGCGAGGTCCAGCACCGGCTTGATGCGCTGCTTAGCCAAGCCATCGACAACATAGGCCGATACGCCCGCATCCACCGCTGCACTTGTCGACTCGGCATCGCTCTGGTCCACGAACATCGCGATCGGCCGCGCAAGGGCACGCGACATTGCGAAAAAGTCCTCCAGCATATCCCGGCTTGGATTCTCAAGATTGATCAGCACAACCTCGGGTGCAGCACGTTCGATCTGCGCAGCAAGCCCTGCAGCGTGATCGATGATCACGAGGTCGGTGAGGCCAGCCTCGCGCAAGCCATCCGAGATGATCGCTGCGCGCGTGGTGCTTGTGTCGATGATCGCGATGCGCATGATTAAGGTTAGTAGCGGCCAATGTCCGATGGCAGCAAGCTTTCGCGCACCGCTGCCGGGTTTTTGGCAATATCCGCGAGGCTATAGCGATCGAGATGCCTGAAGAATGCCTCAAGCGCACCGGCCAGGGCATGACGCAGTTGGCATGCTGGCGTAATCACGCAGGTATTGATCGAAGGGTCGAAACACTCCACAAAGCTGCCGGTTTCTTCCATCGTCCGCACGACTCTGCCGACATTGACCTGATCCGCGGCCTGCGCCAGCCGAAGGCCGCCGGTTCGACCTCGCACTGCCTCAATAAAGCCTTCTGCCACCAGGCGTTGCGCCACCTTCATCAGGTGATTCTTGGAAATGCCATAGGCACCAGCAATTTCGCCAATCGACCTGTGGCCATCATGGACCGCCAGATACATCAAGGTGCGCAGGGCATAATCGGCGTGAAGCGACAATCTCATTAAACATGCATATCAAATATTGCTATTAAGCGCCAGCCGCGTTAAACGATGCAAATGAATTACATCTTATCAGCAATGCGACCATGACGGCGACCGCCCATGCGGAGCGCATACGCGCGGCCAAGCGCGCGGAGGCCCACCAGATAGGGATCGACGATATCTCGATCAGCCTGCTGGTCGATCGCTTTTACGACCGTATCCAGACCGACGATCTGCTGGGGCCAATCTTTGCCCAGCACGTCGCCGACTGGTCACAGCATCTCCCGCGGATGAAGGGATTCTGGGCCTCGATCATGATCGAGCCGGGCCGTTTTAGAGGCAGTCCGATGCAGAAGCACATTGCGCTCGGCATCCTCACCAAGGCCCATTTCGATCGCTGGCTGGCGCTGTGGGATGAGACCGTTGCACAGAACGTTGCGAGCCCCGCAGCGGCAGAAAGATTTCACACGTCGGCGCACCGGATTGCCGACAGCCTGCTGACCGGAGTGCTGGCGCAGCGCGGCGGGCTGGCGGCTTTGCGCGCACGGTCACCAAAGCTTGCACCCCTGGAGACGAAACCATGACGCTCACCCCTTATGCATCCTCGCCAGTGTTCGACGATCAATCGCTGCCCGATAAGCTGCGCAACGACCATCGCACCAAGGACGGGACCTGGGGGCTGTTGCGGGTGCTGGAAGGCGAGGTGCGGTTGATCTTCACCGAACCGCATCGTGAGGTGTTGGTCACGCCAGACATGCCTGCACCGATTGCGCCACTGGCGACGCATTACGTGGTCCCGCTGGGCAAGATGACGATGCAAGTCGAGTTCTACCGGTCAGAGCCGGTGCTGGATGGCGACCAGATGACCGAGCCGTCCGGTGGATGACTTCACAATCGCTCGCGTCGTCCATGTCGTGGCGGTGCTGTTCTGGATCGGTGGCGTCGGCTTTGTCACCTGGGTGGTGATGCCGGCCATCCGGCATAGCGAGAGCGAAGCCGACAGGCTGGGGAAATTCCACGCGATCGAGGGGCGCTTTGCCTGGCAGGCAAAGATCTGGGTGCTGCTCGGCGGCGCCAGCGGCTTCTGGATGGTGCACCGGGCCGGGATGTGGAGCCGCTTTGCCGAGCTCCACTTCTGGTGGATGCATGCGATGGTCGCGCTCTGGGCGGTGTTCACGCTGATGCTGTTCGTGGTCGAGCCATTGTTCCTGCACCGCCGCCTTGCAACCTCGCAGACCCCGCAGGCCGATTTCCAGCGCATGGAGCGCGTACACCACATCCTGATCGTGCTGGCCTTGATCACGCTGGCGGGTGCTATCGGCGGCAGCCACGGCCTGTTTTGACACGCGGTTTCGACAACCAATATCCATAAGGAGGACATAATGAGCAGAATATTGAGCGCCGAGACCAAGGCCATCGTCAATTCGACCGCACCTGCGCTGCAACAGCATGGGGTGGCGATCACCCAGCGGATGTACGAGCGTCTGTTCGTCGATCCCGCAGTCAAGGCCATGTTCGATGAGGCCGCGCAGGAAAGCGGAGAACAGCCGCGCCGTCTTGCCGCAGCCATTCTCGCCTATGCGCAAAACATCGACAAGCTCGAAGCCTTGACCGCACCGGTGATGCGCATGGCGGCGCGGCATGTTGAAACAGGCGTCAAGCCCGAGCACTATCCGATAGTCGCTGACGCCCTGCTGCCCGCAATCCGCGACATTCTGGGCGATGCAGCCACCGACGAGGTCCTGTCGGCCTGGGGCGAGGCCTATTGGGCGCTGGCCGAAATCCTGATCGGCAAGGAAGCGGCGCTTTACACGCAAAGACCAAGCGATTGAAAAACCAGAGGCAGACTGTTGAACTAGCAAGTACTCTTTGCCTAGGATTCCCGTGAATCCTTGCTCAGACACCCTTGACGCCCATGCACCGTTGTGGGAGCAGATACGTATCGGGACTGAAGCAACCTCCCGATCAGGCTGTTCAGGCCCAAGCGTTGCCTCTGGTCTGCCTCGTGATGCGGGGCGGCAATATGGGGACCGTGTTTGGCAGCGAACGTGTCAACAGATATTCCTGATTTCCGCCAGCTCGTGCGCGTCTTCGCGCGCATCGGCTGCCTGAGCTTCGGCGGCCCCGCCGGGCAGATTGCGCTGATGCATGGCGAGATTGTCGAGAAGCACAAATGGGTCGATGAGGAGCAGTATCTCCACGCGCTCAATTTCTGCCATCTGTTGCCCGGCCCCGAGGCGCAACAGTTGGCGACGTGGATTGGTTGGCGGCTGCACGGACTGAAGGGCGGCCTTGCAGCTGGGCTTCTGTTTGTCATCCCCGGCGCGCTGATCATGCTGGCGCTCTCGTCGCTCTATGCGCTGGCGGCGAACCTCGACTGGTTTGCGGCGCTGTTCCTGGGGATCAAGGCTGCGGTGCTGGCCATTGTTGTGCAAGCGCTGATCCGCATCGGTGGCCGCGCGCTCAACACGCGGTTCAAACAGGCGCTGGCGGTTGCGGCGTTCCTGGCGCTGTTCCTGTTCAACCTGCCTTTCCCTCTCGTCCTGCTCGGCGCAGGAGCGATGGGCATGATCGTAGCGGCCTATCGTCCCGACTGGCTTGCGCTCAAATCCGGCTCAGGCACAGATGCCTCACCTCGGCCGTCGTTCGCCGTCATGTCGCGCACGGTGCTGCTATGGCTCGCGATCTGGGCGGTGCCTATGGTGCTGGTGCTGGTGATCCTGGGTCAGGATCATGTTCTGTGGGACGTCGGCGTCTTCTTTTCGCAGCTCGCCATTGTCACCTTTGGCGGCGCTTATGCCGTGCTCGCCTATATAGCGCAGGAAGCGATGCAGACTTATGGATGGTTGCATGCCGGTGAGATGGCCGATGGCCTGGGTCTTGCTGAGACGACGCCGGGTCCTCTGATCCTGGTGACACAACGCGTCGGGTTCCTTGCCGCGTTCCGATCGCCCGAACCGTTCTCGCCGATCGTCGCGGGCATTTTCGGCGCTGCCCTCACCACCTGGGTGACGTTCGCGCCGTGCTTCCTGTGGATATTCACCTTCGCCCCATGGATCGAACGGTTGCAGCACGCGACACGCCTCAAGGGTGGCCTTGCCGCGCTGACAGCAGCCGTGGTCGGCGTGATCGCCAACCTCTCAGTCTGGTTTGCGCTGCACGTGCTGTTCGCTCGCGCGACAATAGCGGTCGTCGGACCGATGCAGCTCAACCTGCCCGACTGGGCAACCTTCGACTGGCGTGCGGGCGTGCTATCCGTGCTGGCGGCTGTCATACTGTTTGCGCTGAAGTGGAGCATCTTTCGCATGCTCGCCGTTCTTGCCGTAGCTGGCCTGGCTCTGGGTAGTCTTTGATCAAGGGAAATGACATATGACCGAAGTTGACCGCCGCAGCGCCATGGGGATCGTGGGTGTTGGCTTGGCTGCAGCCGCCGCAGGTGCCCCCGCATCTGCGCAAACGCCAGCCCTGTCGCCAGCCTTCGCGGGCAATCACAAGCCAGTGCCGCTGGCGTTCGATCCTGCCAAGCTCATCGGCCTGTCCGAAAAGCTCATCCGCTCACACTACGATAACAACTACATCGGGTCAGTGCGCACGCTGAACATGATCGAGGGTCGGTTGGCGGCGTCGCTGGCGGACAAGGACTTTCCCGCGATCGTTTATGGCGGGCTCAAGCGCGAGGAACTGCACCGCACCGGGTCAGTGATTCTGCATGAGCAGTATTTTGGTGCACTCGGCGGCGATGGTGCGGCGGCGGGAGAAGTGCAGAAGGCCATAGCAGCGGCCTTCGGCTCGTTCGCGGCGTGGGATACGGAGTTCAGGCGCACCGCGATGTCGCTGGCCGGCGGATCGGGCTGGTGCGTTCTGGCGTGGAATCTCCACACCGCCAGTCTGCACAATTACTGGGCTTGGGATCACATGCACCAGCCTGTCGCCAGCGTGCCGCTGATCGCGCTCGACATGTATGAGCATGCCTATCACATGGACTATGGCACGGCGGCCGCGAAATACGTCGATGCGTTCATGGCCAACCTGAATTGGGAGGAAATCGATCGCAGGTATCGCCGCGTGGCGCGGCAAGCTGAACCAGTTCTGCTCGATTGAACGCCTTTCGATATGCCGCACAGGTCATGCGAACACGGATTGTCGGCTTTTGGTAGTGCTGGTCATTCGGCATGCTGCGGAGAAACGACGGCTTAGTCCCAGACCCGGTCAATTGGACCATGCAGCGTGCTCAAAAACACGCACTACAGAAATCTCTCACCCGCATGGTTCTCGAACAGCGCTGCGTCGCGGACATAGCCAAGCAGCACCTCGACCTTTTTCTGCCGCGATACCTCCTGCATCTTCGGCAATGAGGCCCCCGCCTTGGCTGCCTCGGTCAGGAACCCTGAGCGTAGCGAGTGGGCACCGAATGCGGCAGGATCGAGCCCAACCTTTTCGGCGTAACGCTGGATCAGGCGGGCAACCGAGCGATCCGACATGGGCTCCTTGGTCATCATACCTTGTGCGTCGGTGCGGTAAAACAAAGGTCCAGCCTCCCCTCCCCTAACGCTGAGCCATTCGTTGAGGCGCGCGGCGGGCTTTAGCACCTTACCAGAAGGCACCGCGATGACCTGCCCTGCGCCCTCCTGGTCGGTTTTCGAATGCCGGATCGTCAATTTGAGACCCTCCCGCACCAGCTCAAGGTCAGCCAGCTGTAGCGCGACAAGTTCGGAACGCCGGAGCGCCGCCGCCAACCCCAGTACCATGACCGCTCGGTCGCGGATCGCTCGCGGACTCTGGCCTTCGGCAGCTGCAATCATCCGCGCAAGATCGGCCGCCAGAATTGCGCTCTTCTTGCGCGTCGGCCGAGCACGTTGCTCACGTCGGATCCCAGCAAGTGTGTCAGCAATCACATCACGTGGGTCGCGATGCTGGGGTGCGACCTGTCCCGCCTGCCTGTGATGCCAGGCGATGGCCGCAAGGTGCCGCCCGATGGTGCTGTCCGCCCTCCCCGCCTGCGCCAGCGAGGCAAGGTATGTGGCAACTGCCTCCGGCATGGCAGGCATAGGCTCAAGATCGCGCGTCCAGCACCATTCCTCGAACTGCCGCCAGTCACTGTCATAGGCCCGCACAGTGTTGGCCGCCTTGGATCGCGCCCGGTACGAGCGTGCCGCTTCGATCTCAGCTGCGAGCTGCGGCGGGATCGCATTCCCCAGCGGCGAAAGCGCGACTTCATCTGAAAGCCCCAAAGCCCTGCTGCTGTCATTGTCCACGGCGACACTCCTCAAGCTTCATTGCCGCTGGTGTGCCCTATCCCTGCGTTGGGCGCGGGCGTCATCGCGGCCAATTCAGGCTGCTTTATATCGAATGCCTTATCGTCCGTGAAGGGCTCTTATCGGACAGCAAAGGCACCGTACAAGCTGGGTATACTTTTTAAGCCATTTATATACTATCTGGCCGATGGTATCTGCCCCAGCACCCTGGCAACTGACGCTTGCCCGCATCGAAGGCGCCCTCCCCTTCATCTCGCCCGAGCTGTCCGAATGCCTTGCGCTGGCCTCACTCCGGCGCCTCTGGCGCGTGCATGTGCGCGACTATCCGTTTGATAATCTTGGAATTGAACACGATCCGGGGCTCGAGGCTGACGAGCTTGTGCGCTCGTGGTATTCCGAAGAACGCCGTCAGTTCTTGTCGTGGATCAGCCGGCGAGGCCACCCTCCCCTCGCCCATGCCGCCAAGCTGGTCATGGCCGCCAAAAGTCACTCCGAAGGATTCAGCGAGACATACAGGCCTGCTGATCGCGCGCTCGAACGGCTCGATGCGCTGCTGCCGAGCCGCGATCCGATGGGCGCCCTTCTTGAATGGCTGGCGGAACTGCGAACTGAGGAAATCGACTTTCTTGAAGGCGGCAGCGAGATGGTCCAGGTCAGTGGGTTCGCGGTCACACGTTCGGCGCCCCGGGGGGCGGCCTGGGCTGCGTCGTTCGCGGTCGCCATGCGGCCACACTTGTTTGGGCTGGGGTCGGCACCAATGGCGCTTGCTGGGGTCATGCCGCGGGCTGTGTTTCGTGAACTCCATGAAGAGCCCTTGCCCGTTGTGCTTCGCGCGGCGCTTCAGGTAGCCAGCGAAAAGGCTGAGGTAGATTTGCGCTTCCTGCGAAGGGCTGTCGTTCGGGCCGACGAGGTACTTTCTGGGCTATACGCCTCTTCGACTGCTCCGCAAACCTGGCGAATGATCGTCAGCTTGGGCCCACTTACCCGAGCTGAGCTCGCTCGGGGACTGGGTGTAACGAAGCGCACCGCTTCTCAATCGGTAGCTTCGCTTCAGGAGGCAAGTATGGCGCTCCTTCGGCAGACCGACGGCGCTATATTGCCGGCCAGTGCTGATCTAGAACGGCACGAATAGCCTCTTCCGCTTCCTCCCGTGTCGCGCCGCCCTTATTCAGCAACGTGACACGGACGCCCTTACGGTCAGCCCCATCGATCCGAAGCACTGGTTTCCCACTGGCACTGGCCACGGTTTCAGGCTTTCCTGACTTCTTGGGGGATCCTGACTTCTTGGGGGGGTCTGCCGCGAGAGCAAGCGCCTTAATTACCTCAATCACAGACATCGACTTGCCAGTCTGCTCGCGCTCTGCAGCAAGACGTTCCGCCTCACGGAAAGCGCGCTCCCGTCGATCATCAGGCTTGAGGAGCGCTTTGAGCGCAATCGCATTGCGAATGCCAAGCTCCTGCGGATTGGCAAATGCTCTGGTTAGCCCATCTGGCAGCCGTGCCAGATCGAGATACCGCGTTAGCCAGCTTTCGGAGACTTTGAGCCTTTCTGCCATCGTCTTCTGCCGACCATCGTAATAGGCCGTCAGGGCGCGCAGATAGTCTTTTGCGCGTTCGAGATCGGTAAGATCATCCCTCGCCCGGTTTTCGATGTCAGCGAGCCTGAAGGCCTCTTCATCGCCCATCTCGCGTACATCGACGAGAAACTTGAAGTCTGGATAGTTGTGCGAGCGCAGCCAGCTGATCGACCAGTGTCGGCGCGCGCCGCAAATAACCTCAAACTCAAACCCGTCATCTCCGGACAGACGACGGACGATCGCGGGTATCTCCTGGCGCCCTTGAGCCTTGATACTCTCAATGAGGTCCGCGCAGCGTTCCTCATTAAGCAGGGCGTAGTCGCGGTTATGGCCTGCCCACATACGGCATTTTGCTGGGTCAACAAGCTCATGTGTGCGAGAGACGATTGCTCCCGAGGCCAGGTCAGCAAGACGGTTTGAGCGCCCCGTAAGGACGTTTGAGGCAATGCTCGATCTACGAGGGGCAGCAGTATCCTCGGTCAGGTCAATACCCGCCGCCAGATCGGCCGCAAAACCACTGTTCTTCCTACTCATGCAAGCCTCCCATTAGCAGAATTGCACGCGTGCAATTTTCCAGCGGCTCATACCAAAGCCTCCTGACGGAGGCGCTTCTGATGGCTGGGCCACATCGATCGAATATCAACTTCGATTTCCGAATTCACGCCATCAAGATAGTTCAGGCAGCGGTTGCGAACCGCCGAACTCGTGGCAGGGCCATCAAGCTCATAGACTGTCATCAGCCGCGCCGTAGCATTATCAATCTCTGCCGAGTCCTTGAGAGGCGTGCGAACCATCGCATGGCCGAATAGCGTACGCATCAGCTGCAAAAGCTCTTTCTGCATCGATTTGTTTTCATCGACCTTGGACGCGACAAAGCGGAGGAACTTCAACTCTGGAGCGAGGCCACGGTCTGCCAGCTGCTCAATCGTTTCATCTAGCATCGAGAGAAATGCTGCCGTCGAGGAGAAATCCATAACAGTCGGCGGAACCGGCACGACCAATGCGTTAGCGGCCCGCAGCACGGACAGCGAGATCGCCCCGAGGGCCGGCGGCGGATCCATCACCACGACATCGAACCGATCCGATATGCTCTCGATTCCCTCCTTCAGGCGGTCAAGAAGCGCGCCGTTCCCCTGCGCCATCCGTGCGGCTAGTTCGTATTCGGAGTTGAACAAACGAAGGTTGGCGGGAATGAGCTCCAGACCGTCGAAGTGAGTCTTGCGGAGCGCGTAGTCCAGAGATGATCGCTCCCCCTCACGAAGGAACGGATAAAGGGTATCATCTTCGGTGAGGTCGAGATCGGGCACATACCCAAAAAGGGTCGTCGCCGAGGCTTGGCTATCGCAATCGACGAGCGCAACACGGTAGCCTCTGATGGCCAGATACTGAGCGAGATGAACGGCCAAAGTCGACTTACCAACACCTCCCTTGAAGTTCTGAACAGCCACGACACAGCAGGGATCGTTTGGAGCCCGATAGGGTCTTGTCCCAAACACGCCGCGCATGTCGTTCAGCTGGGCAAGCGTATATCTCTCTCGCCTGTTGTTGTCGGTCCTCGCAGGCTCTGGCAGGCGGCCGTCCTTTTCCGCATCACGGATAGCAGCCGGCGTACGGCCCACAAGTTCGGCCGCTTTCCCGATTGTAAAGGTTGGCTCGCGCCGGTCATCTGCCCTAGCGCTTCGCGCGGAATCCCGGAGCTTTTCGAGTACCGAGGAGGTTCGACTGGCCAGCGTCGCGACCGAGACCAACCGCTCGGCTTCTTCAATCTGAAGTCCGTTTGACACATGCCTTCCTTTCGCAATTCCGCATGTGCTACACCGACTTGCGCTTTTCGGTCAAGAAAATCATGAATTTCGAAAGTTGGAGCGCGTTATCGGTGAGAAATCTGGGCCGCCGCGCCCTATCCTGACTCGGTGGGGGCTTCGAAAATTGCACGCGTGCAATTTCTGTCGTTCAGGGTCGGCCCCGGCGATTGAACCACCCCTCACAAAACCCTTTCCAGGCGGCGATCAATTTCGCACCGCGAAGCTTCTCCAAACGCTCACCCATATGCTCGCGAAAGCCGTTGGCGATCAGATCTACGTCCCAACCACCGCCATGTCTGCGGCCAATCTCAAGGAGGTCGTCATGACCAAAGCGCAGCGTTCCCACTGGAAATGTCGCCTCGGATGGCTTCTTGGCTGAGACTGCTCCACGCGGTGCCGGAATAGCCCCCTGCCCCACTGTAACGCTCTCTACAGCCCCATCACGCCTCGCCTGGCGTCCAGCTGAATGACGATCAAGCTCGTCGACGGTCTCAAGCACCTCCGGCGCGCTTTTGGGCTCGAACCGGAACTCGATCTCCGTGACTGTTCGACCCTGCCTGATTTCCCGCCATTCAACACGGAAGTGAGCAAGCTGGTCAATTTCGGATTTCGCCTTCTCCAGAACCTTGCGCCGAAGTTGAGCGAAGTCTGTGTAAACATCTGGTGGAATACCCAATGCTGCGCGCAGCGCCTGCATGTCTCCCCGCCAAGTTGCTTGTCGACGATGAAGCCGAAGTGCCCCCAGCTCATACAGCTTCAAGGCGTAGTTCGAACGAAAGCCAAGTACCGCCTGCCGATTGAGCACAGCATAGGTTTCGGATGCCTGGATGAGCTTGCGAGCATCAGGGGTGAATTCCCACTCGATCCATCCAGTCTCGCCGCCCTCCTCATCTGTCTCCTCCTTCGACCGCGAGATCAGGGAGAACAGGAGCGTCGCCTTCTTTCCCCGCCAGGATTTATCATCGACGGCAAACAGCGTTCGGTGCAGTTCCTGAAGCATGTCGGTAATCCGCTCATTGCCCTTGTGGCCTCGCCGAATGTCCGCCTTACGTATGCGGTGAGGGCGATCCTCCCAGGCGTCACCCCCAGCTGTGAGGATCATGAGAGCAAGTAGTCGCGAAGCTGTCAGACTGAGAGATTCGCCTTTGACAAACTTGATTTCGATGATGCTGCCTGGCTTGGCGAACTCGTCGCCGCCCTTTGCCTTCAATGCGGCAGCAACCCGCATCGCACGGCCAGGGGATCCTACCTCGGGCTTCTCTTCAGGAGCCTCGGCTATTGGGCTAACATCCGTTTCCATGCCATATTGCGATCAAAGCTTGATTCTTGGTATGCCGATTGCTGCCTGACCTGACCTCATCAGTCAAGTCAGGTCAGGATCGAGAGATGGCCGCAGCCCCCAAGAGGTCAGGATTGAGTCGGTCGCATCGCGGGTCTGAATCGCCCAAGAAACCGCGAGTCGATTGGTTCTCCAGCAGGGCTTAAAATCGCGCTTGATTTTGATGCCTGCGAGACACAAAAATCCGGCCAAGCGGGCGACGCATCAACAGATGGACGGCTGCCCCCAAAAGGTCAGGAAGGCCCCAGAAGGTCAGGTGAGTTCCCCCGGCAAGTCAGGGTTAAGCCCCCGGCAAGTCAGGTAAAATCCCCCAACTGGTCAGGCAAACCAGCGTAGGCAACTGATTTCACTACCAATTTACGCTCCGAATCTGAATCTTTAGAATCATGAATCCTTCCGCTGCAAGCAGCGGCGTTTTTTTATGATTGTTTTTGGAGATTACGAAACGTCGCGAGGAGCATTCTCGGCTCAGATCAACAAAACATCCATGCACCCGTTCTAAAACACGAGGCTGTGGTCAATCGCCTAAATGAATCACAGACGCTCCTGTGATTCAGATTTCCAGTTGGACCGAATGCTCAGCCTTCTGCCACCGGTTTCATATGGAGACGCCGAAGAACCAGTCGTGGCATTGGCAAGCAGTAGACCCGTCCCGCAACGTCGCGCGCGACTATCACCTCTGGGTTGAGACCGATCTGTTTGGCTGGACAACCGTTGAGCGGCGCTGGGGACGAATTGGTACGAAAGGGCAGGGGGTGACCACCAGCTTTCCGGACAGAAGACAGGCAGACACAATCGCACAGCAGATCCGGATCCGGCGCGAAAGCGCATTCAAGCGGATTGGTGTTCGCTACCAGGCAGTCGAGTGACGTCCCTCGACAAGTAGGCGGCTCTTCAGAGCTGAACACTTCTCCATAAAACACCTCAGCTTCGCCAAAGGGGGAGGGGGAGGACCTGATGCGGTTCAGCATCAGGAGCAGACCGTGACCGAACTTTTTGAACAATCCAGCCAGAAGCTGGACGCAGCAATCACCGAAATCCAGCACACCATCGCCATCGGAATGGCGAACAAGCAACGCCTGTTTGAGACAATGCGCAAGCTCTACGGGGAGGGCTCCGCAAATGGCGCCTGGAGCCAGAGGGACGCTTTCGACCTGCTCGAAGCGGCATTGACGCGCCACATGGGCCGACTGCTGAACAAACCTCAGATGCTGACCCAGATTTCGGAGATCAGTGCGCTTATCGAGGCACTGCCAACACATACGGTCAGAAGTGAAAACCAAATCAGGTTCCAGCAATTCTCGACGCCCGCAGACCTCGCAAGCCTGGCCGTGATTTTGGCGCAACCGCTCGCAACCGATATCGTTCTTGAACCGAGCGCCGGACATGGCGCTCTTGTGGCAACTTTGCCCGATGTCAGCGCATTGCATCTCAACGAAATCGATCTGCGCAGGCGTGAGAAGCTGGCACTGCTGTTCCCCCAGGCCACCACAACGGGGATCGATGGAGCCATGCTGGCTTCGCATCTCGACGCGGCTGTGCAGCCAAGCCTCATCTTGATGAATCCGCCGTTCTCCCGGTCAATGGGACGAGGGGCAGACGAGTTCGCAGCGGTGCGTCACCTGCGCGCTGCCATAACGCGCCTCAGGCAAGGGGGACGGATCGTCGCGATCATGCCGGACTGGTTCACGACGAGCGCAAAGCTTGCGAAAATCTACGAAGACACCTTTGCCTCTTGCACGGTCCGCACATCCATCCGGCTCGATAAATGCTATCACAAGCAGGGCACCAACGTGGCCGTGCGCTTGTACGTGATCGACAAAATCCCGGGGCAGATCAAACCTGCAGTTTTGGCGCGGCAGACAGTTGCAGACGTCGCGTCTGCGGTTCCAATCATCAAACGCGTGACAGTCCAGCCCGACTGCGAACCGCGCGCGGTGCCGCCGAAAGCAAAGCCGGGTGCGCTCTTCAAAGCCATGCGGGCAACGCCGATCACAAAGCCCGTCAAAGCGAGGCCGGCCCAAACCCCCAAAATCGCAGCGCTGGTGTTCAGTACCTTGGACAAGCCGCGCGTTCTCGGTGAGCAAAGCGGGGTCTACATCCCGTACCGGCCAAGCCGGGTCGACATTGTTGGTGCACGCGAGCATCCGACGCCGCTCGTCGAAAGTGTGGCCATGGGCTCGATCCCGGCACCTGTTCCGGATTATGTCCCGGCGCTGCAGGATCGGGTCTTGCAAGAAAGCCTGCTCTCCGAGGCCCAGATCGAAACTGTCATCTATGCCGGGAAGCCGCAGCGCGAAGCAGGTTTGAAAGCACCAAGCAGCGGTTCTTCAACCAGTTGCTGCTGTCGATGAAGCTGCCCACCCTGATCGCTGCCATCAATCTCCATCTGGACCGCGATGAGGTGGTTGTCGTTCAACTGGTTTCGACCGCCGAAAGCATCCTCGATCGCCGTCTCGACAGCCTCTCGCCAGAAGAGCGCGCCGAGCTCGACCTCGACCTCAGCCCGCTCGACGCGGTGATCGAGTACCTTGAGCGCGCCTTCCCCACGCAACAGATGCAGGTATTCGTCGATGATACCGGCACCCAGCGCTCGGCACCGATGTTCGACGAGGAAGGCCGTCCAGTCCACAACCAGACTGCGATCGCCCGCCGCAGCGAGATGATCGAGCATCTGTGCGCCATGCCGCCGATCAAGCCAGCGCTGGACGGGATCATCGAGCACTATGGACCGGAGAAGGTCGCCGAGGTGACCGGGCGCAGCAAGCGGCTCATAAACCAGAGCGACGGCCAGCAGCGTCTCGAGACCCGCTCGCCGCGGACGAACCAGTCCGAGACAGACCAGTTCATGGATGGCAGGAAGCCCATCCTTGTCTTTAGCGATGCGGGCGGCACCGGACGGTCCTATCACGCCAGCCTTGATGCAGCTTGCCAGAAGCGGCGCATCCACTTCCTGCTTGAGCCTGGATGGCGAGCCGACCGCGCCATCCAGGGGCTGGGCCGAACGCACCGGACTCATCAAGCCAACACACCGCTGTTCCGCCCGGTGACCACGAACTGTAAGGGGGAACTACGGTTCACAAGCACCATTGCGCGCAGGCTCGACAGCTTGGGGGCGCTGACGCGAGGCCAACGACAGACGGGCGGGCAGAACCTCTCTGATCCTGCCGACAATCTCGAAAGCGAATATGCCAAGGCGGCTCTCTCGACCTGGTTTGCCTTGCTGGCGGATGGCAAGCTGAAGAGCGCAACGCTGATCGATTTCCAGCGCCGTAGCGGGCTCAAGATTGTCTCGGAAGACGGCATTCTCGAAGAGGACCTTCCGCCGATCCAGCGCTGGCTCAACCGCATCCTCGCGCTGCCGATCGGAATGCAGAATGCGATCTTCGAGGAATTTCTGGGGTTGGTCGAAGCGCGGGTGTCAGCAGCGCGCGAGGCCGGTTCGCTCGATGTTGGTGTCGAAACCCTGCGGGTTGAACATGCCGAGGTTGTCGAAGACATGGTCCTGCGGACCGACGGGCGAACAGGCGCCACGTCACACTTGCTGCAGCTGGCTCTCAAGACGAGAGCGCGGCCGATCTCGCTAGAGCGTGTCCTTGAGCGCCGCGACTACGCCGACGGCTGCATTCTGCTCCAAAACACCAAGAGCGGGAAAGCGGCCTTGGCCGAACCTTCGCGGCACTTTATGACCGAGCAAGGTGAGCTGATCAGGCGGGTTATTCTCCATCGTCCCATGCGGCGGGAATACCACCACTTCGATGACCTTGCGGAATCGGCTTGGGAGGACGCTCCCCGCCGAACCTTCGAAAAGCTGTGGCAAAGCGAGGTTGCGGAGCTTGCCGAACGGCTAACGACAGAGACCGTATACCTTGCGACCGGACTTCTCCTGCCGATCTGGTCGAGCTTGCCTATCGACTATCTGGAGGTCCGCCGTATCGTGGACGAAGAGGGCGGAAGCTGGCTCGGCCGCATGGTCCACGAGCTCGATGTGCCGAAACTGCTCGAGAAATTCGACATTGCCTCTACCATTGAACTAACCCCGGATACGATCATCAAGGCGCTTAGCGAAGGCCGGTCGATCCCGATCAAGCAGCCGTTCGAGGCGACCATCAAATGCTCGCGCGTGGCAGGCGAGCAGCGCTACGAAATCGTCGGCGCACCCGCCGAGCAGTTGCCCTGGCTCAAGAGCATCGGCTGTTTCACGGAGATCATCGCGTTTCGCACGCGAGCGTTCATCCCGGCAATGGCAGCGCCGTCGGTGATCAGCGCGCTGTTTCGAGAATGAGTAGCTGGGAACATCAACGCCGAGTTTTTGCTGTGACCTTACGGCCCACAACCTTCTTCTTAGCATGCACCATCAGCACAGCATGGGATGACGATAAGTGGGACACCGCCTAAATGATTTAGGGTTCAAACCCAATCAGATGGTTTGAAGCGCGCCGGTGTCCCGACCGAAGTTTCCGACAAGGTGAGGGCGCTGGAACGCGAGGTCCGCGAGTTAGGACAAGCCAACGAGATTCTGCGCAAGGCGTCAGCACATTTTGCGCAGGCGGAGCTCCACCGCCCGTTCCGGCGATGATCGCGTTCATTGACGATCAGCGCGATGCCTATGGGGTCGAGCCGATCTGCCGCGTCCTGCCGATCGCCCCATCCACCTACCACGAGCGGGTCGCGCAGCGACAGGATCCGACACGCTTCTCGGCGCGGTCGCGGCAAGGTCTGGCGGCAGATGATACGGGAGGGCGTGCCCGTCGCCCGCTGTACGGTCGCGCGACTGATGCGCGAGATGGGCCTGGCAGGCGTGATCCGGGGCAAGCCGGTGCGCACCGTGATCAGCGACAAGGCGGCGCCTTGCCCGCTCGATCACGTCAACCGCCAGTTCTACGCGCCAGCGCCGAACATGGTGTGGGTGTCTGACTTCACTTATGTCGCGACCTGGGCGGGGTTCGTCTACGTCGCCTTCGTCATCGATACCTATGCTCGGCGGATCGTCGGCTGGCGGGCCAGCAGGACGGCGCATGCCAGCTTCGTCCTCGATGCGCTGGAACAGGCGCTTCACGATCGCCGGCCGACCCATCGGGGCGGCCTCATCCATCATAGCGACCGCGGATCGCAATACGTGTCCATCAAATACACCGAACGCCTCGCCGAGGCCGGGATCGAGCCCTCAGTTGGCAGCGTCGGCGACAGCTACAACAACGCTTTAGCCGAGACGATCAACGGCCTTTACAAAGCCGAGGTCATCCATCGTCGTGGACCCTGGCGACCCTTCGAAGCGGTGGAATACGCGACCCTCGAATGGGTCGATTGGTTCAACCATCGCCGGCTGCTGGAGCCCATCGGCAACATGCGGCCTGCCGAAGCCGAAGATCAATATTATGCTGCCGCAGACAACATCGATATGGCAGCGTGCCTCACAACCCAACGCCTCCGGCAGACCCGGCGCGGTTCAATCACCTTTATTCAGTATGTTTAAAGCTTATTCGGTGGTAGCGATTGGCGGTGGCCTAGATCTGGGCGGGAGAGAGACGATGACAATGCGTTTCCTGAAGCTGGTAGCTGTGGTCGCGGCGCCGGTCGCCCTTCTGGGCGGTTGCGCGACGACGCCCACACCTGCGCGCCTTGCCTATTACAAGGTTCCCTGCAATACACCGGGTGCGGTAATCGCCGAGCCTATCGTCTTAGACGATCCGGCGGCGCCGATCCCCGCTCCAAGCACCCCGGCAACTCCCGCTGCCTCGCCGCGCCTCTGCGTCATCGCCGTAAGCGATTCGCGCTCGGGCTACGCCGTCGGATATGGTGGTTATGGCGCATACGGTCGAGGTTATGGTCGACCGTATTTTGGGTCGGTCGGTATCGGGTTCGGGTTTGGTTCGCATCGCGGCAGTCACTTCGGTGGTTATCGCGGCGGGCATGGGCGCCGCCACTAGGCACTGTCGTGCTGCGGGCGAGTCCGCATAAGGCAGCGTTCGACAAACTACTGCCGGATTGTAGCCATCTTGCACACGGGCTGCCCGCCCGCCCCGCCCATTGAGCAGCTTTCAGGCCGCGACGAACGACTCGCATCCTGGATCGATGCTACGCGCGAGGCCATGATACTTGGGTTGTGCGAGGATCGGGATAGCGCGGCAGCGCCTTGGGACTCCGGTGGCGGCCGGACAGCGGGCTGCCGCGGACGCGCAGGCCGATGGTGCTGCTGGACGGTCCCGAACCAGCGTTGGTCGCTTGACTTCGCCTCTGACAGCCTGATCTGCGGTCGGCGCTTCCGTATCCGGTGCGTGGTCGATGACATCACGCGCGAGTGGCTGGCGCTGGTGGCTGATACGTCGCTGTCGGGCGGAAGGGTGGCACGGGAACTGACCAGCTTGACCGGCATACACGGCAAGCTACGCACGGTGGTCAGCGACAATGGGCCACAGCGTAGTTGATCTAGCTACCCTCGTGCATGGTACGAAGTCGCTTCGGCGCTTCAATGCAAGAGGATGACCGATGTCGATTGATGCAGGATTGGACGTGAGTGACAAGACAAAGCACATTTGCGTGGTCGATGTCGAAGGTAGAGCTGTGCGGCGAGATGTTGTCGTCAGCGATCCCGATGTCCTGGCAAGGTGGCTCAACCGGCATTACCTGGATCTCGCGCGCGTGGTGCTCGAGACGGGTACATTATCGACATTTCTATACCACGGATTGATCGAACGCGGCGTCAAGGTTGAGTGCATCTGTGCGCGGCACGCCAAGGGTGTTCTTTCCGCGCGGGTCAACAAAAGCGACGGCCACGATGCAGAAGGAGTCGCGCAGCTGGCACGCACTGGCTGGTATAAACGCGTCCACATGAAGGCATTAGCCACTCACATCGACAGGGCAGCTCTGCGCATCCGGTCGCAGCTGATCACAGCGCGGACGTCGATGGCCAACCAGCTGCGTGAATCCAATCGTCTGTTGAATGACCGGACAAAGACAGATGACGTCTGCACCGGCTGATGAGCGTCCCTGGCGTCGGACCGATTACCGCGCTCACTTTTACCTCGACCATCGAAGATCCGCACCGTTTTGTGATGTCGGCGCCGACGCAGGGTTCGTACCCCGACGTAGTCAGTCTGGAGAACGCGACATCAATAGCCACATCTCCACGGCAGGAGACCCTATGTTGCGTAAGGCGCTTTATGAAGCCGCCAACTCCGCGTTGTTCCAGTTGAAACGGCCATTCGCCCTTCAGCTTTGGGGAGGGAAAATGGCCGGAGCTAAAGGCGCAAAGCGTGCTGGAACGTTCGTTACACCAAAGCTCCTGCATTACTCCATACGCTTTGGTTGAACGAGACTGAGTTTCGTTGGGCCTGATCCCGGCGTCCCTCATTCCGATCAGCCATGCCCCGGACGATCTCGTCAGCTAAGTAGAGGGTCAAACCTCGTATGGGACTCAGAGAAGTCCACCTACTCCGCTCGTCCGCGATCATGAAGGCTCGGACACAGTGCTTCTTCCGCTGCCCGATGACCCCGAAGACAACCATTGGCGAACGAGAAGAAGGAAGAAAAATGCCAAAATCAATGAGACAACTGAGCTGACCTCGCCGGCCATACTGCGCTGGTCGCAGGAGCGGCGGGTCGAGCGCCACTACATCGTGCCGGGCAAGCCGATGCAGAACAGCTTCGTCGATAGCATCAACGGCCGCCTGCGGGACGAATGCCTGAACGAGACCCTGTTCACCTCGCTGGCCCACACTCGGTACATGCTGGCCGCTTGGCGGCACGATTACAACACCATCAGGCCACACTCGAAACTAGGCGGGAAGACGCCCGCCGAGATCGCCGACAAACATGCCTGGGGGCATGCCCCCAGACACGTTTGCCATCCCATCAAACAATCATCATGAAGGAGCGAGACTCTACCTCTGACTGATAACAATCAGGGGAGCACGTCACTGGTATTACGCCGCATGGTCGGCTGGTCGATGAGCGATGCGATCACGGCGCGACTGGTCAGCGATGCACTGGCTATGGCTATCTGGCGAATTGAGTGAGCGTGCGGTACCCAACGCTTAGGCTCCTCCTTTGGCGCGATGAGGCAGTAACGGACAGGCCTGCCGCAAGCCTTCTCGGCGGGTTTTAATCCCGAGCCCTCGCGCGTACTCAGTACCGCCTCTGGCGATCGGTCCGCAATGACATGCAGCATTGCTCGCGACGTCTGGGGCGGGGCCGGTGTCAAGTCGGCCGCCGGCGCGACCGGCTCGCAGGGCAGAGCCAAGCGGTACCTGAGGGCACTCACGGGCCTTTGGCCCACAATCCCGGCGAAACAGTTTGCTAATATTAAAAAGACAGTTTAATCGCTAATGAGAACCACTATTAGATATGTCGGAGACGTACGTTGCCTGGTTTTATAAATGTTGGGCCTATGGCTGCAATCGCTGTGACGATCTCGTCTCCGGTGCTCGCCCAAAATGTCGCTGTCGACAATGTCGCCGACAGTAAGACACCGGAAATCATTGTGATCGGAAACGATGAGAGCCTGCTAGAAATCGCGGGTTCAGGTTCGATTGTCACGCGCGAGGATCTAGATCGGAGCCGCGTCCTGACGGTAAACGATGCGTTGCGCCAAGTGGCCGGTGTCTTTCCGCGTGACGAGGAGGGGACGGGGGCGCGGCCCAACATCGGGATCAGGGGATTGAACCCGACGCGGTCTACCAAGGTTCTGTTGCTCGAAGACGGGATCCCACTGGCTTTCGCACCATATGGCGACAACGCCAGTTATTATCATCCGCCGCTGAGCCGGTTTGATCGCATCGAAGTATTGAAGGGCGCTTCGCAGGTGCGGTTCGGTCCGCAGACCATTGGCGGTGTTATCAACTACATCACACCGCGAGCCCCGGAGACGGTTGAGGGCAAGCTGTCGTTGCAGGGTGGCAACCGGAACGGACTCGCCGCAGACGCGCAGATCGGTGGGCCGGTAATGGGCGGACGCGCCTTCCTCACCGCTGATCATCGTCAGGCTGCGGGGAGCAGGGACAATCAGTTGCTCCGGTTCACCGACCTGTTCGCCAAGGGCGAATGGGATTTGTCGTCAGATCAGCAGCTAGTTTTGAAGGCAAGCTGGTTCCGTGAGCGGTCGGACATCACCTATTCAGGGGTCACGCGTGCAGAATTCGCGGCTGCGCCACGCGGCAACCCGTTCCCGCGCGGCAGCGACACATTTTCTGCCGATCGCTATGGCCTTTCGGCGGCCCATGGCTGGACACTCGCCAATGGTATCAGCCTGCGGACGGTGGCTTATTGGCAACGGTTTGACCGCGACTGGTGGCGACAGTCCTCGAACTCCACCCAGCGCCCCTCCGATGCTTCGGATCCGCTATGTGGCGGCATGGCCAACCTGTTGACCGTGTGCGGCAACGAGGGAAGGCTTCGAAACTACGATACCTGGGGTGTCGAAACGCGAATCACGCTGGGGCATCGCGACGGGTTGGGGCTTGGCTTTGGCGGACAAACCGAAATCGGCATCCGGTACCATGACGAACGACAGCGCCGTCGCCAGGTCAACGGCGACGCGGCCGCATCCCGGGTGGCTGGGAGTAGCGTCAATGGCGGCCTGCGCGAAAATCAGCTTCGCAATGCGTCGGCATGGTCGGGATTCGTGCAGTCCACATTTGAGTTCGGGAGGCTTGCGATCATCCCGGGCGCGAGGGTTGAAGCAATCGATTTTCGTCGCCGCAACCTGCCAGTCGACGTTCTGATCGGTGGTAGGCCGTCGGGTGGGCTGACGGCCGAGACCGCCGGCACAAGCAAATTACAAAAAATCATCCCGGGGATCGGGGCGACATTCGATCTTGCCGATGGCATCATTGCTTACGGCGGCATCCATCGCGGTTTCGCGCCACCGCGGGTGGAAGATGTCATCACAAGCGCCGGTGGTTCTGTCGATCTCGATGCAGAGTTGAGCTGGAACTGGGAACTAGGCATGCGCGGGACGCTGGTTCGTGGACTGTACGCGGACGCAACCTTCTTCGTGATGGACTTTGAAAATCAGATTGTGCCTCAATCTGTCGCCGGGGGAACCGGGGCCACGTTGACGTCGGCAGGCCGCACGTTGCATCGCGGTGGCGAGTTCTCGTTAAAAGCGTCGAGTTCGGATGCGGGACTGACCAGCGAGACTGATTTCTTTGCTCGTATGGCTGCGACCTGGGTGCCGACAGCGCGCTATGCATCGACCCGTATCGCCACGGCACCGTGCCTTGACGGCGGGGCGGTGGGAACGATGGTGGCGACAGGCAGCGGACCTGTGGCGTGTGGGATCGCCCGTAACGTGGAGGGCAACCGGCTTCCCTATAGTCCTCGAGTCCTGTTGAGCGCAGCGGTCGGCATTGCCCGTCAGGGCTTTACAGGCCAGATCGAGGTCGTTGGCCAATCTGCAATGTTCGCCGATGACGTTAATCTGCTGCCCGTGACGCCCGACGGCCAGCGCGGACGCATACCCGGCTGGACCACGGCAAACCTCGCGCTCAGCTATGGCCCTCCTAAGGGCAAGTGGGAGATTTTTGCAAGCGCGCACAACGTTTTCGACCGATTGACAATCGTCGATCGTTCGCGCGGCATTTTGCCGGGCGTTCCGCGCACGGTGCGTCTTGGCGTGTCGCTTCGCATGTGAGCACGAGAATAGGACGCGGGTGAGCACACGCAGCGTTACCATTGCACGTCTCTCGTGCGAACGCTCGTTCGCCAGAGGTAAAAACGGGTCAATTTGAAACCTCCTATTGAGCCAAGGTTTTCAGCGGGTTGGAGGGCATCAAAGTCTGCGTGTGAATGGTCGTTGACGCTATGGGTGAAATTCATCTCGACGAAATTCAAAGGTAAACTCGCCCGCGATCATGCTCGTGGTCTGATCCCCACATTTTCCTTCAGATTTGAGTAAAATCCGGCCCTCTGGAACGAGTCGACAGGATGAAACGCAGCATGTTCAGCGAAGAGCAGCTCATCCTGATATTGAAGGAGCAGGCGGCTGTTGTGCCAACAGCGGATGTCTGCCGGCGGCTCAGGGTCAGCAGCGCGACCCGCTACAAGTGGAACGCCAAGGTCGGAGGCTTGGAGGTATCTAAGGCCAAGCGCCTGCAGCAGTTAGAAGACGAGATCGCCAAGCTGAAGAAGCTACTGGTGGAGGCAATGCTGGATAACGCGATGCTTAAGGAGATCACCGTAAAAAAGGTAGTCCCATTTGCCAGGCGAGAAGCAGTGGCTCACCTCGAACAGGTATTCGAGGTGAGCCAGCGGCGGGCGAGTAATGTGCTGGGCGTGGACCGGACGATGGTTCGGTATCGCAGCCGGCGAGGCGATGATGGGGCGATCCGGGAACGGATGCGTGGCCTTGCGGCGGAGCGTCGCCGGTTTGGCTATCGCCGCCTGCATTGGCTGCTGGGACGCGAGGGCAGCATGATCAACCACAAGAAGTTTCGCCCATTGTATCGGGAGGAACGGCTGCAGGTGCGCAGGCGCGGCGGTCGCAAACGGGCGCTTGGCACACGGGCACCGATGACGATCCCACAAGGCGGCAACCAGCGCTGGTCGCTCGACTTCGTGTCGGATGCCTTCGCTTGTGGGCGCCGGTTTCGCATTTTTGCGGTGGTCGATGACTTCACCCGCGAGTGTGTCCGGCTTATCGCCGACACCTCGATCTCGGGCCTTCGGGTTGCGCGGGAGTTGGACTGGGCGATTGCCGAGAGAGCGCGTCCGGCGATGATTGTCAGCGACAATCCTGTCCTGAGCGAAGTCGAAGGGGGCACCAAGCTGACCAGTATGGCGATCCTGCGCTGGTCCAAGGAACGCAACGTCGAGTGGCACCATATCGCGCGGGGCAAGCCCCAACAGAACGGGTTCATCGAGAGCTTCAATGCCCGTGTGCGCGACGAATGTCTCAACAAGACCATTTTCACCAGCCTGCCACAGGCCGAGTCAGTGCTTACGGCCTGGCGGCACGATTACAACTATCACCGGCCCCATTCGGGCCCGGGCAACATGACCCCAGGCGAGATGGCAGCCAGTCCGGTTGTCACCACGCCCGCGGATGCACATCAATCGGGCAACCGGCTCTACTGATAGGTGGAGGAACGTTGGGGCTCAGACCACGAGCTATCATTGAATTGCGCGCCGTACACAGCAGCATCACCCCGACCAGACCCAGTTCTACCGCCAGCAATCCGCCATACGTTGTGAAGAATAACGTCGAGCCAGCGCCAGACGAAAATTATTTCGGCGATGACAAGGACCGTCACGGCCACCAGCCCGACCAGCGCGATATTGACCCTCGCGAAGCAATGCATGCAATAAAGCAGCAACGCTGAGTCATCGTGCTCTGGTTGCGGTGCTCGGTGTAGTGAGCGCAAGAAAGCCAGCCATCTTCAAATCCTGACCTTCAGCGTGACATAGGCCGAGGGTGGCTGATTAGGCTCGACGACCGAACAGCCGAGATGTTCGAGTTTTATGGACCCCGCCCGGGCGGCGTGCCGAGGCTTCCGCCATAGAGCGTCGCAGTTGGTCCCTTGTAAGGTCAGGATCGCCCCCGAGAAAGGGAGCCCGGAGTTCGACTACATCGTGGTGGCGATCGGCGCCGAGCTGAACTATCTGTACAAAGAGACGATGGGCCCAAGGGCGCGGCTAAATTTCGCAACGACGACCACCAATGAGCAGCGGCTGAGTGCCCCACCACAGTCGCGACATTGTCGGCTAGCGCGCCAATAAGCGAACGGATCAGCCCCGATCCCCAGCGCCTCCGCGCAGTGCGTCAAGCACCCGACAGTCTTCGACGCTCGTCCGGCCGCAACCTTCAAGTGCGTCGACCAGAACCGTCTCGAGCACCTTCAGGTCGGCAATCTTGCCGCGCACTTCGGTCAGGTGCGATATCGCGATTTTGTCGACTTCGGCGCAGGAAGCGTCCTGCCGACGTTCGGAAAGCATCAAAAGGTTGCGAATGGAATCCAGGGAGAAGCCGAGCTCGCGCCCCTTTCGAATGAACGCCAGTCGGTCAAGATGCGGATGTCCGTAGACGCGGTGCCCGCCGGCCGTTCGTGCTGGCTCAGGCAACATGCCGATGCCCTCATAATAACGGATCGTCACGACACGGCAGCCAGTCTGGCGCCCGAGTTCGCCGATGGAAAAACTGTCGCGCATATTCCTCTTGAACCTATAGCTACTGTAGGTCCTATAGGGGATTTCTGCCTCGCTGCCAATCAGATTGGATCGACGATGAAGGAATGCTGCCCTGGTGTCGCTGACCACCAAAGTCAGCCCACTCCGGACATGGCTGGGGAGCTGGCGCCAATCGCCCCTTCTTCGTTCGCTCTCTCGCTAGGCGCACAAGGCGATTGCTGCTCCGGCAGTGGAGCACGTCCTGAAGTCGAGTGGCCGGTAACAAAATCCGCAGTTGATGCCTCCGGACATGCCGCAGGAGACGATTGCTGCTCCGCCAAGGAGCAGGAGATCGCCGCGCTTGGAGCGCATGCCGACGTGAAGCGGAACTTGCAGATCGTGCTCGCGATCAACCTCGCCATGTTCTTCGCCGAGTTTACTGCGGGCATTCTTGCCCGATCCACCGCTCTGATGGCCGATTCTGTCGACATGCTCGGTGACGCGCTTGTCTATATTCTCAGCCTCTACGCCCTCAATCGAAGCCTGCGCTGGAGAGCCGGCGCTGCGGTCGCGAAAGGCGGGATCATAGCCGTCTTCGGGGTCTGGGTGTTCGTCGAGGTCATCCTGAAACTGGCAGGTGGGACCGTTCCCGTCGCGCAGACGATGGGCATTTTCGGATTGATCGCGCTCGTCGCCAATCTGACCTGCCTCGCGCTTCTCTACCGCTTCCGAAATCGCGACGTGAACATGTCGAGCACGTTCGAATGTTCGCGCAACGACGTCATCGCGAACGCCGGGGTGCTCGTGGCGGCGACCGGTGTCTATGCGTTCCGCGCCAGCTGGCCGGACATCGTCGTCGGAAGCATCATCGCCTTGCTGTTCTTCCGTCCGGCGATCCGCGTGCTTCGCGAGGCCTGGCCGCAATTCAGGTCGGGACGCCCGCAAACCGCGGTGCCCTTGGATTGATCGGAGCGCATTGTGACTTCTGTTCATCGCGCGGATCGAAACGCCTGGCTGATGCTCGCGGCCGCCTGGGTCGTCGCCCTGCTCGCAAGCCTGGGCGCGTTGTTCGTCGGGGAGGTGATGGGTCAGGCACCTTGCGTGCTTTGCTGGTTTCAGCGCGCCTTCATGTTTCCGCTGGCGATCGTGCTCGCGGTCGCGGTTCATGTTTCGGACATGCGGGTGTGGCGTTATGCGCTTCCACTAGCGGGTCTCGGATGGGCCATCGCGCTGTATCATAGCCTGCTTTATCTGGGACTGATCGCGGAACCGGTCCGGCCATGTGGCGCCGGTCCCTCGTGCTCGAGCGCCCATATAGTCATTTTCGGGGCTGTGCCTCTCCCTCTCGTCTCGCTCGGTGCTTTCACCGCCGTCGCTGTCCTCCTTATCCTCTCTCGCAGGAGCGCTAACTTATGAACAGGAAGGTTCTGGTCCCGATGACTCTCACCCTTGGCGCAGCGGCCTTCGTGGCTGGCATCTTTCTCTTCAATGGCTCCGTCGGGAACGTCGGGGCCTCGAATGTGGTTGCGGGGAATGCCACCGCGCCCGGTGCTTCCGCCGCAACCTCGGGCCTGAAGGCTCAGGGCCTGCCGAGCGAAACGCTCGTGCGCGCCCATTCCCCTGTGATTGGCCCCCGCAACGCGCCGGTTACGATCGTCGAGTTCTTCGATCCGTCCTGCGAAGCCTGTCGCGCCTTCTACCCCGAAGTGAAGCAGATCATGGCACGCTATCCGAACGAGGTGCGGTTGGTCGTGCGCTACGCACCGAACCACCCGGGGTCTGAAGAGGCTGTGCGCATTCTCGAAGCGGCGCGCCCGCAGAACCTGTATGTTCCGGTGCTTGAGGCCGTGCTCGCCCAGCAGCCGCAATGGCACGATGGCAACATGGAGAGCGCGTGGTCAGCCGCAGCTGCGGCCGGGCTGAACGTCGAGCGCGCCAGGGCCGCGCTGAACGCCCCTGCGGTGACGGCGAACATGCAGCAGGATATCGCGGACGGCCAAGCCCTCGGCGTCAAGGGAACGCCTACCTACTTCGTCAACGGCACGCCATTGATCGAGTTCGGGCTGCCGCAGCTTGAGGCGCTGATCCGCGCTGAAGTGGAAGCCCGCCGCCGATGATCGCGATCACCTGCGCCGTGTTCAACGGGTTCGGGCGATGAGCCGCCGAATGACATTGGGCATTGCGGCCCTCGCGCTTGTTCTTGTCCTGGCCGCGGCGGCAGCTCTGACGATTGGCTGTAGTCCGATGGGGCCCCTGCCGGCCCCAATTGGCGCTCTTGAAAGAGAGGTGGTCGGCGGGCCATTCAGGTTGACCGATCAGGAAGGGCGGGTGGTAACTAGCGACAGCTTCCGAGGCCGCTACCGGCTCAAGTATTTAGGCTTCACCTTCTGCCCGACATCTGCCCCACCGATGTCCAGAAGATGAGTAAGGCTCTGCGGCTGTTCGAGCAGCGCGATCCAGCGCGCGCGGCACGCATCCAGCCGATCATGGTGACCATCGATCCGGAGCGTGACACGCCCGAGGTTTTGAAGCAGTTCGTAGGTAACTTCCATCCGCGGCTAATCGGTCTCACCGTAAGCGGTGTTTTCAGCCCACGTCGATCCAAGGCATGAGGTCGCCGACGCTGTTTGCGGGATGACCATCGGCAAGCTTGGCGAGCGTCTCGGTC
>NZ_QJJM01000020.1 GCF_003201955.1 Blastomonas natatoria
TCCGGTAGTCTTCGCAAAACCACCTGAATCAACGACTTGGGCTGGCGTCAAGCTAACCCACTGGCACCACTCAACTTAATTTCGGATCAGGCTCTTAGGCGGAAGGACATGCAGGGCCTGGCGCTGCTCGTGGATAAGCGCATCAACCCCATGGGCGCGCCAAGCCGATAACGCGATCTTGCACAGTAACAGTGTTAATGTTAGTGTGCGTCATGATGTTAGCAACCAACCGGCATGAGCGAGCGGGGCTGCTCGAAACGGCGCGTGCCTATATTGAGCAAGTGCTGCATGCGCCGCTTCATATCGAAGGACCGGTCGCCACTAGCAGCCTGCCATCTTTCCTCGGCCAACGCTACGCATTGGTGGGTGCCGAAATCTTTGGCCGCGAATGCGTGCTGATGATCCCGAACGGCGACCTCGACGAAACGCCAGCGACGGTCGCAAAGCATCGGGAGGCTCTTCAGCGCCATCTTACAGGCCGGACGGCCGTCCTCGTCACTGATAGACTCAGTAATCACAACCGAGCGAGATTGATTTCACAACGTGTGCCCTTCATCGTCCCAGGCAATCAGCTGTTCATACCTGAGCTTGCGATGGACTTGCGCGAGCATTTTCGAAGCGATCGGGCCGAGCCGGCCGACAGCCTTACGCCAACCGCCCAACTGATCGTGCTGGCGCTGTTGATGGATCGGATCAACATAGAAACAACGCCTACCGAACTAGCCACGCAGTTTCGATACAGTGCTATGAGCATGAGCCGCGCGATCAGCGAGCTTGAAGCTCTCGGGTTGCTTGATGCGGAGACAAGTGGCCGATATCGCAACGTGCGTTTTCCACTTTCACGAGCCGAGGTTTGGTCGCGCGTGCAACCGTTGCTGCGCACGCCCGTGCGCAAACGACGCCGGGTTCGACGGCCTCTGGCGAATTTCAAGTGGCCGCGCGCCGGAGAAAGTGCGCTTGCCGAGCGGACTAATCTCTCACACCCGCGCTTAGAGACGTACGCGATTGCGGCCGCGGACTGGAAAGCAATCGCAAGACAGTATGATCTGGATCGTCGGGCTGCCTGGGATGAGGCCGTGATCGAACTCGAGACGTGGACTTATGACCCCCTGCTGCTGGGAGATGCAGATCTCGTGGACCCGATATCTTTATGGCTCAGTTTGCCCAATAACACGGACGATCGCATCGGCGCTGCCAAAGATGAGTTGCTCAAGGACGTCGGGCTTTGAAGGGGCTCGATGCATTCAAGGCGCACTTCGAGGGTTTTGCGCACAATTACGTGTTGATCGGCGGCGCTGCCTGCGAAATCATAATGGAAGAAGTCGGTCTCGATTTTCGCGCTACGAAGGATCTCGATATCGTGATCTTGGTTGAGGCGCTGGACGCTGCATTCGGTGAGCGCTTCTGGGCTTTTGTCGAGGCGGGCGGCTACCAACAACGCGAGCGGAGCAGTGGCAAGAAAGAGTTCTACCGCTTCCAGAAGCCGTGTAACAGCGATTATCCGGCGATGCTTGAGCTCTTCGCGCGCACGCCTGATGCAATAACTCCCGCCGCCGATAGCGTGCTGACGCCTCTTCCGGTTGACGAAGATATAGCAAGCCTTTCGGCGATTTTGCTCGACGATGTCTATTATCAGGCATTGGTGGAGAACAGCCGCGAAGTTGATGGGATAGCCGTCTTGGACGAACGTATTCTGATCCCGTTCAAGGCCAAAGCGCATCTCGACCTTGCCGAACGGCGCGATCGCGGTGAGGAGATCGATCAGAAAACGGTCCGCAAGCATCGGGCCGACGTGTTTCGCCTGTTGCAGTTGTTGCCGGAAAGTGCCCGCGTTGTTTTGCCATCCACCATTGCGGCGGCTGTCGCGGCGTTTGCCGAAAAGGTGGAAGCAGACGGGGATTTTGTGCCAAAGGATATCGGGTTGCCGTTGGATGCGGTGAGCCACATCTCCAGATTGCGGGTCCTTTATGGCATCGAGCAGGGATGAAGGGTAGGAAGGTGGCACGGCCCATCAGTACACAGGCGAATGAACGAATTGCCGCTGTGCAACCTCATGCCAGAGGTAATCGTCGGGAGAGCCCCATCTGTCGTGAGGGCGGCCCCAGTGGCGCATGAACCGGTACAAGCCCATAAGCGCTGGCCACGCAGGCTTTCGATGTATTGCAGGTGGCGTATTCATTAAGCTTTTTGACGAAATAGCTGAATCGAATTATGGTTAGATTAACGAAAATGTGGGGGAGAGTGTGGGGGAGGCTCTTCGCTCATTCCAAGAACAATATTGATATCAAATCATTATCTTGATGGTTCGATTCAAGCCCTGCCACCACCCCCTTCACGTTCCTGATGATGAAGGCCCCGGGGCCGAGTGCCCTTGGCAAGCCCGATAGGATTGGGCACAACGCGCGCATGATAGAGATCGTCCGCATCCCCGCCCTGTCCGACAATTATATCTGGCTGGTGCATGAGCCGATCAGCGGCGAGACGGTGGTTATCGACCCCGCCGAGGCCGAGCCCGTGCTGGCTGAGGCCAAGGCGCGCGGCTGGTCCATCACGCAGATCTGGAACACGCACTGGCACCCCGATCATGTCGGTGGCAATGCCGCGATCAAGGCGGCGACCGACTGCGCGATCACCAGCCCCGAAGCCGAACGCGATCGGATCGCGACCTTCGACACCACGGTAAAGGGCGGCGATGTCGTGCATCTGGGATTGATCCGCGCGGACGTGATCGATGTTCCTGCCCATACGGCGGGCCATATCGCCTATCATCTGCCCGAAGAGCAGGCGATCTTCGTCGGCGATACGCTGTTCGCCATGGGCTGCGGTCGGTTGTTCGAGGGCACGGCCGAACAGATGTTCGACAATATGGCGCGGCTCGCGGTGCTGCCCGGCGAAACGCACGTCTATTGTGCGCATGAATATACCGAATCGAACGGGCGCTATGCGCTGGTCGCCGAGCCCGACAACCTGGCGCTCGCCGAACGGATGGAGCAGGTATTCGCGATGCGCGCGCGGGGTGAACCGACTGTGCCGACGACCATCGCGCTCGAACGCGCGACCAACCCCTTCATGCGTGCACGATCTGCCGAAGAACTCGCCGAGCGCCGCGCCGCCAAGGACAATTTCCGGGGCTGAAACCGCCGGATCGACAGCTGAGAGGACCTGACATGACCGAAGCCTTTATCTGCGACGCCGTGCGCACGCCGATCGGGCGCTATGGCGGCGGTCTGGCGACGGTACGGCCCGATGATCTGGCAGCAGTCGTGCTGCGCGCACTGGTCGGACGCAACCCGGGGCTCGATGCAGCGGCGATCGACGATGTGCTGTTGGGCTGTGCCAACCAGGCGGGCGAGGACAATCGCAACGTCGCGCGCATGGCCGCCTTGCTGGCAGGCCTGCCCGAGACCGTCGGGGGCGCCACGATCAACCGGCTGTGCGGATCGGGGCTGGATGCAGTCGGCAGCGCTGCGCGCGCTATCCGCGCGGGCGATGCCGATCTGATGATCGCGGGCGGGGTCGAGAGCATGACCCGCGCGCCCTTCGTGATGCCCAAGGCGGGCAGCGCCTTTGCTCGCGACAATGCGGTCTATGACACGACCATCGGCTGGCGTTTCGTCAACCCGCTGATGAAGGCGGTGCACGGCGTCGATTCGATGCCCGAGACGGCCGAGAATGTCGCCGAGGACTTCGGCATCGCCCGCGCCGATCAGGACGCATTCGCGCTGCGCAGCCAGCAGCGCGCAGCTGCTGCGCAAGCCTCCGGGCGACTGGCAGCAGAGATCGTTCCGGTCAGCATCCCGCAGCGCAAGGGCGAACCGCTCATCATCGATGCCGACGAACATCCGCGCATGACGTCGATCGAGGCGCTGGCTGCGCTGAAGCCGATCTTGCGGCCCGGCGGCACGGTGACCGCAGGCAATGCCAGCGGCGTCAATGACGGCGCGGCGGCGCTGATTGTCGCGTCCGAAGCGGCGGCGGCGCGGAACGGCCTGACGCCGCGCGCGCGGATCGTCGGAACGGCGGTCGCGGGCGTGCCGCCACGCATCATGGGCATCGGCCCGGCCCCGGCGGTCGAAAAGCTACTGGCACGCTCGCGGCTGACACTGGGCGAGATCGACATCATCGAGCTGAACGAAGCTTTTGCCGCGCAAGGCCTGGCCGTGTTGCGCCAGCTGGGCCTGCCCGACGATGCGCCGCATGTGAATCCCAATGGCGGGGCGATTGCGCTCGGTCATCCGCTCGGCATGTCAGGGGCGCGTCTGGCGCTGACTGCGACCGAGGAGCTGCAGCGCACCGGTGGACGCTATGCCATCGCAACCATGTGCATCGGCGTGGGGCAGGGGATCGCGATGCTCGTGGAGCGGGTGTAACGCGAGCCGTTGCAGTCTCCCTCGTCATTCCCGCGAACGCGGGAATCCCGCTTTCTCCCAGACGCTGAATCAGCAAAGCGGGACCCCCGCCTTCGCGGGGGTGACGATGATGGGCGGCATGGGCGGCGAGCGAAAACAGCCCAGATCACTCCCCCGCCACTTTGGGGACCGGCTGGAAATCCCGGACGAAGCGCTCGAGCAGGCGCACGCCATAACCGGTCGAGCCCGCCGGTTTCAGGTCGTTCGCGCCGCCCCATGCCATGCCGGCAATGTCGATATGCGCCCAGGGCGTTTCGGGCTTCACGAACGCGCCGATGAAATGCGCGCCAGCGCCTGCTCCGGCGCCACCCGCACCCGAATTCTTGATATCGGCGATGGTCGATTTCGTGTCCTCGGCATAGCTAGGGTGCAGCGGCATGCGCCAGACGGCATCGCCACTGGCATCGCCTGCCTTGAGCAGCTGATCTGCGAGCGGATCGTGACGGCTGAACAGCCCGGCATAATCGTCGCCCAAGGCGGTCATGATCGCACCGGTCAGCGTTGCCATGTCGACGATCGCGGCGGGGTTCAGCTTCGTATCGGCATAGGCAACCGCGTCAGCGAGCACGAGCCGTCCTTCGGCATCGGTCGAGATGATCTCGATGGTCTTGCCGTTCATCGCCTGCAGCACGTCTGCCGGGCGCGCGGCATTGCCGTCGGGCATGTTCTCGGACAGCGCGGCGATCGCGACGACATCGACCGGCGCGCGCGACTTGGCCAGCGCCAGCGCCGCGCCGACCACGCTCGCCGCGCCCGACATGTCGAACTTCATGTCGCCCATGCCACTGCCATTCTTGAGCGAGATGCCGCCGCTATCGAATGTGATGCCCTTGCCGGCAAGCACCACCGGGCCGTTCGATGGTGCGCCGCGTCCGGTGTAGCGGACGATCAGCATGCGCGGCGGACGCGCCGAACCGCGACCCGAGCCCAGGATCGAACCCATGCCGAGCTTTTCCATCGCAGGGACATCGAGTGCCTCGATCGTCACTCCGGCGACACCCGCAAAGGCGGCGCGGGTGCGTTCGACAAAGCTCTCGGGATAGATGACGTTGGCCGGTTCGTTGGAAAGATCGCGCGCAAAGGCCATCGCCTCGATCAGCGGCCTGCCGCGCCCTGCATAGGCAGCGCGGGCGGGGTCGGTGGCATCAGTGACGATCGTTGTACCTGCCATCGGACCGGCTTCGCGCGCCTTGGCCTGATACAGGTCCGATCGATATTCGCCGATACCCATGCCGGTGGCAAGTTCGGCCACGGCTTCGGCGGGCAGGCCGTTTGCGAGCACGGTGAGCGATCCCTTGTCCTTCATCAGCGCACGACCGGCCGCGACGCCGAGCTTCTGGATTGCCGCTGCGCTCATGTCCGTCCCGGTGCCGACGACTTGGATGCGGTCCCAGCCGCCGATGCCGCGCAGGCTGAGGGTACCGGATTTATAGTCGAACTCCGCTGCGGCGAGCGCGCGGGCAATGGCGGCGCGCTCGGCTTCGTTCAGCGAAGCGGCCCTGCTTGCGAGATCGGCTTCGCCAGCCAGCGGTAGCACCAGCGTGCCGGAGGGCGCAGGCAGGCTGCTGGCGAAACTGACCCGACGGAATTGTGCCTTGGCTGCCTTGAGGGTCAGCGAGGGCTTCACCACTTCCTGCGCCTGCACGGCCAGGGGCATTGCGATGGTGAGTGCGGCAACGCTGCCAGCGATCAGAAATTGGCGGATAGGCATCAGGAAACCCCCTTTTGTCCTCGTAACATTGGCAACCATATCAGCAGCTTGGGTTGTTCACGGCAAGCAAAGAAGTGCGCGCGCCGGCCGTGTGGCATTGTCTTGTCAGCCTCATGACCCCATGTGCAAGCGATGTTCAGCACACCCGTCATCGCCGCCATCGCCTGGGCCGTCATTCTGGGCGGGGCTGGCGGGCTGCTGACCGAGATCGGTGCCTGGTACAAGAATTTGCGCAAGCCGAGCTGGCAGCCGCCCGACTGGTTGTTCGGGCCCGCCTGGACGATCATCCTGGGCCTGGCAGCCTGGGCTGCAGTGCTCGCATGGAACGGCACGCAGACGCAGGGTGACCGGTTGATCGTGATCGCGCTTTATGTCGCGAATTTCGTCTTCCATCTTCTCTGGTCGCCGCTGTTCTTCAAGTTCAAGCGGCCCGATTGGGCGCTGGTCGAGGTGGTGTTCCTGTGGTCGTCGGTGTTCGCGATGTGCGTATGGCTGCGGCCCTATTCCGTGCTCGCGAGCTGGCTGATCGTGCCCTATCTCGTCTGGGTCAGTTTCGCCGCGATGCTCAACGCCAAGATCGTCCAGCTCAACCGTCCGTTCGGTCGCGCCTGAAGTTTATCGGTCGAATAGCGCCAAATCGCTTGGTGCCGGAATAATATGTGTTAACTTTGCTTGACACTATTCAGGGGACCAGTGTGAGCGACCAGAAAACGCAGATTGTCGTTGTGGGCGGAGGCGCTGGCGGACTGGAGCTGGTGCGGCGGCTCGGCAGCAGATACGGCCGCGAGAAGCACGACATCATCCTGGTCGATCGCAACCTGACGCATATCTGGAAGCCGCTGCTGCACGAGGTTGCGGCAGGCTCGCTCGACGCCAATCTCGACGAGGTCGGCTATGGCGGCCATGCCGTGCGCTGGGGCTATCGCTTCTTCAACGGCGCGCTCGAGAGCATCGACCGTAGCACGAGGCATATCATCACCGCGCCGCTGCTCGACGATTCCGGCAAGGAGGTGATCGGGCGGCACCGTATCCGCTATGACTATCTGGTGCTCGCCTTTGGTGGCGTCTCCAACGATTTCGGTGTGCCGGGCGTCCGCGAGCATGCCCAGTTTCTCGAGCATCGCGGCCAGGCGGACAGTTTCCGGCAGAAGCTGCTCAACGCGTGCCTGCGTGCCAATCACGAGCACAATACCGGCAACCCCGAAGCGCGGGTGCGCATTTGCATCATCGGCGGCGGGGCCACGGGAGTGGAGCTTTCTGCCGAGCTGTACAATGCCGCCAAGTCGCTGCGCTATTACGGGCTGGAAGTGTTTGACGAGAGCAAGCTCGAGGTGACGCTGCTCGAGGCCGGGCCGCGCATCCTGCCGCAGATCGATGCCGAGCTGGCTGGCACTGCGCGGCACGAACTCGAGCAACTCGGCGTCAGCGTGCGGGAGAATACGCAGGTCGTGCGCGTCGCCGAGCATTCGGTCGAGACCAAGGATGGTGAAGCGATCCCCGCCGACCTGATCGTCTGGGCCGCCGGGGTCAAGGGCGCCGACGGTGTTACCGAGATGAGCGATCTCGAGCTCAATCGCCTCAGCCAGTTCGTCGTCAAGCCGACGCTGCAGACGACGCTCGACGATCATATCTTCGCTCTCGGCGATTGTGCGTCATGCCTTCTCCCCGGCCAGGAACGCCCGATTCCGCCCCGCGCGCAATCCGCGCACCAGATGGCGAGCCATGTGTTCGACAATCTGTGCCGGATACAGGCGGGCAAGCCGCTCAGGGATTTCGTCTACAAGGACCATGGCTCGCTGGTGTCGCTGAGCCGTTTTTCGACCGTGGGCAGCCTGATGGGCAATCTGGTCGGCGGCCGCATGGCGGTCGAAGGGCGGCTGGCGCGCTGGGCCTACCAGTCGCTCTACCGCATGCACCTGATCGCGATCCATGGCTGGTGGCGCGGCATATCGCTGATCGTCATCGGCCATGTGAACCAGATCGTGCGGCCGAAGCTCAAGCTGCACTGATCGGGGCGCAGCTCAAGCGCTGCGCTGATCCACCAGCCTGCCGCCCTTGAACAGCGCGAGGCAGCGGCCCTGCACGGGCAGCTTGTCGAATGGCGTATTCCCCGCCGATGCTGCCATCCTGGCTGAATCGACCTGCCAGGGCCGGTCGGGATCGACAAGAACGATGTCAGCCTCGTACCCGTTGCGCAGCGCGCCCGCCTGAACGCCGAGGAGTTTCGCAGGGTTTGCCGCGATCAGGTCGAACAGACGTTGCATGGAGATCAGGCCATCGCGGACCAGACCCAGCGAGAGCGGCAGCAGCGTTTCCGCCCCCGCCATGCCCGGCGCGGCATCGGCAAAGGGCAGGCGCTTGTCTTCGGGCCCGCGCGGATCATGGCCGGACGATATCACGTCGAGCGTGCCGTCGCGGACCGCCTCGAGCGCTGCTTCGCGGTCATCCTCACTGCGCAGCGGCGGCGAGAGGCGCGCGAAAGTCCGGAATCCGCCCAGAGCGACGTCCGACAGGAACAGATGCGCAGGCGTTATCCCGGCGGTCACCGGCAGCCCTTCGGCTTTTGCGGCGCGGATCAGCGCAAGTCCCGCCCGGGTCGTCACCTGACGGAAATGAACGCGAGCGCTGGTCATCCTTACGAGCGCCAGATCGCGGGCGATCGCGATGCATTCTGCCTCGGCTGGGGCCTGCGGCAGACCGAGCCGGGTCGCCATCTCGCCTGCGGTGGCAACGGCGCTGCCCGAAAGCCCATGATCCTGGCTGTGCACGATCAACGGCAGATCCAGCATCGCGCAATATTGCATCAGCCGGTGCATTACGCCGGTATCGGTAATCCAGCGCCTTCCGGTGGCGACGGCGCGCGCGCCCGCTTCCTGCATCAGCGCTATCTCCGCCATCTCGCTTCCCGACAGGTCGCGCGTCGCGGCGGCGAGCGGATGCACCCAGAAATCCGGCTTGCCCGAATAGGCGGCAAAGCGCACGCGCGCCGGATGGTCGAGCGGCGGGTTCTGATCGGGCATCAACGCGGCGCGGCTGATCCCACCGAAATGGAAGGCGGGCAAGTCGATCGCGAACACGCCGAGGTCGACGAGGCCCGGCGCGATCAGCGCGCCTTTCGCGTCGTGGATCCGGTCGTCCGCGCCTGGCGTGATGCTGCCGATCTCGGCAATGCGGTCGCCCAGCACCCGGATGCCGCCCGCGACGGGTTCGGTCTCGCCGGGCAGGACCAGGCGGCCATTGACGATGCTCAGCGGAGCCAGCGGGGTCTTGCTCATGCCCAGCCCTCCACGCCGCGCCGTCTGCGGGTCAGCACGTCGAGGCACGCCATGCGCATGGCGACCCCCATCTCGACCTGATCGGTGATTGCCGAGCGCTCGGCATTGTCCGCGATATGGCTGTCGATCTCGATCCCCCGGTTCATCGGCCCGGGATGCATCACCAGCGCGTCGGGCTTGGCCAGCGCCAGCTTGGCGTCGGTGAGGCCGTAAAGATGGCGGAATTCGCGCGGGGAGGGGATGAACTGGCCCTGCATCCGCTCGTTCTGCAGGCGGAGCATCATGACGACATCGGCCCCGTCAAGCGCTTCGGCAAAGCTGCGGCACGGGGTGCCTCCCATCGATTCCACCGCAGGCGGCATCAGTGCTGGCGGCCCGGCCACGCGCACCTCTGCGCCGAGCGTCGACAGGCAGATCATGTTCGATCGCGCCACGCGGCTATGCAGGATGTCACCGCAGATCGCGACACGCAGCCCTGCAATCTGCCCCTTGCGGCGGCGGATCGTCAGCGCATCGAGCAGCGCCTGGGTCGGGTGCTCGTGCGTGCCGTCGCCGGCGTTGAGCACCGGACAACCGACCTTGTCGGCAATCAGCTGCACCGCGCCCGAACTGCCATGACGGATGACGATGGCATCGGCGCGCATGGAATTGAGCGTGACGGCAGTATCGATCAGCGTCTCGCCCTTTTTCACGCTGGATTGCGCTGCGTGCATGTTGACCACGTCTGCGCCCAGGCGCTTGCCCGCGATCTCGAACGACAGCAGCGTGCGCGTCGAATTTTCGAAGAACGCGTTGATCAGCGTCAGGCCTGCCAGACGGTCGTCATGCTTGCTCGCCTGGCGGTTCAAATCGACCCATTGTTCCGCCTCGTCGAGCAGGAACTCGATCTCCCAGGGTTGCAAACCGGCGATGCCCAGCAAATGCCGGTGCGGAAAGGCCATGCTGCCGGGCGGATAGTCGCTGGCAGGGCGGCGGGCGGAGGGCGTGTTCGGCGATGTCATTAAAGGCGAGCGTCTAGGACCGAATCGGCTTTGGCTCAAGCGTGTGTTTTCTGATGTGGACAGGAGCCGCCGCTGCCGCAATGATGCCGCTGACAAGAATGTAAGCGGGAGGGATTCTGGATGGAACTGGTGACCGACGGCCTTCGCTTTCCCGAAGGTCCTGTAGCGATGCCCGATGGCAGCGTGGTACTGGTCGAAATCGAGCGCGGCTGCGTCACCCGGGTTCTGCCTGATGGATCGCAGCAGGTGGTGGCCGAGGTGGGCGGCGGCCCCAATGGTGCGGCAATCGGTCCTGACGGCAAGCTTTATGTCTGCAACAATGGCGGCTTCCATTATGTCGAGCGCGCCGGATTGCTGATCCCGCATGGCCAGCCGGACGGATATTCGGGTGGCCGGATCGAGCGGGTCGATCTTGAAACCGGGTCTGTCGAGACGCTGTACAAGGATGGGGATTTCGGCTGCACGCTGCGCGGCCCCAATGACATCGTCTTCGACAATGCCGGCGGCTTCTGGTTCACCGATCACGGCAAGACCCGGCGGCGCGAGCGCGACGTGACCGGCGTCTTCTATGCCCGCGCCGATGGCTCGCTGCTCAGGGAAGTCATCTTTCCTATGGAAAACCCCAACGGCATCGGCCTCTCGCCCGACGGCAAGAAGCTCTATGTCGCCGAGACCTATACCTGCAAGCTGTGGGTCTATGACATCGCTGGACCCGGCGAGATTGCGTTCACCCAGGGGCTGCTCGGGCCGGGAGGAACGTTCCTCTACAGCCCGTCGGGCTATACCTTTTTCGACTCTCTGGCGGTAGATGGCGCGGGCAATGTGTGCGTCGCGACCATCGGGCAGAGCGGGATTTCCGTGGTGTCGCCAGAGGGCGAACTGATCGAGTTCGTCGCTACCGACGATCCGTTCACGACCAATATCTGCTTTGGCGGGCCGGACCTGACCACCGCCTATATCACGCTGTCGGGCACCGGCCGGCTGGTGAAGATGGACTGGCCGCGCGGGGGAGCGCAGCTGAACTATCTGAATGCTTAACCGTCATTCCCGCGAACGCGGGAATCCCGCTTTTGTGCCGCGGAGGATTGGAAAAGCGGGACCCCCGCCTTCGCGGGGGTGACGAAGAATGGAATTCTTGGATTGAGGGACAACCAAATGACCACCCAACGCTGGGCCATCGACATCGACCGCGACCGGATCGCCGAGGCGAGCATCGTCGACGCGCCCGAAACGGAACTTCCCGAAGGTACGATCGAGGTCGGTATCGACCTCTATGCCATGACTGCGAACAACGTCACTTATGCGGTGTTCGGAAAGCCTTTGGGCCTGTTCGGCAACGACCAGGGCTATTGGGATTTCTTCGCTGAGCGCGACACGCCCGGGCGCCTGCCGGTCTGGGGCTTTGCCACGGTCAGCCGCAGCAACCATCCCGACGTCGGGGTGGGCATGCAGTATTATGGGTATTACCCGATGGCGAGCCATGCGGTGCTCCATCCGGGCCGGGTGAGCGCAAACGGATTCACGGACATCACCCCGCGTCGCGCGACGCTGCCGATCATCTACAACCAGTATCAGCGGGTCGATGCGCTGGGGGACTATCGCGCGCAGGATCACGATTACTGGCCAGTCTTCCGTCCGTTGTTCCTCACCGGCTGGTTGATTGCCGATCAGCTCGAGGACGAGGGCGATTATGCTGCGCAGCAAATCCTGGTGGCGAGCGCGTCGAGCAAGACGGCGATCGGCCTTGCCCATGCGCTGAAACAGCGCAGCGGCGGTCCGGCAACGGTCGGCCTGACCAGCGCAGGCAATGTCGCCTATGTCGAATCGCTCGGCCTGTACGACCGGGTCGTCGCCTATGACGACATCGCGGCGATGGACGCGAGCGTTCCGAGTGCAATGGTCGACATGGCGGGCAATCCCAGGGTTGCAGCAGCCGTGCACAACCATTTCGGCGATGCACTCAAGGCCTCGATCGTGGTCGGCAAGTCGCACTGGGATGCCAATGACGATGCCGGTGCGATGGCGGGGCCGCCGCGTCAGATGTTCTTCGCGCCCGGCCGCAGCGAAAAGCGGATCGGCGAATGGGGACCGGAAGGTTTCCGCCAGAAGCTCGAAGCAGCCTGGCTCGGCTTTACCGATCTTGCGCCCAGGCTGCTGTCGATCGACAAGCGCCAGGGCGCGGAGGCCGCACTCGCGGCCTATGCGGAGACGGTCGCGGGCAAGGCCGATGCGAAGACGGGGCTGGTCATCATTCCATGAGCTTCAAGGCAGTGATTTTCGACTTCGGCGGGGTGATCACCTCCTCGCCGTTCGAGGCGTTCAACCGGCTCGAGGCGGAACGCGGCCTGCCGCGTGATTGCGTGCGCCGGATCAATGCCACCAATCCCGATGACAATGCCTGGGCACGGTTCGAGCGGGCGGAGATCGATGCGGCCGCCTTCGATCAGGCCTTTGCCGAAGAAGCGTCGGCGCTTGGTCTGGACGTTCGCGGGGCGGACGTGATTTCCTGCCTCGCAGGCGATTTGCGTCCGCGCATGGTTGCGGTGCTCGATGCGCTCAAGGCGGAAGGGCTGATCATCGGCTGCATCACCAACAATGTCCGCGCCGGCAAGGGATCGGCGATGGTGTTCGACGATGCCCGTGCGGCCGAGATCGCCGCGATCATGGCGCGTTTCGATCATGTCATCGAAAGCAGCAAGGCCGGCGTGCGCAAGCCCGACCCGCGCATCTATGCGATGATGTGCGATTGCATCGGTATCGCGCCGGAAGCGTGCATCTATCTCGACGATCTGGGGGTGAACTGCAAACCGGCGGCAGCCATGGGCATGGCCGCGATCAAGGTCAGCGGTGAGGATCAGGCGCTGGCCGATCTGCGTGCGCTGCTGGGTCGGCCGGAAAGCTGGCCCGGCTGATGCGGTTCTGGGAGGCGGTCTGTCTGGGCTTGATCGGGGTTCCGGCGCTGGCCGATCCCGGCACGGTCGTGGTGGTCGGCGGTGCGCTGGAAGATGACAATGCGGATGTGTATCGCGCGATGATCCGGGCGATGCCCGAGGACGCGCGCAATGTCGTGATCATCCCCGCTGCTTCGGGCATCATCGGTCGATCGGTTCCACGCGCTACCAAGGCCTTTGTCGCACACGGCGTCGATCCCGCGCGCATTGTCACCGCGCATGTGGCCATGGCGGATGATCCCGATACGCCGGACGTTGATGAGTCGCGCTGGAACATGGGTGGCAGCGATCCTGCGGAGATTGCCAAGATCGAGAAGGCGGGCCTGATCTGGATGCTGGGAGGAGACCAGCTGCGGATCATGGCCGCGCTGGTCAAGCCGGATGGCAGCGATACGCCGATGCTGGCGGCCATGCGCAAACGGCTGGAGCAGGGCGCGGTGATCGGCGGCACCAGCGCGGGTGCAGCCGTAATGGGAGAGCACATGATTGGTTGCGGTAGCCCGGATATCGCACTGACCGGCGCTGTCTCTCGCGACTTCAGGGATTGCGACGGCAAGGAAGAAGATGAAGGCTCAGTGCCGCTCGTGCTGGGCCGTGGCCTCGGCTTCCTGCCCGGAATCGTGTTCGACCAGCATTTCAGCCAGCGCGCTCGGCTGACGCGACTGGTCCGCGCCGTGGCCTGTATCGAGGGCGAAGCCGTAACCGGGATAGGTGTCGACGAAGACACCGCCTTTGTGTTCGATATAGGGCATGAAGCCGGCGTCCCGGTCGGGCGCGGCACGATCACGGTGATCGATCCGTCAGAGGGGCATCGTTCCTGCGACAATGCCGTCATGGAGAACGTCCGCTTCGCGCGCTTTGCGGCGGCGAAGGAATAGCGTCATGGACAATTTCACTCACAGCCTCGCCGGATTTGCGCTGGGCCAGGCAGGACTCAAGCGTCTGACCGGGCTTGCCGTCCCGACGCTCATCATTGGCGCCAACCTGCCGGATATCGATGCAGTGCTGAGCGTGCTCGGCACCCAGTCGCTGGCGATGCGGCGCGGGGTGACGCATGGGCCGATCGCGCTGCTGGTGCTGCCATTGCTGCTGACGGCGGCGATGGTCTGGTTCGACCGATGGCAGGTGCGGCGGCGCAAGCGACCAAGGAACCGCCCGCCAGTGCGTCCGGGAGCGCTGCTGCTGCTTGCCTATATCGGCACATTGTCGCACCCGGCGCTGGATTATCTCAACAATTACGGCATCCGCTTGCTTGAGCCGTTCGCGCCGCGCTGGTTTCATGGAGATACGCTGTTCATCATCGATGCGGTGCTCTGGACCATTCTTCCGCTCGGCATCTGGCTTTCGCGCAAACGGGAAGCGGCCGGTCGTCCCGGATGGGAGCGGCCCGCCCAGGCGGTGCTGGTTCTCACGCTGCTCTATATCTCGGGCAACTACGCGCTTTCCAGCCATGCAGAGGCACAAGTTGCGCAAAAGCTGGCAGCGGAGCGCGGGATCAGGCCTGATCTGGTGGTGGCCAATGCCGTGCCGGTGGTGTTCTGGCAGCGCGCGATGCTCTGGCGTGCTGAAGCGATGATCGGGAGGGGTGCCTATGATGCGCTCGGCGCACCGGCGCTGACGCTGCAACCGGGCAGTGCGGCAACCAACATGGCCAGCCCCTGGGTGGCGCGTGCGGCCGCACAAAATGCTGACGCGCAGGCCTTTTTGTTCTGGGCGCGGATGCCATATGCACGGCTGACCGACATATCGGGGGGCAAGAGGGTGGTTCTGCGCGACGCGCGCTTCGACAGTTCACCGATTGCCGACCGGTTCACGGTCACAGTCGATGTGAAGGAAAGCCCATGACCCGACCCGTGATCGTCTGGCTGCGCCGCGATCTGCGCCTTGCCGATCAGGCCGCATTCGCCGCCGCTGCCAAGGCCGGACCTGTGGTTCCGGTCTATGTGCTCGACGACGAGACGCCGAAGCACCGCAAGATGGGCGGAGCCTCGCGCTGGTGGCTGCACCACAGCCTGGCCTCCCTTGCGGCCGATCTCGAAAAGCTTGGTTCGCGGCTGATCCTCAGACGCGGGGTCGCGGCGGACGTGATTGCCGATCTGGCCAAGCAGATTGGTGCGGCGGCGGTGCATGTGCTGCGCCATTACGAGCCCTGGTGGCGCAATGCCGAACGCGCGCTCAAGGAAAGGCTGCCAGAGGGCTGCGCGCTCGAATGCCATCACGGCAATTACCTGATGCCGCCCGGATCGGTCACGACGGGAAGCGGCCAGCCCTACAAGATCTACACGCCCTTCTGGCGCGCGCTCGCGCAGCACATGCCGCCGCCCGAACCCGTCTCGGCTCCGGAAAAGCTCGCTGCGCCGGAGAGCTGGCCTGAGAGCGACACGCTTGGCGACTGGGCGTTGCTCCCGACCAGGCCCGATTGGGCGAAGGGCTTTGCCGAGGAGTGGATGCCGGGTGAAAAGGGCGCGGCGGAAAGGCTCGAGGCGTTCCTCTCGCGTGCGCCGCATTATGAGGAATGCCGCAACCTGCCTTCGGTCGAGGGCACCTCGCGCCTCTCTCCGCACCTGCATTTCGGCGAGATTTCGCCCGCGACCATCTGGCACGCGACCATGGAGGCCGGCGGTTCGGTCGAGACGTTCCTCAAGGAACTCGTCTGGCGTGATTATGCGCAGAACGTCATTCTGCAATATCCCGATTATGCCAAGGCGAACGCGCGCGACGGCTTCGACAAGTTTCCCTGGCGCGATCCGGCGGACAAGGACGTGGCCGCGGATATCAGGGCCTGGCAGCAGGGCCGCACCGGCTATCCGCTGGTCGATGCCGGGATGCGCCAGCTCTGGGCGACCGGATGGATGCACAACCGCGTTCGCATGGTCACCGCCTCGTTCCTGATAAAGCATCTGCTGGTCGACTGGCGCGAAGGGGAAAAGTGGTTCTGGGACACCTTGGTCGATGCCGATTACGGATCGAATGCCACCAACTGGCAATGGACATCGGGAACGGGCGTGGATTCGAACATGTTCGTCCGCATCATGGCGCCGCTCACCCAGTCGGAGAAGTTCGATGCGGCGGCCTATATCCGCCAATGGGTGCCCGAGCTGGCCGGTCTGTCGGACAAGGCGATCCACGATCCCGAGGCAGCGGGCAAATATGTGAAGGGCTATCCGAAGAAGCTGATCGGGCATAAGGAAGCCAGGGAACGGGCGCTGGCCGCCCATGCCAAGATAAAATCGTGAGAGGAGAGAAGGGTATGCGGGTCTGGACGAGCTTTGCAGCAGCATGTGCGCTGGCCATCGGTGCGGGTGGCGTCGCGATGGCGAAGGATGAGGCAGCACCGGCGGTCAAGCCGATCACGCAGATGAGCGCGGCGGAGCTCGAAAAGGTCCGCACCGCCGGTGCGCAGATCCTGTTCTGGTCCGATGCTCAGCGCGCGTCGAATTTCCGTGCCATGGAAGCGCAGTTCCCCGGCACCACCGCGACACACGGCACGCCGCGCGCGCTGCCCAAGGGCGAGCCGCTCGCCATCGGCGATGCCGAGATCGACGCCTTCATGGCGGCACAGAATGTAGCCGGCCTGATGGTGATTCAGGACGGCAAGGTGCGGCTGGAGAAATACGGGCTGGGTCTGAAGCCCGAGGACCGCTGGACCAGCTTCTCGGTTGCCAAGTCGTTCACCTCGACGCTGGTCGGCGCAGCGGTAAAGGATGGCCTGATCGCCTCGATCGACGACCCGGTAACGAAATATGTGCCGGAGCTGAAAGGCAGCGGCTATGACGGCGTCACCGTCAAGCAGATCCTGACCATGACCTCCGGGGTCAAGTGGAACGAGGACTATACCGATCCGAACAGCGATGTCGTGAAGATGCTCTCCGTACCCGTCGGGCCCGGCGAGGATCCGAACACTGCGTATCTCAAGACGCTGCCACGCGAAGCCGAGCCGGGGAGCAAATGGGTCTACAAGACCGGCGAGACCAACCTGATCGGCGTGATCGTGCAACGCGCCACCGGCAAGACGCTGACCGAATATGCACAGGAAAAGATCGTCAAGCCGGCAGGATTCGAGGGCGATCTGTTCTGGATGGTCGATTCCGCCGGGCAGAATGTCGGCGGCTGTTGCCTGTCGATCCGCCTCGCCGATTATGCCCGCATGGGCCTGTTCGCACTGGAAGGCGGCAAGGGGCAGGTGCCCGAGGGCTGGTTTGCAGAAGCTGGCAAGGAACAGGCGCCGATCGGCCTGCCGGGCTTTGGCTATGGCTATCAGTGGTGGACCTACCCGGGCGGCGCCTGGGGTGGGCAGGGCATTTTTGGCCAGGCGATCCTGATCGTGCCGCAGAAGAACCTGGTCATTGCGGTGGTAAGCAACTGGCCCAAGGCAAGCGGCGCTGACCTGCGCGTGCCGCAGCTGCAGTTCTTCCAGCAGCTTGCGATGGCTGCAAACTGAAAGGTCGATGATGACCGACGACACCCGCCTACATGCCGAACTGCAGTCTGCAGGCATCGCCTTCGACCAGGTCGAGCATGAGGCGGTGTTCACCGTGCTTGAAAGCAGCACGATCGAGCGTGCAATCCCCGGCGCGCATACCAAGAACCTGTTCCTCAAGGACACCGGCGGCCAGTTCTATCTGGCTACTGTCCTCGCGGAAAAGCAGGTGGATCTGGGTTCGCTCAGGCACCTGGTCGGGGCAGGGCGGTTCAGTTTCGGCTCGGGCGACGAGATGGTCGAGTTGCTTGGCATCACGCCGGGCTCGGTCACGCCGCTGGCTGCGTTCAACGATACCGCAGGAAAGGTGCAGCTGGTGCTGGACGAGGTGCTAGCTGCGCAACCGCGCGTCAACGTGCATCCGCTGCGCAACACCGCGACCCTGGGCCTTTCCGGCCTCGATCTGGTACGCCTGCTCGTGCGCTGGCGGCATGCGCCGCTGATCGTGCCTGTTCCCAACAAGGCGCCCGCTGCAGAACCGTCTCAAAATTGAGGGTGGGAACTGCCCCCGTGCTACTGTAACCGTGTAACCATGACCGAGGTCGCCACCCGCCCGCTGATCGATGGCTTTGCCCGCCGGATCAGCTATGTCCGCCTGTCGGTGACCGACCGGTGCGACCTGCGCTGCGCCTATTGCATGCCCGAGCGCATGCAGTTCCTCCCCAAGGCCGAGGTCCTGACCCTTGAGGAACTGCATCGCCTGTCCATGGCATTCATCGAGCGGGGGGTGCGCAAGATCAGGTTGACCGGGGGTGAGCCGCTGGTGCGACGCGATGTCATGACTCTCGTGCAACGCCTGGGCCGCGAGATAGGCCAGGGTCTGGACGAACTGACGCTCACCACCAACGGGACGCAACTGGCCGAACACGCCGGTGCGCTTGTTGATGCAGGCGTCCGTCGGATCAATGTTTCGCTCGACACGCTCGATCGCGCGCTCTTTGCCCGGCTGACGCGCCGCGACGCGCTCGACAATGTGCTGGCCGGGATCGATGCTGCCGATCGCGCGGGGCTGAAGGTCAAGATCAACGCCGTTGCGCTCAAGGGTCTGAACGAGGATGAACTGCCCACGCTGATCGCCTGGGCGCACGAGCGAGGTCATGACGTGACGCTTATCGAGATCATGCCGCTGGGCGAGGTCGAGGAAGACCGGTTCGACCATTATCTGCCTCTGACCACGGTGCGTGACGCGCTTGAGCAGCGCTGGACGCTGACCCCGAGCGAGCACCGCACTGGCGGTCCCGCGCGCTATTTCGATGTCGCAGAAACCGGTGGCCGGCTCGGCCTGATCACGCCGCTCACCAACAATTTCTGCGCGGGGTGCAACCGCGTTCGGGTTACGGCAACAGGCCAGATCTACATGTGCCTTGGGCAGAACGACCGGGTCGACCTGCGCGCTGCCCTGCGCGCTCCCGACAGCGATGCCGCACTCGATGCTGCGCTTACCCGTGCGATCCGTGCCAAGCCCGAGCGTCACGAGTTTCGCATCGATGCACCCGGCGCTGCCCCCGCGCTTGCACGGCACATGTCGATGACGGGGGGGTGATCGCGCAGCGTGGCGAAACTGCTGTTCTTTGGCCAGCTTGGCGATCTTGCCGGCGGCATCGAGCGAACGATGGCACTGTCTGCAGCCCATGCGATAGGTGACATCGTTGCGCTGATCGATGCCCAGGACCGGCTGCTGGGCAGCGCTCTGGCGGGCCCCAGGGTGCGTTATGCCGTCAATGGCGAGATCGTCGCGGCGGATTTCCAGGTGACGGATGCGGACGAACTGGCGTTTCTGCCTCCTGTCAGCGGAGGCTGACATGCGGCGGCGTGTCAGAATTGTCGCCCAGGCATTTGATCCTGAAGCGGAAATCTCGATCTTCCGCCGCAGCCTTGAGGCGGCTGGCGCGATCGTCACCTTTACCGGTCAGGTGCGGGCATCCAGTGCCGATGGGCATGTGAGCAGTCTCCATCTGCAGCACTATCCCGGCATGACCGAACGCGGGATCGACGCGATACTTGACGAGGCTGCGCAGCGCTGGCCGCTCGAGGCCGCGCTGGTGATCCACAGGGTGGGGGACATGGACCCCTTTGATCCCATCGTGCTGGTGGCGACCGCGAGCGCGCACCGTCGTGCCGCATTCGAGGCGGCCGATTTCCTGATGGACTATCTGAAAAGCCGGGCACTGTTCTGGAAAAGCGAGACGAATGCCGCCGGCAGGATCTGGGTCGAGCCTCGCGCCGAGGATTATGCCGATGCCCGGCGCTGGGATGATGCGCCGGGCGGCGGCTGAGCTGTCAGCCAGGCCGCCCGGCCATATTGCAGACGATCAGTTGACCGCGTTGACCTGCGGCGGAAGGTTCGGAACCTTGCCATCGGCAGCCTGCTGCGCAAACAGGTCGCGCATCTTCTGCAGCGAGAACAGATGCGCATAGATCAGCGGCAGGGCGCCGTTCTGATTGAGCTTGCGCAGTTCATCGCCGCGCAGTTCGCGCAGCTTTTCTTCGTTCACCATCTGGAAGCCCTGATAGACGAACGGCTGGGCCAGCGTCGGGTGCTCGATCTTCAGTTCGCCGTCCATCAGCAGGTCATGCTTCTTGAGCTCTTCCATGAAGAAGGCCGTACCCTGCACAGCGCGCTCGAAATCCTCGCAGAACGAAAGGATGTTCTTGGTGGTTTCGCTGGGCTGGCCATCTTCGAACAGCGCTTCGCCTTCGTCGAACTCACCCAGGGCCTCGCAGGTCGGGTCGAAGCACAGCGACAGTTCCTGCGAATCCGGGCGCAGGCGGGCCAGCATGAAAGGATAACGACGGATATAGGCAGGCACATAGGCTGGCGCCCGGTACTTGCCGTTTTCGTCGAGATAGACATTCACGCCTTCGTTCATGCCCATCAGCGCCAGCGGAACCGGGTCCGGGCCCGCCGAGAAGATGATCGGGTAATCGCGCTGTGCCTGGGTGAATTCCTCGGCAGTCAGCGGAATAGCGTGCTGGTTCTTCAGGAAATGCGCACCGTCGAGCGGCCGCGAGCGAAACTTGGCATGGTCCTGAGAATTCAGGGGTACCAGATCGTTGAAAAGGACCGGCAGGTTGGTGGCTTGCGGCGCACTGGCCATGAATATTCTCCGCTGACTTTGATTTTATCGGTAAAACCGGAACACGCGCCTTAAGTTGCCCACCGCCGCCGCGCAAGAGGAACTCGCGGCAGGGCGGTTTCACAGCGGAACCAGCTTGCCGGGATTCATGATGCCCTTCGGGTCGAAGGCATGCTTGATGGCCCGTAGCGCCATCAGCCTCGCCGGATCGCTGAGCCGCCCCAGTTCATCGCGCTTCATCTGGCCGATGCCATGTTCCGCAGAGATCGATCCGCCTGCGGCGACGACCAGATCATGGACAAAGGCGCTGATTTCCTTGCCGGGATGATCCGGCCAGGTGGCGCGGTCGGCGCCCGGCGGCGCGGCCACGTGGAAATGCACATTGCCGTCGCCCATATGCCCGAAAGCCGCGACCTCGGTTCCGGCAAAGCGCTGCTCGACCGTCGCGCCTGCCTCCAGAATGAAGCGCGGCATGTCGGCGACAGGGACGCTGATGTCGTGCTGCATCGCCGGCCCTTCGGTACGTTCGGCCTCCGAGATGGAGTCGCGCAATTTCCAGAAGGCTTCGGCCTGCGACTCGCTGACGGAGATTGCGGCATCTTGCACCAGCCCGCGCTCGAACGCTTCGGCCATGAGGGCCTCTGCCAGAATCTGCGGCGCGGTAGCTGCGGCATCATCGCGTCCGAACTCGACCAGAACGTGCCACGGGTGTGCACCTTCAAGGGGAGAACGCGTACCGGGAATGTGCTTCAGCACATTGGCAAGGCAGCGCTGCGGCACGATCTCGAAACCTTCCATCTCGCGGCCCGCCCGGGCTTCAAGCATCAGCAGCAGCTCGCGGGCGACCAGCGGCGATGCCACTCCGGCCCAGACCACCGCACGGTCGATCAGGGCAGGCACGAGTTTCAGCGTCGCGGCAGTGACAATGCCCAATGTACCTTCCGCACCGACCAGAAGGTGCCGGATATCATAGCCGCGATTGTCCTTCTTGAGCGTGGCGAGGCCATCATAGATCGATCCGTCGGGCAGCACGGCCTCGACTCCTTCGACGAGCGCTCGCATCGTGCCATGGCGCAGCACCTGGGTGCCGCCGGCGTTCGTGGATACCAGGCCGCCCACAGTCGCCGAGCCCTTGCCGCCAAGGGTCAGCGGAAAGCGCAGGCCGTGCGCGGAAACCGCCTCATGCAGCGTCTGCAGCACCACCCCGGCTTCGGCGACCACGGTGCGCGCCGCCGTGTCGATCGAACGTATGGCGTTCATCCGCCGCGTGCTCAGCAGCAGGGACCGCCCCTCGGCATCGGGCGTTGCACCACCGACCATGCCGCTGTTGCCGCCCTGCGGCACGATCGGGGTGCCGGTTTCGCTCGCCAGTCTTACGATCGCGGCAGTTTCCATCGTGTCGGCAGGTGCCACCATCGCAAGCGCTTGCCCGTGAAATCGTCCGCGCCAGTCCGTGAGCCAGGGGGCAAGATCCGCTCCATCGGTGGTCAAGCCCCTGGGGCCAAGAATTTGGCTCAGTCGTTCGGTCAGATCGTTGCGGGTCAAGCTATCGGTCATCGGTGCAGTGTTACACTCCCGGCGGCATCACGACAATTGCGAGCATGGCCGTCCGGCAGGTGATATAAATGGCACAGTTCGCGACAAAATGGCACTTGCATGGGCGCTGAGCGGATCGTTAATCCACGGTTCAATCGCTCAGGCTAACCGGGGGCAGGGGCAAACGGGTTGGAGGATCGCTTCGCGCGGCCATGGCATATCTGGAAACCTTGCTGGGCTTGCTGCTATTCAGTTCGCTGCCGATGGCAGACGAGCGGCCGCATCCGCTGGGCGAAGCCATGGGTCCGGTGCCGGTCCAGCTCGGCGAGGCTCTCGCGCCCGGGCCAGAAATCATGGCGCAGGTGCGGATCGAACAACGTCTCATCATCCGGGTCCCCCGCCAGTCGCTGTCGCGTTCGTCACTGATGGCGGAACTGCCGCCGCCACGGCGCGCGCAGCGCCCCGAACCGCCGAGATTCGAGCGGCGCAAGGTCGGCAAGTGCCTTTCGATGCGCGACGTTTCCGGTGTGCGTGTCATCAATGATGACATGCTGGTGCTGTTCATGCGCGACCAGCGGATGATCGAGGCGCAACTTGAGCGCTCCTGCAGCGCGCGCGAGTTCTACCAGGGTTTCTACATGGAGCGGAGCGACGACGGGCGGCTTTGCGTCGATCGCGATCTTTTGCAGGCGCGCTCCGGCAGCAAGTGCGAGGTCAACAAGCTGCGCCAGCTCGTTCCCGAGGACTGACCGCGTCCCGGTTTTCCGGCTCACCAAGGTTGACTTTCTGGCGCTGTTTGCGCATGGCGCGCGTGTGGCCAATGGCCAGGCGAAGATGGTGTGACGAGATGTGCCGCGCCGCTGCCTTTTTTTCGGATATTCTATGATATTTGCCGATCTCGGCCTTTCCGACAAGTTGATCCAGGCCGTTACCGATTCCGGCTATACGACGCCGACGCCCATTCAGGCGCAGGCCATTCCACCGGTGCTGATGATGCGCGACCTGATCGGGATCGCGCAGACCGGCACGGGCAAGACCGCAAGCTTCGTGCTGCCCATGATCGACATCCTGGCCGAAGGCCGCAGCCGTGCCCGCATGCCGCGTTCGCTGATCCTTGAGCCGACACGTGAGCTGGCCGCGCAGGTGGCAGAGAATTTCGAGAAATACGGCAAATATCACAAGCTCTCGATGGCGCTGCTCATCGGCGGTGTATCGATGGGCGATCAGGTCAAGGCGCTGGAAAAGGGCGTCGATGTTCTCATCGCCACGCCGGGTCGACTGATGGACCTGTATGACCGTGGCAACATCCTGCTGACCGGATGCAACCTGCTGGTGATCGACGAAGCCGACCGGATGCTCGACATGGGCTTCATCCCGGATATCGAGACAATCTGCACGCGGTTGCCGGCACAGCGCCAGACGCTGCTGTTCTCGGCCACCATGCCGCCGCCGATCAAGAAGCTGGCGGACAAGTTTCTGACCAATCCCAAGTCGATCGAAGTGGCGCGCACCGGCAGCGCCAATGCCTCGATCGAGCAGGGCAAGGTGCGCGTCTCCTCGCGTCGCAAGCGCGACACGCTGTTCACCATGCTGGATGCCGGCGTCCAGACCGCGATCATCTTCTGCAACCGCAAGACGACGGTGCGCGATCTCAACAAGGCGCTGCGGCAGGGCGGTTTCGATTCCGGCGAGATCCATGGGGACATGGAACAGGCCGACCGTCTGGCCGAGCTCGAGCGGTTCAAGAACGGCACGATCAACATTCTGGTCGCATCGGACGTCGCTGCGCGCGGGCTGGATATCAAGGGCGTCAGCCATGTGTTCAACTATGACGCGCCCTGGCACCCCGATGATTATGTCCACCGGATTGGGCGCACGGGCCGCGCCGGGGCTTCGGGCAAGGCATTCACCTTCATCACCGAAGACGATGCCGAAGCACTTGCCAATATCGAGAAGCTGATCGGCACGACCATCCCCGAAGTGCTGGTCGAAGGCGTCGATGCGCCGGTGCAGGACGAAAAGGCGCGCGAAAAGCCCGCCAAGGCGCGCGGCAGCCGCAAGAGCGAGGATCGCAAGCCAGCCGAGCGCCAGGCGCGGACGGAGAAACCTCGAGACGAAAAGCCGCGTGCCGAAAAATCGCGCGACGATCGCCGCAAGCCGGCACGCCCGCGTCGCGAAGAACGCGATGACGGTCCCGATGATGGCTGGAACGGCCCGATGCCGGACTTTCTCTCGGTCGGTTTCGGTACGAGCTGAAACTGAAGCAGGAATCGTTCAGCTGCCCGGCTGCTCCCTGCGCGCCTTGTCGAGCAGCCCAGCGAGCGAAGCGGTAGCACTTCCGCGGCGCGCAGGCTTGGGCTGATCAGGCGAAGGCGCCCAGCCGCTGAGGTAGACGAGCTCGAAACGCTCGGGCGTCTTGCCATCCTGCTCGGCAGCATCGGCAAAGCTCTGCAGCGCAGCGATCAGCGCCGCCTTGCCGATGGGCGGAGGCGGCGAGGCGAGGGCGTTGGTCCAGCCATGTGTCCGGAGATCGGCGATGAGCGCGGGCAGCGAGGAATAGCGCACCATGAGCGTGTCGCCGTCCGCTACCGGCATGGCGAAGCGCGCGCGCTGAAGCAGATCGCCCGCCGCGCGCACATCGATCTGCGGATGAATGCGCGCCGCGACGCCGCGCGCGGTGGCCTCGTCCGCCGCCAGCATGGCCGCCTTTAGCCGCGGAAGCGAACCCGCCCCGATCATCGCTGCCATCATCAGCCCATCGGGGCGCAGCGCGCGATTGATCTGGATCAGCGCGCCGGGCAGGTCGTTGACGCTGTCGAGCGTACCTAGCGCGATGACGAGGTCGAAGCTCGCCGGTTCCAAGGGCAGCAGATCCTCGTCGCATTGCACGTCAATGCCGATCGGCCCGCCATGGGTGATGGTCATGCCCCGAGCCTGCAGCGCTTCGATCAGGCTTTGCGGCGCCATGCCGAGCACCAGTACGTCGGTGAATTCGCGTGTCACCCAGCCGAGTCGCTCGATCAACTCGTCCGCCATGTGATCCGCCAGAAACGCGCCCCCAGACATTGCAGCGAGCCTTTGTCCGCGTGCCATGGCAAGGCGACGCCGACGCGGCGCGAAGAGTTGACGGGGAGCGGCTTCCTGGTTCATCGCGGCCTTGTGCCGATGCCTGCGCCGCGCGACAAGGGGGCATGTCGCTCTCCGCCGCCTTGCGCCCGCTGGTCGATCTGGTGCTGCCCCCGCGCTGCCCCGGCTGCGGGGTACTGGTCGAGGAAGACCTGAAATTCTGCGGCGAGTGCTGGAACGCATTGCGCTTCATCAGCGATCCGAGTTGCAGCTCGTGTGGCAAGCCCTTTTCCGAAGGCCGTGACGAAGGGATGATCTGCGCCGAATGCCTGGCCGACCCGCCGCTGCATGACGGGATAAGGGCAGCCGTGCTCTATGACGATCTCTCGCGCTCGATAGTGCTCAGGCTGAAGCATGGCGGCAAGATCGGGCTTGCGCGGCTCATTGCGCGCCATCTTCAGCGGCATCTGCCGTCCAGCAGCAATGATCTGGTGCTCATACCGGTGCCGCTGCACCGCTGGCGGCTCTGGAAGCGCGGGTTCAACCAGTCGATCCTGATCGCCCGCGCGCTGGCGGGGGAGCGCCGTTTGCCGGTCGAGACCGACATATTGCGCCGCATCCGTCCGACCCCGCCGCTGAAGGGCATGACGCGCAAGCAGCGTGGCCTCGCGGTGCGCGGGGTGTTCGATATTCCCAAGGACCGGCGCGAGCGTATCCGGGGCAAGCATGTGCTGCTGGTCGACGATGTCTACACCACCGGCGCGACTTCGAAAGCGTGTGTGCGGCTGCTCAGGCAGGCGGGCGCGGCAAAGGTCACGATCTTCTGCTGGGCGCGGGTGTTGCGCGAGGGCGACGAGGGCTCGGGCATGTGACAGGGGCATGGCGTTGCTGTTGCATTTCTGCGCAAAACCCCCAAATATCGTGGGCGGAGGACGCATTCATGGCCAAGGTCGAAATCTACACCAAATTTACCTGTCCCTATTGCTACCGGGCGAAGTCCCTGCTCAGCAGCAAGGGCGTGGAGTTTGACGAGACTGAAGTGTCCATGGGCGGCGAGCCCAAGGCGGAAATGATCCGCCGCGCTGGTGGCAGGACCACCGTTCCGCAGATTTTCATCGACGGCAGGCATGTCGGTGGTTCGGACGATCTGGCCGCACTCGATCGCGAAGGCAAGCTCGACCCCTTGCTGGGCCTGTGACGGCGGGACCGACTTGATGAAAATTGCCGTCTTGCAGATGACTGCGGGGTTCGATCCTGCCGATAATGCGCGGACGCTGGTTCAGGCTGTGCACGATGCCGGCGCTGGCGGGGCTGCGGTGCTGTTCACGCCGGAAATGTCAAACATGATCGATCGCGATCGTGCCCGCGCTGCCCGCACGATCTCCAGCGAGGATGAGGACCTGGTGCTCGCTGCTGTCCGGTCGGCAGCGCGCGAGGTTGGTATCTGGGTGCATCTCGGGTCGCTTGCGGTAAAAGGCGCGGCTGCCGACGACAAGTGGCGCAACCGGGGTTTCGTGATTGCTCCGGACGGCAGCATCGCCGGGCGGTACGACAAGATCCATCTTTTCGACGTTGACCTCGCATCGGGCGAAAGCTGGCGAGAATCCTCGGTTTACCAGGGCGGAGGGCAGGCGGTGGCCGTTCGGCTCCCGGAAGCGGTGCTGGGTCTTTCGATCTGCTACGATGTCCGCTTTGCCGATGTCTATTCGGCGCTCAGTCGCGCAGGCGCCGACATGATCGCGGTGCCGGCGGCGTTCACCGTGCCGACCGGAGAAGCGCACTGGCACATCCTGCTTCGTGCGCGCGCGATAGAAAACGCCTGCTTCGTGGTGGCTGCGGCGCAGACGGGAACGCATGCCGACGGGCGCAGCACTTATGGCCATAGCCTCGTGGTCGATCCCTGGGGCGATGTGCTGCTCGACATGGGCGGTGCGGCAGGGCTGGCCTTTGTCGATCTGGACCTGTCGCGCATCACCGAGGTGCGCAGCCGGGTGCCCGTCATCGCCAATCGCAGGCCGGTGGCCGAGGCAGAGCAACCATGATTGTCTATGATCTGAAATGCGAAAAGGACCATGTCTTCGAGGTCTGGTTCGCCTCGAGCGAGGCCTACGACCAGCAGCGTGAGCGCGGCCTTGTCGCCTGCGCCTTTTGTGGATCGACAGACGTCGTCAAGGCAGTGATGGCGCCGCGGCTGAATGCGAAGGGCAATCAGCGGGATGCTGTGCCTGCAGAACGCCGGGCTCAGCCGTCGGACGAAACACGGCCTGTCAGCATCAGCAATGTCGCGGCGCCGCCCGAACTCGTCAGGTTGCAGGCGGTGGTTCAGGCACTGGCCGATGCGCAGGCCAGGGCATTGGAGCAATCTACCTGGGTCGGCAGCGACTTTGCAGACCGCGCCCGCGCCATGCACTATGGCGAGGAAGACCATGCGCTGATCCATGGCAAGGCGGATCCGGACGAGGCTGCCGCGTTGATCGAGGAGGGCGTGGCAGTCGCGCCCTTGCCGTTCCCCGTGGTGCCGCCCGAGGTCAAGAACTGAGGGGGCAGCTGACCCGAAGTCATTGCCTTGCCGCTCGCGCTTGGCTAAACCGCGATCCAGCACGCGCCCGTAGCTCAGCAGGATAGAGCATCAGATTCCTAATCTGGGGGCCACAGGTTCGAATCCTGTCGGGCGCACCATTTTTCCGGACCGTTCCGGTTGGAAACCTGCCCCTTTCCGCGCGATTGTTGATTCCTAGCAATGTCGGAAGCGAAAGCGGCCGTATAAATGCGACATCCGACGGGGCAGGTGTCCGGGCGCCGGTTTCCATCTGGCAGCGTGCCGACCGGCAATTCACCGCGGCTTGGCCATGGACCTTTCGAAGCCAGCCAAGGCATGCGCCGTTATGCTTCCAAATCGACGCCCTTAGGCTTTGCGCTGTGTATCGGGCCGGGGCTGCGCTGGATCATGCGGCGCTGGACCAGGCGATTTCGCATGCCTGAGACCGGGCCTGATCCGGCACAGGAGGCGGCTCTGCGCCGCGCAAACGGCTATGGTTGGCTGATGGCCTGTTTCCATTGGCGCACCATCGCCGGAATCTCGCGTCTGGGAACGGGCGAACCCTTCTGAAACCTGCCGAATCAAGGCTGTTTGTTAACCTTATAACCGACGTTATCCGGCTACCGTAATTATACCGTATTTAGCCAATTGTTTACGGCCCGATCCTCAGATGCCTCCCATAGACAGGTGGAGATCGGGCCATGGATACGGCATCGGCTAATCAGAACAGGCTTTCGTTCTTCGGCATCGACCGTAAGGATTACGCGAGCTTTGCGCGCATATTGAAAATGTTGCAGAAGCATGCGCCTGCTGCGTTGGCGGATTTTTACGAGAAAATCGCTGCGACCCCCGAAGTCGCTAAGTTCTTCAAGTCGCCGCAGCATATGGATCATGCCCGCGACAAGCAGCTTAACCATTGGGTTCAACTGTTTTCGAACGAGATCGGCGAGACCTATTTCGGCAAGGCTGAACAGATCGGCAGCGTCCATGCAAGGATAGGCCTGGCTCCGACATGGTATATCGGTGGCTATGCCATGGTGCTCGAACAGGTCATTCACGAAGCCATGGCAGGGTCTCCGCTGGCGCGGCTGGCGGGCAACCGCATGGCCCAGACCATCGGCACTTTGGTCAAATGTGCCCTGCTCGACATGGATATCGCACTTTCCAGCTACTTCCGCGCGGAAGAAGCCCAGCGCCTGGCCGTCATCTCCCAAGTCGGCCAGGCGCTGGAATCGCTTGCCAAAGGGGATTTCACCGTCCAGCTCGAAGGCTTGCCACCAGCGTTTGCCAAGCTGGAGCAGGACTTCGATTTCATGCGCACCCGCATCAGCGAAACGCTGGCGCAGGTGTCGCAGACCGCCGAGAGCATCAATACCGGCTCGATCGAAATCAGCCAGGCCTCGGATGATCTGTCTTCGCGCACCGAGCAGCAGGCTGCGTCGCTCGAAGAGACGGCAGCCGCCATGCACCAGCTGAACGATGGAGTCCGCGAGACCGCAGAGGGTGCGGCGCATGTCAACCAGTCGGTCAGTACCGCGCATGCCGATGCGACCCGGGGTGGCGAGGTCGTCAAGGAAGCGGTCGCGGCGATGGATGACATCGAACGGTCGGCCCAGGAAATCGCCAAGATCATCAACGTGATCGACGGCATAGCCTTCCAGACCAATCTGCTGGCGCTCAACGCAGGGGTCGAGGCGGCGCGTGCAGGAGATGCGGGCAAGGGCTTTGCGGTCGTCGCCAACGAAGTGCGCGCGCTGGCGCAGCGCTCGGCGGATGCTGCCAAGCACATCAAGGAACTGATCAGCGAGAGCTCTCGCCAGGTCACGCGGGGCGTGGAACTGGTTGGACAGTCGGGCGAGGCGCTAGACAGCATCGTCGGCAAGGTCGCCGAGATCGCTGGCCTTGCGGCCAATATTTCCGAGCTTGCAGCGGCCCAGTCGACCAGCCTGCAACAGGTAAATACGGCGGTCAGCGAAATGGACAAGATGACCCAGCAGAACGCGGCCATGGTGGAACAGTCGACCGCAGCCGCACGCACTCTCGCTGCCGAGGCAGATCAGCTCACGGGCCTGGTATCGCGCTTTGCACTGCAAGGCGGTCCGGCGGCGCATGGCGGCGCGACGGTGCGGGACATCCGCAACGCAAAACCGGCACCGCGACGCGTTGCGCGCGCGTCTGTTCGCCCGGTGGTCCAGGGCAATCTGGCCATGACCATGAAAAGCGATCCCTCCGAAGACTGGTCCGAATTCTGAAGGGCCTGGGCCGATCGCGGGTGTGATGCCTCGTCGGTTCCTGCAGGCGACCCTGGCGCTGCCCGACCGGCCCGGCGCGCTCGCCGGTTGCTGCTGGCAGGGTGCGGGAGGATGATCGTCAGGGTCGAGGCTCAATCTTGCGAGCAGGGCTTCCGCTCGAACCCGGCCATCGCCGCCAGGGCCCCGGCCGATGGCCATGACCTGACGATCGTCCGCAGCAGCCCGCCGCGGTGCCCAGATTCCGGAGGTCCCCCGTCAAACGCCATCGCCCTTCGGCAGACCTCATGTTCCAGTCGCTGGCCGCGTGCGATGGTGCACGATTTGTAGGTGTTATATTAACCGGCATGGGCAACGATGGCGCGAAAGGGCTCCTGAAACTGCGTCAGAAAGGCGTGCTTATGATCAGCCAGGATCAATCCACCCTGCTGATTTGCGGCTTGCCAGGGGCAGCAGCGGACATGGGAGCTGTGGAGCAGCTATTGTCGTTGGGCAGGATTGTGGGGCGGATATTGAAGTTATGCCAATGCTGAATGTCCTTACCCAAGCCCCCAAGATTGTTCGCCATACGGTGGTACAGGGCGAATATGAGGTGTCTCGCGACCCGCATCTGGTGCTTACGACCGTGCTGGGCAGCTGTATCGCGTGCTGTCTGTTCGATCCGGCCGCCAGGATAGGCGGCATGAACCATTTCCTGCTCGCTGTGCCACCTCATTCCAGCCACGGACTGGGCGGCGATGCACAGCGATACGGCCTTTATGCAATGGAGGTTCTGATCAACGAGATGCTCAATCAGGGCGCGCTCCGCGCCACCATGCGGGCTCATCTCTACGGCGGGGCCAATATGCATGAGGGCATGCGCGCCATCGGAACGGAAAATGCCGAATTTGCAGAGGAGTTCCTGCGCGCAGACAATATCCGGCTTGTCAGGTCCGATACCGGTGGCGTGCATGCGCGCCGACTGGATCTGCAGCCGGCAACGGGACGCGTGCGCTGCCAGTCGGTACAGGGCGATTTCCCGGCAGCACGCCCAGTTCGCACACCCGTACTGTCTGGCGAAGTGGAGTTCTTCTGATGAAGGCAGGCAGCCCCGTCAGACCCATATTGATGGTCGATGACAGTCCGAGCCTGCGATTGCTGCTCGGCGCTGCGCTCAGCGCAGGAGGTTTTGCCGTCGCCGAGGCCGACGATGGCGTCACCGCGCTGGAATGGCTTTCAGCCAACGACCCCGCTCTGGTGATTACCGACATCACGATGCCGAGGCTCGATGGCTTTTCGTTCATTGCCCAGCTTCGGACCCAGCAACGTTTTCGCGACACACCGGTGCTGGCGCTCACGACAGAGGCAGCACCCGACAAGAAGGATCGCGCCCGGGCAGCCGGGGCGACCGGCTGGATCAGCAAACCGTTCGATCCGGACAAGCTCAACACCGCGGTTCGCCGCATCCTCGACTGAGACAGGGCATCACCATGGATATGCAGATCATCACCTTCGAAATCGACGGCAAGATGCTGGGCGTCGATATCATGGCCGTAAGGGAAATCCGGGCCTGGTCACCAACCACTCCCATACCCAGTGCGCCGCCCTTCGTGCGCGGCGTCGTCAACCTGAGAGGCACGGTGCTTCCCGTGGTGGACCTTTCGGAGCGGCTGGGCTGGGGACGTGTCGAACCGTCGGAACGCAATGTGATCATGGTGCTCGAAATCGAACAGCAACTGTGCGGCATGATCGTCGATTGCGTGAACGATATCGTCACCATTCAGGCAGGATCCCTGCAGCCGCCTCCGGAAATGGGCAGCATCAATGGCGAGAACCCTCTGGAAGGACTTGCCAGCGTGGATGATCGCATGGCGATGGTTCTGAAGTTGCGTTACATGGGGGCTGGTACTGCCATCAGCTCCCTGGCCGAAGCGGCCTGAGGCCGCCTGGCAAAGAGTGGGAAGGAATAGGGTTTGAATGCGGCCTTGCAACGCGCAGGCCGGATTATGTTCTGGTTGATCATGTTGCGCATGATGGGCGCGACAGGGGGACGACATGACACGATCCACAATGACAATGAAGCTGCGTTTGCAGATTGCGGATGAACTCGACTGTGCCCGACAGGAGATCGAGCGATTGGGCGAAGTGCTGTGCAGTGATCCGGCGTTGGTGGCGGGGCACATGAACAGCTTGCAGGCGCTGGACATGATCGGTCAGCAGCAGCTTGCGCTGGCCTCCATCCTGCGCGCCGAAGATCCCACGGGCGCTATCGCGCATACCCCGTTGGAACAGTTGCGCGAACGGCTGGAACAGGCGCTCGATTAACCTTTGCTCAACCATGTTTGGCAATGGTTGAGCCGTGCAAAAGCCCAATATCCTGATCGTCGAGGACGACGACGCTCTGCGTGGCGAACTGGTCGAGCTGTTCAGGGCACTCGGATCGACGGCCGTGGGCGCGGAAGATGGCGCCGCTGCCGTTCGGGCGAGCCAGCACCAGACCTTCGATCTGGTGCTGTGCGACTACAAGCTGCGCCATGAAAGCGGACTGGACGTGATCAAGGCGCTGGCGGAACTCGGCAACGCACCTGCCACCGCACACTGCCATCTGATGACGGCGCATATCGACCTTACCCCATCCGCCCAGGCAGAGATTGCTGCCTCGACCGGCGGACTGCTGTTCAAGCCGATCGGGGCAAGCGCCTTGCGGCGACTGGTTGCACAGGCTTCGGGGGCGCCTCGGTGCTGAGTGTCAACTATCCTCAAAGCCTCCGCGTGGTCATGCCGTTCCTCTGGCCGCTGACCGTGCTTGGGCTTGCAGCGGTCACGGCATTCTCGAGCATCCGGCTCGTCGCCGCGCCTGGTTTCGAATTCTATTTCGGGCCGCTGTTCTACCTGCTCGCATTCCGGTGGTTCGGGCTTAGGGCCGGTCTGCTCACGGCGCTGGCTACCGCATTGCCAAGCTTGTGGGGCGTGGGTTCACCCTTCACGATCCTGCTTGCATCAGCGCATGTGCTGGCGGTTCACCAGTTTTCAGGTCAGGATCGCAGCCTTGCGACCGTGACGTTCTTCTTTCAGTGCGGCATCGGCGCGCTGGCGGGATTGGGCTGGCTGGTTCTCCCGTCGATTGTCCAGACCGATGTGCTGATCGACATGGCGGTTCGCCGCATTCTTTCGGAAACGCTGCTGGCCGCCAGCGCCGACATGATCCTGCTGGCGCTGCTGGTTGATACGGCGCGCGGCAAGGTGCGCAGGGTGCGTAATCTGGGGCTTCAGCAGTCACTCGAGGCGCTGGTCTCGATTGCCGTTGCCGGAGCAGCCACTTTGTTTCTGCTCGGTGAGCTCCATCATGTGAACGAACGGCTTGATCTTCACCAGCGGGATGTTGCCGCTGCCATCTCGGCGTTGCCCGATCGTGATCGCATGCAACCTGAAACACGATACATGCTGAGGATGCACGGCGTGGAAACGCCCATGCCGTTCATCGCAACCCGGACAGACAGGCTTCATCAGACCGGCATGATGCTCGGATGCCGGAGCTTCGATGCGGGTCTGCCGGAGTCGGGCGAGCGCCATTCGCTCCGCTACTGGCTGGAGATGTGCTACGTTGTGCCGCTTGCCGACGACCAGGTCGTGCTTCTTTCGCCGCACGACCATGTCGTAGCCCTGTATCGCGAAATCCTGCGCGGCGTGATGCCTTTGATGGCCTATCTGACGCTGGCCCAGATCGGGCTGCTGCTGTTCGGACGATCGGTGCGGCGCTCTTCACGGGTGCTCAGCAAGGCGCTGCAAGGCTTCGGCCGCGCCTATGTGACCACGCGGCCCACCGCGCCTTTTCGGGAAGCCGATCAGTTGCTGGGCTCGTTCATTGCTGCAAATAACGAGTTTGTGGCGTTCGAGCGCCAGCGCGTGCACCTGATGCGAACGGTGGAGGAGCTGCGGTCGTGTCCGTCAACGTGGTGTAAATTCGGTTGTGGCCAGCGGGCTGCATTTTCAGGCGGCCTTTGGTGTAATCTGTAGCGGCTGAGCCTCCTC
>NZ_QJJM01000021.1 GCF_003201955.1 Blastomonas natatoria
GAGGAGGCTCAGCCGCTACAGATTACACCAAAGGCCGCCTGAAAATGCAGCCCGCTGGCCACAACCGAATTTACACCACGTTGACGGACACGACCCGGAGCAACCCGTCGCAAAGTGTCACACATTGGTCAAATTGATGTTGATATAACATTACACCAGTGCTAGCGGCCTGCCCGACAACCGCCCCCGGCAGCGACCATCTACCCCGAAAGCCCGCTGCCGGAGCGGAAGATTGCCAGACAATGGCAGCCTCTTGCTCATGAAACGCCCCCAGGGAGCCAAACAAAAATGCGTCGCACGCTTCTCACCGTCAGTTCGTCCCTTTCGCTTGCCGCCGCGCTGCTGGCGCCCCTGCCCGTGCTGGCGCAGCAGGCCGATCAGGAAGATCAGTCCGCTACCCAAGATGACGATTTCCATCGCAACCAGGGCATCATCGTCACTGCGCCGTTCGTGCGCGATCTCAGCATCCTGGCGGGCACCTCGGAGCTTTCGGGCGAGGACCTCGCCCGGGAGGCCCGCGCGCAGATCGGCGATGCGCTGACCAAGCTGCCGGGCGTTTCGGCCACCAGCTTCTCCCCAGGCGCATCGCGCCCGGTGCTGCGCGGCTTTCAAGGCGAGCGTATCCGCGTGCTCACTGACGGCATCGGCACGATTGACGTATCGAACACCTCTCCCGACCATGGTGTGACGGTCGAGCCGATCATCCTCGACCGGATCGAGGTGCTGCGCGGCCCTGCAGTGCTGCTGTTCGGCGGTCAGGCCGTCGGCGGTGCGGTCAACGCCATCGACAAGCGCATCCCGCGCGAAGTTCCCGAAGAACCCTTCCATCTCGATGCCCTCGCCACCTACGGATCGGCTGCGGACGAGCGCAGCATCGGTGCGAGCCTTGATGTCCCGCTGACCTCGAAGCTGGTGCTCCACCTGGACGGCAGCTACCGCAAGTCTGACGACCTGCGCGTCGGCGGCTTCGTGCTGTCGCCTGGCCTGCGCGCCGAGCAGCTCGAAGAAGCTGCCGAAGAGCGTGCCGAGGGCAATATCGAGGAAGCCGAGGAGGCCGAGGAACTCGCCGGTCTGCGCGGTCGCATTCCCAATACCGGGACCGAGACCTACAGCTTTGGCGGCGGTCTCGCCTATATCGGCGAAGGCGGCAGCTTCGGCATTTCGGGCAGCTATTACAACAGCCTGTACGGCGTGCCCGAACGGCCCGGCGCCGGGCATCATCATGGCGAGGAAGAAGGCGAAGAGGAAGCCGGCGGCGAGGAAGAGGAAGGTCCGGTCACCATCGGGCTCGATCAGATCAAGGTCGATTTCCGCGGCCAGGTCGACCTGCCCGGCTTTTTCGAAGCGCTGCGCCTGCGCGCCGCCTATGCCGATTTCAAGCAGACCGAGTTCGAGGGCGACGAGGTCGGCACCGTGTTCCGCAACGAGGGCATCGAGTCGCGGCTTGAACTGGTGCAGCGCGAACGCGGCGGCTGGCGCGGCGCCAGCGGCGTGCAATATGTCCATCGCGATTTCAGCGCGATCGGCGCAGAAGCCTTCGTTCCGCCCAACACGACGGATCAGGTCGGCATCTTCACGCTGCAGGAAGTTCGCACCGGCCAGTTCGAGCTGGAAGGCGCGGCCCGCTATGACCGCGTGGTCGTGAAGTCGCAGGATGTCGGCGTCGAGCGCCGCTTCAACAGCTATTCGTTTGCGCTGGGCCTCGCCTATATCCCGACCGACCAGCTGCGCATCGGCGTCAACCTCAACCGTGCCCAGCGCGCACCGGCGGCCGAAGAGCTGTTTTCCAACGGCCCGCATATCGCCACCCAGGCGTTCGAGATCGGCAACCCGAATTTCACCACCGAGAAGAGCTGGGGCGGCGAGGCCTATATCCGCTATTCGACCCCGGACGTGAACCTGTCGCTCACCGGCTTCTACAACCGGTTCGACGATTTCATCATCGACGTTCCCACCGGGCTTGAGGAGGACGAACTGCCCGTCTTCCAGTTCATCCAGAACGACGCCAAATATTACGGTATCGAAGCCGAGGCCTCGGCGGTGTTCGCGCGCGCGGGCGGCTTCAGCTTCATCGCCGATGGTGTTGCCGATTATGTCCACGCTTCGCTCGACGGGCTGGGACCGGTGCCCCGCATCCCGCCGCTGCGTCTGCTCGGCGGTCTCGAGGCGCAGAGCGACACACTGGGGCTGCGCGCCGAAGTGGAGTGGTTCGCTGATCAGCAGCGCAACACTGCGTTCGAAACCGAAACCGAGGGCTTCACCCTGGTCAACGCCAGCGCCTCATGGAAGCCGTTCGGAGCTTCGCGCGGCGTGACGCTGATCGCCTCGGCCAACAACATCTTCGACGTGGTAGGCCGCCGCGCCGCCAGCTTCACCAAGGATTTCGCGCCGCTTGGCGGCCGCGACTTCCGCGTGTCCGCGCGCTTCAGCTTCTAAACCAGGCGTCCGCGTACCAAAAGCCCTCCCCCTTGATGGGGGAGGGTTGGGTGGGGGTGATTTCTCCAAATTGTGCAAGGATGCGTAATCGAGCTAACTTGACCCAGCCGCACCATCACCCTCACCGCTGCGGCTAGGCTCCTGCGTCGCCAAGCCTCGCTGCCTCTCCCATCAAGGGAGAGGCGTTTTGCAAGCAGTCTCTCAAACCGTCGGCAGCACGTGGTCCTTGAACTGCTCGCGGAGCGCCGTTTTCAGCAGCTTGCCGGTCGCGCTGTGCGGCAATGAGTCCACGAAAACGATGTCGTCGGGCAGCCACCATTTGGCGACATGCGCCGACAGATGGGCCAGGATGGCATCCTTGCTCGGGCTGGTCCCGGGCTTCGGCACCACCAGCAGCAAGGGGCGCTCGTCCCATTTGGGGTGCGGCAGGCCGATCGCTGCGGCTTCCGCCACATCGGGCATGCCGACCGCCGCGTTCTCCAGATCGACCGAGCTGATCCATTCGCCGCCCGACTTGATCACGTCCTTGGCGCGGTCGGTAATCTGCATCACGCCATCGGGATGGATCACCGAAACGTCGCCGGTGTCGAACCAGCCGTCCTCGGTAAGCGCGTCGGCTTCCGCCTTGAAATAGCGCTTGATGATCCACGGGCCCTTGATCTGCAGCCGCCCGCTCGACTTGCCGTCGCGCGGCAGCACGTTGCCCTCGTCATCGACTACGCGAAGTTCGACACCGAAGGGCACGCGGCCCTGCTTGGTGACCAGGTCGAGCTGCGCCTCGAAGTCGAGATCGTCCCAATCGGGCGACGGGGCGCCCATGGTGCCGATGGGCGAGGTTTCGGTCATGCCCCAGGCATGGTTCATCCGCGCGCCCATCTTCATGATCCGCTCGCACATAGCGCGCGGCGCAGCCGATCCGCCGATGGTGACCACCTGGAGATGTTCGGGCTTCTTGCCGGTGGCATCGATATGCTGGAACATCGCGAGCCACACGGTGGGTACGCCCGCCGAATGCGTGACCTTTTCGGTGTTCATCAGGTCGCACAGCACGGCCGGATCGTTGACGGCGGAAAAGACGAACTTGATCCCCGCAGCCGCCCCGGCAAAGGGAAGCCCCCAGGCTGCGGCATGGAACATGGGAACTACGGGCAAGGCCACCGATTGCGGCGACAGGCTGAACACCGCCGGCTGCATTTCGGCCATGGCATGGATCACGGTCGAACGGTGCTCGTACAGCACGCCCTTGGGATTGCCCGTGGTGCCAGAAGTGTAGCAAAGCATGCACGGATCGCGCTCTGGGCCCTCGTGCCAGCGATAGCCTTCGTCGCCGGTATCGAGCAGCGCCTCGAAGCCCTGGACGTCCGAACCGGCGGGCGGATCGAAGCAGACATAATGCTCGATGGTCGTCCAGCGGCTCTTCATCTTGTCGATGATAGGCTGGAAGGCCGCATCATAGCACAGCACGCGGTCTTCGGCATGGTTGGCGATATATTCGAGCTGTTCGTCGAACAGGCGCGGGTTGATGGTGTGGATCACCCCGCCCATGCCGATGGCGCCATACCAGGCGACGAGATGGCGGCTGTGGTTCATCGCCAGAGTGGCGACGCGGTCGCCGGGCTGCAGCCCCAGCTTGACGAGCGCGCTCGCAAGCCGCCGCGCATCGCGGGCGATGCCCGCCCAGTTGGTGCGCGTCGCTGTGCCATCAGCCCAGCGGGTGACGATTTCGCGTGTGCTGCTCTCGCGCTCGGCATGGTCGAGCAGCCGCATCACGCGCAATTCATAGTCCTGCATACCGCCAATGATCATTCTTCTCTCCCGATGCAGGCCTTCGCAGGAGGCCAGTTTGATGGGGAGTCAGAAAGCCGGAAGCGGCGTCCAAGTCAACTGACGAGGCGCAATTCGGGCCGTGATGCGCTATGTGATTCCACATCGCGCAGGTGGAGCCCTTCAAGCTGCCGCAGCACTTCCATCGTGTCGGCGTCAAGACGGAAGCGATTGCCGAGACATACCGGCATCACGCGCCCTTCGCCCATGATCAGCCGCGCATGGACCTCGTCCTGCCCGCTGCCACTCGGGGCCAGCAGTTCGGCCAGCCGCGCCAGTGCCTCGGGATGATGCACATCGATATGCGCCTTGTGCCGCAGCACGATCTTGATCTGGTCGAGCGGCCTTGCCCGGCGGATTGTCGCGCGCGGGGCCTGTTCCTCGCTCGAGCGGTCGAATTCCAGCTCGATCAGCAGGCAGGCCGATTGGCTCGCCCATTCGGGCATCGAGGCGACCATTTCGTCATCGAACGAACTGGCTGAAAACTGACCGGACTCGTCGGACAGGTCGACCATGACGAAGGTACTGCCGCGCTTGCTCTGCCGGCGATTGCAGCCTTCGACCAGTGCGGCAACCTTGGCCGTCTTGCGCTCGCCGACACGCACGTCGAGCGTCTCGATCAGTTGCTGATACGGCCGCGCGCCCTGGGCCCGTGCGGTCGCGGCAAATTCGGTCACCGGGTGCGCCGAGAAGAAGAAGCCGAACGCATCGCGCTCATGGGTCATCTTCTCGCCCATCGCCCAGGGCTTTACAGATGCAAGCCGCAGCGACTGTCCCGGCTGCTGTACATCGCCGAACAGCCCGCCCTGTCCGCTGCTGCGCTGGCGCTGCGCCTCGGCGGCCACCGCCATCACCGTGTCGGCCGAGGCATGCACGACCGATCGTTCCAGCCCCAGCCCGTCGAACGCGCCTGCCGCGGCAAGGCTTTCGATCTGGCGCTTGTTCACAGCTCCGGCGTCGATCCGGTCGGCAAGATCGCCCAGCGACGTGAACGCCCCGCCCGCCTGCCGGGTCGCGACCACGCCCTCCATCGCCTTTTCGCCCACGTTCTTGAGGCCCGCGAGTGCATAGCGCACGGCCAGGCCCTCTTGTGTCTGCTCGACTGAGAACTCGGCTTCGCTGGCGTTGATGCAGGGCGGCAGACAGGTGATGCCGAGGCGGCGCATGTCGTCGACAAAGATGGCGAGCTTGTCGCTCTGGTGCATGTCGAAGCACATCGAGGCGGCAAAGAATTCGTGCGGGTGATGCGCCTTGAGCCACGCCGTCTGATACGCAAGCAGCGCATAGGCCGCGGCGTGCGACTTGTTGAAGCCATAGCCTGCGAACTTGTCGATCAGGTCGAACAGTTCGTTGGCCTTCTTGGCATCGATGTCGTTCTTGGCAGCGCCTTCGACGAAGCGGCCGCGCTGCTTGTCCATCTCCGCCTGGATCTTCTTGCCCATCGCGCGGCGCAGAAGGTCTGCGTCGCCGAGCGAATAGCCCGCCAGCACCTGCGCGGCCTGCATCACCTGTTCCTGATAGACGATGATGCCATAGGTCTCCTTCAGGATATTCTCGAGCAGCGGGTGCGGATAGGTGATCGGCTCGCGGCCGTTCTTGCGTGCGCCGAAGCTCGGGATATTGTCCATCGGGCCCGGGCGATAGAGCGAGACGAGCGCGATGATGTCGCCGAACGCGGTGGGCTTCACCTGCGCCAGCGTGCGGCGCATGCCTTCGGATTCCAGCTGGAACACGCCGACCGTATCGCCGCGCTTCAAGAGCTCATAGGTCTTGGCATCGTCCCAGGGCAATCGCGACAGATCGACCTCGACCCCGCGTTTTGCCAGCATCTCGACCGCCTTGTGCAGCACCGACAGCGTCTTGAGGCCGAGAAAGTCGAACTTCACCAGCCCTGCCGTCTCGACATATTTCATGTCGAACTGGGTGACCGGCATGTCCGATCGCGGATCGCGATAGAGCGGCACCAGCTGCGCCAGCGGGCGGTCGCCGATCACCACCCCGGCCGCATGGGTCGAGCTGTGGCGCGGCAGGCCTTCAAGCTGCATCGCGAGGTCGAACAGCGTCTTGACCTCACTATCGTCGCGATACTGATGGCGCAGCTCGTCAACGCCTGCGAGCGCACGATCGAGCTTCCACGGGTCTGTCGGATGGTTGGGGACGAGCTTGCAGAGGCCATCGATGCGGCCATAGCCCATCTGCAGCACGCGGCCCGTATCGCGCAGCACCGCGCGCGCCTTCAGCTTTCCGAAGGTGATGATCTGCGCGACATGATCGCGCCCGTATTTCTGCTGCACATAGCGGATCACCTCGCCGCGCCGCGTTTCGCAGAAGTCGATATCGAAGTCGGGCATCGACACGCGTTCCGGGTTGAGGAAGCGTTCGAACAGCAGGCCGAGCTTGATCGGATCAAGATCGGTGATGGTGAGCGCCCAGGCAACCGCCGAGCCCGCACCCGATCCGCGCCCCGGCCCCACCGGAATATTGTGATCCTTGGCCCATTTGATGAAGTCGGCAACGATCAGGAAATAGCCTGGAAAGCCCATGCCGACGATGACATTGGCCTCGAATTCGAGCCGGTCGAAATAGGCCTTGCGCTCTTCGTCGGTCAGGTCGGGATAGGCCTCGAGCCGCTTTTCGAGCCCGGCAAAGGCATCCGCGCGCAGTTGCGCCGCCTCGCCCTCCAGGTCACCCGCGAGGCTGGGCAGGATCGGCTTGCGCTTGGGCGGCGCATAGGCGCAGCGCTGCGCGACGACGAGCGTGTTGACGAGCGCCTCGGGCAGATCGCTGAACAGCTCGCGCATCATCGGCGCGGACTTGATCCAGGCCTCGGGCGAGCTGCGGTCACGATTGGCGGCGCCGACATATTCCCCGCGCGCAATGCACAGCATCGCATCATGCGCGGCATGAAAGCCGGGATCGGCATAGCAAGCAGGGTTGGTCGCGACGATCGGCAGGTCGCGGGCATAGGCAAGGTCGATCAGCGCATTTTCCGCCAGCGTCTCGATCTCCTCTCCGCGTCGGCACAGCTCAATATACAAACGATCGCCGAACAGGGTCTGGAGCTGGTCGCAATAGCGCTCCGCCTCTTCCTGCTGGCCGGCGGCGAGCAGCTTGACCAGCGCCCCCTCGCCCGCTGCGGTCAGCGCGATCACGCCATCGGTGCGGCCCTCCAGCCGCTCGAACGGAACATGCGCGGGCAGCTCGAGCGGGCGATCGAGATGCGCGTGCGACACCAGATCGCACAGGTTGTCATAGCCCTTCTCGTTCTGCGCATAGAGCGCAAGCCAGTCGAGCGTGGGCGAGGCCGGGTTGGTGCCGGGCCGCGCCACGCACAGCAGGGTTCCTACGATCGGCTGGATGCCGGCATCGAAACAGCCATCGGCAAAGGCCATGCCCGCATAGAGCCCGTTGCGGTCGGCCAGCGCGATGGCGGGAAAGCCGCGGGCGTGCGCGGTCTTGGCGATCGCCTTGGGCTCGATCGCGCCTTCGAGCATCGTATAGGCGCTGAACACGCGCAGCGGGACGAAGGGTTCATAGGCCATGGAAAAACGCTACCGACTGGACCGCGATTCGAAAACCGGGGCGCTTACTCGCCAGTGGATAAGTCCTTGGCAGCAATCTTGCGCCGCACGTCGCGCACGGTCGACCAGATGCCGTAGAGGATCAGCGCAGCCAGGAAGATCCACACCCAGACCGGAATATTGCGTCCGGCGATCGCGAGATAGACATAGGCCGAAACGAAACAGGCCCCTGCGCACATGACCGGCAGCACCGTCGGCTTGCCCGCGCGGGCATTGCGCACCAGCCAGGCGATGCTGGCGAGGAACAGCGGGATCGCGCCGATATAGATGGTCGCGAAGATCACCGGATTGACGCCATATTGCGCGCCCAGTCCGTTGGCCCAGGTGCTGATGGCGTCGATCATCTGCGCAGAATCCCGTTCTTATGTAAGCAAAATCTCCGTCACCCCCGCAAAGGCGGGGGTCCCGCTTCTGCTCGACCTCGCAGGAAGCGGGATTCCCGCTTTCGCGGGAATGACGAGAGAGTAACATCGAAAATTCGCGTGTCGAGCGCCGCGCGTTACAGCAGCTTCTCGATATCCGCCTTCAATTGCTCAGGCTTCACCATCGATCCGTAGCGGGCGACGACATTGCCCTTGCGATCGACCAGGAACTTGGTGAAGTTCCACTTGATCGCACGGCTGCCCATCAGCCCGGCCTGCTGGCTCTTGAGATATTTCCACAACGGATCGGCTTCCTCGCCATTCACCGCGATCTTGGCCGAGAGCGGAAAGGTCACGTCATAGGTCAGCGAGCAGAAATTCCTGATCTCTTCGGCATCGCCCGGCTCCTGCGCGCCGAACTGGTTGCACGGGAAGCCCAGCACCTCGAAACCGCGATCCTTGAATTCGCGATGCAGCGCCTCGAGCCCCTCATACTGGGGCGTGAACCCGCATTTGGATGCAGTGTTGACGATCAGCAGCACCTGGCCCTGGTAATCGGAAAGCGGCTTTGAGCTGCCATCGGGCAGCGGCATCGTGTAATCGAAAACGGTCATGCGATCCTTCCATCGTGCAGGCGGACAACCCGGTCCATGCGGGTGGCCAGTCGTTCGTTATGGGTGGCCACCAGAGCCGCGCTGCCTTCCTCCCTTACAAGATGCAGGAACTCGTCGAACACTCTGTCTGCGGTCGCCTCGTCCAGATTTCCGGTCGGTTCGTCGGCAAGAACTACCTTGGGCCGGTTGGCGAGCGCGCGTGCGACCGCAACGCGCTGCTGCTCGCCGCCTGACAACTGGCTGGGCCGATGGTCGAGCCGCTGCCCCAGGCCAAGCCGCGACAGCAGCTCGGCCGCGCGGTCCGAGGCTTCCTCGCGGGTGCGGCCCATGATCAGCTGCGGCAGCACGACATTCTCGCGCGCGGTGAAATCGGGCAGAAGGTGGTGGAACTGATAGACAAAGCCAAGCGCCGTCTTGCGCAACCGGGTGCGACCGTTGCTGCTGAGCTGCGCTGCCTCTTCGCCGGCAATGCGGATCGATCCGGTAAAGCCGCCCTCCAGCAGGCCCACGGCTTGCAGCATGGTCGACTTGCCCGAGCCAGATGGCCCCAGCAGCCCGACGATCTCACCGGGCCCGACCGCCAGGTCGACACCCTTGAGCACGTCGATGGTGACCCCGCCCTGCGCAAAGCTGCGCCGGACATCGGTCAGAAGGATGACGGCCTCACTCATAGCGCAGCACCTGAACAGGATCGGTCGAAGACGCCTTGAGCGCCGGGTAAAGCGTCGCGAGGAAGCTGAACAGCATGGCCATCGCGGCAATGCCCAGAACCTCGAGCGGATCGGTTCTGCTGGGCAGCTCGGTCAGGAAGCGGATCGAGGGATCCCACAGTTCCTGACCGGTAACGAACTGGACGAACAGCACGATATTCTGGCGGAAATACAGGAACACGAAACCAAGCCCCAGCCCTGCCATCGTGCCCAGCGACCCGATGATCAGTCCCACCGTGATGAATATCTTCAGCAGCGAATTGCGGCTGGCCCCCATGGTGCGCAGGATCGCGATGTCGCGCGTCTTGGCGCGGACCAGCATGATCAGCGACGAGAGGATATTGAACACCGCGACCAGGATGATGATCGACAACACGATGAACATCGCCACCCGCTCGACCGCCAGCGCCTCGAACAGCGAGGCGTTGATCGTGCGCCAGTCATTGACCACCGCCTGACCGCGCAGACGTTCTTCCAGCGGCGCGAGGATTTCACGCACCTTGTCGGCGTCACGCGTCGTCACCTCGATCATGCCGACCTGATCGCCCAGCAGCAGCAGCAGCTGTGCATCCCGGATCGGCATGATGACGAAAGCCTTGTCGTAATCATAGACGCCGATCTCGACGATTGCGGAGACCTCGTACAGGATTTCGCGCGGCACGGTGCCGAACGGAGTCGAACGTCCGGCCGGATTGATGATGGTGATCCTGTCGCCAATGTTGACACCCAGATTCTGCGCCAGCCGGGATCCCAGCGCGGCCCTGGACGCTCCCGCCTTGAGATCGGCGACCGATCCCAGCACGGTCTTGTCCTTGAGCGCCGCGATATCGGGCGCGTCGGTGCCACGCACCAGAACCGCCTCCACACGCCCTTCGAAATTGACCAGCAGCGGCTGTTCGATCAGCGGCGATGCGGCGACAACGCCCTCCATCTTGCGCGTTTCGGCCAGGATTTCCTGCCAGTTCTTCAGCCGCCCGCCATAGCCCTGAACCACGGCATGACCGTTCAGCCCGACGATCTTGTCGAGCAGCTCGGCGCGAAAGCCGTTCATCACGCTCATCACGATGACCAGCGCGGCAACGCCCAGCATCACGGCAATCAGGCTGATGCCTGCGACCAGGAAGATGAACGCTTCGCCCCGCCCCGGCAGCAGATAGCGTTTGGCGATCGTCCATTCGAAGGTGGACAGCATGAGGGGATCCGATCCTTTCGGAAATGGCGCCGACTGGGTGATCAGTGGCGGCAGCTGGGTTATCGCATTAACCACCCCATGGGTGACTGACAATGGTTCATCCAGGCGCCCGAAGCGAGCAGCAGGGCTATCTGCGAGCTGTTGCACATAAAACACAGAGCCGGCCAAAAATGCGCCAAGCGGCGAATTTTCCTAGCGCCAGAGGACGCATTACGGAATCATGACAATGCGGATCAAGCGGCCACGGCCATGGGTTCGGGGATAGTTTCCGTCGTTTTGGGGAAAGCGGCGGTTACCAGGGTCCAACAGTTGCGAGCGAGCCGTTAACGGCATCAGCGCGCAATGGGGATCTGATAAAGAGCGTCCGGGTCTTGGGGGCCGGACGCTCTTTTTTCGTCCGCTGTCCGCGCCCGTCCCAACCGCTTGCCCCCGGCGATCCGGTCTCCGAAAAATCCTCTTGAAACGCGTTTTCCAGCGCCTAGATTCCACGTGTGACCCACGCCGACAGGGTGGGCCGCACGTTCCGAAGCGCCGCAGAAGCGGGCTTCAAAGCCTTGAAATCGCTTTTGAAAAGGATTTTGATGATGAACCGTTTTGACTTTACCCCGTATCGCCGCACCACCGTTGGCTTTGACCGGCTGTTCGATCTGCTGGAAAACCAGGCCCGGGCCGCGCAGGGCGATAACTACCCCCCTTTCAACATCGAGCGCAGCAGCGATGACGCCTATCGCGTCACAATTGCGGTCGCCGGATTCAAGCCGAACGAGCTCGACATCACCGCGCAGCAGAACCTGCTGGTCGTCTCCGGGCGCAAGGCCGCAGAGAGCGAATCGCGTGGCAACTTCCTGCACATGGGCATTGCCAACCGCAATTTCGAACGCCGCTTCGAGCTGGCCGATTTCGTGCGGGTAAGCGACGCCAGTCTGGAAGACGGGCTGCTGACCATCGATCTGGTACGTGAAGTGCCCGAGGCGATGAAGCCCAAGAAGATCGCGATCAATGGCACGCCCAAGCTGCAGGTCGTCGAGGCTGCGACAAAGGACGAAGGCGACAGCCAGGCGGCGTAACGCCAGGCTCCAAAGGGTAGAATGCAACGGGGTGGGTCGGCAACGGCCCACCCTTTTTCTTATGCCGAACGTCCCGCGCCAGCCACATCCGCTAAGCCTGAGCCTGTCGAAGGCCCCGCGCTCCCGGACCCGATCATAACCCCGTCACCCCCGCGAAGGCCGGGGTCCCGCTTCTGGCGTAAGTGAAGATGAACTAGCGGGATTCCCGCCTTCGCGGGAATGACGACCAACTTTTGGCAACCCTCGGTGCGGGGCCTTCGACAGGCTCAGGCCGAGCGGCCATGGGGTCGGAATCCGCTCGGAACAGAAGAGGGCGGACCCAGACGGATCCGCCCTCCGCGCCCGCTCTGGACGCTGCTTTCTCCGAGCCCGGATTGGCCGGGTCGCATTTACCGCCCCGTGCTCCGGAGAAAATCCCGTGAAGTAACCCCGCGCCACCAGGGCGCGGGGCTTTTTCCGGGTGCAAGGCCCGGCTGGGTCGCAAATAACCTGGCCCTGCCCCGGAAAACTGAAATTCGTTACTGGTCGTCGGTTCAGGCTGCTTCGGAAATCTCCAGCAGCGTGTCGCGATCGATAATCTTTACCCTGCCCTGTTCGAGCTCGATCAATCCCGCGTCGGACCAGGCCGACAGCTGCCGATTAATCTGCTCGCGTGACAATCCCGCGAAAGTTCCGAGCTCGCTCTGGCTCAGATCGAGCTTGAGCTTGCCCTCGTTCGCACCCGAAACCATCAGCCGCAGCAGATAGCGCGCCAATCTCGGTCCGGATGTGAACGCACGGTCCGCCTCGATCACGTCATTGGCCTGGCGCAGTCGCTTGGCCATGACCCGAAGCATCCGCCGAGGCATGGCGACATGGCGTTCGGCAATCTCGTCAAAGGCTGGCCGCGACAGCGACAGCGCCGTCAATTCGGTCAGCGCCTCGATCGAGGCCGTGCGCGGACCGCCATCCAGAAACGCAATCTCGCCGATCACATAGCCGGGTTCCGCATAATCGAGCACGATCTCGTGACCGTTGCTCGCCACCATGCTGACCCGGGCGAATCCCGTCAGGATGATCAGCAGATTGTCGCCGTCATCCCCCTGCCCCATCAGTTCCTGCCCCTTGCGGTAGCGGACGAAATGCCCGCGCAGGATGATGTCCGACAGTTCGTCATTGTCGCAATCGGCGAACAGACTGTGGCTGGCCAACAGCGCGGCAAGCTCGTTCGCGTGCATGATCGCCCCTTGTCCCTTCCTTTCTGTCGGCATTGTCGCTGGCTGCGCAACTTTGCTTCAGCCGTCCCTGCCGCCGCCGACAGATGTGTTTTTACCCGAATCGCTTTACGCCGCTGTGCGCCACTGCACAACACGGTCAAATAGAGTAAAATTTGTCAGGGGAGATGTGGTAAATTGGTGTGATGCACAGGAAAATTGCGCCAGAAGAGCCCCAGGGTTAACACAAGTGAACCCGGGTAACGCCACCGGTTAACCCATGTTGCGGGCGATCAGACCAGTCGGCTCTGCGCCACGGCCGCCTCGATGAAGCTGGCGAAGAGCGGATGCGGATCGAATGGCTTGCTCTTGAGCTCGGGATGATATTGCACGCCGACGAACCAGCTGTGATCGGGCCGCTCGACAATCTCGGGCAGGACGCCATCGGGCGACATGCCGGAAAAGACGAGGCCGCCCTTTTCAAGCCGCTCGTGATAGGCCGTGTTCACCTCATAGCGGTGACGATGACGCTCGCTGATCGTGTCGGTACCATAGATGCCGCGCACCCGGCTGTTGCCCGAGAGCCTGGCCGGAAACGCGCCAAGCCGCATGGTGCCGCCCAGATCCCCTTCGGCGCTGCGCTTCTGCAGCCCGGATTCGCTCATCCATTCGGTAATCAGACCCACGATCGGCTCATCGGTGTCGCCGAATTCGGTGGTCGAGGCATCCTTGATGCCCGAGGTGTTCCGCGCCGCCTCGATGCACGCCATCTGCATGCCCAGGCAAATTCCGAAGAACGGAACGTTGCGCTCGCGGGCAAAGCGCACGGACGAAATCTTGCCCTCGCTGCCCCGTTCGCCAAAGCCGCCGGGCACGAGAATACCGTGCATCGGCTCAAGCACCGCGGCGAGCTCGTCATCGGGCAGCGTCTCGAACAGCTCTGCATCGAGCCATTTGACATGAACCTTGACCCGGTTGGCGAGGCCGCCATGCACCAGCGCCTCGTGCAGCGACTTGTAGGCATCCTGCAGTCCGACATATTTGCCGACCACGCCGATGGTGACTTCGCCTTCGGGATGTTCGTGCCGTTCCATGATGTCGACCCAGCGGGACATATCGGGCGCGCGCGCATCGGTAATGCCGAAGGCGCGCAGCACTTCGCTGTCCAGCCCCTCGCGGTGATACTGCATGGGCACGGCATAGATGCTCTTGGCATCGAGCGCGGGGATGACCGCTTCCTTGCGGACGTTGCAGAATTGCGCGATCTTGGCGCGCTCTGACTCGGGCAGCGGCTTTTCGCAGCGGCACAGCAGAATGTCGGGCTGGATGCCGAGCGAGGTGAGTTCGCGCACGCTATGCTGGGTGGGCTTGGTCTTCAGTTCGCCCGCCGCCGCAATATAGGGCACCAGGGTCACGTGGACAAACAGCGTGTTCTCGCGGCCGATCTCGTTGCGCAGCTGGCGGATCGCCTCGATGAAGGGCAGAGATTCGATGTCCCCGACCGTTCCGCCGATCTCGCACAGCACGAAGTCGAGATCATCGGTTTCGGCCTGTGCGAATTCCTTGATCGCATCGGTCACGTGCGGAATCACCTGCACAGTCGCGCCCAGATAATCGCCGCGACGCTCGCGCTGGATGATCGTCTGGTAGATGCGGCCCGAGGTCACATTGTCCGACTGGCGCGCCGAAACGCCGGTGAAGCGCTCGTAATGGCCCAGATCCAGATCGGTTTCGGCCCCGTCGTCGGTCACATAGACCTCGCCGTGCTGATAGGGCGACATCGTGCCCGGATCGACATTGAGATACGGATCGAACTTGCGGATGCGCACGCGGTATCCGCGTGCCTGGAGCAGTGCGCCCAGGCTTGCGGCCATCAGGCCCTTGCCAAGAGAGGAAACCACGCCGCCGGTGATGAAAATATAACGCGCCATGGGAAAAACTCGTTAGCGGTTCGCGCGCAAGACTGACAAGCGCGCGAATCCGCAGGGAAGACAAAAAACTGTGAACAGTGCGGAATTGTGATCCGCCGCGCCTCAATTGGCGGGCGCATCACCCGCTGCAGGCGCCGCTGCCGGAGCAGCCGACGGATCCGCAGCCGCAGGCGCGCCAGCAGCAGAGAGCGGATCGCCATTGGCAGGTGCAGGGGCCGCCGGTGCCGGGGCGCTCAGCGGATCGCTGATGGGGGCAGCCGCACCGCGTTGCAGCGACGTATCGATATCGCCGGTCGAGTGCATGTTGGCGGCCATCACCGCCAGCACGATGCTCAGCGCCACGAACAGCGTCGCCAGTATCGCTGTCGAGCGGGTGAGCAGGTCACCGGCTCCGCGCGCCGACATCAGGCCATTGGGATTGCCACCCACGCCCAGCCCGCCCCCTTCGGAACGCTGCATCAGGATGACACCCACCAGAGCCGCTGCAATCAGCGTCTGCACGATGGTGATGAACAGAAAAATCGACGACATGAACGGTCAGACCCAGCAAATGAATTTCAGGATTGGCGCGCACATAGCGATTGCACCGGTTGAGCGCAACCGGCGCGGTCAGGCTGCAAGACAACCAGGCGCCGGGTCAGCGCGGCGCCGCTTCGATGATCGGCAGGAACGTCTCGGCCTTCAGGCTGGCACCGCCAACCAGCGCACCGCCGACATCGGCGATTCCCAGGATCTCAGCCGCGTTGCCGGGATTGACCGATCCGCCATAAAGAATGCGCACGCCGTTGCCAGCCTCGCCCAGCTTTTCGATCAGGGTTGCGCGCAGTGCGGCGTGCATTGCGGCAATGTCCTCAGACACCGGAACACGGCCCGTCCCGATCGCCCATACGGGTTCATACGCCACCGACAGCCAGTCGCCGCTCGCCGATGCCGGGAGCGAGGCAGACAGCTGGGCCGTCACGATGGCGATGGCATTACCGGAGTCGCGCTCGTCCAGCGTCTCGCCGACGCAGAGAATCGCACCCATGCCCGCCGCATGCAGGGCTTCGGCCTTGGCAGCCACATCTGCATCGGTCTCGCCCTGATCGGCGCGGCGTTCCGAATGGCCGATGATCGAATAGGTGGCACCGGCCTCGCGGATCATCGCGGCCGAGAGGTTTCCGGTATGCGCGCCGCTGGCTCTGGCATGGCAGTCCTGCGCGCCGATCCGCACGGCGCCGGCAGCCGCGGCAAAGCTGCCGATCAGCGTGGCAGGCGGGCAGATGCCGATCTCGATATCCGGGTGTGCCGCTGCTGCATCTGCGATGGCCTGCAGCACCACGACATCGGCCGCGCTGCCGTTCATTTTCCAGTTGCCGACGATATAGGATGGTAGCGTGGCCACGATGCAGTCTTCCCCTCATGTTTTGCTTGTGCGGCGGGCGGCTAGCAAATCGAGCGGCGCTTGACCAGTCATGGGCGCATCGCGTGTTGTCAGGGTTGAAGCGCGCGCCAAAGCCCCCTAAAGCCAGCCCGCATTTTCACGAGGCGGGCACGCCGTTGCCCTCGCCTCATTAGCGGACTGGCCGATGATCACCTTTTTCCGTTCCTTCTTCAATTCCAAGATCGGCGTCGCTCTCAGCCTCATCTTCGTCGCGCTGATTGCCGTTGCCTTCGCCGCGTCGGACGTGACCGGCGGTGCGAGCTTTGGCGGCGTGGGGAGCGAAAGCGTCGCCCAGATCGGTGGCGAGGATATCGGCACAGGCGAGTTTTCGACCACGGCCAGCAACGCGTTCGACCAGATCCGGCGGCAGAACCCGCAGCTCGACATGGCGGCTTTCGACGCCCAGGGCGGCATCGACGATGTGCTGGAACAGATGATCGGCAGCTACGCCACCGCCACCTTTGCTGAATCGATCGGTCTGGGCGCCAGCAAGCGGTTGGTCGACAGCGAGATTGCCGGCATTCAGGCCTTCAAGGGCGCCGATGGACGGTTCGACGAGACGCTGTTTCGCAATGCGCTGGCACAGCAGGGCTTGACCGAGGCCCGCGTGCGCGAGGACATTCGCCGCGGTCTTCTGACCGACCAGCTCATCATCCCGGCAACTTTCGGTGCCAAGCTTTCCCAGCAACTCGCCCTGCCTTATGCCAGCCTGATCCTGGAAGGCCGCGAGGGTCAGATCGCCTTCGTACCCTCGGCAGCCTTTGCGCCCAAGGGCAATCCGACAGATGCGCAGCTGCAGAAGTTCTTCGCGGACAATGGCGCGCGCTATCGCATTCCCGAACGCCGCGTGCTGCGCTTTGCAACCTTCGTCACCGATCGCTTCCGTGATCAGGTAAAGGTAAGCGATGCGGAGATTGCCGCGCTCTACAAGAAGCGCTCGGCCGAATTCGCCGCGACCGAAAAGCGCGACGTGGAACAGCTGATCGTTCCGACCGAAGCGGCAGCCAAGGCGATCGCGGCAAAGATCAACGGCGGGGCCAGCATGGCCGCCGCCGCCAAGGAGGCCGGGCTCGAGCCGGTCGATCTGGGGCTGCAGTCCAGGCAGGATCTGGCGAAGAGCGCTTCGGTTGCCGTTGCCAATGCCGTGTTCGCCACCGCTGCAGGCAAGGTCGCAACGCCGGCGCGTTCGCCGCTGGGCTGGCACGTCGTGCGCGTCGACAGCGTCTCTTCGATTGCCGGTCGCTCGCTCGATCAGGTCCGCAACGTGCTCGAGAACGAGATCGCGCAGGAAAAGCTGCGTCAGACCGTTTCGGATTTCACGGCCGATCTCGAAGACCGCATCGCCGATGGTGCATCGCTTGCCGATATTGCCAAGGACGAGAAGCTGGAACTGCAGGTCAGCCCCGAACTGCTGGCCAACGGCCAGGCACCGGGCAAGCCCGATTTCGCGCCGATCGGCGCCTATCAGGCCATGCTGCCGATTGCTTTCGGGCTAGAGGAGGATTCCGGCCCGCAGCTTGTCGAAGTGCAGCAGGGCAAGGAATTCGCCGTATTCGAGGTGCAGGAGATCAAGCGTGCTGCGCCGCCGCCGCTGGCCAGCATCCGCGAACGGGTCGCCACTGACTGGGCGCTGGCGCAGGGCCTTGCCTCTGCCAGAAAGCTTGCCGACGGCATTGCCAAGTCATCGCGCACTCCAGCCGCGCTTGAAAAGGCGGTGAGCGGTGCCAGCGTGCCGCTGCCCGGTATCGAGCAGATCCGTACCAGCCGCCAGACGATCATGCAGCAGCAGGGCCGCGTGCCGCCCCCCGTTGCGCTGCTGTTCAGCATGGCAGAAGGCACGACCAAGGTGCTGGAAGGACCAAACCGCACCGGCTGGTTCGTGGTGCATCTGACCAAGATCAACCGCGGCGATGCCAGCAAGGTGCCCGAACTGATGGTAGCAACCCGCCAGCAGCTTGGCCAGGTGACTGCCGATGAATATGGCCAGCAGCTGATGGCGGCCATGAAGGCGGAAGTGAAGGTTCAGCGCAATGCTGCGGCCCTCCAGCGGGTCAAGGACCAGCTCACCGGCCGCAATCGGGAAAATTGATGGCGACGAGCAGCAGCCAGAACCGGTCCGAAGCCGCGCAGGCTCTCGCCTCTGGCCAGTCCACGCTGATCTGGCGGCGGCGCATTGCCGATACCGAAACGCCGGTATCGGCAGCGCTCAAGCTGATCGAACCCGAGCGCGGCGACTTCTTGCTGGAATCGGTCGAAGGCGGAGAAACGCGCGCACGGCACAGCTTTGTCGGCCTTGCCCCCGATCTCGTGTTTCGCGCGTCGGGCAACGATGCCGAAATCAACGAACACTGGACCAGCGACCGCGAGGCGTTCACGCCCTGCGCGCAAGGCTCGCTTGGTGCCCTGCGATCGCTGGCCGAACGGTGCCGGATGCAGGTGCCGCCCGAACTGCCGCGCGCGCTGGCCTTTCTCGTCGGATATTTCGGCTATGAAACCATCGGCCTGGTCGAGAAGCTGCCGCGCGCGCCGCAATCGGACCTTGCCTTGCCGGACATGCTGTTCGTGCGCCCCACGGTGCTGCTGATCTTCGACCGGCTGAAGGACGAGCTGTTCCTGATCGCGCCGATCTGGGCAGGCGGCGAGGACGCTGACAGGGCCATTGCCGCTGCCGAGGAGCGACTCGATGCTGCCGAACGCGCGCTGCACGCTCCGCTGCCTGCAGCCGTGCGCGATGGGTCGCTCGATCCCGAAGCACTGAAGCCGCAACCGGTGCTGGCGCCGGGCCGCTATGGCGACATGGTGCTGAAGGCCAAGGACTATATCGAGGCAGGCGACATCTTCCAGGTGGTGCTCGCGCAGCGCTTCACCGCGCCGTTCGCGCTGCCGCCGATCGAGCTGTATCGGGCCTTGCGCCGGGTGAACCCCTCGCCCTTTCTCTATTTTCTCGACCTGCCGGGACTCGCGCTGATTGGATCGAGCCCCGAAATCCTGGTGCGCGTGCGTGATGGCGAGGTGACCATCCGCCCGATAGCAGGCACGCGGCCGCGCGGGCGAACCCCGGCAGAAGATGCCGAGAACCGCGCAAGCCTGCTCGCCGATCCCAAGGAACTGGCCGAACACCAGATGCTGCTCGACCTGGGCCGCAACGATGTCGGCCGCGTTGCCGCCGCCGGCACGGTGCGCGTGACCGACAGCTTCACCGTCGAACAGTATAGCCATGTCATGCACATCGTCAGCAATGTCGTGGGCGAGCTGGTCGCGGACCGCGATGCGATCGACGCGCTGTTTGCCGGCTTCCCGGCGGGCACGGTGAGCGGAGCACCCAAGGTACGCGCCTGCGAGATCATCGCCTCGCTGGAGCCCGAAACGCGCGGTGCCTATGCCGGCGGCGTCGGCTATTTCGCGCCCGATGGCTCGGTCGACAGCTGCATCGTGCTGCGCACCGCGATCGTCCGCGACGGCACCATGCACGTTCAGGCAGGCGCCGGGATCGTTGCGGACAGCGTCCCCGAATATGAGCAGCGCGAATGCGAAGCCAAGGCCGGCGCCCTGTTCGCCGCCGCGCGCGAAGCCGTCCGCCTCGCCAGCGAAGCAGGTTTCGGCCAATGATCCTCGTCATCGATAATTACGACAGCTTCACCTACAATCTCGTCCATTATCTGATGGAGCTGGGCGCCGATGTTCGGGTCGAGCGCAACGATGCGCTGACCGCGCGCGAGGCGCTGGCGACCAATGCGCAAGCCTTCCTGATCTCGCCCGGTCCGTGCACGCCCAACGAGGCGGGCATCTCGCTCGATCTGGTCGCGGCCTGCGCCGACGCTGGAAAGCCCTTGCTCGGCGTGTGCCTTGGCCACCAGTCGATCGGCCAGCATTTCGGCGGCGAGGTCGTGCGCGGCGGGCTGATGCATGGCAAGACGTCGCCGGTGGTGCACGATGACACCGGGCTGTTCCAGGGCCTGCCCTCGCCGTTCCTCGCGACGCGCTACCATTCGCTGGTCGTGCCCGAAGCAAGTCTGCCTCCGCAAATGATCGTCAACGCGCGTGTCGATGCGCCCGAAGGCGAAACCGCGCATGTCATGGGCTTCCGCCACGCGACGCTGCCGATCCATGGCGTGCAGTTTCATCCGGAAAGCATTGCCACCGAGCACGGCCACAAGATGCTCGCAAACTTTCTCAAGCTCGCTGGGCTGGACGTGAGGCCGATGCGCGAGGATCTGCTCGCATGACCCGGCTGCCCTATACCGCCCATCCGCTGACGCGCGAGGAAGCAGCCGATGCTTTTTCTGCCATCCTCGACGGCACGGTCAGCGACGAGGCCATCGCCGAATTCCTGATCGCGCTGTCCGAACGCGGCGAGACCGCAATCGAGATTGCTGCCGCTGCCCAGGGCTTGCGCGACCGCGTAATTCCGGTTTCCGCGCCTGCCAATGCAATTGACGTATGCGGGACCGGCGGCGACGGGCACCATACGCTCAATGTTTCAACGGCAGTGTCGCTGGTCATTGCAGCATGCGACGTGCCGGTTGCCAAGCACGGCAATCGCGCGGCCTCGTCCAAGGCAGGCGCCGCCGATACGCTCGAGGCGCTGGGCATGGACATGGCTGCCGCTGGTGCTTCTGCCGAACAGTCGCTGGCCGAGATCGGCATCTGCTTCCTGTTCGCGGTGAACCATCATCCGGCCATGCGGCGCATCCAGCCCATCCGCCAGAAGATCGGCAGGCGCACCATCTTCAACCTGATGGGCCCGCTCGCCAACCCCGCAGGCGTCCGCCGCCAGCTGATCGGCATTGCCCGGCCCGGCTATGTCCATGTCTATGCCGAGGCGCTGAACATGCTGGGCACCGAACGATCGATGATCGTATCGGGCGACGAAGGGCTCGACGAGCTTTCGCTGGCAGGCGGCAACGAGGTCGCCGATGTCGGACCCAGCGGCGTGATCATGAAGCGCTGGCGGGCAAGCGATGCGGGGCTGCCAGCGCACCCGATCGAGGCGATCCGGGGTGGAGATGCCGCGCATAACGCCGCCGCCTTGCGCCGCCTGCTGCAGGGCGAGACCGGTCCTTATCGCGATGCGGTGCTGTTCAATGCGGCTGCAGCGCTCATGATTGCAGGAGAGGTCGAAACGCTGGCGGAAGGGGCCGAGGAGGCCGCCGAGGCCATCGACAAGGGGCTGGCCAATGCCCTGCTGAACTGCTGGATCGATTTCACGAAAGCCGCCGCATGAACAAGCTGGAAGAGATTTGCGAGGTCAAGCGACGGGAGGTCGCCCGGCGCAGGGCCATGACCTCCCTCGCAGATCTGAACGCCCGCGCCGCAGCGGCGAGCGCGCCGCGCGGCTTTACCCGGGCGCTGACGGAAAAGGCGCAGCGCGGCTTCGGCCTGATCGCCGAAATCAAGCGGGCCAGCCCCTCAAAGGGCCTGATCCGCGACGATTTCGATCCCGCCGCGCATGCAGCCGCCTATCAGGCCGGCGGCGCAGCGTGCCTCTCGGTGCTGACCGACGAGCCCTATTTCCAGGGCCATGACGACTATCTCGTCGCCGCGCGCGCGGCCTGCGACCTGCCCTGCCTGCGCAAGGACTTCATGGTCGATGTCTGGCAGGTGGCGGAAAGCCGCGCGCTGGGAGCCGACGCGATCCTGATCATCGTCGCCGCGCTGGATGACGCGACCATGGCAGATATCGAGAATGCCGCGCTCGATTATGGCATGGATGTGCTGGTCGAGGTGCATGACGAGGCAGAGATGGAGCGCGCGCTGAGGCTCAAATCGCCACTGATCGGCATCAACAACCGCGACCTGCGCAGCTTCGTCACCGACATTGCCACCACCGAGCGGCTGGTCGGCATGATCCCAGAGGGCCGGATTGCGGTGTCGGAAAGCGGCATCAACAGCCATGCGGATTGCGAGAGGCTGAGCGGACATGGCGTGCGCTGCTTCCTGGTCGGGGAATCGCTGATGCGCCAGCCCGACGTCACGCAGGCAACCCGCGCGCTCCTCACCGGAGCCGCGGCCTGATGGACAAGCTGACCCATCTGGACGCCACCGGCGCGGCGCAGATGGTCGATGTCTCCGCCAAGGCCGACACGGTGCGCGAAGCCGTGGCCGAAGGGGTGATCGCCATGGCACCGACGGTGATCGCCGCGATCCGCGCGGGCGATATCAGGAAGGGCGACGTGCTGGGCACCGCGCGCATCGCGGGAATCATGGCTGCCAAGCAGACAAGCGCCCTCATACCGCTCTGCCATCCGCTGCCGATAGCCAGCGTTTCGGTCGATTTCGAGTATCTGGAAACTGGCGTGCGCGTCGAGACCTGCGTGCGCACCAACGGCAAGACTGGTGTGGAGATGGAGGCGCTGACCGCCGCGAGCGTTGCGCTGCTCACCATCTACGACATGGCCAAGGCGCTCGACAAGGGCATGGTCATCGGCCCCGTGCGGCTGCTCGCCAAGAGCGGCGGCAAGTCGGGCGACTGGACCGCTGGTTGATGGCAGGCGGGCTGATCCCGCTTGACGAAGCGCGCGAGCGCCTGCTCGGGCTGGCTGCGCCCCGCCCTGCCCTTTCCCTGCCGCTTGACCAGGTGACCGGCCTGACACTGGCCGAGCCGCTGCTGTCGCTGCGCAACCAGCCTGCGGCGGATCTGTCGGCGATGGATGGCTATGCCGTGCGCAGCGCGGACATGCCTGGCCCGTGGCGCGTGATCGGCGAAAGCGCGGCGGGGCGGCCCTTTGCAGGGACGATCGGTCCGGGCGAGGCCGCGCGCATCTCGACCGGAGCGATGGTCCCCAGAGGTGCGGACTGCGTGGTGGTGCAGGAAGACGTTGCACGCGACGGTAACAGCCTCCTGCTGACCGGCGATGGCCCCGCCACCCCGGGAGCGCATATCCGCCGCGCGGGCCATGATTTCGCGAACGACGCGCTGCTGGCCGATGCGGGCACAGCTGTCGACGCACGGCTGATCGCACTCGCGGCAATGGCCGGGCATGACGCGCTCACTGTCCACCGCCACCCGCGCATCGCGATCCTCAGCACCGGGGATGAACTCGTCCCTCCCGGCGAGCCGGCGCCCTCGCCCGCGCATATCCCGGCCAGCAACGGCCTGATGCTCGCCTCCATGCTGTCGGCGCTGCCGTGCGAACTGATCATGCCGCCGCTTCTGCCCGATGATCGGGCCACCATTGCTGCCGCGCTCGAGCAGCACAGCCATGCCGATCTCATCGTCACCACCGGCGGCGCATCGGTCGGCGACCATGACCTGATCCAGCCCGCGCTGGCCGATTGCGACGGAACGGTCGATTTCTGGCGGATCGCGATGCGGCCGGGCAAGCCGGTGATGGTCGGACGTCTGGGCGAAGCGATCGTGCTCGGCCTGCCGGGAAATCCTGTATCCGCCTATGTCACCGCGATGCTTCTGCTGCTACCGCTGGTGCGCAGGATGCTGGGTTATCAGCAACTTGTCCCTGCGACCTCCCAGGCAATCGCAGGCGAGTGCTTCCCGGCCAACGGCCCGCGTCAGGATTTCGTGCGCGCCCGTTTCCGCGATGGTGCCTTGATCCGACTGGGCAATCAGGACAGCGGTGCCCTGTCGGCGCTGGTCCAGGCCGATGCGCTGGTGGTGCGGCCTGCGCATGCGGCCGAGGTCGGAGCGGGCGACACTGTCGACTATATCGCGCTTCGACATCAGACTTGACACAAGCTCTTGACCTGACCGCCTTTGTTTCGTAATTGTTCCTTATTCGTTCGAACGCAGGTTCGGCGCAGAAAAGGAACATCGGCGATGCTGACCCGCAAGCAACATGACCTTATCCGCTTCATCCAGGAAAGGCTGGAGGCCGATGGCGTTTCGCCTTCGTTCGAGGAAATGAAGGAGGCGCTCGATCTCAAGTCCAAATCGGGTGTGCACCGGCTGGTCAGCGCGCTGGAAGAGCGCGGCTTTATCCGCCGCCTGCCCAACCGGGCGCGCGCGCTCGAAATCCTGAAACTGCCCGAGGCGAGCGTGAAGCCGCGCGAGAAGGAACTGGCTGCTGCCTCTGCCGCCCGTGCGAGCGCTGCGCGCGGCAATGTCGTCAGCATGGATGCGGCGCGCAAGGCGACGCTGCCCGAACCGGCGAACAGCAATGTTCTCGAAATTCCGTTGCACGGCCGCATCGCTGCCGGTGCGCCGATCGAGGCGTTCGAGGGCACCGAGATCCTTCCCGTCCCGGCTGCACTGCTCGGGGCAGGCGAGCATTACGCGCTCGAGGTTTCCGGGGATTCGATGATCGAGGCAGGCATACTCGATGGCGATTTCGCGCTGATCAAGCGCACCGAATCCGCGCGCGATGGCGAGATTGTCGTGGCGCTGGTGCGCGGCGAGGAAGCGACGCTCAAATATCTGCGGCGTGAGAATGGCCGTATCCGGCTCGATCCCGCAAATGCATCCTATGCGCCGCAATATTATGCGCCGCACGAGGTGCAGGTGCAGGGCAAGCTTGCCGGACTGCTGCGCCGCTATCATTGAGACCTGACGCGGGCGCGGCGTGAGCCGGTCCCGCGTTGCTCACGTCCGGGTCAGTCCCATCTCTTCCAGCAGCCGGCCCATATGCTGCTTGAACGGGAAGAACCCCTTGCGTGCGTGCGGCCAGAATGTCGCGTCCCAGTGGCGGCGGACCTGAACGAGCTCGAACCCCTCGCTCCGCAGCGTCTCGGCGATATCCGTCAACCGTGTTCGCACCGGCCCGACCGGCGCATAGGGCGTGATTACCCGATGCACCCCAGCTTCGCGCGCCGCTGACGCGATCGCCTCGGCATTCAGGGCATCTATCAGTGTCACCGGCCTGGTATCGGTTTCGCCAAGCAGCGCAGCCATGTCGCGCGCAGCGTCCATGACGAAAGCTCGCGCCTTGTCGCCCCAGAGCAGCGCCGGATCGACAGCGATGCACGTGCCCCGAATGTCGGCCTCGCGGAGCAACGCTTCATCCGGGTGCAGGTCCTCGCTCGTGATCAGCAGCAGCGCCGGCGGACCCTTGGCCGATCCTGCCGAAGGCAAGGGCGCAGCGGCAGGCACCGGCGCTTCGGTCAACGGCTCGGCAACCTCCGCAAGCCCCTTGGGCGCAAATCGCCCGCCGGTATAGCGCGCGATATTGTCCGTCGTGGCGAGATAGGTCTTGCCTGCGGTCTGCAACCCTGCGACCCAGCGCCACGACAGCGTGTTGCTCGCTGCATCGGCGTCGATCAGGTGGCGCAGAAAGAAATCCGCGCCCAATGCCCAGGGCAGCCGCAGCGTGAATATCCAGATCGAGGCGAACCACATGCGCGCATGGTTGTGCAGCCAGCCTGTCTCGACCAGTTCGCGCGCCCAATCGTCAAAGCCCTCGATCCCGGTGCGCCCCTGCTCTGCCTGCTCCAGCGCACGCACGTTGCGCAGTCGGTCGCGCTGGATGTCCCGCTCCTGCTCGAAGCGCGCCCAGATCTCGGGCCGCATCTCCAGCCAGCCCTTCCAATAGGTGCGCCACAACACCTCCTGAACATATTTTTCGGCCGCATCGAGCGAATGGGATTGCAGCACTGCTGCGCTGACCTCCTGCTCGCTGATCAGGCGATAGCGCAGCCATGGCGACAGTTGCGAGACCGCGGTCGGCTGCCCCGGACCGAGATCGCTGTTGCGCCCCTCGGCATAGGCTCGGCCAGCATGCGGCACGAAATCGTGCATGCGCGCGAGGCCAGCCGCCCGCGTCGGTTCGAACAGCACACTCATGCCTGCCGCTCGCGCACCATACGCTGCAGGCGTGGTCTGATCTTGAGAAAGCGCAGATAAGCCTGTTCGAGCAGCGCCAGGACCGGCTTCCAGCGCGCGATCAGGCCCAGCGGCCGGAGCAGCGGAATGGCGCGCCACATGGCCGCAAAAGCCGCCGCGCCGGAGAGCATCACGCCATTTTCGCGCGCGTGGAATCGCTCGAGCAACGCCCGGCGATCGATCGGGCAAAGGCTGTCCGGCGTCGATACGTCGCGAAACTCGATCGCCCCGCGCCGGTCGAGCCGCCGCATCAGCGCGATCTCGCGGGTACACAGCGGGCAAGCGCCATCATACCACACTTCCAGCCTGTCCCTCATCACGCGCGCGATCCCGTTTTCTGTCGTGTTTCGTAGGCAATAGCTACGCGCAGAGCCGGTGCAACGGATGCAGTAGCGAAGATTTCGCTTTTTGCGCAATGATCAATCCCGATTAATGGGAAATTTTCCCAACAGTCAGCATTCGTTCATGTTAGGATTAGGCCGGAAAACGGCTATGGCGCTGTACTCTATCGGTTTTTTCAGTTTGGCACGGCCTGTGCAGAGTATCTGGCATCTCCGGACAAACGGTCCGGAACACACCGAACTCTACGAAAGGACAATGCCATGACCCTCTT
>NZ_QJJM01000022.1 GCF_003201955.1 Blastomonas natatoria
TCCGGTAGTCTTCGCAAAACCACCTGAATCAACGACTTGGGCTGGCGTCAAGCTAACCCACTGGCACCACTCAACTTAATTTCGGATCAGGCTCTCAGAGGTGAAGTCCGCGCTGGCCGACCGTTCGCAGCGCGATGTGCCGATCATCACCATCGCGCTGGACGCAGGGTTCGGCTCGCTCGGCCCCTTCAATCGTGCGTTCCGCGAGGCCGAAGGCATGACCCCCAGCGAATATCGCGCCCGCCACCTGACCGATTCCGGAATCGGCTAACCGGATACGGACAAGGCAACGCAGCAGCTACTGGATGCGGGCAGAGAGCGACAATCACCTGCAAGAAAGTCGCCGCCATGACCACTGGAATTCCCCCGCTCGATATCCTTCTCGAAAAAGGGCTCTATATCTTCGCCATCGACGGGTCGCGCTATCTGATCGCCGCGTCGGTCACCTTTGTGTTGGTGTGTATGCTGCGGCGCACGGTGCTGACTGTGCGCAAGATCCAGAAGCGCGAAGCCACCGCCGCTGATATGCGGCGCGAGGTCGCGCAATCGGCACAGTCGGTGTTTGTCTATATGATCGGGGCGTGCTTTCTAATCTGGGGCCGCGAGGAAGGGATATTCTACGACGTCTTCGGCGTCAGCTTCGGCATCGGGGTTGATTTGCTGATCCTTGCCGCGATCATCATCGCGCATGATGCCTATTTCTACTGGGCGCACCGCCTGATGCACCACCCGCGCCTGTTCCGGCATTTCCACCGCGCGCACCACCGTTCAATCACCCCGACGCCTTGGGCCGCATACAGCTTTGCCATGCCGGAAGCGGCGGCGATGTTCCTGTTTGTGCCGCTGTGGCTCTTTTTCGTGCCGACGCCGGGGTGGGTGATGGTGGTATGGCTGAATTTCCAGATCATCCGCAATGCAATGGGGCATGCCGGGTTCGAATTCTTCCCGCGCTGGTGGCTGGATACCCCGCTGACCCGCTGGATCAACACCACGGTGCACCACGACTTGCACCATAACGGCGGCTTCAACTCCAATTTTGGGCTCTATTTCACGTGGTGGGACAAATGGATGGGCACCGAGCACCCGAGATATCATGAGAAGTTTCGCGAGGTGACGGGACGCACGCAGGCAAATGCGGCGATGGCAAGCAGCGAAGTGACCGCCTCAAGGCCCTGATCGACGATGGCGTCGAGCCTTCGGAGATCGCGATCCTCGTCAGCAAGCAGCAGGGGCTATATTGCCAGCGTCTCACGGCTGCGTTCGCGGCAGCTGATATACCTTTCCGCGAAGAAGACCAGGTGCAGGATCTGGCGTCGGAGCCTGCCGCCTGCCTGCTCATAGACTTCTTCTTGATCGCTAGTGGCACGCGTCAGCCGGCAGCGTATCGCCGCTTGCTGGATTTTGTCGTGTTCAACCATGGTCATGACGAGGAGCGCGAATATCAGCTGCGCTCGCGGTGGAACCGCTTCGTCACGGAAACGAGGCGGCAGGTCGCAGAGGGGGACATCGACCTCGCGGACCTAGACGACCTGCAGACGCTCGTCGCTGCATTGGTCGGCGCCGTGGGGCGCGACAATCTGATAGCTCTATCGTCGGACTATGCGCATGGTGGCCTGCTCGATCAGTTGATCGAGCAGGTGCTCGAACGCGTCCATCTGCTGCTGAAGAACAACGCGGATTCTGCGACGGCATTGGCGTCCTTTTCCGGCGACAACGCCGTCCGCATCATGTCGGTTCACAAAAGCAAGGGGCTCGAATTTGATACGGTCGTTATTCTTGGGGTCGAGGAAGAGACGTTCTGGGGTGACGCTGCGGCGGAACGGGCTGCCTATTTCGTCGGGATCTCGCGCGCCAAAATGCGGCTATGGCTGACAGCCTGCCAATCTCGCGAGCGACCTCTCGGTGCACAGCGATGGACTGTCGAACGCCATGAGCATGACGAGTTCCTCGGCTACGCAGCATGATTGCTAGCAGATCACGTTGCGTCTAGCAGCCTGCGTCGGCGGCTCTTGGCAAACTGCACTGTCCGAAATTTGTATACGTAGTTCGGAAGCTCAACCTTGCACGGCTTCCGAAAGCAGGGCGCAGATTTCCGGCATGAGACAGCTCTCATCCGGACCGAAGACGCAAATCACTGACCGCATCGGACGGTCATTCGGTTTCAGCTGGTTCAGACTATGAGGCGCTTTCTGTGCCGGTCGATGGCGGCAATGACCTCGCCCGAGAACGGGAGATGCGTCTTTTCCTGGTCCCAAAGCGCGTCAAAGCGCTCGACGGTTTCCTTCGCCGCCGCGATGACGAGGTGCGAGGGCAGCCGTGCCTTGTCGGCGATCGTCTCCAGTTCGAGGTAGGTGAAGGACTCCCATTGGCGTGACCGGTGGAATTTGAGGGCGGAGTCCTCCTGGGGGATATAGGCCACGGTCGAGAGAAGATCGTAGGCTGGCGCGAGGATCGGTCGACGCTGATCGGGATAGACCAGAGACCAGTTCTTCAGATGCATGTCACCATTGCCGATCAGCACCGCGTAGGTGAGGCGGCGGACGAATTCGACCGCACTTGCCTCATCGGCTTCGATCGCGAGGACCGACAGGATTTGTCGGTAGCTTGCGTTCTCGTATTTGTCGTCGGCGTAGACCCCAAAGACTTGCGCGAAATCCTCGATGTGGACGGGTCCGGCATCGGTCCGGTCGAAACGGCGGATGGCGTAGGCTGACGCCCCGTATCGGGTGATCCCATCGGGTAATCCGTCGATCGCTTCCAGCGGCACAAGATCGATCTCGGGAACATCGATCCCGAGCTTGGCGGCCAGGCTCATGGCGGCGAATTCATTCTCCGGAACGTCGGGATGACGGGCCGAGGGAAGCTTGACGATCCAGTCACCGCCCATGCCGCTCACCGGAATGGTAAGGCCACCATTCTTGCCCCTGTTCTTCAGGGCGGAAAACTTGAGCTGAACGCCTGCAAGCGAGAAGCGCAACGCGCGCTTGGCTTCAGCGACGACACCTTCTTCGTCCACCTCTGCCGGGGGAGCGTCACGTGCCCCGACAGGCACGGCTTTGACCGCGCCTGGCAAGTCTCCGCCGAGCTGTGCGAGAAGGAGATATTCACGGACGGACTTGATGCCTGCGCGCCGCGCAAGATAATCGCGCAGCGTCCCTTCGGGCAGAAGGTTCGAGAAGAACGGCTCGATCTGCGTCTGATAGGCCCGCGGCGCATTGATGATCGCGCCATATTGGTCCCGGTAGGCCAGCGAGAGCGTCGGGCGCTCCTCGTCGGCAAGGTAGGCCTCATCGAACGTGAAGATGCTGCGATCGCCATCGAGGCGGGCAAGCGTACCGATGCGGCGATCATTCAGGAGAATGTCGAGGGCGGCGGCATCAATCATCCGTCATCCTCCTCTAGCCGGTAGGCGGGCCGCTGGCGTGCAGTCTCGTTCAATGGCGCATTGCACAACTGAATGTTGCGGAAATGCCGGAGAGCCGATGTCGCCTCCTTCAGGCGCTTGGCGAGAGCGGCCGCCCCGCCCTGCGCATCGATGATCGCCTTCAGCCGCTTCGCTGGCTGCAAGGCCTCATCGAGCGCTTTCAAGCGGGCTGCATCGAATTGCAGTGTGGAGATGCTCCGGATCGCATGCTGGAAGCTTTCAACCTGCGAGAGGTCTGGAAAGCTGGCCTTGATCCGTTCTGCAATTTGCGCCTGTTCGTTGAGTAGGCTCAGCGCCCGGCTTGTCTCGACGGACGTGCCATGTGCGCGCACCGCGCCTTCGACCGCGGGCAAAGCCTTGCGCGGCACGAGCATGATCTCAAGCTCGAGCGCACGTGCAATCTCGACGAGGCTCGACAGCTTGAGGTCAACCGTGCCCTTTTCGATCTTGGAGATATGGCTTTGAGGCAAGCCAACGCGCAGCCCCAGTTCCTTCTGGGTCAGAGCCTTGGCGATGCGTGCCTCTCGGATGCTCGCCGCTATTTCCTCAATGCCCGCGCTCATATATCCATCCCGGCATATACACCCTTTAGGCTATATGCTGCTGCATATCATAAGGAGCGCCGCCGGATCAATGACAATATGCCCACGCATATCAATGTCTCAATGAATTTGTCTCAGCATATGCAATTTGCCGATCCCCGGCCCCACCCACACCTATCGGGCAGGCCACGCTGCCTACGACCGTTTCCCCCGCCCCTCCCCCTGCATCTCCAGCACGCGCTTGGCAAATTCACGAAGTTCGCCTTTCGGGCCAATATAGCGATACGCCGTCGCCCTCGAGATGCCGAACTCTTTGATGACATCGATGACGCGTTTCCGGCGATCGCCCATGGCCTTATGGAGCAGACGGATCTCCTTTAGGGTCAGCTTGGGTCGACGTCCGCAGTGCTGGCCTCTCGCCCTCGCAGCAGCAATGCCAGCCCTCGTGCGCTCGACAATCAGCTCACGCTCGAATTCGGCAAGCGCCGCGAATATCCGCCAATCTTCAAAGCGACCAACAATCTGCGCGCCATATTGATATGAAGCCCGTACTGCGCAGCCATGTCCTGGGCAGAGTATGGTGCTCCAGGCTTGAGCTCGCCAAATAGAATGCGCTCTCGAAGATCGAGATATGTCGCGTCAGTCTTCGATAACATGCTCTCAACGGCTCGCTTGAATTCAGCGTAACCGCTCCCCTTCTGGTATGATTCTGGCGCCCCACGCAATCGCTGATACAAATCGAATCGGCAATCGACTCCTAACCCCTCGCAACGTTGAACCTATGATTGTCTTTTTGGCGTAAAAACGCTACGGCAAGGCTAGGAGAACGGCGATGGGATTCCTAGACCCGCACGGCAACGATGGACCGATAGAGCACTACTACAGAACGGGTGACCCATCTCGCGGTTATCCGCCCAGTGACCATCTTACCCGCATCGGTGATTTTGACGCATCGACCGGCCATCTGAATTATGGCGGATCCACAACACGCACCAGTTCAATTATTGCCTTGCTGCTGTCGATTGCCTTTCTCGTGGTCGCTTTTCTCAGCTGGTAACCTCGTGAGATGTTCCAACACCCAGGCAATCAACGCTGATCTTTGTCATAGAAGCGTTCATTGAACCGATCGTCGGCCCCACCCTCGCCTTTCCGATCCTGCTGAAAATCCTGCCGGCGCTGGCCGGATCGCGTCACATTGGTCTCATAGCGCTGACCCAGAGTCTTACCGCCTTCCTCAATTCTATCGCCGATCGTGCTGTCTGATGACCCCTCGACAAGATTGCGCGGTGATCCGGCTGAACGACGGGGACCCTGTCCGCGTAAGTCTGCTTCGGTAAATGAGCCCGGACCCGAGACATTGCCCACAAGCGAACCAGGTTCTGGGATCAGATCGTTGAACGGCGCCACTCGCTGATCATAATAGTCGGCGATGATCGCCCGCGCGACCACTTCAGCAGTCGCCTGCTCCTGGGGGCTAAGATCAGTACGTGCCAGACTCGGTGCTGTCAGACCAAGTTCAGCCGCCTTTTCCTGGTACCGGCTTGCGATAATCTGGCTGAGGTCAAAGGAGAGATTGGACCCATAGCCATCCCTACTTGAGGTGTTGCTGCTGAGGGATTTCGAGACCTCCTCGATCGCCGCAATGCGCTTATCAATCCGCCGAACGTCCTCAAGAGCCTGTTCACGGGAAAATGCCTTTTCAGAGTACCCTTCGCTCCGGCTGAAGCTGCCACTCTGCGAATAGCTGCCGCTGTCCTGCGTTGCGTTGGATCCATTCGACCGATTATCCGATGTAGAGGAGTCGAAGCCTTGGCTCTGGTTGGCATCGGTTCCACGGCTCATCGCAGGTGAGGTATCGTAAATCGTCGACCCATCTGATGTTGTTCGGGTTATCGCGGCATTCGCACCTACGCTCGACATGATCGGCGCACCCCCGGAGAAAGACGGCGCCGTGTTCCACTGGTCAGACTGCCGGTTGGAGCTCGAGAGGTTCATATAGCTCTCGTTGCCATAGGCATAATTCCCGGTCGTACGCTCCACTGCTGCGGCCTCGGCAGCTGACTGGGCATTGGTTCGCTCCTTCCTTCTTAACGACGACACCAAACCCCTTGGGGATCAACTGCGCTTGCGAACACAACAACCGGAAGAGATCTTCGCCGGCATCGCCGAGCTGCTCTGAGGTCAGCCTGGTCATTGCACCGCACCTTGGTTGAGACGACGAATCAGGAAGGTTCTCGTCAACTGCACCATGCGGCAGCGAAAGGTATAATCGTCCTTGCCGGAAAGACCCGAATGCGCGCCTTCGGGCGGCAGGCGCCTCAACAGGTAGAGGAGCGCTGACTCTGCGGTCGGCAGGCCGAGGACGAAGTGCAAGTCGCTGCGCGAACATGTGGCGGTCATGCCGGGCAATCCCCTTGTCTCAAATTTCTGACGGCGTTGACCTCGCAAAGACACTATCAAATCAAGAGGGACGCTTCACGCCATAAGTCAGAAGGAGCGCTGCTGACTATGAAAGACATATAGCGCAAACTTAAATGTGGCCAGACCCATGCAGTTTGTTTGAACAGACTAAGGGGAGTGCCGGGTCAAGGCCAACAACAGGCGCCGGTGCCTGTCGAAACCCGACATGCGACATAGATTCCGGGAACGGTCAGAAAGTCCTACTTGCAGGCATTGCGAACGATAGCTGTTCATCGTGAGGGATTAATGCTTCCCTAGGATTCCGGCATTCTCGCTACAAAAATCTCTCGCCCGCATGATTCTCAAACAGAGCAGCGTCCCTGACGTAGCCAAGCAGCACCTCGACCTTTTTCTGCCGCGACACCTCCTGCATCTTCGGCAATGACGCACCGGCTTTGGCTGCCTCGGTCAGGAACCCTGAGCGAAGCGAGTGCGCACCGACTGCGGCAGGATCGAGCCCAACCTTTTCGGCGTAGCGCTGGATCAGGCGGGCAACCGAGCGATCTGACATGGGCTCCTTGGTCATCATCCCTTGTGCGTCGGTGCGGTAGAACAAAGGACCAGCCTCCCCTCCCCTTACGCTGAGCCATTCGTTGAGGCGGGGACCGGGCTTGAGAACCTTGCCCGACGGCACCGCAATGACCTGTCCTTCCCCTTCCTGGTCGGTTTTGGAATGCCTAATCGTCAGCTTGAGCCCTTCCCGCACCAGCTCGAGGTCAGCCAGCTGTAGCGCGACCAGTTCGGAACGCCGCAGCGCCGCCGCCAGCCCAAGTGCCAGGACCGCCCGGTCGCGGACCGCCCGCGGACTCTGCCCTTCAGCAGCTGCAATCATCCGCGCCAAATCAGCCGCCAGAATTGCGCGCTTCTTACGCGTCGGCCGCGCGCGCTGCTCGCGACGGATCCCTGCAAGTGTGTCGCTAATGACATCACGCGGATCGCGGTGCTGGGGTGCGGCCTGTCCCGCCTGCCTGTGGTGCCAGGCAATGGCCGCAAGGTGCCGTCCGATGGTACTGTCCGCCCTCCCCGCCTGCGCCAGCGAAGCAAGGTATGTGGCCACTGCCTCTGGCATGGCCGGCATAGGCTCAAGATCGCGCGTCCAGCACCATTCCTCGAACTGCCGCCAGTCGCTGTCATAGGCCCGCACAGTGTTGGCCGCCTTGGAGCGCGCCCGGTATGAGCTGGCCGCTTCGATCTCTGCCGCGAGCTGCGGCGGGATCGCATTCCCCAGCGGCGCGAGCGCTGCTTCATCTGAAAGCCCCAAGGCCATTCTGCTGTGATCGTCCAAGGCAACACTCCTGAGGCTTCAATGCCGCTGCTGTGCCTAACCCCTGCCTTCGGGCGCGGGTGACATCGCCGCAAATTTCGGCTGCTCTATATAGAATAGCGTGTCGTCCGTGAAGGGCTCTTATCGGACAGCAAATCCACCGTACAAGCTGGGTATACTTTTTAAGCCATTTATATACTATCTGGCTGATGGTATCTGCCCCAGCACCTTGGCAACTGACGCTTGCCCGCATCGAAGGCGCCCTCCCCTTCATCTCACCCGAGCTTTCCCAATGCCTTGCGCTGGCCTCACTCCGGCGGCTCTGGCGCGTGCATGTGCGCGACTATCCGTTTGATAATCTTGGAATTGAACACAATCCGGGGCTTGAGGCCGATGAGCTTGTGCGCTCGTGGTACTCCGAAGAACGCCGTCAGTTCTTGTCGTGGATCAGCCGGCGAGGTCACCCTCCTCTCGCCCATGCTGCCAAGCTGGTCATGGCCGCGAAAAGTCACTCCGAAGGATTCAGCGAGACATACAGGCCTGCTGATCGCGCGCTCGAACGGCTCGATGCGCTGCTGCCGACCAGCGATCCAATGGGCACCCTCCTTGAATGGCTGGCGGAACTGCGAACTGAGGAAATCGACTTTCTTGAAGGCGGCAGCGAGATCATCCAGGTCAGTGGGTTCGCGGTCACACGTTTGGCGCCCCGGGGGGCGGCCTGGGCTGCGTCGCTTGCGGCCGCCATGCGCCCACACTTGTTTGGGCTGGGGTCGGCGCCAATGGCGCTTGCTGGGGTCATGCCGCGGGCCCTGTTCCGCGAACTCCACGAGGATCCCCTGCCCGTCCTATTACGTCGTGCGCTTCAGGCTGCTGCCGAGAGTGCAGCCTCAGACCTCCGTGCCATGCAAAGGGCTCACCTGCAGGCTGAGGGAGCACTTTCAGGCCTCTACGCCTCGTCGACGGCTCCCCTGGCTTGGCGTCTTGTAGCCGGCATCGGACCTCTTACCCGTGCGGAGCTTGCCAGAGGCCTTGAGGTGACCAAGCGAACCGCGTCACAATCAGTTGCGGCTATGGTGACTGCCGGCATGGCCAGTCTTCGAACTTCCGATGGCGCAATCGTCCGAACGGACACGTGAACGTGTCATGGACCCCGGAATACTTCCCGGTAACAAACGCCAATTCGATTTTGTGAGCTCGCTCTGCGGCGTAGCAGCTGCTCTACGAACTTTTTCGCCCTGCCCGGGTCAGCGAATGACAACTTACGTCGCTGTCCACGCGTTCCAATCCGGCCCCACGAGAATTCAACAATCGCAACACCGAACAGGTCTTGGCTCCGAGATATGGCATAGCGCCGTGCAACATTGAGATCGGGATTCTTGGCTTCGAGCCAAATGTGACACTCGTTCTGATCATGCTCTAACATACGGAGGAGTATGCGACAGCCGCCTGGAGCTAGGCCAATCGGAAGTTTGAATCACAGGTCTCTATGGTGATTCAAGGAATCGATCCTGAGGCTGTGACCGCCGCTCAGTTGCGGACGTCTGATTCTTATGGAATTTGCGCGTCTCTCGGGCGAGGTCATTCTCTAAGCGAGAGCGCGATCTTCCTTAATCTTGAATCAAATCAATAACAAATCCGCCGCAGGCGAAAACGTTAGGGGATTTAGATTCTAAGGTTAAGAGGTTACCTGCTCGCCATCAGCCTGCAAACTCCTGATTTCTCGCGAGTCGGGGTCGCTATGTCGAATCTGATAACACGATGTTCGGTTTCTGATAGCACGACCGCCAGATTCTAATAACACGTCATCTGATGCCCGATCACACGTTGGCCACCTCCCTGCCCTGTTGATAACTTTGAAAGCACGGCTCAGAGCGTGAGGCCATAGGATCAGTTAGCGTTCCGATTCACATATGATGCGCCGATCCCAAACTTTCTGATCCCCCATTTGCCCCTATGCTGAAACGAACGTGTTTTCGGAAATGTGGTATTTCCGGTCGAACGTGTTTTCAGGAATGGTTTTTGGAGGCATTTTCCATCGCCCAGCTTGAAGGCCGACCTGTCGGGTTTCTGGATCGCAGTGACCGAAGTGGAGCCTAAGGCGATCTGCCAGCTGGTTTGAGCGCTGCACAGTAGATCGCTGATTTCAGTCAAAGATGGACGGCAGAAGCACGGCCGTAGGGTCTATGCGGGTGCTCTTGGGCCTAGTCAGCGATTTCTTAGCAGGCGCCGAACGTAGACGCGTTCCTCTGATCGAGCGGGCTAACCGAAGTGATTCCCGAAAACACGTTGGCTAGCTGCCGTGCATGATGAGACTGTTCTTATTGTTACGATAGATCGCTATGCCTGCGGCAGAGCGTAATCAGGCCTGAAGCCGAGCGGCAGCTCTACCAGCGCGCCGGGCGCCGCTACCAAGTCCTGCAGAAGGTCGCGATCTTCAAAAGCCCGGAAGCGTATGCTTGTTGCGCTCGTGGTGCTTTTTCATGAAGCCGTAGAACCGTTTCGAGTAGTTCCTTGGCAACTCATGCGGATTGCTGTTCAAAAAGGAATCGAATTGCCGCATCAGCACATCGAGATCCCAACCAGGACATTCAGCACGGATGGCCTGATAGATTTCGGGGTCAAGAGTGTCCTGCGCCCCCCCTCCCCTTCGTCGTGACTGAGATTGGCTTGCATTGCTGTCCAATGCCGCTGATGCATCGGCTTGCTGTTCGGGGCGCAAGCTCGCGCTCGTTGTTGCAAGGAGCTTGCGCACGAGGGCAGGATCAACGAATTCCTGCGGAGGGCTGACCTTGGCTGCCTTTTCGAGGGTTGCGCGCTGAATGCGCTGGGCTCTGCTCTCCGTGGTGACAGAGCCACTGCCCTCGGTTTTTTCAGAAAGTTTTTCGAGATGGCGACGCATCACCATCTTTAGCTTTGGGCGCGGCGTCTCCGCTCCAATGACCTCCAGACTGATATCCGGTAGGTTGTTAGCTCGCGCCAATTCAAGAATCTTGTTCTTGAACGAGGGTAGGGAGCTTTCGCTGCCGCTTTTCTGATGAAGAGTTTCGAAGCCAATCGTGAAACCTTCTGGCCCATTGCCACCAGCGTGCTTGCGAGCTGCGCGGTAGAGCCATTTCCCAAGTCCGCTCGTTATCTCGAAATACAAAGGCGAAATCGCAAGGACATTTCGCTTGTCCATGACCCCGTCGAAGAACCATTTGGAAAGCGTGATTTCCATCCCAAGCGAACGCTGGGTTCGCTCATCAACGAGATGAGTATAGCTATCGATCCACGAAAATGTGGTCTCGCGGGATTTGGAGTTTGCTCGGATGTTCGTCTTGATCGTCGTGGCCTGAAGACGATCAAGCGCTGCGATCAGTCGCTCATAGGCGCGCCCGCTTACACCCCAGCAGATTCGCTTGAGAAGATCGCCAGGTTGAACACGAATGGTCGGCGACAGGTCGTTGTCACCCCGCTCGCGCAATTCGTTGAGGTGAGACGCCAGATAGATCATGATATCTGCATCCCAGATGGTCGCCATCCCATAGGCTGGGTTGGCTGATACATGGACGGTGACCGACTTGTCCGGACTGAGGTACTCAATGGGTTTCAGGCGCTTCTTCTTCGAAAGGCTGAAGAAAGGACGCTGCATGGTCTCCTGATAGTCCCGCAGCGAGATGTCGCTGAAATCAGGCAGCGTGAAGAACATCTCGAACTGCACCCGGCGACCGGAGGAGGACTGATCTTTCTCGCTCACGTTCTTCGCCTAGTAAATCTGCCGCTGTCCCACATGTGGGACAAGTGTGCTAAACATATGAAATAAAACGATAAAAGCCACATTTTCAGAGTGGTAAAGGCATGGCCATATGTGGGTCCGAAACCCTCCTTCATGGGGCAGGCCTTTTTAGAATCTTCGCCTTCTCAATCAGAGGGCGCAATGCATCGAGGATTTCGTCAGCGCTCAAATCAGTGGGGTTGATCGTTATCGTGAGCCCTCGTGCACGATCCTTTTCGATGACACCAATGGACGATCCTGCGGCTTCGATTACGGCTTTCTGGGCACGGCCAGGCCTGCCCGAAACTGCCTTGAGCAGACGGACAACAACCTGAGGGCCAGAAATTGGCTCTTCGTCTCCGGATTGCCGGAAACTTTGCTCCGCAGCGATCTGCTTCGCTGCTTCCTCCATCCTAGGGCGCAGCGATGGGTTGCGTATGGCTGGAAGAAGCTTGTCACCGTACCGCACCTGAAGTTCCATTGGCGACGCAAATGCGCTTACGATTGTTTGCGGGATCTCTGTCAGGCCGATGTACCGGGCGAGCGTAGATTTCGAGATCTTTACGCGTTCAGCAAGCCGGGCCTGAAGGCCATCGTAATAAGTATCGACTGCTGCCTTGTAGTTCAAACCGCGCTCTAAATCTGAGATATCTTCCCTCTCGCGGTTCTCGATATCAGCAAGGCGGAACGCAGCTTCGTCATCGAGATCTTCGATAATCGCGACGAGCTCGATATCCGGGTAGTGATTGGCGTTGAGCCACGCGACGGCCCAGTGGCGCCTTGTGCCAATGATCAGTTCGTACTGCAGCTCACCTTGCTGTTTCCGGCGCACGACTACTGGGATGCGGTTCCCGTTTTCTGCTTGGATCGATTCAATCAGAGATCGCAAACGGGGTTCGGTGAGCTGTTCGTAATCACGGGCGTTTCCCGGCCAGATCGAACATTCTGCAGGTTTGAGCCGGATGGTCGGGCGCTTGACCATCCGCGCTGCTTCCGTGAAGCCTTCAAGCCGACGTGTTGTGAAATTGCGCGATGCGGTTGCCCCTGCAGCGTCCTTCGCTTCAGAGACGGAAGGCTGGTCAGGGGCAGGGGAGGCGAGGGCCTCGCCAATCAATGAACGACGGCTCACGCTGCAACACTCCCTGCCGTGTCAGATGACCGTCTCGAAATGCTCTTCGACGGCCACTGCTCATGTATTTCGTTCAGAACTTCTCCGAAGACTGCGTTGAGATTGTCCCGGCAACGCTGGTAAGTTGCGTGCGCAGCTGAAGGCTTGCTTTCATAGATCGACCGGAATGCTTGAGTGGCATTCTTGATTTCCTCAGAAGCTAGGATCGGCTGATTCAGCAGGAAATTGGCATATGTGGCCTTCATCATCTTCCACATGTCGGCTTCACCTGGCTTGCTGGGGGTGTAGGCCGAGCAGACGACGCGAATGAACCCGTAATCAACAGGCGTTCCGTGATCCTCGAGGATCTCGATATTCTCGGCGATGGTGTCCATGAAATGGATGGTTGAAAGATAGTCGAGCTGCCTTGCCGGAACCGGGATAAGCATACCTGTTGCGGCGGCCATCACATTGAGGCCCAGGAACCCCATAGCCGGCGGAGGATCGAGCAAGACGACGTCGAAGTCCTTGATGATGCTGTCGATGCCAATACGGAGACGCTGAAGTCCCTCGCGCACTGCTTGTCCGCCCTCCGTCAACGTTGCCGTGAGGTCCCACTCTGCATCCTGCAGGCCAAGGCTTGACGGCACTATTTTGATTGTAGGCCAAGCGGTTTCTCGGATTGCCTTCCTGAAATCATCGAATGTGCTGCGAGGCGACAGGAAGTTTCCTAAAGTCTCCTCTTCATCGATAAGTGCTTCGGGCTGGATGTCGAACATAGTTGTCGTTGACGCCTGCGGATCGCAGTCGATCACGAGAACGCTATATCCGTTCAGTGCGAGAAAATCGGCGAAATGCTTGGTAATCGTACTCTTGCCGACGCCGCCCTTGAAATTCTGCACGGCTACTACGACCGCATTCTCATGGGCTAGCTTGCCCGGATGAATGTTCAGCGCCTTGCGAATATGAGTAAGGTCTTCGAGCGTGTAATAGCGACGGCCATTGTTAAGCTGCTTCGGAGGCGCGAGACGTCCCTCCTTCTCTGCCTTGGCAAGCGCTTCAGGCGTTCTTCCGACCAATTCCGCTGCCGCCGTAGGCCCAAACGTGATATCCAGGACCTTGCGTTCATCAGGTTTGAACACCACAGCTTTGACCCGATCGCGCATCATTTCGCAGGATCTGGTCATATTTCGCAGTGTGTTCACGGTGTAGGACATGCGTCTGCCTTTCGATGAATCGCAGTTCTGCGACCCAGTTCGTGTTTTATGATCATTTTCGGCGGTAGAAGTCAAACCGATATCTTCGGGATGGTGCCGGTCCCGAATCCTCGTCGCTGCCGGGCACCCCTTGTCGCATAGCCCGTAGTGATCACGGGCTCATAAACCCGAGGCGAGAGGGAAGGGGGATGACCTGATGCGGTTCAGCATCAGGAGCAGACCGTGACCGACCTTTTTGAACAATCCAGCCAGAAGCTGGACGCAGCAATCACCGAAATCCAGCACGCCATCGCAGCCGGACTGGCGAACAAGCAACGCCTGTTTGAGACGATGCGCCAGCTCTACGGGGAGGGCTCCGCAAACGGCACCTGGAGCCAGAGGGACGCCTTTGACCTGCTCGAGGCGGCATTGACGCGCCACATGGCCGGAATGCTGAACAAGCCTCAGATGCTGCACCAGATCTCGGAGATCAGTGCGCTTATCGAGGCACTGCCGACACATACGGTCAGAAGTGAAGACCAGATCAGGTTCCAGCAATTCTCGACGCCCGCAGACCTCGCAGCGCTTTGCGTGATTTTGGCGCAGCCGCTTGCAACCGATATCGTTCTTGAGCCGAGCGCCGGACATGGCGCTCTGGTGGCAACTTTGCCCGATGTCAGCGCATTACATCTCAACGAAATCGATCCGCGCAGGCGTGAAAAGCTGGCTCTGCTGTTTCCCGAGGCCACCATGGCAGGGATCGATGGGGCCATGCTGGCTTCGCATCTCGACGCGGCTGTGCAGCCAAGCCTGATCCTGATGAACCCGCCGTTCTCCCGATCAATGGGGCGAGGAGCAGACGCGTTCGCAGCGGTGCGTCACCTGCGCGCTGCCATAACGCGCCTCAAGCAGGGGGGCAGGATCGTCGCGATCATGCCGGACTGGTTCACGACCAGCGCAAAGCTTGCGAAAATCTACGAAGACACCTTTACTTCTTGCACGGTCCGCACATCCATCCGCCTTGATAAATGCTATCACAAGCAGGGCACCAGCGTGGCCGTGCGCTTGTACGTGATCGACAAGATCCCGGGGCAGATCAGACCTGCAGTTTTGGCGCGACAGACAGTTACAGACGTTGCGTCTGCGGTTCCAATCATCAAACGCGTGACAGCCGAGCCCGACTGCGAACCGCGCGCGGTGCCGCCGAAAGCAAAGCCGGGTGCGCTCTTCAAAGCCATGCGCGCAACGCCGATCACAAAGCCCGTCAAAGCGAGGGTAGCCCAAGCCCCAACGATTACAGCGCTGGCGTTCAGTACCTTAGACAAACCGCGCGTGCTCGGTGAGCAGAGCGGGGTCTACATCCCGTACCGGCCAAGCCGGGTCGACATTGTTGGTGCACGCGAACATCCGACGCCGCTCGTCGAAAGCGTGGCCATGGGTTCGATTCCGGCACCCATCCCGGATTATGTCCCCGCGCTGCAGGATCGGGTCTTGCAGGAAAGCCTGCTTTCCGAGGCCCAGATCGAAACTGTCATCTATGCCGGGAACGCGTGGCAGCAGTATCTGCCTGGCCTGTTCGCTCCCGCTGAAGAAGGCGTTGGCCTGCAACTCGACGAGCATGGGCGCGCCTACCGCAAAGGCTATTTCCTTGGCGATGGCACGGGGGCAGGGAAGGGCAGGCAGATCGCCGCCTGCATCCTTGATGGCTGGCTTGCGGGACGCCGCAAGGCCATCTGGATATCGAAGAACGAAAGCCTGCTCGAAGACGCGCGCCGCGACTGGAGTGCTATCGGAGGGCTAGCGGCCGACATTCAGCCGCTTTCCAACTGGAAGATCGATCAAACGGTTCCGTTTCGCGAAGGGATCCTGTTCGTCACCTACCCGACCCTTCGCAGCCAGCATCAGGACGCCACCCGCCTGAAGCAGCTGCTCGATTGGGCGGGCGAGGATTTCGACGGTGTCATCGCCTTCGACGAGAGCCACGAGATGGGCGGTGTTGCAGGGGGCGAGGGCGCCCGCGGCACGAAAAGCGGATCGCTGCAGGGCATCGCCGGCGTGCTGCTGCAAAACAATTTGCCCGATGCCCGGGTTCTCTATGCCTCTGCGACCGGGGCCTCGGAGGTCAACAACCTTGCCTATGCCGTGAGGCTCGGTCTGTGGGGACCCGGCACCGCGTTTGCCAACAGGGAAGATTTCATCAGCCAGATCAGGGCAGGGGGCATCGCTGCGATGGAACTCGTGTCGCGGGACCTCAAGGCACTGGGCCTCTATCAGGCGCGCGCGCTTAGCTTTGCAGGCGTCGAATACGAGATCCTGAAACATGATCTGACAGCCGAACAGATCGCCGTCTACGACACTTATGCCGATGCCTGGGCGATCATTCATCAGAACCTTGAGGAGGCGCTGGAGCTGACCGGTGTCGTCGATGAAATCGACGGCACAACGCTCAACAGCGGTGCGAAAGCCGCAGCGCGAAGCCGGTTTGAAAGCACCAAGCAGCGGTTCTTCAACCAGCTGCTGCTGTCGATGAAGCTGCCCACGCTGATTTCTGCCATAAATCACCATCTGGATCGCGACGAGGTTGTTGTCGTTCAACTGGTTTCGACCGCCGAAAGCATCCTCGATCGCCGTCTCGACAGCCTCTCGCCAGAAGAGCGGGCGGAACTCGACCTCGATCTCAGCCCGCTCGACGCGGTGATTGAGTACCTTGAGCGCGCCTTCCCCACGCAACAGATGCAGGTATTCGTCGATGATACCGGCGCCCAGCGCTCGGCACCGATGTTCGACGAGGAAGGCCGTCCAGTCCATAACCAGACTGCGATCGCCCGCCGCGGCGAGATGATCGAGCACCTGTGCGCCATGCCGCCAATCAAGCCAGCGCTGGACGGTATCATCGAGTACTATGGACCGGAGAAGGTCGCCGAGGTGACCGGGCGCAGCAAGCGGCTCATAACCCAGAGCGACGGCCAGCAGCGGCTCGAGACCCGCTCGCCGCGGACGAACCAGTCCGAAACAGACCAGTTCATGGACGGCAGGAAGCCAATCCTTGTCTTCAGCGATGCGGGTGGCACCGGGCGATCGTACCATGCCAGCCTTGACGCAGCTTGCCAGAAGCGGCGCATCCACTTCCTGCTTGAGCCGGGATGGCGCGCAGACAGAGCCATCCAGGGGCTGGGCCGAACGCACCGGACCCATCAAGCCAACACACCGCTGTTCCGGCCTGTGACCACGAACTGCAAGGGGGAACTGCGGTTCACCAGCACCATTGCACGCAGGCTCGACAGCCTGGGGGCGCTGACGCGGGGCCAACGCCAGACGGGCGGGCAGAACCTGTTTGACCCTGCCGACAATCTCGAAAGCGAATATGCCAAGGCGGCTCTCTCGACCTGGTTTGCCTTGCTGGCGGACGGCAAGCTCAAGAGCGCAACGCTGATCGATTTCCAGCGACGTAGCGGGCTCAAGATTGTCTCGGAAGACGGCATTCTCGAAGAGGACCTTCCGCCGATCCAGCGCTGGCTCAACCGCATCCTCGCGCTGCCGATCGGAATGCAGAATGCGATCTTCGAGGAATTTCTGGGGTTGGTCGAAGCGCGAGTGTCCGCAGCGCGCGAGGCCGGATCACTCGATGTCGGCGTCGAAACGCTGCGGGTCGAACAGGCCGAGGTTGTCGAAGACATAGTCCTGCGGACCGACGGGCGAACCGGTGCCACGTCACACTTGCTGCAGCTGGCTCTCAAGACGAGAGCGCGGCCGATCTCGCTTGAGCGTGTCCTTGAGCGCCGCGATTACGCCGACGGCTGCATTCTGCTCCACAATGCCAAGAGTCGGAAAGCGGCCCTGGCCGAACCTTCGCGGCACTTCATGACCGAGCAAGGCGAGCTGATCCGGCGGGTTATCCTCCACCGTCCGCTCCGGCGCGAATACCACCACTTCGATGACCTTGCTGAATCAGCATGGGAGGAAGCCCCGGGCCGGACTTTCGAAAAGCTGTGGCAAAGCGAGGTTGCGGAGCTTGCCGAACGGCTAACGACAGAGACCGTGTACCTTGCAACCGGACTTCTCCTGCCGATCTGGTCGAGCCTTCCCATCGACTATCTGGAGGTCCGGCGGATCGTGGACGAAGAGGGCCGAAGCTGGCTCGGCCGCATGGTTCACGAACTGGATGTGGCGAAGCTGCTCGAGAAATTCGACATTGCCTCCACCGTTGAACTGAGCCCGGATACGATCATCAGGGCACTCGGTGAAAGCCGGACAATCCCAATCAAGCTGCCGTTCGAGGCGACCATCAAATGCTCGCGCGTTGCAGGCGAGCAGCGCTACGAAATCGTCGGGGTGCCTGTCGATCAGCTGCCTTGGCTCAAAAGCATTGGCTGTTTCACTGAAATTATCGCGTTTCGCACGCGGGTGTTCATTCCGACAAAGGGAGCGCCGTCGGTCATCGGCGCGATGTTTCGAGTATGAGAAACAGCAGCGCCGAATTTCTCGGGAGAGCCCCTGTGCCTCGCACCTCACTAGAAACGCGATGACAGGTCGGTAGCTTTCCTTTTAGCGTGCACCATCTGTGCCGTAGGGAATGACGAGAAGTGGGACGAAGCGGTCGTTCCCAATCCACGTGTCCAACGGCAGGACCTGTCAGACGCCGACGTCCAGAGCCTGTCTGCCTGGCGTCGCAGAATGGCAAAAAGTGGGCCGGGAGCTGAACAGAAGGTGCAAGCTCTTGAAGACGGGAAAGCTCCCGTTCAGTGCTACGCGGGATTTCGAGACCCTCCGCCACCGACGTCCTCAATTATGCTACCAGTAGTCGGGCCTTCTTGCTGCCACTATCCCGCAGCCTCTATCGGATGATTTCTGCGGATGACCAGTGGATGTGGACAATCCGCCATTGCCCATTCACCTGTCTGAGCATCATCGTCTCGACCGACCGGCTGTTGATCGCGCGCGTGCGGTAGGTTCCGGAGACCGTTTCGACACTTATGACCCAGGCCATATCGCCTTGCATCCCATGCGTCCGGCTGACCAAGGTTCGAGGGACCGCGGCACTGAAAGCAGCGTCGGCTTCCAGATGATGGCTAGCATATTGGGCGCGGCTATTTTCAACGCCGCCAGATTCGAAAATTACGACGTCTTCGGCGAGGTGCGTCAGCGCGGCGTCCGTATCGCCGCTGGCAAGTGCTGCGTGGAAGGCCATAACGGTGCCGACGGGTGTCGCCGCATCGACCGGCGCTTCCGGATTTGCCGAAGTGGGCGTTCGCGGCCCATCATGCGCCCCCGGATGCGCGGCCGTCAGACTTAGTCCGATCGCTGCAATGCCAACGAGAGACGCAGCACGTCGCCCTGCCAGCTGTATCATTTTACCCTCGATCATCGTCTCTTTCTCCCTCGATCAGCTTCTTGGTTACATCATCACCGGTGACATCATGCCCAGCACGGCAACCAGTCCAATCACTACGACAGCCAACATCAACTCGCCTGCCAGGCTCCTACGGAGGCGCGATAGAGTGATTGAGGGTTCCAGCCTCTCGCTCTCGCCATCCAGGGCCGCCTGCCGTCCGATCCGGGCGTTGTGCGCGCCAAACGCAAGCATAGCACCAACCAAAACCACTTTCGCGGTCAGCAAGAAGCCGTAGGGCGTGGTCAAGACCGGCACGCTGTTCTCCAGACCAAAGATCAATTGTGCGTTGATCATGCCTGTGACTGCAACGGTTGCAACAAGGCCGACGCCCAGCGGCGCAAACGCGTGCATGACATTAAGCAGCGGAGATGCCGGCAGGAGATCAGGCTGGCGATGGACTCTGACTGTTAGGAACAGGAACCAGCACATGGCACCCAGCCACAGGCTGGCCGCCAGCAGATGAACGCCATTGTTCAAGCGGTGGAACAGGCCCAAACCGCCTTCAGTCGCAGCCGCATGGCCACTCGAGCTGAGCGTCAGCAGCGCCCCGCCGAAACAAATGGCGGCAATCAACTGGGCTGCCGTTTCGCCTCGCATCGCCAACAGCGCGCAAAGGCCGACTAACAGCAACGCGAGACGGATCAGAAACGCCATACCCATGTCGGTGCCGACGATCATCGCTTCGGTCATCGGCCAGTCGAGCGAAGCAATCGGCGCGCCCATCATCGCTGCGATCGACACCAGCATCAGCGCAATAGACGCCAATGGCGCAAACATCGCGACGAAAATGAGAGCAACCTTCCCCTCATCTTTCGACACCCAATCCAGTCGGCGAAGCCTCACCAGGCGAAATGCCGTCCAACCGAACAGGCCGAGCAGCAGCGCATAATGCGCAAACCGCAGAACCTGTTCGGATAGCTCACCCATTTCCATATCAGCCGATGATGAAGTTGACTTTACCTGTCATGCGATGGCCGTCAGCCCCCGCAGCCTGCCAGCGCACCTCATAGGTTCCTTTGGCGAGCGGCTTTTTCAGGTTGAGCGTCATCGTCTTGTTGCCGTTGGACCAGGCAGTGGTGAAGTTGCGGATGGCCATGTCGCCGTGGTTCGCCATGCCCGGCATTGCGGTCATCACGATGCTTGCCGCCGCTATGGGCGGGAGCAGTGCTTCATTGAATGTCAGCGTGACCACGCGCGCGCTGCCAACAGTCGTTCCCTCCGCCGGTGTTGATGCGACGACCTTGGTGTGAGCTAGCGCAGCGGACGGAACTGCAAGCGGAGCGGCAACCATTGCGATTGCGGCAAAAACAGAAGCGAATTTCATGGGATATTCCTTTACTTCAAAACCAGAAACGGATGCCGACGAGATAGTTGGTGACGCTGGGATCCTCGCCGCGTGCGCGGGCGTAATCGGCGCTGCCGCCGAGGCGCCAGCTTTGTTCGATGCCGATATAGGGGGCAAACTCGCGGATGAATTCGTAGCGCAGCCGCACGCCGACCTCGACCGAGTCGATCCCTGAACCGATGCCGAGGCGCGGAATGTCCTGCGCCGACAAGTTCACCTCGGCGCGCGGTTGCAAGATCAGACGCTGCGTGATCCGCTGGTCGACCTCGCCCTCAATCCGCGCGGTCAGATCGCCGCGCTGCGACAGGAATAAGGCGCCGTCGACTTCGAACTGATAGGGCGAAAGCCCTTGCACGCCGATCACTGCATGCGTGGTGTCAGGTCCACCGAGGTCTTGCCGCACGCCCGCTTGCAGATCCCAAAAGGGCGCAATAGCACGCGCGTAGAGTGCCTGAACCTCGGCGTCTTCGATCTGTTCGCCAAACGTGCCTTCGCCCTCGCTCTTAAACCAGAACCGGCTCGTCGGCCCGCCATAATAACCTTGCAAGTCCCACAGGTAGCCGTCTGCGCCGCCGCGCACTTGTGTTTCGAACCGATCGCCCTGAAACCAGAAGACCGGGAAATCGCCGTGGGTGCGTTGCAGATCCTCGCGCGAAGCACGCATTGCGTCGGCGCCCCAAATGGCATCGGCAGCGCGAGGTGGACCGCTTCCAGCCTCAGGCGGCGGCGGGGTTTCCATGTCAGGTCCAGGCGATGCCGACGCAGCGTCGTCCATCATGCCGTGATCCATGGTGCTATGATCCATATCCGCCATCGGATCTGCTGGATCGGATGCGGGCATCGCTGGCATGGCATGCCCGGCATGAGGGTCAACCGGCGGAGCTGTCGGTGTTGCAGGCATCGTGTGACCGGCATGCGGATCAGTAGGTGTAGGCGCTGGCGTCATCGGCGCAGCGGGCATGATGTGCCCGGCATGGGGATCGGCGGGAGGAGTCGTCGGCGCAGGAGTGGGGCTCGGCGCAGGTGCCGGGGCAGGCATTGGCATTGCATGACCCTGATGCTGCGCCACTGCTGGCGCAGCAATCACCGCGCTGCCTAGCAATGCCGCATAAAGGACAGCCCGCACACTCATGCGCCGCCGCCCGGACCGACCACGGTCACAGTCTGCATCATCCCGCCATGCATGTGATACATCAGGTGGCAGTGAAACGCCCAGTCGCCGGGCTCATTGGCCGTGAGATCAAATTGCGCGCTGGCGCCAGGTTGCACAATCACGACATTCTTGCGCGGCTGATGCGCAGCGCTTTCCCCGTTGACCAACTCGAAGAACATGCCGTGCAGATGGATCGGGTGCGCCATCATCGTATTGTTGACCAGCTTCACCCGCACCCGCTCGTTCCACGCAAAACGGATCGGCACATCGCTGACCGCGGAATACATCCGGCCGTCGAACGACCACATATATCGTTCCATATTGCCGGTCAGGTGAAGCTCAAGCAGCCGCGACGGCTCGCGGGTGTCGCGATTGGGTTCGAGCGCAGTCAGCATCCGGTAATTGAGCACGCGGTGCGGCACGTCGCGCAGTCCAAGGCCAGGATCGCCCATTTTGTCGACCGGTGCCATGGATACCATGTCGATCCCTGGGCCGATCTCGACGTCAGGCGGAAGCAGAGTGGTGTCGCGCATCTTCATGCCGTCCATGCTCATGCCGCCCATCGCCATGCCTTCCATGCCGCCATCGGCAGGCTCAGTTTGACTGGCCTGAGCACCATGTCCCATCGCCGCGTGATCCATCTCGCCCGCAACTGCACCAGTTGCGCCGCCCGTCGCAGCAGCGTCTGCAGGTCCGCCATGATTCATTGACCCATGGTCCATACCGCCTGACCCATGGTCCATCCCCATGTCACCCATCGTCAGCAACGGTGGATCACGCAAAGGCGGCACGGCAGCGCGCACGCCAGGGCGGCTCGCCAGCATCGCCAGCGCCATACCAGAGCGATCCATGGACTCTGCCACGATGGCGTAAGCATCTTCGTTGCTCGGCGTTACAATGACGTCGTAGATTTCGGCAGTGCCGATCTGGAACTCGTCTACTTCAACAGGCCGCACATTCTGTCCGTCCGCAGCGATGATCGTCATCGGCAAGCCGGGAATGCGGACGTTGAAGAAGCTCTGCGCCGATCCATTTATGATGCGCAGCCGGATGCGTTCACCTGCGCGGAACAGATATTCCATGCCCTCTGTCGGTCCACGTCCGTTGGCAAGAAAGGTGTAAGTCTTACCGCCAATATCCATGATATCGGTCGGCATCATCCGCATCTGTGCCCACATCCGGCGCTCTTCTCCGGTCATCGGGTAATCATCCGTCCAAGTGCTTTGCTGCCGATTGAAATAGCCTTCGCCAGTGCGCAGCCGCTGCATAATGAAATGGGGGTCGAGCACGGTGAAATCGCTTAGCAAAAGAACGTAATCACGGTCATATTCGACCGGTTCCGGACCGGCCGGGTCAATGATCATGGGGCCATAATGACCAGACTGCTCCTGCAAACCAGAATGGCTGTGATACCAATAGGTGCCCGCCTGCCGAACGGAGAATTCATAATTGAAAGTCTGGCCCGGCTTGATGCCAGGAAAGCTGATGCCCGGCACCCCGTCCATCTGGAACGGCAACAAAAGGCCATGCCAGTGGATCGAGGTGTCGTCGCCAAGGTTGTTGGTCACATTGAAGCGCACATTCTGCCCCTCGCGCAGGCGGATAAGAGGGCCAGGAACACTTCCGTTCACCGCGATGCCGGGACCGCGGCGGCCTTCGATAATGCGATGACCACTCCCAACGGCAAGATCGATCACGTCGCCGCTCAGTTCGCCAAAGCCAGCAGGGATGCGCGGCCCACCTTTCCCGTGGGTGCCTCCACGGTGCACGCTGTGTCCTTGTGCCCAGGCCGGCGTAGCGGCGAAAGCGGATGCCGCGCCAAACGCGGCTATGAGGTGACGTCGAGTAAGGTTAGGACTGTTCATACACCTCTATACGCGCGGTTCGGTGTCACCCCTCAAAAAAACCATCAATTTTTGACGCGCACGGTAAAGCCGCGTCTCGACCGCCTTGAGGCTGATGCCCAGCGTCATTGCTGTCTCCTGCTGGCTCAGACCCTCGATCGTGCACAGGATCAAAACGTCTTTCAGGCTGGCCGGTAGCTTGGCGATCGCGCGGGCGGCCGCAGCGAGTTCGGAGCGGTCTGCGACCAGTGTTTCCGCTGAAGGCGCATCATCGGCGATCCAGTCCGCGGCCTGTTCCGGCATCGGCAGGCCGATAAACCGCCTGACGGCTCGGCGACGGGCCCAGTCGCGGCATTTGTTGAGCGTGATGGCGCTGATCCAGGCCTTGAAAGGTCGCTCGGGATCATATCGGTTCAGCGCAGCAAACGCGGCGACGAACGCTTCCTGCGCGATATCGAAGGCTTCCTCAGTGTCGCCTGTCGCCGAGCGCGCAAGCCGGTACACGGTCTCACGGTAGCGTTCGACCAGTGCACGTTGCGCGCCGGGATCGCCAGCCCGTGCTCCGCGTATGAGCGCCGCATCCAGATTGTCAGGGGTCACTGCGGCTGAGCAGCGAGGCTCTTACTGACCACCGCATCGAACCGCGCCTGTTGATCCGGACGCAGCACCGCGCGCATTGCGAAAACATGTTCGAGGGTCGCTTTCTGGAGATCCCCCATCGCATCATGCGTATCGTCTACCGCTGCGGAAACGCGGGGACCAAATTCATGTTCGGCGGCGATGGCGTCGCCAAGCAGTGCATTGCTGCGCCTGAGCCGGTCCTCGAGCGCTTCACGCCGCGCAGCAAATTGGCGCTCGAGGGTGGTCAATTCACGATCCTGCGCCGGGTCCAGGTCGAGCTCGCCATGGATCAGGGCGTGCAGTTCAGCCCCACCATGGTGCGGTGCGGGTTGAAGCATGCGTCCGAGCCATACCCCGATCAGCGCAAGCGCAATGATCAGCGCCGCTGCTAGGGCGATACGACGCAGGTTCATTCCTGACCCAGTGCAATCAGAGGAGTAAGCGAAGCCGAAGGTCCGAAGGCCGCAAGGGGCACTTCAGCGCGCTCCGGCACCTGTAACCCGCCCATGACCCCCATCCCAAGCGACACCACGAGCCCTAGGCCGAGCATCGCCCGAGTCTGCCTGACCTCGCCTTGCGCGCGCAAAGCCAGCCTCCCACCATCAATGCCGGAAAGGTCCGGCACAGGAAGTCTGGCCAATCGGGCGAGATT
>NZ_QJJM01000023.1 GCF_003201955.1 Blastomonas natatoria
CTGGCTGGGGTGGCAGGATTTGGAACATTGGCGTATCCCCTTGCATTCAAATAGTTTTCTGTTTTTCGATAAGTTTTGAGGCCCCCAACGGAGCCCTGTTCAGGTGTTCGAGCTGTCGCGAAGTGACTGCTTCCAGGCCTCGACTTCGCCCTCCGACCAGGCGACCCTTTGCGGGGAGAGCTTGCGGCTCTTCGGGAACTGACCGGCGCGCATCAGGCGATAGATCGAGCGGCGACTGAGCGAGGTCTGCTCGATGACCTCGCCGATCTTCAACATGCGCCCGTAAGGGCCTGGCTGGCTGGCCATGGTCAGCTGCTCCTGGTTTCGGTGAAGGGTTTCTGGTGCTTGCAGCCGAGCGTGCCGCGCGTGCCGCAGCGGCCGCAGGGATCGGGGCTGAGCGCATAGGGGCGGGGGTCCGCCGGGCCGAGATCGGCCATGGCGACGGGGAGCGATGCGCCGCGATCGATGTCGAGCGGTGTGCCGTGCGAGAATCGGCGCGCGATCGACAAGCGCGCTTCGCGCTGGCGGGCATGTTCGCGGATCTGTTTGGCGAGCTGGTTCATGCGCTGCTCACCTCGGAGGACGCGAGGGCGGCGCGGGCTTCCTTCTGCATCCAGAGGACCGTTGGGTTACCAACGTCCTCCGGGCGCGTGGTGCATCCGCTCGCGATCAGCGTCAGCGCTGCCACCAGCGCGGTCAGGTCTGTCTGGGTTGGCAGCCCCGCTCGCGTGTTCCAGAGAGCAATTGCTTCGGCCAATGGCACCTCAGTTTCGGTATAGAAAATGCGGCCGGCAATGCAGGTGTTCGTGTGGTCTGGATTGCGTTGGTGACCCCAATGGCGCGAGCATCCGAGATTGAACCAACTACCGTGATGATCGCTGCCTTGTTCAAGCTCTGCGGGCGCCCCGCAGTGCGCGCATGGCTTCAGCTCAGGGTTTTCGCTCATGCGCTTCGCCTCGCTTTCCATTCGGCCCAGGCCTGGGCGTGCTTGGGGCAGAGGTCCTTTTCGGGTGCCGGGCTGGTGGTGCACTTGCTGCAGATCGGCGCGTCGCAGGTGCCGCTCTTGCAGCCGGGCACTTTCCAGTCGCATAGTTGCTCAGCAATTTGGCCACACTTGACGCAACGCGCCTTAGAACGCGGCCAAGGCTTGCTGCCGCAGACGATCATGCCGGTGCCATCGGCGAGGCGGATATGCTCGCAGGTCATGCTTCCACCCAGCACGATTGCCTGACGACACCGTGATAGCCACACTCGCTGCAGCCCATCCCGCGATCTTCGCCCGGGCACTCCGAACAGCCGGAGCATCGGATTGTGTAGCTGATCGACTTGCAGAGCTCGTTGTTGATGAACGCCCAAGACATGCGCCGATCGAGGCGACGGCCTGCCTTCTGGTCGGCCTCATCCCATGACAGGGGGGTCTCGTCGTAGACGATACGATCATCGACGATTTCGTGCCCGTGGCGGATTACGACGCTGCCAGTCATCGGCCGTGTTCCTGATCGGCGTGCCACTTGGCCCAGTCGAAACCGGGGCCATCGGGGGCAGTCTCGTCGAACATATCGATGCCATTGACTTTACGGCTGTTGACCCCGCAGCGCCCTGTCGCGCAGACAAAGCTCTCAGGTCCCCGTTTGCAGCGAAAAAGGCCATCGCAGGCGCAATAGGGCAGATACCCGGGCTCTCCGACCGATGGTCCAAAGTAGCTCATGCCGCCCCTCCCGGATGCTTGGCGGTCCAGTGTTTCAGCAGCACCTGGCCGGAGACGACGTGCGTGTTGGTGCCGGGCGCTTCGCCCTTGGCGCGCATGACCAGGCCGTACCAATCCATCTGCAGCTTGCTGGCGAGGAACGGGGCGATCGCCTGCACGCGTGGCCCTTCGGACCAGCGCGGCGCGCGCTGCGCGACGGCGCGTTCGTGGCGGACGATCTCCGCAATGCCAGGGAAAAGCGTACCGGCATATTGCAGGCGCTGTCCTTCCCATGCCTTGGCCATGGCCATCAGTGCGACGGTCAGCACGTCGAGCCCGAAGTTGCGGTGGACGCTACGCAGACCGGCAATGTTCATCACCTGTCCGGGCTTGAAGCTGCCGACATTGGTATGCTTCGACATCGTCAAGCCAGCGGCGAGCAGCGCACAGTTGATATCCGCGGCGACAGGATCGCCTGCAGCCAAATCCGCGAAATACAGATCGAGCTGGGAGGGCTGACGCCTGCGCCGATTGAACTCGCTGAAGAGGCTTGCCTCCTGCGCGGGGCCATCGGTGAGCGAGACGATGCAGGGCAGCTGGTCGATATCGCCGCGCATGCGCGCCGCCGCGAGGCGGTGCTGGCCGTCGACGACGTACATGCGCGTGTCAGACCGGCGGGCGACGAAGAGCGGCTGGCACAGATCCCAGTTCCATGTCCGCGCGATCGCGCGGATCATCGACTGACTGCCCGGCGTGTCGATCGAGCGCTGATAGGCATCGTCGATCTGCAGCTGATCGAGCCTGCACCATTGGAGCGAGGGCATGTTGCCGATCGCGGGGGCGAATTCGGGCTTGTCGGCGGCGGTCATGACGGCTGCCCTCCGACTTCGACCATGGCAGAGGTCAGATTGAGGCCTGCCGCGCCGGCCATTACTCCAGCCAACTCGCGCATGCCCTTCATCTTCTCGTCGATCAGGCTCGAGGCGATGAGCATCGCATTGAGGCTGACCCGGGAATCACTGCTGGCGCGTGTCGTTGTCACCAGCGCATCCATCGCCTTTTCGGCGCCATGAAAGGCCAGATCAACGATCTCGTCGGCCTTTCTGGCTGGGACACCGACTGCCATGACCTGCTTGCGTATGGCCTGCCTCATCTGGCGTTCGGCAGCGCGTGCCTCGGGGGTCTTTTGGGTCGCGCTCATGCTGCGCCTCCCGTCAGCTTGACGAGCAGCTGCTGCAGCTCGCCGACCGTCGTGCAGGCCTCGCACTCGTCGTCCGAGATCTGGACATCGAATTCTTCCTCGAGCGCCAGGGCGATCTCGACACCGTCCAAGCTGTCAGCGCGCATATCGTCGCGCAGGTTCAGCTCGGGCGTGACGGTCGCGGGATCGAGCTTGCCGAACTGGTCGGCCAGGATTTTCGCGACGCGGGCTTCGATGGATTGCTGGGTCATGCCACCGGCTCCTCGCTGTCGGCGTCTTGGTCGGCTTCGCCGGAGTCGGCCGCGTCGTCATCGGTTTCCGGTTCGTCGGGGAGCAAAGCGGCCTGCAGAAATGCATCGTGTTCAGCCTCGGCTTCGGCCAGGCATTCCTCGATGTCTGCAGGATCGACCTTGACCCAGAGCGCGACGAAAATCCCGTCGTCGGTTTCCTGGATGGGCGTGATCCACTGGGCGCCGATGGTAGGCCAGAACGCGCGCACCTCGAGCGCGCTTCCCGCGACCTTGGGGGCGGCGAGGCGGGCGGCGCGCAAGCGAACATCCCTCACGCGGCGCTCTGCCGCCCAATCACGCTCGATCGCGGGCGGCGAGCTGTCTTCCTGGCCGGGCTCGACGGGTTGCACAGGCTGAAACCAGTGCTGCGCCAGTTCGACCCCAGTGCCGGACGCATTCAAGCGGAAGGTCGCGATCGCATTGCATTTATCTACGAGCGGGATCTCCTCCGGATCGGTTGCATAGCGCTGCTTGAAACCGTCGGGCGTCTTCGGGGTCGACCAATAAGGGCCATCGACCGGCGCGACAGCCGCATCCAACCAACCGCCATCCTGGGCGAGCGACTGGGCTTCCTGCAGCGCCTTGTCGGTCGCGAGCTTGCGCACCAGGGCGGTGTCGATCAGCAGCTCCCGATCCTCGTCGCCGAAGAACAGGTCGCGCTCGGTCTTGCCGCCGGCAGCGACATAGGCATCGAGGCCGATATAGCGCACCAGACGGTGATCGAGCGGGTAGCTCTTGCCTGCCAGCGCCTCGCGGATGCTGACCGGGCGGTGTGCCCATTCGGGCTGGGATTGCGCCCTGGCCTCTTCCTTCTTGAAAACGGCGAGCTGCACCTGATGATCGGGATGGCTGGCATAGGCTCGCGCGGCCTCGATGCCGATCCGGTATTCGCGCAGCGCCTCGAGAATGGCGGGCGCGAGCGCGGCGAGGCGCAGGCGCTGTTCCACATAACGTTCGGTGCGGCCGAAGCGGCGGGCGCAGTTGGCAATGCGCGTTGCGACATTGTTGATCGCTGACAATGGGTTGCTACCCTCGTACACGATCGCATGAAAGGCCTCGACCTCGTCGGCGGGGTTCATCGCGACCTTTTGCAGGTTCTCAGCCAGGCTCGCTTCGATCGCGTCGTCGCGCGGGATGACCTGGACGGGCACGGGCATGTTCTTCGCGACGCGCTTCTGGCTGGCGAGGAGCTGCAGCGCGCGGAGGCGGCGACCGCCGGCGTCGACCTCGTGCTTGCCGGGATGCTCGATGCTCTCCGACACGACGAGGTTCTGCAGCAGGCCTTTCGACGCGATGGAATCGGCGAGGCTTTCGATATCCTCGTCGCCATTGGTCTTGCGGACGTTGCGCGGCGACAGGATGAGCTTGTTCAGGGGAATGGTCTGGTTCATGGATCAGGTCCTTTCGTGACCGGGCATGGTTGCGGAAGGTGCTGCGCTGCAGACTGGCCGGTCTGCATGCGCGCTGCTGGCCGCAGTGGTTTCAGGCACCGCTGCGGCCAGCTTTGGCTGCGCGGCTGCCCCGCGCTGGCACCCTAGCCAGGCGTCGATATTCTGCCTGACCAGCCTGAAAGTGATGATGCGGACGCGCGGGTTATCGGCCCAGCGCAGGCCCGCAGCGACGCCGCGACGCTCTTCCTCGAGCCGCTCAATGCGCTCAATGAACAGTCGGAGCTGATCGTCTGCAGAAATCGCCTCGCTCATAGTGCGCTGGCTCCCTGCAGGAGGGCGGCGGCGCCGATGACGATGCCAACCAGGTAAAGCACCATAATGACCAGGAAGCGGCGGTGGCGCTGGATCGGGGTGCCGCGCGGATCGGAACATTTGCTGCAGCTGCAGCCCATGCCGTGAATCGGGAGGTTCGTCTGGTTCATCGGATCAGCTCCAGCACGAGGGTCAGGAAAAACCGGCCAGGGATGGCGATGGCGGCCAGCATGAGCGCGACGCCGGCGATCGCGGCGCTTATCGGCTCGCCGAAAAAGCCGTGTTGCGGGCGGCGATCGGCCTTCAGGCCCCAGAGGGTGGGGTCAGGACGCATCTGCGGTCTCCGGAACGTTAGCAGCAACGGCTTGCGCTTCCTTGCGTTCGCAGGCGGTGCAGAGATGAGGGTCGGTTTCCGACCAGGCGCAGGCATGGCCTTCGGCGAAACAGGCGGTGAGCACGCCGCAGCCGCATTCGCGGCAGATGGCCGGCGGTGGCAGGTCTACGCCGTAACGGAGCGCGACGAGGCGGTCATAGGCTTCGCGCTCGAACGGGATTACGCCAGCGACCTGTGCAAGCGCGATGCCATCGACAAAGCGCTTGTCGTCTTCCAGCTCTGCCAGCCAAACGGCGACCTGCAAAACAAGCCTGACGAGACGGGGGCCATCGGGGCTGCTGCCAGGCGGTGTGCTCAACTTGTTGGCCCAACCATTGCCATGAACCCAGGGCAGGAACGCCACCGCCGCCAGCTCGAGGCTGACGCCCGCCGCCTCCCGCCGCTTGCGCAGGTACGTTCCCGGAGACATCGGAGCCGGAAACACGCTTGGCGGCAGCGGCTTGATCACAGCACCAGCTCCCAGCGCTGGCCTTCGCCATCGGTGATGCAGATCGCGCTGTCGGGGCCGGGGCCGAGACTGCTGACGCCGGTGATCGTCCGGGTCGTGCCGGTTTCTGCATCCATGCCCGAGACGGACAGGGTGGGACCGGAGCGATAGGCGCTCCAGTATTTGAGCTGGCGCGGCGCGGCGGCTGGCGCTTCCGGCTGAGCGATTGCGGGATCGGTGAAACGGAAACCGGGCATCTGCGCGGTCATGATCTGGTCGGCCATGATGTTCGCTTTCTTCAGACAGCAGAAAGGCCAGCCCGGAAGCGCGGTGTGCGAAACCGGGCGGGCAGGTGACGGAGTGCTTGGCGAAAGTGGCGGGGTGCGATCTGTGATCCGCGAGAGCTGACCCGATGATCAGCTGCTGGGGGCCTTGCGAGCCGTACCAGACACCCCTTCAGGGTAATTCATGGCACCGGCGTCACGGCGGATGATGCTGATCCGGAGCGCGATCAGCCTCGAGCAGGGGCAGGGTGCGCTTCAGGAAATCCATGGCCTCGCTGCATTCACGCAGGGCCTCTTGCCGGTCCGCCCTGGTCGCGCCGGGAAGGGTGGCGCGGACCAGGGCGGAATGCGCCTCGCCGCCTTCGCGGATGACATCCGCGGTGTGACGGGCGAGCGCGATGTTGCAGGCGAAGCGCTCCATCGACGCCATTTCGAGCTTTAGCTGATAGGTCTCGAACAACGGGGCGCAATCGCCACCGGCGGCGATATAGGCGAGATCGAGCGCGATCGCGCAATCCAGCGGGATCTGCTCGGGCGTGTCCGGATCGCCCCAGTTGCGCACCGTGCGCACGGCGCGACCAGTGACCTGGGCGAGATCGTCATAGCCCTTGGGCATGTGCCCAGCGATGCGGGCCAGGGCGGCGTCGATCGACAAGGGGGCGCGGGCCTTGGTCATCTTTGCGGCCTTACGGCGCGAAGCAGCAGATTCTCGATCTTGCCCTCCGCGATTATCATACGCTGGGAGAGATGGCGCTGGTCTGCGATCAGCTTTTCCGTCACCGCGATGACGCGATTGTCGGACGCGATATAATCGTCGATCGCTGGGTCATCGGTTTCGGTTGCCGCCCAGTCGTACTTACCGGGATGGTCAGTGATTTCCGTGGGGCTCAACTGGCTGAAAGGCCCGATATCACCAACAAAGGTCCGCAGATCGGGCGTGGGATCGGCGCGCATCCAGCCTTCAAAGCGTTCGGCCATTTCGATGACGGAATCGGCGAGGCGGTTCTGCTCGAGCCGACCGACTGCCATGTGCGGCTGCGACAGGATGAGGCGCTGGGCGGCATCAAAGGCACGTTCGCGGATCGAAAGCTTCGCCAGCTCGAGGTGAGGCGTGGGCGGAATGCAGCTTTCTTCTGCATTCTCGCCTTCGGATGGCAAGGGCCAGGCTGGGTTGGGATTGCTATTCGTCATGGCATGATCTCCGACGCCGAACAGTGCTTTGCCGCGATCGCGATGGTGGAAACCGTCAGCATGTTGACGAAGACGGCGATCGCCATCGCCACAATCGCTACGATCATCTTTCCATGGCTGCTCATGACGCGGCCTTTCCGATGGGGACGGAATTGGCGGCAGGGTCCCTGGGATCGCAGGTCAGGGACCCCGCCGCCTCCCCGCTGCCTGCGCATTCACCATGGGACGCAGTGTCTGCCGGTACAGGGTCAGGTCCGGCAGAAGGGCAGGCAGGGTTGCGACCGTCGGGGAGAGAAGACCCGAGGGCTGGGGTTGATGGCGCAGGAGCAAGCTCCAGCGGGTAAATGTCAGGGCGCAGCTCGTGCCGCGAGATGCCGGTGGCATGCTCGATCGTCAGGACGAATTCTGCTGGAAGCGGCTTCTTCCGATCCACCCATTCCCAGACGGTGGACTGTGGTTTGCCGATCAATCGGCCCAGCGCAGACTGTCCGCCGACAACCTGAATTGCCCGGTGAAATGCCTGCACGGATGATTCGAGTTCAGCCATGCGTCTAGTTACCGGTTCATCGGTCAAAGAGTCAACCGATAAAACGGCAGCGCATTACAACCGATTTTACGGTAATCGCTTGCCGTGAATATCGGAGAACGCATGCAGCGACTCATAGACACGATGGGCATCTCGCAGGCCGAGCTTGCCCGCCGTGTCGGCATGAGCCAGTCGGCGCTTAACAGCCTGGCGCGTGGAGACACCCGCAGCTCTCCGCGCCTGCATGTTATTGCCCGCGAACTCGGCACGACAGCCGCTTATCTGTCCGGCGAAACGGATGATCCAGCTGCCGAAGTGCCAGCAATTTCGCTAAATCACGAAGAGCGCCAGTGGATCGAATATTATCACCGGCTTGGCGAGCCTGAGCGGCGCAGCTTTATCACGATCATGCGCTCGCTGATCGAAGGCCCTGCCAGTTCGCACACGCTGCACAACGACCGCCGAAGCTATCAGGCCGAGGTCTAGAATGGGCAGGGTGCATGGTAGCCGACACATATACAGAGCGAGGGCCTGACGCATGTCTCTGCTGTCGCGCATCTCGGGTGTTTTTGCCAAATCGATCGCAGATACGCGAAACGACTGGAATCAGTCCATGGCCAAATATCGGGAGGCGCAGAAGGCCAGGCCGAGATACTTGCCCTTGGCCATCGTCGGCGAGAGCCATTACCAAAGCGCCATACTGGACCTTTGTCCGCTCGAACCGGTCACGCTGGTGCTAGAACCTGACAATCCGTTCGATAGCAAGGCGATTGCGGCCATAGACGATCGCGGAAGAACCATCGGTTATGTTCCGGCGGACAGCTGGGTCCGTCGTGCGCTGCTGAAGGAAAAGCAGGCCTGCAAGGTCCGCGTCAAACAGGTCACCGGCAAGGGCAGAAAAACGCAGGGCGTCGTTCTTGAGGTTGCCCTGGGCCATGGCGAGAAGATTGGCCAGCGCCAGTATGAGGCAAATTCCTGATGCCCATCCCGCTGCATCTGCTCGTCGCCGCCGCCAAGACGCTGAGCGACCCGAACACGATCAAGACGGTCAAGTCGATCTATGATGCCGGTACCGGGCTGATCGACAAGGCGCAGGCCCTGCGCGGGCCATCTGCAGCGAAGCCGAAAGCGGTTGAGGCACGGCCGACATCCGCCCCAGTTTCCCCTGCCAAGCCACAAAAGGGCCTGAAGGCCGATCTGGCCAAAAGATGGATTCTGAAGCCGGGCGCGTCGGGCGATCTGATGCGGTTCACCTATACGGACGATCACGGCCTGGTCAGCGTGCGGACCGTCGGAAACTGGACCAGCAATGGACGCGAGCTGAGCGGCTATTGCCTGAACTTGCGCGCAGAGCATAAGTTCGCGATCGCAAGGATCGAGGCTCCGGAGGCGATTGGATGAGGCTATCTGCATCGATTCTGGCCATGCTGGCCCTGCCGCTGCTGGTCAGCGCCAAGCCTTCAAAAGACGAACGCGCGCTGGCGGTGCCTGCCGCCGAAGTCGCGGCGAAGATGCGCGTGTACAACGATCCGCTTTCCGAATTCATCATCGCCTCGACCCAAGCGCACCGTCAGACCACAGGCGGGCTGCTTTCCATCTTCAATGTTGACCCGTTCGTAATAACGTCGATCGAGAAGAAGACGCGCGAGGTGACCTATGCTGCCGTCTTCCACATTCGCTATACCGGCGACTGGATGTTCTTCAGCGGCGCAACCTATGACGCTGGCAATGGCCCGGAGCGCGGCAAATTCACTGTGATGTCGCGCGATGTTCTGCGTTGCGAGCGCTATGGCTGCGATCATTTCGAGGCGGTGGCTGTCCGGTTGCCGCCAAAGGTGGTGGAAGACGCCGCTGCGGGCCGGTTGACGGGCCAGACTTGGCCGGTGCGTCTGACCGCCGAGAAGGGCGCGCCCTTTACCGCGCAGGTGCCGGTCAACGAGATTGCGGCTGCCAAGCTTGCCGTGGACAAGCTGAAGTGAGCTGCAAGGCGCTGCGCTTTGGGGATGGGCCGGGGATATGAAAGACCCGGACAGCGATATGGACGTGCAGCTGGGACTGGGCCATAATGCCCGCATGTTACACGCCGCGCGCCCCGTGACCTATTATCTGCTGCACGATTACGAGGTGGAGGCGCTGGCCCGGGGCGAGCGCGTGGCCGAGCTGGAAGTGTTCTATGGCGCGTGCGGCATGATGCTGAGTGCACTGCCGGGCATTGTTAGCGAATGGACCGCGATGGCGGACGGTCGCTTTTCGTTCGCGGCGGTGCTGTGGATCGTCATCGGCGTGCTGAGCCTGGGGCTGGCAATAGGCACGGGCTTTACAGGATTTGCCAAGCGCCAAGCGCTGCGCGACAGGCTGACCGAGATGCGGGGACGTCCGAAGGTGCCCATCAAGGACAAGCCCGAGCTGGACTATCGGCTTGGTTGACCAGCCGCAGCTGGAACGTCGGCTGAACCGATTGCCGACCAAGCGATGGTGGCTCGGGTTCATGACCATCGTCACGATTGTGGCCAGCGCGATGGTGCTGTTTGCGGACAATATCAAGGCTGTGATTGGCAGTTGAACGCGAAGGGTGGTCACTTTTCTCGCCCACATATGAGGCAGGAAAAAGTGACCAATTGCGCGCGACAAATAGCGAAATAGCGCTTTTTCACAATTTTCCTGTTATGTTCCCGGCATGGCCAGCCACGTCCCCCAAGCCGACAATGAAACATTGCGCCAGCGGCCAGAAATGGCGAGCTGCAAGCTGTTGGTGCTGAAGTTCGTCCGCCAGTACATTGCCGACTGGGCGGGATCGCCGAGCTTGGGCGAGATTGCGCATGCGCTGGGCACCAACCGGACGCGGGTGCGGCGGGCGGTCAAGCGGCTCGAGGCGGATGGGCAGCTGGTGCGGGTGCCGGGGCCGCGCGGCCTGAGCCTGCCCGAGGAGGAGCCTTTGGCGGTGCGGCAGCTGCGCGCGCGCGGGTGGACGATCAACCCTGACGATCGGACGGCCACGCCGCCGGCGAGCGGGCCGCAAAGCGTCACAAAAGAGCCTCTGCTGCCGCCTGCCGAGCTGGATTATCCTGCGCGCCGGAGATCTGTGGCGGGAAGCGGGGAATATGGCGAAAAAGGCGGTGAAGAGCGCAGTGCAGGCGGTTCAGGCTGACCGGCGGCGATCGATCAATGCGGCCTATGCGCAGCGGCACCCCGAGCTGGCCGCACAGGAGCGCGCGCTGCGCAAGGCACATCACCAGCTGACCCGCGATTATGCACACAAGCGCCATGGCACGCCGGAAACGCATGCGCATGCGGCAAAGCAGGGCCAGGGCACGCTGCATCTGCTCTACACCCGGGGCGTGCTCGACCAGTTCGAGCTGGCCGATGCGGACCTGATCGCGGCGATCGCGGCGAAGATCGGCGCCGAGCTGGGGATCCGCACTGTGAGCCTTGAAACGCGAGTCGATCGATCACCGCGCGCCGATGGGGCATTTTATGAGGCGCTGGGATGGGTGCGGGCGGAGATGGCCTATTCGCGCTGGCGCGACTGGCTGCCCGAGCCGCAGCCGGTGCTGGCGATCATCGTCGGCGATTGCGGGATTGCGCAGGCGGCAGCGCGTTACGGGATCAGCGCGAGGCGGGCGAAGCGCTTGTTGCTCGAGGCGCTCTGGGCCTGGCCCGGGTTTCATGCCGATGCGGTCAAGCGCGTGGATGCGGGCGACCTGCTGGCGATGCATGCGGGGTTGATGTAGGATCGGGGTGACTGCAGCATTGCAGACGCGTACCTTCCTCAAAATTGCGGAGGCACGCCGTTGCCAAACCGAACCGGGAGTCGCGAATGCCTAAATTTGTGTGCAAGGTTGATGAAGATGGCGTGAGGGTCGTTCTGGATGCTGTCGATGGCGAAGAGATATCGGCCGAAATGGTAGCCGCTTGGGCTGCAATCCGTCAAAGCGCAGGTCTCAACGAAATTGCATACAGGCTCATGGGTATCGACAATGCCCTGAACACACTTGCAGATGCCGTCGACCGCTCAAATTGATCGCTCGCCAGGTCAGAAAGGTCGACCAAATACGAAAACTTGCAGGTGTCACAAAATAGACCCTGCCCAAAGCGCATCGAACCGGGCAGAAACGACCCCGCGATAATTGCGCCCTGAGCCCGCGGCACCCCTGTTCCCCAGGTGCCAGCGGGCTTTTTCATGCGCGGGAGACGCCAGCCATGCCCAAAGGTCTCCTGAGGCATGCCGGCGACATTGGCAGCCGCCTCTCCCTTGCCAGCGACAGGCTTGACCGCCTGTGCCGCGATGTATCGCTGGGCGTTCGGGATCAGAGGCAGTTCGACGAGCTCGAGAGCGATGCACAAGCCATCGCGGCCGATATCGTCGCGGCGTTTCGTCAGCCAGAACCGCGCCCAGGCGGCTGCACCAATTTGCGGAGGCGCGGATGAGCATCGACCTGGAGCAGCTGCGCAGTTCGGCATTTGCCGAATCGCCGAACGATGCCGTCGTAACGCGGGCTTTCCTGCGCCAGGTGCATGCCGAGCTGACCGCCGGGCGCGTTGCCCAGGCGCAGCTGACCCGGGCGCAGTGCATGGATGAGGTTGTGCAGGGCCTGCGCAACGTGCCTTCCGAGAAGGCGGTCCGGCTGTGACCACTGCCAGGCATCGCCAGCCTCGCAATGCCGGCCAGGCGCGGCCGCTGCTCGAGCGCTTTGCCGAGCTGGACGGGCAGCGCGCGCGCATCGAGGCCGAGCGAAACGACGCGATCGCCAAGGCGAACACCGCCGCCGACGAGCTGCTGGTGCCGATCGTCGACGAGATGGACGATATCGCCGCCAAGGTTCGTCCCTGGTGGTTCAAGGCGGCGGCCGAGCTGCTGCCGGCCAAGCGCAAGACGATGGAGCTGTTCGGCTGCATCATCGGATCGCGCACCGGCAAGACGGTGCTGGCCATCGATGGCGATGACGAGAGTCTCATAGCGGCGCTTGGCAAGACGCGCTGGGGCAAGGTGTTCGCGCCTGCCAGGCCGAAGCTGGACAAGACGGCGCTGCTGAAGGCGACCGATGGGCCGAGGGCCGAGGATCTGAAGCAGCTGGGCGTGACGGCCAAGGCGGGCGAGGAATCGTTCGTGCTGGCGCGGGCCGAGCAGGCCGGGACGGTGGGATCGTGAAGCTGACCTCGCTATCCCGAGTATCGCACCTCGCAAGCATGCGAGCACGATGGCAGCGCGCGCTCGACACTCGGCCTGATCTGCGCATGCACGACATGATCAGCGGCAATGTCGCCGATGAGGAAATGCTCGAGGCGATCAAGCCCGCGCTGCAGGCTGAGCTGAATAGGCGGATCGAGGTTATCGAAGCCGAGCTGATCGAGCTCGGCATGTCGATCGACTGATGCCGACGCAACCGCCACGCTACCGCCCCCCGGGCTGGAAGCCTGGCAAGCCCTGGGAGCGCCCTGGGCTGTTCGTGAAGGACAATCGCAAGCGCGGCCGTGCCGGCATGCGCGATCGGGCTGCAGTGCTGGCTGAAGAGCCGCTGTGCCGTCTGTGCCTGGACAAAGGGCTCGAGGTCGCCAGCGACATCGTCGACCATATCGTGCCGCTGGCATGGGGCGGCAGCGACCAGCGGCACAACAAGCAGGGGCTATGCACGCCCTGCCATGACGAGAAATCCAAGGCCGAGCGGAAGCTCGCGCAACGGCGGAAAATCGCGGATTTCGATTGAAAATCATCACATGGGGAGGGGGAGGGTCAATCTCTCCCAACGTCCGCCGCCGGACACCGCCTTGGTGGTCAGATTTTCACGCGGTCGAAATCAAAGGGTAAAAAGTTGGGGGTCGATGGCGCGGGGTGGATCTAGGCCGGGGTCCGGTCGGAAGCCGACCTCGTCGGCGATCAAGAAGCTGCGCGGGACCGAAAAGGCGGAGCCGGACACGATCCCGACGATCGCGGCCGACGAAGCGCCGCTGATCTGCCCGATGCATCTGAGTGATCTGGCACAGCTGCTGTTTGCCAAGATCGCGGGGATCCTCGCGGCCGAGAATCGGGCCAGCGGCAAATATGCCGAGCATGTCGCCCTGCTGGCGCTGCGCCTGGAGCAGATCCAGCGCTTCCAGGCGGTGCTCGAGACGGAAGGCGACACTTACAAGTCGGAAACGGCGCGCGGGTTCATCATCCGGGCGCGGCCTGAGGTCGCGATGCTGTCCGATGCGATGCGCCAGGCGCAGTCGCTGCTGGGCGAGCTGATGCTGAACCCTGCCAGCGCGCTGAAGCTGGCGTCCGGTCACCAGGCCGAGGCGGGCGATTTCGACGATTTCTGAGGAGGCAATATGTTCCGACCCGGGTTTATCCATGCGGCCATCTTGGCTGCCTCCTGCTCCATGTCGGCGACGTTGATGAAAGCGCCGATCGAGCAATGCCAGTCGCCGCAGGTTGCACCCGTCACGCGTCAGCGCGAGCTGCCGGCGAACCGGCGCGATCGTCGCCGCGGCAAAGGTCCCCAGGCCAAGCCCGCAAAGCGGAGCAACCGCCTGCATATCAGCCGCCGCACGCGCAGGAAGCATCGCCGCGCGGCCTAATTGCATGTGGAAACGCGCGATTATCCGGCGATCGCCAAGCAATATGCGCGCGATGTCGTTTCGGGGAAGATCCCTGCCGGCAAGTCGATCGTCCGCCAGTGCCAGCGGTTCGTGGATGAGCTGAAGGCGCAGAAGAAGGCTGCGTTTCCGCACCGGTTCGATAACGAAAAAGCGGCGCGGGTGTGCCGCTTCATCGAGAGATTGCCGCATTCGAAGGGCAAATGGGCGCGCGCGAAGGAGCTGATCCGGCTCGAGCCGTGGCAGGTGTGGATCCTGTGCTGCACCTTCGGGTGGCTGCGCAAGCGCGATGGGCTCCGGCGGTTCCGCGTCCTGTTCGTCGTCGTGCCGCGCAAGAACGGCAAGTCGGCGATTGCTGCCGGCATCGGTCTCTATATGTTCTGCGCCGATGGCGAGTTCGGCGCCGAGGTCTATTCGGGCGCGACCAACGAAAAGCAGGCCTGGGAGGTCTTCAAGCCTGCGAAGCTGATGGCTTCTCGCACGCCGGCGCTGATCAAACGGTTCGGCATCGAAATCAACGCCAAGAACCTGGTCCGGATCGGCGACGAGAGCAAGTTCGAGACGATCATCGGGGATCCCGGCGACGGCCAGAGCCCGAGCTGCGCGATCCACGACGAATATCACGAGCATCCTGACGACGGCCAGGTCGACACGATGCAGACCGGCATGGGCGCGCGTGAGCAGCCCCTGCAGGTGCTGATTACCACCGCCGGGGACAATCTGGCGGGGCCTTGCTACGCGAAGATCCAGGAGGAACGCGAAAAGCTCCAGGGAATCGGGGCAACTGAAGAGCAAAAAGCAGCCCGCGAAGCCGCTGGGATGGGCCATAATGGCGGTCCGCCGCTCGACGATGAGACGTTTTTTGCCGAATTTGCGGCCGATGACGAGGACGATTGGCGGTCCGAGGCGACCCTTCGGAAGGCTAATCCGAACCTGGGCGTGTCGGTTGACGGCGATTTTCTTCGCGCCAGGCAGCGCGATGCGATCTCGACGCCCCGAAAAGCCGGTGTTTTCAAGACGAAACACCTGAATCTCTGGGTCGCTTCGAAGGCAGCGTACTTCGATATCCAGAAATGGCGGGCCTGCCACGACCTGAACCTGCCGATGCGGGGCCGGGATCTGTTTCAGTACGAGGCCTTGCGCGGTCGCCGGTGCGTCGCGGGGCTCGATCTGGCGTCGAAGGTCGATATTGCGGCGCTCGAGCTGCTTTTCCTGCCGATCGGCGGCAAGCCGACGGTCGATGACCCGTATGTGCGGGTCGGTTTCTATTTTCTGCCCGAGGAGACAGTCCTTTCGGTGCCAGCCTATCAGGGCTGGGACAGCCAGGGCCTGATCAACGTCACACAGGGCAATATCATCGACTATGACGAGATCCTGGACACGTTGCGCGACGTGCGCGACTTCGCCCAGCTCGAGCAGGTCGCGTATGACCCGCATCAGGCGACGTATCTGGCAACGACAGCCATCAAGGATGGCTTTCCGATGCTCGAATACCGCCCGATCGTCCTGAATTTCTCCGAGCCGATGAAAGAGCTCGATGCGCTGACCAAGGCAGGGACCATCGTTCACGGTGGTTGCCCGGTCATGGAATGGCAGATGAACAACGTCGTCGCGCAGGCCGACCGGAAAGACAATGTCTACCCGAACAAGCCGCGCCCCGAAGCCAAGATCGACAACCCGGTGGCGCTGATCAGTGCGCTGGGCTGCAGCATGACGAAGGAGGAGGAAGTGATCCAGACTTCGCCATGGGATGACCCCGAATTTTCGATGACCGCCGATGAGGATCAGGCCTGATGGGTTGGTTCACCGATTGGCTGCGGGGCGGCGCGGAGCAACGCTCGATCGAGGACCCGAAGTACAATCTCAGCGAGAGCCCGGAAGAGCTGCTGCGCCTTCTCGGCATTGCCGAGACGCAGAATGCGCTGCCAATCGTGTCGATCGAGGCGGCGCTTGGCGTGCCGGCGGTGTTCTCGATCGTCGCCTTCCTGTCGCGGACACTGGCAGCGCTGCCACTGCCGACCTTCGAAGCTGGAGAAAATGGCGCGCGGGTCGATGATCCGGTGGCCCAGCTGCTCAGCTATGCCCCGAATGAGGGCGAAACCAGCTATGGCTGGCGTCGCTGGCATTGGCAGCAGGTGTTTACCGGCGGGCGCGGGCTCGCCTGGATCGAGCGTATTGGCAGGCGTCCGGTGGCGATCTGGCCGATGGATCCGGCGCTGACCACGATCCGGCGGGTCAATGGCGAGCGTATCTATACGCATAGCGGTCGTGATTACCCCGCCGGCGACGTGATCGACACGCCGTTCATGCTGAAACGGGACGGCCTGGGCAGCTATTCGCCGATCGCCAAGATCAACAAGGCGATATCGCTGGCGATCGCCATGGAGAGTTTCGCCGGTGGGTTCTTCCTCGGCGGTGGCGTGCCGCCGCTGGCGCTTGAAGGCCCTTTGCCTTCAGGTGCCGATGCGTACCGGCGCGCGCAGAACGATATTCAGCGCGCGATCGACCTCGCCAAGAAGTCGAACAGCAACATTTTCGGCATGCCGCCGGGGCACAACCTGAAAGCTGTCGGAATCGACCCGTCCAAGGGTCAGATGGTGGAAGCACGGGCGTTCCAGATTATCGAGATCAGCCGTGGCTGGCAGATGCCGCCGGTGTTCGTCCAGGATTTGTCGAAGGGCACCTTCAGCAACACCGAGCAGCAGGATCTGTGGCTGGCCAAGCACCTGATCATGCAATGGGCCAAGGCTTTTGAGGATGAGCTGACACTGAAGCTCTATGGCTGGCAGAACCCGACCCGGCGCGTGCGCCACAATCTCGACGGTCTGCAGCGAGGCGCGTTCAAGGAGCGCAGCGAGGCTCTCGCCAGGGCGATCCAGACCGGTCAGCTGACCCCCAACGAAGCCCGCGCGCTCGAGCAGCGCGCGCCGATGGACGGTGGCGATCAGCTTTATGTGCAGCAGGCTACCGTGCCGCTGGTGATGGCGGGCGCTGGCATCGGTCACAATGGCGGACCGTCGATTGACGACAATGAGGGTGATCCAGGTGACAATTAGGGTGGTCGTCGGACCACCATGCGCTGGCAAGACCACGTACATCAGGGATGCTTCGAAGGACGGTGACGTACTAGTCGACCTCGACGAGATATGCCGGGCCCTGGGAGCGAGCGACCCTTACCAATCGAGCAAGTCGATCCGCAAAGTTGGCTTTGACGCGCGCAGTTCAGCAATTGGCACAGTGCTGCGCGGCATCGAAAATGACGGTTGGATTATCCACACCAGACCGACCCGCGATGCGCTTGATGATTATGCCGAGGCCGGGGCCCATTTTGTGCTGATAGATCCAGGCGAAGAAGAATGCGTCCGTCGGGCTGAGGCTGACGGCAGGCCTGGAGGCACGGTCGATCGTATCCGCGAATGGTACGCCAGGCGAAGCAGCTTGCGGTGGCGATCACCGAACTCGTGGAAACGCCGGACGAAGTGGACGGCATCCGCTTCCAACGCGGCGCACAGCTTGTGCTCGATCGCAGCATGACACCCGAAGACCTGGGCGGCGGGATCAGGGTCTTCCGGCGGCTGCGCGACATGATGATCCCCTACACCCCCACATAAAGGAAACTGCATATGGCAACCGGAGATGGCGTCCTTTCGGACGGCACTGAGCTGTGGCTGACGAATTCGTCGGATATACGTTCGGCAACAACTCGAAGATGATGAATCGCTGGGCTGAGCTGACCGGCGACGCGATGGGGCGCGCAACTAGCCAGCTCAAGCAAGGGGCCTTGGCTATGGGTGCCTTGTTCCGACAGGCTGCGCCAACCGAAGAGGCTGCTGCAAGACTGTCTCAGCGCTTTGCAGTTCTGGCGCTAGACGCGGAGAGCTTTTTTGGTGCCGCGAACTATGACGAAGCGATCGGAAAAATACGAGCTGGCCTCACTGGCGAGGCTGAACCGCTGCGAGACTACGGCGTTTTTCTAACGGAAGCCGCAGTAAAGGCCAAGGCGCTCGAACTCGGCATGATCAAGGTCGGCGAGGAGCTGACGGAGCAGGGCAAGATCATGGCCCGCGCCATCCTGATCCAGGAAGGCTTGGCGGTTGCGAACGGTGATGTGGAACGCACCGCTGGAGATTTTGCCAATCGCGTGCGCGCGCTCAGAGCCGAAATTTTGGAGCTGAGCCAAGAGGTCGGAAATACATTCCTGCCACTGGCAGAGCGCTTGGTCGGTTGGCTCAAGGCGGCTGTGTCTACCATCAAGGACCTTCCTCCGAACCTAAAGGACGCTGCAATTGACTTTGGCATCTTCGCTGCAGCGATCGGACCCGTCATTGTGGGGTTCACAACGCTAGCAACCGCCGTTCTACCCCTGTTCCTGGCCAATATGGGGCCAGTGTTCGTCGCAATCTCTGCGCTAATGAATCCCTTGGGAACAGCACTGGTTCTTCTCGGCAAACTTGCGGGTGAATTCGGGCTGGTAAGTCGCGCGCTTGGCCTGCTGGCCAGTGGCGCCGCACGATTCCTGGGTCCCTGGGGCCTGGTCATCTCCGCGATTTTGCTGTTTTCTGACAGCATCGGCAGCGCACTTCGCGGTGTCGGCGCGATGATCCGCGAAGAGCTCGGTCCGAAGGCTGAGGCGCTCCTCGACCGTCTCGCGAGCCTGTTTGCCGATCTGGATCAGGCATTCCAGGACATCGCCGCGAGCCCGATCGGCGACTTTTTCAAGATGGTGACCGATATTGTCGGCGTGCTCATCGAGGTGCTGCTGCGCCTGGTCGGATCGGGCATCATCGCCGGTATCGGCGCGCTGATCGACATGGTCACAGGCATTGCCGAATATGTCCAGGGCGTGGTGCAGACCGTGTCCAAGCTGTTGCAAGGCGACTGGGAAGGGGCGTGGCAAGCTGCCGGCAACACCGTCGCCCGTGCTGTGCAGCGCATTGCAAACCTGATTCGCGGCGTGATGCCCTGGCTCGCCGGCGCACTCGATCTGATGGCGCGCCTGACCGGCGACCCGACCCAGCTCAACAGTGGCCAGAAATCCGGCGGCATCGGCGGCGCCATCAGTTTCGTTCAGACCGTCGCAGGCCGTGCTAGCGAGTCCATGCCCGTCGGCTTGGCAGCTGGATCTTACGCCATTCCAGGGTCCGGCGATTCAAAGGCTAAAGGCGCCCGCGGACGATCTGGCCCGAGCGCAGAAGAGCTCGCCGATCGCCGTGAAGAGATAAAGCTCGAGCAGGCACTCGCTGTCGCGCAGGAGAAAGGCGATATCGAAGGCGAGCGAGCTTTGCGCCGCCAGCTCGACCTCAAATCCAAGATCGATCAATACGAACGGGCTGGCCTGGACAAGGCGGCCGCGAAGCTGGCGGCTGAGAAGGACCTGACCGAGCTCGACCAGGCGCGCGCTGAAGCGATGGCGCGAGAGATCGCTGATGAAGAAGCTGCCATTGATCTGCAACTGGCCGAGCTGCGCAATGATTATGAGGCTGTCCGTTTCCTGAAGGATCAGGAATACATCCGTAAGCAGATCCTGATGTGGCGCGGCAAAGACGTAAGTCTTGCTGAGGCAGAGCTTCGAGCAGCCAACGACCTCAAAAATCTCGAAGAAGCGCGTGCCGAGCAAATGTCGCGGCGCTTGCGCGCCGACATTCTGGCAGCCGATGGCCCGGGAGGCTTTCTCGATGGTCCGCATCTGCCGAAGATTCTGTTCGAGGCGCATATCTTCGATCGGGAAACGGGTGGACGATTCCGAGCGAGCCATCCGAACATTTCGTCCAGGACCTGGAACCGGAAGCTCTATGTCGGCGGCCAGGGCGAGTGGCTGCGTCTTTACCAGGCGATGCAGCTCGATCGCCGCGCCGCGCTGCGCTCGGCCTCGGTCGGCGGCGCGCAGATCATGGGCTTCAATCACCAGCTTGCCGGCTTCGACACGGTCGAGGCCTTCTGGGATGCGATGAAGACCAGCGAGCGGGCGCACCTCGCTGCGTTCGTCAGCTTCATCCGCAACCGTGGTCTGGTCAGCGCGCTGCGCGCGATCAGCAACCGCCCTGCCGACTGCATCGCCTTTGCCAAGGGCTATAACGGCAGCGGCTTTGCGGCGAACGAATATCATATCAAGATCGCCGGGGCGCACGCGAAATGGTCGGCAGCATGATCGCCTGGCTGCTCCGGCCGACCGCCGGTTCACGGCTGGCTCTTGCCGGCATCGGCCTCGCACTCGCCAGCATCATCGGCTGGATCATCATTTCGCTGGGCAGCTCTTCGCTCGAGACAGCCAGAGAGGCCGGACAGGATGCCGGCCGCGCGATCGAGCGCGCCGAAACGCTCGAGACCACCATCAAGGACGTGGAGAAGGCCAATGAAGCTGCATCGACTGTTCGTTCTGATCATGCTCGCTGGTGCGACCAGTGCCTGCGGCACAGTCGCACGCCCGGCGCCTGCCAGTACCGCCTGCCTGGCGCTGAAGACGCTCAGCTTTGCGCAGCTGCCGCCGGGCCAGAAGGACGATCCGGGCAACGTCGCTGACAGCCCCGAGACGGTCGATGAGATCGTCGAGCACAACACGCGCTGGGAAGCGCTCTGCCACAGATCGGGCAAGTGATCGCTGCCGTGCAACTGGGGGTATCGGCGGGGGTATCGCCTTCAGCCGGAGGCCTGAAAACCCGCGCAAAACTGCCAATCTGACCGTGCGTTGATCCGGAGGGATTATCCGGATCACTCAAATCCCGATCAAATACCGAAAATGGCGCATTTCTGCGGTTTTTCCTCGATCAGGGAACAAGGTGACACCATGCTGACAAATGCCGCGGTGAAGGCCGCGCTTCCTGCCGCGCGCCCCTACAAGCTTTGGGATGGCGGCGGACTGCACCTGTTCGTGGCGCCGAGCGGCACCAGATCGTGGCGGCTGAAGCTGCGCCTGGACGGACGCGAGCAGCTGCTGACGCTCGGCCGCGCGCCGGACATGACGCTGGCCGCTGCGCGCCTCGAGCGCGATCGCCGGAAGGCGGCGCTGGCCGAACAGAGTGCCGGCGAGATCCAGCCGCAGACTTTCGGCCAAGTCGCTCGCGCCTGGCACGCGCATAACGTGAAGCGCTGGTCGCCGGTGCATGCCGGCGATGTGCTCGCGAGCCTCGAGCGCGATATCTTTCCCACGATCGGCGACAAGCCGATCGGCGACATACGACCGGCCGAGCTGCTCGGCTCGATCCGCGCCATCGAGGCGCGCGGTCGGCGCGCCACCGCCTCGCGCGTTCGCCAGCGCGTATCGGCGATTTTCGGCTTTGCCATGGCCCACGATCTGGTCGCTGCAGATCCTGCCGCGCAGCTCGGCCGCGCGATGGCCGGTACCGGGCTGGTCCATCCGCATCCTGCATTGCTCGATATCGCTGACTGCCGCGCGCTGCTGCATGCATGCATGCGCGCAGGCGCATCGCCGCATGTCGAGCTCGCCTCTCGATTCCTGGCATTGACCGCAGTGCGCCTCGATGCGGTGCGCGGGATGCGCTGGGGCGAGATCGACTGGGAGTGTGCCGATGCCGGCCGCCCGGCCTGGCGCGTGCCGCCGGCGAGAATGAAGCTGGCGAAGGACAAGAAGGCCGATCCGCGGTTCGCCCATCTGGTGCCATTGAGTGCGCCGGCGCTCGAGCTGCTGCGCGCGGCGGCACAGATCCAGGGCGCGGCCGATATCAGGGCGATCGATCCCGCGCAGCTGGTTTTCGCGCCGGCTGATGGTACCTCGCCGATCGCGCGCGGTTCGATCGGGGCTATGTATCGGCGCGCCGGCTTTGAAGGGCGGCACGTTCCGCACGGCTGGCGATCGAGCTTCTCGACGATTCTCAATATCGATCTGGGCCCGGACTATCGCGATGCGATCGACCGGGCGCTGGGCCACGCGGAGAAGAACAAGGTCGAGGCCGCGTATAATCGATCGGGCATGATCGATCAGCGAACTGCGATCTTCGATCGCTGGGGTGAGCTGCTGGCCGCGTAAAACCCGGCCAGGCACTCGTTTATAGCCCTGCAAGGCGGTGCCGCTGGCACGAGGCTTGCTCCTGGCCCCTGGACAGCCTGGGCGGCGCAAGCCGCCCCTGCGCGCCGGTGCGGGTTTGCACGGCGGTGATCATTTCACCATCGGGTTCGGGGTCTGGGGCCAGTTCAAAGCGCCCGGCGAAGCCGGACTATATCACCAGCTCCCGGTTTCTCTGCGGGTGGAAGATTCGCGCTTGTCCAACATGCGAGCGATGGATTTCAAGGTTTCCCCCAGGCGGCCGTCGACCGCGCCCATGGCCTCGAGATAGCGCTGGGCCGACAATCCCTCGACCATGGCCTTCCATTCGGCCTGTCGCTGCTCTCCAGCCCATTTGACGTCGTCGGGCAGCGGAGCGCGGCCCATCAGATGACGCACCATCTGCGCGACCTCTGGCGGCAGATCGAGCGCATAGGCGTTGGTGATCTGCTCGACCTGGGGACCGGTGGTGTTCTCGGTCGGCTTGGATCTGCGGATCCAGTGCAGGAAGCCCGCGTCGCGCAGCCGCTTCAGGGCAGCGTGAACAGCCGAATAGGACCGCCCGACCGCCTCAGCGATCGTGGCGATCGCAGGCTCGAGCCGCCCCTCCTTATAGTCGACGAAGGTCATGTATAGCGCCTCGAGCACCTCGAGCGCGACATGGCCCAGCGCTCCGTTCCTGCAGCCCGGGCTGAGTCGCTGGCGCGCGCGCAGCGTTTTGCGCTCGAGTTCCTTGGCACTCTTCAGCACTGCACCGCCATAGCGCCTGCCGCCACGTCGCGTGCCGTCGCCGATCGGGCGCCAGAGGCGCTTTTCGATCTGGCCCTCGTAATAGCTGTTGCGCCAAACCGGCTGGCCAGTGCGACGCCTTTTGGTGAATTCCTTGCCGGCGATGACGTCGCCGATCGCGCGGCCGGCGCCGCCACGCCCTTCGATCGCTGCCGTCATGCCGCGATCTCCCAGAAACAGCCGAAGCCGGTGACCCGGCCCCAGCTCTCCCGATGCTTCAGGCGATGAGCGATTCCGGCGGCTGCAGGCCTTCCATCAGCATATCGGCCCAGGCCTGGGCGATCTGGCGGCGGCGCGGCAGATACGCGGCGCGGTTGTACGCTGCCTCCACGTCGCCCTTCACATGGGCCAACATGCGATCGATGATGGCCGTATCGTCCTCCCGGCCCTGCTGCGCTGCCCATTCGTTCATGATGGTCGAGAAGCTCGCGCGCCATCCGTGTGGGACGTGACGACCGCGATAACCAGCGTCGAGATAGAGCTGGCTGAGCGTCGAATCGCTGATCGGTGTTCGTCCTATCAGGCCTGGATACAGCCAGGACTTGTGGCGACTGACCTGCATGGCGGCTTGAACCGTCGCCACCGCCTGAGATGAAAGCGGCACCAGAAAATCCCGGCGGGAATCGGCCTTCAGTTCCTTGGACAGCTTCATCTTGGCTGCCGGGATTCGCCAGAGCGGCATCGGCCCGTCGAGTTCCTCGAACTCCTCGCGCTCGGCCAGGCGCACTACGCCCGGGCGAACCGCCGTCAACGCCAGCAGGCGCGAAGCCAGCCGCGTGGCCTTCAGTGCATGACTGACGCCGTCGATCGCCTTCACCAGTTCCTGCAGCTCGTCGATCGCCAGGATCGCCGGGAAGTTCGATTTGCTCGCAGGTGCCAGCGCCTTGCGGATGATGGCGGCGGGATCCGTCTCGGCCAGGCCTGAAGCGATCGCCCAGACGAACACTTCCGACATATGCCCGCGAACCTCGTGCGCCATCGTCTTCGCGCCGCGCCGCTCGATCACCCGTATGGTCTCCAGGACCTCGACCGGCGTGATCTGCCCGATCGCCATCTTGCCGAGCCGCGGAAAGACGTTCGCCTCGAGGCGCGCCAGTACCTGGGCCGCGTAGCGCGATGACAGGGTGGGGGCCTTGTCCTTGTGCCAGGACAGCGCCACTTCCTTGAACGTCTCGCCGTCCTTCGCCCTGCGCTTGGCCATCTGCAGCGTTGCGCCCGGATCCCGACCGGCGAGCAGCTCGGTCCGCGCCGCATCGCGCGCGCGCCTTGCGTCCTTCAGCGACAGAAGCGGGTAGGGACCTAGCGTCAGCTTCTTCTCGCGGCCCTGCCAGCGATACTTCCATTTCCAGCTTTTGCCGCCGGTCGGTCGGATCGCCAGATACAAGCCCCCGCCGTCGAACAGCCGAACCTCCCGCTCGGCCGGCTTCGCCGCCGCGATCGTCCGTTCTGTGAGCAAATTCGTTGCTATGACAGGCCCCCTTTGAGGCCCCCGCGTCGCAGGCCCTTTGCTGCGACTCGCTGTCCTCGACTGGCACAAAGTCTTTGCATTCCAACGAGGAATTGCAAGGCTGCTGTCGCGCCTTGGCGCTCGCTGGCACAAACACTGGCTGGGGTGGCAGGATT
>NZ_QJJM01000024.1 GCF_003201955.1 Blastomonas natatoria
TGCGCGACGCCCCATATCGGAAAATCGAAGAAGCAACCGGCAGACGATCCACTTATCTGTTGCCAATCGCTGTTCAGACTAACCCGGCCACCTCTCTCTTCACGGCCACATAATGAATGTTCGGGCGCAGCGCAGCCTCAGCTATCGCTACTGCGTCTGCCGCATCATTCTTCTGCCGCTTGACGAATGGCTTGACGTAAATCGGAGGTATCAGGCGAACCTCGTGGCCGAGCCTTTCCGCAAATCGGCCCCAAAAATGGCTGGTTGCGCATGCCTCCATCGCAACGATACAAGGCGCCTGCTCGCGCAAGATGGTCTCGAGCTTTGCGCGCGAAACCATCCGGTTGAATAGAACCGCCCCTCCCAGGGCTGTACCGCAGACCTGGAAGCTGCGCTTCGCAAGGTCGATCGCGAGAATGTGGACGTCGGTCATGTGCTCCTCCTTCTACAGCGCACCGTCGCGCTGGTCTGGCATCTTACGATGCCGTCGACGGGGGCATCCACATGGGGTAATCGCGGGAAGCGAGTCGCCCCCTTCAGCAGGACATGGATCGGGGTGGCTGTTCCCCGATAAGATGAAAATACGGGCTCATGGCGTGGTGCCGGGCCCAAGCATCTGATGGAGAACAGCCATGGGAGAGTATATCGGTCTTGACGTCTCGATGAAAGACACTGCGATATCGGTGCGGTGTGATGGCAAGCGGGTCTGGCGAGGCAAGTGCGCTTCAGATCCGGAGGCGATCGCGCGAACGATCAGGAAGCACGCACGAGAACCGGAGCGGGTCATCTTTGAAACCGGCCCTCTATCAGTCTGGTTCTACCACGCCCTTCAGTCCGCAGGGCTACCCGTCATCTGCGTCGATGCGCGCCATGCCAAAGCGGCGCTCGACATGGCCGCCAACAAGACCGACGCCAATGATGCCGACGGGCTGGCCCATCTGGCCGAGGTAGGCTTCTACCGTGAGGTCAGGGTCAAGGGCTTCGACAGCATGCTGACCCGCACCCTGGTGGCAGCCCGAACCAAACTGGTCAGGATCCAGACCGAGCTCTCAAACCAGATCCGCGGCTTGATGAAGACGTTCGGTCTGGTCTTGCCGGCAGGCAAAGGCAGCACCTTCGAGACGAATGTGCGCGGCCGGCTTGATGAAAACCCCGAACTTGCCGCGATCATCAAACCCTTGCTCGAGGCCTGGTGCAGCATCCGCCTGCGCGCTGCTGAGCTGACCAGACGGCTTATCAATGACGCTCGCCAGAGCGAGGCCTGCCAGCTGCTCATGTCGATCCCTGGCGTCGGCGTCGTCACTGCCTCGGCCTTCGCCACCGCAGTCGAAGATCCGGCTAACTTCCGATCGTCGCGCTCCGTCGGAGCCTGGCTCGGCCTGACCACACGACGATACCAATCCGGTCAGGTCGACTACAACGGCCATATCTCGAGGCGCGGCGATCATCAGGTCCGAAGCCTTCTCTTCGAAGCGGCCTGCGTTATCCTGACCCGCAGCACGGCCGACAGCGCCCTGCGAGACTGGGGCCTCAAACTTCGAGAGCGCATCGGCTTCAAGCGCGCCGCGGTCGCGGTGGCCAGAAAGCTTGCCGTTATCATGCATGCCATGCTGAAATCCGGAGAGATGTTCGATCGAAAGGTCGTCACTCCGGCGTAAGAGCTTCGACGGCGAGCAGCCGTCGAGCGAACCCGTCCCTGCCGGGACGTGGGCTGAGCCATTCCGCTTGATGGGATGCACCGGACTTCTGCCGAGTGCGCCGTCCACCTAGGAAGGCTCCGTCCTGCGAAGACCCACCGTGCGGCGGCGCATGCCGACCGCGAAGACGACCCTGAACCCGGCATACGGTCAGCTCAGAAACTGCTTGCCAAACAGCACGCGATTAGACGACCCCATCAGGTCAATGGCTTTACATGCACCGTGCCGGGATGGGGGGCTTCGACACTCCCAAGGCCTATCTCGACAATCAGCTCACATGGGAGCGCGAGAATGAAGAAACCGGCACCTTCGAAGGATGCCGGATCATCAGAAGCGTGTCCACAACCGGGGTCTATTACGCGGCTGTCCAGCGCTATGGACCGAACAACCAGACCCACGCCATCTCCGCGGTGATCTGTCTGGTCCGCTGGAACCCCAAGGCCGCAGACGGCCTCCTGTTCGGCTACAAGGACATGGATGAAAACTCCGGGCCGGTGGAGGCCGGGTGTCCCAAAAGTATCCTCGAGGAACTGGGACCAACCAATCACCCTTATGCCCTCGACTGGCGCAACCGGTGCTACCGCCATCTGCGGCTGAAGGAACGCAAGATCGCCGATGGCGACATGATCCGGCTGCCTGAACCCATGAAGTTCACCGACGGGAGCGAACACGCCGAATTCAGGGTGACAAAGCGCGGCGCGAAGATTGAACTCAGCACGCCCGATGGGCGAGGCCGGTTCCGCATCAGCAGATTGATGGAACGCCGGTTCGAAGTCGTGACCCCCAAGCGTGCGCCGCGCACGTTCTTCCCGGCAAGGCCGTAACGCTCGGGAGGTGACCATGCTGCCTCAGAGCCTCGATCCCAGAAGGGCGATCCTGTGCGGACGCGCCAATGCCGAGCGCCTCGCCATCCGGATGACAGCAAATTCCGGGCAGAGCCATGCCGTGGTCAGGACGAACAGCAAGCTCCAGCCCTTCTGCGTTTTGCCGACAGACGAGGGCTTGCGCGGTGCGATCGAGCTGCAGGTCGTTGAGCTGTAGGTTGATCGGCAGAGAATGGGTTCGCTCCCTTCACCGTTTATTCAAGCTTGCAATTGTACCAAAACCGGTACAATATTCCTCCAAAGGATGAAGCTATGGACGTCGTCAGCTATTCGGAAGTTCGCGCCAATCTGAAAGGCATTATGGACCAGATCGTTAACGATCGGACTCATGTCGTGGTCACGCGGCAGAAGGCCGAGTCGATCGTGATGGTCTCGCTGGAAGACTGGAATGCGATCGAGGAGACGATGTACCTCTTGTCCAATCGAACCAATGCAGACCGGCTCCGGCAGTCGATCGAGCAGCTTGATGGGCAAGGCGGTAAAGAGCGCAGGCTGATTGAGCCTTGAAGCTGGTCTTTGCCGACAATGCCTGGGAGGATTATCTTCACTGGCAGCAGGCCGATGAGAAAATTCTTATCCGCCTCAATGACCTGATTAAAGAATGCCAGCGAACACCGTTCAAGGGAACCGGGAAGCCTGAACCGCTCAAAGGATCATTAGCGGGTTGGTGGTCGCGGCGGATTACCAAGGAGGATCGCCTTGTTTATCGCGTAACCGGCAAGGGTAGCGATCAACAGCTGGAGATTGCCCAGTGCCGGTTTCACTATTGAACCGGGTTGGTATGAGGGCGCCGTGCCCGGAGAGGTCACCGAATTCGATGCGCCACCATTACCTTGATCGCCGCATTGATTGACGCTATATAGCGTCAATCACCGTGGAGCATTGCAATGGCGATCCAGAACTACGCTGACAATGGCGCGTTTGCCCCGCGCAAGATCGTAGAGGCGCTGCGGACGACCAGCGACGAACTCGCACGCTCGCTGGGCCTCGGCAAGGATGCGATCCAGCGCAAGGACCGGATCGCGTCCGACCGGACGCAGCGCCGCCTTCGCCAGATGGTCGAGGTGCTCAACAAGGTCGAGCCGCGCTTTGGCTCGGCGTTGCTGGCCTATGCCTGGTACCGCTCGGAACCGCTGCCCGGCTTCTCGGGCCAGACCGCCATGCAGCTGGTGCAAAGCAACCGGGCCGACGACGTGCTGACCTATATCGACGCGGTCGACGCCGGCGTCCACGCCTAGCCCAATGCATTTTACCGGGCTGCTCTACCGCGCCCACAATCCGGTTTGGTCCCGCGAACCCCTCTCAGGGGAGGGGGCGGCCCGGTTTGGTGGACGGTTCAATCGCATCGGGCGCATCGCGCTCTATACCTCCCTCGCCCCTGAGACCGCGCTGCGCGAGGCCAATCAGGTTGGCACGCTGCAGCCCACCACGCTGGTCGCCTATCAGGCCGACATCGGACCGTTGCTCGATGGCCGCGATGCGGCTGCATTGCGGCCTTTCGGTATCGCACTGGCTGAGCTTGCCGACCCGGCGTGGCGCGATCGGATGCTCTCAGGTAAGCCGGTCCCGACGCAAGACCTCGCGGAGGCCGCGATCGCGCAAGGCTATGCCGGCATCGTCGTCCCGAGCTACGCCCGGGGTGCCCCCGCGGACGCGCTCAATCTGGTCCTATGGGACTGGGACGGGCGCATCACGCTTGTTGATGACGACGACCGGCTTGGCCTTCGCAATAACTGATGGCCGTTTATTCCTCGATCATCCCTCCGAGACCGGGATCGAGATACCACGATGGGCCTTCGGTAAAGTCGGCATTGCGGGCAGGAACAGGGCCATCAGGCTCTGACGAGACGTAAGGGTTGACCATCGGCGCAGGGCGCTGGCCCGAGCGCAGAAGGTGGCCCGAGATCTGGCAGCGCGGCCCGAGGAGCCCGAAAAGCCATTCGAGATCGTCGAGCATCTGGACAACTCCGCGCCCTGCCAGCGCATAGTACAGGCAGCGCTGATAGTCATCGCAGTGGCAGGACAGGATCTGCGTCAGCCGAGACTTGGCATTGGGCAGGCCCTGAAAGACGCCCTGCAAGGTCTCATAGAGCTCGCGCGCCGAGTAATAGGCATCGAAGGGCTCCACTCCGATCGAGGCATTGGCGAGCATGCGCTTGGTTGGACGGCAATTCGGATCAAGTGCCGCGTCGCGCAGCGTGATATCGAGGTCGAACTTGCCGATATCAAAGACCTTGTTCATTATTCATGGGCTCCTGCAGACTATGAACATACCGTGAACAAACGACAGGGTCAAGGCGTCATCATGCATGTGGCTGGTAGGTAAGGACACCACAGGAAAGACCGGCAGGGTCGCCATCAGTGACGAGCTGAAGGCTGCGCTGGTGCGCTGGTATACAGGCCGGGGCAGCGAAGCCGACCACCGCGCTTGCGTCTCACTGGTCTCCACCGCGCGAGAGAACCACAAGTGGATCGCCTGCGATTGCCTTGGGGCAGAGCGGCCACCGCCGCTGATGAGCGCGGCCTATCTCAGTTTTCAGGAAACCTATTACCTCCGGCGTCTTACTTCACGGCCAGGCCACGATTCAGGTTGCCCGTTTCATCTGCCGCAGGCGCCACCGCGCATCCGCGAGACCGTGAAGGATTCGCTCTATGCCATCGGCCTGCCAAAAGGCCTGTTCAGCGCACACCAGAAGGCCCCGGAGAAGCTTGCACAGAGGCCAGAGGACATAGAGCCTGACGACCGCTCACGCGGCGTCGCCATACCGCGCCTCGGCAAGCTGCTCTGGCTGCTGCTCGAGCGAGCAGGATCGAACATCCTGCGCGAATTACCGCCCAGTGGCAGGCGCGCAGGCTCGATCAGCGAAGAAATGCGCCACCTCAAGCGCGCCGCTCAGGGCCTCGACATCGCGCCGGGCATCCGGCTGTCGGATCATCTCCACACCAACGCGATCGATTACGAGAAACGGCGGGTCCATGCCCGATTGCGGGCTGCGGCCGAGACCTGGCCGCCCGAGTTTGCACCGCAGGCCTTTCTGCTTCTCGAAGCGAGCGAGGTCACATCAAGCGAGGTGGTGACGGGGCTAGGAACTGTCGAAATCCGCAATCGCATCCAGCACACCGGGATCATCCGGGCCGAGGTCGAGCCACCCTTTCTCGTGCTGGCCGTCGTCGGCGAGCATAGTCGGCGCGAAGGATACCTGGCGCTGCGCGCCTATGCCCAGCCTGTCTTCAGCGGGAACCAGTTCGTGCCCGCCGAGCGTGAACACGATCGCGACGTGCTGCGCGCGCTCCAACAGGCCCAGTATGAACTGCGCCGTCTCGGTGTCAGGATGGCGGTCAAGAAGGTCCTCTTTGACATAACGCTGGCTGCGGGGTCGGCGAGGCCGGATTTCCTGGTGGCGCTGCTCGATGAGCATAGCGGGGTGGAATGCAAGTTCGCGCTCCAGATCCTGCAGTCGGATGATGCCGACTATCTTGAGCTGCGCAGCATCGAGCGCGAGCGTCTCGGTCAGGCCGGGCTTGTCGTATCCATGGCCGTCAGCAGCGTAACGCCTGAGGCAATTATCAGCCAAGCCCGCCGCCTTCTCGAGTGAAGGGGAGGGGGAGGATGTGAGCGAACCGGAAGAAGGAGAGTTCGCTCATGACATGCTTTGCTCCGTCGCCGCGCCCATCGACATCGATCTGGGGTGCTGTCCAACAGGCCGATCAGCTTGGCCCCGGGATTTGGTCGGTGATGACCGCCAGCCACGGCGGCATCATTCTGTCCGATCAGAGACAGGCCGCCATGCCGTCAGCGCTACAGATCGACGGAGGGTCCTACGAAGAAGACTGCGATTGGGCGCTCCCGATCCTTGCCTTTTCCAGCGAGCTTGATGGGCAGGGCTCCTGCTCTGCAGGCTTTCTGCAGCTTGCCCGCGATACCGCCAAATGTTGGCATCCGGACCGCTTCAGTGCCTTTACCGGCGAGGCTGTCGAGGAGAATGCCTCCACGATCCTGCGGACGCGTAAGGCCTACATCGCCGCCATCGGCGAGTTCTGCGTCACCAGCGCCTGGGGCGATTGGGCCGAATGGGTGCCGGAAGGCAAGGTTGGCGTGATTGCCCGGCAAGTCGAGCGCGTCGATCACATTGGCCGGCCAACCTATGGCGAGGCTGAGGTCTGCGCGCTGATCGCGAAGGACCTCTACGCCGCGCGCGGCGAGGTCACAGCGCTGCGGGATACGGCGCACGAGATCATTCCGATGCCCGAGGCCCTGCGACCGAAACGAGTGGGCTGAAGAGCAGGCCGAGGACCGCCCGGCTCTGGCCAGGCATCGATCCGCCGATCTGAAGGGAAGGGGGAGCCTTGGCGGCAAGACCTACCATGCCCGGCTCGATATCGGGGCCACCCCGGGACTTGCCCTTGTGCTCCCGGCGCGCAAGGAATTCGTCGAGAACGCCGCATTTGCGGCGCTGCAGACAGCGTGCAAGCGCACGATCTATGCCGCGCTGGCGCACAGAGGCCAGCACCGGCTTTCCTTCGAGAACTGGAAGGAAGCGCGCGATCTGGGGGTCGCCCTGCCGGAGGCCGACCCCTGCCTGCCCCGCTGGCATGCGGCCATCGCGGAGAGCGACAACGTCAATGTCGAGTATGAGGAAGTCGTAGCAGGTGCGGACACGATCCTTGTCGCGGATCTCGAGCCCGATATTGCACAGGGACTGGAGCGCGCGCTGCGCGAGCACCCTTTGCGCCCACACCTCGTCGAGAACCATCCCGCAAGCGTGTCCACGACGACAGCTCCGGCCTCTATGGCACGCGCAAGGTCTGGCACCAGATGCGCAGAGAGGGAGCGACAGTAGCCAAATGCACGATCGAGCGGCTGATGCGCGCCATGGGCTTGGCAGGGGTAAGGCGCGGAAAGACTTGCGTGACGACCGTCAGCAATCCCAAAGCTCCATGTCCGCTCGACAAGGTGAACCGGGAGTTCCGCGTCAGCCGGCCGAACGCGTTGTGGGTGGTCGACTTCACATATGTCCATAGCTGGGCGGGCTTTGTGTATGTCGCCTTTGTGATCGACGCATACGCGCGACGGATCGTTGGCTGGAAAGTCAGCACCGCACCCACCGCCAGCTTTGTCCTGGATGCTCTGGAACAAGCGATCCACGCCCGACAGCCCAGTCCGGAAGATGGGCTGATCCATCACAGCGATCGCGGCGTTCAATACCTGGCTATGAATTACACCCAGCGCCTGGCGGAAGCAAAGCTGGTGCCTTCTGTCGGCAGCGTCGGCGATTCCTATGACAACGCCTTGGCCGAAACCATCAATGGCCTCTACAAAGCCGAGGTCATATGGCGCCAACGGTCATGGCCGAGCGCATCGGCGGTCGAGATGGCGACCTTGAACTGGGTCGAATGGTTCAACAACCATCGCCTCTTCGGCCCCATCGGATACATCCCGCCCGCCGAAGCTGAGGCCAATTACTATGCAACCGTTGAGACCCTCGATATGGTCGCATGACTCAAACGAAACAGCCTCCAGAAAACCCGGGGCGCTTCAGATCATCGCCACACGGGCTTTGACTGCCAGTCTTCGGGAAAGCCCATCGCCGCCAGATCACCCGTCGGATGCGAGAGAATGTGTGCTTTAGTTTCCCAAGCCCAACGGGAATCCGGCGCCACATTCCGCATCACCTGATTGATCGTGCTGATGGTGTTGTAAAGCTTCGCCGGTGGGCGTTCACCGACCGAGTGGTCCAGCGAAAGCTGCAGATCTCTTGGTTTGCTGGGTAGTCGCGGACAGAACAAGAAGCTCCGGTTTCAGAGCCGACCGTGGTGAGCGCAGATGTTCCGAACGTCGACAAGGCGTCGGACGAAAGGCACCAGCACCGTTTCGGTGAGCCCGAGAGGCACAGCAATCCGATTGCGTAGCGAACAGTCCGCAAGGCTCGAGTACCAGCGTGAGAGCTGACCAAACGGCATCATTTCAGCCACCATCCAAACCGGCGGCAGCTGGGGCCTCTGTTAGGGTGAATGAAAATGGCTGGCTTTCAGCGATGCCTTGCCCATATACAAAAGACGCTGCCCGAGTGACTAGCACGGGCAGCGTCTCAGACACCGTCAGCTGAAGTCCGTTTCGCATCGTGCGTCAGCTACCGGCTGAGGGAAGCCGCAAGGCTTCCCTCTCACCCCCGCGGCGGGAAGGGATCGTTACCGTAGCTGTTACGCTCACGGATCAGATTGTTCCTGCCATGGATGAGGACTTCGCTGCTCTGGTTGCGAGCTATCTCAGTCGCACGCGCGATCGCTTCGCGCTGCGTGCCGAAATGCGCCGTATCACGGCTGTTTCCCGCCCCCAGGACTGCCCAGTCGTTACCGCGACGGACCACATGCTGGTTTTTGCCTGCCATTCTAATCACCCCCTTTCGGTTTGGCAGGAGTGATATGGAATTGGTCAATCGAACATTCAAGGAAGAAATTGACATTTTTGTTCGATTGAGTATATTGCAGGTAAGAAACCCCCCGGAGAGACTGCCTTCCTCCGGCAGTGAGGAGATCGACATGTCCAACCCAGAACTAGCCCGCAGGCTGCGGGAAGCGCGAGAGCTTGCGAGCGTTAGCCAGCAAGCTGCGGCGGATCATGTCGGCATTCCTCGTACCGCCATCACTCAGATCGAAGCGGGCAACAGGCTTGTCTCTACCCTGGAGCTGAGCAAGCTGGCCGAGCTTTATCGCCGTTCCATCTCGTGGTTCTTAGCCGACGTGCAGCAGCATGACGATGACGTGCTTGTCGCACTGCATCGACTTGCGCCGGGTCTCCAAGAAGATGATGGCATCCGCTTCCAGGTGGATCGCTGCGTCTCGCTTTGCCGGGAGGGCGTGAATTTGGAGAAGATTCTCGGACGCGAAGAACGCCCAGTGCCGCCGGTTTATCAGGAACCCGCACCAAATTCGGTTTGGGAGGCGGTGCGGCAAGGGCATAAGGTCGCCGATCAAGAGCGCCGCCGTCTAGGGCTGGGCAGCTCCCCGTTGCCAGATTTGGCTGAGCTTATGGTGGATCAAGGCATTTGGGCCTCAGGTGCCAATCTGCCGGGCACGATGTCTGGCCTGTTCCTGCATCATCCGAGCATCGGCATGGCTATTCTCGTCAATGCGCAGCATCCGCGTGCGCGGCGCCGGTTCTCCTACGCGCATGAATATGCGCATGCGCTGTTTGACCGCGATCGTGTGGCCAATGTCACTACGACCGACAATCGCGTAGAACGGGTGGAGCAGCGCGCGAACGCCTTCGCTTCTGCTTTCCTCCTCCCAGCAGAAGGCATCGACGATGAATTGCGCCAGCTCGGTAAGGGGCAGCCTTCCCGTGGTGACGTGCTTGTCTTTGATGCAGCGACGGGCGGTAGCATCGAGGGGCAGGCGCGGCCCGCACCCAACTCCCAGACTATTGGCTTTCAAGACGTGGCCTATATCGCCCATCGCTTCGGCGTGAGCTACGAAGCTGCTACCTACCGCCTGAAAAGCCTTCGTCGCATCAGCCAAGCGGAAAGCTTGGAGCTACTTACGTCGGCCATGCAAGATGCAGGGCGCGACTATCTCAGGGCGCTTGAGCTACTTGATGATTTGGAGGGCACGGACACGCCGCAGCGGGGCACCCGCGAGCTCCGTAGTCGTATCGCGCATCTTGCCATCGAAGCCTACCGCCGTGGGGAAATCTCCCGTGGGCGGTTGCTCGACCTGAGCAAGGCCCTCGAAATCGAAGGCCGCCAACTCTTCGACCTGGCTGAGGTGGCCCGCTCTGCGTGATGGTCATTCCTGACGCCATCCTCGTGACGGACACCTCCGTTTTGGTCAATTTCCTCCGCATTGATCGGATGGAACTGCTAGGCGCATTGCCTTGCCGCTTCATTGTGACCGACCATGCCGCAGGCGAGCTGACAGACTTCTATCCGGAGCAGGTGGAGCGTTATCAAGCAGCCGTAGCCGCTGGCCACGTTGAGGACTGCACCGTCACAGACGAAGCTGCGCTCAGCATTTTCGGACGGCTGACGGGCACGACACGTCTGGGTGTTGGTGAAAGCGCCACGATTGCGCATGCCATGGTGACAGGAGCGGGGGTGGCGATCGATGACAGACGTGCCATCAGCGAGGCACAGCGGATCGCCGAAGGATTGGTGATCGTACGCACCGCCGACCTCATGGTACGCATGATAGAGCTGGCCATGCTGACCCTCGCGGAGGCCGACGCGATCAAAGACGATTGGGCTGCCAATCATCGCTTTCGCATTCCAGTCGCCAGTTTTGCCGAGATGATGTAGCCTCTCGTTCTTGGCACTCATAAATCGTGCATTTGTAATGAATTAATGCCCGCCATACCAGCTGGCGGATCAGAAGGGGCAACAATGCCGTCGTTGAATTGGATTGGGAAAGAGGCAGTAGAGCACCACCACAAGGAAGTGCCGTACAGGCTTGTTCACTGCGACGGCGCATTGTCTGCGGGCGATCCCGACGCTGGAAATCTGCTGGTCCATGGTGATAACCTAGAAGCCTTAAAGGCCCTGACACCCTATTACGCCGGCCAGGTGAAATGCATCTACATTGATCCCCCTTACAACACGGGCAACGAGGGCTGGGTCTATAACGACAATGTGGCCTCGCCCGAGATCAAGGCATGGCTTGGCGCTGTTGTAGGGAAGGAGGCTGACGACCTTTCCCGCCACGATAAGTGGCTGTGCATGATGTATCCGCGCCTGCAACTGCTGAAGCAATTCCTCAAGCAAGACGGCGCAATCGCGGTCTCAATCGACGAGAACGAAATTAGTTCGCTGCTGATGCTAATGGACGAGATTTTCGGCAGGCAGAATCGCGTGGGCACCATGGTATGGCAAAAGGGTAAAAAGGGCGACGCGAAGCTGCTGCCCACCGTCCACGAATACATCGTGATCTATGCGCGCAATAAAGCGCTACTCACCGCACGCGAGGTCAAATGGCGGCGGCGCAAAGCTGGCGCCGACGACGTTCTAGGTCACTACCAGTCAATTCGCGAGGCTTTATACCCCGACCATGATGCCATTCGCGCCGAGATGATGAAGTGGTATCGATCACTCGCCAAGGACGATCCTCGCAAGGCTCATAAACACTACAATTGGTCGGATGAGCGGGGGCTTTACTTTGCGGCGGACTTTGCGGGACCAGACGACGGGCGGGAAAGCCGACCGCGTTATGACATTCCCCATCCTGTGACGGAAAAGCCTTGCAAAATCCCATCGACGGGATGGCGGTGGGAAGAAGACACAACCAAAGCAGCCCTCGCTGAAACGCCGCCCCGTATTCATTTTGGCAAGACGCATGCGACCATTCCCTGCCGCAAGAGCTACCTTTTCGAGATAGATAAGGAGCCGCTGCAAAGCGTCTTCTATAAGGATGGGCGCGCTGCAACCCTCCAGGTTGAAGGCCTGCTAGGTGCAGGAGCCTTCCAGTTTCCAAAAGACGTGGACGTGTTGGTCGACCTGTTCAGCGTGTTGACCGACGATGGAGACTTGATCTTGGATAGCTTCGCGGGCTCTGGCTCAACGGGCCATGCTGTTTTCAAGATGAACGCGATGGGACAGGCAAACCGCCGCTTCATTTTGATCGAGATGGATGAGACAACCGCTCCCCAGAAAACCGCGAAGCGCCTCTCGCTGGCAATCTCAGGTTATAGCGAGCAGGTGAAGCCGTTCCGTCAGATCGAGCCGCTTGGTGGCGGCTTCCGTTATTGTAGCCTCGGTGTGCCGCTCTTCAACGAATTCGGTGACATCGACGACGAGGTTTCGTTTCCCGACCTTGCTGCGCATGTGTTCTTCGCTGAAACTGGCGCACCGATCCCGGCCAAAGCCCAAGTGGGTGACTCCTACCTCGGCAAACATGGTGATCGCGTCGTGTATTTGCTCTTCGCCCAGGGGGAAGAGGGCATGCCGCGCGAAGCGCTTGGAAATGTCCTGACGCCCACCGCATTGGCGGCGCTGCCACCACCTCCCGAAGGATTCGACGGCACCCGTGTCGTCTATGCCGAGGGCACGACAGTTTCCGCAGATCGGCTCAAGGCCGAGCGCGTCGTGTTCAAACAGATCCCGTATCAGATTGCGGGGGTGTAAGATGGCCGCCGTCAATTTCGAGTTAAAGGAATATCAGGACCAGGCCCTCAAGGCATTTGGCGGATTCCTTCGCGACACCACGGCAATGGGTGCGAACCTTGCCTTCTATAAAGCCACGAATTTTCCCTATCGCAACGCACCTGCCGTTGCCGAAGGGACGCCGTACCTCTGCCTGCGGATTCCTACCGGTGGCGGAAAAACGCTCGTCGCTGCCCACGCGGTTGGCGTTGCCTCCAGAGAATATCTCCAGACCACCAACCCCATGGTGTTGTGGCTGGTGCCTTCGACCCCGATCCTTGAGCAGACCATTGCCGCTCTGAAAGATGAGGCCCATCCCTATCGGGCGGCCCTTACGGCGGTGTTCAATCGAAATTTCACCGTGATGACCAAGGCCGAGGCGCTGGCTATGCCGCGCGCCGATGCCACGGGCGGCGCCGTAGTGATTGTCTCGACGATCCAATCATTCCGCCGCGAAGACGATAGCGGCAAGGAAAACCCCGACGGGCTGAAGGTATATGAGGACGCAGGCGTCCTGATGGACCACTTTGAAAACCTCAGCGATCAGCAGATGGCAGGGCTCGACCGTATCGAGGGCGGCAGCCGACCCGTCTATTCGCTGTCCAACCTCCTCAAGCTGCACCGTCCCATGGTGATCGTGGACGAGGCGCACAATGCCCGCACCGAACTGTCCTTCAGGACGCTGGCGCGCTTCAATCCGTCGCTCATTCTAGAGCTAACTGCCACGCCGCAGGTCGAGCACGATCCTGCCCGTGACAAGCACGCCTCCAATATCCTGTATTCCGTTTCTGCCGCTGAGCTGAAGGCGGAGCAGATGATCAAAATGCCCATCCGCCTCACCACAGACGCGGATTGGGTCAAGACAGTCGGTGCCGCGCTCGACTGCCAGAAAGCGCTGGAGGAAGCGGCCAAGGCCGAAGCTCTTGAAACAGAAGATTATATCCGCCCGATCATCCTCTTTCAGGCGCAGAGCGCATCCGCCAGCGACCCGCACAGGCTGACCTGGGAAAAGATCGAACAGCATTTGCTGGAGGATCACCGCATCCCCAAGGAGCACATCGCTGTGCACACGGGGCCGCGCAAAGACCTTGATGCCATCAGCAATATCCGCAGCGCTGATTGCCAGGTGCGATACATCATTACCGTATCGAAGCTGAAGGAAGGCTGGGACTGTCCCTTCGCCTATATCCTTTGTTCAGTTGCCGAGCAGGTGTCGCCAGTTGCGGTTGAGCAGATTCTGGGGCGCGTACTGCGGATGCCAGGGGCGCGGCGCAAGCTTCGCGATGCCCTCAACCAGTCCTATGCGTTCATCGTTTCGCGCAGTTTCGACAGCACCGCGCAACAGCTCCGCGACGGATTGGTCGAGGGTGCGGGCTTCAATGCGATCGAGGCCGCGCAGATCGTCACAACGCAGCAACCGCTAGCGCTTTCTGAAATCAACGCCAGCACGCCCTACACTTCAGACCCTTTGCCCGAGCAGACGACCGCGCCAGCGGTCATTGTGGCGGCAATCGACCGCCTGCCGCCGTCGGTCAAATCACGGGTCTCGTTCGACGCGCAAAGCCGTACTCTGGCCTATACAGGCCCGATGACGCGCGACAGCCGCAACCTGCTGCACCTCGCTTTCGCAGCGGTGCCGAACGTGTCAAAAACGATCGACCGCCTGTACGCTAAGACCAACAACTATCAGACTTCAGCTGCCGAAGAGGAGGACAAACCGCCATTCGTGGTCCCTATGCTTGGGTTCCGCAAGCAGGGTGAGCTTCAACTCTTCTCGCAGGAGCATTTCCTCGACCTGCCGTGGCGGCTCGACCAGTGCGACCCATCGCCGATCGCAACGCGGTTCCGCATCGCTGACAATAGCCAAACAGGCGAAATCGACGTGAGCGACAGGGGCAAGGTCGAGATCGCCTTTGCCCGCAGGGTACAAGGCGATCTTGCTGGCATCATTCAAGAGCCAACGTGGAATCTGGCGCGCCTGGCGAACTGGATCGATATGGGCATCGTGCATCCCGACATCACGAAGCCGAGTGCTGTGGTGTTCATCACCCGCGCCATCGAGGCGCTGGTTGCCGCTGGCACTGACATTCAGGTTCTTGCCCGCAACAAGTATGACCTACGCAAAGCTCTTGCAGGGCTGATTACCGAGTTGCGCGGCCAGCGCGAGCAGGGGCAGTATAACGCGCTCTTCGCGTCAAATGCTCAGGACTTCAGCGCGAGCGCTGACCTCTCCATCATCTTCGATGAGCAGACATACGCGCCGAACCAGCCCTACGCAGGCGGTACGAAGTTTAACAAGCACTACACCAGCCTTGTCGGCGACCTTGGTACCACTGGCGAGGAGTTCGATTGCGCGGTCTATCTCGATCGCCACGAGAAGGTCCGCTACTGGATCAGAAACGTCGATCGCAAACGTTCGTCCTTTTGGCTCCAGCTTCCACACGACAAGTTCTATCCCGACTTCGTAGCCATGCTGACCGACGGGCGCATCCTCGCGGTGGAGTATAAGGGCGGCCATCTTTACGATGGCGAAGAGATCAAACGCCATATCGGCAATGTTTGGGCAGAGGCCTCCAATGGGCATTGCCTTTTCTGCATGCCAACCAACCGAGACTATGCGCTGATCGATCGTGTGATCGCTGGCGTTTGACCCGGCAGGGGGCTGCTGCGTTGAACGGTTCAGCGGCCCGACAGGCTACTGCCCAGTTTCAGCAGTTTCGCGTTATGCGTATCGATCGAGAGGCTCCGAACAGTAAGCTCGTCTGGCCGCCACGAGGGGAATCCAGCTCATCGGACAAGCAACTGCTGAACTGCGGCAAAGCAGACGAAATGAGCTTAGCGTACGCTTATAACCAGATTCTGCGATGCCCCCCTTGGCAATGCAAACAACCGTCCCGCTCCAATCCTCACTGGAGGAAACCTCGGGATCAGGTCATCGCAACCAGAATCTTGAAAATCCTGAGGCAGGATCAGGAGTTAAGCACGCATTCGACGCACGCGGCGTTGCTTCCGACTCCCCTTCCATCTACTCTTGCGAACGTTGAACACAGTCGAAAGTATTGCATGCAGCGGCAGACCTATATCGCACACGGTCGTCTCGCATCCCGTGAGATCCGTCTCGACGCCGCACGGCACCAGCACCACGGCACACAGGTCATGCCTTTCGAGCAACTGGCGGCGCGTCTTGCAGGCGGTTTCACGCAGCCGATCGACGCCGAGACGCTGCGCAATGCGATTCAACGCGTGCTACCGGACACTAATCTCGGCGAGCTCGACGCGATTAAGCTCCTGCCCGGCATGGTTGGCGCGACTGCTGACACGCTGCACAAGGTCTGGCGCACGGGGATCGATCTATCGTCACGCGCCAGCGATCATCCCCGCCTTGCGGCAATGGCGACGCTGGAGGAGGCCGTGCTGGCGGTCTTGCCGTCCGCGATGCTCCGCCCGGTCGATTTAGCCTCGCGAGCATTGGCGCGCATTCACCACGCACCCGCTTTGTTCGGCGAGGTCCAAATCCAAGGTATCAGTGAGCTGTCACCATGCTGGCGCGTGCTGCTGTTCGCGCTGGCTGTGAAGACGCGAGTGCGCTGGAACGCTGGCCCGCGCTCAGTCCCGGCCTGGCTCGAGGGATCGGCCGTGGAGGTTGTTCAATCTGAGCCGACGACGCCGCGGGTCGAGGTGGTGAGCGCCGCCAATGGCTATCATGAGGCTATTGAGGCGCTGCGCTGGGCGCGTGAGCTGATTGTTAGCGGAGCGGCCAAGCCGTTCGAGATCGCTATCGCAGCCGCCGCACCCGCCGCCTATGACGACGAGTTCATGGCGCTGCGTGCCGATGCCAATATCGACCTGCACTTCGTTCATAGCATCCGCGTCGTGACCACTCGCGACGGCCAGACCGCCGCCGCGCTTGCCGACATTCTCGTGCGCGGCGTCAACCAGGCGCATCTGCGGCGTCTCGCAACGTTGCTGGCAGGCGCAGGCCCATTCAAGGCTCTTCCGGATGGCTGGCAACGCGTTCTGCCGCCCGAGGCACCCTTGTCCTCCCCCGACGCTTGGGAGCGACTCCTGAGCAGCCTGGCCGCCGAGCGCTGGCCGGACGGCATCGATCATGCCGGCGATTTGCGCGCGATTGTCGAGATGCTCTCGGGCGGTGTTGCGCAGGCAGAAGAGATCGGACGCGCGTTCCTGTCGGGCGGGGCGCTGCGTATCTGGCGCAAGGCGCTGCTTGCGGGAAGCCCGGCAGTGATCGACGTCACGATCGACGCTTTGCGCCAGGAGGATGCTTGCGAGGCATGCGTGTCGGTGGCGTGGATGCCCGCCTCGGCGCTGGCGGCGTCGCCGCGCAAGTTCGTGCGCCTTCTAGGCCTGACCTCGGCCGGCTGGCCGAGGCGGATCTCAGAAGATCGGCTCCTGTCCGATCATATTATCCCGACAGCCGAGCTTGATCCCCTGCCGGTGACCGCCGCCGACCGCCGTGATTTCGAGACGATCCTGTGTACGACCGGCGCGCAGGTCGTGCTGTCGCGGCCGCGTCGGGACAGGGAGGGTCGCCTACTCGGCAAGAGCCCCCTGCTGCGCGGCCAGCCCGAGGCCCGCTATTTGCGCCGCAATCGGCGGCCCGTGCACGCGATGAGCGAAACCGATCGACTGGTGGCGCGTCCGGCCGACTTCGCCGCCACGCAGCAGGCTGCTTCGGCCACATCATGCTGGCAGGATTGGCAACGCTCGGTCGTCACCGCTCATGATGGCCTGGTGCGTCCCAACCATCCTGCGTTGCTGGCGGCGCTCGAACGAGTTCAGTCGGCAAGCTCGCTTGCCAAGCTGCTGCGCAACCCGCTTGGCTTCACCTGGACCTATGCGCTTGGGGTCCGGGCCCCGGAAAGCGCGGTGGAGGCGCTGGTGCTCGATGCCCGGCAAAGCGGCATCCTTCTCCATGACTTGCTCGATCATGCCGTTCGCCTGCTCGAAGGTCAGGGGGGGCTCGCAGCTGCACGCCCTGACCAAATCACCGCCGCGATCGAAACCGCCGCCATAGCAGTGACAAGCCGCTGGCAAAACGAGCAGGCGGTGCCGCCGCAAGTCGTGTGGCGTCGCACGGTCGAGGAAGCTAAGCAGACCGCACTCAACGCCCTACTGCATCTCGAACCGCCGCTCGTGGGTCAGAAAACTTATACAGAAGTACCGTTCGGCGGACAGGCGGCCAAATCCGACGCCGCAATCCCCTGGGATCCAATGACGACCGTCGCCATCGCCGACACAGGCTTCCGTATCTCTGGCTTCATCGATCGTCTCGATCTGTCGGGCGACGCCACCAAGGCACGCGTGATTGACTATAAGGGCGGTAGGATGCCGTCCAAGCCGGTGATCTTGCAAGGCGGCAAGGAGTTGCAGCGCTGCCTGTATGCCTATGCGGTCAAGGCGCTGCTGGGGGACGGCGTGGAGATCGACGCCGCCATTCTCTATCCGCGCGACACCGAGGCGCGTCACCTCGATGCCCCTGCCGAGGTGCTGGAGGACCTTGCCGGACATCTTCGCGCGGCGCGCGCCAGCCTGCTCGCCGGCCATGCGCTCATCGGCGAGGACAATGGCGGCGACTATGATGATCTAAGCTTCGCGCTCCCGGCCAATGCTCTGAACGGCTATTGCCCGCGCAAAATCGAACCGGCCCGCGGTACGCTTGGCGACGCGGCACTCGTTTGGGAGGCGCTCTGATGACTGACGCGACGCCCGTCTTGCGGGACGAAGCCGCCCGCCTCGCCGCGATGACGGCGCATGATCGTTCGATGTTGGTCGAAGCCGGCGCCGGCTCGGGCAAAACGGCAGTCATGGCCGGACGCTTGGCGCTGCTGCTCACTGGTGGCACAGCACCCAAGGCGATTGCGGCGGTGACCTTCACCGAATTGGCTGCGAGCGAACTGCTGGCCCGTGTGCGCGACTTCGTCGACGAACTGCTCGACGGCCGCGTCCCGCGTGAGCTGCGGATCGCCCTTCCGGACGGCCTCTCGGCAGAACAGCGGTCGCATCTTGACGCGGCGGCGGCCGAGATCGACGAAATCACCTGCTCGACTATCCACGGCTTCTGCCAGCGCTTGATCAAGCCTTATCCGGTCGAGGCAAACATCGATCCGGGTGCGTCGCTCATGGACCCGGCGCAAGCAGACATGATCTTCGGCGACATCGTCGACCGGTGGTTGCGCGAGGCTCTCGATGCCGACGACCAGAACTTAGTCGCGGAGCTGGTTTTCCAGAACCCGAGCAAAGCGACCGAACTGATTGCGACGGCAGCTGCGGCGCTGCGCGACAATCGTGTGCTGGTGCCGCCGCCAGTGCCAGCAATCCCTCCGCTAGTGACCGCGTTCGATCATGCAGCAAAGGCCTACCGTGCCTTCGTCGTAGGCACGCCGGCACTGGAAGAGGAGAGCATCGCGAGCGCGCAGGCCTTTGTCGATATGGCAGCGGCGGTGGCGCAGGTCCCGACCGACCAGTCTCCGGCTGCCCTCATCCGGCTTCTGCTATCCACTCCGCACCCGTCGCTGTGCACCGCAAAGGGTACGTTCAGCGTCTACAAGAAGAAAGGGAAGTGGGAGACCGCGGCGAAGGTCGCAGGCCTCTCAAAAGCCGAGGGCGGCGTGCTAAACGCGCGCGCCGAGGAATTGCATCTCGCCTGTACTTATAGCTGGGCGGCGATGCTGCAGGGTGCGGCGTCCCGCGTGCTCGCCGACCTACTCTCCGCGATCCAGCCAATCCTAGAGGACTTCCGCGCCTACAAGCGCGCGGCCGCGCTGCTCGATTTCGACGACCTAATCTTTGCCGCCCGCGATCTCTTGCGCGATCATGATTCCGTACGCACGGCCCTCTCGAGTCGCTACGCTCATGTGCTTGTTGATGAATTCCAGGACACCGACCCGCTCCAGACCGAGATCTTTTGGCGGCTGTGCGGCGATCCGGCACCCGACGCCGATCCGCTCGACTGGGCGGCATACCACATTCGGCCAGGTGCACTGTTCCTCGTCGGCGATCCTAAGCAGGCGATCTACCGTTTCCGCGGCGCCGACGTCGCCGCCTATGTGCGAGCGCGTGAGGCGATCCGAGCGCTCAATCCTCTCGATCTGCTGTCGATCTCGACCAATTTCCGGTCGTGCGCGGCCATTCTCGACTATGTGAACGATCGCTTCGCCCCGCACCTTACCGAGGAGAAGGGCCAGCCAGGCTTCACCCCACTCGACAGCTTCCATCCCGATCATGGCGAGGGCCTTTGCGTGGCGGCGCTCCCGGTCGCGTGCGCCGACGAGGACGGCAAAGCCAAGTCGGCCGTGCAGCGCGACTGCGAGGCGGAGGCGGTCGCGGAGATGTGCAGCCGGCTGATCGGCAGCCAGATCATCGTCGATCGCAAAACTGACACCAAGCGACCGTGTCGGCCAGGCGATATCGCACTGCTCGCACCGGGCGGCACGGAGTTGTGGCGCTACGAGGAAGCGCTGGAGAAGCGCGGCGTGCCGGTCGCGACTCAGGCGGGCAAAGGATTCTACCGTCGGCAAGAAGTGCAGGACCTCATAGCGATCACGCGCGTGCTTGCCGACAGCCGCGACAGCCTCGCGCTCGTGGCGCTGCTGCGCGGCCCGCTTGTCGGCTTGACCGAGGAGCAGTTGCTCGATCTGGTCTGGAGCCAGCCCCGCGATCCCGAGCGTCCCGATGCACTGCCCCGGCTCACCATCCATCTCGATGCCGAATTGATCCCCGACCCGCATGCCCGTGACATCGTCGAGAAGCTGCAGGCGCTCCGGCGCAGGATCAACAGCACGACGCCGCACCAATTGCTCGCCGAAGCGGTCGATCTGCTGCGCGTGCGCCCCGTCTTGCTCCAGCGTCATGGTGGGCAGGCCGAACGCCCGCTCGCCAATGTCGATCTCTTTCTGAGCCTCGCTCAGCCCTATGGCGTCCGCGGACTGCGAACTTTTGCCGATGCGATGACGGCGGCTTGGGAAGGCAAGACGCGCTCGGCGGAAGGTCGACCGGACGCGCAGGAGGAAGCGGTTTCGCTGGTCACGATGCACGCCTCCAAGGGGCTGGAGTGGCCGATCGTCGTGCCTATCAACACGATGACGTTGGGCAACGATGTACGCGATCCCGTCATCGATGGCGATACGAAGACGATTTTCCTGCCCCTCTTTGGGGTAGCGCCCGCTGGCTATGAGGAGGCCAAGGCGGCGGAAGTCGCCGAGCGCGAACGCGAACGACTACGTCTCTGGTATGTGGCGGCAACCCGGGCGCGCGAATTGCTCGTTCTGCCTAAACTCGACGTGCCCCCAGCGAAGAGCAGTTGGAATGGCTTGATGGATTTTGATCTCGACGGCTTGCCGGTAATTGCGATTGATCATCATCCCGAAGGCTTCGACACGATCGACAGCGAACCCGACAATGATCAGACGCGCAAGATCTTCGCGGGCGAAGCAGCGCGCGTGGTCGCGGCGACGCCGAAGCTGCGCTGGGTCGCGCCGAGCCGCGACGAAGATCCGCATGGACCGCTTGAGTTGGCGGCCGAACCGCAGATTGTGGTCGCTGGCCAGGACACACCCGAACCCGAAATGTTAATCACGGTACAGGGCGGTCGCGAGCGCGGGCTTGTCATCCACAAGCTGTTGGAGGAAGTGCTGACTGGCGAGACAGCCGACGATCTGGTCGCGCTCACGGCACGCGCGGGGGATCTGGTCCGGGCGCTTGGAGGCGAGCCCGGCACCGACGCGGGCGCTGGCCTCTCACCGGACGAGATGGCAGGCACGGTCGCGCGCACGCTGGCAATGCCGGATATCGCTGCGTTGCGTCCGCGTCTGATCGCCGAGCTTCCGGTATATGGCATCAGCGAAGAAGATGCCGTCGAACTCGCAACCTTCGGTGTAGTTGACGCGCTCTGCGTGGGCGCGGACGGAACGCCCGAGCTGGTGATCGACTGGAAGAGCGATGTCAGCCCGAGTGTCTCTGCGGCCAATCATTACCGCCAGCAGATTAGCCGCTATCTTGAGGTAACTGGAGTCCCGGTGGGCCTCGTCGTATTCGTCACCACCGGCGAGCTCCTGCAGGTTGCAACGCCGGCGCGCGGGGCGCGGGATACCGCCGTCGTCTAGTCCGATCGGCAGGGAACTCGTGCAACGGGAGGACCATGTTAAAGGGCAGAGCGTGCAAAGCGCTGTCAGACGAGAATTGCAATGACTAATCGGGATCACAACGCACGATATTGTCGCGAGAACCTGACGGTGACGAAACCGGCGGTTGCCTACGACCGCGCCAATCTGAGCGAGCCGGATCGGCGCGGCGCTGCGCAGCCCAACTTTTCACGAGCGCGCAGCGGCTGCGCCTCCGGCGGCTGCCGACTCAGGGGCGGTCGCTCAGATTGGCAGTCTCGGACGTCTTTTGTGCCGAACGTAGAGGCAGAGCTCGGTGAGCGGGCAACCGCACGATCGGTCGACCTGCTCAATGGCGGCTTTAGTCTTCAGGATGCGGATCGAGACGAGGACAAGTACGGTCGCAAGCTACGTGTCGTCACCCGCGATGAAGCGAGCCTTGGCGAGACGCTAATTAGTAAAGGACTGGCGGAGCGCTGGTCGGGCAGACGACGGAACTGGTGCACAGCCGGAGCCTGAATTGAGGGTGGCGACAGATCGCGGGCTCGCTGTTCGAGGGCTGATGGGTAATTCGAGATGATGTGGGGGCGTTACTATGAAGGTCGAATTTCTTAATGCAGCGAAGGTCCACAAGCGGCTCGCGCGGCTCATTCGAGACCATGAAGAGTATCACTGGGCTGTCGCTTGGGCGACGGAGACTGAACTAAGCAAGGACGCATTTGCGAACCGCAATAGGTTCAAAAACGTCGTGATCGGAGTCGACTTCAGTCAGACCGATCCAGCAGTGGTTGACGCTCTGGTTGGTGTTAAGAATGGTCTTGTCGCGACTGAGTTCGCCACCGGCACATATCATCCGAAAGTCTATGGGTTCCGAAGCGCTGACGAGATCGTGGCGATTGTGGGGAGTTCAAACTTCACTCGAGGAGGGCTTGGCCGGAACCTAGAAGGCGCAGTCCAACTGACTGGCAAGGTCGGCGATCAGGCGCTGGACGACATTCTCGAATTCGTTGCGAACTGCCGGAAGTACGGGCGCCCGGCTACGCCGGCATATGCCTCAGCCTATCGGGCGAGTTGGGAACGGGCACGCAAGCTCCCCCGCGCACCTCGCAATCCTGTTTCTGAGCACATGCTGCGGGCTTCCACGAATTTCATGGATATGGAGTGGAGTGAGTACGCTCGGCGGGTTCGAACCGGCGGTCACCATGATGTCGCTGAAAGTCTGGACCTACTAATGGTCGTCCGCAGATGGTTTGCTGCGACCTCCAGCTTCGCCGATTTTTCAGTTTCACAACGCAAAGCGGTAGCCGGCATTGCTGGGCAGCGCGACAAGGACGGGCCCGAGCTGAACCGTGATTGGGGCTGGTTCGGATCGATGCGCGGCGCGGGAGATTTCGCCAACCGCATTTCCGAGAACGACAAGGCGCTCGCCCGCGCGGTTGATGGCATCCCTCGGAGCGGTGAGGTCTCGCGCGAGCAGTACAGTCGTTTCTGCGACGCGTTCACCGAGGCGTTTGCGAATTCCACCCGGACTGGCGGCGTCGCTACGGCGTCACGCCTTTTAGCGATGAAGCGGCCCGACACCTTCCTTTGCATCAGCAAGCCCAATCGGGAGGGCGCTGCGGAAGCCATGGCGTTCACGCGAAAGAACTTAAGCCTAGAAGATTACTGGGAGCAAGTGGTGGAAGTAATCCGCCACTCCAAATGGTTCAACTCACCCAAGCCGGACGGAGCGGATGGCGAACTTTGGGAGGCGCGCGCAGCGATGCTCGATGCAATTTTCTATAGCCCATGAAGCACAGGACCGAAACTTTCATATTCAGGATGAGCCCGAAGGGCGGCGCCTATTGCACGCGTCGTTAGAGGCGACAAGGTCGCTAGCGACCCCTGCAGCTTTGCGCAGGCCGGTCACATGCACTGAACTTGCGGCTTGAGGCACATTTTCGAGAGGCAGCTTGCGACCCAGACCCCATCGTTCAGCACAGGCATTCTGAGCGCCCACTTATGCTGAAACTTGCCGTTGGCTTGTGGCCGATGCCGGCCGCAACAGCCTTGCCTCGAGGCGTTGAAAAGGACGCATCAGGTTTCTCAAAGGTGCCAGTCGTTAACCCGACCCGCTAGCGCGGAACCGTAACCCTGCGGTGAGGGCCGCCTTGCGCTGATTTGCTGACGTGCCGAGAAGGCACCGGTGCAAGCGCTGGTGCTTGCACCGGTGTTAGAGACGG
>NZ_QJJM01000025.1 GCF_003201955.1 Blastomonas natatoria
AGCTGCGCCAACTCGGCCAGCGTCTTCTCGCCCCTCACGGCAGCCAATGCCACCTTCGCCTTGAATGCCGGACTGTGGTTACGGCGCGGTCGTCTACTCATCTCGTCTCCTGTCAGGCCGCACAATGGCCCCCGTCAGGCAGAAAATCCACTTATCCCGATGTCCAGTTTTGCCAGGCCACCTCTCGCGGGCTGTTGCCTTTAGCACCGCCACATGTAACTCGCTGGTCGTACTGCCGCTGGCGCTTGCCGTGCCTGGCGCGTTCCCCATTTTGCCAGCAATCATCGTGACGCAGACACTGGTCGAACTCATCAGCGAGCTTTTCTACATCCGAACTATTCCAAGGCTTGGTCAGGCTTTGCCAGCTTAGGCTTAGCCAACATTGGCAAGCTGCTGCGCGCGCGCCGTATTTGTCGGGTAGGACTGGCGGACGATCGCTGGCCAGCACCAATGCGCATCGAGAATAGTTAAGTCCTCGTTCATTCCAAAAACAATAAAACGATCTTATGAACCGCCCATCCCGGGCGTTTTGATAAAGTGAGCAGTGCTATGAAAATGAAATTCATGTTCATTGTAACCGCTACCGTCGCAGCAATGGTGGCCTCTCCCGCTTCGGCGCGCGATAGACATCACAGTCGCGGTCATGGCGGTGTCAGTATCAGCATTGGTAGCGGTTATGGCGGCTATGGTTATTACCAGCCGGCGCGGCGCGGTTACAATTATGACTATTCAGATCGCTATTACGACGATTACGACCGGCAGCCGCGTCGTCATTACCGCGAGCGTAATCGCCACCGTGACGACCGTCATCATCGCCGCGACCGTGATAGCCATCACCGCGAATATCGTCGCGGGCATTGAACCTGTATAACGTGAATCTGTGGCTATCAGGCGATCGGTTTACGTTTCAACCTATTTCGGGTCAGGTCTTACGCGAGGCCCAAGCGTCTCAATGATTTTGCAGTCACCGACAGTGCCGTGGCGGCAGTTGCCAATAACAACACGAAGTTCATCGCGCATTGCCGCAAGATCGGAAATCTTACGTTCGACCTCGCTCAGATGTCGGCTGGCGATTTCGTCGACTGCTTGGCACGGCTTTTCACGGTCGTCCGTCAACGCCAGCAGATCGCGCACCGCGTCCAAGCTGAACCCCAGATCACGCGCGCGGCGGATGAAAGACAGCCGCTGCAAATGGGCCACCCCGTAACTTCGGTAGTTACCGTTGGTGCGGGCAGGCGCGGGAAGCAGGCCAATTTTTTCATAGTAACGCACCGTCTCGACATTCGTCGCGGTTGCGCTCGCCAGCTCACCTATTTTCAAGGCAAATTTCCGTGTTCGTCAGTCTTGTATGTTCCGCTGAGCGTCGCGAGGATCGGGCACCCCCGGAATATATCCCGGTCGCAAGCACCGATTGCGTCGGTGAGAACTGCCTCCATTCGCTTGAGGTCGTCGAGCCGTGCTTTCACATTGTTCAGATTCAACAGCGCAATTGCCTTGGCGTCAGCACAAGCATCAATGCCATCGTCCGATCCGGATTTTGTCAATCTGAGCAGATCGCGAATTTCCTCAATCGCAAATCCCAGCGAGCGAGCGCGCTTGATGAAGCGCAGGCGGTCGGCATCCTCGTTGGTGTAGTAGCGATAACGCCCGCGTCGCTCGGCACGCGGGATGAGGCCGATCCGTTCATAATACCGTATCGTTTCGATGTTGCATTCGCTCTGCTGCGAAAGCGCGCCAATTGCAAATCCTTGCCGGGTCAATGTCTGCCTTCAAAAAACGCTTGAGTCTGTAGTGGCTACAGACGGTACATAGTAGGTTATGATTCGACAAGGATATTGACATGCCCGACCAACCTAGCCCCCATTTCGACACCGCCAAACTCAGCGGTGCAACGCTGCTCACGTTGAGCGGCATCGGCGCAGCGTTCGGCGTAGCGGCCTGTTGCGCTCTGCCAATAATGCTCGCGGCGGCCGGCATCGGAACCGCCTGGCTAGCCGGGATCGCTTCCGTCACCGCGCCTCAGCGTGATATTTGGATCGCGGTCAGCGCCCTTTCCTTGCTGATTTCGGCCTTCATGCTCTGGCGCACCCACCAAAATGCCGTCCGGTGCGGCGGTGTCGCAGCAAGCTCGCCGCGTTGGTTGAGAATTGCTCTCGCCGCAGGTTTAGTGGCGGGGACGGTTTTGCTAGTTGCAGGCATCGTCTATGTCTGATCCAGCCATAGTCCTCCAATCCATGCTGACCTGCCCCGAATGCGGCACACAGAAGGTCGAAACCATGCCGACGGACGCTTGCTGGTTCTTCTACGACTGCACCGGTTGCCAAAAGCTGCTGCGTCCACTGGCAGGCGATTGCTGCGTCTTTTGCTCATATGGAACGGTAAAATGCCCGCCAATCCAGGAGGGGAGCGGGTGCGACACTTGCGGATAGCAGCCTATGGACTCTGTAGTCGCTACCAAGTTTAGGCGGCTGCTCAGCTCGCGATATGTCGAGAAGCATGTTGGATGACTGGCATTTATTGTGAAAGCGTCTTCAGGAGCGAGACGGACGGTCTTTTTGGTTGCCATGCTCCCGCTTGAGGCAACCTACGTGATGAATGGCGGCGCCCCAATAGCTTTCGTGGTCGACCGCAGCAGCGGCTGCGGCAATTGCACAGATAACGAAAGCCAATGGTGTCACAGCTATTTTCTAGCCTTGTTCCAGAGGCTTCCGGAAAGCCGCGTTTTGTCTATGGACATCCGCGATCTTTTATCGCTCCCCTATCTGCCTTTTCCAACCAAGTTCCCGCCCTTGTCAGATGGAAGGTCGGCCCCGCCTCCTCCTCAAAGGCTCCGCTGAACCATCCAGTTCAATATCAACGAAGATACCATCATGAAAAGGTCTATTTTAACCGCAGCGGTGCTGCTTGGTTCCAGCTCGGCGGCATTTGCCGCTGCGCCGGATCAGGTTGCATCGCTGGCCATGTCCTGCTGCGACCTCGTGCTCGCTTGCTGTGATGCGGCCATGAGCTGCTGCCCGTAAGGGAATGACCAGAGCATGAGGGCGGGCGTCCGGTCTCTGACCGGGCGCCCGCCTTTTTTATGGATCGCTTCCGCTCGAGCGTGTGCGCGGCAAAGATCCTGTCAAGACTTGTCAATTATGGGAACGGAAGCTTTGTAATAAAAAGATTCACCGCATGGTATTACTAGGCGCCAGTTAAATGGGGCTGCCGCGCGTCTCATTGCTGGAAATTGGCTCCCATCACGGTGATCGTCCCGGCCCCAAAAGGATCAACCCGGCCCCGGCGAGGCAAATTGAGGCTCCGATGACATCCCAGCGGTCGGGCCGTGCACCTTCCACCGTCCAGAGCCATATCAGCGAAGCGGCGATGTAAACACCGCCATAGGCTGCGTAAGCGCGCCCCGCGACGGGCGTATCAATCAACGTAAGAAGCCACGCGAATAAGGCTAAGGAAACCACGCCCGGAAGCACCCACCACATGGGCTTGTCGAGGCGCAGCCATGCCCAGAAGGCGAAGCAGCCCGCGATCTCCGCAAGCGCGGCAAGGGCATAAATGATTGCCGTTGGCAGGTTGGGCATCGTCACAGCTTCAATCCAAATTTCGGGCCGGCCCAGACCATCGACGCGTAGAGCGCCATCGTCAGAACGCACCCCGCAAGCAGCGCGGGCCAGAACCCGACACCACGTTTGAGCAGGGCAGGTATGACGAGAAACATCGTGAGACTCGGAAGCACATACCAGAACGTCGCGGCGGAATGCTCGGCCAGGCGCGCAACGTCTTGCGTGTCGCGCCACAGCCAGATCATGCCGAGCACTGAGATCAGCGGCAACGAAGCGATCAGCGCCCCGGTACCGGGATTGCGCCGCGCGGTTTCCGAAACGATCACGATGATGATGGCAGATGCGACGGCTTTGACGAGCAGATAATACATCAAGCTGTGTCCTTACCGCGCGGGGCCAGAGTTTCGATAATCTTGCAATCGGCCACGGTCCCGTGACGGCAGGAACCGATGGTCCGATCAAGCTCGGCGCGCAGCGCGGACAGATCGGCGATCTTGCGGTCGATTTCGGTGAGGTGGACGCGTGCAATCACGTCAACTGCATCGCAGGACTGGGCCTTGTCATCCGACAGTGTGAGCAGTTCGCGCACCGCTTCGAACGTGAAACCGAGATCGCGGGCGCGGCGGATGAACGACAGGCGCGCCAGATGATCATTGCCGTAGGCACGGTAGTTGGCGCTTGTCCGCGCCGGCGGTGGCAACAGCCCGATCTTTTCATAATAGCGCACCGTCTCGACCTTGGTCGCCGTGGCGCTCGCGAGCTCGCCAATTTTCATCGCCACTCCTCTGGGCTTGACCCTGTAGTTGCTACAGGGTGTAGATAGAGTGCCGACTCGGGAGTTGTCGAGGAGGCAAGATGATGGCTGATGATTGCTGCAAGGCCGCGTGCGGAACGACGGCAACGCTGAATGACCCGCGCTGGCGCAGGGCTTTGTGGATCGCGCTCGGCGTCAACGCCGGCATGTTCGCTGTCGAGATGGCGGCAGGTGCCGCCGCTGACAGCCGTGCGCTGCAGGCGGACGCACTCGATTTTCTGGGTGATGCTGCCAATTACGCGATCAGCCTGCTGGTTGCCGGGATGGCGCTGGCATGGCGCGCGCGGGCTGCCCTTGCCAAGGGGCTTACACTTATCGGCCTGAGCGGTTGGGTCATGATCACAGCGGTCTTAGCGGCATTGGGCGGAGCTGCTCCCAAACCTGAGCTGATGGGCATGATTGGCGCGCTCGCGCTCGCAGCCAATGCTGGCGTCGCCATCATGCTCTACCGCTTTCGTACGGGTGATGCGAACATGCGCTCGGTCTGGATCTGCTCACGCAATGACGCGATCGGCAATATTGCCGTGATGGCTGCTGCGCTCGGCGTGTTCGGCACCGGGACCGCATGGCCCGACCTTATTGTTGCTGCGCTCCTGGCGGTTCTCGGGATCAGCGGCGGCATTCAGATTGTTCGGCAGGCACGGCTTGAATTGGGGAGCGTTGCGACATGAAGGTTTCCCGATCGACACATATCGCGCTCAAGCCGGAAGCTGTCTGGGCAGAAGTCCAGACAGCGGGCTTGTTACAGCATATCGCTTGGCCGCTGATGCGCTTCATCCCGGTCGATGACGCGGCGTTCGAGAGCTTTCAGCCCGGCGGGCGCTACCAGGTTAAGCTCCGGCTGTTCGACTTGATCCCCTTCGGGACCCAGTGGATCGTGACTTCCCTGCACGAAGCTGACGGCACCGAATGGCCAAAACGAATGCGTGACAACGGGCACAGTGCCCTCATCTCCAAGTGGGATCATTGGATTACGGTCGCGCCGGACAAGGACGGCGGGACGCGTTACAGCGACGAAGTCGAAGTTTCGGCCGGAGCCCTGACCCCGTTCATCTGGGCCTTCGCGCAGATCTTCTATTGGCACCGGCAGCGACGCTGGCGGGGGCTTGCCAAGAGTCTTGCTGCGCGGCGGGTGATCGCGGCCGAAATGGCGGCATACCGTTCAGCGGTAGAAGCGGGCGACGATGATCGTGCGTGGCACCATTTGGAGCGGGTTCATATCGTGTCGCAGCCCTATCTTGGCCCTCATCTTGCCAGCCATGGCGCCATGTTGCGGTTTGCGATCCGGCGGGGTGATGCGCGCGAGGCGCTGGGCCAGATCTTCCGGCTTATTATGGCCCCGCTGGGCGCCCTGACAGGCCGTTTGCCGGTTGGGAATACTGGTCGATCTAATGTGAGCGCATTTGCGCCGATGCCGATACCTGTGGATTTGGCGGAAGCGCTGCGTCAGCAGGGAATGATCTTATGATCATCCCCCCTAAGATAAACTGCATAAATTCAGCCATTCACTATGCCACCTCGCTGGAGAGAGGTGAATTATGGCCCGGCGGTTGGGGTAATCCCGTTTATGACTTCCCCGCGCTCTAATCTCTTGCACGTCCGTTCCGCCAGAGTTAGGAGCCGATGGTGCTGTGCATGAAATCCCCTCGCGTCAAGCGCCTCTTCGCCTTGCTTTGCATGGTGTTGGCGCTTGTTTATGCGAGCGCCTCCGGCTCACAGGTCTTGAACTCAATACAGCATTCTGGAGCGGAGGCATCCGCACACGATCATTCGGTGCTGAGTGATGCGCTGGCCATGCAGGCTGACCACCACGCTGACATTGATCCTGCAGACCCAACTGATGATCAGGGGCAGAATGAAATTGCAGGCGGACACCATTATCATGGTGATAATGGCCCCAGCCTTTTGGCGACATCAGCGAATGAACTGCCTGGCGTAATGCTGTTGGGAAACTTGCGCGCGCCCGCTGGTGACCGGCATGTTGACGGCATTGCCGTTCCGGGTCCAGAGCGGCCTCCCATGGTGTTGAAACTGGACGCCTGACGTCCCGCGCCTTGAGCAGGCGTGGGACATTCCCATGCTTGCGATCAAGGTTTTCTCACCATGTTTTCCCGAATACGTGCGTGCAAAGGCACGCGCGCTGCCTGCAAAGCGTTGCTTTTGCCGGTAGCACTCGCCGTTTTGATGGCATCACCTGCACTTGGGCAGGACTTGACACTGGAAGACGCTATTCGGCTTGCGCTAGCCGCTGCGCCGCAGAATGCGTCAGTTGTTGCCCAGGTCGATGCATTGACCGCGAACCGGGCGGCGGCTGACTTGCCGCCGAGGCCCAGTCTGGAGATTGCGACCGAAAACTTCGGTCCGCCGTCGGACAGTCTCTACGACCAGTTTCAGATCACCGGAACCTATAGCCAGCAGATCGAACGCGGCGGCAAGCGTCAGGCGCGGGTCACTCTTGCCGACCGTCAGATTGATGTTGCCGTGGCACAGGCAGTTGTCAGACGGCTTGAGATCATTTCCGATGTTCAGCTTGCCTATGTTGAGGTGCAGGCCGCTGAGGCCGCCATCGGCGTCGCGCGGGAGCGCCTGACAATTGCTCAAGGCGTTGCAACCGAGGTTGGTCGCCGTGTCGCATCGGCGCGCGATCCGATCTTCGCTGGAACGCGGGCGCTGGCCAGAGTTGCCGAGGCCGAGGTCGACCTGGAGCTTGCCGTTCATGCGCGCGACGCAGCATTGGTTCGGTTGTCCCAATGGTGGGGCGGCAGTGCTGACGGGCTGATCGTCCCGATAGGGCAGTTTCTGGATCTTGCCCCCATTGCTGGACCGATGGAGCCATCCCCGACGATTTCTGCAATCTATCAGGCAGCGGGCGCACAGGCTGATGCAGCCATCGCCGTTCGACAGGCCGATTCCGTTCGCGATCTCACCCTCAGCGGGGGGCCACGCTTTATCGGCACGGGCGATGTTGGTTTTGTCTTCGGGGTTTCGGTGCCGCTCGGCGGAAGGCGACTTGCCGGGGCACGTGTGGCGGAAGCTCAGGCCGAAAGGCAGAGGGTGGATGCTGAACGGGAGGTCGAAATGTTCAACCTCCGACGCGCTATCACGCTTGCTGCCGAACGGGTCGAAAAAGCGCGGCACGAAGCTGACGCCATCCAGACTCAGGTGCTTCCCCTCGCTGAAAAAGCCTTGAGCGAAGTTCGTGTCGGCTATCAGCGTGGCTTCTTCAGCTTTGCCGATTTGGCCGCTGCGCAGACCGCCTCCGTCGATGCTGCCATGCGCACGGTCGACGCTGCACGCGAATATCATGAAGCAAAGGTTGAACTGGACCGCCTGACCGGTCGCTTCAGCAATTTGGCCGAGGAGGCATCACAATGAGACTTTTCCAACTGACGATTGCGGCGCTGTTCCTCTTCCCGCTGACGGCCTGCGGTGATGCCCCGGCTGAAAGCAGCGAGGCGGCCGAAGGCGCTGCTCCAGAGGAATATGAACGCGGTCCGCATAATGGGCGGATGCTGCGTGATGGCGATTTTGCGCTGGAGGTGACCATATTCGAAGACGGCGTGCCGCCGGAGTACCGCGTTTACGCCTATCGCGGCGACAAGCCGGTTGCGCCGCGCGATGTTGACCTGACCATCCAGCTCAAACGGCTCGACGGGGAGGTCAACACGTTCAAGTTTGCCGCTGAACAGGATTTACTGCGGGGCGACGGCGTGGTGATCGAACCACACAGCTTTGACGTTATCGTCGCTGCCCGTGAAGGCGGCCGCCGCCATCGCTGGGAATATGCCTCATACGAGGGCCGGGTGACGTTCCCCAAGCAGGCCGCCGAGGCGGCGGGGATAACCATCGAGCGCGTTGGCCCGGCAAGCCTGTCCGAAACGATCGAAATCATCGGCTATGTTGAGCTAGAGCCTTCCGCCACATCCAACGTGGGTGCGAAATTTCCGGGCCGGGTGGTCAGTGCCGGGCCAAATGTGGGGGATTCCGTTCGGGCGGGACAAGTGCTTGCGCGGGTCGAAAGCACCGAGAGCATGCAGATTTATGCGATCACCGCGCCAGTTAGCGGCGTGATTGTGGAGCGGCGCACGAATGTCGGTGATGTTGCCGGAAGTGATCCGATCTATGTGATTGCCGACCCCAACCGGACGCGCGCGGTGTTCCCCATTTTCCCGCGCGATATGGAACGGGTGCGCGCAGGGCAGCAAATCCAGCTCGGCCTGCTCGAAGGTGATCGTTCGGTGACGTCGCGCTTGGGCAGTTTCTTGCCCGGCGCTGACCCGGCAACCGGCGCGCTCTTGGCACGCGCAAGTCTGCCCAATCGCGACGGGTTCTGGCGACCCGGAATGCGGGTGCGCGGGGTGGTGACGATCCAGAGCAGGCAGGTGCCGCTGGCGGTGCGGACCGAGGCATTGCAGGCGTTCCGCGACTTCACCGTGGTGTTCGCGCAGGTGGGCAACACTTATGAAGTGCGGATGCTCGAACTGGGCACCCGCGGGCCGGAATGGACCGAAGTGCTGGGCGGGATCAAGCCGGGTCAGGCCTATGTCACCAAGGGCAGCTACGTCATCAAGGCCGACATCGAAAAAGCCGGCGCAAGCCACGATCACTGAGGAGCGACACCATGCTTGAGAATATCATCAGGCTGTCGATCCGGCAGCGATGGACGGTTATTGTTGTGGCGCTGCTGATTGCAGGGCTGGGCATCTACAATTTCGGGCGGCTGAAGATCGACGCCGTGCCCGACATCACCAACGTACAGGTACAGGTCAACACCGCGGCGCCGGGCTTCTCGCCCTTGGAGGCCGAACAGCGCATCACCTTGCCGATCGAAACCGCGTTGGCCGGTCTGCCGGGCCTCGACTACACGCGTTCCGTTTCGCGCGCTGGCCTGAGCCAGGTCACCGTGGTGTTCGATGACGGGACCGACATTTATTTCGCGCGGCAACTGGTCAATGAACGCCTGCAAGGGGTAGCCGGAAACCTGCCTCCCGGAATGGAGCCCGCGCTTGGTCCGATTGCAACCGGGCTGGGCGAAATCTTCATGTATACGCTCGAGTCCAGACCGGGCGCGCGCAAGGACGATGGAACCCCCTATACGGCGGAGGATCTGCGCACCCTGCATGACTGGGTGGTGCGGCCGCAATTGCGCAACGTTCCCGGCGTAACCGAAGTCAACTCGGTTGGCGGGTATCGCCGCCAATATGTGATTGCGCCGATCCCCGCGCGCCTGTCGGGCTTCGGCCTGACCGTGGCCGATCTGACGAAGGCGCTGGAAAGCAACAATGCCAGCGTGGGTGCGGGCTATGTCGAGCGGTCGGGCGCACAATCGGTGATCCGGGTGCCGGGTAATGCAACCGGCGAAGCGGATCTGTCGGGCATCATCGTCGCCTTTCGTGCCGGCACCCCTGTACGCATCGCCGATGTCGCCGATGTCTCCATCGGTTCGGAGATCCGACAGGGCGCGGCCACCAAGGACGGGCGCGAGGTGGTGCTGGGCACGATCTATATGCTGGTCGGCGAAAACCCCCGCAATGTAAGCGTGGCAGTGGCCGAGCAGCTGAAGGTCGTGAACCAGTCGCTTCCCGCAGGAGTGTCTGCGGTCACCGTCTATGACCGCTCAGTGCTGGTGGAGGCCACGATCGGGACGGTCGAAAAGAACCTTGCCGAAGGCGCGATGCTGGTGATCGTGGTGCTGTTTGCCCTGTTGGGCAATATCCGCGCGGCTCTGATCACGGCAGCGGTCATTCCGATAACCTTCCTGATGACGATTACAGGCATGGTCGAAGGCGGCTTGTCGGGCAATCTGATGAGCCTGGGTGCGCTTGATTTCGGGCTGATTGTCGACGGCGCGGTCATCATCGTGGAAAATTGCCTGCGCCGCTTTGGCGAGGCCCAACACAGCCTCGGCCGCTTGTTGAACCGCGAGGAACGGTTCAGCCTTGCCGCCAGCGCTTCGGCGGAAGTCGTCAGGCCCAGCCTGTTCGGCATTGCCATCATCACCATCGTTTACCTGCCGATCTTTGCGTTGACCGGGGTGGAGGGCAAGACGTTTCATCCGATGGCGATCACTGTAGTGCTCGCTCTGACGGCAGCAGCGCTGCTTTCGCTCACCCTCGTGCCCGCCGCCGTGGCAACGTTTGTCACCGGCAAGGTCGAGGAGAAGGAAAGCCGCGTGATGCGCGCTGCCAACCGGGGCTATGCCCCGCTGCTCGATTGGGCCTTGCGCGCCCGCGTCACGGTGCTGGTGCTCGCTGGCGCTCTTGTGGTGCTGAGCGGGGTGGCAGCCACAAGGCTGGGTTCGGAGTTCATCCCCAACCTCGATGAAGGAGACATCGCGCTGCACGCCCTGCGGATTCCGGGCACCAGCCTGACGCAGGCAGTGCAGATGCAGGCCGCACTGGAAAACCGGATCAAGCAGTTCCCGGAAGTCAATCTGGTGTTCGCCAAGATCGGGACTGCCGACGTGGCAACCGATGCAGTTCCGCCCAGCGTGGCCGACACTTTCATCATCATGAAGCCGCGCGACGAATGGCCCGACCCGCGCAAGCCCAAAGCACAATTGGTTGCCGAGATGAACGAGGCAATCCAGCGCGACGTGCCGGGTTCGCGGTATGAATTCATCCAGCCCATCCAGATGCGGTTCAACGAGCTGATCGCGGGCGTCCGGTCTGATGTCGCGATCAAGATCGTTGGCGATGATCTCGACGAATTGTCAGCAGCGGCTGACCGCGTGGTTGGTATTGTATCGGGCATCGATGGCGCGGAAGATGTGCAGGCGGAACAGGTGACGGGCTTGCCGTTTGTTGAGATTGTCCCTGACCGGGCGCGCCTCAGCCAGCTGGGCCTCAATGTCAGCGCGGTGCAGGAAGTGGTGGCCGCAGCCACTGCGGGTGCCAACGCAGGTCAGATTTTCGAAGGCGACCGACGGTTCGACATCGTCGTGCGCCTGTCCGAAGACCTGCGGCAGGATCGCACGGTGCTGGAACGCCTGCCGATCCCGCTGCCCGGTGGCGGTATCGCGGGTGGGGCGGTGCAGACTGTACCGCTATCCGAAGTCGCAACGATCACCGACATCACCGGGCCTAACCAGATCAGCCGCGAAAATGGCAAACGGCGCGCGGTTGTCACGGTCAATGTGCGTGAGCGCGATTTGGGGTCGTTCATTGCCGAAGTCCAGCAGGTGGTGGCGCGCGATGCCGAGCTGCCTGAGGGTTATTGGGTCGAATATGGCGGCACCTTCGAACAGCTCGAATCCGCGACCCAGCGGCTTCAGATCGTGGTTCCGATCACCCTGCTGCTCATCCTGGGTCTGCTGTTTGCGCTCTTTGGTTCCCTGCGCGATGCGGCCATCGTGTTCTCCGGCGTGCCGCTGGCGCTCACGGGCGGCGTGGCAGCGTTGCTGCTGCGCGGCATACCCTTCTCGATCTCGGCCGGGGTGGGCTTTATCGCACTTTCGGGCGTGGCGGTGCTCAATGGCGTGGTGATGCTCAGCTTCATCAAGCAATTGCGCGAGGAGGGCCGCAGCCTTGAAGATGCCATCCGTGAAGGGGCGCTGACGCGGTTACGGCCCGTGCTGATGACCGCGCTCGTGGCGTCACTTGGCTTTGTGCCGATGGCGCTGAATGTGGGGATCGGCTCGGAAGTGCAGCGACCTCTGGCCAGCGTGGTGATTGGCGGCATTGTCTCGTCAACCATCCTGACCCTGGTGGTGCTGCCTGCACTTTACGCCTTGGTCCATACAAAGAGGACCGGTGAGGCTGACAATCCGAAGCCAGCTTGGCGGGATCGTTTCCGCCGCCGTCTCGCCGTTCAATAATCAGGATACCACGCCATGATCGCTAGATTATCGCCAACCTCTCCAGCCTTGCCACGCTGGATCATATTTTCCTTTATGGCGCTGGCCATGCTGCTGCTCGTGTCGGTGGATGCCTATGCCCACAATGTCGCCGAAGGGGACAAGGGTTATATCCAGGAAAGCAGCGGGGTGTTGTTCTTCCCGTTCTTGTATCTCGGGGCCAAACACATGGTCACCGGGTACGATCACCTGCTGTTCCTGTTTGGGGTGATTTTCTTCCTTTATCGGATGAAGGACGTCGGCATCTATGTGACCCTGTTCGCGATCGGCCACTCCACCACGCTGCTGTTTGGCGTGCTGACCGGGATCAGCGCCAACGCCTATCTGATCGACGCGATTATCGGTCTGTCGGTGGTCTACAAGGCGCTCGACAACCTCGGTGCCTACCAGCGCTGGTTCGGTGTTCAGCCCAACACAAAGGCTGCGACCTTGGTGTTCGGGTTCTTCCACGGGTTTGGCCTCGCCACCAAGGTCATCGAGTTTGAAATTGCGCAAGATGGCCTCATCCCCAATCTGATCGCTTTCAACATCGGGGTGGAGATTGGCCAGCTGCTGGCGCTTGGCGCGATCCTGATTGTGATGGGATATTGGCGCCGGACTGCCAGTTTCATGCGCCACGCTTTTGCCGCCAACACCTTGCTGATGACCGCCGGCTTCGTGCTGGTCGGGTATCAATTGGCCGGTTTTGCCGTCAGCTGATACAACAATCCCAGGAGCGATTTATGTTCAATTCCCAACGTCCGAAGATGGAAGACCTTCCCAGCAATCGCCAATTGATGGGTGCCACTGCGTTCGCCTTGGCGGCATCAGCCGTGATCCTGACTACCATCGTGCTTCCGTCCGAATATGCAATTGATCCTACGGGCGTGGGCCGCGCGCTCGGTCTGACCCAGATGGGTGAGATCAAGGCGCAGTTGGCACAAGAGGCTTCGGCCGACGCTGCTGTCACTGCATCAGCGACAGCCTCTGCTGCCCTCCCGGCTTCGCAGGGTGCGGGTGCACAGACGGCTTCGGATGCGCCCACTGTCGCAGCGCGGTCTGAAACCATGCAGGTTACACTGGCGCCGGGCGAGGGGGCAGAGATCAAGGCGGGGATGCAGAAAGGCGCCCGCATTGCGTTCAACTGGTCCGTCGCTGGCGGCCATGTCAATTTCGATACCCACGCGGATGCTCCGGGGATCGCCTATCATGGCTATGAAAAGGGTCAGCAATCGACCGGCCAACAGGGTGAGTTGGTCGCAGCCTTTGACGGTAAGCACGGTTGGTTCTGGCGCAATCGTTCGGCGGGAACCGTAACCGTCACCTTGCGCGTCGACGGTGCCTTCAGCGAATTGAAAAGGGTCGTTTGAGCTACCATGCTGACAGTCTTGGCCAATCGCACCTATCGGCACCTGTTTCTGGCGCAGGTGATTGCTCTGATTGGCACCGGGCTGGCCACGGTCGCGCTGGGACTGCTGGCATTTGACATTGCAGGCGCAGACAGCGGCGCGGTGCTCGGCACGGCGATGGCGATCAAGATGGTCGCTTATATCGGCGTTGCACCGGTGGTCGGGGCTTTTGCCTCGCGCCTACCCCGGCGAGGCTTTCTGGTGGCGATGGACGTCGTGCGCGGGCTGGCGGCGTTGGCCCTGCCGTTTGTCGATCAGGTTTGGCAAATCTACGTTCTGATTTTTGTGCTGCAATCCGCATCGGCAGGCTTCACCCCGACCTTTCAAGCGACCATTCCCGACATCCTTCCCGACGAGAAGGCCTATACAAGAGCCCTCTCGCTATCACGGATGGCCTATGATTTGGAGAGTCTGCTCAGCCCGATCCTTGCTGCCGTTTTGCTGACGGTGATCAACTTTCACTGGCTGTTTGGCGGAACGTCGATCGGCTTTGCCATTTCTGCGCTGTTAGTTCTGTCCGTCGTACTGCCGCGTTCAACTGCTGCGCCGCCAAGCGGGGGGATATACGACAAGACCACCCGCGGCATCCGCATCTATCTCAAGACCCCGCGGTTGCGGGGGTTGCTGGCGATCACTTTGGCTGCGGCTGCTGCCAGCGCAATGGTGATCGTCAATACTCCCGTGCTGGTGCAAGCTGCCCTCGGCCTCGGTCAGCGCGGAGTTGCGCTGACGCTTTCGGCTTTTGGCGGCGGATCAATGCTGAGCGCGCTGATCCTGCCCCGCCTGCTTGACCGGATTTCCGATCGCTGGGTTATGCTGGCCGGTTCGGCGGCTCTGGTCGTGGTATTGGCGGCGTTGGCAGCATCCTGGGGCACTCATCTGCGCCCGGCCTATTGGGCCTTCATGTTGGTTGCATGGATTTTGCTCGGCATCGGCTATTCCGCCACGGTCACGCCGGGCGGTAGGTTGCTACGGCGATCTTCTGCCAGCGAAGACCGACCGGCGCTGTTTGCCGCGCAATTTGCACTGAGCCACGTTTGCTGGCTGATCGCCTATCCGCTTGCTGGACAGGTTGGAGCACTGGTCGGCTTCGGCACGGCGTTTGCGGTTTGCGCTGCACTGGCGGCGTTCGGCTTGGGGATTTCCATATTGATTTGGCCATCGGTGGACCCCGAAGTGGTTGATCACGCGCACGACGATTTACCTTTCGACCATCAACATCTTGTGAATGACCACGCTGGTGGGAAAGCCCATCACGCCTTCGTTATTGACGATCTTCATTCAGCTTGGCCTGGCCGATGATGCGGCCTCCGTTAGTTTTGCAGAGGAACATTTGCCATGCACCGGCTTGCGGAACAACGTGAGTGAATAAAGAAGGGTACCCTATCGCGCGATAACTGCCAGCGCTTCATTATTCTGACAGTTCCGTTTTGCCTTTGGCATGTCGCGGATTAAGGTCGAGGCTGGCGCCTTGCAAACCAAAGCGTTATCAGTGGAATAATGATCCACATCAGGATGGGGACGAGGCCAACATTTGTGCCGGGCACTAAGGGCATGAGTTCACTATAGCGCCAGCCCCACTGCGTGGGCACGCTGGTAGCGATTTTTTCGATTATGACCGTTATTCCAAGGCCTGACAGCAGATAGGTGCCGATCATGCCGGAGGTTAGGCGGTGCATCCAATGCCTGTTGCGGTTCACTATCGAGACCACTGTATACGCCAGCACCATAATCCCGGCATCGCCAAATGTGGCTAGCGTGCAGCCTAACGTGCTGTCCCAAGAGGTTGCCGACCCGACATCGAAGAAGGGCATTTGCAGCATTTCCCAGATGAACGATGTGAAGAACCCAAACGTGGCAACGTGGATCTCGGGTTGTTTATCAAATTTCATTGCGCCGCCATTTTCATTCTTTGCCAATTCCGCCAAACCGAGACGCCCGTTGTGCGAACCGATTCAGGTGGAATGCAGCTTCTATCGTCAGAGGATGATGTGTCGCGTCCTCTCGCCGCGAAATCAGCTCTGCCATTTCATGGAGCGTTGTCATACGTCTCGGCTGGTTGCTCCGAAAGGTGCTGAGAATAGTAATGATTGGGGCACCTCCTCGTAGCAACTGATAACCTATTGGTCGCGCGGTGAAGCATTTGCCACTTTGCGCAGATACAAGGCCTCCCCCGCAAACACAGCAACAATACCCAACAACGCGTAGCCGACAATCGCGGGATCACTCCCGAGCTTAGCGGTCGTGAATGCGGCAAGCACGATAGCATCGGCTGCGAGCGCCGCGAGGAGGACGGAGGCCTTTGCGCCGATTTCATGGCGCAGCTTACGGAACACGCCCCAATGGACCAGCATGTCCATGATCAGATAGAAAAAAGCGCCCAAGGTTGCAATGCGTGAAAGATCGAAGAGCACCGCAAGCGCACCGGCGACAACCACCGTATAGACGAGCATGTGGCTGCGGATGCCGCCGCTCATGCCGAAGTGGCTATGAGGTATCATCTTCATATCGGTCAGCATCGTCAGCATGCGGGTTACCGCAAAAACGCTGGCGATCACGCCGGACGCTGTTGCTGCGAGCGCAATTGCGATCGTGAAGTAGAAGCCCCATGCACCAAGAGCCGGCTCGGCCGCCGCGGAGAGCGAATAGTCACGCGCTGCGGTAATCTCGGGGATGGTCAGGCTCGATCCGACCGCAACAGCTACGAGCAGGTACGTGACAGCGCAGATCGCGATGGAGATCATGATTGTGCGCCCGACGTTGCGATGCGGATCGACGATTTCCCCGCCACTGTTGGTGATGGTCGTGAACCCCTTGAACGCGAGGATCGCAAATGCCACCGATGCCACGAAATCCATCGGACGGGCAGGCGCAGCAACTTCGGCGAAAGCACCCGTACCAATTCCGCTGACCCAGATGGCGGCAATGGCAAACAGCACGATGCCGCCGATCTTGATGACCGACATCACGAGCGAAAACAGGCTGACCGAGCGGTTGCCAGAAGCATTGACAATATAGGCAAGCAGGATGACCGCAAGCGCGACAACCGATAGCATCAGCGCGTTATTTTCCTGCCCGAGCGGCCGCAGCGCATACGTGGCGAAGGTGCGCGCAACCAGGCTCTCGTTGATGACCATCGACAAAGCCATCAGCAGCGAAGCCGATGCGGCAATCACGCCGGGGCCATATGCTTTTTGGAGGATCATCGCGATACCGCCTGACGAAGGCCAGGCGTTCGACATCTTGATGTAGCTATAGGCCGCAAGCGACGTAACCAGCGCGCCTGCGATAAAGGATAGCGGGAATAGCGGACCTGCCAGTTCCGCGATCTGGCCGGTCAGCGCGAATATTCCTGCGCCAATCATGACGCCTGTGCCCATCGCGACAGCACCGCTCAGGCTGATCGAATTTTTCTGATCGTTGCCATTATCGCCGTGCGAGGGTGCGTCGCCAGCATTTTGGCCATGCCCGCTCACAGTTTGACAGTCCGCAGCCTTAGCGCATTGAGCACCACCGAAATCGACGATGCGCTCATCGCGAGCGCTGCGAACATCGGGCTGATCAGGATGCCGAACAATGGATAGAGCAGGCCCGCAGCCACCGGCACGCCCGCCGCATTATAAATGAGCGCGAAGAACAGGTTTTGCCGGATATTACTCATGGTTGCGTGCGACAGTCGTCTAGCGCGCACGATGCCGTCGAGATTTCCTCTGACGAGTGTAATGCCCGCGCTCTCGATCGCTACATCTGCACCTGTGCCCATGGCGATACCGACATCGGCCTGAGCCAGTGCAGGCGCATCGTTCACCCCGTCTCCCGCCATAGCGACTTTGTGGCCCTGCTCCTGTAATTCGCGAATGATGCGGGCCTTATCCTGCGGCAGGACATCGGCGCGGATTTCGTCGATGCCCAGTTTTGCGGCGACGGCTTGCGCAGTGCGCTCGTTATCGCCGGTCGCCATGATAATCCGGAAGCCAAGCTCGTGGAGTGCCTTGATCGCAGCGGGGGTCGTCTCCTTCACGGGATCTGCCACGCTGACCAAGCCGGCTATTGCGCCATCAACGACAACGAACATCACCGTTTCACCCTCGTCGCGCCGCGCATTGGCTGCTGTCAGAAAACCGGATGCATCGATCCCATGGTCGGTCACAAGCTTGAGATTGCCAAGCATGACCTTCTTGCCATCAACAATGCCGATCACCCCCTTGCCGGTGATTGCCTCGAAGTCGCTAGCTTCGGCGATCGTGATGCCGCGTTCCTGTGCGCCTTTCACAATGGCCTCGGCGAGTGGGTGCTCGGACCCGCGTTCCAGCGTCGCGGCGAGACGCAGCACCTCGCCTTCATCATGTCCCGGTTGCGGCAAGACCGCGACCAATCGCGGCTTGCCCTCGGTCAGCGTGCCAGTCTTGTCGACCATGAGCGTGTCGACCTTCTCGAACCGTTCGAGTGCTTCGGCATTCTTGATGAGTACGCCAGCCTGCGCGCCGCGGCCAGTCGCCGTCATGATCGACATTGGCGTCGCAAGGCCAAGCGCGCAGGGGCAGGCAATGATCAGCACGGCAACCGCCGCGATAAGCGCATAGGACAAGGCAGGCGCGGGGCCCCAGATGGCCCATCCGACAAAGGCCTGGATCGCGACACCGATAACCGCTGGCACAAACCAACCTGCAACCTTGTCGGCATATTTCTGGATCGGAGCGCGCGAACGCTGGGCGTTGGCAACCATCTCGACGATTTGTGCCAATGTCGTATCGGCACCGACGCGCCGGGCCTCGATGATCAGGCTACCAGTGCCATTGATCGTGGCACCAGTCACATCGTCTCCCGCCACTTTTTTGACTGGCATAGGCTCGCCCGAGATCATGCTTTCGTCGATTGACGAATGCCCTTCAGCAACCGTCCCGTCCACCGGCACCTTATCGCCAGGCCGCACGCGCAGTCGGTCGCCAACCCGGACGTCTTCGAGCGGAATTTCCTCCTCGCTACCGTCATCGCGCACCACGCGTGCGGTTTTTGCGGCGAGATCGAGAAGGGCACGAATGGCCTTACCGGTTCCTTCGCGCGCGCGCAGTTCCATCACCTGCCCTAGCAGAACGAGCGTGATGATGACCGCCGCCGCTTCGAAATAGACGCCGACGTGGCCATGTGCGTTGCGAAATCCTGCCGGGAAGATTCCGGGGGCCAGCAGCGCCACCACGCTGAAAAGCCAAGCGGCAGCAACGCCGATCGAAATGAGCGAGAACATGTTGAGGTTCATCGTGCGGAACGAATTCCAGCCCCGCACCAGGAACGGCCAGCCGCACCACAGGACTACCGGCGTTCCGAGCGCAAATTCGATCCACAGCGTTGTTCTCTCGCCAAACGCCTCGCGGATACCGCCCAGACCAACGAATGGCCCCATGGTCAGAATCAGCAACGGTATCGTAAGGATAGCGCCGACCCAGAAACGCCGGGTAAAATCGACCAGCTCCGGATTGGGGCCGTCCTCCACCATGCTGGCGGATTCCAGCTCCAGCCCCATGCCGCAGATCGGGCAGGAGCCCATTTTGACCTGCCGCACCTGTGGATGCATCGGGCAGGTATAAACTGTGCCGGTGTGTCCCTCTGGCACCTGATCATAGCTACCATCGCTCGGTTGGTGTTCCATCTGGCCATGCGAAGCGTGGCATTCGGAATGCGTGCCGCTTTGCTGGCCGTCGCCCGGTACGAGATGCATGCCGCATTTCGGACAGTCGCCCGGCTCGTCCTGCCGGACTTCAGGATGCATGGGGCAGGTATAGCCGCTCATGACGTCTCTCCGCGCCCGAAGAAGCGATAGAGCGGAACGATCAATATCGCGATGTACCAGCCATAGAGAAAGCTACCGACTGCGCCTGCGATGAAGCCCGGCCAGGTCAGCCAGTCAAACCCCGGCAGTAGCGGAGCCCATGCCTCATGCATGTGAAAGCGTCCAGGCATCAGCAGACCGAACGCAATACAAACAAGAAAGCTGATCAGAATGAAAACGCTGAGCGTCCATCCCCAGCGGATAATCTGGCGACCAATTGTTGGATTTTGCATGTCTATCTCCCTTGGTGCAGCTGGTGTCTGAGTGCGACCACAGGGCTGCTCCTGCGGGGATGAGCACAGGCTCGGCCGTGTCAGTCCATGCGATACCGGTCTGCGCGGGCAACCAGATCGTTGATGTGATCGGCGGCATGAACGGTCAGCGGGTGCTGGGTAAAACCTGGCCGAGGCGTAATGAGGGCGGCCATGTCGCGTGCCGTCTGGCGCTGCTGCTCTGAACCCTCCGCCAGAACAGCGATCATCAGATTTTCAAGCGCGATGACCCGGATACGCAGATGAATAAATTCAGTGTTGGTCACTTCGAGCACGGCACTGTCAGCAATCTGAGCCATAGAGGCAATTGCGCCACCTTCATTGTCCCACCTTGCCAACGCACGCTGGCGAATTTGGGACATTTCCTCAGGCGAATCCACGTGCGGAGCAGCCTCAGTCGGACAGTTATTGCCGTTTGCCATCAATTCGCCGTTTCCGTGCTTTGCACTGGCACAGCCGGTAAAATGGGGGCACCCGACTCAACTGGCTCCGCCTCAAGATCAGCGATTAGCCGCTTCATTTCCGAAATTTCTCTGACCTGCGCCTTGATGATGTCATCCGCCAAAGCACGAACGCGGGGATCGCGGATATGCGCGCGCTCGCTGGTCATGATCGCGATCGAGTGATGTGGGATCATCGCGCGCATATAGCTCACGTCATCGACCGTCTCCTGACTGCGGACGAGATAGAGCGAGCCTGCAAAAACAAACAGTGATGCCCCGACAATTGTCAGCTTCTTGGATGTCCCATCATACATTTTCCACATGAAGCCGAGCATGATGATCGCCATGACCGCGCCCATATATACGGCCATCCAGGTGCGCGTCTAAGAGTCTGATTCAAAACTATCGCGTTGGATTTCAGGCTCTTGCGATGCGGCGTGCGAGGAGCTGGATTGAGGCGATGAACAGCCAGGCGGTTGCC
>NZ_QJJM01000026.1 GCF_003201955.1 Blastomonas natatoria
TCTGCTCTTCTGAAAACCTTGCACGCTTCATCGTCTGTCATTCCTTCAGGCCAGACTCTAATCGTTCGTGGAGGAAAATCAGGGGGTCACGTCAATCGCTCGCAATCATAAACACCAATACAATTTGGGTTTTCGCATTTCGCGCGAGAACGTTCCATCCATCTGGCAATGGAAATCATCTCGCGCAGTGCCCGATTATTATACGCCCAATGCCTTCCCATGCGTCTCCTCGCGCTTCAAGGAAGTGGTCGAGAGGTTCGAGCCTGATGTGCATCAGTTCTTTCCGGTAGCCGTGGTCGACAAAGCAAAAGAAAAGATTGATGAGCGCTGGCTGTGGGTCGTTTGCAACCGGATCGACGGCGTTGATCGCGAACACACAAATCTGTTTTTCCAGAACCAGAATCTCTGGACCTCGTCTTACAAAGAGGACGGTGAGTGGAAGCGCGTCCGAGATCCGAAAGTGGCCTTTAACAAGCAGCAAACCGAGGGATTTCACTTCTGGCGCGACAAACACCTCTTTGGGGAGGGGATCTACGTGTCCGATGAAGGCGCTCAAGCACTACAATCCGAGAACTTGAGCGCTCTGCGTCTGCAGCATCAGGAGACGGTCTAACAGCATTCCCAAACTTCACACGCCCGAAAAATTTCGAACAGCTGGGAAGCTGATCGTGAAAGCTCGAATGGGCCGCCTGCAACTTCGCCTCTAAAGTCCGCTTCGGGGGCGTTTGCAGAACGGCAGGTTTTTTCTCCAAGACTCCCGCATCTGCCATTCCTCCGCTCAGCCTGATCTTGTCAAAGATAGCGCGCTTGCATTTACCCTGACGAGCAATAGCCTCAGTCCAGAGCGTGTCGCGTCGAACGCGCGTCTGGCTGTAGCCCTAGGTTCAGCACTCCCCTGCCCTTCGCGGCTTCGCGTTTTTGCGTAAACCGCATTGTTTCACGCAAAGACGCGAAGGCGCGAAGAGGGAAGTACTCTGAACCATGACTCCTGGTTCGCGACTGTCGCAGAAAACCGAGCGCGCGTTGGACAATCGTTGATGCGGGGGCTTCGACAGGCTCAGCCTGAGCGGAAGTGGTGGGTTGGCGCGAGCCGCCAAGGTTGCGTCCAGCGCAATCCGCGCGAGACAAGCCCCAGCCTTCGCTGGGGACCGGCTATCGGTGATGTCGGCGAACCGGCAGATCAGAAGCGGAATTCGGTTCCGACATAGACAGCCTGGCTGTCATACTGCTCGTTGGTGAGGCCGGTCAGGCGGTCGCGTTCGCTGCGCAGGCGGATGCCGGCGGTGACGTCGAGGTTGCGGGTGACCTTGTAGGCACCGCCGACGTCGAGAGAATAGCTGCCCTGGTCGTTGAACGGGCGAACCGCGCGGGTGGTCGGAGCCTGGACATCGTCCAGTTCGATCCGCGGGCTGAACCGGCTCTTGGTGCCGGCGGCAGCGCGGCCGAGCTTGCTGATGTCGGGCAGCGCTTCGTCGGGCTGACGGATGCTGGTGGGCAGCGCAAACTTGCTGAAGCCCTTGGCGACGCCCAGGCTGAAGGCGGTCGGCGTGATCTGGACCAGACCTGCACCCTGGCCGCTGTCGCTGGCCAGATCAGGACGGATGTTGATAGCCTTGGCCGAATCGGGGCGCACGCGCACCGCGATGGTCAGTGCGCGCGGACCATCGGTCGCAGCGCTGGCTGCTGGCGTGAAACGGAACATCTTGTCGCCCCGCAATGCCGAAAACTTGAGCTTTTCCGCCAGACGAGGGTCAACCGAAGCGGGGGTGAACGATCCGATTCCGCCACGGGCCGTGATCGAAACCGGTCGCGAGTCGAAACCGGAGGAAAAAGCGAGCGCAATCGACGGCACCAATGCCGCAGAGCCGAGCAACAGCCCTGAAATCACCAGCTTTTTTGTAACTCCCGCTTTCATTGTCTTGTTCCGACCCCGCCGCATCCCTGTTGTCTGCGTTATCACAAAAACGCATCCATGGGGGATCAAAGCGCCTTCCCGTAAAAATATTCTCAAACCGTTGCAAACAATCCACAATCGGTTGCGGACCGTTCGGCGGTTTTCACCACTGGCGACACCCCTCGCCAAGCGTCAGAATACGCCCCGGAAACTTGCTGCTCGCTGAACGCCAGAGCCGTTGCGCAAGTGCTTGCCCATGCCCGCCAAGCCACTATAGAAGGCCGCAGTTTCAAGCTGCGAAGATATAAGGAAGCCGCCATGCCCGTACCCCGTTTTGCCCGTGCCGCCCTTTGCGCCGCCGGCATGCTGGCGCTGCTTTCTGCATGCGGGGGTGGCGAGAAGCGCGCCGAAGCCGACATCGCTGCCAGCCAGGTGACCACCATCGGCGTCAACAGCTATCTGTGGCGCGCCTCATTGGATGCGCTGTCGTTCATGCCGCTGCTCCAGGCCGACAGCGCCGGCGGCGTGATCGTGACCGACTGGTATGCCAATCCGCAGAGCCCGTCCGAACGGATGAAGGTGACCGTATCGATCCTCGACCAGGACCTGCGCGCCGATGCGCTGCGCGTCGCCGCCAGCCGTCAGGTCAACCAGAACGGCCAGTGGGTCGATGCCCCCGTCCGCGCCGCCACGGTGCAGAAGCTGGAAGAGGTCATCCTCACCAAGGCGCGCGATCTGCGCCAGTCCGCCATTCGCGAATAACACCCTGTCTTTCAGAGGGATACAATGAACGAGAAGACGCGGTTCAATCCGCTGGCCGCCGATGCCCGCTGGCAGTCGGTGTGGGACGAGCGCCAGTCCTTCAAGGCAGACAGCAACAGCCCGAAGAAAAAGGCCTATGTGCTGGAGATGTTCCCTTATCCGTCGGGGCGCATCCATATCGGCCATGTGCGCAACTATACCATGGGCGACGTCATCGCGCGGTATCGCCGGATGCAGGGCTTCGAGGTGCTGCACCCGATGGGCTGGGACGCCTTCGGCATGCCCGCAGAAAACGCCGCAATGGAAAAGGGTGTGCACCCCGGCGGCTGGACCCGCGACAATATCGCGGCGATGCGCAAGCAGCTGAAGCGGCTGGGCTTCGCGCTCGACTGGAGCCGCGAACTGGCGACCTGCGAGCCCGAATATTATGGCCACGAACAGGCGCTGTTTCTTGACCTCTATGCCGCAGGCCTGGTCTATCGCAAGGAAAGCGCGGTCAACTGGGACCCGGTCGACCAGACCGTGCTGGCCAACGAGCAGGTGATCGACGGCAAGGGCTGGCGCTCGGGCGCGCAGGTCGAGCGGCGCAAGCTGAGCCAGTGGTTCCTCAAGATCACCGACTTTGCCGATGAACTGCTCGAAGGGCTCGATACGCTCGAGGACTGGCCCGAAAAGGTGCGGTCGATGCAGGCCAACTGGATCGGCAAATCGCAAGGACTGACCTTCAGCTTCACGCTATCGGGCAGCGCCGGGACCATCCCCGTCTATTCCACCCGGCCCGATACGATCTTCGGGGCGAGCTTCGTCGCGATCGCGGCGGACCATCCGCTGGCGGTCGAACTCGCCGCGAGCAATGTTGAGGCGGCGGCCTTCATCGAGCGCTGCAAGGCGGGCGGCACCACCGCGGCGGAGCTGGAAACGGCGGAAAAGCTGGGCTTCGATACCGGCCACAAAGCCATCCACCCGTTCGATCCGACATGGGAACTGCCGGTGTTCATCGCCAATTTCGTGCTGATGGACTATGGCACCGGCGCGGTGATGGGCGTGCCCGCGCACGACCAGCGCGACCTGGATTTCGCGCGCAAATACATGCTTCCGGTGACCCGCGTCGTCGCGGCCGAGGGCGACGAGACCGCGCCGATCCATGACGAGGCCTATACCGGGCCGGGCAGGATCATAAATTCGAGCTTCCTTGATGGCATGGCGGCCGAAGAGGCCAAGGCCGCGGTGATCGCGCGCGCAGAGGCCGAAGGCTGGGGCCAGGGCACCACCGTCTGGCGCTTGCGCGACTGGGGCGTCTCGCGCCAGCGCTATTGGGGCACGCCGATCCCGTTCATCCATTGCGACGATTGCGGCGTCGTTCCCGTTCCGAAAGAGCAGCTGCCGGTCACTTTGCCCGAGGATGTCAGCTTCGACATTCCCGGCAACCCACTGGTGCGCCATCCGGCATGGAAGCATGTCGATTGCCCGAAATGCGGCAAGGCTGCGGTGCGCGAAACCGACACGCTCGACACCTTTGTCGATTCGAGCTGGTATTTCCTGCGCTTTGCCAGTCAGCCCAGCGACAAGCCGTTCGACCGCGAGGAAATTGCCAAATGGCTGCCGGTTGGCCAGTATATCGGCGGGGTCGAGCATGCGATCCTGCACCTGCTTTACGCCCGCTTCTGGACCCGCGCGCTGGCGCGGATCGGCAAGCTGGAGGTGACCGAGCCGTTCGCCAGCCTGTTCACGCAGGGCATGGTGACGCACCAGACCTGGCAGGATGCGAACGGCAAATGGCTGGGGCCCGATCAGGTCGAAAAGCGCGGCGAGGACTGGATCATCACCGAGACCGGCGAGGCCGCGATTGCAGGCCGCGTCGAGAAGATGTCCAAGTCCAAGAAGAACGTGGTCGATCCCGACGAGATCGTGAATCGCTATGGCGCGGACGCGGTGCGCTGGTTCATGCTCTCCGACAGCCCGCCCGAGCGCGATCTGCCGTGGAGCGAGGCGGGCATCGAGGGCTGCTGGCGCTTCGTCCAGCGGCTGTGGCGCGTGTTCAACTCGGTCGAGGCGGCCGAGGGCCAGGACAAGGCTCTGGACCGCAAGCTGCACCAGTCGATCGACCTGATCGCCAAGGATATCGAGGCACTCGCCTTCAACAAGGCGGTGGCGCGGCTGTACGAGCTGACCAACGCGATCGAGAAGGCCGAGCCCAGCGCCAGCCGCAACGTCGCGATCCGCGCGCTGGCGAAGCTTGTCGCCCCGATGGTGCCGCATCTCGCCGAAGAAGCGTGGGAGATATTGGAAGGCCATGGTCTGATCGCCGATGCCAGCTGGCCAGAGGTCGATCCGGCTTTGCTGGTCGAGGACGAGGTCACCATCGCGGTGCAGATCAAGGGCAAGCTGCGCGACACGCTGACCGTCGCCAAGGGCCTGCCCAACGAGGAGCTCGAACGGCTGGCACTGGCATCCGACAAGGTGCAGCGCAGCCTTGACGGCGCTGCGATCCGCAAGGTGATCGTGGTGCCCGACCGGCTGGTCAATCTGGTGGTGTGATGCCCTTTCGGTCCCCCGCGCAGGCGGGGGCCCATCTCCAGCCAGCGCAGGAGATGGATTCCCGCCTTCGCGGGAAACCGGAACTGGTCTATAGGTCGGTACACATGAAACGCCTTCTCCTCCCCCTCGCCCTGCTCGCCACGCTTTCCGCGTGCGGGATGAAGCCGCTTTATTCGAATGGCACGCAGGGCGCGGTCTCGACCACGCTCGGCGATGTCGCGGTCGCGCCAATCCAGGGACGCGCGGGCTGGCTGGTCAAGAACGCGCTGGACGACAAGCTGGGTGCCATCGGCAATGGCGATCAGCGCTTCCGCTTGCAGGTCGTGCTCGATGACCAGATCACCGGCTTCGGCCTGCTCGCCAACGATCAGGTGACGCGCGAACGCCGCACGCTGCGGGCGCGCTATCAGCTGGTCGATATCACCAGCGGCGAGACGGTACTCGACGCAACCGCCGCATCGGACGCCGGTATCGACATCGTCAGCAGCGAATATGCGACCATCGCGGCGGAAAACCGGGCGCTCGAAAACCTGTCGCTCGAGATTGCCGACCAGATCGTGACCCGCCTGTCGCTGTTCGCACGCGAGGTTTCGGCCGCGCAATGAAGGGCGATGTCGGCGCGATCCAGGCGCTCCGCCGCAAGCCGCGCCCCGATATCCGGCTCTACCTGATCTTCGGGACCGATGACGGCGGCAATGCTGCGCTGATGGCGGACATCATCGCGAGCTTCCCGAAGGACGCCGAACGCACCGATATCGATGGGCACCAGCTCGCCAAGGCCCCCTCGCTGCTTGCCGCCGAGGCCGCCTCGCTCTCGCTGTTCGGCGATGCGCGCTATATCCGCGTCCATACCAGCGGCGAGGAAAGCCTGGCTGCGGTCGAGGCGCTGCTCGCGGCGGACAAGGCGGTCAACCCCGTGGTCATGCTGGCGAGCAGCGTCACCGACAAGTCGCGCGTCGCCAAGGCCGTGCTCGCCGCGCCCAATGCCATGGCGGTGCAGACCAAGATCCCCGGGCCGGACGACATGGCCCGCATCGTCACCGAACTGGGGCGCGCAGCGGGCCTTACCATCGAAGCCGAGCTGGCGCACGTGATCGCGGGCTTTACCGCAGGCGATCGCAGGCTGGCCGCGCAGGAGATCGAGAAGCTCTCGCTCTATCTCGATGCCAGCCCGGATGAGCCCAAGCCGGTAACGCGCGAGGCGGTCGCCGCGCTGCGCGCCGATGCCGAGGATGACGCGATGCAGCCGATCATCAACGCGGCGCTCTCGGGCGATCTCAGGCGGCTTCCGGAAGAACTCAAGCGGATGCGAGAACAGGCGGTGTCCGAGGTCGGGCTGGTCATCGTGATGCAGCGCCAGGTGATGCAGCTTGCCGGGCACGCGCAGCGCATGGGCAATGCGCGCGATGTTTCCGCCTGGGTGCGGCAGGAGATGCAGAGCCGCAGATTATGGGGCGGTGGCAACGCGAACGACTGGACCCGGCAGCTGCGCGCCTGGGGCCGTCCGCAGGCCGTCGCGCGCCTGTCCGAACGACTGCTGGCGCTGCAACAGGCGATGATGAAGGCGAGTCCCGGCCCGGCGCTGCTGCTGGAGCAGGAACTGCTAGAAATCGCGAGGGTCGCAGCGCGGGCATCTTGACCTTTCCTGCCGCTTATCCATGTTGGTGTCTCCCCAGGAGAGACACATGAGCGACACGAAGATCAGCCCCCCCACATCGGATGCCGAGTGGCGCGCGAAACTGAGCCCCGAGCAATATCACGTGCTGCGCGAAGGCGGCACCGAGCGGGCGTTCACCGGCAAATATAATGACCACAAGGGCACCGGCATGTACCGCTGCGCCGGCTGCGGCGCGCCTCTGTTCGAATCCGACACCAAGTATAACAGCGGCTCAGGCTGGCCCAGCTTCACCGCGCCGGTAGAGCAGGAGGCAGTTAGCGAGATCGTCGACACCAGCCATGGCATGGTTCGCACCGAAGTCCGCTGCGCGCGCTGCGACGGACATCTGGGGCACGTCTTCCCCGACGGTCCTGGGCCAGAGGGCCTGCGCTATTGCATGAACAGCGCCTCGCTGGATTTTGAGCCGAAAGAGGATTGATATCCAGACCCGTTTTCTGGCGAAAGCCGGAAAGCAGGGGGTGAGGTTGCGCTGCATCCGCTCTGGGCTCCGGCTTTCGCCGGAGAACGTGGGTGGTCAAGATCGCCTAGCTTTAGCGCCACGTCCCTCGACTTCGCTCGGGACAAACAGGGAGGTTGTGCAAGGGATATGACAATTTCCGTTTGTCCCGAGCGAAGTCGAGGGACGCACGCGCGACCCCTCAGCCCCGCTTCCGCCGCAGCACGATATACAGCGCCCCATCCCCGCCATGCCGGGGATGCGCGTTGCGGACCGCGGCGATATCCCCAGCATGGCGCGACGAGGCGAGCCAGTCCGAGACCGCAGCGCGGATCGCGCCGCGCCCCGTCTCCGGCGCGCGCGCCTTGCCGGTGATCAGCAGCATCAACCGCATATCCGCCGCAATCGCCTGGCCCAGTGCCAGGTCCAGCCGCGCATAAGCGCTGGCCAGCGTATGCCCGTGCAGGTCGATCGTGACATCGGGCTGCACCCCGCCCTTGGCCATACGGCGGTCCCAATGACCGTCGAGATTACCCTTGACGGTCGGGACGGGCGCAGGGGTGAAAGTCCAGCCGGGGGTGGGTTTGGTTGCGCCTGAGCTCAACCAGTCCTCTCCCTTGATGGGGGAGACGCGAGACCTGGCGGCTTGCGGCCTGATCGCAGCGGTGGGGGTGAGGGTAGCGCCAGCATCGGTCCTGGAGGCACGATCACCCCCTCCCAACCCTCCCCCATCAATGGGGAGGGCTTTAGATGCGGTGGGAACGGCCCGATCCTTGAACGGCTCGACGGTCGCGATCACCCGTTTCCACAGGGCCGCTTCCGCATCGGTCAGCGGCCTGCGGCTCACCGTCAGCGCACCTGGCTGGCGAGTCGGTCGTAAGTCCCGCGCGGCAGCAGGATCAGCGCCAGTCCGCGCGCGGACATGCCGCCGGCGATGGTCCGTGCCTGGTCGCCCGCGCCCCAGAATGTGTCGAACCGGTTCGCGCCCTTGATCGCACCGCCGGTATCCTGCGCCACCCATAGGCCATTGGGTTCGGCGCGGTCCATCGACAGGAACACCGGCGCGCCCAGCGGAACGAATTTGGGATCGGCTGCGACCGAACTCCCCGCCTCGACCTGATAGCCCAATGCGCCCAGCGGTCCCGGCCCTGTCAGTTCGCGGAAGAAGACAAAGCTCTTGTTCTCGCGCATGATGGCGCGGCCCTCTTCCGGATTGGCGCGCAGCCAGGCGACAATGCCCTGCATGCTCGCCTGGCCCGGCGCCAGCAGCCCCCGCGTCCGCATCAGCGCCCCGATTCCGGTATAGTCGCGGCCATTTTGCGACGCATAACCGATGCGCACCACGGACCCGTCCGGCGCGCGGAGCCGTCCTGAACCCTGGACCTGCAGGAAGAAGAATTCGATCTCGTCCGCCGCCCAGGCTATGATCGGCGCGCGGCCATTCAGCGCCCCCTGCTCGATCTGGGTGCGATCGTCATAGGGCACGAAATCGCTGCCCTGGACCTTGCCACGGATTTTCTTTCCCGCCCATTCAGAGGAAAATTGGGAGAGATCGACATCGACCAGATCCGCAGGGCGGCCATAGACCGGCACCTCGAACCCGGGCTGGCGGGTGCGCGTGCCCGCGATCTCGGGCTCGAAATAGCCGGTAGCGAACGCCGCGCCCTCCCCTACCTGAACCGCCTCGAACGCTTCGGCAAAGAAGCGCGCAGGGTCCCTGTCGCCCCACGAAGCGGCGGTGTCGCAAGGCGCGCGCCAGTCTTCGGGCCGGGTGAGCCCACTTGCGTCCTGGCGCTTGGTCACCGAAGGGCAGGTGAGACGGAAAGCGGCCAAAGCGGCGCGCGCATCATCGGGCGCGATCGGCAGGCTGGTAATAGCGGGACCGCGCCGCAAAGTCTGGCCTGCCGCTTGTGCGATATCGGTGCTGGCGATCACGCCCGCCCCCGCCATCGCGGGCAGCGGCGTCGCACGCGGGATCACATAGCTTGATGGAGGTGCAGCCGTTGGCGTGGCTGCGCGCCCGGGAACAGGCGTCACCGTCTCATAGGGGAGCCGTGACGGTGGAGGGGTCGATGCGGTCTCGGATGACGGGACAACCCCTGCGCATCCGGCCAGCGCCAGCGGCAGCACGGCAAGCGCCAGCTTTCGCACTGCAGCCCCCTGCGCGCCCATGATCAGGCCTGATCGGTTTCGACCAGAATCCAGTTGGGATCGTTGCTGCGCAGGTCGCGCTGGAAGGTCCAGACGTCGTGCGTCTCTACCGCGTCGGTCAGCGAACCGGCGACCAGTTCGCCATCCGGGCCGCGGACGACCGCTGCGATATCGGAATCGAACCGCACGGTGATGCGTGCCATAGGCGCGTCATATTCGGCATCGATGATGCGGCTCTCGTCGATCCGCACCAGCCGGTTCTCGAGCGTCTCGCCGCGTGCGGTACGCTGGTCGATCGACTCGGCGAAGCTTTCGTACACCTCCTCGTCGCACAGGCTGCGCAGCTGTTCGCGATCCCCCGACCAGAAAGCTTCCAGGATCATCCCATAAGCTGCCTTGGCTCCCTCACGGAAGCGGGCAACGTCAAAGCTGCGATCGGCAGCAAGCATCTGGCGAATGCCGGGTTCGGCAGCAATGTCGAACACCGTCGATGTGCCCGGCGTCAATGCAGCGGGCTTGTCGTCCAGCTGAGGGCGCTCCATTGCCGTCGGGCGTTTGGTGACAGGCGTATCCATGCCGCGGGTCAGCGGTTCCTGCTCATGTCCGGTGCGTTTGCCGAGCACCGAATAGAGCCGGAGCCCCAGAAATGCTGCAACCATGGCCAGGATGATGATTTCTACCGTCACAAGACTTCCCGTTTGCCCACCCGTGTGGAACGTGATGCTGCCAGCGCAGCAGGTTGAAAGCACAACATAGGACATGTCCGCCAATATGCAAATCGCTTTGGCCGGATAGTTGTGGCAGTTGCCCGCAGCTTTCGCGACGCTTGCGCATGCAGCACGGCCCGATTAGAGCGCCGTTGAAGAAGCGCGGCCTGCGCAGAAGCATCGAAAGGGATTATCCATGGCCGAAGACGGCACCGTCAATTCGCAAAATCCGGCGCTGAACGGCGCATCGGGTCCGCAGGCTGGCCTGATCTCGCAATATGTGAAGGATCTTTCGGTCGAGAATCCGAACGCGCCCGACAGCTATCAATGGCCGGGTCAGCTGAGCTTCGACGTGCAATTCCGCGCCGAATCGCGCCAGCTGAGCGAAGAGGTGCATGAAATGCTCTGCACCTATACCATCGCGGCCAAGGCCGAACTCGGCACCGCCTATCTGGTCGAACTGACCTATGGCGCGCTGGTCGGCCTGCGCGGCATGGATGAAGAGCAGACCCGCCGCTTCCTGTTCGCCGATACGCCGCGCATGGTGTTCCCGAACATCCGCCTGATCCTGGGCAATGTCATCCGCGATGCGGGCTATCCGCCGCTGGTGCTCGAGCCCATCGATTTTGCCGGGCTGTACGAGCAGCAGAGTCAGGACCCCAATTTCGGCGCGCCGATGCCGCCGGCGGAAGGCAACGCCTGATCTTCGCCTACCGGGTCATCGCCCGATGAACCTTCTGCGTGCCGTCTCCACCATCGGCGGGCTGACCCTTGTCAGCCGGGTGCTGGGGATGGTGCGCGATATCCTGATGGCGCGCTATGTCGGCGCGGGCATGGCATCGGACGCGTTCCTGATCGCCTGGCGCCTGCCCAATCTGTTCCGCGCGCTGTTTGCCGAAGGCGCATTCGCCGCCGTCTTCGTTCCGATGTTCAACCGCAGGCTGGCCGAGGCGGACAAGGACGCGCCCGGCACCGGGCTGGAAGTCGCCAAGGCCTTTGCCGGGCAGGTGCTGTCGGTTCTGGTGCCGGTTCTGCTGGTGTTCACCGCGCTGATGATGCTGGCCGCCGGGCCCGTGGTCTACGCAATGACCGGCGGCTTTCCCGATGGCGGGCCAGAGAAATTCGCGCTCGCCCGGCACCTGACGATCATCACCTTTCCCTATCTCGGACTGATCTCGCTCGTCTCGCTGCTGGGCGGCATCCTCAATTCGCTGAACCGCTTCTGGGTCAATGCCGCAGCCCCGATCCTGCTCAACATCTGCATGATCGTGGCCTTGCTGTTCTTCCGCGGCGACAATCAGGTCGACACCGCGATCACCCAGGCCATCGCCGTCACGGTATCGGGCGTGATGCAGCTGCTATGGCTGATCCTGTCGTGCCGTGCCAATGGCGTGGTGCTGAAGCTTTCGCGTCCGCGCCTGTCGCCCGACGTCAAGGCGATGCTGCTGCTGATCGCGCCTGCGGCCATCGGCCAGGGTGCGATCCAGTTCAACCTGCTGATCTCCACTTCGCTCGCCGCGCGGTACCTCAGCGAAGGCGCCGTCTCCTGGATCTATTATGCTGACCGGCTGAACCAGTTGCCGCTGGGATTGATCGGCATCGGCGTCGGCACCGCCATCCTGCCGATGCTCTCGCGCCAGATCGGCGGGGGCGACAGTGTGGCGGCGCTCAACACGCAGAACCGCGCGCTCGAACTCGCAATGCTGCTCGCTTTGCCCGCTGCGGTGGCCCTTGTGGTCGCCGCCGGGCCGATCATTCACGGCGTGTTTCAATATGGCGCGTTCACTGCCGAGGACACGCTGGCCACCGCGCAGGTCCTTTCCGCCTTTGCCTGCGGCGTGCCCGCCTATGTGCTGATCAAGGTGCTGACGCCCGGCTTCTACGCCCGTGCCGACACGAAGACGCCGGTGCGGCTGGCGCTGGCGGCGATGCTGGTCAATCTGGTCGGCAATCTCGTGCTCATCTGGCCGCTGGGTCCAGTGGGCGTCGGTGTCGCAACCGCCCTGTCCGCCTGGGTCAATGTCGCCCTGCTGTTCGGCGTGCTCTTCAGGCGCGGCCATATCCAGCCGGACAGGCGGCTGATTGCCAAGACGTGGCGCATCATCGCGGCTGCGGCACTGATGGGTGCGGCGCTCTGGCTCGGAGACCGGCTGGCCGATAGCTGGATGGACGGTCCGCTCGAACAGCGCATCGCCGCACTCGCCGTCTTGTGCGGTGGCGGCGCGGCGGTATATGGGCTCGCAACGCTGGCGCTGGGCGCTTACCGGCTCAGCGAGATCAAGGGCATGCTGCGCCGCAAGGCGTGATAGCGCGCCCTCTCCTTCAGGCGAGAAAGTAACCGATATGCGCGTCCTTTCCGGCATCCAGCCGACCGGCAATCTGCACCTGGGCAATTATCTGGGCGCGATCCGCAACTGGGTGAAGATGCAGGACGAGATGGACGCGGCCAAAGATTCTCCTGGCAGCGCCTGCTATTTCTTCCTCGCCGACCTGCATTCGATCACCGTGCATGAAGAGCGCGAGGCGCGCATCCGCAACGTGCGCGAGATGGCGGCCGCGCTGATCGCCTGCGGCATCGATGCCGATCGAAGTGTGCTGTTCAACCAGGCGCGCGTCCCTGCGCATGCCGAGCTGGCCTGGCTGCTCAACGGCACGGCGCGCATCGGCTGGCTCAATCGCATGACCCAGTTCAAGGACAAGGCGGGCAAGAACCGCGAGGGTGCGAGCGTCGGGCTGTTCGTCTATCCGGTGCTGCAGGCGGCGGACATCCTGCTCTACCAGGCGACGCACGTGCCGGTGGGCGAGGACCAGAAGCAGCATCTGGAGCTGACCCGCGACATCGCGATGAAGTTCAACACCGATTTCGGCGTCGAGCTGTTCACCCTGCCCGATCCCTATATTCCCAAGGAATCGGCGCGGATCATGTCCCTGCGCGACGGCAATGCCAAGATGTCCAAGTCCGACCCTTCGGACATGAGCCGCATCAACCTGACCGACAGCGACGACGAGATCGCGCAGAAGGTCCGCAAGGCCAAGACCGATCCCGAGCCGCTGCCGGAAGTGGCTGCCGACCTCGAAGGCCGGGCCGAAGCGCTCAACCTGATCGGCATCTATGCAACTCTGACCGAATCGACGCCCGATGCCGTGTGCGCCCAGTTTGCCGGACAAGGCTTTGGCGCGTTCAAGCCTGCGCTCGCCGAAGTGCTGGTCGAGACGCTGCGTCCGATCCGCCAGCGTTTTGTGGAGCTCAAGGAAGACGAGGCCGCGCTCGACGCCATTCTCGATCACGGTGCGGAAAAGGCACGCAGCGTCGCCGCGCCCACCCTGAGCGGAGCTTATGAGGCGCTCGGCCTGATGCGCTGAGTGAAAGATGAACCCCGGCACTTTTGCGTTCAAATGGGGTTCATTCGCGGTCAGTTAGCCTTATATCCATAGTCGGACGGTGCAGGGTCGCGCGCGTCCGCCATGGAGAGACAAAAATGACTGTTCGCAACCGCTTTTCCCGCCGTGCCGCGATGTTTGCGGTGCCCGCGCTGGCGCTTGCGCTGTCGGCCTGTGCCACCCCGTTCAAGGCCGATGTCGCCCGCTTCCAGGCTTTGCCCGCTCCCCAGGGCCAAAGCTTCGTCGTGACCGCATCCGATCCGCGCCTTCAGGGCGGGCTCGAGTTCGGCCAATATGCAGGGCTCGTCACGCGCCAGATGACGCAACTGGGCTATGTACCCGCCAGCGATCCGTCGCGCGCCGACATGGTCGTGAGCTTTTCCTATGATGTCGACAATGGCCGCGAAAAAGTCGTGTCCGACGGATTCGGCGGCGGCTGGGGCGCGGGCTTCGGCCCCTGGGGCGGCCCGTGGGGCGGCTTCTACGGACGCCGCGCCTTTGGCTTCGGCTTCTACGATCCGTTCATCTTCGGCCCCGGCTGGAACAACGATGTGCGCAGCTACACCGTCTATACCAGCGAACTGGATCTGAAGATCGATCGTGTGGCCGACAACCAGCGCCTGTTCGAGGGCAAGGCGGAAGCCCAGTCGCGCAGCAAGAACCTGCAATATCTGGTGCCGAACCTTGTCGATGCGATCTTCACCGATTTCCCGGGTCGCTCGGGCGAGACGGTACGCATCTCGATCGCACCTGAAGGCAAGAAGGTGAAGCCGATCCGCGAGATGCGGTGAGCCCGCCCCTCGCTCCAACTCTCTGAAATCCTCCCCGAGCCTGTCTCGGGGAGGGGAACCGCCGATCGAAGATCGGTGGTGGAGGGGAAGCGGGATGGCAAATCGGTCAGGAGGCAGCCCGTACCCGCCGCCCCTCCACCACCCGCTGTGCGGGCGGTCCCCCTCCCCCAGCAAGCTGTGGGAGGATTTTTTATACCCCCGTCGAGCCGAAGCCCCCTGCCCCGCGCTCGGTAGCGTCAAGATCCTCCACCTCGGCAAAGTCCGCCCGCTGCACCGGCGCGGCCACCAGTTGCGCGATCCGGTCCCCCCGGCGGATCGGGAACGGCGCGTCGCCATGGTTGATCATGATGACCTTCAGCTCGCCGCGATAATCACTGTCGATCGTACCCGGCGTGTTGGGCACGGTAATGCCGTGCTTGAGTGCCAGGCCTGAGCGCGGACGCACCTGCACCTCGTAGCCGTCAGGAATCGCGATCGCGAAACCGGTGGCCACTGCATGGCGCTGCCCCGGCATCAGATCCAGCTCCTCCGCCGCGACGACATCCATGCCCGCTGCCCCTGCTGTGGCATAGGCGGGCAAAGGCAGCCCCTCGCCATGCGGCAGCCGCTTGACCCGGATCGTGAGCGGCGGCAGCGGGTGTTCAGCGGACGACGGCATCGGCAATCTTCTCCATCAGCTTGCGTGCGACCTGATCCTTGGGCAGATTGGACCAGCTTTCCACCCCATCGGCAGTCACGATATGCACCGCATTGTCGCTGCCGCCCATGACATCGCCAGACACGTCATTGGCGACGATCCAGTCGCAGCCCTTGCGGGCCAGCTTGGCCTGGGCGTGGTCGAGAACATTCTCGGTCTCGGCGGCAAAGCCGACCAGCAGTGCCGGTCGCCTCGGATCCTTCGCAAGCTCGGCCAGAATATCCGGATTTTCCGCCAGCTCGAGCACCGGCAGTGCACCGCCGGTCTTCTTGATCTTCTGCTCTGCCGCACCCGCCGTCCGCCAGTCCGCGACGGCCGCGACCATGATCGCGATATCGGCTGGCAGAGCAGCATCGACCGCCATCGCCATCTCGCGCGCGGTCTCGACATCGATCCGGGTGACCCCCGAAGGCGTCGGCAGATGCACCGGCCCTGCGACCAGTTGCACATCCGCACCCATGGCAGCGGCGGCCTCGGCAATCGCGAAGCCCTGTCGTCCGCTAGATCGATTGGCGATATAGCGGACGGGATCGATCGGCTCATGCGTTGGCCCGGCGGTAACGAGCACACGCCTGCCAGCAAGCGGCCCCCGCTCTGCAGGAGCAGCGCTGACCCGGTGCAACGCCGCCTCGACTCGTTGCATGATCGCTACCGGTTCGGGCAGTCTGCCTGGCCCGTATTCACCGCAGGCCATCGCACCGTCATCGGGATCGACCACCGTCACGCCGTCTGCCCGCAGCCGCGCGACATTGCGCTGGGTCGCCGCATGCTGCCACATGCGCACGTTCATCGCGGGTACCGCCAGCACCGGCGTATCGGTTGCCAGCAGCACCGTGGTTGCCAGACTGTCCGAAATCCCCGCTGCCATCTTGGCAAGCAGATCGGCGGTGGCTGGACACACCACGATCAGATCGGCCTCGCGGCTCAATTGGATATGCCCCATCTCGGTCTCGTTCTTGAGATCCCAGAGCGTGGTGAACACCTCGTTCTCGCTCAAGGCCGCGAGTGTCATCGGCGTGATGAACTGCGCGCCGCCATCGGTCAGCACGCAGCGCACGCTCATGCCCGCCTTGCGGATCAGCCGGATCAGCTCGCACGCCTTGTAGGCCGCGATGCCGCCGCCAACGATGAGCAGGATATGGGGTGGTTTCATGGGGGCCAGCGGTAAATGCTGCGCGCGCGTCGGTCAACGATAGTGCCAGCTTTCGAGCAGCGTCGAGCTGCCGGTGTGATACGGCTTGCCATAGGCACCCGGCGGACGCGTTTCACCGCAGCGATAGAGCGGCCCGGCGACCAGTCTCCGCCGATAGAGAAGATGCAGCAGCACCGCGTACACCAGCGCGCACAAGGCCAGCGCGACCAGCTGCCCTGCACGACCATCGATCAGCAGCTCGCCCTTCCGAAGGAAGGGCACAACCCAGATCAGCCCTGCCGCCTGCGCGCACAGCAGCGAAGCACCCAGCGCGGCGACATGATCGCGAACTTTCAGAAGGGTCAATGCCAAGCGCATGCGACCCGCCTACACCGCACGCGCGATGCATGCTGTGCGGCAGATCGCATGGCAGCAGGAAAATCACGCGGTGACTGCACGCAGCCCTTCGATGAAGTGCGGGATGTTCGCGTCGGTAAAGCCTGCAATGTTGATGCGCCCCGATCCTGCCATGTACACGCCCCAGTCGGCGCGCAGCGCGGCAATCTGGTCCGCATTCAGCTGCAGTACGGAAAACAGGCCATTCTGCTGGCCGACGGCCGCCAGATTGACCGAACCGATCGACTGATGGGCTGCCAGCGCATCACGTACGCCGCGCATCCGCTGGCGCATCGAATCGAGCTCTGCCAGCCAGATCTTGGTCAGCCCCTCATCTTCGAGCACGATCCGCACCGAGGCCGCGCCGTGATCGGGCGGCATCGACCAGTTGGCGCGCGCCAGCGCCGCCAGGTTAGACTGCACCGCCGGCTGCTGGGCGGGGCTTTCGGTCATCACATAGAGCGCGCCGACGCGCTCGCGATAGAGGCCGAAATTCTTGTCGCAGCTATAGGCAATCAGCGCCTCGGGCACCTTGGCCAGCACCGCACGCAGGCCATAGCCGTCCGCCTCGAAGCCGTGGCCGAGACCGTGATAGGCCAGGTCGATCAGCGGAAACAGCCGCTTGGCCGCGACCGTCTCGGCGATCTGCTGCCATTGCTGCTCGCTGTAATCCGCGCCCGTCGGGTTGTGGCAGCAGCCATGCAGCAGCACCGCATCGCCAGCATCTGCCTTGTCGAGCGCGGCTTCAAGCGAAGTGAAGTCGAGCCTCTGCGTCGCCACGTCCATATGCCGGAAGGTCTCACTGGCAAGGCCCACCGCATTGAAGATCTGCACATGGTTCGGCCAGCTCGGCGTGCCCATCCAGATGCGCTTGACGCCGGCCTTGAGCAGCAGGTCCGCCGCCAACCGCACGGCGCCGGTGCCGCCGGGGGTCTGCAGGCCATCGATGCGTCCTGCCGGATCGAAATCACCCAGCATCCATGGCATGATCGCGCGGACAAAGCCCATATCCCCTTCGGGGCCGAGATAGCTCTTGCTGTCCTGCGTATCGAGCAGCCGCGCCTCGGCCGCCTTGATCGCCTTGAACACCGGGGTAGCGCCATCGGCAGTACGATAGACGCCGACGCCCAGATCGATCTTGGTCGACCGCTCGTCAGCCGCATAAAGCTTGATCAGCGCGAGCAGCGCATCGGCCGGTTGCGCCTTCAAAAGTTCCAGCACGGGTAACCCCCTATTTGACGTTTTAAAATTGCCGGAAACCACCTCTCCGGCGTCAGGAAAATGCGCGAGCCTCCATGCCGACCGTTGGGCTTCGGGGCAAGGCAAAAAGGCCGGCTGCCGCATCGACTGCGACAACCGGCCCCGTATTTGCCCATGGCAGTTGCGACCCTGCGGGCTATGCTTGCCGCGCGGCGCGCCCTCAGAAGGGAACGAAATTGCGCTTGCGGGTAAATTTCATATAGCCGGCATTGACGCCCAGCCTCAGGCCCAGGCCCATGCGCACCGGGATGAGCACCACATCGCCGCGGCGCAGATAGCTGGTGTGAAATCCGCCGACCAGATAGGCCGCGCCCTCGCCCGCGCCGAAGCGCTTGTAGAGGTCTTCGGTGTCATAGAGATTGTAGACCAGCACGAACGTGTTGCCGGCATTGGCCCCGGCATCGAAGCCGATCGACGGCCCCGTCCAGTAGACCGGCCTGTCGCCTTCAACCTTGTGGTGGAGCGTGCCCGAGCCATAGCGCAGCCCGACGACGAACGCGCCGGAAGCTTCCCGACCGACAATATAGCCATTGGGCTCGCCCTGCTTGCGCAAGATGTCCTCGATCAGCCCCGCAAGTCCCTCGGCACCCTTGCCGAAGACGCCTTCGGCAGCACCGATAAGGTCGTCCTTCTGATAGCCGCTGCCCGCCGCAGCCGGTACCGTGGGTCCAGCAGTCTGTGGCGCATCGGTAACCGCAGGCAGCGACTCGGCTGTCGGCACCTCTCCGCTATCGGGACCGCCATAGTCATAGCCACCGTCCATCGGGCCATCACTGGCCGAAGGCGCAGCCCGATCGGTGCCCACTGGCGCCAGATCGGCGTCGATCGCATCGTTCGGATCAATGGTCTGTACCTGTGCAAACGCCGGCTGCGCGAGCGGGCCTGCGCCCAGCCCCGCTGCCGTCAGGGCAACCACTGCCAGCCCTTTTCCGAACCAGCTCATTCGCATGCCTTGCCTCCCGCCTGTGCACTCTTAACCACGAGTTCCGGATTTGTGGGGTGCAGACAATGAATGGGCGATGACCCGAGTCCGTGCTGCGACGACTCGAGTCCTCGGCGCGACAAATAGCCGCGCAGTGCGGACGATAGGGCACGAGAGATAAAATCACGCTCGGCGGCAGGAAAGCGAACTTAAGCTGTTGATCCCACGCCCACCCGTCGCTATAGCGCGCTCTGGCCAATCGACCGGCCCCGTAGCAGGGGCAAGCAAGCATCGAGATGCTGCCATGCGGAGACGTGGGTGAGTGGCTGAAACCAACGGTTTGCTAAACCGTCGTACTGGTAAATCCGGTACCGAGGGTTCGAATCCCTCCGTCTCCGCCACCGCAGCCGGCCCAGTTCCCGAATCCGTTGTCACTGCACCGGCGTTTTTGGCGCGATAACGCGCCCGTGGAGGAAATGGCCGCTCGCGGGGTGATGGGATGGGGTCAGGAACAGCTGACACGCCGGCGGCATGATCCGGCATCACGGAACGTGACAGGCCCTGGATAACGCTGGGGCGAGAAGCGATCGCCGCCATTTACAGGCTTTCAGGCCAATGCGCAGAGCTATGGGCCTCCCGGTGGAGGGAGCAGAAGCTTGAGAGGGGATGGATCGACGCCGGTCCTTGCCACGCATCCGGCTTGGGTTCGCGCGCTGACGCCCGGCACAATGCTGCCTCCGCAGCGACGGGCGGCGCCGTGCTGCGTGCATTCCTGGTTACAGGCGCGCGCTCGAACGAACGGGACGGGAGATAGAGGCAGCTGCCTGCCCCAGATAGGCCTGATTCGGTATTATATTGAGTTAAGTTGGTTGCGGGAGCAGGATTTGAACCTGCGACCTTCAGGTTATGAGCCTGACGAGCTACCGGGCTGCTCCATCCCGCGCCACCAAGAG
>NZ_QJJM01000027.1 GCF_003201955.1 Blastomonas natatoria
ACCGTAAGCTCGCCGCCTAAAACCCAACAACAGACGAGGCCCGCACTCCGCTAATTTACGCCGCGACCTGTGCCAAATGTTCTGACGACGGACAGTCCGATGCCTTCCCAAACTCTAGCGGATCGCGCGGCGGACTCTGATGCTAAAACGCTTTATCGCTTCTGGATCGACGTCACTTCCCCGGCATTGCCAATGACGGTCAGGTTGAAACCAACCTTGTCGCCCACGGCAATGCCTTTGAGCAGTTCTGGCTTAGCGGAGAAGCCCATCGTCATCGCAGGCCATTCAACGGCAGGTATCGCGTCATGTTCGAGAGTGATTTTGCCGGATGCCGGGTCGATCGCTGTGACAGTTCCGGTGCCTTTGGCCATTTTCGCCTCAGCGGGCATGGCCATATCAGCCATCGCGTCAGTAGAGGTTTCAGCCTTGGGCGCTTCGGCGGGCTTGCCGCAGGCGGTCACACCGAGTGGCAATGCGAGCAATGTCGCGGTCATCAGTATATTCTTCATGTCGTTTCTCCTTGGTGTTGAACTTCAGTTTTCTGCCTGCGCATCAGCAGGTATGCGGCAGGGATAATCAGCATCGAAAGCAGCGGTGCGGTAAGCATCCCGCCGATCATCGGCGCGGCGATGCGGCTCATCACTTCGGACCCGGTGCCGCTGCCGATGACGATGGGGAACAGGCCAGCAAGAATGACGGCGACCGTCATCGCCTTTGGGCGAACGCGGAGGAGCGCACCTTCGCGGACGGCAAGCTCGACATCTTCGGGCTTATGTTCGGCCAGCGCGTGTTTGAGGTAGATCAGCATCACCACCCCGAACTCCGCCGACACGCCTGCCAGCGCAATAAACCCGACGCCGGTTGCAACCGACTGGTTATAGCCGAGCAGATAGAGCAGCCACACACCACCTGTGAGTGCGAACGGCAATGTCGCCATGATGAGCGCAGCTTCATCCCAGCGCCGGAACGTCGCGTAAAGCAGTGCGAAGATGATGAGCAATGTTGCCGGGACAACGATCTTCAACCGCTGTGTTGCGCGCTCAAGAAATTCAAACTGTCCGGTATAGGCGACACTGATTCCGGGCGGCAGCTTCACCTTTTCTGCCACAGCCCGTTGCAAATCACCGACAATCTCGGTCAGCGCGCGGCCCCGACCGTCGATATAAACCCATGTTGCGGGGCGGCCATTCTCGCTGCGCAACATTGGCGGGCCATTGGTGATGCGAATATCGGCCACCGTTCCAAGCGTGATTTGCTGACGAGACGGAGTCAGCACCGGCAAATTGATGATGTCGTCCAGACTGTCGCGGATTTCGCGGGGGTAGCGCACGTTGATTGGATAGCGGGCCAACCCTTCGACGGTTTGCCCGATCACCTCGCCGCCAATCACACCCGATACGATGGCCTGTACATCGGCAACATTCATCCCGTATCGCGCGGCGCTCGCACGGTTGATGGCAACGTCGATATAGCGACCGCCCGAAAGCCGTTCGGCCAGTGCGGAGCTGATCCCCGGCACGGTCTTTGCCACTGTTTCGATTTCGCGCGCGGTGCGGTCAATCTCTTCGAGGTTAGCGCCCGACACCTTAATACCAATCGGGCTTTTGATTCCCGTCGCGAGCATATCAATCCGGTTGCGGATCGGCGGAATCCAGAAATTGGCGAGGCCGGGGACTTTGACGACATCATCGAGCGCATCAATCAGCTTGTCCTGCGTCATGCCTGCGCGCCATTCGCTCTTGGGCTTGAACCGGATCGTCGTTTCAAACATTTCGAGCGGCGCAGGATCGGTCGCAGTATCGGCGCGGCCTGCCTTGCCGAACACGCTTTCCACCTCTGGCACTGTCTTGATGAGGCGGTCGGTTTGCTGGAGAAGCATCGAGGCCTTGGCTGTCGAAATGCCCGGAAGTGCGGAGGGCATATACAGCAAATCGCCTTCGTTCATTTGCGGCATGAACTCGCCGCCGGTCTGCCATATCGGCCACAGGCTGGATGCGAAGACGAGGCCCGCAATCAGCAAGGCTTGCTTGGGCTTCTCCAATACCCAATCGAGCGCGGGCCGGTAAATGCGGGTCAGCCAGCGGTTAATAGGATTACTGTCTTCAGCGGGAATCTTGCCCCGAATAAGCCAGCCCATCAGCACAGGAACGAGCGTGATCGAGAGGATTGCCGCTGCCGCCATCGCATAGGTTTTGGTGAATGCAAGAGGCGCGAACAGCCGCCCTTCCTGTCCCTGTAACGAGAAAATGGGGATGAACGAGAAGGTGATGATGAGCAGGCTGAGGAAAAGTGCTGGCCCAACTTCGGCAGCGGCATCGGTAATTACGCGCCAGCGTTCCTCGCCTTTCAGTTCGCTGTCAGGGTTTTCATGCGCCCAGCGTTCGAGATGCTTATGGGCGTTCTCGATCATCACAACCGCTGCATCAACCATCGCGCCGATAGCTATCGCGATGCCTCCGAGTGAGAGGATATTGGCGTTCAACCCTTGCACCCGCATTACGATGAAGGCGATCAGGATGCCAAGCGGGAGCGTGAGGATCGCCACCAGCGCCGATCTTGCGTGCCATAGGAACAGCCCGCAGACGAGCGCGACAATCGCAAATTCCTCAAAGAGCTTGGTTGTGAGATTCTCGACCGCACGGTCGATGAGGCCCGAACGGTCATAAGTGGTGACAATCTCGACCCCCTTGGGAAGACCAGCCTTCAATTCTGCCAGCTTGGCTCGCACGCCCTCGATGACTTCGCGGGCGTTCTTGCCCTGTCGCATGACAATAACTCCGCCCGCGACTTCGCCTTCACCATTTAGTTCGGCGATCCCGCGTCGCATGTCGGGACCGATTTGCACCGTCGCGACATCACCGACCGTGACTGGAATGCCACCCGATGCACTGCGCACCGGCACAGCGCGGAAATCATCCAATGTTTTGAGATAGCCTGTGGCGCGGACGACATATTCGGCCTCGGCCATTTCAACGACCGCACCGCCTGTTTCCTGATTGGCGCGTTTCAGTGCGTCGGAGACTTCGCTTGCTGTGACACCGTAGGAGGCAAGTTTTTGCGGATCGACCACGACCTGATATTGTTTGACCATCCCGCCTATGCTGGCAACTTCAGCCACACCGGGAACGGCCTTTAACTCATAGCGCAGGAACCAGTCCTGAATGCTGCGGAGCTGTGCTAGATCATGCCGCCCGGTCTTATCGACCAACGCATATTCGTAAATCCAGCCTACGCCAGTCGCGTCGGGGCCGAGTGAGGCGGTCGCACCCGTTGGCAAGCGACCCTGCACTTGGCTGAGATATTCAAGAACGCGACTGCGCGCCCAATATAAATCCGTGCCATCCTCGAACAGCACATAGACAAAGCTGTCGCCGACGAATGAATAACCGCGCACGACACGCGCTCCGGGAACCGACAGCATCGTCGTTGTCAGCGGATAGGTGACCTGATTCTCGACAATCTGCGGAGCTTGGCCGGGATATGTCGTGCGGATAATGACCTGCACATCGGAGAGATCTGGCAGTGCATCGACAGGCGTTGTTCGCACCGCGCCGATGCCGATGATTGTCAGGACGAGTGCCGCAACCACGACCAGCCCGCGCGTCTTGACCGACCAGCGGATGATAGCTTCAATCACTTGGCACCTCCGAGCGGGCGAACTTCGATGCCGGTCAGGCTCGCTTCGGAATCGAGCAGGAACTGACCCGACGCGACAACTTTCTCGCCAACGGCCAAGCCTTCGATAATTTCCGTCTGTCCACCGCCTTCACGGCCCGTTCTGATTTCTGCCGGATGATAACGGCCATCTCCCATTGCCAGCATCACGATCGTGCGTGTGCCGGTGCGGATGACGGCTTCGCTTGGAACGAGCAGCGCTGGCCTTGCATCACCGCCAAGCGCCACGCCTGCAAACATGCCTGGGCGAAGACGACCGCCGCGATTGGCAAGCTCGATACGGATGGTGAGCGTGCGGCTGTCGGCTTGTGCGGTGGGTAGGATGGCTATGATCCGCCCGCCAAATGTTTCGCCGGGAAACGCGGTAAGTGTAGCCGCAGCACTTTGCCCAATCCGCACTGCTCCTGCCTGTGCTTCGGGAACAGCAGCATTAAGCCAGACCGTGCCAAGCCCTGTTACCTGCGCGAGCGTTTGCCCCATCGCGAGCGTCACGCCAGCGCGCGCATCAAGGGTCTGGATTACGCCTGAAATCGGCGAAGTGATGGTGATAGTGCCATTTGTTCGCCCGCTACGCTCGACGCTGGAAATGAGGCCGTCGGACATGCCCATCAGCCGCAACCTTTGGCGCGCAGCGGCGGTCAGATCAGATCTTCCCAGACGCTTGACGCTCAAAAACTCAGTCTGCGCGCCGCCCCATTCGGGCAATTGCACATCGGCAATCGGCGCGCCTGCACGCACCACGTCTCCGGGCGCGCGAGCATAGACGCGAGACACGAAACCGCCCGAGCGCGCCTGAATGATCGCTACATCGCGTTGGTTGAAATCAACGTTGCCGGAGACGTTGAGGGTAGCGGCAAGACTTCCCATTTGTGCGGGAACAATACGGATACCCAGATTCTGCATGGCAGACGGGTCAATGCTAACGCCCTGCGCCGCCCCCGAAGCTGCGCCGCCGCCATCTGCACATTTGGGTTCAAGCTCCATATCCATGAACGGCGATTTTCCGGGCTTGTCGAATTTTTGCTGCGGAAACATCGGATCGTAGTAATAAAGAGCCTCGCAGCCATCTGCGCTTTTAGCAGGCGCAGCGGGAGCCTCCCCGCGCTGGCCCAAATAATATCCTCCACTACCTGCAATCAAAGTCGCAGCCAGTATTCCAGCACGCCACCGCGCTGCGTGTGTCGTGTCGGTCATGGCCGATCTCCCGCATAAGTTAAGTTGATACGAATAGCGTCGCGGGCAACTTCGGCCTCGCGGACGAGTAAATCGACTTCGGCCTCGGCAACCGTGAGTGTTGCCAGCAACGCCGTTCCCAGATCGACGGTGCCAGCACCGAAGCTGTCAAAATCGAGCTTTGCCCGCTTCCGGGCAAGCGGCACCAGATTGTCACGCGCATTTTCCATACGCGCATGGTGCATCGCGTGTTCGGCCAGATCGCCTTCCAGCGCCGCAATCGCTTCGCGTTCGCCAGCCAACCGGTCGAACCGCGCGCGTTCGGCTTCGCTTGCCCGAGCCGCAATTTTGGGGTCTTGGCGCTTGCGCCCGAACAGCGGCAGGTCAATCGAGACACCGACCGAGAACAGATCACCGTAGTTGGGTTCACGGCGACCGTAAGTTGCGCTGACCTTCCAATCAGGCGTCTTGTCGGCGCGGGCGAGCCGCGTTTCGGCATCCATCGCGGCAGATTGGGCGTCAAGCGCGCGCAGACTTGGCAGATCGCTTATGCTTGAGAACAACGCGCTGCGGTTGATTGTCAGTTCGGGCGGCGCTCCAGCGACCGATGGGTCGGGATCACCGGTATAGCGTGACAGCCTTGCCCGTGCCTTTGCAATCTCTGCCATCAATGCACTGCGGCGATCATTCACTTGAGCGCGCAATTGGTCGGGTTCGAGGGATTGAGAAGGCCGCGCACTGCCCGAGGTAAGCCGCGCGGTCACCGTCGATTGGAGATCACTGAGACTTTCGTCGAGTAATTTCAGTTCGTTCAGTTGCCGCTCGCCATAATAGAGATCGACCCACGCGAGCGCGGTTTCCAAGCGGATATTTCGCGCCTCCACCTCAACCCCGGCTTCGGCGATGCCAATATCAGCACCCGCTCGCGCGGCGCGTGCGTGGCGTTTGGCAGGATTGATGAACTGTTGGCTCACGCCAATCGTCGTCATTGTGAAATCGTCGCGATTGAAGCGTCCGGCATCTGGTCCCGTTACTGGAAAGTCACGAATACCGATGTCCAGCGTCGGATCGGGCAGCCGGTCAGCCGCAATCGCGGCAGACTGCGCGGCGGTAACGCTTGCCTCACGCCCTTTCAGACTCGGAGCCTCGCTTTGCGCGCGCTGAAGCGCAGCGTCGAACGTCAGCGGTTCGGCATGAAGCGTTGCAGGCAACAAAAGCAACGCCGCGCCAATAAACTTACGCATGAAATATCCCCCTTTTACCGTGAGAGCCGAACAGGACCGCCCCGACCCACGCTCGTAGCGCAGGCCGGGACGACATCCGTCAGCCTTTGGAGGGAGAAGCGCCCTTGCCGGGCATCATCATGCAATCGGCGGCAGCGACCTTCATCATGTCGCAATCGCAATTGGCCATCTTGGTCTGGTCATCCTTGACCCAGACCCGAACGCGCGATGGCAGGTTCGACTTGTTCGGACCCGGAGTGGGGCGTGATTGCCATTCATAGTGGCCGGGGCCGCGATCATTTGCCGCTTGAGCCGATACGGAGGTGAATGCCGCGAGTGTTGCAGCGATTGTCAGTAAAATTTTCATGTTGAATATCCTTGGTTGAATCAATTTTGCGCCCGCAGCAGCATCAAAGCTGCCGGACGCCGGTTGGTTCAGCCAAGGATAGAGGGGGGATCGGGTATGGGAGCTTCGTTGCGCCCGATCAGGACCGGGCTTGCAGCCAAGTCAAAGGAAGACGTGGCACTGACCGGCGCATCAACGGCAATTGGCAATGTGCCAAGCCCCACCAGTGACGTGCAGCCGACCATCGCAAAGCAGCCAGCCTTCATATCCTTGCAGGGCGGCGCATTGTCGCGCGATTGCTTTCCGGCTTCCATGCAATCCGCCATGCCAGCCATCGCCGAGGCGGCGGCGCTCTGCTCCTGCTGCATTTCAGCGCAAGGCGGCGACGCATAGGCCACGCCCTGCCACAAGAGGCCAAGAATGGCCCCAAGCAGCAAGAGATGGCGTAACAGCATTTTCATTTGATACCTAAAATGGCCGGGTGGATGACAATTGTCAATTCGCATGAAATCTGCTGGAGGTTACATATCTCCCAGCTCAAGCCAATTTCGTTCCGCCAACGGCAAGGGGATCACTGGCTCCGCCGATTCCGGCAATAGCTTCGATGATGCTACAATCAGCGGCGCGCCCACCTGCGCAAGAGGTTGCAATTTCAGTCAATTGACTTTGTAAGGCCTTAAGTCGTGCGATACGATCTTCAATGCTATTGAGATGACGACGGGCAATCATTGCCGCTTCTGCGCAATCTTGATCTGGCTGGTCTGACAATGCCATGAGTGACCTGATTTCGTCGATCGAGAAACCCAATCCCCGACTATGGCGAATAAATGAGAGCCGCCGAAAATCAACTTCGGCATAGGTTCGCCGCCCTGCTTCCGTCCTAGCCGCCTTTGGCATCAGGCCGATCTCTTCATAAAAGCGGATCGTGTTGATTTTTGTGCCAGTTCGCCGCGCAAGATCACCGATCAAAGTAGATTTTTGGACGGACATCTCTTTCCTTAATGCAAGCGATTCGCAAGATTTCGCTTGCTCCTACAGTTACTGGAGGATTTATGCACGAATTATGAGCGAAACGAACTCAAGCGATTGCGGCTGCACAGGTGATACCAAAAGGGCTGAAAAAGACCCGGCCTATGCCCGTGCATTATGGATCGTCGTGATCCTCAACCTGGGTTTCGGGGTTTGCGAAATGTTGGGTGGGTTCATCGCCAATAGTCAAGCCCTGAAGGCGGACGCGCTGGATTTCATTGGCGACGGGTCGATTACGCTGATTGGGCTTCTGGCGCTTGGCTGGACGGCTCATGCGCGCGCCCGGATAGCGTTGACACAGGGGCTTTTTCTGGGCGCGCTTGGGATCGGGGTCCTCGCGTTCGCAGCTTGGCGCGCGTTCAATGCTGTTGCGCCCGAGGCCGAATTGATGGGCGGAATCGGTATTGTTGCTCTTATTGTGAACATCAGCGCCGCACTGGTTCTTTCCAGATTTCGTGATGGGGATGCGAATGTCCGCGCTGTCTGGCTGTTCAGTCGTAACGATGCCCTTGCCAATGTGGCCGTCATCTTCGCGGCAGCACTTGTCGGATGGACAGGACAAGCATGGCCAGATCTCGCGGTAGCAGGCGTGATTGCAATATTGTTTCTCCATTCAGCTTTTGAAATCATCCGCCGCGCTCGCGCCGACATGCGCGAGACTGCACATCAATAATAGATCAAGGCCGCTAACCGTGAACATTCGCCTTTTAAAAGCGCACATCATTCTTGTCCTGGCTCTATTGGGCATGACGTTTCCTGCAATGGCTCGCGCGGCTCCGGGGGATGTACAAACGGTATGGCGGCTGCTTGATTATGTGGCGGTCGATTACAGCGAGGCGGTGTCGAACGGCAAGGTCACCAGCGAAGCCGAATACGCGGAGATGACGGAATTTTCCGCTACGGCGCGTCTGCGTATTGCTTCGTTGCCGAAAACTAGCGCGCAACAAGCGCTGGTTGGACAGGCGGTCGGACTGGAGCGAGCAATAGCGGGCAAGTCATCTCCCGAAACAGTAGCCAAGAATGCTCGCTCGCTGGCGGCTGCGCTGCTCGACGCTTATCCCGTAACGCTAGCACCGACAAAAGCTCCCGATCTTGAGCGTGGTGCAAAACTGTACACGGAAAACTGCGCGGCTTGTCACGGTGCGACCGGCGATGGTCGCGGTCCTAGCGCGGCCGGACTCGATCCTGCGCCGATTGCTTTTGCAGACATATCACGCGCCCGACAGCGCAGCCTTTTTGCGCTCTATCAAGTAATCTCACAGGGCCTTGATGGGACGTCAATGCAGGGCTTTTCACAACTGTCTTCCGAGGACCGCTGGGCACTTGCTAACTACAGCGGCAGCATCGCATTTGCAGATACGAGTGTTGGTGAAAAGCTATGGAAAGGTGATCCTTCAATCCGGAAGGAAATTCCTGACCTGACGACGTTGGCGACAATCACGCCAGCCAAGCTGGGTGCAGCAATTGGTCAGGAAAAGGCCGATGCTGTTATGGCCTATTTACGCGCTCACCCGGAAGCGATTACTACAGCCCCTACAGGATCACTCGCGGTCGCCCGAGAGAAATTGCGCCAGTCGCTGGCTGCATATCGTGCGGGTGATCGTAATGCCGCTGAAGAACTGGCGCTGTCAGCTTATCTTGATGGGTTTGAACCCGTGGAGCCTATGCTTGCATCCCGTGATGCGGCACTGATGGCGCGCATCGAACGTGCGATGGGCGGTCTGCGTTCAGCCATCAGCAAAGCTGTTCCAGTTTCCGAACTCGAAATCCAAGTTGACGCGCTTGATGGACTTTTCAGCGAGGCGGAGGTTGCGATTTCGCCGGATTCCGCAAGCGACGCATCAACATTCATAGGTGCGCTCACTATCTTGCTTCGAGAGGGGCTTGAGGCGTTGCTCATTGTCGTCGCGATGATTGCTTTTCTCCGAAAAGCTGACCGCGCAGATGTATTGCCTTATGTTCATGGCGGCTGGATCTCGGCTCTTCTTGCCGGTGTAGCAACGTGGATTGCCGCTACATTTGTCATAGGTATCAGTGGCGCCAGCCGCGAACTGACCGAAGGGTTCGGTTCATTATTGGCAGCCGTCATTCTTTTGTCTGTAGGAATCTGGATGCACGGCAAGTCGCAAGCGGACGAGTGGCAGCGTTATATCCGGGCGACACTGGGTAAAGCCCTTACGCGTGGATCGGCATGGTTTCTTTTCGGACTTGCTTTTCTGGCGGTCTACCGAGAAGTCTTTGAGACGATCATATTTTACGCCGCGCTTTCAACCCAAGGAAATGGCGGGGTGATGTTTGCGGGTGCAGCAACGGCAATCGCCCTGCTCGGTGTTATCGCTTGGGCAATGTTGCGGTATAGTCGTCGGCTCCCGATCACGAAGTTTTTTGCCTACAGTTCGCTGCTCATGGCAATCCTTGCGGTAATCCTGATCGGTAAAGGCGTCGCTGCACTACAGGAAGCTGGCCTGATCAACATAAATTCACTGGACGGGTTCCCGCGCATAGGATCATTGGGAATTTTTCCCGCAACGGAACCCCTATTGGCGCAAGCTATCATGCTGGCCCTCCTTGTTGTGGGATTCTGGTTCAACACCCGGCACGCAGCGGCAGCTGCGGGTAGCGATCGGGCCGCAGTGTAAAATGTTGGCGCTGAAAAAATTTCAACTCGGCTATAACCAAAATACAATCTACAAAATCACGCCACTAGCAGCTCGATTTGCGCTTACTCGCGCCTACGACGTCCGCGTCCCTTGGGCGGATCGACACCAATCAGAACGCAAAGACCGTTGACGAAACTTTGTGTGTTTGCGAGTTCGGAGCCTCCGGTTCGCGCCCATTCGGCAACCAAGGATTCTATTTGATCGTTATCTGACACGGATCGTCGTTCGCCGTCGAAGGTCTTTACGCGCAATCAGCAGACGGGGTGGCCGTCCATTTTGAGTCAGCGCCATCATTGACCAAAAGCCGATACCGCGCATAGCGACGCTCACCTGAGCGGATCAACGCCCCCTTCTCGACAAGATCGGCCAGATCGCGTGTCGTGGTGGCTAGGCTGGCACCTGTGATCGTCCGGTAATTGCCAGCACTTAACCCACCCGCAAAGCCGTCCGCCCCTTCGCAGAACAAGCGAAGCAAAGCTTTTTCCTGCCGCTCGTTGATTAGCCCGCGCAAGCGACCGAGCAGCCGCGTCTTGTCGATCAGGAAGCGGATGCGGGTGATTGTCCGCGCCTGCGCCTCGATGACAATATCGGCAAACCATGCGAGCCAGGCATTGATATCGTTGCTCTGGCTGCCGAGCTGAAGCGCGGCATAATAGGCTTTGCGGTGACGATGGATCGTTTCCGCGAGAGCCGTCAGCGTCGGGGCCGCAAGGTTTTGCGCCAACGCTTTTTCAGCAATCGCGCGCCCGATCCGGCCATTGCCATCTTCGAAGGGATGGATGCTCTCGAACCACAGGTGCGAGATCGCGGCACGGGTGATCGCCGGAAGCGGATTCGGTGATGCCGGTGCGCTGCCGTTGAACCACGCGATGAAACGGGACATTTCCGCAGGAACGGCCTCCGACGGCGGTGCCTCGAAATGCACACGTGGCGCGTGAAGCGCGCCAGACACGATCTGCATCGCATCTTCATGGCTACGGTAGCGCCCGACATCGGCAATATCGCGCCGCCCGTTCATCAACATCGCGTGCCAAGCGAACAGGGTCTGGTCGTCAAGCGGCGCAGCATGGTTGCGATACACATCGGCCATCAATTCAGCGGCCCCGGCTTCTGCCGCACTTGCGCGGCGCTGATCGGTGGCAAAGCCCAGATGCCGTGCGAGCGACGACTGAACCCTGGCGCGGTCAAGGATTTCTCCCTCGATGGCGGAGCTATCGACCACTTCTTGTGAAATCAGTTCGATGGTCAGGCCATCGCGGGCATCGGCGTCTAGGTGGTGCAGCGCACCGATGACAATGCCCGAACCCTTCAGGAATTGCTCTTCGGACGCGCGGATGCGATCCGCGTCAAAGCGAAAATCAGGCCAGTCGGGTAGCTGCCAATTCCAGCGCATGATGGATAAGAAGCCTTTCTATCAATCACGATATAGCATTATTGTGATTGATAAGGCGATCACCAATCAACAGAGGTACACTTTCGCTTTGAGGGGTAAGATTGTGACGATGGCCGCATCCTGGATGGTGCGGGTAGTAAGGATCGGACCCACACTCCTTGCGGAACGGATGTCGAAGCGCACGCACTTATTAACTCCCGGAAAGTTGCAGTAACCGGTGCTTAAGTCGCAAAAAGTTGCGGAAGGGTCGAAAGCAAGGGCTTAACGGCTAAAAATGCCGAAAGAGTCCACACCAGCGCAAATGCAAGGCTCCAAAGGGCATCGGCGATGCGGAGTCAGCGTTTGAAGTGGGCAGGGCGAACCGACTGTTTCGCTTTTGCCGCGTGTCGCGCCTTGGCGGTGGCTTCCTCAACGTCGCCTTCGGCATCCATATCGGCGTGCATGGCTTCCCAACCGCCAATGCCCATCAACACGCGGTCGGCGTGCTTGATGATATCCACATGGCCATAATGGTTCTCGATCATCTTTACCGAGGTGCCCATCTGTTTGGACAGGATATAGACATCCACACCTTCGCTAAGCCGGAAGGTGGCGTAGGTGTGGCGGAAGCAATAGGTCGAACGCGGGATGCCGTTCGGCCCCATGCGTAAGTCAGCCTCCACGAGCAAGGCCTGCACCGTGTCGCTGTAGAGATATTTGGCAGGCTTCCCGTTGATGATCGTGAACACGGAATCATCGGGCGCGGTGGCCTTAGACAGCTCGCGGACGCGATCAAGATATTCGCCGACGCTCTTGGGAGCTACGAGCTTGCGCGATTTCCCTTTGCCCTGCACGAACATTACGACGATCTCGCGCCCGCCTCTATCCTTGGCGAGCATGATGTCGCGCCAGTGCAAATTCTTAGCCTCCGAAGGACGCATCCCCGTATTGCACATGATAAGCATGAAATTGTAGCACATGGTGCGATACCAGATTCCTTGGGGTGTTGTTGCCGCCCTGATCCATTTGCGCCCGACACTGAGAAGCTTACGGTATTCCTGAAGCGTGAATTCGTCGCGGCGCATAGTTTTGAGTTTAGGCCTGCCTTCAAATCGGTGACTGGCAGGCGCAAGTCGTTTGATGATAGCAAAGTTCATCACCGCATTGAGCGCGCCCATCTCGAATCGAATTGTCGCATCGCTGATATGCTCACGGAATCGACCCTTGCCATTTTCCCGCCGCCAGGTTGGATACCCCGCCCAACGATCTTGGCCGATTAGGTGGATATGGGTGCCACCGACATAACCTTCGAGCGCCTTCTTAAAGGCGTTTCGGAGGTTCTTCACCCGGTCGTGGGAAACTTCCCCCGCTTTGGCGCGGCGCTGTTGCGTCTGGAGATAGTCTTCTGCCACTTGCCGAAACGGACGATTGAACACAGCTATTTCATGCTTCACGCGAAACCGAATGTCGGCATCCTGATCGAAAGCACGGTCGTGCGCTGACTCCCGGTCCGCCGTGTGGAGTGAAATCACCTTGTAGCGATCCTCGTTGGGGAGCTTGATACGGCAATAAAAATTGCGGTGTTCGACATCGCCGCGCCTGAAAATGATGAGGCCGGTTTTTAACTCCTCTTTGTCGATGATAAATGCCATGCCACGCTCCAATGTGCAGAAATTGTGCAGGTTGGAGCGAAAGCGCACGGTATTCCATAGCTGAATTGAATTCGCGAAATATGACCGAACAATTAGTGCCTGAACGCGTCGTTACCCGTATAAATGCAGAAGTTGGCAAACTAGGATCGCCAATTTGTGTAACTCTAACCAATTAGCCGCCGCGACACTCACATAGGTTCCCGCTTATCTCACCACGGGGGGCAAGCAATTGAATGCCACTGAATGACTGCTGCGTGGCATTTTCCCCGCAACGGAACCCCTATTGGCTCAGGCCGTAATGCTGGCCCTCCTTATTGTGAGATTTTGGATCAATTTACGACGAGGGGCTGCATTGACTGCCTCGGCCTGATAACCGAACCTACAAAAACACTTTAGATTTAAGGCGATGAATTTATGCAACGGGTCAGAGATTTACTCGAAACGCGCCAGGTGCATATATACTTCGGTTCAGTCGTCGCTGGCGCAGTCTTTACCTTGATTGCCCCCGCGACAATGGCTTTCGAGAAAGCAATCAATCCCGCCCTTGCTTTCATGCTGTTCGTAACCTTCCTTCAGGTTCCGCTCGCCGATCTTGGGCGAGCGTTCACGCGGTGGCAGTTTACCTCGGCGCTGCTCGCCGCAAACTTCGTGGCGATTCCGCTTCTCGTTGCAGCGCTTGCACAACTCCTCCCGGTTGACCCATTGATCCGTCTGGGTGTTCTCTTGGTGCTATTAACCCCTTGCATCGACTACGTCGTCACTTTCGCTCATCTCGGTCGCGCCGACGCCAAGTTACTGCTGGCGGCGACGCCCGCGCTGCTTTTGCTCCAGATGGCATTGTTGCCCGTCTTTCTCCGCCTGATTCTAGGTGACTCAGCCGTCGAACTCGTCCGTGCCGGCCCGTTTTTTCATGCGTTTTTGTGGTTGATCGCCATCCCGCTGGTGCTCGCTGGCCTTGTCCAGTTCTGGGCGGCCCGCGCATCACTCGGGGCAGCCGTCTCCTCGGTCCTAGGCGTCCTCCCTGTGCCAGCCACTGCGTTTGTACTCTTCGTGGTGGTCGCCGCTGTCGTGCCGCAGCTTCAGCCAGCCTTGGACGCCGTGGTCGTAGCAGTTCCGTTCTACGTCGCCTTCGCGGTCCTCGCTCCTTTGGCCGGGTGGGGGGTGGGAAAAGCGTTCGGATTAAAGGCCGAGGAGGCGCGAGAGGTGGCCGGGTTAGTCTGAACAGCGATTGGCAACAGATAAGTGGATCGTCTGCCGGTTGCTTCTTCGATTTTCCGATATGGGGCGTCGCGCA
>NZ_QJJM01000028.1 GCF_003201955.1 Blastomonas natatoria
CATCCACCGCGCTCAGACCGCTTCGCCAGATGCGCGCCGTCGAAGGCACGGCAAAACCTTAGCGTATATCTGGGTCCGTTCTGTGTACCGACCCCTATCTGCGGAGATTGACGAGCACCAAGCGGCCGGAGCACCGCGAGGACTGCCCCTTCTTCCGCGACCAGGTCACGCACCGCATCACCGAGATCCGCTCTCGCGAGACGCCTGCTGATCCACCCACCGGCTATTTCGAGGTGCTGCGCCCAGCCCCGGAGAAACTGGCGCAGAGGCCCGAGGAAGATGCCAGCGACGATCGCACCCGCCATGCCTCCGTTCCGCGCCTAGCGCGGCTCCTGTGGCGCCTGATCGACGCTGCCGGCACCAACAAGGTGGCCCCCGTCGCGCACGAATACGAAACCGCCTCGATCAAGCTGGAGTTCGAGGCGCTCGGCAGAGCCTCGACCAAGATCGAGATCGCGCCGGGCATCGAGCTCGGCCGAGCGTTCTGGACCCACGCAAATGCGCTTCACAGCCGTAGAGCCTACGCCATGCTGCGCCAGCTCGCGAAATCGTGGCCGAGCGGACACGCGCCACAGGGCTTCATGGCGCTGTTCTCGCCACACGTCCGGGGCCACGTCGTCGACGTCCCCGGGGCCGAGGCGATCCACGTCGCCAACCGCGTGCAGTCGCCCTCCGTGCGCGGCAACCTCATCAAGGGGCCGTTCTTGGTGATGATCGTCGCGGGCGAGTATCCCGAGGCGCACGGCTACGCACCGCTTCGCGCCTACGCTCAACCAATCTTCTCCGGTCAGCGCTTCATCCCGGTCGACTCCGAGTTCGAACGGTCGGTCCTTCGCGAGCTGTTCAAGGCCCGCCGGCTACTGGACGCCGGGGGAGTGGATCTCGCGATCGAGAAGCCCGTCTTTGACCGCCTCACGACCCAGGGCTCATGCCGACCCGACTTCCTCCTCGAGGCACGCTCGCGCCTGACTGGCGAGATCAAACAGCTCGTGGTCGAAGCGATGGGCTTCAGCGACGACGACTACCTGACGTCCAAGGCGACGACGCATCCGCGTATGCGGCTCCTTGGACCACTCCTGACGATCGAGCCCACGGATGTCGAGAAGGACCGCGTGGGCGATCTGATCGCGAGTGCTCTCGATCTCTGAGGCTCAGTTCCAGCTCAGGCTCATGCCGAACGAGACCACGATCCCGAGCGTCACAGGGGTCGACAGAAGGTAGAGCTTCTGCCAGCGCCACCAGGTCTTCGGCAGGAACAGCACGGCGCCACGCACGGACCGCATCTCCTCCCAGGACCGCTCGCGATACAGACGGATTCCGGCGACCGAGACGGAGAGGACCATCGCGATCGCGCAGCACAGCCCCGTGGCGGTGTAGAGTGCTATCCAGTTGATCAACTCGACTTGGGTCAGGTGCGCCATGATCAGCCTCGTAGCCCGCCTCGGGTGATTAATGTCTCCGACCCTTGGCCGGTTCCGAACGGACCCTATCTGTTTACAACAGCATGGTGAGGATATGCTTAACCCCCCACCGCAACGAAAGTGACGCAAGTTCCTCGCATACCGCAAGCTAATGGTCGATAAACGGCTTCGCACGTCCTGCTGATCGGATCGCCGACCCACGTCCGCACGCCGAGCTGCCGAGGCGGTTTGTTGATGAACCCCGGCGTCGTCGTCCTCGTCATCATCTTCGAGGGCGTTCGGAAGGTCACGCTCCACGCGACCGAAGCGCAGGCGTGGCGGCAGCTGATGGAGTTCGTAGACCGACGCTGGGAACGCCGGTTCGGCCGAGCCCCCTCCCCTATCGAGCCCGAGGCGCGCGCGGACCAGTTCTTCCGCAACAACAGCGACGATCTCTACGCCATCATCGACGCCGACCTTTCCGAGCTGCAGGAGGCGCTCAGCTGACGCCGTTCTTCGCTTGGCCTGACGCACCATCCCGTCGTACAATCTAGGCGAGCGGGAGCCTCCTATGTTCGAGTGCCTTATCTTGGGCGACAGCACCGGCGTCGGTGCCGGTCAGGCGATCAACCGGCGCTATGCCCAGCAATGCGACGTGCAGGCCGTCGAGCGTGCTACAGCGGCGCAGATCCTCACCTGGAGGAAAACGGGCAAAGACTATGGCGCCTGTGTTTTCGCCATGGGATCAAACGACCCGGCCGGCGCCGCCCTCGTGACCAAACTCACGAAGATCCGCACCAGCCTCTGCTTTCGCCGAGTCATTTGGCTGCTGCCTTATGCAAGACCCCAGGCTTATACTGTCAGCTCGGTTGCCGCTCGCTTCGGGGACGAGACGGTCGACTTGAACCGTTTTGAGACGCGGGACCGGATACATCCGCGCAACTATTCGCAAGTAGCATCGGTTCTTCTGCGCTGAGCGCAGAATCATAAAAGAGGTGAGAGGGATCGAGAGGATCGGGCAAGCGGGAGTTGCGTCCCGCGGCCCCTGCCCTCACCCGCCGAGGCTCCGGTCCCGGCGCAGCTCGCAGGAGCTTGCGATGTCGCTACACCTCTTGATGATCACCTTCGGCGACAAAGACGAACTGTCGGTCCACCCGGACCACGGCTCCGCATGGGCGGCGCTGCTGGGGTTCGTGGACGATCGCTGGTCAGCCTTGCTCGGAAGCACAGAGGCACCCGATGACGAGAACGCGCGCGTCGACGCCTTCTTCGCACTTCCGGACGCCTTCTACCTGATCGGCGAAGTGGTGGCGTCGCTGCCCGCCGCCTAGCGTTCCTCTCCCTCAGCCAGGTCCATCAGCTTCTCGATGGCCTGCCAGTAAGGCAGCCGCTCCCGGTCGCAGTATTCGACGAAGCGCCCCATCACGCTCACCGGGCCTTTGACGCTGACCTGGTGGAGCTGCTCGCCCGCATAAGCCGACTTCTGCCGGCGCGGCAATGCCGCAGGCGCGGACGGCTTGGAGAACCCGTGTTCGCGCCCGATGTCATCTACCGCAGCCGCGTCTCGGCGCTGATCCGTTCGGCTGCGTTCAGCCCGGGTGTTCGGCCGGATGTCCGAGAGATCGTCCAGCCCAAGTTTGATGCCGTTGCTCATGCCGTCTGCTCCACGACAGCGTTCTGCCGTCTGATTTCCGTCACGACCTCCTGCACGAAGGCGGTGGCATTGATGCGCGCCTTGTCCAGCCCGGTCGCCTGATCGTCGCCGAGGCTCCAGAGCGAGCGGTAGTGTGTGAACATCGCGCGAAACCCCGCGCGATCGTTCAGAGCGGTCTCGAAGGTCGGGATACCCGCGCCCCGAAACTGCGACCTGATTTCCTTCTCGTCGCGCGTCGCGATCGCAGGGTTCACGCGCGTAAACAGCATGCGATACGGGATCTCGCGGCGAAGCGCCCTCCCCTCATCCACCACCAGCTTGATCGCCCGGCTCGCCTGTCGTGCGTCGACCGGCGACGCCTGCAGCGGGATGATGACCAAGTCGGTCCGCGAAATCGCGCGAGACATGGCCAAGTTCGCGGTTCCTTCCAGATCGACGATGACGAACTGGCTGGAGGCTGCCGCCTCCTCGATCTCGTCGATGATCGCGTTGTCTGACGGGAGTGTCCGGCACTCGAATCCAGGATCAGACGTCTCGCTCGCCCACGTCTCAAGCGTTCGGTTCGGGTCGCCGTCGATGACAGTCACCGAGGCCCCGGCTTGGCTGAGACCGCTGGCGAGCACCAACGCCGACGTGCTCTTACCTACCCCGCCCTTGGGGCTTGCAAAGCTGATTACTGGCATGCTCCAGCCTTCCTCGTCATCGCTGCGCTACACTGGCGCAGCCTTCACACGACAGGCGGGGAGATTGCCCGCCCTGACTACGCCATGCCAGACCACACATCGCTTGGCAACGCTATACATGGCAGGGCATGGATAGGATACGCTACTAAGGCGTACTAAATGCTACGCAGGGCTATGCCACCCCAGCCACCGCATGGCAGCGCTACGCTAGAATATGGTAGCCACCGCTATGCACCGCTCGGGCATGCCGAGCATTCCGAGCGGTTCAGCTGCGATGCTTAGGCCTTCTCTTGGTACCATAGTCTACCACTGGCCGGAGCGAGGGGAGGGGGTGCAGAATAGCGAAGGAGCAGAAAAGATGCCCTATACCGCATTGAAACCAAGCCAGGAACTCGTCGACATCGTCGGCTCGCTCGGTGGAGTTTGGCACGGCTATGTTGCGACATGCCGATGCCCAGCCCACGTCGATCGGACCCCGAGCCTGTCGCTACGCCAGGGAGATCGCGGCATCCTCGTGACGTGCTTTGCGGGCTGCGAGGCAGAGGACGTCCTGCGCGAGATTCGTCGCATCCCGGTGACGAGGCGTTTCGAGCCCCCGAAGGCCGACATACGCCGCGGAACCGGGAACGTCGAACGTCTCTGGGAACAGGCCCGCGACGTCATGCAGACGCTCGGCGAGCGCTACTTGCAGCGACGCCACATCGTCGCAGGACCGGCCGATCTCCGCTTCCATCCGCGATGCCCGCTCGGACCCAAGGGACGTACCGTTTTCAAGCCCGCCCTATTGGTCGGCGTGAGGGAGGGACATCGGCTCGTCGCCTTCCAGCGCATCTTCCTCGACCCGGCAACCGCGGACTACGAGTGCAAGGTCATGCTTGGACAACCGGGGCAGGGGGCGTGGCAGGGACGACCGCTGCAAGGTGACACGCTCGCGATCGCGGAGGGGTTCGAGACGGCCGCGGCCTTCACGATCCTGCATGGCGTGCCCTGCTGGGCGACCCTCGGCGCTCGACGGTTCGATCATCTCGGCCTGCCGTCGGCGCTCGCCAATCTTCTACTCGCACAGGATAACGATCCGGAGGGCGAAGCCGCTGCCGTACGCGCAGAGGCTCACTATGCACGTCCCCGGCTCAACATCCGGCGAGCGCCACCACCAGGGCGCATCAAGGACTGGGCGATCGTCCTCGATCGCGAGCAGGAAAGGGGAGGGGGGTCGAGTGGATGATGCTGCCGTTTGGGCGGCCGATCCAGGAGACCCCCATGACCGACCTATTCTCGACGGCCGAGAACGCCGACCGAAGCGCCGCGCTCCTGCTGCAGGATCGACTCCGCGCCGGCGACAGCATCACGCGGGCCGCCCTCAATGAGGCCATGACGAAGGCCTATGGCGGCACCGACGCGCAGGGATGCTGGACCCAGCGCGAGAGCTTCGAGGTGCTGGAGCACGCGCTCGCCGTCCACCTGCGGACGGTCCCCCACGCGCTCCACGCCTTGCCCGATGTTGCCCACGCCATCCGGCTCATGGCGGCGCTACCCACCCAGACTGTCCGGAGCGAGGAGCAGCTCGAATGGCAGCAGTTCTCGACACCGGCAGACATCGCCGCTCTGGCCGTGCTCCTGGCGAACGCACAGGAAGGCGACGTCGTCCTCGAACCCAGCGCCGGCAACGGCCTGCTCGTCGCGCAGCTGCGCCAGGACGTCACGCTTCAGCTGAACGAACTCGACCCGGCTCGACGGGCACGGCTCGCCCACAGCTTTCCCGGCGCGCCGATCACCGGCTACGACGGCGCAGCGCTGACGTCGCTGATGGCATCGTCCGAGCGTCCCACGCTGGTCCTGATGAACCCGCCGTTCTCGCGCTCGCTCGGCCGCGGCGCCGACGACTTCGCGGCCGTGCGCCACCTACAGGCAGCCTTGCGCCGCCTGCGCACCGGAGGACGGCTTGTCGCGATCATGCCCGACTGGTTCGGCCCCAGCGCGCGTCTGCGTGACCTGTTCGACTCCACGCTGCGCGATGTCGCGGTCCGAACCTCGATCCGCCTCGAAAAGTGCTACACGAAGCACGGCACCTCGATCGCGGTCCGCCTCTACGTCATCGACAAGGCACCGGGCACGACGATCCCCTCGACGATCCAGCGCTCGTCGGTCGCCGAGATCCTCGACGCGGTGACGATCGTCGACCGGCTGAAGCCGAAAACGGACGTGCCAATGGCTCCTGTCCGGAAGACCGGCACGACCTCACTGTTCCGTGCCGTGAAGAGCACGCGCCCTGCCGAACCGCGCGCCTATCATGCCCCCGTCCGCAACGAGGTTCTCCCCGTCGATTTCACGCCGCTGGAAACCCCGGCGCCGCTTCTCGGACAGACGGGCGTCTACCTGCCCTATCGGCCGAGCCGCCTCGTGTTCACCACCGCCGGCGAGCATCCGACCGCACTGGTCGAGTCCGTGGCCATGGGCTCGATCCCCGCGCCAATCCCCCATCATGTCCCGCGCTTGCCCGAGCGGACGGTTGCCGAGCGTCTGCTGTCGGCCTCGCAGCTCGAAACAGTCGTCTACGCCGGCGATGCTTGGACCCAGATGATCCCGGGCCGGTTCCGCCCGAGCAAGGAGGGCGTCGGACTGGACCGCGCTGGGCGGCATGACGGCTGACATCCAGCCCCTTACCAGCTGGAAGATCGACGAGGTGGTCAAGCTCGACCAGGGCGTGATCTTCGTCACCTATCCGGCGCTCCGCTCTGCTCGGGGTGATCACACCCGGCTCAAGCAGCTCATCGATTGGGCACGCGAAGACTTCGACGGTGTCATCGCCTTCGACGAGGCACACGAAATGGGCGGCGTCGCAGGCGGGGAGGGCGCTCTCGGCGCGAAAAAGGGTTCCCAGCAGGGCATCTGCGGGGTGCTGCTCCAGAATAACCTGCCCGGCGCGCGCGTGCTCTACGCCTCGGCGACCGGAGCCTCCGACGTCAACAATCTCGCCTACGCCGTCCGGCTCGGCCTCTGGGGACCGGAGACCGCCTTCGCCGACCGCGAGCAGTTCATCAGCGGCATCCGCAAGGGCGGGATCGCCGCCATGGAGCTCGTCGCTCGCGACCTCAAGGCGACCGGCCTCTACATGGCGCGCGCGCTCAGCTTCGCCGGCGTCGAGTACGACATCCTCAAGCATGCGCTGACACCCGACCAGATCAGGATCTACGACACCTATGCGGATGCCTGGGGCATCATCCACCGCAACATGGAACAGGCGCTGGAGCTGACCGCCGTCGTCGACTCCCTCGAGAACGCGACGCTCAACAGCGGCGCCAAGGCGTCCGCCCGCTCGCGCTTCGAGTCGACCAAGCAGCGCTTCTTCGGCCAGGTCCTTCTCAGCCTGAAGATGCCGACCGTCATCGCCGCGGTCGAGGAACACCTCGCCGATGGCAAATCGGTGGTGCTGCAGCTCGTCACGACCGCGGAATCGATCCTCAACCGTCGCCTCGGGGAGCTCAGCCCCGACGAGCGGGCAGACCTCGAAATCGACCTGTCGCCACGCGAATATGTCTAATGTGGAGCTCCACATTATACTGATTACCGGAACTTCCTCAGGCTATGGGAAGGCGACCGCACAGCTCTTTCTCGATCAAGGTTGGAACGTCGTTGCGACAATGCGGGCGCCTGACGAAAGCGTGTTCGACAAGCCCGGGGACCGGCTGAAAGTCCTGCCGCTGGATGTGACCAGCGCTGAAAGCATTTCTAAGGCTCTCGCCGATGCCGTCGCCGCCTTTGGACGGATTGATGTGCTGGTCAACAACGCGGGCATCGGCTTGCTTTCCGCGTTCGAGTTTACGCCTGACACCGTAATTCGGGAGATGTTTGAAACAAACACTTTCGGGGTGATGGCGGTCTGCCGAGCGGCAATCCCGCATATGCGCCAGCATGCGGGTGGTGTGATAATCAATGTGACCTCCAGCACGGCGATCGCCCCGATGCCGTTCGTTGCCGTGTATACGGCCAGCAAGTGTGCTGTTGAAGGGTTCACTGAGGCGCTTTCGTATGAATTGGGCCTGGTTGGCATCCGGGCGCGGATCGTAGAACCAGGCCTTGCACCAACGACCAATTTCAGAACGAACAGCGCCAATCGCATTGAGGGACTGACACCACCGCCATACGACGCCTTTGCGCAACGCTATTTCGCCAAGTTGCAAGACTATCCAACCGCGTTCACGAGTGTGAGCGAAGTCTCCGAGGCTGTTTTCGCTGCTGCGACGGAGGAGGGCGATCGGCTGCGCTTTCCGGCGGGCCCCGATACCGCGTTGTTCGCACAATTGCGATGGATGACCTCGGAGGAACATTATTTGGCACAGATGCGGGCGATGTTCGGGCCTGATCTTTCTGAGTAGTGTTTTCTCTATGCGAGTGTCGCTTCTCCACGAGCATCGTAGCCGCATAATTGGCGCCGTCCCGCGGTTCGCGGCGGCGGAAATGCGCAGTCATTCCCTGTTGCGCAGGTCGCGGCTGAGCGTCGGCCGGCCACTGCATCGGCGGGCAGGCGGAGGGGGACATGCCTGACTTGGCTCTTGACCTCCGCTTTCTCCGCTACGCGATTCTGGTTGCGGAACACGGAAGTTTCCGCCGTGCGGCCGATGCGATGAATCTCTCGCAGTCGACGGTCAGCCGTCGAATTCAGTTGCTCGAACGCAGGGTGGGCGTGCCGCTCTTCGAACGCAGCAGGAGCGGAGTGCGGCCGACGCCAGCCGGCGAGCGCTTCATACGGGAGGCTGCATTTGGCGCTGAACACATTCGCCAAGCTGTCAGCAGCCTAAGCATGGAGAAACGAGGCCAGATTGGGGAGTTGAAAATCGTGCTGATGGCCTCGCTCGCCAGCGGTTTCTTGGCCGACGTGCTCGAGGCGTTCCATTTCCGGTTTCCGAACATCGATATAAAGATCGAAGAGGCGACGGCGCAGGCGACTGCCGCCGGCGTGCTAAGCGGTCGGCTCGACGCGGCATTCATTCCCGGCGAGCCGCGTCTTCCCGGTTGCCAGGCGATGCATCTCTGGGGTGAACCTCTATACGTCGCAGTTTCAAAGCACCATTCCATGGCGGCACGCGTCGGCGTCAATTGGGAGGATCTCCGCGACGAGACATTCCTTGTCGCAGCGGACGTTCACGGGCCTGAGGTCGAGGCGATCATCGTGCGGCAGCTTTCCGGTTTGGGTTTTCATCCGCGGATCTCGGTGCAGCGGGTTGGCCGCGAGAACCTCCTCAACATGGTGGGCATGGGATTCGGCGTGACCTTGGCTGCGACCTCCACTCAGGGCGCCTCCTATCCCGCGGTCATCTTCGTTCCGCTTGCCGAAGGGGGCGAGGTGTTCAACTCAAGCGTTGTTTGGTCGACAAACAACGTCAATCCCGCGCTTAAGCGTCTGCTGGACCTTAGCGCATCGATCGCAAAAACGCACCAGCGGCGGTCCTCAACGGTCCTAGAGGCCATTCAACGGTTGACATAACGAGATGACTGGTCATTTATTAACGTCATGCCACGTCCACCGAATCCAGAAGTTCGTTCGCGCCTCATCGAAAAAGGCGCAGAAATCATCCATCGCCTTGGCTTCAACGGCTGTGGCGTGCAGGATATTACTGCCGCTGCCGGAGTTCCGAAGGGATCGTTTTACAATTACTTCGAAAGCAAGGATGCGTTCGCGGCAGCGATACTCGATGAATACTGGCGCGCAATCGAATCCAATTACGTGTCCATCCTGGAAGACGATTTCGTTAGCCCGTTAAAGCGCGTCGAGAGACACTTTTCGGAGTTGATTGAGTATCATGAGCGACAGAAATTCACGTTTGGCTGTCTGATCGGCAATCTCGCGCTTGAGCTTGCGGCGCAGAGCTCGATTGCACGATCAAAGCTGAAAGCTCTCCTGAGGACTTGGACAGCCGCCCTTGCAAAGTGCCTGTCGGCCGCGAGCGAAGCGGGAGAGCTTCCCCTCGCGCGCGAACCCCAGGACCTTGCGGCGACGCTCATCGAGGCCTTCGAGGGCGCGGTGATGGTGGCCAAGGTCGAGCAAAGCGGAAGAGCTCTGAGGCGATTTGGCACTGTTGCCCTGCCTCGGCTCCTCGCGTGAAAATCGTGTCGTATTAATAGACGACCAGTCACTTTAATACGTCGCCAGCAGATGGCGCCTTCCTCTTCTGAAAGGAGAAGATCATGACTGAACTCTACGCAGATCCCGAAAATCCGGTGCTTCCAAAAAGCACGTTTCAGCTCGACCTGAAGCGAGCTGCCCTCGTGGTGATCGATCCGCAGAACGACTTCTTACATCCCAGCGGTGTGAGCTGGCCGTTCTTCGGCGAGAGCGTTGTCGAGAACAACACCGTGTCGCACATCGGCCAACTGTTCGAAGCCGCGAAGGCAGCGGATATCACCGTCGCCATCTCGCCCCACTTCTACTATCCATGTGACCATCATTGGCAGTTTGGCGGTCCACTGGAAAAGACCATGCATGCGATCAACATGTTTGGTCGCAAAGGCCAGTTTACCGTGGAGGAATTCGAGGGATCGGGCGCGGATTTCCTCGAAGACTACAAAAAGTACATCCACGACGGCAAAACCATCATTGCCTCGCCGCACAAGGTCTACGGCCCCGAGACGAACGACCTCATTCTCCAACTGCGCAAACAAGGTGTGTCACAAGTCATCCTGGCCGGCATGGCCGCCAATCTGTGCATTGAAGCGCATTTGCGGGAACTGATCGAACAGGGCTTCGAAGTGGTGGTCGTTCGCGATGCGACAGCCGGCCCTCGCGTTCCGGAGGGCGACGGCTACCTCGCCGCCCTGGTGAATTTCCGGTTCCTCGCGCACGGCCTTTGGACGACCGCGGAAACCGTCTCACAACTGAAGGGCTGAGACGCCCGCACCTGCGCACATGTCCCTGTGGTCCCGGCATTGCCGGGACCGCATCCCGTTAGCGATCATCAAAGAAGGAGAACGGATCGATGAGGCGTGAGGAACTGACCGAAAAGATATTGGACATCAAGCGCGAGCGAGGCTGGTCGTGGAAACACATCACCGGAGAGATCGGTGGTGTGTCCGAGGTGCTGATCATCGGCGCTTTGCTCGGGCAGATGAAGCTGATCAAACCGCTCGCGAAGAAGGCTGCGGCGCTGTTCGGCCTGTCGGAGGCAGAAGAGCGTATGCTGAACGAGGTGCCATATCGAGGCATGCCCATGCCGCCGACGGACCCCCTGATATATCGCTTCTATGAAATGGTGATGGTCAACGGCCCCGCGTGGAAGGCACTCATCGAGGACGAGTTCGGCGACGGCATTATGTCCGCAATCGATTTCGACATCACGTTCGAGCGTGAGCCGAATCCAAAAGGTGATCGAGTGAAGATCGGAATGTCGGGCAAGTTTCTTCCCTATCGCTACTACGGAAGCGAGCAAGGCATTCCCGAATATGGCTATAAGGAACCCGAATGATCGTTCGCCGGGGCTCCCTTGGGCCCTGCCGACGATCAAGAGGAAGTAACGTGCCGCGCGCGACGTGCCTTGGCGAAGCCGCGATCGGTCGCGATGAAGCGTTCGATCATAGGCGCAATCAGACGTGTTGGATCGGCGACCGGCTGGCCGGTCTCGCGGCCGTGAACCTCAGCGTAAGCGACAAGATCCCGATAGACCGTCGCCGGTAATTCCGCCGTCACCTTCACGGGCTTGTCGTCGGCTATCATGCCGAGTTTCAACTTGGTCACATCAGCCTCCGTAGGGCTCGAGAATAAGATCACGGGTTACGATCACCCGGACCGGGAATCCGGGTCGGATGGTGAGCGTCGGGGCGATGTTGAGCTGCCGCCGGATGATCTGCTGGCCTGCGTCGTTGATCGTGTCTTGGCCGCCGTTGCGGATCGCCTGGATCAGCCGGTCGTCATCATTGGTGGCCAGTTCGGCGCCGACGCTCAGGAGCGTCGAGAGACCGGCGGCCTTGGCGAGATCCCACCAGTGATAGTCGACGCCGTCCTGCAGGCCGGCATAGCCCTCGGCGTCGGCGCCGGGCTGGCGCTCCAGCACGATGCTGCGGCCGTTCGGAAAGATCAGCCGATTCCACACGAGCAGGACGCGGCTCTGCCCGAACTGGACGTTGTTGTCATACTGGCCGATCACGCGCGTGCCCTGCGGGATCAGGAGGATCCGGCCTGTCGGGCTGTCATAAATGTTCTCGGTGACCTGGGCGGTGATCTGGCCCGGAAGGTCCGATCGAACGCCGGTGATGAGAGCGGCCGAGATGACGGCGCCGGCTTGAAGGATATTCGGAGAGGCCGGCGCGGCGATGCGGTCGGCCGCAACAGTGCGTCGGTCGACCGGCGCGTTGAGAAAGGCCTGCTGCCGATCTTGGGCGCTCGGCGTTGCCGGCGGCGGCGCGAGCCCGAGGCTGGCGAGGTCCGGTGGCGCCTGGTTCGGCGTGTTCGCCGTGACCGGCGCGGCATTGCGCGCCTCCGCCGCCGCGAACAGACGGCTGGTGCGGGCGGTCTCGATCTCCTGGAGCCGGCGCTGCTCCTCGGCGCTGAGGCCGGGCTGCGGAGCGGCGACGCCGGGATTGGGCACGGGCTGGCCGCGGTTCTGGGCGCTGACGATCGGCCGGCCGAGGTCGCCCGGCAGCGGCGGGCCGAGCTGCGGCACGCTGCTATAGTCGCGCGGCAGGCCCTGGAGGCCATGGCAACTTTGACGCCGGAGTTCCAGGCGATGCTGACGAAGAAATACGAACCGGCAGACACCATCCTGCTGACGACGTTCTTCAACCCGACGCTGGCAAGCCAGGCAGCAGGTCAGAAATTCCTAGACCGCATTCGTCTGCGCACGGTCGATCGCGATGCAAATCCCGGTCCCGATGTATACGGTGCGCAGGTCGCCGCCTTCGCAGCCTGGGGCACACCGTCGGCAAATTCGAACGATTATCTGAAGAGCATCAAGCAGCCGGTTCTGATCGTCAGTGGCAGCAAGGATCTGATCCACTACACCAGCAATTCATATAAGCTGGAGGACAATCTGCCGAATGCCGAACTCGTAGTCTATCCGGACACCAATCACGGTTCCTTCTACCAGTATCCGGAGCTATTCCTGCAACAAGCAACGACGTTTCTTGATCAGAAATAAGCCCTGAATCAGCATGGGCCGGTATTCTCCCGGCTCATGCGCTTTCTTCCTAGATGGCGTCACCTCAAGCTTTGTTCGCCAGACAACGATTTCTCGGACATAAGCGGAACATGGGCTACGCTACACGCTTCAACCGCGCCATTGGCTCGT
>NZ_QJJM01000029.1 GCF_003201955.1 Blastomonas natatoria
GGCGTCACCTCAAGCTTTGTTCGCCAGACAACGATTTCTCGGACATAAGCGGAACATGGGCTACGCTACACGCTTCAACCGCGCCATTGGCTCGTTGAGTGGGTGGAATTCACCTGCTGGAAGTCGCCTGGCCTGCTCCCAGAGGTAATCGCCGGTCAGACTGATGTGCGCCCAGCCCATCGGAGAAAGGTGCGCAAGCAGTGCCGCATCGAACGTCGTGCCGACAGCGTTGAGGTGCTGGGCGGCCCGGTCGAGATAGACCGTGTTCCAGTAGGAAATCGCCGCAATCAGCAGGTTCAGCCCAGATGCGCGAAATTCCTGATTTTCCAGCGAGCGATCGGTGAACCGACCCTGCCGGTTGGTATAGATGGCGGCGGCAAGCGTGTGCCTCGCCTCGCCTTTGTTGAGACCGGCCTGACAGGCACGTCGCAGTTCCGGTTGTTCAAGCCAATCGAGCGTGAACAAAGTGCGCTCGATACGGCCCAGTTCAGCCAATGCAAAATCCAGCCTGTTCTGGCGTTTGTAGGCGGCAAGTTTTCGCAAGATTACTGACGGCGCCACCGTGCCATCCTTGATTGAGGCGACAATCCTGACGATGTCATCCCAATCGGCCTCGATCGCTGCCGTTTTGATGGTGCGGCCCATCAGATTTTCGATGCCCTTGTATGTCGATGGCGCAGCGATCGAACCCAGCTTGCGGTCGCCAATATCGCGCAGCCGGGGCGCGAAGCGGAACCCGAGTAGGTGGCAGAGTGCGAAAACATGATCGGTGGCGCCGCCGGTATCGGTATAGTGCTCATGCAACGGAAGGTTGCCGGCGCCCAGGACAAGCCCGTCGAGCACGTAAGGCGCTTCACCTGCCGTCGCGGACATGATCCGTGATCCGAATGATGCGAAGTGATCGGAAAGGTGAGAATAGATTTTCACGCCAGGTTCGGCGCCATATTTGGCATTGACGTCCGCCGCCCCTGAACGGCTCCGCCCCGACCGGAAGAACTGGCCATCGGACGACGAACTGGTGCCAGCGCCCCAATGCCGCGCGAAGGGTAATTCGTGATGGGCTGAGATGATCATGGCCAGCGCGGCCTGATAGTTCTCGGGTGAAAGATACCAGTTGTGGGTCCATGCGAGTTGGGCATAGCTGACGCCTTCGCTGGCATTGGCCATCCGCTCCAGCCCGAGGTTGGTGCCATCAGCCAGAATTGCGGCGAGTACCGTGCTGGGGTTGTCGTGCTCCTTGCCTGAGCGCAGGTCACGGAATGCGTTCAAAAAACCAGTGCGTTCGGCGACTTCAAGCAGCAGCTCGGTGATGCGCACGCGGGGAAGCAGGGTATCGAGCTTGCGATCGAGGGCTTCAGCTTCCGGTGGGGTGACAGGCGGCATTTGCTGAAGCTTGAGCCGGTCTCGTTCGAGCGACACTCCCTCAAGCTTGTTTGTTTTCAACTGCTTGGCAAATCGGCGCAGCCGCCAGTCAAGATTTCGTGCCCGGTCAGCGAGGTAGGATGCAGCATTTGAATCGAACGGAAGCACATCCGCCACTTTGGCGGCGTCGCGCCGACCCAGCAAATAGGCATCGAAGCGCTGATAGTTGCGGGTTCCCTCGATCCATACATCACCGGCGCGCAAACGATCACGCAAGGTTGCCATGATCGCAATTTCATAACGTCGGCGGTCGATACGGCCGCTTTCGGTGATGAGACGCTTCCACTGCCGATTGGGGAATGGCAGTGGAACGCCATCGGGAAGGTCGCGCGACTTTCGTGTGTTCGCATCGCGAATGACATCGATGGCTTTGATCAGTGCCGTCCCTGTTCCAGACGCCTTGAAGGTGAAGGCGTCCAGAAATGCCGGGCTGAAACGCCGTAGCGTGGCGTAACGCTCGGTTGCCGTTACCAGTGCGTCCTCGCCGGCAAGATCAGCAAGGGCATCTACTTGGGCCTTTGCCGCAACAAGCCGGTGCCAGCCCACCGCTTCGTCAATCAATTCGAGCGGATCGCCGCCATTCTGGACAGCCTCATCAAGTGCTGTAATCGTGGCGCCAAACAGCCGCATGAGTTGCCCCACCGACTGAATACTATCTTGGTAGCGACGCTCGCGCCCACGCCGCGCGCGCGTGAACATGCCGCCGATAAGTCGGTCAAACATTTGGATCGCGGCATCGGCAAGTCTGGCCTCAAGGTCGATCACTGCGGCCGTCAACGTCGCCCGCCTGCGATTGACGCTGTAATCCGAAAGCAGGAATGCCGGTGCCACGCCGCCCTCGCGGACAAATTGGGCAAAGCGGAATTCCGGAATGGCGCCCCCAACTACCGGGTGGATACCTATGCCGCGAACATAGCGCAGGCGCTCAAGCAAGCCATTGATATTGGCCGCAGTCGGGGCTTCTTCGAAATTACGCAACCACGCCAGCGGTGTCATGCCGAAATCCGGGTTGTTGATTACGAGTTCGTCTAGCCGTGTCAGTTCAGCAGAGCTGAGGCCTTCGACGATTGCGGCTGCGGCAGCTTTGCGTGCGCGTGCCCGGCCAGCAAGACCGGCGCGTTCCAGTGTGTCGCCTGACGGAAGAATGAACCGCTCACCCTTCAGGCCAACCATGAGGGCGCGAACAATCGGTTCACCTCTGTCTGTATACTCGGCGGCTTGCGCGGCAAGATTCAGGGCAAGTGCCAGGTCGCCACGTCGAAACGGGCGTATGCCAAGATAACGCGCCACGAGATCGGCATGATCGGTACGGGTTTGCGCGCGCTGACCATATGCAGAGAAGGAGGAAGGATCGACGAATAACTGTGCCGCGAGGTACTGAAGAATGACGTCGGGAAGCCCGATCTCGGGTTGCAGACCAAAGCCGGGATGTCGCATCAAAGCGATTTGTGCAGCCAGACCGAGGCGATTTGCTGGACCATAGCGGCGCCCAACCAATTCAACATCTTCCGCAGAAAGGGTATAATGCCCAATGATCGCGGTTTCTTGGACAGGAGGATCGAACAGGCGCCGGCGCTCGTCTCCGGTCAGAAGTCGGCGTCGTGCCATTTTGCTCTCCCGCTGAGGCGAATAACAAAATTGACACCAAAGCGGCTTGCACTGGAGGGAGGCCATTCGTTGCCGGTTGATCCCCGAGCAATCACCCGGCGCAGCAAGACAGTTTGGCGACATCCTTATCAAACGTTTGGGCCGCCAGTTTGAGGCCTTCCACAGTGGTCAGGTAAGGAAATATCGTTGCACCCAATTCCAGGGTGGTCATGCCGTGTTTGATCGCCAGCACCAGTGTCTGGATCGAATCCGCGCCTTCGGGTGCCATGATCTGGCCGCCCAGCAAACGGTCGTTCGCCTTGTCGGCAATCAGTTTGATGAGACCCCGCGTATCGCGTGCTGCCAGTGCCCTTGGCACAGCATCGAGCGGGAGCAGCGAAACCTTGATGTCCAGGCCTTGCGCCCGTGCTGTCGTTTCAGTGAGGCCGGCGCTGGCGACTTGCGGGTCGGTGAAGACGACGGATGGCATGGAGGAATTGTCGTAGCGGTATTGGTTGCCCGTCACCGCGTTGCGCGCGGCCAGTTTTGCGCCATAGGCGGCCATGTAGACGAACTGGTCCCGTCCCGTTACATCGCCCGCCGCGTAAATGCCTGGAACCGACGTTTCGAGGTGGTCATCGACGACGATTCCACCATTACGGGCAAGCACTATGCCGCGCTCCTCCAGCCCAAGCCCGTCGCTATTGGGTCGGCGTCCGGTGGCGATGAGCACCTGTTCCGCCGCGACGGTGTCACAATGCCCCTCGCAGGTCAATTCGACCCCGCTCTGTGTTTGGGCGATACGCTGATAGCCGACACCTGCGCAAACCCGCACGCCCTCGGCTTCCAAATAGTTTTTCAGCGCGGCACTCACTTCCGGGTCCATTTCGGGGAGCAGGCGGCTTCGGCAGCAGATGGTGACATCAACGCCCAGACGCGAAAACATCTGTCCCAGTTCTACCCCGATCACCCCGCCACCGATCACCAGCAGCGATTTGGGCAAGCGATCCAGCGCCAGCGCCGATGTGCTGGTTAGGTAGGGCACGCTGTCCATCCCCGGAATCGGCGGCACGGCGGCGTGCGCACCCATCGCCAATATGACCTTGCCGACCTTCATGGGCGCATCGCCGACAATCAGCGCACCATCGGCAAAGCGTGCCTTGCCCTCGATATAGCTCACACCGTCATAGGCGGGCAGCAGATCGACATATTTTTTTTGGCGCAGCGTCGTGACAAGATCGTCCTTCGACGCCGCCAATACGGACCAGTCATCCATCTGGACAGCGCCCCCAAGGCCGGGAAAGCGCGCGGCGGCAAGCCCACCATGCACCGCTTCGGCGGCGCGGATCAGCGTCTTGGAAGGAACGCAGCCAACATTGACACAGGTGCCGCCAATCGTGCCGTGACCGACGAGCGCCACTTTCGCGCCCAGATCGGCAGCGGCGATCGCGGCGGAGAACCCGGCAGAACCCGCGCCGATGACGGCCACGTCAAATCCTTCCTGCCCGGGGCGGTTGCAACAGTCGTTCATTGCTTATCGCTTTCTTGAGGCGCTGGCGGCGCCCCGCTCAGTTTTGAATAGCGCGCGCCGGATAACCCGCGTTGGTTGATGCAGCGGCAATCGCAGCAGCATTGGTGCGGCGCGGGTTATAGGTTGCGCGCGCGGTCTTGGCTGCGAAATCGACCGTGACCGCCGTTACCCCGGCGACGCCTTCCATCGCCTTCTTCACGGTGATCGGGCAGGTGGCGCAGGTCATGTTCTCTATGGCAAAGGTGGTTTGCTTCTGAGCGGTTGCGGTAGCCGCGGGGCGATCTTGCGCCGTGCCACTAACTGCATAGGCGACCCCGCCGCCAGCCATAGCCAGCACGGCCATAGCGATACATACTGTCTTTTTCATGGGTATTTCCTTTCAATAGAACCAGGGTGCCCACCAGTCGATGGTGAGCGCCAGGATGGCGACGGCAAGGCCCAGCCACAGCACCGCCTTGGTGGTCCAAGCCGATTGTGGACGAGCGCAGTAGGAACCGTCTTCACAGGGCGGTTTCGGCTTGAAATAGACATGCCAGAAGCCGTAGCCGAGCAGCGCGAGCGTTACGCCTGCGACATAGGGCTTGTAAGGTTCGAGCGCCGTCAGGTTGGCGATCCACGCGCCGGAAATTCCGAGCATAACCAACAGTAGCGGGACGACGCAGCAAGCCGAGGCGAGCCCCGCGCCGATCAATGCGCCCGCCGCAACCCAGTTTGCCTGCTTCGGCTCGTGGTTTTCGGTGAGGGCTGGCTGTCCCGCTTCCGGCGTTGAGACCATGGCTTGAATCCCTTGTTCCAACTGAGTGATTCGCAATGTAGGCTCTGTAGCCACTACAGACTCAAGAGGTATTTTCATGGAGCAACAGGTCGGCATCTTGCGTGCCCAGCTTGCCCGGAAAACAGGCTGCAATCTCGAAACCATCCGCTATTACGAGAAGGTGGGATTGCTGCCGGGGCCGCCTCGCAGTTCCAACGGCTACCGCGTCTATTCGCCGGAACTGGTGCAAAGGTTGCAGTTCATCCTGCGCGCGCGCGACCTTGGCTATGCAATGGATGAGATACGGTCATTGTTGTCGCTCACCGATACCGGTGCACAAACCTGCGCGGAGGTTATGGCGAGAACCGAACTCCACCTTGAAGATGTCCGCCGCCGCATTGCAGATTTGCAGAAGATAGAGGTGACGCTGGCGACCACGTTAGCCAGATGCACTGGAGATGACGTTGCCGAATGTCCCATCCTGGAAGCACTCCAGTTTTTACCCCATCAAGGCAATTGACGCCATCTTTGAGGGATTTGATTTTGTGATGTCAGCTTGGAGTATAGCCTAACCGGACGTCAGGATGCAGCGGCGGTTTCTGTCAGGATAGGGTTATGGCAAGCATTTATTGACGCATGTTCCGCCGTGTCATAGAATTCAACCTGACATTTTGACCGGAGGCGGCGATGAAAGGCCAGAGGATCGGTTACGTCCGGGTGAGCACATTCGATCAGAATGTCGATCGCCAGTTGGACGGGCAGTCGCTCGACCGGATTTTCACCGACAAGGCATCGGGCAAGGACATCAACCGCCCCGAACTCGATGCCATGCTCGCCTTCGCCCGCGAGGGTGACACCGTCGTGGTCCACAGCATGGATCGATTGGCGCGTAATCTCGACGATCTGCGCAAACTGGTTCAGTCCCTCACCAAAAGAGGCGTCCGGATCGAGTTCGTGAAGGAAAGCCTGGCCTTCTCGGGCGAGGATTCCCCGATGGCCAACCTGATGCTCTCGGTCATGGGTGCGTTCGCCGAATTCGAGCGCGCCCTGATCCGGGAGCGGCAGCGCGAAGGCATTGCGGTCGCCAGACAACGCGGTGCTTATCGCGGGCGGAAACGTTCCCTCTCCGACGAAATGGTCGCCGAGCTGCACCGCCGTGTTGATGACGGCGAGCGCAAGGCCGTCATCGCCCGTGACCTGGGGATCAGTCGCGAAACCCTCTACCAGTATCTCCGCGCTGCCACCTGAGCCGGTTTCACCCAGCCTCGCTCACCCTTAGGCTTGTCTGATTGATACGACCAATGTCACGTCTCTTGAATTGCTTGAATCATATCAATGAGGATTGGAGGTCTCCTTCGTCAAACGAATGGCAAGAGCGCGACCGATTGCCGCTGCGGCGACTGGCTGGACGGCGCTTGGCGGAAATGGTGCAACCGAACTAGCATTGATCTCGCAAAGCGCATAGGAGCCATCGCTGATGGCTTCACCAGGGCGAAATAGGAAGTCGGCGTCCCAAAGAAGCGGAAGATCGTGGTCGGCGATCGACAGCAACCTTTGCATCTCTGGAATCCAGCGATCCTCCATCGCTTTCCGTAAGGCTGCGAAGCGCGTCACCTCCGGTCCGAACATGGCGCGGCCCATCGGCTGTGGGGTTGACGACGTTGTATCAATGGCCGTTGGCGTCATCAGCGCAGTGATCAGGTTGTGCCCAAAGCCAACCACTCGGTGCCCGCACACGTAGCAGCGGACCATGCCCTCGGACGACTGCGGCTGATAAGCCTGATCGATCAGCACGCCGCCGTCGTTTAGAAACGGCACCCACCTTTCCAAGCACTCGGCTAGGCTGATGCGCTCCGATTTGCTTCCTTGGCGGGCCTCTTGAACTTTCACCGACGTTTTCAAAGCCGGAGCGTTTCCCGCTTCGTCTAGTTGGACACGCCATACATTCCTGCCGCCGTTGCCGTAGTTCGGCTTCAGCACGCGCGGGCCTGCGGCAAGATGTTCGGGGAAACGAGCGCGAAGGCCTTCAGCGTCCACGTATCGATCGACATCGCTGCCCCATTCCATGGATCGCGTTGTGTAGAGCACTTCCTTGACGCCGATTTTGGCGATCACGTCAGGATGCGCGCTGACGACAACGCCGCACGCCGCGACTTCGCGCAGCATCGGGTCGAGCACCGAGCGGTCGCCTGAAATGTCCAACGGATTCACCCAGACCAGCACCGCGTCGAACGACAGCAACTCGTCACGAATGTCGCGAACCGCTTCGTCTCTGTACAGTACAGGCCTTGTGGTCGCCCCGAACGACCGCAAGGCTTGAACGATCGGCCACTGCCGAGCTTCATGAAAGCGATGCGTCCACTCGGCCGCTTGTCCGCGCCAAAGAAGAGCGATGTTCGGGCCGGATGTCACTGTTGCATCTCCCATCGGACCTGCCCCCTTTGTGGTCGCCAACTCAGGTGTCGCGCAGAAGTGGGTGTTGATCCTCGGCGGACGGGTCAGCCGCCGCCGCGCAAAGCCGCGGCATAGCGGCGGTCGACCACTTCCCAGTCGATGTTGCGGAAGAAGGCGTCGACGTATTTGGCGGCGGCGGTGCCGTAATCCATGTGAAAACTATGCTCGTACATATCGAGCGCCAGCAGCGGCACGCCGGCGATTGCGCCGTGCATATGATCCCACGCCCAATGGTTGTGCAGCGAGCGGGTGTGGAGATTGTAGACGAGCACGCACCAACCTGATCCGCCGGCAAGACTCATGCCGGTGCGGCGGAAGTCGGTCTCCCAGCGGTCGAACGAGCCGAACGCCGCGCCCAGCGCGTCGCGGATCGAGCCGGCTGCTTGACCGTTGCCGCCCAGCCCGTCGAAATAGATTTCATGGAGCACGACCGAGCCGGTGCGGTGCAGCTCCTCGCGCTTGAGGCCGCCATAGACCACCGGCGGTAGGTCCGGGTCAGCGAGCGCGGCGGCAAGGCGTGTTTCGATCATATTCAACGCCTTGACCGAGCCGGCATAATTGTTCTCGTGGTGCGATGTGATCAGCCTTTCGGAGAGGCCGTGGAGCCTGGCGGGATCGAACCTGAGCGGCTTGATCTGATGATTGCCGGCGAATGCGAGGACATTCGTCGGCGCTGCGGTCGGCGTCTGCGCCGAGGCTTCGTTCATAGTCATGGCTGCGGCTCCAATGCCAAGAGTTGCGATTGCACTGCGTCGGGAAAATTGGTCGATCGTCACACGTCACTCCCTTCAGATGATCATTACATATGCGGCCCCGAGGACGGAGCAGACGCCGAGCACCGGCAGCATGCCGGCCTTGAACCGGAACATGGCGAGGATCGCACCCACCGCCAGCGCTAACGCGGGCCAGTCGACGGACGTCAGGACTGGGAGATCGATGGCGCCGGCCGCGAACGGCACTTCGCGGACTTGCCCGAACAAGGTGTGAATCCCGAACCAGACTGCCAGATTGAGAATGACACCCACCACTGCGGCGGTGATCGCCGAAAGCGCGGCCGACAATGCGCGGTTGCCGCGCAGGCGTTCGATGAACGGCGCGCCGGCGAAGATCCACAGGAAGCAGGGCAGGAAAGTGACCCAGGTGGTGAGAATCGCGCCCAACGTCGCGGCGATGAGCGGCGGCAGTCCGGTGGCCTCGCGGAAGGCTGCCAGAAAGCCGACGAACTGCGTCACCATGATCAGCGGCCCGGGCGTGGTCTCGGCCATGCCGAGCCCGTCGAGCATCTCGCCGGGCTGGAGCCAGCCATAGGTCTCGACTGCCTCCTGCGCGACATAGGCGAGCACCGCATAGGCGCCGCCGAAGGTCACCACCGCCATCTGGCTGAAGAAGGTGGCGATGCGGCTGAACACGTCGTCGGGGCCGAACGCGAACAGCAGCGCTGCGACCGGCCCGAGCCAGAGCAGCAGCAGGACGCCGGAGATGCGCAGCGACCAAGAGAGGTTCGGCCGGGCATGGTCGGGAAGGCCCTCGCCAAGAGCGGTGTCGCGGTCGTGGACTATCTCAGCGCCGGCGGGACCATGTCCGCCGCCGCCCTTGAATGCGGCGTAACCAGCGCGGCCACCGAAGAAGCCGATCAGCGCGGCGGCAAGCACGATCAGCGGGAAGGGCACGTCGAGCACGAAGATCGCGACGAACGCCAGCGCGGCAAAACCGCGCATGACGTTGTTCTTCAAGGCACGCGAACCCACCCGGACCACCGCCTGTAGCACCACCGCCAGCACGGCGGCCTTCAATCCGAAGAACAATCCCTCGACCAGCGGCACTTCGCCGAGCAGCACATAGACATAGCTGAGCCCTAAAATCGCGAGGAAGCCGGGCAGCACGAATAGCGCGCCCGCGACCAGGCCGCCCTTGGTCTTATGGAGCAACCAGCCAATATAGACAGCTAGCTGTTGCGCTTCAGGGCCGGGCAGCAGCATGCAATAGTTGAGCGCGTGGAGGAACCGCTCCTCGCCCATCCAGCGCTTCTCCTCGACCAGGATGCGATGCATCACCGCTATCTGGCCCGCCGGTCCGCCGAAGCTGAGCAGCGCGACCCTGATCCAGACGCGCACCGCCTCGCCAAAGCTGATGCCGTGCTCGTGCAGCGTCTCGACTGCGATTTCAGCGCGTGCGCTGGCCTCCATCTTTAGTCCTCTTTTCGCCGGGTGAAGTGAGCATAGAATCCGTCGAGCGCGGTCGATCCGCGCGCGATCCGCTCCTCGTCGTCGTCGGTGCCGGCACAGATGCCGGCGATAAGCGCGCTCACTCCCGGAGTTTCCGGGCGCTCGAACCGAGCATCGGCAATATCAAGGTCGTGAACAATTTCGCCGAGCGCCCGCAGCGCGGGGTCGGTCTCGAGACCGGTGCGGAACACCAAGGTCTCGAAGGAGCAGCGGTCGCCTTCGTGGGTGAACTCAGCGTCCGCCATGTCGAACCTCAGTTCGTCAGGCTCCGGCACATATCCTTTGCCCTCGACGAACTTGAAGCTCGCCTCGGGGTCGATGAAGCGGCGAATGAGCCAGGCGGACGCGATGCGATCGACATGGACATGGCGGCGCGTCACCCAAACGCGGCGCTTTAGCTCCGCCGGGGTCAGCTCGGGCGCACTGGGGCCGCTCACATCGGGATGTTGGTGAGAGCGGCGGTCCGCCTCGGTGATGGCGGCCTGTGCCGCCTGCCGACCATGCGCACCGAAAAAGTCGATCGCGGCGACCTCGTTCAGGCGTTTGCGCAGGCGGCCCACATCCGCCGCCGCGACATACTCGCCCTCACACAGCGCGCGCGCCTCGCGTGCCAACTCCTCATAGTCGGCGTCACGCGCAGCGTCGAACACTCCGCGCAGCTCCGCATCGCCCATGCCGCCGACAAGGCGCGCTTCGAGGATCAGCGCCTCGCCGCCATTTTCGGTGATCTCGCGATGCAGTTCTTCGAACAGCGCGCGCGTGTCCTCGCGATTGGGGAGCGCATGGACGGCGTTCTTGAGCGGCGCGGCCCCGATCGCCTGCAAACGCCGCCAGACCTTCACCCGCAAATAGGCAGGCTTAGCCGGAAGCTGCGGGATCAGGAGCAACCAAGGGGAAGCTTGTGTGTTTGTCATAGTTGTATCGTCACTAGCCTACAAGTGTAAGGGTTGCATCACAAGCCTCATGAGCATAGGACTGCTTATCCCGAAGAAAGAAACCGGAGCGCAATGTCGCGGCTCGCCGGCGGCGCGCTCGCATGACGTGAGGCTTTCCGTGTCGAGTGCGCTGATGAAGGATCAATTATGCTGAAAAAGACCATCGCCTTGGGATTCGCCAGCCTCCTGCTGGCAAGCCCGGCATGGGCAGCGCCGGACTGGTCGGCTGTCGACCGGGCGATAGGACGAGCGGGGGCCGAACAGCCGGGGGGCGTTCACCGCTACAGCTTCCCGCGTTCGGACCTGAGCGTCACGCTGGATGGGGTGACGATCAAGCCCTCCCTCGCGCTCGGTTCCTGGGCGGCGTTTCAGCCGATGGGCGACGAGGCGATGGTGATGGGCGATCTCGTGCTGACCCACGACGAGGTGAACCCCGTTTTGAGCCGCCTGCTCGCAAGCGGTTTTACGATCACCGCGCTCCACAATCACCTGCTCCGCTCTTCGCCTGCGACCATGTACATGCACATTGCCGGCCACGGCGACCCGGTGAAGCTCGCGGCCGCGCTCCGGCAAGCGCTATCAGCCAGTCGGACCCCGCTCGCCGCGCCGCAATCGCCTTCGGCCAGCGCAGCCGCATCGCGGCTCGACCTCGATGTGGCCGCGCTCAACCGGTTGATGGGCGGTGAGGGCAAGACGGCCGGTGGCATCCTCCAATACAGCTTTCCGCGCGCCGAGCGGCTGATGGACGGCGATATGGAGACTCCGCCGACGATGGGCACGGCGACCGCGATCAACTTTCAGCCAACCGGGGACGGCCGAGCCGCCATCACCGGCGATTTCGTACTTGTCGCAAACGAGGTCGATCCGGTCCTGCGCGTGCTGCGGACGAACGGGATCGAGGTCACGGCGCTGCATAATCATATGCTAAACGACGAGCCGCGGCTGTTCTTCATGCACTTCTGGGCCAACGACGACGCAGCCAAGCTCGCCCGTGGGCTGCGCGCGGCGCTCGACAGGATGAACAATCAGAGGAGTTGAACTCGGACGACGGCTCATTGGGCCGTAACCGCCGCCCGCCCGACCCCACGGCCCTTATGCAGGAAGTGGAATGGAACATGGCTAGCAAACGAACTCTCACTGTTGTCGCAGGCGTGGGCGCGGCCGCGCTGGCGATCGCGGGCGTGGCGATCGCGCAAAACCACGAGGCGAACGAAAACCGGATAATCGGCAAGCACAGCGAACGAGACATCCCGCTTGCTCAGGTGCCCGAGGCCGCGATGAACGCGGCACGCGCGCAACTCGCGTCAATAAGCAAAGCGGAGCAAGTCACCCGAAAGGCGGACGGAAGCACGCTCTATGAAATCAAGGGCAAGAACAGCGACGGAAAGACGATCGAACTGTTCGTCACGCCCGAAGGCCAGGTGCTCGGCCGCGAATGATGGATCAGCACGGGGCGCCGGCCGTCGAGGGCCGTGCGCCCCTTCCGAAATGATACTGCGGAATAGGAGACGAAAATGCGGCCAAGACGATGGATATTGTTATGCGCCGCTTTGGCCGCCCTGCCTGATAGTGCGATCGGCCAAACCGAACCCGCGTCGGCGACGGGCTCGGCGTTGTTCGTAAGCTGTCAAGCGAATGAGCCGCGATGCGGCGCTTACCTCCAAGGCGTGCTCGACATGATGATCGTCGCGCGAAAAGCGGAATGCCGCGCTCCACGCTATGACCGATCGGCGCTGCGCGCGGCATATTTACGCTGGGCGGAGCAGAATAGCTATTTTATGAGTGTTCATATGGTGGCCGGAGCTGAACGCTCGTTAGCGAAGGCTTGGCCATGTCAGTAGCATCGTACCCCGCGGCGTAGCCTGCCCGGCGGCTGCCTTTGAGGGCAGGCGGAGCGTCCGCCTGGCGGTGAATTCCGCCAGCTCAACGATCCCATGTCGCGCCTCAAGCTCGCTAATTAGCCGATGTTCGCATTATGTCTGCCAAATCGTTGTCTGGCGCACAAACCTTGAGGTGACGCC
>NZ_QJJM01000030.1 GCF_003201955.1 Blastomonas natatoria
CCGAAGCCGAACAACGCTACTACGCCATGCTGGACGACGTTCCTGTGGCCGCCTAACTTAAGCCAATCTGCCTCCGGGAAACCCGGGGCGGTTCATATGTGATATCGAGGAATTCCTGAGCAGCGATCTGGGTCGCGCCGGTATTGCTATCGTTTGAGAGCTCAATCGCGGTCCCCTTGAGGCGCTTGTTCTGAAATTCTCCTCTGAGAGTTAGCCCCAACATTACCGAATCCCTCCGCCTATCGAACTAGCGCCCTGAGATAGATTTGGGTCGCTTAATAATATTATCTGTTGATCTTGTGGTTTTCGCGCCGACGGTTCGGTGTCTAAACCTAGTCGCTTCAGAGCATAATAAAGAAGCGCGCGCCTGACTGGGATCGAAACCCGACCGTTCTGCATCCCGTAGTCCAGCTCGATCGCCCGTTTCTGGGGAGCACTGAGCTCAGGATGCGGGCCAACAGCAAGTTCAATGACTTCCTCCCAGGCGATGTCGAACATAGCTTGTTTTTGGGGAGCGCGAGTCTGACGAGTGTCCATGATGCGCGAGATTACAAAATCCCGATATTGGCCGCTCTTTTCGCAACAGGATCGAGCGTGCCAGCGAAATCCATCGAAGGCTAATGCGTGCGGTGCTATCCAACGCCACTCTGGATCCTGTGCAGACATTGACTGATACAGGACTTCAATCGCCTCTACGCGCCTAATCGCGATGACGATTGACCGAAGGATAATGGGGTCAATCCCGCGGGCTGGCGCCGGAGTCGCATCAAACACCGGCAGATTTCCAATCCAAGCATCATCTGGGCTGACGACGCCTTCAGCAACAGAACGGATTTGGGCTAAGTATTGTGTAGAGTCTGGCTTCAGGAACAACGGCTTGAAACACGATGAGCGGACATATGTCTTTCCGCTCTTGTCGTAGATCATGTTGTTCTCTGCCAATGCGATATAGCGATTTAGGTCACCTGACGCCTGATTGGGTGACACCCCAAACTTTTCGATCAGGTCGCTTCGGTTGACGTGCCCCTCCCAGAACAAGCGGAATTCGATGAATTGGAGCTTTTGCTCCACACCCCATCGCAAATTTGGTCGTTCCTCGCCCATTGTCAGCCTTAGCCCACCTACTTGAACCACCCAAAAAGTGGATGGATACGGCAATAGGGGGTAAGGCGCCCTATCCGCAACAATTTTCTCCTTTGATTCAAGATGGTTAAAAATCCGACCTTAAGGAACCGTGTTCTAAGTCAATTATATTGGCGACGCCTTGCTGCGCCAATGGTTCAGCAAGCGCCCGGACGCTGCGATGGTGCGTGAACAGTAGGACCTGGTTGGTCTTGCCAAACTCCGCGAGCAGGTCGAGCGTAGACCGGCTGCGCTCATCATCGAAATGCACCAGAATGTCGTCCGCGATGAAGGGCAGCGGCTCCGTCGCACTGGCATAATTCTCAAGGCTTGCCAGCCGGAAAGCTAGGAAAAGCTGGTCGCGGGTGCCGTCGCTCATGGTGGCGACCGCAGCAATACCGCCATTGGCTCGCCGTCCAACCACGACCGGATGGCCTTTGTCGTCGATATCGGTCTCGATTCCGGTAAATTCACCAAGTGTCGTTGCCGAAAACAGTTCGCCCGCCCGCGCAATGAGTGGATCTTGCTGTTCTGCGCGGATCGTTGCCATGGCCGACGTCACCAATTCTCGCGCAACCGAAAGCTCTAGGTAGCGTTCGAGGGCGAGATGCATCTGCGCTGCCGCCGCTTCGCGTTCGGCAACGGCGTGATTGACTTCGCTCTGGCTCAGATAAGCAGCAAGGTCGTCCTTCGCCGCTTTCTCGGCGAGAATGGCTGCCTCGATTTCGCTCTCGATCTCGGCAGCACGCGATGTCTGTTCGATCAGGTCCGCACGAACCTTATCGAGGTCGCGCTCATCCCATTCCGCCCGCAAGACAGCAAGATCAAGCTTGTCGCCCACGTCCGTAGCAGTGCGTTCGGCCAGAGCGATTTCTTCGCACAAAGCCATGCGTGCTTCACACCGTGAAGCCGCGTCCAGAAGGGCCCCATCATCGCTGCCATCAAGTTTTGCCGAAGCCGCTAGCCTAGCCAGCTCCTCCCGAGCGGTGCCGAGGGCTTCTAGCGCCTGTTCGGCCTCGAGCTTCGCCTCCTCAAAATCGGGCAGCACCCCGTCATATTGGGTCTGTGCTGTGGCGTTGTCGCTGAACCGGGCCAGCAGCATCTGCGCTGCAACCACACAATCTTCCCCGATCTCGATAGCCAGCTCGGTCGCGAGGCTGCGGACATCCGCCTGGAGGTTCGCCTCGTCTTCATCCATGCGCTTTAGCCGTTGGCGAGCCTGCCCTATCGCCGACAGGACACCGCGTGCGCCAACCCATTCGGTGACCGCGCTGTTGGCATCTGTCGGCGAAATGTCGGGTTTTAGCCCCAGCGCACCTGTTGCCGCGGGCCATGCCAAGTCCCAGGCGGCCTGTGCGTCCGTCAATCGTTGCACTTCCGCCTCAACCAGCTTGTGCTGCCGCGCGAAGTCCTCACGGTCCCGCATGTCCCTGACATAATCAGCATGGGCTTGTTCGTGCCGGGACATAGTGTTTTGCACCGCACCGACCCTGGCCGCGAACGACAGTGTGGCATCGAGCTTGCGACTCTGTTCGATCCGTTCGAGCAACTCAAGGGTTGGCGCAAGCTGGGCCTCTTCCAATACCAGCGCATTCGCCGCGTTGCGCAAGCGCTCTGCGTCATCCAACACCAGTTGCCGGGCTTGCCCAAATTGAAGCAGCGACGCCAGTTCCGGATGTTTGACCAGAACTTGCGGGAAACTCTTTCCCCATTCGGCGATGCGCCGCTCCTTCTGCCCGACCAGCGCGTCCCTCTCGGCCTCTGCCGCCTTGACCGCCTCACTTGCCTCCGCGACGCGCCGCAGCGCGAATGCGAGCGATGCAGCCCGTTCTGCCTCCGTGGCGCGACGATCGGCAAGTTCGTCTGCAGACACGATTGCGGTTTCCAGACCGTCAGCAACAGAAAGGCGAGTAGTAGCGTCATCGGGCAGCTGCCCCGAGACATATGCCGTCTTCAACGGCCTCCAGACATCGGCGCGCAGAGCACGTGCCTCGGCAAGTGACGCATCACTTGCGATGGTCCCGGATCCCTGAAGTGCAGCAATCTCAGCCTCACCGGCTAAAGTCTCGCGCTCGGCCTGTCGCTTCAGCTTGGCCTGCTCCTCGATCTGCGAGGTCAACGTCTCGCGCGCGGCCTGCTCACTGCGAATATCGTCAACGCTGGGGCATGGCAGGGTGGCAAGCGCATCAATGGTATCGAAGCCAAGCGCTTTGAGCCGTCCGCTCAATGTTGCGCTGTCAGTATCCAGCGCCTGCTGACGTGCTTGGTGCGCGGACTTCTGGGCCGCAAGGCTGGCAAAGGCCGATGACGACGCCTCTGGCGGAGCATTATGCCCTGCCAATTGTGCCGCTTCCAGACGACCGTCAATCGCCGCGATTGAATCGGCAAGCTCGTCAAGGCGTGTCCTGGCGGAGATAAGCGTGGGGCGGCGCTCCACCATCTCGTCGGCAAGCAAGCGCACGAGGTTGAGCGCAGACTGGTCCGGGATTAACGGTGCAAGATCCGCGTCCGCCGGCAGACCAAGCATGCGGCGCAGCGCCGCCAGTTGAGCCTCGCCATCGTCAATCTCTCGCTGACGATTGGCACGATCAGACCGGGCCTTGCTGACATGAATGGCGCGTTCGGCAAGATCGCGCACCCGCTGTTCTGAGGCTTTTAAATTTGGGTTCACCACAAGCGCATCGAGCCGTGCCTTTAGGCGATCCCGCCGTTCGATCGCGCCCTCGAGCCGTTTTTCAGCCCCGCTACGGTGATCGAGAGCGGTCCGAGTCCTTTGCGCGAAATCATTCGGAAAGGGCGCGACATCGTCGTAGCTGACCAGATCTTGGATCAGGCTGGCCAACTGACGCAAGTGGGGAGCCACACGCAGGACGCGCTCCAGCCGGGACGCTGCTGCGCCAATGTCCCGCCTCTCGTTGCGTAAACCCTCCAGCGTTTCCGCGGCTGCAAGCGCTGCCTTACGCGTCTGCTCAAAGGTTTCCCGGGTCAGTTGCGCGCCGCGTGCCGCCTTCTCCGCTGCCTCGAATGCCGTCAGCTGTTGGTAGAAGACACGGTTCACCGACCGCCTCGTATCGAAGAGCTTGTCCGCTTCGCCGTCGATACCTTCGAGGCGAGATACCAGCGTGCGCAAGCCGCCGCCTGCTTCGACGATCAGACGCCCAATGTCGCCATCGGCGTGAAGCAATCGCTCCCCGCCGTTGCGCAAGGTTTCGTGGTTCAGACCGAAGAGCGTTTCGAACCGCTCTCGTGTGATGGCGCCCAGGACCGGCGCAAGGACGGTGTCGTCGAGTGCCGTTCCAGACAGGTCAGCCAGTGTCTTGCCGTTGCCCTTGCGGCGCTTGAGCGTCACCGCGCTACCATCAGCCATCATCATCGTGGCCCCGATGCGCATGCCATCGTAGCCGAATAAACTGCCGCGCTGGGTATTCTTGGGAATTGAGAACAAGAAGTCGCTGATCGCGTCGAGACAGGTGCTCTTGCCCGCTTCATTCGCACCGTAGACAACCGTGAGGCCCGCTGTTTCAGGAATGGTGAGCTCACGACTTGCGCAGCCGCCATATTTCTCAAGGCTGAGTTCAGTCAGGCGCATGACCAGCCTCGCTGACTAGACTGCGCGCAAGGGCTGCAGCGCGTTCGGGTATCTCGGCGCGCATCTGCTCAATGAATGCATCGGCATGTGCGCCAGCGGGCAGTTTCGTCCGAATCTCGGCAAGCCGCGCTTCGAGAACTTGCGCAATTGCGCTGTCCTGGCTGAGGCGAGTCACTTCCTGATCAAGCTTTCCAGCCACCGTTGGATCGACAGCGTCCGGGGCTTCAGGATGAGCCGTTTCCAACCTCAGCTTTTCGAGCCACACGTCAGCCGAGAGGGTTGCCAGCAGTGTTTCCACGTCCTCCCGGAAAGCGGTACGCTCGAGGATCAATCTGGAATGGAGCGGTGTCGTTCCAGTCACTGTCAGGCGCAGGGCAATAGGCCGTCCGTCGGCATGCTCTGCGCCTTGGGCAATATGGCCGCGAATGAGATCCAGTAATTCCGGGTGGTCGTTCGTTCCGGACACATCAACTGTGATCGACGCCCAGCGCACCACATCCAGCGCGCGATGCTCAAGGCTGGTGACTCTGCCGTCATTTACTTTGACCAGGACGGCACCCTTGGGCCCCGTCTCTCGTGGGTGTCGGCCCTGAAGATTGCCGGGATAGACGATGTGCGGGTGCTCGCCGAGCACGGCATGGGCGTGGACATGGCCTAGTGCCCAATAGTCATAGCCATGATTGGTAAGCTGCTCTGGCGTGCAAGGCGCATAGCGGGCGTGATGACCTTCGCTGCCAGCACAGGCCGTATGCAGAACGCCGATGTTAAACAGTGCCTTGGTTGCAGCCGGATATTCGCGCGCCAGATCTTCAGACACGTCCGGGCGGGGGAAGCTCCGGCCATGGATCGCAACCCCGACATCATCGAGACGATGTGTGGCGGCCTTGGTCTTTGGAAAGACATGGACATTGCCCGAAAGAGAAAGCTTGTCGGCAAAACGATTGGCAGAGTCATGGTTGCCAAGCACCATGAACACCGAGACGCCAGCCTCATCTAGCCGGCGCATGCCTTCCATGAAGTATAGACCTGTCTGGAAATTGCGCAAATCGCCGTCGAAAATGTCGCCTGCCAACAGCATGAACCGGCAACCCTCATCTATCGCAAGGGTAACCAGATTATCGAAGGCTTCGCGTGACGCCGCCTCGACGCGCGCGGCATATTCCGCAGATTTACCCGCCAATCCAAGTAACGGACTGTCGAGATGAAGATCAGCGGCATGAACAAAGGTGAATCCGGTCAATCTTTTGCCTCCTGCGATGAGCATGCCACGAACCCGCCTCAAATGTCTCGATAAATTCGGGGAAGGCATTCCCCTGCTGCTGAGCCTCTGCGGTCTCATCAGACCCCTTCGTGCGGGGCTGCCGCCCCGCAACGCCCCGCAAGAGGAAGAGAACAGGATGGTCCCGTGACGGACTGAGAGCGGCGAGAGAGGCTTGCTGCGGGTCCGCTGCGGAGACCTGCCATGGCGCAACGACTTGCTGCGCGCTCCAGACCTGAGCGCGCGAACCTCTACCAGGATATTACCGACCGGATCATTGCCGACCTCGAGGCTGGCCGCGTCCCATGGGTGCAGCCGTGGGGAACAGCAAATGCAGGTGTTGGCATGCCGCACAATGCAATCAGCAATCGGCGCTACAGCGGGATCAATGTCCTCACCTTGTGGCACGCCGTGGCGTCACGCGGTTTCTCGAGCCACGCCTTTTTGACTTTCCGTCAGGCTGCTGCCCTTGGTGGAACAGTCCGGCGCGGCGAACGCGGCGTCGGAATCATCTACACCCACCGCTTCGTGCCAACGGCCGAAAGGCAGCGTGCTGATCAGGAAGGTCGCGCTACTGCCGGCGGTATTCCCTTCCTGAAGCACTTCACTGTCTTCTCCGTCGACCAGTGTGACGGGCTCCCGGAACATATCTGCCAGCCCGCGCCACCAATCCCTGAAGGGCTGATCCTCCCTCAAGCCGATGAGCTTATCGCAGCCACAGGCGCTGATTTTCGTATCGGGGGACCGTCCGCCTATTACAGCCCCGCGCAGGACTATGTCGCGGTGCCACGGCCTGACGATTTCCACGACCCGATCAATTGGCATCGAACGGCTTTCCATGAACTTGGACATTGGACGGGCCACAAGACCCGCTTGGACCGCGACCAGACCGGCAGATTCGGTTCGAAAGAATATGGGCGCGAGGAGTTGGTCGCTGAAATGGCCGGTGCGTTCGTCTGCGCCGCGCTTGGCATCGTGCCCAGTGTGCGCCACGCCGACTACATCGGGTCCTGGCTCGAGATCATCCGCGAGGACAACCGCGCCATCCTGCGCGCCGCGAGCGCTGCGTCAAAGGCCGCAGACTTCATTCTCTCCCATGGCCGGACATCTGACCTTGATGCCAATGGCGCTCGAAACGACGAACAGGTCGAACCGGACGAGACGGGGAGGCTGGCGGCATGAACCTGCTCACATCCGAAATCCGCGAGGCCCTGCTCAAGAACACGCGTGCGCGGCTGCACGCTAATGCCCTTGGGCACCCGGAGCCCGATCCTGCTCCTGTCGTCCGCTTTTTCAATCCGGTCGGCTCGGGCACCTGGCTTGCGACCGAGATCGACGAGGATGACATTCTGTTCGGCCTCGCCGACCTGGGCTTTGGGTGCCCGGAGCTCGGCAGTTTTTCGCTGCGCGAATTGCAATCAGTTCGTCTGCCGCTTGGCCTCGGAATCGAGCGCGACATCTTGTTTGAAAGTGCTGTGCCGCTTTCGACCTATGCTCGGCTTGCACGGCGCACCGGCTCGATACTGCTAGCTGAGGCGGAGATCCACCGCCGGGCCAGCGTCCCTACCCTTGGAGATGTTGAGCAGCCGCCGGATGCTTGATCCACCATCAGCCAAGGCCGCCTGCGGCGGCCTGAGAGTGAGAGGAAGGCAGGGCCTTCGTGACGGGCTAGGAAGCCAAGAGAAAGTCTCGCGGCGGCCCGTCATGGAGACCTGCCATGGCCAAACAGCCCGCAAAAATCACCCTCAGCCCGTCGCGCGATATTCCATTCGACCAGCTCGTTCTATCCCAGTCCAATGTCCGCCGCGTGAAATCGGGCGTCTCGATCCCCGAGCTGGCCGAGGATATCGCCCGACGCACACTGCTCCAGAGCCTGAATGTGCGCCCCGTCGTTGACGCCGATGGTCAGGAGACCGGCATTTTCGAAGTTCCCGCCGGCGGACGGCGCTATCGTGCGCTCGAACTGCTCGTGAAGCAAAGGCGGCTCGCCCGCACCGCACCCATCCCCTGCATCGTGAAACTGTCGGACGACGGCGTCTCAGCCGAAGAGGACAGCTATGCGGAAAACGCGCTGCGCGAGCAGCTTCATCCGCTGGACCAGTTCCGCGCCATGCAGGCTATGATCGACAAGGGCAGTGCGGTGGAAGACATTGCCGCCCATTTCATGACCACGCCTGGTGTGGTGCGGCAACGCCTCAAGCTGGCATCGGTCTCTCCCAAGCTTCACGACATCTACGCCGACGATGGGATGACGCTCGAGCAGCTGATGGCCTTCACCGTGTCTGACGATCATGACCGTCAGGAGCAAGTCTGGGAGATGCTGGCACACAGCTTCAACAAATCTGCGGCATTCATCCGCCAGCGCCTGACCGAGAACAGCGTCCGCGTCGCCGACAAGCGGGTCCGCTTCGTCACCGTCGATGCCTATGTTGCCGCAGGTGGCTGCGTCATGCGCGATCTGTTCGAGGATGATGACGGCGGGTGGTTGACCGACCCCGCGCTGCTTCACCGTCTTGTTGAGGAAAGGCTCGGAGTCGAGACGTCCCGTATCGAGGCTGAAGGCTGGAAGTGGGTGACAGCCGCGGTCGACTTGCCGTGGAATGTCACGAACGGCCTCCGCGAAATTGCGGGCAACGAAGTCCCCATGACCGCCGACGAGCAGGCGATGCTCGTACAGGCACAGCAAGAAATGGGACGCATCGAGGCAGAATGGGCCGATGACCCGAATGTGCCCGATGAAATCCATGATCGCATCGATGCGCTCGAGAGGGAAATCAGCAGACTGGCTGAGCGGCCGGTCACCTTCGATCCCGTAGAGATGGCGATTGCTGGTGTCTTCGTCACCATCGAGGCAGACGGTTCACTATGCGTCGAGCGCGGCTATGTTCGGCCCGAAGATGAGCCAGTGAGCGAGGCTGAAAGTGATGCCGACGGGATGGTCATCAATCCGGGTTCGGGCGAGACTGCGGTCAGTAGCAGCATAAACGGTCAGAACGTCGAGGCCGGAAATGCCGGGACGGCTGCTGGTGCCGACGACGACGACGGTGACGACGAGGTGTTGAAGGCTCTGCCGGATCGGCTTGTCGCAGACCTCACGGCCTGGCGCACGCTTGCGCTGCAAGATGCCTTTGCACAGAACCCCGCTACAGCATTCGCCGCGGTGCTGCATGCGCTCGTCCTCTCCACCTTCTACAGCTACAGCCGCGAGAGCTGTCTGCAGCTGACGCTGAACCAGGTATCTTTTGCCAATCCGCCCGCGGGTCTGCGCGACAGCGCTCCGGCAAGGGCCATCGCCGATCGCTCGAAGCAGTGGGCTGATCGGTTGCCTGATTCCGACACTGAGCTTTGGGACGCACTTCTCGAGTTCGGTGCGGAAGAACAGGCAAGTCTGTTTGCCCACTGCGCGTCGCTTGCAGTCAACGCACAGGCCGAGGTCGTGCCCAAGTACGACAATGGCCGGGTGTCAGCGCACAGCGTCGCACGGCGGGTCGAGCACAGCCATGTCTTGGCCCGTGCCGTTGACCTCGACCTGATTTCAGTAGGCTGGAAGCCGACGGTCGACGGCTATTTCCGCAGTGTGACCAAGCCGCGTATTCTGGCCGATGTCACAGAGGCACGCGGCGAGCAGTTCGCTGCCATGATCGATCACCTCAAGAAGGCCGATATGGCGCGCGAGGCCGAACGCTTGCTCGAAGATGCCCGCTGGCTTCCCGAACCGCTTCGGACACCGGAACACCCCCGTGCCGAGGAACAGGGTGCGTGCCCAGATCCCGAGGAGATTGCAGTGCCGGCATTCCTCGCCGGCGATGACCCCGCCTACGCGATCGCGGCGGAATAAGCGGAGCGCGCCAGCGCCCGCCAGTCTTCACATCCACAACTATCGGGCCCGGCCAACAAGCCGGGCCTACCTCGTGAAATAAGGAGGACAGAATGACCGACATCCTTGTCGAATTTGGTGTGACGAGCGACGGCCTGATGGCCGCTCGGGTCGATGGGATCGCCTATATCGCCGTGCCGATCAGGGATGGCTTCTCGATCGCATCCGGCTGGAAACTCAGTCGGCCCATCGCCGAATGGACACGATCTGATGTCTATGGCGCAGAAGGGGCTGTGGCCGACGAAAGTGCGTTCCGCGCCTTTGTCGCTGATATTGCGCTGCACGTCCAACAGCGCAATGCACTTGGCCGCATCGATACGATCCTGCGCGTGTCCACGCCGTGGGGAATGTCCCAATCGGCGACCATTTACGCGGACGGTATCGTCTTCCACTCCACAGCTGGACACGGTGGCTTCAAGCTCGACCGCGCACGCAACGCAGCTATGCCTTCAGCTCTCCGATTGTCAGGGGGTTGGTATGAGGAAGACGCTGAATGGGCGCTGGTCGCCACAGGCTTTCCCGACCTCTTCACTTATCGCGAGCAAACCAATGCAGACCGAACGCTACGGGACTGGTTTCCGGATGCTTGGGAAGCCGTGAACGGACGAAAGCTGTCGGCCGGCGAGTCATTCACGCGTGATCGTCAGCATTTTGGTAAGCGGTGTTTTCAGCCCACGTCGATCCAAGGCATGAGGTCGCCGACGCTGTTTGCGGGATGACCATCGGCAAGCTTGGCGAGCGTCTCGGTC
>NZ_QJJM01000031.1 GCF_003201955.1 Blastomonas natatoria
GCAAAGCCAGCTCGCCGACCTGCTCCCCTGGAACTGGCGACCCGCTCAAATCCAGCGTCAGGCTGCCTGAACCGCGGTACTCACCGCAGGCTTACGATCGAAAGCAGCTAATTCAAGGCTCTCCGCTCTGCCAATGGCGCAAAAGAGGCGCGCTGGTCGATCCGTTCAGATGACCACTGCGCCTATTCCTGACTTCCGGCAACACATCGGATGTGAAGTGTTGTGAGGGGTGCAGACCTGCTGGTCGGCGAAACTGTCAGCTTAAAAAGGGTGATCGCCGACTGCGATGAGGATGCCAACCGCATTAGCGCCGCCTTGCACGATCAGGGCACGATCCCGGTAGTCGCCGGTTGTCGCAATTGCACGGGCCCGATCCAATATGATGAACGCTGCCACAAAGACCGCTGGCAGGTCGAAGCAATGCTCGCTAGCCTCCAAGGACGTTCGCCGCACCGCTACCCGCTATGAGAAGCTCGCAGAAACTTTCTATCGGCGGTAAGCCTCGCCGTCGCCTTCTGGCCATGAATGAGTCCGGACCTTAATCGTTCGAGGCCGAAGACCAATGGATATGAACAATTCGCCATTGCCGATCGATCAATCGGAGCAACATCGTTTCAACCGAGCGGCTATTTATGGCCTGGTTGCGGTATGTGCCGGCAACAGTCTCGACGCTCAATACCCAGGCCATATTGTTCTGCGTGCCTTGGTTACGGCTGACAAGAGTTCTTGGAACTGCGGCGCTAAAGGCTGCATCAGACTTAAGGTGATGGCTGGCATATTCATCGCGGCTGTTTTCGACGCCACCTGATTCAAAAATCATAACGTCTTCCGCCAGCAACGCCAATGCACCAGCGGTGTTCCCGCTGGCAAGTGCTTCGTGGAAGGCCATAACTGTGCCGACCGGTGTTGCCGCATCGACAGGCGCGCCCGGATTTGCCGAAGTTGGCGTTCGCGGCGCGTCATGCGACCCCGGATGCGCGGCCGTCAGACTTAGTCCGATCGCCGCAATGCCAACGAGATAAGCAGCGCGTCGCCCCGCCAGCTGTATCATTTTGCCCTCGATCATCGTCTTTTTCCTCCCTCAATAAATTTCTTGGTTACATCATGATTGGCGACATCATGCCCAGCACGGCAACCAGTCCAATCACTCCAACGGCCAAAATCAACTCGCCTGCCAGGCTCCTACGGAGTCGCGATAGAGTGATTGAGGTTTCCATTCTCTCGCTCTCGCCATCCAGGGCCGCCTGCCGTCCGATCAGGGCGTTGTGCGCACCGAACGTAAGCATACTAACAAACAACACCACTTTCGCGGTCAGCAAGACGCCGTAGGGCGTGGTCAAGACCGAAACGCTGTTCTCCAGTTCAAAGATCAACTGCGCGTTGATAATGCCTGTCAGTGCGGCAGCGGCGACAAGTCCGACACCCAGCGGCGCGAATGCGTGCATCACGCGAAGTAGCGGCAAGACAGGGATTAGATCGGGCTGCCGATGAGCTTTGACCGTAAGCCACAGGAACCAGCAAATGGCACCCAGCCATAGGCTGGTGGACAGCAGATGGACGCCATCGTTCAAGCGGTGGAACAGGCCTAAACCACCTTCAGTCGCAGCCGCATGGCCACTCGAGCTGAGCGTCAGCAGCGCCCCGCCGAAGCATATAGGGGCAATCAACTGGACTGCCTTTCCGCCTTGCATAGCCAACAGCGCGCAAAGGCCGATAAACATCAACGCGAGACGTATCAGAAACGCCATACCCATCTCGGTGCCGACGATCATTGCTTCGATCATCGGCCAGTCGAGCGAAGCAACCGGCGCGCCCATCATCGCTGCAATCGACACCAGCATCAGCGCGATTGACAACAGCGGAGCACAAATGGCGACGAGGGTCAGAGCAGGTCTACCCTCATCCTGCGACACCCACTCCAGGTGGCGCAGCCTCGCCAGGTGAAATGCCGTCCAACCGAACAGGCCGAGCAGCAACGCATAATGCGCAAACCGCAGAACCTGTTCGGATAGCTCACCCATTTCCATATCAGCCGATGATGAAGTTGACTTTACCTGTCATGCGATGGCCGTCAGCCCCCGCAGCCTGCCAGCGCACCTCATAGGTTCCTTTGGCGAGCGGCTTTTTGAGGTTGAGCGTCATCGTCTTGTTGCCGTTCGACCAGGCAGTAGTGAAGTTGCGGATGGCCATGTCGCCGTGGTTTGCCATGCCCGGCATTCCGGTCATGACGATGCTTGCCGCCGCTGTCGGCGGGAGCAGCGCTTCATTGAATGTCAGCGTGACCACGCGCACGCTGCCAACGGTCGTGCCCTCCGCTGGAGTCGAAGCGACGACCTTTGTGTGAGCAAGCGCGGCGGACGAGAGAAGAATGGGTGCCGAAACTATAGCAAGGGCTGCATAAACAGATGCGAATTTCATGGGATATTCCTTTGCTTCAAAACCAGAAACGGATGCCGACGAGAAAATTGGTGACGCTGGGATCCTCGCCGCGCGCTCGGGCGTAATCGGCGCTGCCACCGAGGCGCCAGCTTTGTTCAATGCCGATATAGGGGGCAAACTCCCGGATAAATTCATAGCGCAGCCGCACACCGACCTCGACCGAGTCGATGCCTGACCCGATGCCGAGGCGCGGAATGTCTTGTGCCGACAGATTGACTTCGGCGCGCGGTTGCAGGATCAGACGCTGCGTGATGCGCTGGTCAACCTCGCCCTCAATCCGCGCGGTCAGATCGCCGCGCTGCGACAAGAACAATGCGGCGTCGACTTCGAACTGGTACGGCGAAAGCCCTTGCACGCCGATCACGGCATGCGTGGTGTCAGGTCCGCCGAAGTCTTGCCGCACGCCCGCCTGCAGATCCCAAAAGGGAGCAATGGCACGTGCGTAAAGTGCCTGAACCTCAGCGTCTTCGATCTGTTCGCCGAACGTCCCTTCGCCCTCACTCTTGAACCAGAACCGGCTCGTCGGGCCGCCATAATAACCTTGCAAGTCCCACAGGTAGCCATCTGCACCTTCGCGCACTTGTGTCTCGAACCGGTCGCCCTGAAACCAGAAGACCGGGAAATCGCCGTGGGTGCGTTGGAGATCCTCGCGCGAAGCTCGCATCGCGGCGGCGCCCCAAATGGCATCGGCAGCGCGAGGTGGACCGCTTCCAGCCTCAGGTGGCGGCGGGGTCTCCATGTCAGGTCCCGGCGATGCCGACACAGCGTCGTCCATCATGCCGTGATCCATGGTGCTATGATCCATATCCGCCATCGGATCTGCTGGATCAGATGCGGGCATCGCTGGCATGGCATGCCCGGCATGAGGGTCAACCGGCGGAGCTGTCGGTGTTCCAGGCATCGTGTGACCGGCATGCGGATCAGTAGGTGCAGGCGCTGGCGTTATCGGCGCACCGGGCATGATGTGCCCGGCATGGGGATCGGCGGGAGGAGTCGTCAGCGCAGGAGTAGGGCTCGGCGCAGGCGCAGGGGCAGGCATTGGCATTGCACGACCCTGATGCTGCGCCACTGCCGGCGCAGCAATCACCGCGCTACATAGCAATGCCGCATAAAGGACAGGCCGCACACTCATGCGCCGCCGCCCGGACCGACCACGGTCACAGTCTGCATCATCCCGCCATGCATGTGATACATCAGGTGGCAGTGAAACGCCCAGTCGCCCGGCTCATTGGCCGTGAGATCAAATTGCGCGCTGGCGCCAGGTTGCACAATCACGACATTCTTGCGCGGCTGATGTGCAGCGCTTTCCCCGTTGACCAGTTCGAAGAACATGCCGTGCAGATGGATCGGGTGCGCCATCATTGTATTGTTGACCAGCTTCACCCGCACCCGCTCGTTCCAGGCAAAGCGGATGGGTACATCGCTGACGGCGGAATACATCCGCCCGTCGAACGACCACATATAGCGTTCCATATTGCCGGTGAGGTGAAGCTCAAGGAGCCGCGACGGCTCGCGGGTGTCGCGATTGGGTTCGAGCGCAGTCAGCATCCGGTAATTGAGCACGCGGTGCGGCACGTCGCGCAAGCCAATTCCCGGATCGCCCATTTTGTCGACTGGCGCCATCGACACCATGTCGACACCGGGACTGATCGCGACGTCTGGTGGCAACAGCGTGGTGTCACGCATCTTCATGCCGTCCATGCTCATGCCGCCCATTGCCATACCTGCCATACCGCCATCTGCGGATTCTGCCGGACCCGCTGCTTGGCCATGGCCCATCGCTGCATGGTCCGTCGCGCCCATAGCCGCGCCGGCTGTACCACCCGTTGCGGCAGCATCGGCTGGCGCGACCTTGCTCATCGCGCCATGGTCCATGCCGCCCGAGCCGTGATCCATCCCCATGTCACCCATGGTCAGCAGCGGCGGATCGCGCAGCGCTGGCACAGTTGCGCGCGCACCGGGACGGCTTGCCAGCATCGCCAACGCCATCCCCGAGCGGTCCATGGACTCTGCCACGACGGCATAGGCCTCGTCGCTGCCTGGCGTAATAATGACGTCGTAGATTTCGGCGGTGCCGATCTGGAATTCGTCGACTTCGACCGGGCGCACATTCTGGCCATCGGCGGCGATGATGGTCATCGGCAGGCCGGGGATACGGACATTGAAGAAGCTCTGCGCCGATCCATTGATGATGCGCAACCGCACACGTTCTCCGGCTCGGAACAGATATTCCAACCCCTCGGTCGGTCCGCGGCCATTGGCGAGGAACGTGTAGGTCGGCGCGCCAATATCCATGATGTCCGTCGGCATCATCCGCATTTCGGCCCACATCCGCCGCTCTTCTGATGACAAGTCGTAATCGTCAGTCCAGCTGGTTTGCTGCCGATTGAAATAGCCTTCGCCGGTGCGCAGCCGCTGCATGATGAAATGGGGGTCGAGCACGGTGAAGTCGCTCACCAACAAAATGTAATCGCGATCATACTGAACCGGTTCTGCGCCCGCCGGATCGATAATCAGCGGGCCATAATGCCCGGACTGCTCCTGCAGTCCTGAGTGGCTATGATACCAATAGGTGCCCGCCTGCCGAACGGGGAATTCATAATTGAAAGTCTGGCCAGGCTTGATACCAGGAAAGCTGATGCCCGGAACCCCGTCCATCTGGAACGGCAACAAAAGGCCATGCCAGTGGATCGAGGTGTCCTCGCCGAGGTTGTTGGTCACATTGAAGCGCACACTCTGCCCCTCGCGCAGGCGAATAAGAGGGCCTGGAACACTTCCGTTCACCGCGATGCCGGGACCGCGGCGGCCTTCGATAATGCGATGACCACTCCCAACGGCAAGGTCGATCACGTCGCCGCTCAGTTCGCCAAACCCAGCAGGGATGCGCGGCCCACCTTTCCCGTGGGCGCCGCCGCGGTGCACGCTGTGTCCTTGTGCCCAAGCCGGCGTAGCGGCGAAAGCGGATGCCGCGCCAAGCGCGGCTATGAGGTGACGTCGAGTAAGGGGAGGACTGTTCATACACCTCTATACGCGCGGGTCGGTGTCACCCCTCAAAATAACCATCAATTTTTGACGCGCACGGTAAAGCCGCGTCTCGACCGCCTTGAGGCTGATGCCCAGCGTCATTGCTGTCTCCTGCTGGCTCAGACCCTCGATCGTGCACAGGATCAAAACGTCTTTCAGGCTGGCCGGTAGCTTGGCGATCGCGCGGGCGGCCGCAGCGAGCTCGGAGCGGTCTGCGACTAGTGTTTCCGTTGAAGGCGCATCATCGGCGATCCAGTCCGCGGCCTGTTCCGGCATCGGCAGGCCGATAAACCGCCTGACGGCTCGGCGACGGGCCCAGTCTCGGCATTTGTTGAGCGTGATAGCGCTGATCCAAGCCTTGAAAGGTCGCTCGGGATCATATCGGTTCAGCGCAGCAAACGCGGCGACGAACGCTTCCTGCGCAATATCGAAGGCTTCCTCAGTGTCGCCTGTCGCCGAGCGCGCAAGCCGGTACACGGTCTCACGGTAGCGTTCGACCAGTGCACGTTGCGCGCCGGGATCGCCAGCCCGTGCTCCGCGTATGAGCGCCGCATCCAGATTGGCAGGGGTCACTGCGGCTCAGCAGCGAGGCTCTTACTGACCACCGCATCGAACCGCGCCTGTTGATCGGGGCGGAGAATGGCCCGCATCGCAAAAACATGTTCGAGCGTTGCCTTCTGGAGATCCCCCATCGCGTCATGCGTGTCGTCCACGGCTGCGGAAACGCGGGGACCAAATTCATGTTCGGCGGCGATGGCGTCGCCGAGCAGTGCATTGCTGCGCCGGAGCCGGTCTTCGAGGGCCTCGCGCCGCGCAGCAAACTGGCGCTCCAACGCAGTCAATTCCTGTTCCTGAGCTGGGTCGAGGTCGAGCTCGCCATGGATCAGGGCGTGCAGTTCAGCCCCACCATGGTGCGGTGCGGGTTGAAGCATGCGTCCGAGCCATACGCCGATCAGCGCAAGCGCAATGATCAGCGCCGCTGCTAGGGCGATACGACGAAAATTCATTCCTGACCCAATGCAATCAGAGGAGTAAGCGAAGCCGAAGGTCCGAAGGCCGCAAGGGGCACTTCCGCGCGCGCCGGAACCTGAAGCCCGCTCACGACACCCATCCCGAGCGACACCACGAGCCCTAGGCCGAGCATCGCCCGCGTCTGCCTGACCTCGCCTTGCGCGCGCAAAGCCAGCCTCCCACCATCAATGCCGGAAAGGTCCGGCACAGGAAGTCTGGCCAATCGGGCGAGATTTTCGTCGAGATCCATCATGAAGCTCCTTCCGCATTATATACGCGGGCGCGGCAAAAACCCCTCATGTTGCCTCCATCTCTCCTGCATTTTCCTGCTCAATGCTGAAAGCATCGATTATGGGACAGGGTCCGGATTGCTCCGACGCGCAGTCATCGGCGAGCCTGACGAGGGCTCCCCGCATGGTTTGCAACGTGGCGATTTTGGCATCAAGCGCCGCGATCCGAACGCGCGCCAGATCCTGCGCAGCTGTCCGGTCGCCAGCATCCAGAGCGAGCAGCGTAGCAATCTCGTCAAGCGTGAACCCGGCGGTCTGCGCCGAGCGGATCGATTGCAAACGGCCGAGGTCGCTGCGCGTGTAACGGCGTGGCCCCTCATGACGCGCAGGCTGCGCGAGCAAGCCGCGCCGCTGATAATAGCGGATCGTTTCGACGTTGACCCCGCTTGCGCGGGCAAGTTCACCAATTTTCATTTTAGCCCTCGATCCCGTACCATGGTACGGAACCTATATGGGCTGCATTGCAGCGATTCAAAGGAAATCACCAATGCCCAAGCCCATAAAAACCGCCGTGCTCCACCGCATGGTCATGCCCAATCACACCTGCCCCTATGGCCTTAAATCCAAGCATCTGCTCGAAACGCGCGGCTATAAAGTGGATGATCGGCACCTCACCACGCGCGAACAAATCAATGCGTTCAAGGCTGAACACGGCGTTGCAACCACACCCCAAACCTTCATCGATGGTGAGCGGATTGGTGGGCATGACGACCTGCGGCGATTCTTCGGGATCAAGGTCCCCGATCCCAATGTGACCAGTTACCGCCCGGTCATCGCGCTCTTCGCCATGACCGCAGCGATGGCGATGGCAGCTGGCATCGCGGTCGATGGCACGGCTCTGAGCGTTCGCGTGGCCGAGTGGTTTATTGCCTTCAGCATGTGCGTGCTGGCGCTGCTCAAGCTCCAGAATGTCGACAAGTTCGCAACGATGTTCCTCAATTACGACCTGCTGGCGAAGCGCTGGGTGCCTTATGCGACCATCTATCCCTTCGCCGAGGGCTTGGCCGGTGTGCTGATGGTTTCGGGCCAATTGCATTGGCTTTCAATGCCGGTGGCGCTGTCCATCGGTACGATCGGTGCAATCTCGGTGTTCAAGGCGGTCTATATCGAGCGGCGCGAACTCAAATGCGCCTGCGTCGGCGGTGACAGTAATGTGCCGCTCGGTTTTGTCTCCCTGACGGAAAACCTTATGATGATCGCAATGGCCCTATGGATGTCGTCGATCGCTTTCATGCCGCATAGCTGAAACTCCTTCGTGAAAATACGCGGACACAAGCACAAGCTCGTCCGATCCATTCATTTCTCTCCCACCCACAGTCTGCAACCCCTGCGGCCATTTAAAAGGGATGTTAGATGGCCATCATCAGAAATTGCAAAACCCCGAGATAAAATTCACTCGGTAGGGGGTTACACTGGCGCGTTGCCTTTCACCGCGAATTTAGATACTATACCCCCCTTACCTATCTGAGTGAGACATTGTGTCGTGAGCAAAAGCAAAATTGATATCCTGAACCGCTTAAAACGGATTGAGGGGCAGGTCCGCGGCGTTTCGCAGATGATCGCAAATGACCGCTATTGCATCGATGTCTTGCATCAGGTGCAGGCCGTTAAAGCTGCCCTCTCAAAGGCAGAGAATGAAATTCTGAAAGATCACGCAGCGTCCTGCGTTTCCGAGGCCATTGCATCGGACGATGCCGCCGAACAACGCGTGAAGTTTAACGAACTGATCGACTTGTTCGAAAAGGTCAAACGATGACCCCAGCCCAAACCGAAGCCAAAACCACAACCACAAACACTTACCGCATGGTGGTGACGCTGCGGATGTCGCCAGCGCCGATGGGAGAAACGCAATGACTTACACTCGTTTTCTCGCGATGATAGCGACCTCGACTGTTGTGATGTTCGGCCTGATGTATCTGAACACATACGCACTCGATCATATCTTCTACTGTTAGAGCCTGATCCGAAATTAAGTTGAGTGGTGCCAGTGGGTTAGCTTGACGCCAGCCCAAGTCGTTGATTCAGGTGGTTTTGCGAAGACTACCGGA
>NZ_QJJM01000032.1 GCF_003201955.1 Blastomonas natatoria
GCAAAGCCAGCTCGCCGACCTGCTCCCCTGGAACTGGCGACCCGCTCAAATCCAGCGTCAGGCTGCCTGAACCGCGGTACTCACCGCAGGCTTACGCTGAGCACGCGAGTGATCGCTGCCTTGAGGCCCTCGTGGGCATCGGAGATGACCAGCTTCACGCCGGTCAGTCCGCGGCGTGCGAGGTCCTTGAGGAAGCTCGACCAGAATGGCTCGGCTTCGGAGGGTCCAATGTGAAGGCCAACGATTTCGCGCTTGCCCTCGGTGTTGACGGCAACGGCTATTATCGCGGCGACACTGACGATCCGCCCGCCCTCGCGCACCTTGAGGTAGGTAGCATCGAGCCAGAGGTAGGGCCAGTCGCCGGTGAGCGGCCGCTTAAGGAAGGCATGGACACGTTCGTCGATATCCTTGCACAGCTTGGACACCGAGGATTTGGAGATGCCGGTCATGCCCATGGCCTGCACCAGCTCGTCGACACGCCGGGTGCTGACGCCGGCGATCCACGCCTCCTGGATCACCGCGACCAGCGCCTTCTCGACGGTCTTCCTGGGTTCCAGGAAGCCAGGGAAGTAGGCGCCGGTCCGTAGCTTGGGAATCCTCAAGTTGAGCGTGCCGAGCCGGGTATCGAGGCTGCGGTCGCGGTAGCCGTTCCGCCAGGTCGTCCGGTCGCCGGAGCGCTCGTGTCGGCTAGCGCCGACCAGGCCATCGACGTCGGCCTCCATGATGATCTGTAATACGCTCTCGGCGATCGTGCGCAGGAAATCTCCATCTCCAGTCTTCGCCATCAGCTCGGCAAGCGGTAGTCTGTCGTCGGTCATCGGGATCAACTCCTCGGTGGGCGTGTGAAGTGTGGTAACTCCACCTTACCGATGAGCCCGGTGGCCACCGAGATCGAAATCGCATGGGGTGGGGCATGCCCCACCCCATGCGATCATCTCAATCTACACCAGAAATTACACCACGAGCGCGGACGCTAACCTCCAGATTGCGGAGGCAGCACAATGTCGCGGCCAATTCCTCACCATCGAGGATATCAGAGATCGCTCCGTCGGGGTGCCAGTTCGTATCCGACAGGCACAGCCCGGCCCCGGGACGCAGATGTGGGGTGCGCAGCGGCAGGAACAGCGCCATGCCCCGCTCCATGCCGAGCGCCGCGGCCTTATCGAGTAGCATCTTCGCTTCGGTGGCAGAAAGTTGAGGCCAGTCGCGATGTGCCGCATCGGCTTCAGCAACCTGTTCCCATGGGTTCATGATCAGCGTTTGTGGTCGGCCTTCGCGATCCTCCACCCGACCAAGCGCAATGAATGCGTCGCACAGATGATAGACTGATTTTTGTCCTAGACCGAACCGCCCTACTGCCGACCGTTCATCCGCTTTGCTCCCGCCGCTGGCGCGGGTGATCGCGTCCATATGCCGGGCAAGGACGGGACCATCATTTGCGACAATCAGCCCAGGGGTTCGCAGCAGTGGGTTAGTCGCTTCATCGAACCCAGCGTGACCGGCCACGACCATCCGGCGAGCACCCGCGTCTTCGGCGTTCTGGAGCAGCTCCTTGAAGATCGTGAAACCCGAGGCATACCCCTCCCGCAAAATCTGCTGCAGGCGAAGAATGTCGCTTTCCGCTGAATGCACTAACCCGCTGGATCTGATCTCCATCTCCGTTGGATAAGATCCGAGTACGTCAGAACCGGTCGCATCCCCCTCAGTCACATGCCCCCCTTCAGCAGCTCAATCCGATTTTCGCCGTGAACTACTGACATTAACGTGCGCACAATACGTTAAAAGTGATGAAGTTTGGCCCAGGGAAGTAACTGCTCAGCGGGGGTGGCTTATAGTGGCCTTAGCAGGCGACTGCGAATTTGCCATCGACGAGGTCTCGGATTGCTTGCAGGGCGGACTGGCCCGAGAGGCGCGCCGGGCCGGTGACCGAGCGGTATCCGGCACGGATTTGGGCACCCCAGTCGGAACGGTAACCGTTTGTGACCTTGGGGAACACGACCGAGGGGTGGATTTCCCGCTCGGAAATATTGTTGATAGCGGGGAACCTCGCCGATGGTCAGGAATGCGGCATAGGCCGCCAAGGTTGTATCCTTTAGGCTGCTTTGTCGCTTGGGCGAAAGAGACGGGCCTCGCAAAGGTCTTCAATGACGACGGCATTCCGTGGTGCAGACTGATTATGGCCGTGGTCGCGAAACGCGCCGGCAAGCCGGTCGCGGAAGGTCCGCTCTGGGCGCGCAACTGGGCGAAGTTTGGGAAAGCTGCTGATCGGGCCCAGCTCGACGACATCCTGGTGTTTCACCGTGCACGGGGTTCCGGCCATGTCGGGCTCTATGTTGGCGAGGATTACTTTGCATTCCACGTGCTTGGCGGCAGCCAGTCCGACGACGTAACTATCACCCGGATCGCGCCCGGGACCGCTGCATCGCCATTCGCTGGCCGGTCTACCGGCAAGACGCCTGTGACCGCGAAGCCGGTCCAGCTCGCGGCCAGCGGCGCTCTATCCACGAACGAGGCCTGATCGGTCGCCGCCATCACCGACCTGTCCGCCCGCGATTCCCGTGGGCATTTTTGTGGAGAAACGACATGGAAGAACTGAAACCGTGGTGGGCGTCCAAGTCCATCTGGACCGTCGCCATCGGCAGCCTGTGGGGCGTAGCCACGGCGCTCGATATCCTGCCAGAGGGGCTGATGCAGGCGAACATCCTGACCGTGGTGCTGGCACTGACCGGGATCGGAAGCGTAGTATTCCGGAAGACGGCCAGGGCGCGGATTCTCTGAACAGGTCTACGATTCGATGGTATCTGCAGCTACTTGCTTCGAACATAGTTGCACCGCGGCCTTACTGGACATTCGCTGCAACGGGGTCGGCGCGACTTGCACACGAGGGCCGCAAAATCAAGAATGGCCCAGTTTGCCATTTCTGGCTGAGGTCCGCGCGCAAACCAAAAGGCGGCATCTCGTAACCAAGGGTCGTGCCGAATATCTGCACGGCTTCGCGGGTGGATAAATCGTTCGATTACCCGAGACATGTTCACGTCAAGCAGCGGGGCAGGTTCGCCATATTGGAACAACGCTATCGCGCTCGAAACGTATTGCCCGATTGCAGGAATCTTGCGGCGTTCTCGAGGATTATGCGGAAATTGGCCAGATACTGAGATGGCATATTTAGCCAACCCTAAGAGGGAGGCCGCTCGTTTCCGCCATAAACCCAACGGCTTGAGAAAGGTTGCAAGGTCCTCGGGCTGAGCCAGTGCAAGTGCTTCCCAGGTTGGGAAGCGCGAGAAAAATGCATCGTAGAATTTCGACACGGCGGTCACGGTGGTTCGCTGTAATAGAACTTCTACCACGATCCTTTCGTACGAGCTTGCTGCATTCGCACGCCATGGATAAACTCTGCCGGCTTGCCTTGCCCAATTGAGCAGGTCAGAACGTAGGCGCGTCAATTTTCGCTTCTCTCCGACCTGCAACCGATCAGCAGCAGGTGTGCTTCGGCCTCGGCATGAGATAGGCCGGCCGGGCTTTACATCCACCATCTCCCGGATCCCTTTCGAATCGACACGTTGGCTATCTTAGGCGCTCGCGACAGCTGCGTTGAGATCACTTAGAGGCGAGAGTTGGGTCGATTTCACCGTTTTGCCAGCTTGTCCGGCCGGCTACGAGCGCCAATCCAGCCGGCTGCGCTCGTCCGCCTTGAGCTGAGCAACTCCCCATTGGTCAGTGAATGGAGAAATCCGGTGGCATATCGATAGGCCTCTTGTCTGCATCAGGCGAGGACGGCTATCGTGAGCGGCTCAGGCGCTATAGCTTGGTGCTGTCGAAGGAATGCAGCGGTGCGGCAGGTAACATCGAACTCTCGTCGCCCTTGCGCTGGCCGTAGCTAGCGAAGTGCTTGAGCTATGCTAAAATTACCTTGTTGCGTTGATTTATTGCGATTTCTCAGTTACCCAGGAATATCAGCATAGTGCCAATGAAGCGATCTAAAAATGTGGGGCAAATAAAAGTGACAGAAGATCAATGCGACGACATGTCATTTGCCCTAAAAGCCGATAATTCAATTGATTATTTTCCTGATGCATTTGCGGATGTTTCAGAAAATATCGAAACTAGCGGCGTCATTGGGCGGCATAAGGTTGTTTCATATTTTGCCGGTTGCGGTGGGATGGATCTCGGCTTTCACGGCGGATTTGAGGTTTTCGGGGCCACTGTACCCGAGCTCGATTTTGAGATCGAGAAGGCATACGACTTTGATGAACGATGCGTCGAGACATACAAGCAAAACATCTCTGATCGTATCGAGCAAGTAGATCTATCCAATTTTGACCCAAAGAACGCACCAAGGGCTGACGTCCTTATTGGTGGCTTTCCGTGCCAAGATTTTTCGTCATGTGGACCCAAGCGTGGATTAACGTCCTCTAGGGGGCAGCTCTACAGATCTTTGATAGATTACATGATGCATCATAAGCCGAAAGTGGTGATCGGTGAAAATGTTCCGCACCTCGCTAGGATGCAAAAAGGTCAAGTCTTAAAGACAATTTTAGAGGATTTGTCTTCAACAGGTTATAAAGTCGAACTCTGGAACTTGTACGCTCCTGACTATGGAATTCCCCAGAACAGGCGACGACTATTTTTTGTCTGTGTGCATCCAGATTTAGACGGCTTTCCGGAGCAGCCCGCTCCAGAATTTGGGCGAGACGACGGTGGGTATCGGTCAATCTCGTGGGCGATTGATGACCTTAAACACACTCTTGACGAAAGCGTTCCAAATCAAAGCCAATACTTTCTAGCAAGCAAGGCTAAAAAGGGTAACGGTCAAGGGGATGAGAAAAGTAAGCGAGATCATCCAGCGTATACCGTAAGAGCTAACGCAAAATCACGAGTTCAGTTTCATTATAGCTTAGAGAGAAGATTGACCGTCAGGGAATGCGCGCGCCTGCAGACATTTCCAGATGATTTCGCGTTCCCGCATTCCGCAACTACAAACGTGATGCAAATCGGAAACGCAGTTCCTCCTATACTGGCCCATAAAGTGGCCGAAGCGGTCTCCAACTTCCTCAAGGCTTCGAAAATATGACCACCTTGCAGACACTGCAAACTGCAGACATCACGCCAAGTCCTCGTATTCTTTGGGTTTTGGGGCAAATTCCCTTTCGACCCTGGCAGGCATTGGCGGAGTTGATCGACAACTCGCTCGATGCCTTCTTGGCGGCTGAGCGTGAGGGCGCGCTCCCCGACAATGCGCGGATCGATGTGAATTGGTCAAATTCCAATGTAGCCGCAGAAAAGCGGGTGATCGAAATCTCCGATAACGGGCGCGGAATTGACCTTGAGACTGTCACATTGGCGGTTCGCGCAGGGTACACCAGCAATGACCCAGTCGGGAACCTCGGCCTTTTTGGGATGGGCTTTAATATCGCCACGGCTAGGCTGGGTGGAGTAACTCGTTTCCTGTCGACACGCGCCGCAAGCGACGAATGGGCTGGGATTGAAATCGACTTTCGCGATTTGGCGAAGCGTGGATCCTTCAGCGCTCCTATCGTGAAAGAGCCAAAGGCAGAGTCTTCTCTGACCGGCACCAAGGTTGTCATTGCCGATTTGAACGAGGGAAATTTCAAGGAACTGCGAGATCGAGAGACTGAGCTCCGCAAGACCCTCGAAGACGTCTATGCACCTATTCTCAGAGATAAGAAGGTCGCGATCTACATAAATGGCCAGCGGCTATCGGCACGTCCCTACTGCATCTGGAATTCAGATCGTGGCGTGGTCCGTGATGGAGCCAAGGTGGCCGCCGTTTTAAACATCGATCGGGACCTAGGAAGTGCCCTATTTGATGTTGATAGAAATCAATACATTCCCGGCGCCATGGAGGTGGAGCTCCGTGCCAAACTTGCTAACGGAATAGTCCTTCCGGATAATATTGTTGAACGGCATAGAAAGTTGCGAGGCTGGATTGGCGTCCAACGGTATGCAGACCCGAATGACTTCGGTATCGACTTCGTCCGCAACGGTAGAAAAATACTTATAAAAGACAAAAGGCTATTCTCGTGGGAAAACCCACTGTCTGGCGAAGTCGTCTTGGAGTATCCCGTCGAGCTTGGAACGACTGTCGGTGGCCGCATCGTTGGGGAGGTTCACGTCGACTATCTGGTTCCGACCTATCAAAAAAATGACTTTGATCGCTCCGAGAGCTCTTGGGTCGAGACGGTCCTCGCCTTAAGGGGCGACGGTCCTTTCTTGCCCAAGAGAAGGAAGGCTATGGGCTATTCAGATGCAGTGACATCTCCCATCGGATTGCTTGCAAATGCATATCGTCGTAGCGACCCAGGTACGCGCTGCTTAGCGGCACCGAACAGTTCGGCCCGTGAATGGGCAAAGCTGTTTTTTAAAGGCGACTCCGCTTACCAGTCCGATGAAAAGTGGTGGAAAGCAGCGCAAGAGGCGGATCAGGCAAAGGTAGACAAGGGCGGCAACACTGCAGCGCCGGTTGATCCCGGTGAACAGCCAACCGACGATATCGACATCTATGCACCGCCGCCATCAAACGGGACGACTGCTCAACCTGCTCCCGCTCCCAAGCCGGCCGCTGCGCAACCTCCTATGCAGCAAGATAGCAACGTCGACACGCTCACGCAGTCATCGACGCTAGTGGAGTCATTGAGCGGTGAGTATGGCTATGGTAAATCCGCGCCACTTAAAATCCGTGCCTATGCCTTCAATGGGCCCGGCCGTATCATAAAAGACGGAAAGAGCGTCCCATGCCTCCTGTTTCAGGACGCGAATGAATGCGACTTTTTCTTTGATAAAAGCCATCCCATCGTGGCTGAATATCCCTTGGCGCCACAAGATCTTCTCACCTTATATCTTGCGGAGCGTTTCAAGGCGCGCGACCACCTTTCTGACTTGGTTGAAACATTTAGCTCCATTTATGCCAACAAATTCAAGGATACTCGTGTTGAAAGAGGAGTCCTTCAGGATCGTGCGTACAACATCATAGAGGACTTGAGATTTAGGTTCGAAGAATACTTGGCGCCGGTCGCCTATGATGTTCTTCAGGTTATTCATGAATCAGCTGGCGACGTCGAGGAAACGACAGTTTCCCTAATCGATGATGCCGATCTACTTGAACTTTTCCTCAAGAAAGACCCGAAGGCGATTAAGGTGATCGGGTACATCCCAGAACGAACGTTGCCTCGGTTGCTAGAGCGGTTCCCTGAACACCTCTTGGACAAGAAGGTGTTTTCGTTGCCGTTCATGCAGATTGCTCTGCCCGATGATAAAGCTACCTCGCGGGCAAGGACCGAAGCTCGGAGGCGAATCCAATCTTACCTTGAGGATGTTGTTTCCCTTTTGACGTCTAAGAGCCTGATCCGAAATTAAGTTGAGTGGTGCCAGTGGGTTAGCTTGACGCCAGCCCAAGTCGTTGATTCAGGTGGTTTTGCGAAGACTACCGGA
>NZ_QJJM01000033.1 GCF_003201955.1 Blastomonas natatoria
TTTGGAATGCTGGAGTCGTCGACGCATAGAGTCGACCCATAAGTGCGCGCAGAGACGCTTAGCGTATATCTGTGCCCGTTCTATGTCCTGACCCCAAATTGGCCCGTCTCCGTCCCAGACCGCGATCGGGGTGCAAACAAAGGCAGCGGCGGCGGCAAGAATGGTGGCGGGCATGATCTCTTCTTCTATCATACTGCGATGACAGTTGAAGATTCCTGAAGGCTGGGAGGCGTGTATTTGTAACCTGTATCGCATGACCAAGAGCTCGGCCGAGGTCGCTGGGTTGTTCAACGCCGCGCCCGCTGCAGCGAGCAACGCGCCGGGAGAGATCTATCCAGGGTATCCCGGGTTGGTCGTGGCCAACGGATCGATCCGATCGATGGTGTGGGGCTTTCCGCTGTCGCTGAAGAGCAAGAAGTCGGGCCAGCCTCTAAAGCCGAAACCGGTCAACAACGCCCGCACCGACAAGCTGAGCCAGTTCTTCTGGCGGGACAGCTTCGAGAAGCGACGTTGCCTCATCCCCCTTACCGCGTGGGCGGAGGCCGAGGGTCCCCGAGGATCCATGACGCGCACCTGGCTGTCGCTGCCGGACGCGGAGTTGTTCGCCGTCGCCGGCGTATGGCGGTCTTCGGATGAATGGGGTGATTGCTATTCGATGGTGATGAAGGATGGCACTGGTGCCGCGGCCGAAGTCCATTCCCGGATGCCGGTTATTTTGCGAGGCGACCAATATCCGATATGGGAACACGGCTCAGCCGCTGAAGCGTTGACCCTATGCGAGCTGCCATACCAGAGAGATATCAAAGTCGATCGAACGACGGTGCCCTGGGTGCGGACGGGCCGCTAGAATGCACTACTGTCCGGAAGCGAGCTTGGATGCCATGCGCTGGATGGTTCGATAGACTGTTGGGCGCGAAACCGAGAATAACTCGCTCAGCTCACTGATCGAGTGCTCGCCTCCTTCATGCAGCTGGTGCAGATGGCGCTGCTGGCGGTCGGTCAGCTTGGGGGGCTTGCCCTTCAACTTTCCCTTCGCCTTGGCGACCTTCATACCTTCCCGCGTCCTCATCCGGATCAGGTCAGCTTCGAATTCAGCGAAGGTGGCGAGGATGTTGAAGAACATCTTGCCCATAGGATCGCTCGGGTCGTGGATCTGTCGGCCGAGGGCGAGGGCAACACCGCGCTTCTCGAGCTCCTCGGCGATCGCCCGCGCATCGGGGACCGATCGGGCTAGGCGGTCGAGCTTCGGTGCGACCAAGGTATCGCCGGCACGGACGGCGGCGAGTGCCTGCGCAAGCCCTGGCCGATCGCGCGAAGTGCCGGTGAGGCCGTGATCGGTATAGATCCGGTCGGCCGACACACCGAGCTCGGCGAGAGCATGGCGTTGGGCCGTCAAATCCTGCTTGTCGGTTGAACACCGTGCGTATCCGATCAAAGTCCCGGTCATCTGTAACGCTTAGCGCCCCATCAATGAGAATCTAGTCGTACTACCTTAATGAGACGGACTGGTCGACCCCGATTTTGGAGGACGAAAGCCAAATTCTATTGATTGGCGATCGGGCCAAATTTTGTGTCCGTTGAGCGACCCCCTATCGTACAACCAAATTTCTTATGGCGTTGCGTCCTATCTGATTGTGTGCCACTTTTTAAACCGTGGCATATTTGGTCTAAGGTTCAACGTGTGATGACGGCTATTGATCTGAAGGTGGCTGCCAATGGGCGAATGGTTCTTCCGAAGTCCGTGCGCGAAGCAATGGGCTTGTCGGGCGATACGAAGGTGACCGCGATCGTAGAAGCGGGTGGCGTCCGACTTGTGCCCATCGGCCATCGTGTGATGCGCGCACGCGAGCTGTACCTGCAGGCGGTCAAGTCGCCGCGCACCACCGAAGACTTCCTACGCGACAGGCGTGAAGAGGCCGGGCACGACGAAGCGAGCATTAGCGATCCTGCCCCACGAGCGAGGTGGTGCTGGATGCATCGGCCGTGCTGGCGCTTCTGCGTGACGAGCCGGGGGCGGACATCGTTGCCGGCCACATGCCCAGAAGCGGACCAGCCGCAAACGACCCGTTGCAGACATTCGGCGGCATCCTTGTTAGCGGGCAAGCTCAGCGGCCTTGCAGTTTCATATTGAGGAATCAGCCCACCTGATGACAAATGTTCTTGTCCTCTATGGCCTGCCGCACTCGCTCTATACCGGCAAGGTTCGCAGTTACTTGCGCAAGCAGGGCATCGGCTACCGTGAGAGACCGCCCAGCGACCCCCATTTCGCGCAAGTAGTGGTGCCGAGAATCGGGCGGGGCATCATCCCGGTCGTGGAGCTTGCCGATGGTAGCGTCGTGCAAGATACCGTCGACATCATCGATCACTTCGAACGCGCCGGTGTGCGCTATTCTGCCTATCCGAAGACGCCGCGCCAACTCGCAGTCGCGCACCTGTTCGAACTCTATTCGGTGCTTGGCCTGACGCGACATGCCATGCACTACCGCTGGTCCTACCTCGATAGACAGAAAGCTTTTCTGCAAGATGCTTTCGGGGTCGGCGGCAATGCCGAGCGCACCGCCTCGGTGATGGCGCGGATGAACAGCTATCTGCCAATGCTGGGCGTGTCGGACGAGACAATCCCGGCAATCGAGGAAAGCTATCGCCAGCTACTTCAAGGGCTCGACGCACATTTCACACAGCATCCCTATCTGGTTGGCACCCAGCCTTCGATCGGCGACTATTCGCTTTTTGGCCCGTTGTTCGCTCATCTTGGGCGCGATCCGGTTCCGCTCGCAATCATGCAGCGCGACGCGCCCAAAGTTCATCGCTGGGTCGAACGCATGCATGCGCCCGATCTCGACCTTGTGGAATATAACCTAGAGGGCGAACATGGTTTTGCTGCCGGTGATGAGATCCCGGCGTCGCTAAGTCCGGTGCTAGATCAGATCGCTGTCGAACTGCTGCCCGGCCTGACCGATAGGCTGAAGTTTCTGCGCGCTTACGTCGCCAGCGGCGCCGCCAAACCTGGCCAGCCCGTCACCTCCAAACCGCATCAGCGGATCGTCGGCGAAGTGGAAACGTCATTCCGCGGCATCCCCTATACGGGAGGGGTACAGCCCTACACTTTCCTTCTTTGGCAACGATTGCAGGACGCGGCAGCAGATAGCGAATCCGTACGAGACCTATTTGCCGCGCGTTCCCTCTCAGCCCTTCTCGAGGAGAAGCTGCCCATCAGGATCAGGCGCGCCGACAATATCGAAGTGTGGGACGAACGGAGCGACTGACTGCCCCAACTACTCATTTAAGGAAACCGCTACTCATGGCCGCTTTCCACCCAGTTGCGGACATTCGCCTGGGCAGAATTCCTTACCGCAAGCTGCCGTCAATTAGGCTCATCCTGATCGAATTCGCTGGCATCCGAGCTCGAGTAGACTTCCTTGGCGGCTTGCATCCCGTTCAACGCTGCTGGAAATCCGGCATACACGCTCATCTGGATGATAATTTCCTCGATCTCGCTCTTCGTAAGACCGACATTGAGTCCGGCTTGGATGTGGACCTTCAACTGGGGCTGTGCCGTGCCCATCGCCGTAAGGGCTGCGATCGTCGCGATCTCTCGTTCGCGGAGGCCAAGACCGGGCCGTGCGTAGATATCGGCGAACGGGTATTCGATGGTGTAGCGGGCAAGATCCGGCGATATGTCCTTTAAGCTTTCAACCACCTTCTCTCCGGCTTCACCGTCGATTCTGCGAAGATTCTCGAGGCCTCTTTCGAACCTGTCAGTCATGACCATTCCTTCATTAAGCGAGTTGCCAGCGAATGCATCGCTGGAGCAAGCAGCAGACTGATGAGGGGAACAAGGATTGCCGTCAGAATGAGTGTCTGAAATCCAAGCGCCATATCGCTCGCGATGAACCCCAGCAGCTTGAGCATCCCGGTCACAAGCGGCCATACGACGAGCCAGACGAGCATGGTCCGCAATATAACGATCCGGAATGTCATTTGTCGGCTGCTGGATCGGGACGATGAAGGATGGCGAAGTATCCCGGCAGAACCTCGTCGAGCTTGGCTTTCCCCGAGAGAGTAAGGGTCACGTTCCGGGAGCGAGCATCTTCTGAGTTTTCCGAAATCGCGATCAGGCCAGCCCGTTCCAAGCCCTGCAAGGTGCGCGTGACGACGGGCCGCGATACGTCCAGCCTTTCGGCAATTTCACTTGCAGCGAGGCAGTTTCGCTCGGGTTCGCGGTCGATAAGGATCATCATCAAAAAGCGAAGCTGCGAGAGGTCATGGCGCGCGAAGTATGCTTCCAGCTCGCGGATCAGCAGGCTCGCGCGTCGCATCAACCGAAGCGCGTCGAGCACTCTGTCGACATCGACATCGGCGAATTGGTCGGCATAACCGTCGACCATTTGTCGGCTGGGAAGTTCTTTAAGAAAGAACATCAGCCTTACCGAACCGGACGGAGATGAAGGATTTGCGGCTCTTCTGCCAGCCAGTCCCGGTAGGCTTCAAAGACGGCCCGGGTGTATGGTTGATCGTGGTGCGATGCCAGTGCGGCCTCGTCTCGCCATTCCTCATAGAGATACAGTGTTCCGTCCTGTGCATTTTCGCTGAGACGAAACTCCATGCAGCCGGGTTCGGCGCGCGTCTGTTCGATGATCTCGCAGATGGCCTCGCGCGCCTTGTTGTAGTGCGTTGGATGTGGCGCGATCCGTGCGATGATGTTCAACTGATGGATCATGACATTCCTTTAGTTATCATGCTAACTATATAATTCAGGGTGATGGCTGGTCAAGTCCAGAACTTCCTGAAAGCAGACCGTCCGCTAACCACCCAGTTTCAGTCGAAACGGAAGCCTGGGCTTGATCCCAAAAGCGGTCTTGCAGCTTTGCCATGCTTCTGAAAAATTTCTGCCATTCAGGAAGCGACCCCATTGCGGACATTCATCCTGATCGGCATTCTGGGCATGAGCATGTGAAGTTCGGGGAATGTGACCAGTGAGCGAGCTCATCGAATACTGGCCCGGCGCGCTCATCATGTTTGGGCTCTTCTTTGGGCCGCTCATCGCGATCAAAAAGGCCCGAACCGATGCAGCAACGGCTACAATCGTCTGCGCCATAACCTGCGCCCTGTTCCTGGGGCTTTTCATACTCGGGGCCGGTCTGCAATCGCCCTTGGGATACTGGCCCTCGGGATTTTTTCTGGACGCCATCAAGATCGCTGCAACATTCGGGGGCGCGCTTGGACTTTGGATCCTGTTCGTGGTGCGACCGAGATCGTCTAATCGCTGAACGTCGGCCAAACCCGATGCGACCGAGCTGCGAGCGCTGGATAATTTGCTTTCCACCCCAGCTCGTGACCTAGCTGCCAAGTGCGAGGCGACCCAGAAGCGGACCAGCCCCTAACGACCCCATTGCGGCCGTTCCCGAAAACCAGCATAAATCCCTGATGATTATTGCCCATGCCTCTGGCCTCATCATTCTTCGATAACACGAAAACAGGCAACGCCAGTTAGAAGTTTCCTCTGTCCCAGCAATGTGTAGAGTTCATTAGATACAGCGATAGCCGACGTGATTAACTCGTCTGGAACCCACAAATGGGAGCCCCCTATTGCTGATCTTTTCATGACAATATTGCGCGTCTCTGCCAGAGTCTTTAGTCCCAGCATCTTGCGCCCATGTTTGTATTCTTTCGACGGGACATCGGTTTTCTGCCAATCGACGGCATCGGATATTGCCCGGCGAACGTTGATGGCATAATATGAAACCTCAAAGGGTGCCCCGTCGGAGCGAAGCACCTCTACCGCCCTGAATTCGTGAAGCCCGGGCTCCAGGCCATCAATGCAATCACGGAATGGCTGGCTAACCCCCCAGAAGGAGCAGAACCCAACCCAATCGGGAAGCGATTTTCGTGGCGTTTTCAGTCGTGCGCGTTTCGGCCAAAACTGATCGTCGATATCGATGGCCGCGCGGGTGGGACGAGCCGAAACATGAGCAAGACCGCGCTGTTCCAGAAGTTCGTAAGGTATCATTATTTCGGAGCATGATGGCTCCATGTCGAACTTGACGGTCGCTACCGTCGTGTTCTCACGCTCAAGAAGCCAGGCCATTTACTGCGTTCTCTCATTGGCCCGCATGGGGCGTTCTCGCTCCATAAGTTGACTCCGACTTGCGTTCCAGTCGCCACGACGATGGACAGAACGAGCGTTGTCGTGAATGTCAGCTTTCCACCCAATTTCGGTCGATCACGCCATTCTAACGCCGCCTCAAAGCGGCCGACCGAATAGGTCGGTCGACCGCTTGCTGTGTCAGATTTCGGTGCGCTCCGCCAACAGTAAGGCATCCTCGAGGTCGACACCAAGGTACCGAACCGTGTTTTCGATCTTGGTGTGGCCGAGCAGAATTTGGATAGCTCGGATATTGCCGGTGGCACGGTAGATCATCGCAGCTTTCGTTCGCCGCAGCGAGTGAGTGCCGTACTCAGCCTTACGCAAACCGATGGCGGTCACCCACTCATCGACGAGGCGGGCATACTGGCGTGTGCTCATATGGCCATGGAGATCGACGCGGCTCGGAAATAGATAATCGTGAGCCGAACCGCCGCGTCGCTCTAGCCAGGCGATCAGAGTCGCGCGAACATCCGCTGTCAGTTCGAATTGGACGGGACGGTTGGTCTTTTGCTGGATGACAATGGCGCGATTGCGAATGTCCGCGCCAGCAACGACATCGCCAATCTTGACCTTGACGAGATCACAGCCACGCAGTTTGCTGTCGATCGCGAGATCGAAGAGAGCCTTGTCCCGGAGACGGCCTTCGCGATCTAGGTGGAAGCGTATCGCCCAGATTTGCTTCTGCGTCAGAGGTCGCTTGGTGCCAACGGTCTTGCCGGCGTTCCAGGCTGCACGGGCTTGTATTGCGGGGTCAAATCGAGAGTATCCCATGGTTCATCTCCTCGGCCGTCATTGGCCAAGCGGGGAACGCTGAAAGAGGAGGCTTTTGGGCCGGAAGCGGAACGTCGGCTTACGGACGCATCGGCGTGGTAAGCGGACCAAGGCGCAAGGTGTCACAACCGTTCGGTTGTGACCCTGCTGCTCAGCTGCCCGTAGTTAGCGTCCGCGCTCGTGGTGTAATTTCTGGTGTAGATTGAGGTGATCGCGCGGGGTGGGGCATGCCCCACCCCGCGCGATTTCGATCTCGGTG
>NZ_QJJM01000034.1 GCF_003201955.1 Blastomonas natatoria
TCCGGTAGTCTTCGCAAAACCACCTGAATCAACGACTTGGGCTGGCGTCAAGCTAACCCACTGGCACCACTCAACTTAATTTCGGATCAGGCTCTTAGCTGATCCGATCTCACTGTGAATCCAACATTTCTAGAGCGCAGATAGAGTAAGAGCAAAGCCTGGAACGGGCGGATCGCCCGGGCTTGAGAGAGAGCGCCTGGGCGCTGTCCGCCCTTCCTGCTCTCCTGAAAGACATCATCAATGGCGAACCATCTTGCCGACGCCGCGCATCGCGCCGCGCCATTTGCACAGCAATGCCCATTCGACGCCCACGCAAAAGCTGTTCTCAGTGCCGCTCACTCGATCCTCCCGCTGATCGAAACCGGAAAGACAGTCGATATCTCCGCTTTGCGGGAGGCGATGATCTCCGCTTTTGGGAGGTCTGACGCTGAAGGAGCCTGGGACTGGAAGGCCGCCTATGAGGCGTGCGAAGCCGCACAAATCCTGTTCTTGCGTCGCTACGGGACTGCGCTCAAGACCCGCGCAGGCTCATCCGCTCACATGCTGGCAATGGTCGAACGCGTCGCATCGCTCCTGCCGACCCACACCAGACGCTCTGAAACGAGCCAGGCTCTCCAACAATATTCGACTCCTCTTGGCCTTGCCTATGTTGCGTCGGTCGCCGCATCCATGGAAGCGCATGACACCGTTCTCGAACCGTCGGCAGGTATGGGAATGCTCGCAGTCCATGCAGAGCTTGCCGGGGCCAGTCTTGTTCTCAACGAATTCGCCGAAGGAAGGATTGCGCTGCTCAGGAGGCTGTTCCCCGGTCCTTTGGTGGGGAACCACGATGCTGCATCGATCGACGATCGTTTGCCTGTTTCAGTGCGCCCCACCGTCATTCTGATGAACCCGCCGTTTTCGGCAGTCGCCCATGTCAACCGAACAATGCGCGATGCGGCGCTAAGGCACATTGCATCGGCACTTGCCCGGCTTGCGCCGGGTGGCCGGTTAGTCGCGATCACAGGAGCCGGCTGTGCGCCAGATGCTCCTGCCTGGCGGGAAGCTTTTGTTCGTCTGCAGACGAGCGGCACAATAGTTTTCTCAGCCGCAATCGATGGCGCGGTCTACCGAAAGCATGGCACGAGCATCGATACCCGCCTGACCGTGATCGACAAGCTGCCCGCGCCAGACCCCAAGATTATCGCGCCTTGCGCCGGAACGGCAGCTGATACCGCGACAATGTTGGAATGGGTTGAAACGCACGTGTCGCTCCGCGGTCCGGTTGCGCCAACGCCGCCACGGTTCGCGCCCAATTCGATCGGCATCAAGCCTTCGGGCTCAGGACAGGTGGTTCGGCCAACTCACGCACCAAGTCTGGTTGATCCCGATTCCAGCGAAGTTGCGTACGAAACCGTCGACTGGGCGCCGCCTGAGGGCCAGCTGAGTGAAGGCATCTACGAGCCCTATGCACTGCAATCCATCACTATTCCCGGCGCGCTGCCGCATCCGACGCCGCTGGTGCAGTCGGCAGCGATGGCTTCGGTCGCTCCGCCGCGACCGCACTATCGCCCACATTTGCCAGAGCGATTGGTATCGGACGGCATCTTGTCAGACGCGCAGATCGAATCCATCATCTATGCTGGCGAAGCCCACTCAGGCCATCTGGCTGGAGCATGGACCGTCGATGACACATGGGACCTCGTCTCGGCGGCAAATGCGGATAACTCACACGCCGTCCACTTCCGTCGTGGCTGGTTTCTGGGAGACGGCACCGGCGCAGGCAAGGGCCGTCAGGTCGCGGGGATTATTCTCGACAACTGGCTCAAGGGACGCCGACGCGCGCTGTGGCTTTCCGTCTCGGATCGCTTGCTTGAAGACGCCCAGCGCGATTGGTCAGCTTTGGGGCAGGAACGGCTGCTAGTGACGCCCTTGTCCCGTTACCGGCAGGGCACACCGATCAAATTGTCGGAAGGCATCTTGTTCACCACCTATGCAACGCTGCGTTCGCAGGAGCGCGGCGGCAAGGTCAGCCGAGTACAGCAGATCGTCGACTGGCTCGGTCGCGATTTCGATGGCGTCATCATCTTCGACGAAGCGCACGCTATGGCCAATGCGGCAGGCGGCAAAGGCGCACGCGGCGAAGTCGCCGCTTCTCAGCAAGGGCGAGCCGGATTGCGCCTGCAGCATGCGCTGCCCAATGCCCGCATCGTTTATGTTTCGGCGACGGGGGCCACCACCGTCCAGAACCTTGCCTATGCCCAGCGCCTCGGGCTGTGGGGCGGCGAAGACTTTCCTTTCGCATCGCGCGCCGATTTCGTCGCAGCGATTGAGGACGGCGGTGTCGCGGCGATGGAGGTGCTGGCCCGTGACCTCAAGGCGCTCGGCCTTTATGCTGCCAGATCGCTATCGTTTGATGGTGTCGAGTATGAGATGCTCGAGCATCATCTCACGCCCGAGCAGGTCCGCATTTATGACGCCTATGCCGGAGCGTTTCAGGTCATTCACGCCCATCTTGATGCGGCACTCGAGGCTTCCGGTGTCACCAGCGCCGCGCACGGGACTTTGAATGCGCAGGCTCGCTCGGCTGCACGATCGGCCTTCGAAAGCGCGAAACAGCGCTTCTTCAATCACCTCATCACCGCGATGCAGACCCCCAGCACGATCCGCGCAATCGAGCATGATCTTCAGGCCGGACATTCTTGCGTTGTGCAAATCGTTTCAACCGGTGAAGCCCTGCAGGAGCGGCGGCTTGCCGAGATCCCCACTGATGAGTGGGATGACGTTTCGGTCGACATCACGCCGCGCGAGTATGTCTTGGATTACCTGGCACACAGCTTCCCGGTGCAACTCTACGAACCGTTCACCGACAGCGAGGGCAACCTCGCGTCGCGTCCCGCATTTGACGAGGACGGTAACCCCATTCTCAATCGTGAAGCTTGCCGCGCCCGCGACGCGATGCTTGAACGCCTTGCTGCCCTGCCGCCCGTTCCTGGCGCACTCGACCAGATCGTCCAGCATTTCGGCAGCGAGATGGTAGCCGAGGTCACGGGACGCTCCCGGCGGATCGTGACCAAAGCGGTATCCGATGGATCAGTTCGCTTTGCTGTCGAGAACCGTCCGGCATCTGCCAACATCGCCGAAACGCATGCGTTCATGGACGATGTGAAGCGCATCCTCGTGTTCTCAGAAGCAGGCGGCACTGGCCGATCCTATCATGCCGACCTTGGCGTTAAGAACCAGCGTCGCCGCGTCCACTACCTTCTCGAAGCAGGCTGGAAGGCGGACACTGCAATCCAGGGATTTGGCCGCACCAATCGGACCAATCAAAGGCAGCCTCCGCTGTTCCGACCGGTTTCGACCAATGTGAAAGCGCAGAAGCGCTTCATCTCGACGATTGCCCGGCGGCTCGACAGCCTCGGCGCAATCACGCGCGGCCAGCGGCAGACCGGCGGCCAGAACATGTTCAGCGCCAGCGATAATCTGGAGTCGTTTTACGCACGCGATGCGCTGCGGCAGCTCTATCAGCTGCTCGTGCGCGGCAAGGTTGAAGGCTGCTCCCTTGTCCAGTTCGAGACCGCGACCGGCCTTTCACTGCTCGACAGCAACGGCGGTTTGAAGGACGAACTTCCGGGTATCACGACATTCCTGAACCGGATGCTGGCGCTCACCATTGCCATGCAGAACATCCTGTTCGATGCGTTCGAAGACCTGCTTACCGCGCGTATCGAAGGCGCGATTGCCAGTGGCGCCTATGAAATGGGCCTCGAAACGCTGCGTGCCGAGAGCTTCTCCGTGTCTGGCCGACAGACCATCTACACCCATCCCGGCACGGGGGCCGTGACGCACTTGCTGACGGTCGAACGGAAGGATCGGATAGAACCCGTATCCTTGCCAAGAGCCCTCGCCATCGCCGAAGATGAGCAAGCCGAACTTCTCGTCAACAATCGATCCGGACGCGCTGCGGTCAAGTTGCGCACGCGCAGCCTGATTGACGATGAAGGGGTAGTCCATCCGCGGGTCCGGCTCGTGCGACCTTTGGAGGCGACCAACATGCTCGCCAAGGTCTTTTCGGCCAGCCACTGGGAGCCAGCCGATCACGACCGCTTTGCCGAAGCTTGGGCAGCCGAGCTCGCAGAACTGCCTGAGTTCGAAACGTCGACCCTGCACATTGTCTCGGGCCTGCTGCTGCCGATTTGGCGACGCCTTCCGGATGAATCGACCCGCGTCTACCGGCTACAGACCGATGCTGGCGAACGGATCATTGGTCGCAAGGTCTCGGCAGCTTGGGTCGCAAGCGTGATTGAGCAGGACCACGCACCGCTGGAACCTAGCGATGTGTGGTCGATGTTGTGTTCTGGCGACGCCAAGCTGCACTTGGCCGAGGAGCAGACCCTGGCCCGCGTGCGGGCGATGAACGACTGGCGGATCGAACTGACCGGCTTCAACGATCTTGGGGTGGAGCGGCTCAAATCGATGGGCTTGATCTCCGAGATCGTCTCGTGGAAACTGCGCCTCTACATTCCGACAGGGGCTGTCGGCGTGGATGTGCTCGCCAAGCTGCTGGAGCGGTTCCCGATCCAGCGGGTCACGGCGCGCAATGCCGCCTGAAGGAGCCCCGCATGGACAGTCCCGCTGCCGAAATCGCCCGCCGCCTCGCTGCCTCAGCAGAGGCAGTCTGCCGCCGCTACTTGTCCAATGGCCGCCGTGAAGGCCGCTATTGGTTGGTTGGCGATGTCCGAAATACGCCGGGGCGCAGCCTGTATGTCCGCCTGAGCGCAGGCGCTGAAAACCGTGGAGGCGCAGGCAAATGGACCGACGCGCAAAGCGGCGATCACGGCGACCTGCTTGACATCATTGCTGCAACCTGCGGCCACACCACATTGCGTGACACGCTCAATGAAGCCCGCCAGTTTTTAAGCCTTCCCCAGCCTACTGCCATCGACGAGCGCCGGAGGCGGCCGAGCAAGGCTCCGACTGGAACGCCGGAAGCCGCGCAGCGTCTTTGGGCGGCCTCAAGTCCTATCGGCCAGAGCATCGTTATCCGCTACCTCGCCAAGCGCGGAATCAGCGGTCTGCCGGACACCGGGTCACTGCGCTTTCATCCACGCTGCTATTACCGCGCTTCCAAGGACGACGCCCCTGATGTGCGCACCTCCTGGCCCGCCATGATCGCAGCGGTCACAGATGCGAACCGCACGATGACAGGCGTGCATCGCACTTGGCTTGACCCAGCCTCAGCCAGCAAAGCCGATGTCGCCTATCCCCGCCGAGCAATGGGCCATCTGCTCGGATCAGGTGTCTGGTTCGGTGATTCTGGTCCGGTTATAACGGTAGGTGAAGGTATCGAGACCATCTTGTCTCTACGCCAAGTGATGCCAGCCATGCCGATGGTTGCCGGGCTATCAGCAGCGCATCTTGCTGCGCTCAATCTACCAGCGGATGTACGATGCCTCTATGTCGCCTGCGACCAGGATCCCGCCGGTGAGGGGGCTCTGGCAACGCTGACCGATCGCTATGCTCCTCAAGGCGTCCTCGTGTTGCCTCTCCGGCCTCGCCTGGACGATTTCAACAGTGACCTCATTGTCCACGGCGGCTCGCAGTTGGCTGCACATGTGCGGGTGCAGCTCCGTGCAACCGATGCCGTGCGTTTCATGCTTCGGTGACTGGTTGAGGGCCGGGAAAAGGGAAGTGTCTGGCGGCAGTCTAATGCAAGACCACCGAGGCTCGGCCCAGTGTCACCATGCTACCGGCCTTCGGGAGGGGGCGACTGCGGCATCCGGCATAGGCACCGCAATGGCTGCGCTCCACTATTTTCCGCCGGGGCATGCTGCCCCTTTGCATCGCGAAGCAAAATAGCCTCGGCTTCGCCATCCTCCGCTGTGCTCCGGCCGCGCGAGGGCGCGCGGTGCAGGCCCATGCCCGCTGCCGCCGGTCGTCGCCACGAAGGCCGCGAGAAGCGCGGCTCAGGGCACGGAGACCATCATGGACAACGCAACCGATCTTCCCTTTGAAGACACCAACCCCGAACCCGGCTCGACCGCTTATCTGTCCGTCGTCAGAACATTCGGCACAGATCGCGGCTTAGATTAGCGGAGTGCGGACCTCGTCTGGGGGTGGATGTTAGGCGGCGAGCTTGCGGTG
>NZ_QJJM01000035.1 GCF_003201955.1 Blastomonas natatoria
CGATGCCTTCACCTCAGGCGGCCAATCCCTGCGCCTGCCAGCGCCGGTGAACACCTCAAACCGCTGAGCCCCCCTACTCACAGGATCGTCACTAGCCGCTCTTATGCACCAAGGGGTGTCTGAGCGGTAGGCGGGAGTAGCGTAAAGCTCTGTTCTGAAGTAAGAAATTGGGTGTCTAAGCCGTCCCTGCTCCGGGACAGAAATTGCCATAGGCCACACCCGCCATGACCGACGTTACCTCAAGCTCATTTCGATTCCCAGCGGTCCAACGCAAGAAAGTCACGGCTGCCTTCGACGGCGGTCGCATCACGTCGGACGGCGGGGTTCTGCTATTGGCGCAGGCCGAGCGCGAGATGGACATCTGCAGGCAGCTGGCCACCTGCATCGCCGATCGGCGCGATCCTTCGCGGGTGGTCCACAAGCTGGATGACATCCTGCGGGCTCGGGTTCTGGCGATTGCCTGCGGCTACGAGGACGCCGACGACCTCGACGCCCTGCGTGACGATCCCGGCTTCCGCCTGGCGCTGGGCAAGCTACCGGGTTCGGGCGCGGGCCTTGCCAGCCAACCGACGATGAGCCGCTGGGAAAACGCACCCACCACGCGCGAGCTGGCCCGCATGATGGCCGCGATGGTCGACATCTACTGCGCCAGTTATCCATCCCCGCCCGAGGCGGTGACGCTGGACATCGATGACACCTGCGATGTCGTGCACGGCTACCAGCAGTTATCGTTCTGGAACGGGCATCACGGTGAGCGCTGTTTCCTGCCGATCCACGTCTACGACACGGCAACGGGGCGGCCGGTCGCCATGCTGCTGCGCACCGGCAAGACGCCGAGCGGCGCGGAGGCCGCGGGCCACATCCGTCGCCTGGTGCGGCAGATCCAGAGGCACTGGCCCACGACCCACATCACGATCCGGGGCGACGGCCACTACGGCAGACCCGAGGTCATGAACTTCTGCGAGGCACAGGGCATCGATTATGTCTTCGGCCTGCCCACCAACGCTGTGCTGCGCGCCGATCCACAGATCGTGAAGATTGCCGATGCCTGCACGGTCAAGCGGGCCGAGGAACAGCACGTAGTCCTGCGAAATTATGCCCAGACCCGCTACGGGGCGAAAAGCTGGAAATGCCAGCGCCGTGTCGTCGCCCGGATCGAGGCCAGCACGCTCGGCATGGATATCCGCTACGTCGTCACCTCGCTCGAGCAGGGCTCGGCCGAGCACATCTACGACACACTCTACTGCGCCCGCGGCCAGGCCGAAAACCTCATCAAGTTGCACAAGGCCCAGCTCGCCAGCGATCGCACGTCATGCCGATCAGCCAACGCCAATCAGATGCGGCTGATCCTGCACACCGCCGCATTCTGGCTGATGTGGCGCATCCAGCAGGTCATCCCCAAGGCAGCCCCGCTCGCCAACGCTGAGTTCGCGACCCTACGCCTGCGGCTCCTCAAAGTCGCCGCACGCGTCATCGAGACCGCCTCCCGCATCCGGGTCGCCTTCGCTTCCGCGTGTCCCGACGCCACCCTGTTCCGGATCATCGCCGCCGCCCTCAGGCCCGCCCCGACATAGCCAGTGCGGCCGTGCCGCTGAACGTCCGAGCCCCTCCATCACAACCGCAAGCCTCTCGATCCCACGCGATGAAATAGACGCAGCGGAGGCACTCGGCCTGCTCAAACGCCCGCTGCCGCCAACGATTGATCTCCCTAAGAACAACATCGTCACGAATAAGAGCGGCTAGGGATTATCATAGGAGCAGCGCCTCAATCATTGCAGGGGCGCGCAAAGTCGATGCTGTCAGCGATCAGCGCAAGGTGGGGTCAGCGCCCCGCTTACGTCTCACCGGCCTGCCCGCTGCGATTGCTGATACGCTCCGGCGCTTCGCGGCCTATGCCAGCCGCCAACAATTGGGCGGAGCCAGCGGCTACCTCATGGACCACAGCGCGTTGATATACCTAATGGGTCCAAAGGGCGATCCGATCACCTTTTTCGCCCGCGATGCAACGCCCGATTAGATCGCATCGGAGCTCGACACTTATGTCAGATGAGGCAAGGCGCTGGTCTCTGAATTGCAAATGCGCGCCAAGTGGAGATGCACGGGCATGTCGGCGCATCGCAGCGCTGTGTCACCTCGTCGAACCAAGCCCTTGAACCTATAGCTACTATAGACCCTATCTGTCTCGGCAGACACCGTCCGAGGGCGCAGATCGATACAGGAGAAGAATAATGAGTTTGAAGCTTGGCGACATCGCTCCGGATTTCGAGGCGGACACCACAGAGGGTTCGCTTCATTTCCATGACTGGCTCGGCGAAAGTTGGGCGGTGCTTTTCTCGCACCCGAAGGATTTCACGCCAGTCTGCACGACCGAGCTGGGCGAGTTTGCACGCCAGAAGCCCGAGTTCGACAAACGGGGCACCAAGCTGATCGGCCTCAGCGTCGACAAGGTCGGCGATCACCAGGGCTGGATGCAGGACATCAAGGATGTCAGCGGCCAGGACGTGAATTTCCCGATGATTGGGGATCATGACCTCAAGGTTTCGAAGCTCTACAACATGCTGCCGGCCGAGGAGACCGAGACCGAGGGCCGCACCGCCGCCACCAATGCCACCGTGCGCACGGTCTATATCATCGGCCCGGACAGGAAGATCAAAGCCATGCTCATTTATCCGATGAGTTCAGGTCGTAACCTAGCAGAAATCCTGCGGCTGCTCGACTCCATCCAGCTGACGGCGAAACACCCGGTCGCGACGCCGGTGAACTGGAATCCTGGTGGGGAGTGCATCATCGCCCCCTCGCTCGACGATGAGCAGGCGAAGGACAAATTCCCCGGAGGTTGGAAGACGGTGAAACCGTACCTGCGCACGATCCCGCAGCCGGCTGATTGAAGGCCACCATGGTCGATGAGCAGGTCAAGGCGAAAGCCAGAGATGGAGTGGCACAGATGCTGAAGACACTGATGAAATTGACGGTCGGACCTGCTCTCCTGTTGGCCCCCGGAACGGTTTCCGCTGCGGATAGGCCCCCCGGCGTCATGTACAAAAACCCCGGATGTGAATGCTGCGACGGACATGCCGAGGCGCTTCGGCGGGCAGGCATTAACCTCCGCGTGGTGGAGAGCGAGAAGCTCGCTAGCCTGAAGGAGCGCGCTGGCGTTCCTGCCGAGCTTCAAGGTTGCCATACAATCCTGATTGGCGGCTATGCGGTGGAAGGGCATGTCCCGGTCGCCGCAGTCAAACGGCTGCTGGTCCAGAAACCCGCCGTCCGGGGAATCGCCCTACCTGGCATGCCAGCCGGATCGCCCGGCATGGGCGGCGCCAACGCCGCCCCGTTCAAGGTGATGAGTTTCGGCGCGCAAGGCACGCAGCTCTTTGCAGTAGAGTGATGACTGTGCACCAAGTGATCGAACCCGGACCCGGTGAGGATCTGCGCTATCTCCAACGGCGAGCGGAGGAGGAACTGGAAATGGCGCAGCGATCGATCGTGCCAGAAGCAACGGCCGCCCATTACCAGCTCGCCGAGGCTTATCTCGATCGGATCGAGGCCAGGGAAGTTGCCGCAGCAAGGGGACAAAGCGCAGCCGAGCCGGCCGACCCGGAGCCCCTCCCTCCCGCGACGCTTCGAGCCGGAGCAGCCGGCCCTCCTCGCACGGAACAGGCCGGACGATGATCTTCCGACAGCTGTTCGAACCGGAGTCATCGACGTATACCTATCTGGTCGCCTGCGGCGATACGAAACGGGCCGTGCTCATCGATCCCGTACTTGAAACGGTCGAACGGGATCTCGCGGTACTGGCGGAATTAGGCTTGGAGCTCGAATTCACTCTCGAGACGCACATCCACGCCGACCATGTCACCGGCGCGTGCCGGTTGCGAAGCCTGACCGGCTGCAAAGTCGCCTATCCGGAAACAGATGGCCTTTCCTGCGCCGACATCCTCGTCAATGAGGTCAACCCGCTCCATGTCGGAGCTCTCATTCTGCAGCCGCTGTTCACGCCGGGACATACCGACGCCCATCATTCCTATCTTCTTGAGCATCCCGGCGCGCTGCAGGTTTTCACTGGCGATGCGTTGTTGATCGACGGTTGCGGACGCACGGACTTTCAGAATGGCGACGCCCCGGCGCTCTACGGCTCGGTTCACGAAAAGTTGTTCTCGCTCCCGAAAGAAACGCTCGTTTATCCGGCGCACGATTACGAGCATCGCTTTGTCAGCACCGTCGCTCAGGAACGCGAGCGCAATCCCAGGCTCGGCGGCGGAAGGACGCTAGACGAGTTCGTCGAGATCATGACCAACCTCAATCTCCCCTATCCTAAGCGTATTGACGTTGCCGTGCCTGCCAATCTTATTTGCGGCGCCTGCCCAGGGGAAGAGCGGGCGATCCCTGTCAATCCGCCAGGGCCGTCGCGCCAGGGTTGACCCAATATCATTTACCGCAGTGGGGCGGCCCGGAAAGGATGACATCGTTGACCATGTCCGAGCAGTGCGACGTTCTGATCGTAGGCGGGGGACCTGCTGGCCTCACCGCAGCCATTTACCTCTCCCGCTATCATCGCCGCGTGATCGTGATCGATGCAGGCCACAGCCGTACAAAGTGGATCCCGCTCTTGCACAACCATGCCGGATTTCCGGAGGGGATCAACGGCGAGGATCTACTAGGCCGGATGCGGGAGCAGGCCGAGCGTTTCGGCGGGACTATTGTCACGGGTCTCATTGAAGAGCTAGAAAGCGAGATATACGCCTTCGAGGCACGCGGTGTGGGTATCACTTTTACCGCTCGCGCTGTCCTTCTGGCGACAGGCGTGGAACACCGACGTCCGGCGCAGGATACGGCAACGCATCGCGACGCCCTCAACCGAGGATTGCTACACTACTGCCGCGTATGTGATGGCTACGAGGTAACCGGGCCGGCGATCGGCGCTGACCGCCACGGCGTTGCGGAAGCGCTGCTCGCTGTGATGGAATAATCCTGACACGGATGCTGCTGAGGATCGTGGCCGATTTAACGAGCGCACATTCAAAGAGGGAGACGAAAGGTAGTTGTCTTGAATGTGTGGGATCGCTAAGGACAAGCGTCATGAGCCGCCTGTTTCCCTTTGTTATCGGCGTGCTGTTTGCATCGCTTTTGGGGTTGACTTCGGCTTTCCATGTAAGTCCCGAAAGCGGGAATATGAGCCTTGTCGCCGCGTCCAGCTTAGCGCTGTCGATGGCGAGCGTGAGCAAGCCTGCGAGCGACGAGTTACCCGGAGACGCTACCGGTCAGCTCCCACATGCGCATATTGAATGCCACGGCGATCACCTGATCTTGCCTTTCAGGGCGATCATCTCGCAATTGAAGCTAGAGCACGCTTATTCGACACTTGGGCGGCGGATCAGCGAAGGCGTGACCCCCGCCCAGACATTGAGACCCCCAAAACTGTAACCTGCGGAAACAATCGAGGCTGCGTGTACGTGGAGCATGGTTACCTTAGCGGGTGGCTTCGCGACGCCATTGGCGCTTAATCTCGATTGTCGCGGCGAACCGCTGTCGATTTGCGAAAATCGGCAACCAGCTTCGCTCGCTGTCACCTAGTTCTACTTACAGTTATGGAGACCCTTGTGTCCTCTTCGAGATACTCTCTTGCATCGTTGCGCACGGATATGTCCGCATCCATCGTCGTTTCGCTCGTCGCGCTCCCGATCTGTCTAGGCGTCGCCCTTGCGTCAGAGCCTGATCCGAAATTAAGTTGAGTGGTGCCAGTGGGTTAGCTTGACGCCAGCCCAAGTCGTTGATTCAGGTGGTTTTGCGAAGACTACCGGA
>NZ_QJJM01000036.1:2500-5776 GCF_003201955.1 Blastomonas natatoria
AGTGCTGACATTGGTGGTGTGGACTTTCAAGCGTGAGGTAAGAGCATTTGGTGGATGCCTTGGCATGTACAGGCGATGAAGGACGTGGCACGCTGCGATAAGCGTGGGGGAGCCGTGAGCAGGCTTTGATCCCGCGATTTCCGAATGGGGAAACCCACCCTCACCATTTCATTTCGCTGCTGGTTTTCCAGTGTCGGAGTGAGGTGGATAGGGTATCACCTTGGTGAATAAAATAGCCTTGGTGAAGCGAACCCGGAGAACTGAAACATCTCAGTACCCGGAGGAAAAGACATCAACCGAGATTCCGTTAGTAGTGGCGAGCGAACGCGGACCAGGCCAGTGCCTGATGTTGAGTTAGCAGAACATTCTGGAAAGTTTGACCATAGCGGGTGACAGTCCCGTATGCGAAAGCGAAACATCAGGACTTGAGTAGGGCGGGACACGTGAAATCCTGTCTGAACATGGGGGGACCACCCTCCAAGCCTAAATACTCGTACATGACCGATAGCGAACAAGTACCGTGAGGGAAAGGTGAAAAGCACCCCGATGAGGGGAGTGAAACAGTACCTGAAACCGAATGCTTACAATCAGTTGGAGGGTCCTTGAGGCCTGACAGCGTACCTCTTGTATAATGGGTCAGTGACTTAATCTATCAAGCGAGCTTAAGCCGTTAGGTGTAGGCGCAGCGAAAGCGAGTCTGAACAGGGCGACTGAGTTTGATGGATTAGACCCGAAACCCGGCGATCTAGGCATGACCAGGCTGAAGGTGCGGTAACACGCACTGGAGGGCCGAACCGTTTAATGTTGAAAAATTATCGGATGAGTTGTGTTTAGGGGTGAAAGGCCAATCAAGCCGGGAAATAGCTGGTTCTCCGCGAAATCTATTTAGGTAGAGCGTCGGATGTTTACCTGTGGGGGTAGAGCACTGGATGGGCTAGGGGGTCGCGAGATCTACCAAACCTAACCAAACTCCGAATACCACAGAGTTAGTCCGGCAGACAGACGGCGGGTGCTAAGGTCCGTCGTCAAAAGGGAAACAGCCCTAACCTACAGCTAAGGTCCCCAAATCGTATCTAAGTGGGAAAGCATGTGGGATTTCCAAAACAACCAGGAGGTTGGCTTAGAAGCAGCCATCCTTTAAAGAAAGCGTAACAGCTCACTGGTCTAAATAAGAGATCCTGCGGCGAAAATGTAACGGGGCTCAAGATACGTACCGAAGCTTAGGGTGTGCATTTATGCACGCGGTAGCGGAGCGTTCCGTAAGCCTGTGAAGCGGGAGGGTAACCGACCGTGGAGGTATCGGAAGTGAGAATGCTGACATGAGTAGCGATAAAGAGGGTGAGATGCCCTCTCGCCGAAATCCCAAGGGTTCCTGCTTAAAGCTAATCTGAGCAGGGTGAGCCGGCCCCTAAGACGAGCCCGAAGGGGGTAGTCGATGGGAACCACGTTAATATTCGTGGGCCTGGAGGTGTGTGACGGATGGCGTAAGTTGTCAGGCCTTATTGGATTGGTCTGGCTTCGAAGTTGTCCCAGGAAATAGCCCCTCCGTATAGACCGTACCCTAAACCGACACAGGTGGGATGGTAGAGTATACCAAGGCGCTTGAGAGAAGTGTACTGAAGGAACTCGGCAAATTACCTCCGTAACTTCGGGAGAAGGAGGCCCCACATATGGGCAACCATGTGTGGGGGGCACAAGCCAGGGGGTAGCGACTGTTTAGCAAAAACACAGGACTCTGCTAAGTCGGCTTCAAGACGACGTATAGGGTCTGACGCCTGCCCGGTGCTGGAAGGTTAAGAGGAGGAGTGCAAGCTCTGAATTGAAGCCCCAGTAAACGGCGGCCGTAACTATAACGGTCCTAAGGTAGCGAAATTCCTTGTCGGGTAAGTTCCGACCTGCACGAATGGCGTAACGACTTCCCCACTGTCTCCAGTACATGCTCAGCGAAATTGAATTCTCCGTGAAGATGCGGAGTACCCGCGGTTAGACGGAAAGACCCCGTGCACCTTTACTGCAGCTTCAGAGTGGCATTAGGAAAGAACTGTGTAGCATAGGTGGGAGGCTTTGAAGCGACGGCGCCAGCTGTCGTGGAGCCATAGGTGAAATACCACCCTGTTGTTTTCTGATGTCTAACCACGCACCGTTATCCGGTGCTGGGACCCTCTGTGGCGGGTAGTTTGACTGGGGCGGTCGCCTCCTAAAGAGTAACGGAGGCGCGCGATGGTGAGCTCAGGACGGTTGGAAACCGTCTGTTAGAGTGCAATGGCATAAGCTCGCCTGACTGCGAGACTGACGAGTCGAGCAGAGACGAAAGTCGGTCATAGTGATCCGGTGGTCCCTCGTGGAAGGGCCATCGCTCAACGGATAAAAGGTACGCCGGGGATAACAGGCTGATGATTCCCAAGAGCTCATATCGACGGAATCGTTTGGCACCTCGATGTCGGCTCATCACATCCTGGGGCTGGAGCAGGTCCCAAGGGTTTGGCTGTTCGCCAATTAAAGTGGTACGTGAGCTGGGTTCAGAACGTCGCGAGACAGTTTGGTCCCTATCTGCCGTGGGCGTCGATAATTGAGAGGAGTTGACCCTAGTACGAGAGGACCGGGTTGAACATACCTCTGGTGTACCTGTCATTGCGCCAGCAGTGCAGCAGGGTAGCTATGTATGGACGGGATAACCGCTGAAAGCATCTAAGCGGGAAGCCTCCCTCAAGATAAGTTATCATCGAGTCGTGGAAGACCACCACGTTGATAGGCCGGGTGTGGAAGTGCGGTAACGCATGGAGCTAACCGGTCCTAATTACTCTGTTCGCGCTTGTAAGTCCCACCATCAATGTCAGCATTGGTGATATGGATGATATCCAGGCCGGATGTTCGCCAAATACCTACCCGAAATGCATGTCGTCCCCGCACGGGCATCGATCAAAACCCCTTTGTGCACCTGCTTCATTGCTTGGTGGCCATAGCGTCAGTGACCCACCCGATCCCATCTCGAACTCGGCCGTGAAACCTGACTGCGCCGATGGTACTACCGCTTAAGCGTTGGAAGAGTAGGGCGTCGCCAGGCATTGAAGCCGGTGCGCAAAGAAAAAAACCCATTCATGATCTCAAAAACCGCCCTCGGCAAACCGCCAGGGCGGTTTTTTGGCCTCTCAACAGGCCCAGGGCTGCCACACACGCAGCCCTCTTGGTGGCGCGGGATGGAGCAGCCCGGTAGCTCGTCAGGCTCATAACCTGAAGGTCGCAGGTTCAAATCCTGCTCCCGCAACCAACTTAACT
>NZ_QJJM01000037.1 GCF_003201955.1 Blastomonas natatoria
ACGATCCCATGTCGCGCCTCAAGCTCGCTAATTAGCCGATGTTCGCATTATGTCTGCCAAATCGTTGTCTGGCGCACAAACCTTGAGGTGACGCCAGGTGGCGGCGACCCGACTGTTGAGGTCGATGGCCATGGCCGCCAACAGATGCCCGAGGCATGCGAAGAGCACGATCGCAGCCAATGTGGTGGTTGAGCCTTGCCGGTCGGGCATGGGGCTCAGGAGGTCATCGGTTGAACCGGCTCGAACGCATACCCACCCGACGATGCCGGGCAGGAGAAGCAACAGAGCAATAAATAGCTGGTAGCCGAGCGTCATGCCGGCTGCGGGCGTCGACCGCCAGCCTCGGGCTGTCGCTCGGCGATCGGGCGTGCCTCGCGCAGGCACGGGAGCTGGAGCGCCCTGCCCTCACCGCCGATAAGTCGTGGCGGGCTGTGAAGGTGAAAGGGCTGAAGGTCGAGGTGTTGCGATAGCCGGCGACGACCGCTTTGCGCCCCAATGCTGGTCGCTCAGCGAGCGCCCGGGCCTGCCCGGAAGCGGACATTCTGACCTACGATTGTGGTACCGACGGAGGGGCAGGCTACCGTGCATCGGGATCGCGTGTCAGAACCGACCGGTTGTGACACAAAGCTCACGGCGAAAAGCGCCGTTGCTTCAGCGCCCTGCTTTCCTGCAAGCGGTCGGGAAGCGGGGACTGAAGAAGGCTTCTCAAACCATTACAGTGAGAAGGTAGGCTGATCCGAGCGGCACCGACACGATCTAATCAGAGCTTGACTATAAAGCTATCTAGGTAGACTTAATGGCGCATGTCTCGAACACGCGCGCTCTCACCCCAAGCCCGGATGATCCTCGCCGTCCTGCTCGACGCACGTGACGGATGGTCTCACGGCTATGAACTGGCGCGGCTCGCCGGTGTGAAATCCGGCACGCTCTACCCCCTCCTGATCCGTCTGGAAGCGCAGGGCTATCTTGAAGCGGAATGGCAACAGCCTCTGGAGAGGGGACGACCGCCGCGGCACGCCTACCGACTGACGGCCAGCGGGGTGCAGCTCGCCCACGCCAATCCTCCGGGTCAATCGGCGTCACCGGCTTCAGGCCAGCGGGAGGCGACAATATGAGCGTTGGACGTCGGCGCGGCCTTGCCGATCTTGCCTGTCGCGCTCTGCAAGCCACGCTACCTCCCTCCTTGCAATCATGGGGAAGGGCCATCCGTTGCGAAACGGCGGAGATTTCCAACGATACCAAGGCGCTGCTGTTCGCGCTCGACAGTGTGTTCGGCCTCATACCACGCGTGCTCGCGTCGTATCTGCTCCGCCCCTTCGCCTCGCTGATCGGCGAAGGCGCCCTTTCCTCCGAAGGACTAACGACCATGGACTTTCACGAAAGCGCGGCGCGTCGCCCCCGCGCCATAGGTATCGCGTGCGCAACCGCCGCGGTCGCGCTGGGCCTCGCCTACATGGGGGTCGCCGGCGCTCCCGCGCGCTACCTGGGCATCAACCTCGTCGCGCTGGCGATCGGCATGACGCTGCTGGGTCTCGTCGGCCGCGTTATGCTCGCGGGCCCGCGGTGGGCGGGCGGGACGATCGCGGCGATGGCGGGTGCGCTGCTGGCTACCGCCCTGCTCGGCGACGACGTCGACGGCGCGGTGCGGTGGGTACGCCTCGGTGGGCTGTCCATCCAGCCGAGCCTGATCCTGCTGCCCCTGATGGTCGTAGCGTTCGCGCGATGCCGCGACGCGCTCGCGACGGCGGGCATGATCGTCGCCGCCGCCGCGATGGCGATCCAGCCCGACCGTGCGATGGCCGGAATGCTTGCGGCGGGTCTGGGCGTCCTCGCGGTCATGCGCCCCGAAAGGCACCTCATCGCGGCGCTCGGCGCGAGCGTCGCCAGCTTCGCCGCGACGTTGGTCCGTGCCGACACGTTGGCGGCGGTCCCCTATGTCGACCAGATCCTCTACTCGTCCTTCGACGTCCACGCAGCCGCCGGCGCGGCGGTACTGGGTGGCTCGGCCCTGCTCCTCGTTCCTGCGATCGTCGGCTGGCGCCGCGATCCGGCGAATCGCGACTCCTATGCCGCCTTCGGGTTCGTCTGGCTTGCCGGGATCATGGCTGCCGCCCTCGGCAACTACCCGACCCCGATAGTGGGTTACGGCGGAAGCGCGATCATCGGCTATGCCCTGAGCCTTCTGGCGCTGCCGAAGCTGACGGGAGCAGGAGTCGGCGTGGACGCGCAGGCGGCCGGCGAGGCCGAAACGACGCCGCTCGATCGCCATCTGCTCGTCGGCGCGGCCTGATCCGAATGGCCGACGCCCACACGGGCGGCCGCCCTCGCCGCGCGGCCAGCTCGATACTCAAGCGCCCATACCGGTCTTGGCTGCTCGCGATCCTCGTCGCCGCTTCGATCTACTACGCATGGACGGAGATCACGAAGACGCGAGGTGCCCAGAAGGTGTCCTTCGTCCCGGCGGAACAGGCGTGCGGGACGGCGGGCCCGTTCCGCTACTGCGTCAACCGGGACCGGCGGGGCTCCAACGGCGACATCGTCTATCATCTGCACGGTCGGAACCTGGACGAACGCATCTGGAACGACGACACCTACTTGACCGCGATGCTGCAGGGCGAATGGCAGCGTAGCCGGGCGCTGCCGCCCACCGTCGTCACCCTGTCCTACGGATCGACCTGGATTCTGACGCCCAAGGGCGAAAAGGCTGACAGCGGCTTGCTGGACGATCTGATGACGCGCCTGCCGGCGATCGAGGCCAAGGTCGGGCGCCCGCACCGCCGCCTGCTGATGGGCGAGTCGATGGGCGGGCTCAACGTCCTGGTCGCGGGCCTCTCCTACCCATCGCGGTTCGCCAAGGTGGCGGCGTTATGCCCCGGCGTATATGCATCCTCGCCGTTCGCATCGCTGTCTACGATCCGCACGACGGCGGAGCGTACGGGTGCGAACCCCAAGATCGTGTTCGGCGTTTTGCTTATGGCACGGAAGTATTTGGCTAGCGATGCGGAGTGGCGGCGCGTCTCGCCGCTCGATCTGATCGAACGGGCGGGGCCTCACTATCCGGCGCTCTACCTCTCCAACGGTCTGTACGACACCTACGGCAACTTCGAGGGTACTCAGCGACTTGCCGACATGGCTCGCCAGCGCGGGGTCAGAACGGAGTGGCATCCGATTTATGGCGGGCACTGCGCGACCGATACGTCTTCCTTGGCCGCGTTCCTTCTTTCCTAAGCACACCTGCTCTCTCTCAATAGGAGACTTTATCTTGCCAAGAATCCGGGTGGTCATTCCCACGCTCCTTGCAATCGGCATCGCTGGAGCGGCCTGTGGGCAGGCAATGAAGAATGACAGCTCACCCGCGAGAGTCGAGGTTCCGAAGGTAGAACGGGAGGGCGTCTGGCAATCTACCCCTGGCGGCACGCAGGTGCCGCTCTGGCCTGCGAACGTCCCTCTCGCCAAACCCGACAGCGGCGATCGTCCCGAGACGACCGGCAACGGCTCACCCCTTGTGGGGGGAAGAAAATGGCATTGGGCGACCTATGTCACCCGGCCGACCATGACGGTCTATCGGCCGAAGGGGCGCAATACCGGTGTTACGATGCTGGTCCTGCCGGGCGGAGGTTTTTACGCCGTAGCTATGGACCTGGAAGGCACCGAAGTCTGCGATTGGGTGACCCGGCAGGGTATGACCTGCGTCGTGCTCAAGTACCGGACGCCGCAAGTGTGGCCGAAGGAGAACGGAGAGCAGCAGCGACCGAAGGTGCTACTGGGTTTGGAGGACGCCCAGCGCGCGATTGGGTTGCTGCGGCAACGCGCCTCGACCTACGGGATCGACCCGCGCAAGATTGGCGTAATCGGTTTCTCGGCCGGCGCGTATCTCGTGGCGAATATGAGCAACACGGAAGAGCGCACTTATCCGCTTACCGACGCGGCCGACCGACAATCCCCGCGGCCCGACTTCGCGATCGTGGCCTATACGGCCCGCATGTTGGATAACAGCAAGGGGAAGAACAGCCTCGAACTAAAGCCTTGGGTGAAGATCAGCGCGAAGGCGCCGCCCACGCTCATCATTCACGCGATGAACGACTCCGTCGATGATATCCGACAGCCGATGGCTTATGCGCTGGCGCTGAACGACGCCGGCGTGCCGGTCGATATGCGTGTCTACGCGAAGGGTGGTCATGCATTCGGGATGCGGCCGACGGCCGATCCGATAACAACGCAGTGGCCTGGGCAGGTCGAACAATGGCTGCTTAATATAGGCATGCTGTGACGCGGACGACACGACCACGTTCTTAGAGACTCTAAATCGTCTCACATGCTCTGCCGTCTCCTTCAGCGTCTGCGGCAACTCTTAGGGCTTGTACTATGATTCGTTCCTGGCTTTGCGCTGCGCTCCCCTTTATCCTACTCGTTCCGGGCGCGACGGCTTGCGCCGAACAGGTCGCTCCAGAGCCGCCCAAGGTCACTGACGCGCTCCCGCCCATCACCTTTCCCACTAGCGCCGCGCACGACGCGCCCTCGGCACTCGGCCGCCGTTATCAGGTGTGGGTCGACCTACCGCCGTCCTACGCACGTTCTAAGAAGTCGTTGCCGGTCGTCTTCGTCCTCGATCCACACTGGGCGCTCCCGGTGACGCGCTCGGTGCGCTCGCTCGTCGGACAAAGGGGTCGCAATATCGAGGACTTCATCCTGGTCGGTCTTTCCCATGACCAGGACAGGGGCTTGGAGGGGCAACGGCGCGACTACACTCCTACCGATCCCCGACGCGACCCCGCGCACTCTCCGGGGTCATACTCGGCTCCGAGCTACGGTGAGGCGGAAGCATATCGACAGTATATTGAGACGGTCGTGTTTCCCTTGGTCGCTCGGAATTATCGCGTCGACATGAACCGCAAAATCTTGGTGGGGCACTCCTATGGCACGCTGTTCGGCTTCCACGTGCTGTTTACGCGGCCGGAGATGTTCAACGGCTACGTCTTCGGCAGCCCCTCTCTCTGGTTCGATCTCGGGGTGATGTTCCGTACGGAAGAAGCGTGGGCGCGCTCCGGCCGGAAGCTGTCCGCGCGCATACACATGGTGACCGGCAGCTTCGAGGCGATCGCTCCAGGAGCCCGCTACAACACCACCAACGACCTCGTCGCGGATATGGAGCGGACGCGCCGCACGCTGGCCTCACGGGGGCATCCCGGCCTTTTGATCACAAGCGAAATCGCGCAAGGCGAGGACCACCTGACGGTATTCCCCGACGTGGTCACGCGCGGTCTCCTGGCAGTGCTGCCCGGCCATGGGCCATATACGGGCAGGGTCGTGTCCGTCAACGTGGTGTAAATTCGGTTGTGGCCAGCGGGCTGCATTTTCAGGCGGCCTTTGGTGTAATCTGTAGCGGCTGAGCCTCCTC
>NZ_QJJM01000038.1 GCF_003201955.1 Blastomonas natatoria
GGCAACCGCCTGGCTGTTCATCGCCTCAATCCAGCTCCTCGCACGCCGCATCGCAAGAGCCTGAAATCCAACGCGATAGTTTTGAATCAGACTCTCAGGAGCACCCCTATTCTCTGGCCTGATAGCAGGTATTGTCGGCGGCATTGTAGTCGGCGGCCTGTCAAGGTCTCCGCTGTCCGTCAGCGGTCCTGCCGCAGGTCTTACGGTGATTGTACTCGACACGATTAATTCGCTACCTAGCTATCAAGTTTTCTTGTCGGTAGTTGTTTTGGCGGGTTTGATACAGCTTGCGCTCTCTGCAGCCCGCGCAGGTATTTTAGGTGAGTTCATTCCCTCCTCGGTGATCTCAGGTATGTTGGCATCAATCGGGCTCATTCTTGTTCTCAAACAAATTCCGTTCGCGATCGGTTACGAGGTCGAGGCTGAGGGTAGCTTTGAGTTCGCCTCGGGAGACGGGAACACGTTCACAAACCTGTTCGTGTTCCTGAGCCGCAAATTCGAGCCGGGGGCGCTGATCATCAGTCTCGCGGGACTTGCCTTCTTATTCTGGTGGGACAGCGCGAAACCCAAGCAGGGGCCGTTCAGTTTCTTGCCAGGCCCTTTGGTTGCGGTTCTGATCGGCGTCATAGGTAATGCGCTGCTCGGGGTGATCCTACCTTCCTGGAAGATTGGCACGGAGCATCTTGTTCAGGTGCCAGTCTCCAAAAGCCCGGCCGAATTTACCCAACTTTTCTCCCTTCCCGATTTTTCCGATATCGGGAGTAGCGGCGTTTGGATCGCAGCAGCTACGATTGCCATCGTCGCCAGCCTGGAGTCGATGCTCAGCATCAAGGCCATCGACGAACTCGACCCGCAACGACGCACCACTGACAAGAACCTGGAACTGATGGCCCAGGGTGGCGGCAACATCGTGTCGGGGCTGCTGGGAGGACTGCCGGTGACCTCGGTCATCGTGCGTTCCTCGGCCAACGTCGGTGCGGGCGCACAGAGCAAGGCATCGACGATGTTGCATGGGCTATGGCTGCTGTTGTCGGTCGCGCTGATCCCTATTGTGCTCAACCTCATCCCGCTAGCGGCACTCGCGGCGGTGCTGATCGCTACCGGCTACAAGCTTTGCACTCCCCAGCTTTTTTTGGACCGTTACCGACAAGGCTGGACCCAGTTCATCCCGTTCGCAGTAACCGTGATCGCGATCATGTTCACCAATCTGCTCGAAGGCGTCCTGATCGGCCTTGTGATTGGGTTCGTTTTCGTAATTGCTCGTAATTTTCGAACTGCGGTTACGTTTGCATGCGAGGGCAATGATTGTCTCATCCGCGCTCGGCGCAACCTGTATTTTATTCACAAATATGAACTCGAGAAGCAACTGAACCGCGTTCCCGAAAATTGTAGACTCTTGATTGATTTGTCTGCAACGAACTATGTTGATCTTGATAACGTCGAAATTATCAACTCCTTTATAAAAGCTTCTCAATTCAAATCGATAGATGTTGTTGTTCGCGGCGATCTTGCCGAACGGACATCTCCTTTGATTAACGCCCCCGTAGTTGGAGTGAGGTTCACATGAGAGAGTATAGGCAGCTTCTTGTCGCCAACCGGGCTTGGTCGCAAGAACTTATCGACGAGCGCGCAGACTTTTTCACGCGACAATCCGACGGCCAGAAGCCAGCGTTCTTGTGGATCGGTTGCTCGGACAGCCGGGTCAGCCCCGAACAGATGACCATGACTCCTCCGGGAGGTATGTTCATTCACCGCAACGTCGCCAACCTTGTCAATCCAAGCGATCTCAACCTGATGGCGGCCCTGCAATATGCAGTCGAAGTGCTCAAGGTTCCGCACATCATTGTGTGCGGTCATTATGGGTGTGGTGGCATCAAGGGGGCATTCGAAGGAGGAGCTACTGGTCCACTAGGGCAGTGGCTCGAACATGCGAGTAGCGTTGTGCTCAATCACAAAGACGAGCTCGCGGCCTTGGATAGTGAAGATGCGAAGCTTAACAGACTCGTCGAAATGAACGTCAGAGATCAGCTGATCAACTTGGCCAGAACCGATATAGTTGCAAGCGCATGGAAATACGGTCAACCACTTTGGTTGCATGGCTGGATTTACGACATTCGAGATGGTCATATCAAACCACTGATGGAACTGGATGCAGACTCTTCATTGGAACAGGTCGGCGTTCCAGATAGCGTTCTTTTGTCGCAACCCGGTTAAACCGCAAATAGCATCGCTTTTTATTAGTATAAATTACACTTATACAAAGCATCATTAGCAACACGAGCCTCGTGTGCGCCACCGCCTTTTCAGGACACGCGTGTGATCGAGGATTTCATCAACTAGGAGGTAACAAGCCATGCGTATTGAGAACTGTTTTATGCTCGTCGTATTTGCCGGCGGGCTAGCGGCGTACACGCTTCCGTTCCTGCCAAAGCCTGCCGTTAGCACTCCGGTCTACGATCATGTACCGTGCCGCACCCCAGGGGCCCGGCTCGAAGAACCGGTCGATATCGGCGCGGCTTCCCGAGGAGTCGCTCGACCTGACGCCCAAGCCGGCTCGGCAAGCCCCAAAACACCGACTTGCGTGGTCGAGAGACGGCCGACGCGGTCGCAATAGTAATTGTTAGCTGTCTTAAGGGCTTATTATGTCAGAGAATAAACTCACTCTTCCGAGTGGCTGGGATCGAGAAAAGGAGGAGGAAAGCCTCACACTACGGTCAGTCGTGTTGGGCTCGTTCCTCTGTACGGGTGGCGCGTAGTGACTTGGAAGCGTCGCCATGAACGCTGAGGGTGCCACGCCAATGAGTCGCATAGCCTTACGTCGCGCCTTCTGGCGCGCCGCCAAGGCAAGCCGTGCCACGGTCATCATTGACGCCGATGATTATTTCAGGGCCGCGCGATCGGCGATGCTCAAGGCGAAACGGGTCATCGTACTTGTCGGCTGGGACTTTGATGCCCGTATCCCTTTTGCTGGAGATGGTCTTGACGAGGGCCCGCAAACCCTCGGTGCGTTCATCAGCTGGCTGGTCAAGCGCAGCCCATTGCTTGAAATCCACATTCTCCGGTGGGATACCGGGGCGCTCAAGACGCTATTGCATGGCCGCACCCTGCTTACGATCCTACGCTGGATGCGCGACCCGCAGATCCACCTCAAGCTCGACCGCCACCATCCGTTCGCCGGATCCCATCATCAGAAGATCGTGGTAATCGACGACTGCATGGCCTTTTGCGGTGGCATCGACATGACCCGCGAACGTTGGGATACAAGAGACCATCGGGACGAGGAACCGCGCCGCGTCCGACCGGACGGCACACCGCATGGGCCGTGGCATGATGCGGCGATGGCGCTCGAAGGACCGGTCGCGACCGCTCTTGGCGACGCTTGTCGAGAGCGATGGAACGCCGCCGGCGGACGCCCGATCGCGCCAGTGTCCGATGGAGCGGATTGTTGGCCTGACGGCCTCCAAGCTGATTTCACTGACGTGACCGTCGGCATCTCGCGGACGCTGCCCAAGATGGATGACCAAGAGTCCGTCCACGAGATCGAAACGCTCTATATCGCGCTTATCGCCGGTGCGCGGCGGTTCATCTATGCCGAAAGCCAGTATTTCGCCTCCCGGCGCGTCGCCGAAGCGATCGCGATGCGTCTCAACGAGGCCGATGGCCCGGAAATCGTTATCGTCAATCCGACGACCGCGAACGGTTGGCTGGAGCCGATTGCAATGGACACGGCGCGCGCCAGACTCGTGGCAGAGCTGCAGAAGCGCGACTTGTATGGGCGCTTACGGCTTTATCATCCCTTCACCGCCAATGGGGTGCCGATCTATGTTCATGGCAAGGTCACGATCATCGATGATGTAGTGCTGAGGGTGGGATCATCGAACTTCAACAACCGCTCGCTGCGCCTTGACAGCGAGTGCGACGTGACCATCGACGCGGCCAATACGCCGGAAGCGGGAGTCGAGCGGGTGATCGCGGGCATTCGTAACGGGCTTCTGGCAGAGCATCTCGGCGCTACACGCGAGGTGGTGGCACGCAAGATGGCGGAAACCGGCTCGCTGATCGCGACCATCGCTGCGCTGCAGACGCCGGGACGCTGCCTACGCGAATATGAGGTTCCCGACCTCACCGCGGCGCGAGAATGGCTGGCCGACACCGAACTGCTCGATCCGGAAGGGCCGGACGAAATGTTTGAGCCGCTTTCGCAACGTCGTGGCCTTCTCTTCCACCTGCGGCATCGGCATCGCGGTCGGTCGCGACGCAGTGCTGCCTGACCGCCTGCTTGGTCGATGAGGCGCGCGCTCGCGTGTATACACCGGCACCCGCGGATTCGAGTTGGTTCGTCCGTGCCAAACAGTAAGCGTGTTGTGGAGGCCGCCGGTATTTGCGGATCGGTATCGTGGTCAGAGTATGGCGGTGTTGCGGGGGCGCTCCCTCTTTGTTCCTTCGCAACTAAGACGAAGCCCCAACCCTCCTTAAATCACAACCTCAAATCTGTGCCAAAGGCGCTGACGGGGGACACTAGCGGCGTGGACAAATTTGAACCAGTATCTGACTGCGGCGATATGGACGATGCTGAGGAAACTCTCGGCGAGTTGGTCGTAACGGGTTGCGATAGCGCGGTTGATTTTCACGCGACGGAAGAAGCGTTCGATGTGGTTTCGTTCACCGTAGAGCGCCCGATCATGTTCGATCTTTACCCGGCGGTTTGAACGACCCGGGATTACGGCTTCGATTTTGCGACTGGCGAGGTCTGCGCGGATGGCATCGGCGTCATATCCCTTGTCGGCCAGCAGCGCTTTTGGTGCCTGCTCCGGCAGTGCGATCAGCGTAAGCGGGGCGCTGACCCCACCTTGCGCTGATCGCTGACAGCATCGACTTTGCGCGCCCCTGCAATGATTGAGGCGCTGCTCCTATGATAATCCCTAGTGACGATCCTGTGAGTAGGGGGGCTCAGCGGTTTGAGGTGTTCACCGGCGCTGGCAGGCGCAGGGATTGGCCGCCTGAGGTGAAGGCATCG
>NZ_QJJM01000039.1 GCF_003201955.1 Blastomonas natatoria
CGATCGAAAGACCGGTCGCGTGACCGATGACGACGATCGCCGCGGTGGTTTCGCCACCGCCGGGTATCGTCGGGTCGAATGCCGCCTTCTTAATTGGGGGTTGAGTAGCAACGGAACAGAAAACCTACATAAGGCGCGGCTTCAGGCATCGTCGATGCCCGTGACGCTGGGATCACGGAGCGGCCGCAGCTCGCCGCGCGCGACCATGTCGGGGATGGTGAAGGCGTAGCGCCCGAGCATGTTGATGTGTTGGGAGCCGAGCGGCGAGAGGCGCGCGACGTCCTCGTCGAGGATCACATGACCTTCGGTGCGGAGCTGGTTGAGCGCGGCGTCGATGTAGATCGTGTTCCAGAGCACGACCAGATTGACGACGAGCCCAAGCGCGCCGAGTTGATCTTCTTGCCCTTCGCGGTAACGCTGACGAAGCTCACCGCGCTTGCCGTGGAATACGGTGCGGGCGAGCTGGTGACGGCTCTCGCCCCGGTTGAGCTGGACCAGGATGCGTCGCCGGTAGGTTTCGTCATCGATGAACCGCAGCATGTAGAGCGACTTGATGAGGCGGCCAAGTTCCTGGAGCGCGCGCGCTAGCTTGGTCGGGCGATCGTTGGTCTGAAGGACACGGGTGAGCCCAGTCGCGCGCACGACGCCGAGTTTCAGCGATCCGGCCAGGCGCAGCAGGTCATCCCAGTGCTCGACGATCAGCTTGGTGTTGATCCTGTTCGACGCGAGGTCGTCCAGCACACCGTAATCGGCCTTTCCATCGACACGCCAGAACCGCGCGCCGCCGATATCGGCGATGCGCGGCGAGAACTGGAGCCCGAGGAGGTAGAAAACGCCGAAAATTGTGTCGGTATAGCCGGCCGTATCGGTCATGATTTCGCTTGGCCGCAATTCGGTTTCCTGGTCGAGCACGACCGCCAGCAGATGGAGGCTGTCGCGCAACGTACCGGGGACCGTCACGGCATTCAGCCCGGAAAAACGGTCGGAAACCAGATTGTACCAGGTGACGCCGCGTTCGCGCCCGAAATAGCGCGGGTTCGGGCCGGCGTGGATCGTGCGGACCGGCACGGTGAATCGCAGCCCATCGGCCGAGGCGACCTCGCCGCCGCCCCAGGCACGGGTCAGTGGAATCCTGTTATGCGCGGCGACCAGTAGCGCGTTGGCCGCCGTCAGCGTTTCGGCCCGCATGAAGTTCTGCTTCACCCAGCTCAGCCGCGACCGGCGCAAGGCGGGGACCTCCGAGCGGACAAGCGGCTCGAACCCGGTATTGGTTGCCTCCGCGACAAGCACTGCACAGATCGTGGTCGCTATATCCTCAGCGCGCGCATTGCCCTCACTGGCATGAGTGAACGCTGCCCCGAACCCCGTTCGCGCGTGCATCTCCAGGATCAGCTCGGGGAGATCGAGCCGCGGCAGTCGCGCATCGATCGCATTATGCAGGTTGGTGAGGCTCAATGGCTCGTCGATCTTATCGAGCGGTGCGATTGATAGGTCGGCGGCGCTCGCGGTCTTCGTAATTGTCACGGCATCGTTGTCCGGCACGCGCGCGGCTGTTTCGCGGTAGGCAAGATCGAGCCGCGCCGAAAGTTTGGCGATTTCCTCGTCGCCAGCGACCGCCACGCCGACCGTGCGGCATACCGTCGGTCGCGCCGCCTCCCAGCCAGCTCCCGTCAGTAGGCCCTTGCGAGGATCGGCATAGCGAAGTGAGCGAACGGGAAAGACGTCGCGGCGACGGATGGCGCGGCGTAGTCGGTCGAGCGTACAAAGCCGGTATCCGATCAGATCGAATGCACCGTCCGCGGTCTTCAGCTGGCGGGCCCAGGCCTTGGGTACGAAAGATGTTGGTACCGGTCCACGGCGCTTTTCACCCTGCTGAACTCTCCGCAGGTGATCGACCGCGTCCAACAGCGGCTGCCCCGCTGGCGCCGCCGCAAGATCGAGCCCAGCAAGCATCTTCGGCAGATAGCGCATCGTGCCAGTCTGCTGGCGCAACTCGACGAAGTAGCTCTCGTCGGTCGGCCGGGCGAGCAGGTTCACCTGCGCGACGGCCTCGGTCAGCGCTGCCCGGTCGACGAGCGCGAACACGGCTGCGCGGACCTCGGTGTCGCCGATACTGTCATCGAGCAGCACCGCCCCGACATCGCGAAGCCGGAGCGATGCGGCGTCGAGATCGCGCAGTGAGCGCATCCGCGCCTCCTTGGCGTTGATGCGCGCATTGGAGAACATCTTGGTCGACACGGCGTCGAACAGGTCGATGACATCGTCGCTGGCCGACGCTTCAAGCGTCCGGATGAAGGCAACCAGGGTCGCCGCGCGGCGATCGTCCGGCAACCGGGCGACGGCCTGCGCTTTCGCGGCGCCGGCAAATCGCGCTAATGCGGCGGCCTTGCCGGGCGGTACGCGGTCGAGTTCGGGCAAGCCTGTGGTGAATGTACGGATTTCGGTCAGTCGGTCGATGGCCCGGCTGATCTCAGGGCCGCTTTGCAGATATGGCCCATCACGGAGTCGATCGAGCGGGCTTTGCCGTCCATCTTCGGCAACAGCGACGAGCGTATCGAGCCGGGTACGTTGCTCTGACGTCAGCTTGTCGACCAGGCGGCGATGGACGTGCGCGGCGACTCGCGTGCGGACCCGTGCGATATCGCGCTCGAGGACGGACAATCCCGGTAACATCACCTTGAACTCGAGCAGCCATGTCGCGGCTGCGTCGAACAGGGCCGACGGTCGATCGGTGCCCGTCCAGCACAGCGCATACAGGAAACGATGCAATCGGAACGCGACGCCGGGATCGGAGAAGACTCGGTAGCCATAATGAATGCGGATGCGCGGGCCGTGCCGCCATCGTCCCTTGGTCGCGCAATATCGCGCCATTAGTTCGGCCGATCCGTCGATCGCCAGTTGGTCGCCAGCAAATCGCGTGACGGACGCAGGTATTTGCGCCGGATCTTCGAGAAAAGTGCCGAGCAGCCTCAACGAGCCAAGCTGCACCGCGACACCGAGCCGGTTGTGGTCGCCGCGGTGTGCGCCGATGAACGCCCGGTCCGCATCGTCGAGATGAAAGTGCCGCGCCAGCTGTTCCGAGGTCGGATCGCCTACGAAGCGACCATATCGCAGTGCCTGGTCGTCCGAGAGAAAGCTGACTGGCACCGCTTCACGCTATGCCGCTGCCGCGGATCTGGTCCCGCGCTTGGCCAACAGTTCGCTGGCCCGCTCTCGCGGCTGTCCTTTGGCGTCGACATAGGCATAGAGTGTCGACACCGATACTCCGAGCTGGACAGCGACGTCGCGCGCGGCATTGTCGCGGTCTGCCATCAACGCCATTGCGGCCTTCAACTTCTGTTTCGTCATCACCCGTGGCCGCCCGCCCGCGCGGCCACGGGCCCTGGCCGCAGCCAGCCCTGCCATCGTGCGCTCGTGGATCAGGTCGCGCTCGAACTCGGCCAGGGTTGCGAAGATGCCGAACACTAACCGGCCCGTGACGGTCGTCGTATCGATATCGCCGGTCAGCACCTTCAGGCCGACGCCGCGCTTCTGCAGATCTCCGACCAGCCCGACGACGTGAGGCAGCGACCGTCCAATTCGGTCGAGCTTCCAGACAACAAGAGCGTCGCCATCACGCATGATATCGATTGCCTTGTCGAGCCCAGGCCGTTCGGTCGTACGGCCCGAGCAAACGTCGTCGAAGATCCGGTTGCATCCGGCACGATCGAGCGCATCACGTTGCAGATCGAGATTCTGCTCGCCCGTCGACACCCGCATGTACCCGATCAGCATCGACGCCCGCTCCCTCTTGCATCAATCTATCGAACGATGGGTTTACCGGCTATAGGTTTCTGGACGGGTAGATGTGAGATTGAAGGCCGTCCAGTGGGTCGATCGCGTTCGTCGGACCGCTTCGCATCAAACCGGGGTTTGTTGTGACCGCATGGTTCAGCGTTGCATCTGGCCCTCGAGCAATGTATGCACGATAATGTCAATACAGGAAGTTTTGTGATATTTGAGTGGGACGACGACAAGGCCGCTGCCAACCTGCGCAAGCACCATGTCGCATTCGAGCTGGCTGAGCTGGTCTGGGATGATCCCGCCCATATCATCGTGTTTGATCGCTATGAAAACGACGAAGAACGCTGGCACGCGATTGGCTTGGTACGCGGCATATTGATCTTAACGGTCGTCCACACGCTCCCCACGGGTGACGATGAGAACAGCATACGTATTATCAGCGCCCGAAAAGCGACAGCCGATGAAAGGAAACGTTATGAAGCACAAGATGACTGAGGCTGACATAGCGGCCCAAATTGCGCAGCTAGTGGACATGCCTGACACTGACATCGACACGGCGGATATTCCCGAGGCACCGATTGAGAATTGGGCTTTGGCAAAGCGTCCCGGTCTTTACAAGCCGCGCAAAAAACCCGTTACCCTGCGGCTCGATACCGATGTGGTGAGCTGGTTCAAGGATCACGCGCAATCGGGGGGATACCAGACCGAAATAAACCGCGTGCTGCGCCGTTATGTCCATGACAACGCGGACCGGAGATAAGCGGCTGCTTGGCTTATGTAGGTTTTCTGTTCCGTTGCTACTCAAACCCCTAATTCGATCGGTGATGCCCACTGCGAGGGCGCCGAACAGATTGACGAGCCGGTCCGAGAGTACGTTCAAAGGGTTGCCTCATTCATTGACGGCGCATAGTGTATGCGCAGCGCATATATCACGCCTGTCTAAGCATGAAGGCAGGTCATGCGCCATGATGAAAGCGAGGCACCATGTTTTCGACATTACACATAGCTGAAAAGACGACCGGCTCTCGCGGGT
>NZ_QJJM01000040.1 GCF_003201955.1 Blastomonas natatoria
GGGGTCGGTACACAGAACGGACCCAGATATACGCTAAGGTTTTGCCGTGCCTTCGACGGCGCGCATCTGGCGAAGCGGTCTGAGCGCGGTGGATGGCGCATCGGGATCGGTCCAGAGGTAATCGCCGGTGAGATTGATATGCTGCCAACCGAGCGGTGATAGGTGTTGCAGCAGGTCCGGCGGGACCGGCCGGCCGAGGTTGGCGAGATGCATCCGGGCGGCTTGCAGGTAGGTCGTGTTCCACAGGACGATGGCACCGGCGACGAGGTTCAGCGCGCTCGCCCGATGGCTTTGGGCTTGCAGCGCATGATCGCGGATACGGCCGATGCGATGGAAGAAGATGGCGCGTTTCAGGGCATTTTCCGCTTCTCCCTTGTTGAGTTCGCGGGTGGCGCGGCGACGCTGTTCGGGCTGCTCGATCCAGTCGAGCGTGAACAGGGTACGCTCGACGCGACCGATCTCGCGCAACGCCAGTGCCAGGCCGTTGGCGCGTGGATAGGAGCCGAGCCGTTCCAGCATGATCGAGGCGCTGACGACGCCTGTGCGGATCGAGGTTCCCAGTCGCAGCACGTCGTCCCAGTGTGCCTCGATCAGACCTTCGTCGATGCGGCCCGCGACCAGCGGCGCAATATCGGGGCCGGGTTCGATGCCGTTAAACAGGTGCAAACGGCGTGCGGCGATATTCGGGATACGCGGCGCGAACCGGAACCCAAGCAGATGACATAGCGCGAACACATGGTCGGAGACGCCCCCGCCATCGACGTGATGCTCTTCGATGTGCAGATCGGCGCCGTGGTGGAGCAGCCCGTCGAGCACCTGTGCCGCCTCGCTCGCCGAAGCGGAGATAACTGTGGAATGGAACGGCGCGTAGCGATCCGAGACGTGGCTGTAAAAGGAGACAGCCGGCTCTGTCCCCTTGTGCGGATTGACTGCGCCGGTTGCCTGGGCGCGGCGGTCGAGCGGAAAGTTCTGACCGTCTGAGCTGGACGAGGTGCCGGACCCGAACAGCGCGGCCAGCGGCGCGGTGTGTTGGGCGTCGACAAGCCGGGCGAGCGCGCGACCGTAGGTTTCCTCGCGCAGATGCCACGAGGCGAGCCAACCGAGTTGGCGCTGGGTCACGAGATTGCAGGCTTCCGCCATGCGCGTATGGCCCAGATTGGTGGCATCGGCGAGCACCGCCGTGAGGATCGCACGTGGTTCATCCGCGGCACGGCCACTTTGCAGATGCGTGAAGCACTGGCTGAACCCGGTCCATCGATCGACTTCGGCAAGAAGGTCGGTGATGCGGATCGCGGGCAGATGCGCATAGAGCGGCGCAAGGGCGGTATCGGATTCCTCGGGAGTAATCGCCTTCAAGGGCGAAATCCGCAGCCTGCCCAAGCTGAGCTGCACGTCTTCCAGCGCGTCCGTCTCCGCCTTTCGCTCGACCTCGGCCAATCGACGGGCGAGGCGGGCGCGTCGTTCGGCCAGCCAGATATCGGCCGTATCCGGTGCCGGTATCGGCAAGGGGCCGGCCGCGCGCATGTTGGCGAATACGGGGGCAGGAATGAGTTGCTGCTCGACAGCACGATAGCGTCGGCTTCCCTCGACCCACATGTCGCCGGCGCGAAGCCGGTCGCGAAGCTCGACCAGCACGCACAATTCATAGATCCTGCGATCGGGAATGCCGGTGCCGATCGCCCGACGCCAAGCTTGCCGGATGAAGCCGACTGGCGTGCCTGCAGGCAATTTGCGCAGATGACCAAAATGAAGGTCGCGCATGATCGCGACCGCTCGCGCGAGCGCATGGCAGGCTGGCACCGCCCCGAATGTGAACGAGGCGATGAACGAGGGACCGACCTGTCGGAGGACGGGGTAATTGGTCGCGGCGACCGCGACGGGATCGACCGAATCGGGGCGGATCAGCTTGCGGGCTTCATCGACCTCGCGGCCGAGATCATTCCATCCGATCGCTGCCTCGACCGCAGCGCCGATATCGCCACCTGATATCTTGGCGGCGAGCAAGGCAGCGCCGAGTTGGGCAAGCAGCCGGATTTTGCCGTTGATGGTGCGCCGGTTGCGCTTGAGTGTCGTGTCCGCGCTGTTCTGTTCGCGCCGGAACATCTGCCCAAGCAGGCGATCGAACATCAGCACCGCATCGTCGGTGAGGGTAACGATGGTTTCGAGGATGGTCGCCACCAATGTGGCGCGACGCCGCGTCGCTTGCAGCGTCCGAACATGTTGCGCGGTCAGCCGCACGCCTTCCTGGCACAGGCGTCGGAGGCGCTCGGGATGGACGCCTACGGCGATATCCGGATCGATCCCGATGGCCCGAAGCAGTGTCAGTCGCTCGATGATGGCGGCGAATGTCTTTCGGCCGGGCTTGCCGGGTGACTGCCGCACCCAGGCCAGATCGCTCAAGTTCGTGCCTGTGTGGGGCAGGAGAAGCGCATCGAGCAGCCGGCGCTGTCGAGCATCGAGTCCTCGGGTCAGATGCTCGGCGACATGGCGTTCGGCATCGAGCAACGCCTGTGCGACCATCCGCTCGACCGAACTGATGCCCGGCACAATGATGCGCCGTCGCCGGCACTCATCCAGCATCACGCGCGCCAGCCTAGCCCCGCTGGTCGTCGTCAGCGCGATCGGCAGGAGCCATTCCTGCAACGTCGTTCGCAGCGGCCGACTGAGCGGCATGAAGCCGAATGCATCGCGCAGTGCATCGAGCTGTTCGTACCGGGTCGGGCCGCGCGTCGCGTAGTCGGCCAGCACCTCGGGTCCGACCTGCAATTGCTCTGCGACGAACGCGAGCGGCGTATCAGGGATCAGTTCACCGGGTCGCAGGAAACGGCCAGGATAGCGCAGCGCGCAAAGCTGGATCGCGAAACCCAGCCGGTTATGCGGTCGCCTCCGGCGGACGATGATGGCCAAGTCGTCCCGGCTCAATGTCCAGTGCTGGACGAGCAGGGTTTCGTCGTCGGGAAGCGCGAGCAACGCCGCGCGTTGCTCGTCCGACAGGACGGCGCGACGCGGCATCGGCTTAGACCTTGGCCGGTGCGGTCCAGCCGATCCGGGCAAGCGTGCCGAGAAGGGTCGAACGCGGCACCTTGAAGGTCCGGCAGACGGACGCCTTGCTGGCCCCGCCATCCAGCGCGGCGGTGATCCGCTCGAGCGTTTCGGCGTCGATCATCGGCGGGCGGCCACCTTGGCGTCCCCGGCGTTTGGCAGCAGCCAGTCCCGCCATCACCCGTTCGCGCGTGAGCGCACGCTCATATTGTGCCAATGCACCGAACAGCGAGAACAGCAATTCGCCGTGCGGCGTGGTCGTATCCATCTGCTCGGTCAGCGACCGGAACGCGATGCCGCGCGCCTTCAGATCGGTGACGATCGTCAGCAGGTGCGGCAGCGAGCGTCCGAGCCGGTCGAGCTTCCACACGATCAGTGTGTCGCCCGCGTTCAGATAGTCGAGGCAGGCTTTCAGGCCTGGTCGGTCGTCGCGCGCGCCGGATGCCTTGTCGGTATGGAGATGCCGATGATCGACCCCGGTTGCGACGAGCGCGTCCCGCTGGAGATCGACCGTTTGGCGGTCATCGGTCGTTGACACCCGCATATATCCGACCAGCATGTACGACAAACCCTCGAAAGCATGTTTTCGAACACCCTATCAAAGCGACAGGGTTTGTCGATCGTTATGGGCTGAGGCGGGTATGGTTCGGCAAAAGCGCAGGTCCGGAGCGTCGCCTATCACCTGTTTGCCGTCACGCGTCTGCTGTCCGTATGGACGCAAGTAGAAGGCACGCTGATGCCGCAAGAAGCACCAGGTCCTTCAACAGGAACTGTCCGGTTCCGGCCGAAATCGCCGGGAACCCGCCAGCGGTCGGCTCGGCGACGCCAGGCGTGCTCAGGAAAAACGTCAGTGTCACGGCATAAGTCAGGCATGACATCGCCGCGCCGAGAGCGGAGGCCGTCTTGTTGAAAGCACCGATAATCAGCGCAGCGGCCGTCGCGAGCTCGACGGTGCCTATAAAATAGCTTCCACCCTGCACCCCAAAAACGGCCGGAATCCAGCTCATGATCGGACTGTTCTTCATCAATGGCGCGATGCCCATCGCTTCATAGCTCGTGAATTTCATGCAACCGAACCAGAGAAAGATGACCACCAGCGCCCAGCGCAGCAACGCGAGAGACCCGCGAGAGCCGGTCGTCTTTTCAGCTATGTGTAATGTCGAAAACATGGTGCCTCGCTTTCATCATGGCGCATGACCTGCCTTCATGCTTAGA
>NZ_QJJM01000041.1 GCF_003201955.1 Blastomonas natatoria
GGCAACCGCCTGGCTGTTCATCGCCTCAATCCAGCTCCTCGCACGCCGCATCGCAAGAGCCTGAAATCCAACGCGATAGTTTTGAATCAGACTCTGAGAGACGATAGCTATTGAGAAACGACGAAAAATTGCGGTGGCCCAGCTGGCCGTTGATCGTGCGGCGCAGTCGATATTCCTGTTCGCCCAGCAGCGCGGCGAGCTTTGCGATGGACATGGTCTCGTCGCGGTACGGCATCTGCGCTGCCATAAACTGTAGCAAACGGGCAGCGAGGGGATCTTCGCCCAGGTTGCGCGGAGTTTTCGCTGTCACGCCCGTGGACTCAACCGGGCCGAACATGTCGCCTTGGCGCATCCGAAGCAACACCGCGCAAAAGCTGAACACTGCCAGCAGTGAGCCGGTCGCCACTGCCAGCCTCCACGAAGCGGCAGGTGTGCCGGGGGATGCTGCGACTTCGACAAAGGCGATAGAAATGACACAAATCGCCACGACACAAACCAGCACGGGCCTAATCCGCCGTCGGCGTTCGACCAGATCGCCTTCGCGGCTGCGCCATACTTCCCATAAAGCAGCGCCTGCAAAGGCCAGCATGGAAGCCCGGAACAGCACTGCGGAAATGGCGTTAGCAGTCCCGCCGTGGGGGTATGTCAGCTGGACCACCAACGTATTGGCCACCGACAGGCCCACCAGCAGCGCGCTGATCGGGGCGACACGCTTTTCATCGTTGAACCACGCCTTGGCGAACAGCCAGAACAGGCCCGGTGTCGCCCCTGCACCCAGCGCAAACAGCAGACCAATCAGGCTTGGCTTGCCAAAGATGCCTGCCGTTATAATCAAGTAGCTGCAGATCCCGACATTCATCGCTACCGCAAGCCGGGCCGGCACATCGCGCCAATGGTCGCGGATCAGGATCCAGCTCCACTGCGCCAGCAAGGCGATCGACCCGCCGCGCGCCATTTGATCTACCTGGTCCCACGCTGTCATGGGTCCTTGGCTGCCAGAGCGCGGACGAAGCAACAAGCCGATTTCGAAATCGCCCAGTCTGCTCGATTTCCATCATCATGGTGCGATCCAAAAACGATCAACCGAGTTTGAAAACCGGACAGCCTAACTGCCCTCGGCCCTGCACATTCTGATGCGTCGTCGCTCGAATTGGCGAGCGACCGATTGGCCAAGGAAATGACCATGAAACTCATTCACATCCTGCTTGCCGTAGTCACAGTAGCGGCTTCAGCCCCTGCTGTCGCGGCCCCGGTTCCGCGAAGCATTGCAGTCAAGGCGGACGATCTCGATCTCGGTTCGACCGAAGGGCAACGCATCTTGACGGTGCGCATTCAGCGCGCGGCGAGCGTAGTGTGCAGAAGCGAGGCCGTGGAAAGCCTGCCGCGCAACAGCCGCCGCGAGCGCGGTTGCATCCGGGAAGCGCAAGCGAGGGCCGAGGTCGCCGTGAAGACCCTGGCTGCCGGTAAGCCAGCTTCGGAAAAGGGCGGTTGAGGCTGGAGAGCTGACCAAACTGGGCGCAAAAGTGGGCGACAGACTACAATCGGGTGGAAAAGCTGCCGGTCGCCAATCCACCCACTTGTTGCCGGTTCACTGATCGTCGGAGTTCGACAAAAGCGGCCATCGGAGCTCGCCCGACGGTTGCAAATGTTGTCAGATTTCGATGCGTTTCGCGAGGACAACAGCGTAACATGGCTGCTGCGGCGCGGCGGCACGATTGATGACTTCGTGTTCCCAAGCTGGCTCATCTCATCAGCTTCTGCGCGGCGTTTGCCGGGTTTGCAGCGCTTGCGCTTGTCATGCCTAGGCACGCGCGCGCTGCGGGCATCGCAGTGGATTCCATGCGTGCACAGGCCTTGCGCGGCGGAGGCTGGCTGCTGCTGGTCCTGTCTGCGGCGGCGCTGATCGCGGCCGCCGGGTGGCAAATCGGCCTTGTGGAATTCTGCGCGATGTTGACTGTCGCTGGGATCGCTGCGGCTCTGCAGCTGTCTTACCCCACGCGCCATGCGGAGATGACCTGTGTCCGATACATTTTTAATGCTCCAACGACCCGTTGCAGCGGACCATTCTCCAACCGATGATGCGATCAATGGGTACGACCCTACATGTCAAAGATGCCTTTCTCGAGGTTTGGGCGGACACGCTGGGCTCGTCCGGCGTGATTGCTGCGGCGATCGTCATTTGTTTCACCAGCTGGACCTGGATCGACCCGGGCGTAGCAATAGCGATCGGCCTGTGGCTACTGCCGCGCATATGGATCCTGCTGCGCGATACGACGCACATCCTTCTCCAACCTGTCCGCGCGGGGATTGAGCTCGACGAAGTGCGCGCAGCCATCAATGCCGTGGCGGCCGTTGTCAGCACGCACGATCTGCACACCTGGTCGATGTCGGAAAACGATATCAGCTTCACCGCGAATGTTGCATTAGTATCAGGGGCGAATGCGAATGCTTTGCGGAAGGCCATCGGTGCCATGCTCGCAAAGGACTTTGAGATCGAACACGTGACCATCCACTGCGAAGCAGCATCATGCGGGCAAGAGGCACTTCATCCATGACGTATCTGCTATTGAAAGCCACCCTGTCCGCAATCATCATCATTGCAGTTTCAGAGATTGCACGGCGCAGCGCTGGGCTCGGAGCGCTGGTAGCCTCGTTGCCGCTTATTTCGGTCCTTGGCATGATCTGGCTGTGGCGGGACACGGCCGACCCGGTGCGGATGGCTGATCATGCGACGGCGACCTTCTGGTATGTGTTACCCAGCCTGCCGATGTTCCTTCTGATTTCTGTGCTGCTTAGACGTGGGCTGGATTTCTGGCCTGCGCTCGGCATCGGCTGTGCAATGACCATGCTGCTCTATGCTTGCATGGCCGCGCTGTTGCGCATGCGCGGTATCAACCTGTAAGGCGGCTCTCAGACCAACTCCTCAACAAACTGGCCGATGAGCATCGACTGGCTTGTAACTTCCGCCTTTGTATAGACTTGGCTGAGTTGCGAGCGAACGGTTCCTTCTGCTGAGCCGCGCAACCTTGCTATCTCGGCGATGTTGCATCCTTTAAGTGCGAAGAGTGCAACTTCACGCTCAGAAGGTGACAAACCCCAATGGTTAAACTTGATATCCAGCAGTTCTGCGATCGATCCGCGCGCGACGGCCAGTGCGGCCTGCTGCCGCTTTGCTGCCTCCAACGCCATCCGTAGCTGGCGCGCGCTGATAATGATTGCCAGCACCAGCGCGAGCGCGACCAGACATTCCATCGCGACCTCGCTGGTTATCCCGCTTCGAAGCTGGCCAAGCACATCATCGACGCCGTCGATGATGAAATAAGCAGCGGCCGCTGATTGGACGACCAGACCTGCAATGCTGAGCAGCACGGTGCGGTCGGGCTGGCCCGAATGGGCAGAGACAGTGGCGGCCATTATCATGCGCTTTCATTGAGGGCATTGCTTTTGAGCGCCTGCTTATGGCGTGCCTGCCCAAGCATCGCTAGCCCGCTGATCATTCAAACGGGAGTTCCAGACGATGTCGGATGTCACAAATCACTCTTCAGCCGAGTTCACCGATGCGCTGACCAAGGTGCCGGCTGTCACACTTGGTTTTTGGATTATCAAAATCCTTGCGACCACCTTTGGCGAGACCGCTGGCGATACGCTCAGCATGTCATTCAATTTCGGCTATCTATTGAGCAGCGCAATCTTTGTTGCCGCCCTTGGCCTGTTCGTAGCGTGGCAAATCCGGGCAAGCCGGTTTCGCCCCTTCCTCTACTGGGCGACCATAATCGATTCCACCACCGCCGGGACAACGCTGGCCGATTTCGCGACGCGGTCAATAGGCATCGGCTATGCTGGCGGTTGGCTTTTGCTGCTTGTATCATTACTCAGCGCGTTGGCCGTGTGGCGTTCGGCTGTCCGCCGTCAGCGCCAATGGCACAGATTTGAGGTTGTGATTTAAGGAGGGTTGGGGCTTCGTCGTAGTGACGAAGGAACGAAGATGAAGCCCC
>NZ_QJJM01000042.1 GCF_003201955.1 Blastomonas natatoria
GGGTCTTCATCTTCGTTCCTTCGTCACTACGACGAAGCCCCAACCCTCCTTAAATCACAACCTCAAATCTGTGCCATTGGTGCTGACGGGGGACAACGCAAGGAAATTCATCAGGCACCGCATGCGGCGCGCATTAACAGGAGTTTAGGAAACAGGCAAGTCCGGTTCGTCGCATGGAGAAACACAGCCGTCATCGGACGTAAAAAATATCGTCACGACCCAAAGACAAGCCGTTACAGGCCGATCTCTTTCCCAATGACCCGCAATTGCCTGCCTCAAAGGGTGTTGACGCTCTACCGCGGCCCCTTGCGGCTCGGCTGTGACCGGATCCAGAAGACCACAGCCTGATCCCCACTTCTGTTCTCATCGACATGTTCAGGCTTCTAAGGGGCCCAAAGACCGGTTCCGCGTGACACCAGGGAACGCACTCAATCATGACCGAACAGGAGCCATCGTCAATATTCCGCTGAAGGATGCTCGAGACATTGTTACGTAGTTGACCGCGCTCGAGTGATTCGTGAATGATGGCACGGTGAGTGACCTTGATCCGCTGATCAAGATGGCGATAGTTTTCATTATTCCGAAAGTATGAAGATCAGCTGGCGGTCAGCAATATCTTGAGTTTGCTTACCCCTGATGCGGCAACCTGTTCTCCAGGCTTGAGGGCAATGGTGACAAAGACTGCGCCATAAGAACTGCCCACAACTTTCAGCGCGGGAGCGCCATCAATCCGCACCTTGACCAGAACGGACCTGATTGCACGGTCGAGCGATGCTCATGCCGGGACGCACCTGACCCGCCAGCGGCTCGGGCAATTGCAGACCGTGCTTGAAAGCGGTGCTGTTTTCAATCACGAAGGGTATTGATGCCGCTATGACCGGGCCGCCGACCTGCGCGGCTACCGTGGCAACACGGTCTGAGATCGGCGCGCGCAGTGTGACCTCGCCTCCTGCGCGCGCGCCAACTCAGCACCATATTGCAGCGGTTCACGGCTCTTGACTGTGACGAGCGGCTGCCCTGCCCGACCATGTCGCCCTGGATGACGTACACCCGCAAGATTGCGCCGGTCGTGATGATCTGTTGCCTGTTCATCCCCGGTCCCTGCCAGCCGAAGCTGACAGCAACCTGACGGAGCGATCTATCGGCTGAAGTCGAGGATCAGCACGCTGTTCTGAGGATCAGTGCGGATCGCGCCGCCGTGCACCTGCATGATACGGTCGACGATGGCGAGACCCAGGCCGGCGCCATCCGGGCTGGCGTGGTCGGCGCGTCGGTTGCGTTGGATCAGCTGGGCAAGCTGTTCCTGCGACAGGCCTGGGCCGCCGTCGGTGACGCGGATTGCAGGCGTGCCGTCCAGCACCACATGAACGGTGCCGCCATCCGGCGTGACCCGGACAGCATTGTCGATGAGGTTGCGCAATGCCGCTGCAATCGCCTCGCGCCGCCCGAGGACGGATACCGTTTGGCCTTCACTCACCAGCTCAATGCTGCGGCCTTGCGCAATCACTGCCGGAGCACATCTTGCAACGACATCTCTGGCGATGTCAGACAGATCGATATCGTCGGTCGCAGTGGCTGCGGCCTCCTGCGCATCCATCTGCGCCAGCAACATCAACTGGTCGATCAGCCGCCGCATGGCAGCGACATCGCCTTTCAAACGCGCCGCGGCGGGATCCGTCATGCCATCGAGTTCCAGCATCATCGCTGCCAGTGGGGTACGCAATTCGTGCGCGACATCGGCGGCGAACGCTTCCTGGTGCATCGCCGATTGCTCCAGCCTTCCGAGCAGGGTGTTGACCGCCACGGTGAACGGCCGGATTTCGGTCGGCAGCTCACCATCATCGATGCGGATGTTGCGGTCGCGCCCCGTAATGGCGTTCAGCTGGTCCGTTGCATTCGTCAACGGTTTGAACGCCCGCCGCATGACGAACAGGACTGCCACAGTCATCGGCACGACCAGTGCGACAACAGGCAACAGCACGTGTTCGACCATTTCGTGTAGCGCAGCCTTCAACGCATCTGCCGTTGCCATCTCGGCAAAGCTGATCCGGTATTCGATGAGCACGGCAACCAGCAGGAATACCGTGCCGCCAAGCCCGACCACCGCAAGGCCGCGCGCCAGAGAATTGAAAATCGACGTGGGTTGATGTGCCATTCAGTTGCTCCGCAGCATGTAGCCAACACCGCGCACCGTCTGCAGCTGCCCGGCAAGCCCTGCCTCGTCCAGCTCGCGGCGCAGACGCGATACGGTGGCCTCGACGGCATTCGGGGTCACCGGCTCGTTGAAGCTGTATAGCGTGGTCTCGATCGTATCGCGCACCACAACTGTGCCTAGTCGGCGCATCAGCAGTTCCAGCAGGTCAGTCTCACGGCAGGACAGATCAAGGACCCGCTCGGAGCAGTGGGCCTCACGGCTGACCGGATCAAAAATGAGCGACCCGGCTTCCAGCATTGTCGCTGCGCGTGGCCCCGGCCTGCGCAGCAAAGCGCGAACTCTCGCCGCCAATTCCTCAATATCCACCGGCTTGACCAGATTGTCATCCGCACCTGAATCAAGCCCCGCGATGCGGTCTTCCAGCCCGTCACGGGCAGTCAGCATCAGTGCGGGAATCAGCTGGCGCGGGCTGCGCTGATGCTGCAGCCATGTTATGCCGTTCTCATCGGGCAGGCCAAGGTCAAGAATGACAGCATCGAAAGGTAGGCTTTCCAGGCACGCATCCGCCGTCGCCATATCCGAGGCAACGTCGAAGGAAAAGCCCTGCCAACGCAGACCTTGTGCGATCAGACCGGCGAGGCGTTTATTGTCTTCCACGATCAGCAAGCGCACGGGTTAGCCCTCGTGTTTCGCAGGGCACCTGTGGAACCACGGCGCGGATGCTCAGTCATTGTCCTGATAGCCATCGGTGCCGACTGCCTCGCCTTGCTCATGTTCGTCTGCTTCGCTCGATATCCCATCAAAAGCCGTCTTGTCATAGCGCAATATGCGTAGGCGGCGTGGACAAATTGGTTGACGCGAGACTCGGTGGTTGGTTCAAGGCTTCCTTTTGGAGGCAGGGTTGAGCCGGGGTGATCTGAGCGAAGCAGAATGGCTCGTTTTGAGGGATTTGCTCCCGATTGCAGCGGCAAATCGAGGACGTGGGCGACCGCCGGAAGAGAACCGTTCGATCATCAATGGTATTCTCTGGCGGCTTCGCTGCGGCACCCCTTGGCGCGATGTCCCAGTCAAATACGGCAACTGGAACACGATCTACCGTCGCTTTCGTCGTTGGAGTGAGGCCGGGGTCTGGGAAGCAGTATCGGTCACGCTGGCCGAGATCATGGCAGACAGCGGGCATTACAGCATCGATAGCACCACGGTTCACGCCCACATCTCGGCAGCGGGCGGAAAAGGGGGGCTGATCGACGCGCTCTTGGCCGCTCGCGGGGCGGGTTCACCAGTAAACTTCACTGCCTGGTTGATGCACGAAGACGACCACTCGCCTTCCACCTGACGGTCGGCGAAGCGGCCGATTGCAAAGCCTATGATACGCTGATCGGTAAGCGGTGTTTTCAGCCCACGTCGATCCAAGGCATGAGGTCGCCGACGCTGTTTGCGGGATGACCATCGGCAAGCTTGGCGAGCGTCTCGGTC
>NZ_QJJM01000043.1 GCF_003201955.1 Blastomonas natatoria
TTTGGAATGCTGGAGTCGTCGACGCATAGAGTCGACCCATAAGTGCGCGCAGAGACGCTTAGCGTATATCTGTGCCCGTTCTATGTCCTGACCCCAGTTAGGAGGTCCTCAGGTGCGAAATCAGACCGCATGGTCCCGATGCCCTGTTCCTCCTTGGCCCCTTCGCCAAACAGGGCAAATGAGATGGCGCTGAAGATCGATGACTTGCCCGAACCAGTAGGACCGTAAATCCCGAATAGGCCTGCATTTGTCGCTTCGCGAAAATCGATCGTCTCGGCGCCGCCATAGGGGCCGAAAGCGCTGACCAAGAGCCACATAGTGCGCCCCGTCGAAGGCGGTTGCCGATACCGTCTCGATCCCGCCCACCATGCGCGTGAGCGGACGCTCGCTTTCGCTGGTCGCGGCTCCGTCGACAAAGGCATGGGCGACCACAACCCACCGCATTCCGTCGGCCACGTGGCTGCGAGCGCTGGCAAGCTGAGCCCGGATCACATCCGCAGGGCACGCGATGGCGTCGTCTTCGAAGCACAGACGCGCGGCATACTCGAAGGCAAAGGGTAGGGCGGAGATGGCCACTGGCCCATCGGCATCGGAGATCACGAGCGGCCGTTCATCTTCATCCAATGGTCCGCGCACGATCGCCGCGCCGCCATCCGCAAGAACGCCCATCGCACCGATCTGCGCGGCGGAATCGTGGTTGCCCGCGATAATAACGATCGCTGCATCGGATGCCGCCCGCACCGTTGTGAGGAACTGCGAGAGGCGGGTTATCGCGCTTTGGGGCGGGTTTGCCCGGTCAAAAATGTCGCCGGCGATGATCACGACGTCGGGACGCTCATCATCGATCACCGCGAGGATCTGGACGAGGATGTGCTCGTGGTCATCGTCTAGGGACAAGCCGTGGAACTGTCGGCCCAGATGCCAGTCGCTGGTGTGCAAAATGCGCATTAATCTGTCCTCGAATCCAAGTGCATATAATTTTTATATAGACGTGTGATGGTGCGTCAAGTAGGGTTCGGACATGGACGATCCTGCACTCAAGCCAGCAATGCTTGCCCGCCTGGTCTATCTCGACCGGTGCCTGACATGGCGCGGACAGGTGAATCGCAAGGACCTCATCGAGCGTTTCGGGATCTCGTCTCCGCAGGCAGCAATCGATCTGAGGGAATATCTCGAGCGGGCTGCAGAGCCGAAGCCTCGCTATGACACGGTCCGAAAGTGTTATGTTGCCGACCCCCACCATCGCGGCCTGCCTTTTGTGGAGGATGCAGGCTCACCGGATGAGTTTGTCGGCCATCCCACATTGAGCGGTTTGTCTGTTCTGCCTTCGCCAGCCCGGCAATGCCCGCCATTTGTAATGCGGCGTCTGTGGCAGGCGATCGAGCAGCGGCAGAAGATCGAGATCGGCTATGTGTCGATGTCTAGTGGGCTGCGCCAGAACCAATGGATCGCGCCGGCGCATTTTGCCTCCGACGGCGAGCGCCTGCACGTTCGGGCTTGGAGTTTCCACCACCGGGCATGGCGTGACTACGTTCCTGTACGCGTTCTGCCAGAGAGCACCTTTGCCATGGCCCCGGTCGGCGAGGACCTTCCGAGCGATGAAGAATGGGCTGAGTTCGTTGAAGTCCGGCTTCGGCCGCTGAGCAGCCTGACGGAAGAGCAGCAGGCCGCTGTCCGGCTAGAATTTGGGTTCACGCAGGAGGTCCTGAGTTTCGAGGTCCGCAGGTCGCTCGAATTCTATGTCGAACGGCGCTGGGGGCTCAAGCAAGCAGGGGCACGACTGGAACGCTGTTAGCCTCCCCGTGCGAGCGAAGCCCGCTGCCTCAAGGAAAGGAGATGACGATGGTTGGAAACACGACAGTCGATCCGCTGGCATGGGCATCGGCGGTTACAAGGCCGGAGATTGACGCAGTCAGGAACCCGAGAACTGGCCATGTGCTCAATGTCCGTCGCATGATCCGGGCATTCCGGTATGAGCGCGCAATCCTGCTGCGCCAGAGACTCAAGGCGCTCGTCAAACGTGACGAAGCACGCTTGGTCTGCGCGACGTGCGGTGTTCCGGTCTATCTGGCTTGCAGCACGACCAAGCGGTTCTTCTTCCGGCATCGCCATGAAGATGGCTCGTGCCCCGCTGTCACGCGAACGGAGCTGAGCGAAGCCGATATCAGGGCCATGAAGTACCGCGGCGCTCAGGAGAGCGCGGCGCACAAGCGGATCAAGGATCTTCTTCTGCGAAGCCTCTCGGCCGACCCACGGTTCAAGGACGTTGCGTCAGAAAGGACCTGGAGAGCGAGCGAAGGTCTCTGCGGCCTGCGCCGGCCTGACGTTTCGGCGCGGACGGACACCGACAGACTGGCCTTTGAAGTGCAGCTGAGTACCACCTTCATGGACGTCGTGCTGAGCCGGAAGGAGTTCTATCTGTCCCCCGTCAGCACCAATGGCACAGATTTGAGGTTGTGATTTAAGGAGGGTTGGGGCTTCGTCGTAGTGACGAAGGAACGAAGATGAAGACCCAACCCTCCTTGAAAAAATCGCCGGTGAAGGCCCCTGCTGAGCGGGTGGTGAAGGATATCCGGCGTGCAACCCGTCGGCATTTTTCGGCTGAAGACAAGATCCGCATCGTGCTCGATGGCCTGCGCGGCGAGGACAGCATTGCCGAGTTGTGCCGCAAGGAAGGCATCGCCCAGATGAACCGCCCCGGGATTGTCGGAGGCTCCAACTCCTGAGAAGGTGGAGCCCTTATGAGCAAGACAACGAACAAGTTTTCACCCGAGGTTCGTGC
>NZ_QJJM01000044.1 GCF_003201955.1 Blastomonas natatoria
CGATGCCTTCACCTCAGGCGGCCAATCCCTGCGCCTGCCAGCGCCGGTGAACACCTCAAACCGCTGAGCCCCCCTACTCACAGGATCGTCACTAGGGATTATCATAGGAGCAGCGCCTCAATCATTGCAGGGGCGCGCAAAGTCGATGCTGTCAGCGATCAGCGCAAGGTGGGGTCAGCGCCCCGCTTACGCATTTTGTGCGCCGGCACGCTAAGGACTGGGTGGTCATCTCTGCCGTTCGATCTTCCGATCATCCCAGTATGGTCGAAGCTGTTGCCACCATCGGTGGTAATCGGACCTGCCGGGACGCGCGCCGCTTTCTTGTGCCGGTCGATCAATACTCAGCCGGGCGGCATGGATTTGTCGTTGATCCGAAGATCCACGATCAAGTGCCTTAGGCCGAACAAAACACCAGTTCGGCTACGCAATCCCCATCGCTACACGAAGACAATGGCGCTGTGATACCCAGGGGAGGATGTCACTCACCGGCGCCCGATCATCGCCGCGAGGAACGCTTTGCGGGAGGCAGTAGGGCAAGGCATTCCTGCAGAGTGCGGTAGTCGACGCAGTGGTCAATCGGCGACTTTCCAAGTCGCGGATTGAAAGCCCGAACAAACAGATCTGCGCGGTCTGGGTCATACACCTTTGCTGCAGCTTCCTTTAATTCAGACCGTCGCAGTAACGCCTCTTTCTCCGCCTGTATGGCAACCTGCCTCGCAGCTGCCGCAGAGGCAAGCACACCTCTCGCCCTCTGGTAGGACAGATCATCGAGCCCCGCCTGATCGATGCGACTCAACTCATAGTCGTCCTCCGACGGACCGGAGAGCCAGGCATTTGCTTCTTCGCTCAACTCTCGCTGCGCCGCTTCGGCAAGGCTAGATCGCCTCTGTGCCGCTGCGCGCAAAAGCTTGTCTCGTTCGCGCTCTTGCGCCCTTGCTATCTCTCCTTCGAGCGGAAGCCCAAGCAGTTCCCCTGTGATAGGCCCGCCCTCGCTCAGAAGTTCAACGCGCTTTAAAGCACGATCAAGGCCGCGATAGCCCTCGCCTCCGAGGCGGCACAAAGTCGTGGGATCGCCGCCTTGTTCCATAAGGGGAACACCGAACCACCGATCGAGATCGAATTCGCTGCGCTCCGAAGCAGGGAGGCGCAAAAGGACGGCGCTGACGCGGCTGCGCAGATCCTCGGATCGCAGTTCAAATTCTCTCCGCTGCCGCTCACGTTCGGAGAGACAGTCAGCATATTCATCAGTGACGCTGTATTCGCCTTCTTTTACAGACCTCAAAAAGCCCGCGTTCACGAGATCGTCTAGGAAAAGCGCGACCGCTTCGCTCGGCACACGGTGATGCGGCCATTCCTGACGCAGCCTTTCTCTCACCGCCGGCGTTATTCGACCGCGGAAGGCAGGAATGAGATGTCGGTTGATTGCACGTAGCCCCAACTGGACCGAGATTTTGTCGGACCACTGGTAGTCGAGTGCGTTAGGAAGGGTCAGGAATTCTCTGGCAAGCTCGGTCTGCCAAACCAGCGGATGAACAGCGAACCCGACGGTACGCGGCTGCGACAATGGCAAATCGTCAAATGTTTCTGCAAATGCGACGACTGCGCCGGGAATTTGGTTCACATCACCTTTGTAAGTCCTGAATGCGCGAAGAAGCTTTTGTGTCTCGCGCTTTGTCTCCTCCTGCTCGCGGCGTACTTTCCGGGCTTCTGCCTCAGCAATTCGGAGTGCGCGTTCCTCGGCTTCCTTCAACTTTCGTGCAGCGTCCGCAGCCAGGCGATCGCGCAAGCGGTCATTGAATTTGGCCTGCTTGGCGTTGCTAAGCCAGCTGCGAGGTGCGGTGGTTAGCAAAGCATTCTCAACCGCCACCTGATCCGCAGAGGTCCGAAAGCGCCGCAAGTCTATCTCAACGGCGGACAGACCATCATTCTGAAGCTTGGCGATTTTCGCGTCATCGCATGCATGAGTTACATGAACTTCCACGATGAGTTGTGTTCCGCTTGCCGTGACGAGGACCACGTCCGGAACTATGCTACCTAGTCGCTTTTCTAACTTGGCGTGTGCGAACGTGTACACTTTAGCAGGGCTGACAATCTCAGTCTGTCCATCGTGTTCTGCGATGATCGGCGGAATTGTCAGTCGCCTCTCCCGCTCGAGAACTTCTTTCGCCCAAAAATGCGCATTGGTCTCTGCAGCGTAGCTGCAAGAGACGGTTTTACTATAGTGCGCGAAATGGTGGAGCTGTTTCGATCCCTTTTTGGCGACGAGAGGACGATCACATGCAGGGCAACGGCAATCACAACGTAGCCCACTCGGTACATCGGACACGTGAACTGTCCGCCCGTCTTGCGCCAGGCCGTAGACGAGTTCGTCCGAGAAACCCGTAAAGGGCCGGTGATCCTTAAATCCAAAAGGATTGCCGTCTTGCATTTGGAATGACCGCTTCCCTTCTCGTGCAATTCATGAGCGCATTCTTATCAGACTGCCGGACCGCTATAAATCTCCGCCAGCGGTTATCTTAGAGTCTGATTCAAAACTATCGCGTTGGATTTCAGGCTCTTGCGATGCGGCGTGCGAGGAGCTGGATTGAGGCGATGAACAGCCAGGCGGTTGCC
>NZ_QJJM01000045.1 GCF_003201955.1 Blastomonas natatoria
GTAAGCGGTGTTTTCAGCCCACGTCGATCCAAGGCATGAGGTCGCCGACGCTGTTTGCGGGATGACCATCGGCAAGCTTGGCGAGCGTCTCGGTCAGCCAGATGTGCGGGTTGATGCCGGCGATCTTGCAGTTCTCGATCAGCGTAGCGATGACCGCCCAGTTGTCGCCACCCTCGTCGGAGCCCACGAACAGGGCATTCTTGCGGTTGAGGGCCAGAGGTCTGATCGATCGCTCGACGGTGTTGGTGTCGAGCTCGACCCGGCCATCATCAAGGAAGACGGTCAGCCCGTCCCAGCGGCTGAGCGCGTAGCGTATCGCTTCGGCCAGCTTGCTCTTGGCGCTGACCTGGCGGACCCGGGCTTCCAGATAGTTGCGGAGGTCCTCGACAATGACGCGGGCGTGCTCGTTGCGGGCGGCGCGACGATGGTCGGCATCGGTGCCGCGAACCTCGCTCTCGATGGCATAGAGACCGGCGATCCGCTGCAGCACCTCAGTGGCAACCGGCGACTTGTCGGCGAGATCGAAGAACTTGCGCCGGACGTGTGACCAGCAGAACGCAAGGGTGATCTGCTGCTGCCGCTTGGCGAGCGCGGTATATCCGCCATAGCCGTCAACTTGCAGTATGCCTGCAAAGTCACCTAGGTGCGCTTCGGCGCGTTCGCTCTTGCGGTCGGCTGCATAGACATAGGCCATCATCGGCGGATCGATACCGCCCCATGGTCGGTCGTCGCGGGCATACGCCCATAGCTGGCCGGTCTTGGTCCGCCCACGTCCTGGATCGAGAACCGGGGCTGTCGTCTCGTCGGCGAACAACCGTTCGGATCGTCGCAGTCGTTCCAGGATATGGTCACGCAGTGGGCGAAGATACCAGGCTGCCCGCCCGACCCAGTCTGCAAGGGTAGAGCGATCCAGCTGGATACCCTGGCGGGCATAGATCTGCGCCTGCCGGTAAAGCGGCAGGTGATCGGCATACTTGGCGACCAGCACCTGAGCGATCAGGGCTTCGGTAGGGATGCCGCCTTCGACAATACGGGCTGGTGCCGGGGCTTGGACGACCGCGCTCTCGCAGGAGCGGCAGCCGTAGCGAGGCCGACGGGTGACCAGGACCCGGAACGTGGTCGGCACGACATCGAGGCGTTCAGCAACATCCTCGCCAATCTGGTGCAGCCCGCCGCCACAGCACGGGCAGGCCTTATCGTCGATATCGACGATCTGCTCGATCCGCTCGAGGTGCGCAGGCAGCGAACCGCGGTTGGTCTTGCGGGGACGATCGCCCTTGGGCTGAGCCGTTCCAGCCTCACGCGCCGCACGGGCTGCGCCAAGTGCCGTCTCGATATCCTCAAGGCCCAGCTGGAGCTGGTCGGGATCGAGCTGTTCGGACTTGCGGCCGAAACGGTGTCGCATGAACGCATCGATGATCGACTGCAGCCGCTCGATCTCTGCGTCAGCTTCGCCCTTGGCAACCGTCACGTCGGCAAGCTTGCGGGACTGATCGAGCGCCAGCGCACGTAGCGCTTCGATGTCTTCCGGCAGGTCCGCTTCCATCAGCATGATGGCAGTGAATCAGCAGATGAAAGCCCAGTCAACCGGCAATCTGCGGCGCTATCGGGCGGCGTCCGCCATGCACCCGGCGCCAGTCGAGACCCTCCAGCAAAGCGCCGAGTTGGGCTGCCGTAACGCGCATCACACCGTCCTGGATACCAGGCCACTTGAAGCCGCCGGACTCCAGCCTCTTGGCCATCAGGCACAGGCCCGTGCCATCCCACCAGACCAGCTTGATCCGGTCAGCGCGCTTTGCCCGGAAGACATAGATCACCCCGGAATACGGATCGCCGCCATACTCGGCGCTGACCAATGCGGCCAGTGCGTCAGGACCTTTGCGGAAATCCACGGGCCGCGTTGCCACCATCACCCGCGTGCCAGGGCCAGGGCCGATCACGCACGCGTCCTGAGCGCGTCAATGACCGCTGCGATGACACCAGCATCGGCACCGCGAGCTATCTTTACAGCGACGCCATCAATCTCAAGCTCGACCACGGCAGATGCAGCGCGGCGTCGACGGCGTGGGCTGCGGCGTGAAGGCCCAGCCTCTGGAACAGGGTCAGGCGTGATCAACGCTGGCACAAAGGCAGGCCCTTCTGTCTCCAATGCGGAAACGTCCAGTCCCTGTTCCTTGAACTGCCTTATCAACTCCTTGCGCCAGCCATAAATCTGCGAAGGATCCAGTGCATGGCGCCGGGCGACAGCGCTGACCGGCTCCCCTCCAGGCCAGCACTCCGCGACAATCGATGCCTTCACCTCAGGCGGCCAATCCCTGCGCCTGCCAGCGCCGGTGAACACCTCAAACCGCTGAGCCCCCCTACTCACAGGATCGTCACTAG
>NZ_QJJM01000046.1 GCF_003201955.1 Blastomonas natatoria
GCGCCCGGGGCGAACGTTGCGGAGATTTCCCGTCTGGCCGATGTTCGACCTGGTCAGATCTATCGCTGGCGGCGGCAGCTCGAGCAGGCAGGCCACGGCTTTGCGCAGGTCCAGGTGCAGCCCGATCCTGATCCTGCGCCTGTTGCTGTTGCGGGGACTGCGATCATCGTGGAGTTTGAGCGTGCGATCGTGCGGATCCCGGCAGGCGCATCTCCAGGTCTGGCTGCGGCGGTCCTGCGATCGGTGAAGCCGTGATCCCAGTTCCTTCCGGTGTCCGGATCTGGATTGCGACAGGACATACCGATATGCGGCGCGGCATGCGCAGCCTTGCCCTGCAGGTTCAGCAGAGCTTCGGTCGCGACCCGTTTGTCGGCGATCTGTATATATTCCGCGGACGGCGCGGCGACCTGTGCAAGGTGATCTGGCACGATGGCGTCGGCATGTCGCTATATGCCAAGCGACTTGAGCGAGGCCGGTTCATCTGGCCATCGGCAACTCACGGGGTTGTTGCCATTTCCGCATCGCAACTTGCCTGCATGCTCGAGGGCATCGACTGGCGTAATCCGCAGGCAACATGGCGCCCTACAATCGCCGGATAAGTGGCTGTCGATGGCCTAAAAAGCTAGGGATTCCGGGGGTTTTATGCTATGGTTTTGGCCATGGTGGATGCAAGCCTTGCAGAGATCCAGAGCCTTCGCGAGCAGCTTGCCGCCGCCCGCGAAGTCGCCGCAGAAGTGGCCCGCATCAAGGCGATCAACGCCGATCTGGAAGCTCGCAATGCCCTTCTCGAGCTGCAGAACGAGAAGATGCGCCGGGCCCTTTATGGACAACGCTCGGAACGCTCCCGCCAGCTGATCGACCAGATGGAGCTGGCTTTCGAGGAGTGCGAGGCCGCAGCCAGCGAGGACGAGGTCTTTGCAGCCCTGGCTGCCGCCTCAACCAACGTCGCACCGTTCGAACGCAAGCGGCCCGCACGCAAGCCATTGCCCGATCATCTGCCTCGCGAACGCGTCGTCATCTCCGCGCCAGAGGCCTGCCCGTGCTGTGGTTCCGATCGTCTGTGCAAGCTGGGTGAGGATATCACCGAGACGCTCGAGGTCATCCCCCGCCAGTGGAAGGTGGTCCAGACCGTCAGGGAGAAGTTCTCTTGCCGGGATTGCGAGAAGATCACCCAGCCCCCGGCACCTTTCCATGTCACGCCCCGCGGACTGTTCGGCCCCAGCTTCCTGGCGATGCTGTTGTTCGAGAAGTTCGGAGCGCACCAACCACTCAACCGCCAGCGCGATCGCTATGCCCGCGAAGGTGTCGAGCTCAGCCTTTCCACCCTGGCCGATCAGGTTGGAGCCTGCACCGCGGCGCTGATGCCGCTCTACCGCCTCATCGAAGCGCATGTCCTGGCCGCCGAGCGACTGCATGGCGATGACACGACAGTCCCGGTCCTGGCGAAGACGAAGACCGATACAGGCCGGATCTGGACTTATGTCCGTGACGATCAGCCTTTTGGCGGTCCAGCTCCACCTGCGGCGATCTTCCATTATTCCCGCGACAGGCGCGGCGAACATCCCGTCAGCCATCTGCGCAGCTGGACAGGTATTCTTCAGGCTGACGCCTATGCCGGATACAACGCGCTATTTCGCGCCGATCGGATTCCGGCACCGCTGACACGCGCGCTGTGCTGGAGCCATGCGCGTCGCTATTTCTTCGAGCTCGCGGATCTCGACACGCAGCTCAAGAAGCGCCGCAAGAAGGCGCCCGTCATCTCGCCGATCGCCGTCGAGGCGGTCCACAGGATCGATGCGATCTTTGATATCGAGCGCGCGATCAATGGCCGATCGGCCGACGAGCGGCTCGCCGCCCGGCAGGAACACAGCGCTAAACCGGTCGCCGATCTTGAAGCATGGCTCCGCGACAACCGGTCGAAGCTCTCAAAGAGCAGCCCCGTCGCCGAGCCCATCGACTACATGCTCAAGGCATGGCCTGCCTTTACCGCCTTCCTCGACGATGGCCGCATCTGCTTGTCGAACAATGCAGCAGAACGGGCGCTCAGAGGTATCGCCCTGGGCAGAAAGTCATGGCTGTTTGCCGGCTCTGATCGTGGCGGTCAGCGCACCGCGTTCATGCTCAGCCTGATCGCCACCGCAAAGCTCAACGATGTCGATCCTCAAGCTTGGCTGGCTGATGTGCTTGGTCGCATCGCCGAAATCCCGCAAAGCCAGCTCGCCGACCTGCTCCCCTGGAACTGGCGACCCGCTCAAATCCAGCGTCAGGCTGCCTGAACCGCGGTACTCACCGCAGGCTTAC
>NZ_QJJM01000047.1 GCF_003201955.1 Blastomonas natatoria
TGTCCGCCGTCAGCGCCAATGGCACAGATTTGAGGTTGTGATTTAAGGAGGGTTGGGGCTTCGTCGTAGTGACGAAGGAACGAAGATGAAGCCCCAACCCTCCTTGAAAAAATCGCCGGCAAAGGCCCCTGCTGAGCGTGTTGTGAAGGATATTCGGCGGCAGACGCGTCGCCATTTCTCGGCCGAGGACAAGATCCGCATCGTGCTCGATGGGCTGCGCGGCGAGGACAGCATTGCGGAGCTGTGCCGCAAGGAAGGCATCGCCCAGAGCCTGTACTACACCTGGTCGAAGGAGTTCATGGAAGCGGGCAAGCGGCGCCTGGCCGGCGACACCGCTCGATCCGCGACCACCGGCGAGGTGCAGGACCTGCGCCGCGAGGCCCGCGCCTTGAAGGAATGCGTGGCGGACCTGACGCTCGAAAACCGTCTGCTGAAAAAAAGCATGATCGCGGATGGGGGCGACGACGAATGAGGTATCCCGCATCCGAGAAGCTTGAGATCATCAGGATCGTCGAGCAGTCGCACCTGCCTGCCAAACGCACGCTGGACCAGCTCGGCATCGCCCGCCGGACGTTCTACCGCTGGTATGATCGCTACCTTGAAGGCGGGCCGGAGGCGCTGGAGGATCGGCCATCGGCGCCGAGCCGAGTGTGGAACCGCATCGGCGGCGACATCCAGGACCAGATCGTCGAACTGGCGCTGGAAGAGACCGATCTGAGCCCCCGCGAACTGGCGGTGCGGTTCACCAACGAGAAGCGCTACTTCGTGTCGGAATCCACGGTTTACCGCCTGTTGAAGGCTCATGATCTGATCACCAGCCCGGCCTATGTGGTGATCAAGGCGGCGAACGAGTTCCATACCAAGACCACCCGTCCCAACGAGATGTGGCAAACCGACTTCACCTACTTCAAGATCATCGGATGGGGCTGGATGTACCTGTCGACCGTGCTCGACGACTTCTCTCGCTACATCATCGCCTGGAAGCTGTGCACCAACATGCGGGCCGAGGACGTGACCGACACGCTGGACCTCGCCCTGGCGGCCTCCGGCTGCGACAGCGCCACGGTGCTACACAAGCCCAGGCTGCTCAGCGATAACGGCCCCAGCTACATCGCGGGCGAACTGGCCGAATATATCGAGGCCCGGAAGATGAGCCATGTGCGCGGCGCACCGTGCCATCCCCAAACCCAGGGCAAGATCGAGCGCTGGCACCAGACCCTGAAGAACCGCATCCTGCTGGAAAACTACTTCCTGCCTGGCGATCTCGAAGCCCAGATCGAGGCCTTCGTCGAGCACTACAACCACCAGCGTTACCACGAGAGCCTGAACAACGTGACGCCCGCCGATGCCTACTTCGGCAGGGCACCAGCCATCATCCAACAGCGTGAAAGGATCAAGCGACAGACCATCGAGCATCGGCGCTTGCAACACCGCAAGCTCGCCGCCTAACATCCACCCCCAGACGAGGTCCGCACTCCGCTAATCTAAGCCGCGATCTGTGCCGAATGTTCTGACGACGGACA
>NZ_QJJM01000048.1 GCF_003201955.1 Blastomonas natatoria
GGTCGTGTCCGTCAACGTGGTGTAAATTCGGTTGTGGCCAGCGGGCTGCATTTTCAGGCGGCCTTTGGTGTAATCTGTAGCGGCTGAGCCTCCTCGATGGTTGGTGTGGCGAGCGCTGCCATGCCCTCGATCTGCATGTAGCGGTGCTGGAGCTGGTATTCGTCGTTTTGCTCGAGCAGGACGGCGCCGACGAGACGGATGATGCTGTCCTCGTTGGGGAAGATGCCGACGACATCGGCGCGGCGCTTCACTTCTTTGTTCAGGCGCTCCAGCGGATTGGTGCTGTGGAGCTTGACCCGGTGCTGTTCGGGGAAGGTCATGTAGGCCAGCACGTCATGCTCGGCTTCATCCATGCAGGTGCCCAGCTTCGGCCAGCGGGCGCGCAACTGGTCGGCAACCTGCCGCCAGACCTGTGTCGCGGCGGCATGATCGGGCTGGAGGAAGACCTGGCGGATGGCGGCGGCAACGACCGTGTTCTGGCCCTTGGGGACGTATGCCAGCGCATTGCGCATGAAGTGGACGCGGCAGCGCTGCCAGGTGGCGCTGAGGACGCGGGTGATTGCCGCCTTGAGGCCTTCGTGGGCATCCGAGATGACCAGCCTGACCCCCGTCAGCCCGCGGCGGGCGAGGTCCTTGAGGAAGTCGGACCAGAACACCTCGGCCTCCGATGGGCCGATGTGCAGGCCGACGATCTCGCGCTTGCCCTCGGTGTTGACGGCAACGGCGATTATCGCGGCGACGCTGACGATCCGGCCGCCCTGGCGCACCTTCAGGTATGTGGCATCGAGCCAGAGGTAGGGCCAGTCGCCTGCTAGCGGGCGCTTGAGGAAGGCATGGACGCGCTCGTCGATATCTTTGCACAGCTTCGAGACCGAGGATTTGGAGATGCCGGTCATGCCCATGGCCTGCACCAGATCATCGACCCGCCGGGTGCTGACCCCGGCGATCCACGCCTCCTGGATCACGGCGACCAAGGCCTTCTCCACCGTCTTCCGCGGCTCCAGGAAGCCCGGGAAGTATGCGCCCGTCCGCAGCTTGGGGATCTTCAGGTTGAGCGTGCCGAGCCGCGTGTCGAGGCTGCGGTCGCGGTAGCCGTTGCGCCAGGTCGTGCGATCGCCGGAGCGCTCATGCCGGGCGGCACCGATCAGGCCCTCGACGTCGGCCTCCATGATGATCTGCAATACGCTTTCGGCAATGGTGCGCAGAAAATCTCCATCTCCGCTCTTCGCCAAAAGCTCGGCAAGCGGTAGTCTGTCTTCGGTCATCGGGATCAACTCCTTGGTTGGTGTGAAGCTTGGAAACTCCACCTTACCAATGAGCCCGGTGGCCACCGAGATCGAAATCGCGCGGGGTGGGGCATGCCCCACCCCGCGCGATCACCTCAATCTACACCAGAAATTACACCACGAGCGCGGACGCTAAC
>NZ_QJJM01000049.1 GCF_003201955.1 Blastomonas natatoria
CACCGCAAGCTCGCCGCCTAACATCCACCCCCAGACGAGGTCCGCACTCCGCTAATCTAAGCCGCGATCTGTGCCGAATGTTCTGACGACGGACAACCGCGACAGCGAGTTCGTGCAGGTGGGCTCGGACATTCGCGGCTTGCCGTTGCCACCGACATTCCCACGCCTGTTCCAGACCAACCTCGACAGCGATGAACAGGGCGCGCGGTTCGATCTGGCGATACCGGTGTCCGATCGCTTCGAGGTTACGCTGGGCGGGGACTGGAGCACCCAGTTCAATGCGCGTCCGCTGCTGATTTCGAGCGTTGCGGTGCTGGAGTCGCAGGGTTTGTTCGATGGCGCCGTCGAGACCGTGCAGACCCCGCGCTTTGATCTCGACAGTCTCGGCGGATTTGCGCAAGCGCGCTGGAAGCCGATTGATGGCCTTACCATCGAAGGCGGGCTGCGGTGGGACCGGTTCCGCTATGACGTGGAGCCCTATACGGCCCCTGTGCATTATTCGGACACCGATTCACGGTAGGGGTGGATTGGCCGCATTTTGGCGGAAATCGGCAACGATGCGTGAAACGGTCGGTTCGCTGACGCCGTAAAGACGGGCCATTTCAGCGCCTGATTTACGACCGGAGACCACGGACTCGGCAATCTCACGTCGTTGCTTCTCAGCGAGTTTGCGCCGACGCCCGCCGATCCTCCCCTCTGCGCGGGCCTGGGCGAGGCCAGCGCTGGTTCGCTCGCGGATCATCGCGCGTTCGAACTCGGCAAAGCTGCCGACCATCTGCATCATCATGCGCCCCGCGGCCGTGGTGGTGTCGATCGCTTCGGTCAGCGAGCGGAAGCCTGCGCCCGCCAGTTCAATCCGCTCCATGATGTGCAGCATGTCCTTCAGACTGCGCGACAACCGGTCGAGCTTCCAGACGACCACCACGTCGCCGGCGCGCAACTGGCCAATCATCTCCAGGAGCTTTGGTCGATCCCATCGTCCGCCGCTGGCAGTTTCCTCGAACACGCGGCTGCAGCCGGCTACACCGAGGGCGCGGCGTTGGGCAGCGTTCGACTGGTCGTCGCCCTTCGATACGCGGGCATAGCCGATCAGATAGGGTTCGGGTGTCATCCTGCTTCTTTCACAAACGGCCGTATCCGGAGGCAGAAACAGGAGTGACGGGTTTCTGCCGCCTTCCGCCTTTCACAACCCTCTTTCATTAAGCGAGTAAAAGGCAAGAGGTTTTTGAAGGATGAAAGGCGTCACCTCAAGGTTTGTGCGCCAGACAACGATTTGGCAGACATAATGCGAACATCGGCTAATTAGCGAGCTTGAGGCGCGACATGGGATCGT
>NZ_QJJM01000050.1 GCF_003201955.1 Blastomonas natatoria
AGACGACCGCGCCGTAACCACAGTCCGGCATTCAAGGCGAAGGTGGCATTGGCTGCCGTGAGGGGCGAGAAGACGCTGGCCGAGTTGGCGCAGCTTTACGACGTTCACCCGAACCAGATCACGACTTGGCGGACGCAGCTGCAGGAGGGTGCAGCTGGAGTTTTCGGCGCAGACAACACCGCCGAAGCGGCGGAGCCGGCGGTCGACGTGAAGACGTTGCATGCCAAGATCGGCGAGCTGACTCTCGTGAACGATTTTTTGGCCGGCGCGCTCGGGAAGGCCGGTCTGTTGCCGAGCGCAAAACGATGATCGACCGTTCGCACACGTTGCCGCTGACGCGGCAGGCACGCGAACTGGGGGTCAGCCGCGGCAGCGTCTACTACCTGCCCAGGCCGTTTCCCGAGGCCGATTTGAAGATCATGCGTCGCATGGACGAGCTGCATCTGGAACTCCCGTTCGCGGGCAGCCGGATGCTGCGCGACCTGTTACGGCAGGAGGGCATCGAGATCGGTCGCCAGCATGTCGCGACGCTGATGAAGCGAATGGCGATCGAGGCGATCTATCGTCGTCCGAACACGTCGAAGCCGGCATCGGGGCACAAGATCTACCCCTATTTGCTGCGCAAGCTGCCGATCGTGCGGCCCAATCAGGTCTGGGCAACCGACATCAGCTACATCCCGATGGCGAAGGGCTTCGTCTATCTCGTGGCGATCGTCGACTGGTTCAGCCGCAAGGTGCTCTCCCATCGGTTGTCGATCACGATGGAGGCCGACTTCTGCGTCGAGGCACTGGAGGAAGCGCTGACGCGCTACGGCAAGCCAGAGATTTTCAATACCGATCAGGGCAGTCAGTTCACGTCGCAAGCGTTCACTGGCGTGCTGCTGCGCGAGGAAATCGCGATCAGCATGGACGGCAGAGGCGCTTGGCGCGACAATGTCATCGTCGAGCGGCTGTGGCGCTCGGTCAAATACGAGGAAGTCTATCTGCACGCCTATGGCGCTGTCAGCGAGGCACGCGGCTCGATTGGCCGATATCTCAACTTCTACAACAGCCGCAGGCCGCACTCGAGCCTGGCCGCCAAGACGCCAGATCAAACGTACTTTGACAACCTGCCGCTGATGGTGGCAGCATGAATTTGGCCGCCGATATGGGCCGTCACTCCGGTCGGGCTACGCCCTCCCTGCGCGACGCCCCATATCGGAAAATCGAAGAAGCAACCGGCAGACGATCCACTTATCTGTTGCCAATCGCTGTTCAGACTAACCCGGCCACCTCT
>NZ_QJJM01000051.1 GCF_003201955.1 Blastomonas natatoria
CCGTCTCTAACACCGGTGCAAGCACCAGCGCTTGCACCGGTGCCTTCTCGGCACGTCAGCAAATCAGCGCAAGGCGGCCCTCACCGCAGGGTTACTGCTCAGCGCCACCTGGCAGCGGTGCCGCGTCCACTTCATGCGCAATGCCCTGGCCTACGTGCCCAAGGGCCAGAACACCGTCGTCGCCGCTGCCATCCGCCAGGTCTTCCTCCAGCCCGACCATGCCGCCGCGACACAGGTCTGGCGCCAGGTCGCCGACCAGTTGCGTACCCGCTGGCCAAAGCTCGGCGCCTGCATGGACGATGCCGAGCACGACGTGCTGGCCTACATGACCTTCCCCGAGCAGCACCGCGTCAAATTACATTCCACCAATCCACTGGAACGCCTGAACAAGGAAGTGAAGCGCCGCGCCGATGTCGTCGGCATCTTCCCGAACGAGGATAGCATCATCCGCCTCGTCGGCGCCGTCCTGCTGGAGCAGAATGACGAATACCAGCTCCAGCACCGCTACATGCAGATCGAGGGCATGGCCGCCCTTGCTACACCAATGATCGAGGAGGCACAGCCGCTACAGATTACACCCAAGGCCGCCTGAAAATGCAGCCCGCTGGCCACACCCAATTCTACACCACATTGACGGACGCGACCGCTTGTTCCCGTAACGGCTGATCCGGCCGCGGCGCGCGGTGGCGCCGGATTGATACAGATTGGGCGTTAGGCCGAGATAAGGCCCGACATCTCGATTGCTTCTAAAGCGGTACGGGTCTCCGACGGCGCTGTAAAATGACAGCGCTGTGATTGTCCCAACGCCAGGAATCGTCTGAAATCTGGCGCAGACCGGGATGCTGGCGGCCATTGTGCGCATCTTTCGATCCAAATCCAAGATATGAGAGCGCAGATCTTCTCCCATCCTGACCAGGGGATCCAAATCGACGCGGATCGTCACGCCGTTGGTGCTCAAAAGCCTGAGTTGGTTCGCGACTTCAGCCGCGAGCGATCCTCGCCCATTCAGGAGCTTGATACTGGCACCGTGCAACCTGAATATGGACTGGAGCAGCGCATCCGTCCTGGCTCGATGCTTTAGCGTAAGCGGGGCGCTGACCCCACCTTGCGCTGATCGCTGACAGCATCGACTTTGCGCGCCCCTGCAATGATTGAGGCGCTGCTCCTATGATAATCCCTAGTGACGATCCTGTGAGTAGGGGGGCTCAGCGGTTTGAGGTGTTCACCGGCGCTGGCAGGCGCAGGGATTGGCCGCCTGAGGTGAAGGCATCG
>NZ_QJJM01000052.1 GCF_003201955.1 Blastomonas natatoria
GGCTCCGCTACGCAGCCCATTGCTTCAACCGCGCTGATGCGCGAAATAACCGCCCGGCTCTAATCCCCGCTGGAGGAAAGCTGGGGGCCACGTCACGGTCAGAAAACCGAGTGCCATGCCTTCGACTAAGGAGACGGTCTCGAGTGGTGGGCCAAACAATCGATCGATCGAATCCCCGTCGCCACGCCAGGGAGTCGCCGTCATTCCAAGCAGGTACTTCGGCTTCAATTGATTCACACACGACTGAAACCCTTGAGCGAGTGCGTGATGAGCCTCATCAACTATCACGATATCGAAAAACGAAGGCTCGATCGACGGTAGGTAACCAAGTAGGGTTTGATACAAGCCAAACGTAACGCCATCTTTTTGCGATGGAGGTTTTCCGTCAAAGAATACGGAGGTGGTTTCATTTGATTTGAGATGCGGCCAGAAAGCCTGCTCAAGTTGAAGAGCCAAGTCCTGGCTATGGCACAAAACCAGCGCATTCTTCGCCCCTTGATCGAACATCGCCCTAGTGAATTCAGCAGCCACAACAGTCTTTCCGAGACCCGTGGCCATGATGAATTGGCCACGAGCATCGCCGTTGTGATAGCTCTTTATAAGTGCTTGCACGATGCGCTGTTGATAGGGTCGAAGCTCGCGCCTTTGCCAATGGAGCTCGGGCCATTTGGAAAGCAAGGTGGATAGAAATGTGCCGTTCCAGAGCTTAATGTCAAAGCCATTTTTCGCCAGTTCGTCCCGACGCCGTAGGGCTGATTTCGTGAAATCTCCATTAGTTGCGACTGCAGCTGATTTTGCGCCGTAGAATGACATAGCATTCACAGCCTCTTTGATTGCCTCAACACCGACATATCCACCGCCTGTCACGGCCTTCACTTGAATAATCCAGGGGCGAACTTCCCCTGTGGGATCACTCCTGGTTGCAAGCAGGTCAGCGCCCTGGTCCCCGGCTCCCCCCACAAGCTGAACATCAGACCATCCACAATGAGAGATTGCCCTGGCGACTGCTCTTTCAAAACGCCACCAATCAGCACCTGACATCAATGATGGGGTAAGAAATGTCACTGGACAATGCAGTCCTGAAGGAGGGCCAAGCTTAGCGACGCTCTCTTCAATTCATCTTTGGAGGCCCTCGCCAAGTTAGAGTCTGATTCAAAACTATCGCGTTGGATTTCAGGCTCTTGCGATGCGGCGTGCGAGGAGCTGGATTGAGGCGATGAACAGCCAGGCGGTTGCC
>NZ_QJJM01000053.1 GCF_003201955.1 Blastomonas natatoria
ATGAACCGCCCCGGGATTGTCGGAGGCTCCAACTCCTGAGAAGGTGGAGCCCTTATGAGCAAGACAACGAACAAGTTTTCACCCGAGGTTCGTGCCCGTGCGGTGCGCATGGTGCTGGATCACGAAGCTGATCATCCGTCCCGCTGGGCAGCGGTCACATCTATTGCCGAGAAGATAGGCTGTTCAGCGCACACTTTGCTGGAGTGGGTGAAGAAGGCCGAGGTCGATAGCGGCAAGCGGGCCGGTGTGCCGACCGAACTGGCCGACCGGCTCAAGGCGCTGGAACGTGAGAACCGCGAGCTTCGCCAGGCCAACGAGATCCTGCGCAAGGCATCAGCATATTTTGCGCAGGCGGAGCTCGACCGCCCGTTCAAGCGATGATCGCGTTTATCGATGATAACCGCGGGTTTCATGGGGTCGAGCCGATCTGCAATGTTTTGCCGATCGCCCCTTCCACATACCATAAGCACGTCGCGCAGCGACAGGATCCATCGCGCCTGTCGGCGCGGGCAAAGCGTGACCTTGCCTTCAAGCCAGAGGTCGCCAGGGTGTTCGCCGAGAACTTCGCGGTTTACGGCGTGCGCAAAGTCTGGCGGCAGATGCAGCGTGAAGGGCACTGCATTGCCCGCTGTACGGTGGAGCGGCTGATGCGTGATCTGGGCTTGGCAGGGGTGATCCGTGGCAAGCCGGTGCGCACCACGACCAGTGACAAGGCGGCACCTTGCCCGCTGGATCACGTCAACCGCCAGTTCCACGCACCGGCACCCAACCGGCTGTGGGTCTCGGACTTCACCTATGTCTCGACCTGGGCCGGGTTCGTTTATGTCGCGTTCGTGATTGACGTCTACGCTCGCTATATCGTGGGCTGGCGGGTCAGCAGGACTGCGCATGCCAGCTTTGTGCTCGATGCCTTGGAGCAGGCCTTGCACGACCGGCGGCCAGTTCATCGGGGCGGACTGATCCATCACAGCGATCGCGGAAGCCAGTATGTCTCGATCAAATACACTGAGCGCCTTGCCCA